>JBIKNN010000005.1:0-222477 GCA_044358575.1 Crocinitomicaceae bacterium
TATACTGCGATTACCATTGCCATAACCATCCATTCTTGTGATCTGTGGTGAAGAACCATACGAAATTAATTGGTCTGTTCCACCTGCTTCTGGCATTGGATTGTGGGGTATAACTTCAATCGCTTTTATTTCGCCTATTGCTGCTTTTCGACTAGCGATATAAGGAATTTTTTGGCCATCTAGTAATAAAGGATCAGTTGGAGAATATGTTTTATAATTATTATAAGCATAAGCAATCGCCATAAAATAATAGCTTTTAAAATTTACAAGCGTAGAATTACCTTGCGAAAATAAATCTTTCGTTACGCTAAAACTTTTACGAATACCTTTATTTTCTCCGTTTACTCTCAAAACAGGAATACTTGCATTTAGGTCATCACTGAATTCAAAATTGATTATTTTACTTACATTATCTTTTATGTCAACTTGAGCAACAAGTCTAGATTTTGAAGGATCTGTTAATTCAGAAGATGAAACGCTTTTATTTTTTAATTGGAAAATTTGGTAACCCTGAAAACGATACTTTTTATCAGCGTTAGGGTCAGCAGAAACGATAAAGGGATCAAATTCTTGGTAGCCTTCGTTGTAATTATTTGAATTTTGTGAATTTGACAGGAATAATATAATTTCATTATTTAACTCTTGAAAATCCAAATTTGGAGCGTGAGGTGCATCTAAAACCCTAAAGCAATTTTCAAATAAGGCTTGAGCTTTGTCATCGGCTCTTCTTAAAACTTCTACAGATTCGAAGGGATTTCCGCCATTTGAACGAGCATAAACCACACCAACTGTGATATTATTAACTGCTCCGGGCTTCAAAACAAATGGACCAGCTGACTCCACAAATCGACGGTCATTTGGTGTATTATTTGCTGTTTGTTCTGTCCAAGGAGCTTGAGGATTCCCGTTAGTTCCCCAGCCCAATGGATCTGTATCTCCAGGAAACATGAAATCGCAGGGCATTAGCGGGTTTGCATCTGGGTCAGAAATATGACCACTTCCTCCGTAGACAAACTTTGTTCCATCCTTCCAAAAACCTCTTAAATAATTGTAGTAATCAGAGGAAGAAATTGGATCTGTTTGATTAGGATTTGCGCCATTTGTGGTATTTGAATAATATAAAAATCTGCGCATTCCAAAACGCTCATTATCAATTACACCATCACCATAACCAATACCATTCAATGCTTCGTTCATTCCAATTCCAAAGTTATTATCAAGTCCATCATTATCTTGATAAGGCCCTTCAAAGAAATCAACTCCCACTGCTGGAGGTGAATATCCATATCCTTTATAACCGGAGTTATCGCCATCAAAATTATCTCCATTATAGTAATACGCTAAGCCACGGTTTACGTCGCAGCCAACATAATCATCATAAGGATCGCCTAAAGCGCCATCTGTAAAAAACCCAAAATAAGTATTATACAAGGTTTGAGTTCCACGATTTATGAGCTCATAATTATAAAATGTCATATTATTTACCTCATCATTGGATGAAAAAGCAAATGCTTGAGCCCTAATTTCCATTCCGATTGGATCAGCGCCTGTTTCAGTGTGAATATTTCCTTTGTCGTTCATTACCCACCAATAATTCATATCGCCATAAAGGGAGACTTTTCTATCAACACTGCATTCTTTATCTTTTTTAACGTCATACCAAGGGAAATCGCCATCCTGCCAATTGTAATGACCATCACTATTAAAATCATAAAAAGGAGCTAAATAATAATCTTGGCCTTGAGAAACATCACCGTGAGCTGGCCAATTTTTAATGTTATCTGGAACTTTATAGTTTGGAAATTTTTCAGTCTGTGTAGAAGTTCCATTTTGAGAATCAAAAATACCAGCTTCATACCACTTATTAAATTCGCGGACCATATCTTGAGTTGTAACAAAATGCTTATCGTATTTACTACAGTTTTCATAATTAGTTTCTGCAGTAACCTTAGTAAGCGGACCCGTCCAATAATCTTGTCCATTTCGGTAACGAAGTGCAGCTAATTTTAATTGATTGTTTACATCTGTGCCACCTAACCAAAGGGCTGCAGTAAACAGCGCCATGATTCCAGAATTCTTTGGGATCTCATATTGGGAGTAGTTTTGATTAGGAATCTGCCATAAATTTCCTGCAGTATGGATCATCGCCCTTACATTGTTCAACTCTAAATAAGTTGTGCTAGTTGGAGGTGCGCATCCGGCAGCTTTAGGTGGCTTTGTTTTTATTTTATAGGTGCCGTCGTAAACTTGACCAAAGGTTAAATTTGCAAATTGTAGAAAAAGGAAAAAACAAATTATTCGAGCCACAAAGCAAAATTTTTATGAAGATACTAAGAAATTATAAGTTCAATATAAATTTTTGTCAAGCAACACTTTTAATTTACTGTATTCACTAATTACAGGGTGACAGATTCCCTTTGTACAAACATAAACACCATCATTCTTGTATTCTTTAGAAATTGGAAGTTCTTTGTGGTAGGAAATAAGTGTGTATTGGTTTAAAATAGTGGAAATTGAATCTGAATTTATGGTGTTCTTGCCAATACTATTTATTTCTGTTAGTCCATTTATCATTCGTAAAAGCAACAAACCCCAATTTGAAAAACCAGAACCATATTGCTCCATACCATCATAAACATTTGCTAGCATTTGATCAGCAATTTCTTGCCATTCTATATTTTTATAATAGTGTCCCAATAAGTAAAAATTATTAGCCATAACAGAATTACTAGCTGGAATAACATTGTCGTAAATATCCATTTTTCGAGCAATCAATGAAGAAGCATTATTTGAGAAATAACACATTTTACTCTCATTATGCATAAAATCACGTTCAACTTTTTTTGCTAATTTTTTTGCAATCGTCAACCATTTTAACTCAGCTGAAACTTGGTATAAGCGAATAAAAGCTTCAATCACAAAAGCATAATCTTCAAGAAACCCGTCAATACAAGCCTTATTATTAGCAAAATTATGAAATAAACAGTCTTGATTTTTCAATTGAAAATTTTCAATCCATAAAGCAGTTTTCTTAGCTAAATTTAAAAATTTGATATCGCCAAAAGCACTGAAAGCAGCGCAAAATCCTGAAATCGTCATAGCATTCCAAGATGTTAAACATTTCGTGTCGCAGCCAGGTTGTGTTCTCTTGTTTCGATGGGCGAGTAATTTTTTATTTACTGCATTTCGTTTTTTTCGGAATTCTGATAAGGTCCAATTTTGACTTCTAGCAAAGGTTTTAGGCGTTTCTGTTGTGAGTAATATATACTTGTCATCTTCCCAGAAGCCGAGTTTATTTACCGAATAATAGCTAGAAAACCAAGTGAAATCTTCTCCTAAAATCGTTTTTAATTCATTCTTCTGCCAACAATAAAATTTACCTTCTTCATTATCTGTATCAGCATCTAGCGCGCTGTAAAATGCATTTGATGTATCTTTCATTTCACGTTCTAACCAATCCACAGTTTGGTAGACCATTTCCTTATATTCATTTTTTTTATAATACTTATAAGCATTACTATAGAGTTCTACAAGCTGTGCATTATCGTATAGCATCTTTTCAAAGTGTGGGACTTTCCAAAGCATATCAACTGAATAGCGTGAAAAACCTCCGCCAATTTGATCGTAAATCCCCCCCGCTAACATTTTATCTAAAGTTAATAAAACATGGTTCTGAACTTTTTTATCCTTAAAACATAAAGTGAATTCCATTAAAAATAAATAATTATTAGGCAGTGGAAATTTTGGTGCTTTTGTTGGACCGCCATCTCTATTATCAAAATTTGGACTCCAACGATCAATGATTTCATGTAATTTCTTTGCATCCCTTTTTTCTATCTTTTGAGGTAAATCAATTAATTCACTTTGAGAAATAGCCTCATTCAAATTTTTAGCATATTCAACAACTTTTTCAAAATCGTGCCGATAGGAATGCACTAAGGATTTTAAAATATGTAGCCACTGCTCTTTTGGAAAATATGTGCCACCATAAATTGGTCGACCATCGGGAAGTGTAAAACAATTTAGTGGCCAACCACCCTTTTGAGTCATTAACTGAACTGCACTCATGTATACTTGGTCAATATCTGGTCGTTCTTCACGGTCTACTTTTATACAAATAAAATTTGCATTCATAAATGCTGCTAATTCCTCGTCTTCAAAGCACTCTTTTTCCATGACATGACACCAATGGCATGCAGAATAACCAATACTAATTAGCACAAGTTTATTTTCAGATTTTGCTATTTGAAAAACATTATCAGACCAAGCATACCAATTCACTGGATTTTTTGCGTGTTGTAAAAGATACAACGAACTTTCTTTGTCGAGCTTATTCATTTATTAAGTGATTGTATAACTACTTTTGATTATACAAGAATATTGAAAAACTTCAATATTCGCATATAAATTTGTATTTTCGTTTTTTTAAATTTTGGATTAATGGTATTTTCAAGCCTTACATTTATTTATTTATTTTTACCGCTTAGCTTAATATTCCATTATCTAACGCCAAATAAAATTTTCAGAAACATAAGCCTTACGGCATTCTCATTGGCTTTCTACGCCTGGGAAGAGCCATTATGGATATTCTTAATGATTTTTACTGCGATTTTTGATTATTTTATGGCTCTTTTGATAGAGCGATGGAGAGGGGATTTTAAAGCAAAAATAATACTACTTATAACTATAATTATAAATTTAAGTTTGCTTGTTTTTTATAAATATGGTGGCTTTTTATACGATAATTTAAGTGTATTTGGGGAGCTCCCATTTGGCAGGCCCACCAATTCATTACCTGTTGGAATCTCATTCTATACATTTATGGTTATTTCCTATATTGTTGATGTATATAGAGGGGAATTAAAAGCTCAAAAAAACCCTCTAAATTTCCTAATGTTTATTAGCTTATTTCAACATTTAGTAGCTGGTCCAATCGTCAGATACAGTTCTATTTCAGAACAAGTCGACGAAAGAACAATGGATTGGGGAAGATTTAGTGCGGGAATTTCAAGATTTTGTATAGGACTTTTTAAGAAAATAGTAATTGCTAATGTAGCTGGGGTATTAGTTGATAAATACCTTGATGTCGGATTTAACGATTTGTCTTCAGTTGAAGCATGGTTTGGGATTACAATGTTTTCTGTTCAATTATATTTTGATTTTAGTGGTTACTCTGATATGGCAATAGGTTTAGCAAAAATGTTTGGTTTTGATTTTGATGAGAACTTTAGGCATCCATATGCAGCACAATCTGTTGGAGATTTTTACCGCAGATGGCATATTTCATTAGGAAAATTTTTTAGAGATTACGTTTACATTCCTATGGGTGGAAATCGAAAATTTCAATTAAGAAATATAATGGTTGTTTGGCTATTAACCGGTATTTGGCATGGTGCTAGTTGGAACTTTGCCTTGTGGGGGCTTTATTTTGGGACATTTATGATTATTGAGAAATTATTAGAAAATTACTTAAAAAAAATACCGCGTATCCTAAGGCATACATACACATTAGTATTAATAATTTTTAGCCGAGCAATTTTTTATTTTGTTGATTTTGGACAACTGAAAATATTTATCGGGAAGTTATTTTATTCAAAAAATGCAATTGGAATCAGTTTTAAATCTGATTTATTTGAGCATCTATTTTGGTTTATTCTAGTTGTATTATTTTGTATCCCCTGGGATGAGATGTATTCGTCTGAATCAGAAAAAAGAATAAAAATCAATCGTTATTATCAATTAGCAAAACCAGCTATTAATTTAGCATTGTTATTTTTAGCAACAATGCTTCTTGTTAATTCAACTTATAATCCTTTTTTATATACTAGATTTTAATGGCAAATAAATTAAATACACTCTTATTTAGCATCACCTTATTAGGGGCAGCATTGTTTTATTTTATTTTACCTAAAGAAAAAATTTCTGTTGAGGAAAAAAGGAAACTTGCTGTAATCCCAAAATTAACTTTTGATAGTTATTTAAACGGCAATTGGTCTGATAGCATGGATCATTTTGTAGATGATCAATTTCCATTTCGCACTACATTTATTGAGATGGCTGATGTATTTCATTCACTAAAAGGGATTAAATTAGTGCATCAAGCAAAAATATTTGTTGCGAAGAAGAAAGATGAAAAATTTGAGGATACGGCTCATGCAAAAATAAATTATCTACAAAATTTTCAAGAAGATTATTCAGGGAGCTTACTTATTATAGATGGAAGTGTATACCCGATGAGTGGGGGTATCCCATCAATGGCTGCTAGTTATAGCGCAATGGTCAATGAATACGCATTAATGCTAAAAGGGAAAACGAGAGTTCTTTCAGCAGTAGCTCCATTATCTTCTGCCTTCATCCCGGTATTAAAATATCGAAAGTATAACTCAAAAAATAAAGAAACGTTGACAGCTATAAAAAATAGTTTAAATAATGATGCTATTTTTTGCGATGTATTTAATGAATTAGATAAACATGCCAACGAAAAATTATTTTTTAGTACAGACCACCATTGGAATGCAAAAGGAGCTTATTATGCTTACGTAGCTTTTTGTAATGGCGCAGGCTTCGAAGCTAAAACACTAAATAAAATGAGTAGGAGAGTAAAATATAATTTTTTAGGTTCTCTTTATCAAAAAACACGAGATCCGTCCGTAAAAGCAAATCCAGATTCTATGGAATATTTTATCCCTTGGGTAACTACAACAGCTGAACGTTACGGAGAAAACAATATGAATAATCCAATTAAATCTAAAGTTTTTTCTCATACAAGTTCTGGAGGAAATACTTATTTGACTTTTTTAGGGGGTGATGCACCATTAATAAAAATCACCACATCTGTAAAAAATGGAAAAAAAGCGGTTGTTATAAAAAACTCAATGGGAAATGCCTTTTCAGTTTATTTGATTAGTCATTATCAAGAAATTTACGTTTTAGATTTCCGTTACTCTAATCATAATTTACTATCAATTATTAATAATAATGGTATTGATGATTTGATTTTTGCAATTGGGATGTATGGGGCAATGAGCCAAGGTACTATTAACATGATGCGAAATTTAGCTACAAATACCGGAATAGCTGAAATTATACCGGTTGTTGAGAAAAATAAGCCTGTTAATAAACCAAGTCCTAAAATAATTGTCTTACAAAAAGAGGAACTAGATACAGTAAGAACTGAAGAACCAACGTTAGAAATTATAAAAAACAATTAAAAAAATGGTAAAAAAGTTATACTTATTCTTACTATTTAATTTTCCTATTATTGTTTTTACTCAAGAGTACCCTAAAGAATTAGCTGTAGACAACTCCTATAATTTTATTCAATTTTATTCCAATGAAGTTGCAAACAAAATTCAAAATCATTTTGATGATGTTTCTAACGAAAAACTAGTTTTTGTGCATTATGGGGGAAGCCATATTCAAGCAGAAATTCCAACAACTAAAGCTAGAAGTTTGTTTCAAGATAAATATGGCAATGGTGGTAGAGGCCTTATTTTTAGTTACGGGGCAGCTAATACTTACTCATCTGTAAACTATAAGTCTTCTTTTAAAGGTGATTGGACTTATGTAAAAAGCTTTCAAGGAAGAAAAGAAATTCCATTGGGAATATGTGGAATGTCTGTCGATACAAAGTCTCAAAATGCAGAGCTTAATTTTTTATTTAAGACAAAATTAGAAACTACAAATAGTCTCCTGCACTTATTTTACGAAAAGGATGCTTCTGCAGGGAAGTTTAGTATCTGGTTTGATTCCATCAATATCTCTTTAGATAGTATTAAGATAGAACAAACAAGCTATGGAATTATTATTCCTTGTCCGAATTCGGTCAATAATATTAGTATTAAAATCAGTTGTGAGGAAAATCAACATTTTACTTTTTATGGATTAAATATTGAGAAAAACACAAATAATGGAGTTATTTATCACTCAACAGGCGTGGGAGCTGCAGCGATAAGATCTATTTTGGTTTTAGATAAATTAGAAGAGCAACTACCAATTATAAAACCAGATTTTGTCTTCCTAGATTTTGGGACAAATGACATTTTATATACGAATAAAATAGACCCTAAGCTAGTAAATCAAATAGAGAGCGCAATCTCAAAAATAAAATCAATAAGCCCTGAGGCTCTTGTTATTTTGACATCAACTCAAGATTTATTTTATAAAGGAAATATAATAACTGCAGGTCCAATATTTAGAGATTTAATGGATTCGATCGCTCAAGCAAACAATTGCTTATTTTGGAATTGGTACGATTTAGCAGGGGGCTTAGGGACTATAAAAAAATGGCATACTCTTGGATATGCTCAAGCAGATGGAATACATTTAAATACTAAAGGGTATCAATTAAAAGGTCAAAAAATATTTGAGTCATTTGAGAATACTTTAGCTAAAATTAAAAGTACACCTGCTATTTCCTCTTTGCACATAACAGGTAAAAAATATAATGTTAAAGAGCTTAAAAAAAATCCTATTGAAAAAAGTCAGATAACTGATTCCTTAAAAATTAATCAAAAAAATGTCAATTCTGATAACGAAAAAGCGATTGTATCCGAAAAAGTAATAAAACCTATCGAGAAGAAAACTGTGGAGAAGAAAACTGTGGAGAAATCTTACACAGTAAAAAAAGGAGATAATTTATCTCAAATCGCAAATAAATTTCACGTAAGTGTTACAGCTCTAAAAAATAAAAATAATTTAAAATCCGACCTTATTAGGCCTGGACAAACAATTAAAATCCCTTAATTATTTCATAATACATAGTAAAATTGCTATTCTTTGAATTCTGTAATTTTATTAATATTAATAAAACATTCTGAAATACTTGACAAACGCATATTCAATGTTGTATCTTTGCACTCCTTTACTTAAAAAAGGTTAAAAAGTATTCTATGAGCAAAATGAAATTATCGGAGTTTAACTACGATTTACCTGAAGAATTAATTGCAAACTACCCTTGTGATAACCGCGATGAGGCGAAATTAATGGTTATTCATAGAGATACTGGAAAAATTGAACACAAACTATTCAAAGACTTAATCAATTATTTCGAAGAAGACGATGTAATGATTATGAATAATACACGTGTTTTTCCTGCTAGAATGTATGGAAATAAAGAGAAAACAGGAGCAAAAATTGAAGTTTTTCTTTTGCGTGAGTTAAACCGTGAGAGCTTACTTTGGGATGTGCTTGTGGATCCTGCTCGAAAAATACGCATTGGCAATAAATTATATTTCGGAGACGATGACTCTCTGGTTGCTGAAGTAATTGACAATACAACTTCTAGAGGTAGAACACTTCGGTTTTTATTCGATGGGCCATATGAGGAATTTAAAGCTAAAATTACTGAGTTAGGTGAAACACCGCTTCCAAAATACATAAAAAGAGAAGTGGAAGTTCAAGATGAAGAGCGCTATCAAACAATCTATTCGAAGGTGGAAGGTGCGGTTGCTGCACCAACAGCAGGTTTACATTTTTCAAGAGAATTGTTAAAACGTTTAGAAATTAAAGGAATCCATTTTGCTGAGGTTACTTTGCATGTCGGACTTGGTACTTTTAGATCTGTTGAAGTTGAAGATTTGACGAAACATAAAATGGATTCAGAACAGGTTATAATTTCTGAAAAAACCGCAGAAATTGTAAATAACGCAAAAAGAAATAAGCGTCGTGTTTGTGCAATTGGAACAACTTCAATGAGAGCAATCGAAACATCTGTTTCTACTGACGGTTATCTAAATTCGTATAATGGATGGACAAATAAATTTATTTTTCCTCCGTATGAATTTAGTATTGCAGATAGTTTGGTTACAAATTTTCATACTCCTCTTTCTACTTTACTAATGATGATTTCTGCATTTTGCGGGCATGAACTTATGACAAAAGCATACAAAGAGGCTATCAAAGAAAAATACCGGTTTTACTCCTATGGCGATGCCATGTTCATAATTTAATTTGCACTAAAAAGGAGCTTTACAATAAACCCTTTGCTGCTGTTTACTGATTGGGTGAATAAAAATTAGTTCTTGAGCATGTAAATATAAACGAGTCGATTTTGTACCGTATAAATCATCTCCAAGTATTGGACATCCTAAACCAAGATGGTGTGCAGCATGAACTCTAAGTTGATGCGTTCTGCCTGTTATGGGAAAAAATAGAATTCTCGTTGTATTTTCTTCTCTGGAACGAACTCTAAATTTTGTTTTGGCCTCCTTCCCAAATTCATGACACACTAATTGCTTTGGTCTGTCATCAAAATCTCCACGCAAGGGAAGATCTATTTCTCCTTCATTTTTCTCTATGAAACCTTCCAATAAAGCCACATATGATTTTTGAATTTTTTTGCTTAGAAACTGGGCTTGCATTAATTTATGAATTTCTTTAGATTTGGCTATCATTAAAATCCCGGATGTTGACATATCCAAGCGATGAACTAATAAAGGACCTGTAGTATTCGGATAACTTGCTTTTACTCGTTCGTAGACAGAATCAGTTAATTGTTTTCCCGGTACAGATAAAAATTCTGCAGGTTTATTTATAAAAAGTAAATAATCATCTTCAAAAATAATCTCTAAATCCGTAACATCTGCTTGAGCTAACATGGGATTAGTATCCATCTCAATGCCGTCTAGCATGTGTTTAAGAATTGGTTCACATTTACTTTTACAGGCAGGATAAAATTGCTTATGAAGTCGAACTTCCGAATTTGGAGATGCTCCCCACCAAAATTCTGACATGCAAATTGGCTTTAATTGATTTAAAAAAGCATATTGCAGTAATTTTGGTGCTGCACATTCACCTGCAGCCGCTGGCGGAAAAAGATAAATAGTATTTTTAAAAATCTCCAAAAGACTTTTTTTATTCCCCGCTTGATTCAAAAAAGTATAATTTTCAAAAATTTCTTGTTGTAAGGCCGCAGATTTTTTACTCCTCTCTAACTTTAAAAAATCAAGCTGCTCCTCCAAAGCTAAAAATTCAGTATTTGACAGTAAAAATTCTTTGTTTTTTCTTCGTAATTCGTGTTTGTAAAATAACTGTTCACGAATGCTCTCATTTTTTAATTCATCAAGAAAATTACGATAATCTATTTCAGATATTTTTCCAAGAGACTGCTCTCGTTTTAATTTTCTTTGAGTTTTTGACCGTTTTAATTCCAAGCGACTTTCAAATACAAACTTGCCAAGGAGAGATTTGTTGTTCTCAGCTTGTACTTTAAGTGCTAAATAATTGGCGCTTGATTCAATCGTGCTAATTTGAAGATTGATGGCGCTTACTTCCTTTTCTCCTTCAAGAAAAAAACTTTCAGTTTCTAAAATATCAAAAACAGGAGGGACAAAGCCTGAATGATGATTATTATTGCCTAATTTACCCGAAAAAGCTGCTAAATAACCAAGTTCACCAACTAAATTTTGAACTACCAAAACACCAAACATTTTTCCAATAGGAGAAGATTTTTCAGATTTAGAAAATCCAAAGTTGTGATCGATAGCTGTACTTTCCAATTCTTGCTGCAGCTCATTTGCTGCATTTATTGCCAAAGAATGTGGAGTATAATAAAAAGGGAATGTGAATTTTTTAGGACGTGGAAGATGTTCTACCGAACTTGAAAATTTACGGAAAAATACTGAATCATGCATTCTTACATTTGTAAAATGACACTTAAAATTAAGAAATTAGCTTGAGAAAAAAATCTAATTATTCAAGGCTTCTGCCCCACCGACTATTTCCAAAATTTCATTTGTAATTGCCGCTTGACGTGCTTTATTGTAGCTTAATTTTAAGCTTTTTTGAAGGTCATTTGCATTGTCAGTTGCTTTGTGCATTGCAGTCATACGAGCACCATTCTCTGATGCATTTGAATCTAATAAAGCTTTAAACAACTGTATCTTTAACGATTTTGGAATTAATACAGCAACTAAATCCTCTTTGTTTGGCTCAAAAATATAATCTTGTGCAACGGAAACTCCATCTTCTTGTTTGACCTCAAGAACTGGTAAAAATTGCTCGGTCTCAATAGCTTGAGTCGCAGCATTAACAAAGCGGTTATAAACAACAACGATTTTACTAAATTGCTGCTGCTTATATAATTCCATAAGTTCGTTTGCAATTGTTGAGGCCCTGTCAAATGTTAGATCCGAAAAAATATCTTCAACGGCACTTAATTCCTCCGTAATAAAATAATTTGGAGTTTTTTTAATAACATCTTTAACTTTTTTACCCAGACAAAGAACTTTTACATCGTTCTCTTTAAAGTCATTTTGGATAAGAAATTGCACCCTTTTAATAATGTTATTATTAAATCCTCCACACAAACCACGATTTGATGTAACAGCAACTATAAGCACACTTTTGCTATCATTTATCTTAGCAAATTTATTCTCTGACGGATCTGTAACAGCACTTAAATTTTGAAGTAATTCCTTAAGTTTACTTGCGTATGGTCGCAATTTTGTAACTGCATCTTGTGCTCGCTTCAATTTTGCAGCCGATACCATTTTCATGGCAGAAGTAATTTGCATCGTTGAGCCAACTGATACAATTCTATTACGTATTTCTTTTAAATTTGGCATAATAATAATTTGCGAATTGCCTTAAAGTAACAAAAACAATTAATTAAACTTTTCAGCGATTTCTTTTGCGCATTTTGTTAAAACATCTGTAATTTCATCTGTGTATTTCCCCGCTTTTAAAGAAACAAGTACATCTGCATGTTTTGCTTCTAAGAAATTAAGGTATTCTTTTTCAAATTCTTTTACTTTGTTCAATGGCACATTTTGAATTAAACCTTTTGTTCCAACATAGATAATAGCAATTTGCTTTTCAACAGTATAAGGATCACCATCTCTTTGCTTCAAAATTTCAACATTACGAGAACCTTTATCTAAAATAGATTTTGTTGCAGCGTCAAGATCTGAACCAAATTTCGCGAAAGCTTCTAACTCGCGGTATTGCGCTTGGTCTAATTTTAATGTTCCAGCAACTTTCTTCATTGATTTAATTTGCGCTGAACCTCCTACACGAGAAACCGAAATACCAACGTTAATTGCTGGTCGAACTCCAGAGTTAAATAAATCTGATTCCAAGAAAATTTGACCGTCTGTAATTGAAATAACATTCGTTGGAATATAAGCAGAAACGTCTCCAGCTTGAGTTTCAATTATCGGCAACGCTGTTAAAGAACCGCCACCTTTTACAAGAGGTCTTAATGATTCTGGAAGGTCATTCATTTGACAAGCGATTGTATCATCAGATATAATTTTTGCTGCACGCTCTAATAAACGAGAGTGAAGATAAAAAACATCTCCAGGATATGCCTCACGTCCTGGTGGACGACGAAGTAATAAAGAAACTTCACGGTAAGCAACTGCTTGTTTTGATAAATCATCATAAACAATAAGTGCTGGTCGACCAGAATCTCTAAAAAACTCGCCAATTGCAGCACCTGTCATTGGAGCATAAAACTGCATTGGAGCAGGATCAGAAGCATTAGAAGCGACAACAGTTGTATAAGCCATTGCTCCAGCATCCTCAAATTTCTTTACAATTCCTGCTACAGTTGAGCCTTTTTGACCAATTGCAACATAAATACAATAAACAGGTTCACCGCGATCGTAAAATTCACGTTGATTAATAATCGTATCAATCGCAACTGTCGTTTTTCCTGTTTGACGGTCACCAATAATTAATTCTCTTTGACCTCGACCAATTGGAATCATCGCATCAATCGCTTTAATTCCAGTTTGTAAGGGCTCAGTAACTGGTTGACGAAAAATTACACCCGGAGCTTTTCGTTCAATTGGCATTTCATATAAATCTCCTGTAATTGGTCCTTTACCATCAATTGGCATACCCAAAGTATCAACTACACGACCAACCATTCCTTCTCCAATTTTTACAGAAGCAATACGACCAAGTCTTTTAACCGTATCTCCTTCTTTTACTAACGAAGACCGGCCAAGAAGTACTGCTCCAACATTGTCTTCCTCTAAATTCAATGCGATTCCTTGAAGGCCACCATCAAATTCGATTAGCTCACCATATTGAACACCATTTAAGCCGTATACACGAGCGATACCGTCACCTACTTGTAAAACAGTACCTATTTCTTGTAATTCCGCTTCAGTTCTGAAGCCTGATAATTGTTCCCTTAAAATTGCTGAAACCTCTGCTGGATTAATGTCTGCCATTTTATTCTGTTTTAGTTTTAGTGTCTTTCGACTTAATTTATTGTGTTAATTCTTGTCTTAAATTTTTTAATTGTTGAGAAACCGATGCATCAATTTGTTTGTCGCCAATAGTTATAATAAATCCACCAATTAAAGCTGGATTTATCTTCTCTGTTAATTGTAATTCTCCTGGAATTGTTGCTGATAATTTTGAAAGTATTTTTTTTCTGCTTTGTTCGTCAAGGGCAAAAGCACTTGTAATTGTGCCTGAAACAATTCCTCTGTGCTGCTCAACTAAAGAAATAAATCCAGAGGCGATGAAATGCAAAATTGGAGCCCTCCCATTTTTTGTAATTAAAGAAATAAAAGCACTCGTCAAAGGCTGAGTATTTTTTAATAATTTATTGAGAATTGTAATTTTTTTATCTTCATTTATAACAGGAGAATTTAAAAAAATGATAAAATCTCTTGAAGTTTCAGCCATTTGTGTAATTTGTTGCATATCAGAAAGAATTGCATCAACAGCTTTTTTTTCAACTGCCATTTCCAATAAAGCTTTGGCATATCTAATTGCCGATTTTGTTGACTTCATGCCTTAGTTCATGTTAATATCATCTGCCAACTTATCCGCTAAAGACTTTTGTTTCTCATCTGAAGCAAGTTCACCACGAACAATTTTTTCTGCAATACTCAATGAAAAACCTGCTAATTGATTTTTCAAGTCTGATATCGCAGCAGCTTTCTCCAGTGTTATAGTTGACATTGCATTTTCTACAATTTTATTTGCTTCTACTTTTGCTTTATTTTTTGACTCTTCAATCATTTGAACCGCTATTTCTTTTGCTTCTTTCACGATTAAATCACGTTCAGCTCTGGCTTCTTTAAGTATTTTTTCATTTTCAGAATGAAGCAACTGCATTTCTTTTTTTGTTTTTTCAGCTAATTCTAATGCTTCAGAAATTTTTTCTTCTCGAGCATTCACAGCATTTAAAATTGGTTTCCAAATAAATTTTGTTAACACAAATAACAAAAGACAAAAAACTAATCCTGTCCAAAACAAAAGTCCAAAATCTGGTATAATTAAATCCATTTTATTTTATTTAAACTATTAAAAAAGATTCCTTGCTTTAACCAACCGCTAGAGCAAGGAATTTTTAATTACTTTGCTCCACCAAGTAGACCAATAACAACTCCAAAAAGCGCAACTCCTTCAATCAAGGCCGCTGCAATAATCATTGTTGTTGTAATTTTTCCAGAGGCTTCTGGGTTACGTGCAATTCCTTCTACCGCTGAACCACCGATCCTTCCGATTCCGATTCCTGCTCCTAGAACTGCTAAACCTGCTCCGATTGCTGCTATACTTCCGTACATACTATATATATTTAAAGGTTACTAATTAATGGTGAGGTTCTTCTACTGCCATTCCAATAAACAAGGAAGACAGCATAGCAAATAAAAATGCTTGCAAAAACGCCACTAGTAATTCCAGTACTGAAATAAATAAAGCCATTGGAACCGACAAACCTGCCCAACCAATGTTCTTATTAATAAAAATAATTGAAATCAATGCCAAAATTATTATGTGCCCTGCAGTAATATTTGCAAACAAACGAATCATTAAAGCAAAGGGTTTTGTTAGAATACCAATCAATTCTATTGGCATCATAAAAAATTTCATTGCTACAGGAATACCCGGCATCCAGAAAATATGCTTCCAATAATTCATGTTGGCAGATAATAAAGTAACAATTAGGGTGCAAACTGATAAAAATAAAGTAACTGATATGTTACCTGTTAAATTTGCTCCACCAGGTAAAAAAGGAACCAAACCAAGCATGTTGTTCAGCCAAATAAAAAAGAAAATTGTAAGTAAATACGGTACGTACTTCTCATGTTTGGAATGACTAATATTTGCCTTGGCTATGTCATCTCGCACCATAATTATAATCGGCTCAAAGAATTTTGCAATACCTTTTGGCGCAACAGCACCATTTTTCGTATAGAAACGTGCAGTAAAAAACATCATTAATAGTATGATGCCTGCACCAAAAAATAAAGAAAGTACATTTTTTGTAATCGATAAATCTGTTGGATGAATGTTGTGAGGATGACCGTTCTTGAACTCAAGTGCACCATTTTTTAATTTGTAAATTTCTTCGTGAAACAGAGCATAGCCACTTGCAGCACCTTCACCAATAAAATAGGATATTACACTTTCAGAAGAATCTTGTTTAATTGTGACTTCTTTTCCATGATAAAATAAGCTAGAACTAAAGGTTTTTATTCCATTATCAACTAATATAACCGGTAAATAAATTGAAGTTCCACCATGCTCTGGTCCAAAAAGATGCCATTCATGGGCATCCTTGATATGATGCATAATCATTTCGCTAACATCAAAGTCGGTCTTTTCTTCAGCTCTAAAATCAGAATAAAAACCTAGGAAAAAAAGTAGAAAACCAAAGATGATTAAAGACTTTTTTAAGCTATTTTTGGCTTTCCTAAACTGCATAATTGCACTCAGTTTTTTAAAATTATTTGCAAAGATAGTCAAACTTTGTAAAACAACACTGAAAAAGTAAAGGGATTTTTTTAGGATTTTGAGTTCAATTTTTTGTAAAATCTTATGCCTAGCATGAGGAGAATGGCAAAACCAAAAAAACCAAGAGTTGCATAGATCCAATTGATATTATTTTTCAATACTACAAGAAAAACAATTATCACTAAAAATAAGGTTGCAACTTCGTTCCAAATTCGCAAAAGAGTGGAAGACCATTTATATTTTTGCTTGTTTATATCGAGCATTATTTTTTGACAAATAAAATGATAAACAATTAATAATGCTACAAAAAGTAATTTTGTGTGCATCCAAGGCATTTTTAAAAGTGCTGGATTGAGCCATAGCATCCAAACACCAAAAAAAAGTGTCAGAATCATAGCAGGAGTAGTAATAATCCACCATAATTTTTTTTCCATGATACAAAATTGTTCTTGCAATATTTTTTGCTTTTCAGCATCAAACTTGGTGGATTCTATGTGATAAATAAATAAACGCACGATGTAGAATAAACCTGCAAACCAACTTACTACAAAAATGATGTGTAATGATTTTATAATATCATATGTCATACTGCAAAATTAAAGTATTCTTTAGTAAAATTTGTGCTTTTGGAAAAATGAACTTAATATTGTCTACATGTTAAAGTTCAAAATTTTATTGTTGCTTTTTCTTTTATTAAAAATAACCTCATTTTTTTCTCAAGAAAGTATGCTTTCAATCGATGGCACTTACCTTGGAAAAAATCTACTTGTCAGTAATCCCCCTCAAGCTGATGGTTTTGGTTTTTGCGTAAATAAAGTAACCGTAAATGGAGAAGTTTTACCCGCTACTATTCAAAAAGCAAATTTTGAAATTGATTTTTCATTATTTAATATAAAGTCAGGGGAACAACTTTTTATCGTCCTTGAGCATAATGAAGGTTGTGTTCCAAAATTTGTTAACCCAGAGGTTTTACTCCCGAAGAGTACATTTATTTGTCAAAAAATTAGTGCGACAAAAAATGGATTGATTTCCTGGACGACCACTAGTGAAAAAGAAATAATAGATTTTGCAATAGAGCAATTTAAATGGAATAAATGGGTAAAAGTTGGAGAAGTTCGTGGAAATGGAGGGCAAGGATTAAATAACTACACTTTTCAGATTATAACTCATTCCGGTAAAAATAGAGTGCGAGTTTCACAAATTGACAATACCGGTGTAAAGAGGTTTTCACCTGAAACATCATTCAATTCTCTTTCAGCAGTCGTCAAAAAATCTCCAGCGAAAGTGAGAGATTATATTTACTTCAAAGCAAACCAAAAAGCGGTAAAAAGTAAATTTGAATTGTACGATGCATTCGGTAATTTATTGAAAGTTGGGTTTTCAGATCTTGTAGATTGTAGAAATCTCGTGAATGGCGTCTATTTCATTAATTTTGATAACACAACCGAGAAATTTATTAAGGCAGGAAAATGATAAAAAAAATCGAGCATCTTGGTATCGCAGTTAACAGCTTAGATGAGGCAATACCTTTGTATGAAAGATTATTGCAAACAACTTGCTACAAAACAGAATACGTTTCCTCTGAAGGTGTAAACACTGCTTTTTTTCAAATCGGCGAGGCTAAAATTGAACTTTTAGAAGCAAACAATCAAAATTCTCCAATCGCAAAGTTTTTGTCTAAAAGAGGAGAAGGTTTTCACCACGTAGCCTTTGATGTTGATGACATTGAAGAAGAACTTGCTAGACTTCAAAAATTAGACTTTATTTTACTTCATCTTAGCCCAAAAGATGGAGCAGACAATAAAAGAATCGCTTTTTTGCATCCGAAATCTACAATGGGCATGCTAATTGAACTTTGTCAAGATAATATTTCTAAGTCCTAATATTTTTATAGGAAAATCTCTCACTTAAATTATTTTTAAGGAATATGAGATTATGACATTTCTATGACACTATTCCGTGAATTGTAGCGATATTTGCAGAGAAATATATTTATTAATCTGTGCTCAAGAATCTCCACACAATTGCATTTACTCACCGGACAATGACGGTGACAAATATTGGCTTATTGCACATTGAAAAGGAAGCACAAAAAGAGCGTCTTTCAGCTCTAAAGGCAATTTTTAACTTTGAGGAATTGTATTTTTTATCCACTTGTAATCGTGTTGAATTAACATTCCTTTCGAAAGAAAAAAACAAGTTTTCTTTAACAAAAGAACTTTTAAAAACACTTTATCCTTCTTTTCGAGAAGATCAAATAGACGATTTTTCAAACTCAGCAGAATATTATTCCGGTACAGAGGCGATAAATCATGCTCTTTCAGTTGCAGCTTCAATAGATTCAATGATTGTTGGAGAACGGGAAATTATTACTCAAGTAAGAACCGCCTACGATCACTGCAGAGATTGCGGTTTAACGGGTGATGTGCTGCGCTTACTTTTTCGCCATGTTATAGAAACAGCAAAAAAAGTATACACGAAAACAAGTATTGCCACAAAACCTGTTTCTGTTGTTTCATTGGCTTATCACCAACTCAAAAAAATAAACCTGCCATTAAATGCACGCATTTTAATAATTGGTTCCGGAACGACAAATACAACAATGGGGCGCTTTTTAAAAAAGCATGGCTTCCGAAATTTTGTTATTTTCAACCGCACTTTAAATAACGCACAAGAATTAGCACAAGAATTACAATGTGAGGCGTTTGCGCTAACAGAATTAGGGAATTATACCAAGGGCTTTGATCTTATTTTATCTTGTACTAGCGCTGATCACCATGTGATTTCTCCTTCCTTGTACACCGATCTTTTACAAGGTGAAACTGAAAAAAAGACAATAATAGATATCGCAATTCCACAGGACTTAAGCCCTAGCATCATAGAAAAGTATGCTGTAAATCATATTTCTGTAGATTTTCTTCAGAAAATTTCAAACCAAAATTTAAAAGAAAGAGGTAAAGAAGTTGAGCATGTTATTGAAATTATTTCGGTTGCTCTTAAAGAATTTGAATCCATTCTTAAAGAACGATCTGTAGAAATAGCTATGAAATCTGTGCCCAGTCAAGTGAAAGAAATTAAAAAAAATGCTGTCAATGCTGTCTTTAAAGACGAAATTGAGGGTATGGATGAACATTCAAAAAAAGTGCTAAAAAAAGTAATTGGCTACATGGAAAAAAAATACATAAGTGGCCCGATGAAATTAGCGAAGGAAATCATTTTAAAGAATGCCAATTAACCAGCATATTCGAATTGGAACCCGAGGAAGTGATCTTGCCTTGTGGCAAGCAAATTTTGTAAAAGGGGAATTGGAGAAGTTAAATTGTACCGTTGAGATAAAAATTATTAAAACTCAAGGGGACCTAGTTCAAGATTTAAGTTTTGATAAATTAGAAGGAAAAGGATTTTTCACAAAAGAAATTGAAGAGGCCCTCATCGCAAATGAAATTGATCTTGCAGTTCACTCGCACAAAGATTTAGAGACAAGTTCACCAGAAGGCTTAATGATTGCTGCAGTATCTGATCGGGAAAATCCTGCAGAATTACTGTTGATTCGCAAAGAAGCACATGCTCCAAATGAAACTTGGGAATTAAAGAAAAATGCAGTTATTGGATCGTCTTCAGCACGAAGAAAATCGCAAGTACTATCTCTTAGGCCAGACCTGCAACTGAAAGATTTACGTGGAAATGTCCCTACGCGCATTGAAAAATTAAGAAAAGGAGAATACGATGCAATTCTTTTAGCAAAAGCTGGAGTGAATCGTTTAGGGCTCGATTTAGAAGATCTTATTCAACTTAATTTATCTCCTAAAGAATTTGTTCCAGCTCCATCCCAAGGTGTTTTAGGATATCAAATTCGAACTGATGATGTGGGCCTTAATTTCTTGTTAAGAAACCTCAACAATGAAAAAATAGAGAATGAAATTAAGGTAGAAAGAAAAGTTCTCCAACTGATGAATGGCGGTTGTCAACTTCCACTTGGCGTTTATTTTGACGGCAAATTTGTTTATGTTTCTTATGCTCAATCATATTTGAGTGCTGCAAGGTATTTTAAGTTTGAATACAGTAATGATTTAAACTTTGCTGAAAAAATTGTAGCGCACCTTAAAAATATCTGATCTGTGAAAAGGATTTTTATTTCAAAAAATGAAGATGACTTAGGTAATTTTGGGCAGTTTTGTGAAGAAAATAAATTGACTCTAATTGCAAAATCCCTCATCACTTTTGATGCAGTAGATTTTAAATTAACAAGCGAATTTGACTGTGTGTTTTTTTCTAGTATTCGTGCAGCAACATTTTTTTTAGAAAAAAATCCCGTTTTATCAAATAAGTTGGTTTTTGCTTGTAGTGGAAAAGAAACGGCAAGAAAACTTTCTGAAATAGGTATTACTTGTTCTTTTATTGGCTCCGAATCTGGAAATCCTAAAAAAGTAAGTCTTGATTTTGCGAAGTGGCTAGAAGGACGAAAAGTTTTATTTCCACATTCCAATCTTTCAAAGTTCTCTGCACTTCAATACCTTAGTAAAGGCCAATATGAAACAATACAAGTTTATCAAACAAATAGTATTCCTTCTGAGATTCCAAATTGCGATGTTTATGTTTTTACAAGTCCTAGTAACCTTTCTTCCTTTTTAACAAAAAATAAAATTCCAAAAAATGCAGAAATTGTAGCTTATGGTCAAAGCACAAAAAAACAGTTGGATTCTTTGAATATAGCTTGTTTAGTTGTACTAAAAAATGCGAATTTATATGATTTAAAAAAAGAATTATCAAGGTGTTTTATATTAAGAAAAGAATAAATTTTAAATGATTTTTTTTTAAAATGATTAACTAAATAAAAAAAAATATTATTTTTGACAAATAATTTAAATAACAACTAAAACAATTTTTAATTTTTTCCCTATGAAAAAAATAATTAGCTCTCTAGCCTTTGCATTAACATTGACAATTGGCTTCACAGGAATTAGCAATGCACAAGATTCAACTGATGCACAAGAAGAAGTTTCAACTGCTGCACAAGACACGACACCTACAAATACAAATGTAGAAGAAACTTCACCTCAACAAACTGTAGAGGAAGAAAAGCTAGAATTGACATTCGTTCAAACATTAAAGCAAAAATATATTGAAGGGGATGTTCTTTGGATGACTCCCGTTTTAATTTGTATGATAATAGGTATGGCATTGTCTATTGAACGAGTGGTTTACTTAAACTTAGCTACAATCGACACCAAGAAATTTTTAAATGCTGTAGATGCTTCTATGAAAGCTGGAGGCGTAGATGCGGCAAAAGAATTGTGTAGAAATACTCGTGGACCTATTGCATCTATCTTTTACCAAGGTTTAGATCGCTCAGGAGAAGGGATTGACATGGTAGAGAAATCAGTTGTTGCATACGGCGGAGTACAAATGGGAAATTTAGAAAAAGGATTATCATGGCTGCAATTATTTATTGCACTTTCCCCAATGCTAGGTTTCTTAGGAACAGTAATTGGTATGATCCAGGCATTTGATAAAATAGTTGAAGACGGACAAGTTTCTCCAACAACAGTTGCCGATGGTATCAAGGTTGCCCTTCTAACAACGGTATTTGGTTTGATTGCAGCGATTATCCTGCAAATTTTTTATAATTATATTACATCAAAGATTGATGGATTGGTTAATGAAATGGAAGATGCTTCAATTTCATTAATAGATATGTTGCTTAAAAACAAATAAAACAATTTAATTAATCCAAATCTTGAAAAGATGAACGCAGCAAAACTAAATTTAATATCTCGGATTTTCCAATATCTCAGTATTGCAGTTGGTGTAATTTTAAGTATCTTGATTCTTATATCAGGTCCTGCAGTTACTGATGGAAAAGAGGCTATAGAGAAATTTCGCGAGAGTGCTGAAATGAGCGCAGCAATATATTTTATGCTTTTTATTCTATTTGCTGGTGGAGCAATGGTAATAGGCTTTTTTATATTCCAAATAATTCAAAGCCCTAAAAGAACAATACTTTCAATTATTGGTATTGTTTTTTCCATAATTGTTTATATGATTTTTTACCTTTTAGGAACAAGTGATACAACAGACACTTTAGCACTTAGAAATCCTGTATCTGACGGTGTTGTTTTGACAACTACTGCAGGCTTGTATACAATTGGTGTAGTACTTTTTATGGGCTTTGCTGTTATTATTGCTGGTCCATTTATGGGGCGACTTAGAAAATAATAGAACATGGCAAAAAGAGATATTCCTGAAATTAATGCTGGATCAATGGCAGATATTGCCTTTCTATTGTTGTTATTTTTTTTAGTGACAACTACAATGGATAAAGATCAGGCATATATTCGAAATATTCCTAAAAAAATTGATGTGCCTCCAACGGACGTTAAAGTTCAAGAAAGAGATATTTTAGCAATCAAGGCAAACAATCAAAACCAACTAATGGTTCGAGATAATATCTTTAGCGATCCTAATAAAATTTCTGAATTTATTCTTAAGTTCTATAAAACAAATGAGAAAAATAACGACGTAGCGAACAACTTTCCTATGTATTCTTCAACAACTACAAGCTTGTGTGATCAAAATATGGCTCTCTTAGATCAGCAATTAGAGGAAGCAGAGCAAAAAGGCGCAAAAGATCAGGCTAAATTTTTTCAAAATTCATATGATGAGTGGAATAAGAAAAAAAGAGCCATTCAACTGTATGGTAAATCTGAAATTCGTGAACTAAGCGTTCAAGCTCATATTAGAGTTGAAGTTCAACAAGGTACTGCATATTCTGTTTTTGCACAAATTCACAATGAAATAGAAGAAGCACTATTTGAGTTGCGCGATAAAGAATGTACTCGTTTGTTTAATGAACAGTATTCTATTTTAAAAAGAAGAGCAGCTCAGGATAGCGATCCACTAGATAAAGATAAATTAGCGCTGCTAGAAATACTTTATCCAGCTAGAATTATTGAGGTTACACCAAAAAATTAATAACTATGTCAAAGTTTAAAAAAGAAGGAAGTGGTGAAGCTCCAGCGATGAATACAGCGTCTCTTCCGGATATCGTTTTTATGCTTTTGTTTTTCTTTATGGTTGCGACTACTAGTAAAGAAACTGATCCTACAGTTGAATTTGAATCGCCAACTGGAACTAAAACTATGGATTTAACGCCTTATAAACAACGTTCTGAAATCGATTTTTTATACCTTGGTACTCCAAGAAATCCAAATAGAGTAAAAGCCTTTAAAATGGGATTTGCCTTGTCTTTAGATAATGTTGTGCAAGCAACCCCTGACGGATTATACCCGACAAATACAGTTGGAAGATGGAAAAAAGATAAGTTTTCTCAAAAACCAGCAAGAATGTCTGCTCCAATAGAAACTGTTATTACCTGTGTAAAAGCCGATAGAAATGCTCCGTCTGGATTGATTTTTGAAATTCGGAAACAATTACAAGACATTGAAGCCCTCACTATTGCCTACTCCGTTCGGGATAAAGGAAATATCTAAGTTAGAAATTTAAGTAAGTTTATTAAATCTTATTTAGACTAAGGTGCTAAAAAACCGCTCTAAAATCATATTAGTTATACGCTTATCAATGTTCACTTTTTCGGATAAGTAAAACTCAAATTCAAGCTCTGTAAACAAGCCTGTTACAATTCCTAATAATTGTGCGCGAAAAGTCAATTGCTTGGAAACAAATAATTTCAATTGATTTTGCTTCTTTAGTAATGAGGAGTTGGCGCTTACAATATATTGTACATGAACATTAGCGTTAAAAAACACAATAAGTATTGAATGTTGGTACTTTAAAATTGGACGAATTGTTATATTTTGAAATTGTTCAATAGGTGTTTGCTCACTTTTTTTTGTGAGAATTTCCTCACGAAGTCCAAGTAATTTGTCTTCTTTACGCATAATTTTAAATTGAATTATCCTCTTTTACTTCAACAGTTGCAGAAGGACTTACAAATTGCTGAATATAATCAACAAATCGTTCTTCTTTTGGATGCTGTGTGAAAATAAGTTGTCGGCATTTTGGTAGACTTTCAGCTAAACGCGCTATAAAACCCTTCATTCCCTTACTTATTTGTTCATCCATTTGTAATACTATAAATAATTTCAATTTTCCAACATTGAATCCATTTTGGAAATAGAGTTCACAAATCCGTTTTGTTGTGCCAACTATTACCTCAGTGCCATCAAAAAGATCATTTCGCTGCTTCAACTTGCTCCCTTTGTCGAAAACCAAGTCAATCGTTAAATCAATTTCTTTTGTTGCTTTTTCAAGAACTTCATGAATTGATTTCGCATCGTCATCTGTCAAACACAAAACTAAGGCACGAGGAGAACCTTCTTCTGCTTGAGGTACGAAAGCTTTAATAAAATTTGGGATTGCAGGAATGTATTCTTCTGGCTTTGATATGCCAATAACGGATATTCCAGACTTTAATTTTTTTAGTATCTCATGCTCATACGATTCCATAACTCTTTTCTCAGCTCTTTAATTTTATATTTTCTTTGTGTCTTTTAGAATCGCGCAGTGTCTTCTTTTCGATGTTTTTTTCAAAAGCAGCAGTTAAATTGATGCCTGTTTGATTTGCCAAACAGATAAGCACAAATAAAATATCTGCTATTTCATCCCCTAAATCTTGAGATTTTTCAGTTGGTTTTTCACTTTGTTCACCATAGCGCCTAGCTACAATTCTTGCAAGTTCACCAACCTCTTCCATTAAAAGTGCTGTATTTGTGAGCTCATTAAAATAACGAACACCAACTTTTTTTATCCATTCATCAACTACTACTTGGGCTTGATTGATCGTAATTTCAGACATGAAATCTTATTTTAATTTTGAAATAAAGGTAAGGAATTAAGTGTTAAAATCGAATAATAAATCTTCAATAAAACAATACGTTAGATAAATTTAAAAGACCTTCAATTATCCATTTCTTTTTTCGAAATTTGCTGAGAACTATATTGATGGAAAAACTTCAAAATTTTATTGATGGAAAGTTTACCTCACCTAAAAACGGAGGTTACTTTGATAATTATGAGCCAGGAACAGGAAAAGTATATTCCTTAATTCCGGATTCTGATTCTGAAGATGTTGAATTAGCAGTAAAAGCAGCAGAAAAAGCTTTTCCAATATGGTCAAGTATGTCACTTGAAGAACGCAGTAAAATACTAGTAAAAATTTCAGAAGGAATTGAAAAAAGAATGGATGAATTTGTTGCCGCAGAGAGTCGAGATAATGGAAAACCTCTGCATTTAGCTGCACAAGTTGACATTCCACGTTCCGTTTCTAATTTTCATTTTTTCGCAACAGCAATTCTTCATTTTGCCTCAGAATCCCATTACATGGAAGGCACAGGAATTAATTATACAACAAGAAAACCGATTGGTCTTGTTGGCTGTATTTCTCCTTGGAATTTGCCTTTATATCTTTTTTCGTGGAAAATTGCTCCTGCATTAGCAGCAGGAAACTGTGTGCTTGCCAAACCTTCTGAAATAACACCCTATACTGCTTTTCTTCTTGGAAAAGTAGCACAAGAAGCTGGACTTCCGGACGGAGTGTTAAATATTATTCATGGTACTGGACCAAAAGCAGGAGATGCAATTGTTATACATCCAAAAATTAAGGCAATTTCTTTCACCGGGGGAACACAAACAGGAGCATATATTTCACAAGCCACCGCACCGATGTTTAAAAAACTTTCTCTCGAATTAGGTGGTAAAAATGCAAATATAATTTTTGCTGATTGTGATTTTGAAGATATGATGAGTACAACTATTCGGTCTTCTTTTTCAAATCAAGGACAAATCTGTTTGTGCGGCTCACGAATATTTATTGAAAGAGCTATTTATACAAAATTTAGAGATGCCTTTGTAGCAAAAATTATAAAAACAAAAGTTTCTTATCCTACTGATCCTGAAGCAAAATTAGGAGCTATTGTTTCTGAATCTCACTTGCAAAAAATACTTTCCTACATAGAATTAGCGAAAGAAGAAGGTGGAACAATCTTAGCAGGCGGAAATCGCGTTAAATTGTCCGCTCCTTATGATGAAGGCTACTACTTAGAGCCAACAATAATTGAAGGATTAGATTATGCTTGTAGAACAAATCAAGAAGAAATATTTGGCCCTGTCGTTACGATTACTCCATTTGATTCAGAAGAAGAGGTATTAAAGATGGCTAATTCGACAGAATACGGATTAGCAGCAACACTTTGGACCAGCGATTTAAAAAGAGCCCATCGTGTGGCAGATAAACTCCAAACAGGAATTGTTTGGGTTAACGACTGGCTTGTGCGCGATTTAAGAACACCATTTGGAGGTGTTAAATCATCTGGCGTTGGGAGAGAAGGTGGTTGGGAAGCATTGCGATTCTTTACTGAAGCAAAAAATATTTTTATTAAATACTAATATTTTTCTCACTAAAAAGCTAAGTAAAAGTAGGAATTATCTTATTTCAAAATCCCTTCAAGTCCCAAAATAAAAGCATAAACTTTCGCGACTTCTAAGCGTTCATTTGACCTTCCTGAACCTCCGCCATGACCAGCATCCATATTGCAATCAAAAATCAATGGATTTGCCGAAGTTTTGTATTCTCTCAATTTTGCAACATATTTCATTGGTTCCCAATACTGAACTTGAGAATCATGATAGCCAGTTGTAACGAACATTGCAGGATAGTCCATTTTATGAATATTATCATAAGGAGAATACTTCAACATGTAATAATATGCTTCTGGGTCATTTGGATTTCCCCATTCTTCAAATTCACCAGTTGTCAATGGAATAGATTCATCCAACATCGTAGTTACGACATCTACAAACGGCACTTGGGAAACAATTCCTTTCCATAAATAAGGAGCAAGATTGACAATTGCACCCATTAATAAACCGCCTGCACTTCCGCCTTGAGCATAAATTTTTTCTTTATCACAATATCCCATGTGTCCGATAAATTCTGCAGCATTGATGAAATCTGTAAAAGTATTCATCTTTTTTTGGAGTTTTCCGTCTTCATACCAAGTTTCCCCCATGTATTTACTTCCTCTAATGTGTGCTGAAGCAAAGACAAATCCTCTGTTTAATAAGCTGATTCTTAGAGCACTGAACCCATCAGGAATTGTATATCCGTAAGATCCATAGCCATAAAGCAAACAAGGTGCTGTTTTTAAGTCGATTCCTTTTTTATAAACAATAGAAACTGGTATTTTTTCACCATCATTGGCTGTAGCCCAAATTCTTTGTGATTCATAATCTGAAGATTTAAAAGATGGATCCATAAGAGATTTTTCAAACCATACTTTCTTCGTATTGCTTGCCATATTGTATTGAAAAATTGTGGAAGGAGTTGTCATTGAGTTGTAAGAGTAGAAAATCTCATCACTCGTATAATCGTCATTTAATCCTAAATTTAAAGAATATGTCTCTTCATCAATAGATATATAAGAGTCTACTCCACTTGATAAATTACGTAATTTAATTTTTCTGAGGCCATTATTACGTTCATCAAGGACAAGGAAATTCTTAAATGTAGAAATCCCCTCAATTAAAGTTTCAGGATTCACAGGAATTAGAACTTGACATTGCTCTAGATTTCTAGGAAAAGATTTTGCAAATAAAACTTTTCTATTTGGAGCATCCTGATTTGAAAGAATGTAAAATCCATTTAGATGGTGAGCCACTTGATACAAATGATCTTTGCGCCTTGGAAGAAATACCATTAGCGGTTCTTTTGTATTATTTGCATCAAGGAACCATGTTTCTGAACTTGTAGAACTATAGGAACTAATAAAAATATATTTATCTGTTATTGTTTTTTCCAATCCAACAGAAAATTTCTCATCGTCTTCTTGGTAAATCAAAACATCTGCTTTACTATCAGTCCCTAAAACATGCATGAACACTTGATACTCTCGAAGAGTCTGAGGATCTTTTTTGATATAATAAACTGTTTTGTTATCATTTGCCCAAACTACACCCCCACTTGTTTCTTCAATTTTATCAGCTAAATATTTGCCGGATTTATTTTCTCGGAAAGTAATTGAATACTTTCTGCGGCCTATAAAATCCTCACTCACAGCAAGTAGTTCGTTATTTGGTGAAGGCGACCAATCTGCTAAATCATAATAATCTGCATCTTTTGCTCTTTCATTTTCATCAAAGAAAATAAGTTCCTTGTTTTTTTCCAATAAAATTATTTGCTGGTAATCTTTGCCATCCGTATTTTTCATTTGGTATTTTTTACCATTTAAAATAAAGGGTGCAGAAACTTCATTTGGATTGATTCGCTTATCAAATTCTGTCATTAAAGAATTTATTAATGGCTGCAAAGGTTTAAAATAGTCGCTGGCGTATTCATTTTCCTGCTTTAAATTTTCTAAAACAGCTTTGCTATCACGTTCATTCATCCAATAATAATCATCAGAACGATTGTGTCCATGAATTGATAAAATTTTAGAATTTTTTGGTGCAATGAATTTCGGTGCTTGAGCGAACATATAAAGTGGAATAAATGTTATGAGAATAAATTGAAGCTTATACATAAATAGAGTTTGCCTACAAAAGTAAACAATATCTTAATCGAATGTCTTAACTTTGTAGCGTGAAGAAAATTTATAAATACCTTCTTAATACTTTACCACGCCCACTTCTAATTCGCTTAAGTTATATTTTTAAAACTTTTGCACCTATACTTTACCGAGGAAACAATGTTGAATGTCCAGTTTGCGAAAAGAAATTTTCTAAGTTCTTATCCTACGGTTCAAATGTAGCACACCGAGAAAATGTTTTATGTCCTTATGATTTAACGCTAGAAAGACACCGTTTGATGTACTTATATCTAAAACAAGAAAGTAATTTTTTTACCGCCGAGAATCTTAGTGTTTTACACATGGCACCTGAGCAGTGTTTTATCGATCGCTTTAAAAAACAAAAGAATCTAAATTATTTAACTGCAGATATTGAGTCTCCCATAGCGGATCTTCATTTTGATTTACATGAAATTCCACTTGAAGACAATCGCTTTGATGTTGTTTTCTGCAATCATGTAATGGAACACGTAGAGCATCCACTTCAATGCATGAAAGAACTTTATCGTGTTATGAAAAAAGGAGGATGGGCTCTAATGCAGGTTCCTCAAGACTTTAATAGAGATCTTACATACGAAGATGCAAGTATTACAAGTCCTAAAGAAAGAGAAAAACATTTCTGGCAGAAAGACCATTTACGCCTATTTGGGAAAGATTATCCTCAATGGTTAGAAAAAGCTGGTTTTACGGTCGATGAATTTGATTTAAACAAGCATTTTGACAAAAATGAAATTAATCGTTTTCGCCTTCTTCAAGGAGAAATTTTGTATATTGCTAAAAAATAACTAATGAAACACTACATTCTTATATTACTGACTTATTTTTTTACTTCTGGTTTCTCACAAAAAAACCTATTTGTTACTATCGACCCTCAATTTAATGGTGTGGATTTGCAAATGAATACGCAATATACAGCTGCAGATGGAAAAGTGCTAAAATTAGATCACTTTGATTATTACATTTCAAATATAATAATTACACATGATGGTGGACAAACAACCAGTGTTGAAACCCCGGTATTTCTTGTTGAGCCACAAAATCATGTACTATATTTAGGGTATAGAAATTGGAACGATATTGAAAAAATAAACTTTTTAGTTGGAGTTCCAAAACCTATGAATACACAAAATGGTGCTGAAGCAGCAGATATTTCTAATTATCCAGAAACTAATCCCTTAAGTTTTCAGTCTCCCTCCATGTATTGGGGATGGCAAGCAGGATATATGCACATGATAATCGGAGGAAATTCCGATGGGAATAATGATGGGAATCCAGAATCCTATTTTGAAATTCATAGTTTAGGAAATAACAACCAGAAGGAAGTTGAGATGAATATTATAGAAACTAATACTTCTTCAGAACAAATAGATCTTAATATCATTTGTAATGTAAACAGATGGGTAGAAAGTATTCCCTTGAGTACTATTGGAGTTATTCATGGAGAAAATGGAGTTAATGGGACTATTTTACAAAACGTGCTTTCTAATACTGTATTTACACAAAGTGCCACTGCAACAATTCAAGATATAAATCCCCTAGTTTTTAATTGCTACGGAAAGAAAAATGGCCTAGATATAAATTGGGCTAATTTAGAAAATGGGAAATCCATTAAATTAATAGATCAAACTGGTAAAGTTCAAAAAAGTGCAGAAAAGGAAACAGCATCTGGTTCACTGTCTTGGGATAACTTAAGTTCGGGGTTTTATTTTGTGGAACTTTTGAATACAACGAATCAAATTGTTGTGTCTAAAAAAGTAATGGTCTACTAATTTTCCATTTTTTTTATGAAATCGCCAGTTGCACTTTTATGTATTTTTTTAGTAAGTGGTTTCATTCTCATTCGATGTCATGTCGTAAAAACACTTGATCCAAACTTAGTAATTGTGGTTCCTACTCCAACTGATAATTTACAGTCGGATGCAAAAATAGCTTTGGGTAGAAGCTTATTTTTTGACAAGCGCTTGTCCTTAGATGGGACTATTTCATGTGCAACATGCCACGACCCCAAAAAAGGTTTTAATGATCAATTAAGGAAAAGTATCGGCATAAATGGACAGGAAACAGAACGAAATGCTTCAAGTATTCTAAATGCGGGATTTTTAAAAACTGCCATGTTTGATGCCCATTTAGCAACATTGGAAATGCAAGTAATTGTTCCCCTTCAAGAAAAAACAGAAATGGGACACAATATGAAGGAACTTATTCCTCAACTTAGAAAAATAAAGGAATACCAAGATGCTGCAAAGAAAATTTTTGGACGCGATTTCGATGCCTTTGTATTAACTCGGAGTATTTCTGCATTTGAGCGTTCTCTTGTTTCTATGAACAGTCGCTTTGACCAATATCAAAATGGAAATAAAAATAGTTTATCAAAAGATGAACTTGCAGGATGGAAACTATTTTCGGAAAAACTATATTGTATCGCTTGTCATACACAACCCTATTTTACAACATTTGTTGCTGAAAACAATGGTTTATACGCCAGTTATAATGGAAAAGAAGACCAAGGGCGCTTCCGTATTCACAACGATTCGTCAGATATTGGAAAATTTAAAGTTCCGTCATTGAGAAATGTTGCCTTGAGTTTTCCATACATGCATGATGGAAGTATTTCCTCGTTAGAGGATGTAATAGAGCACTATTCAAAAGGAGGAAATAAACATCCGTTGCAGCACAAAAATATTGTAGAATTTAAGATTAGTTCATCCGAAAAAAAACAATTAGTTTCTTTTTTGAAATCTTTAACAGATACATCCTACATTCAAAAAATGAATTTCTAAAAGATTATTCTTTGATAAATCGTGTTGAGTAAGGTCTATCAGATTCATCGATACAAGTAATGAAATACAAACCTGGAAGTAAATCTGCAACATCAATTTCTCCAAGAAGATTTATCGCCCTTGTGCCAATAGTCTGTCCGCTTGAGCTCGTAATAGTAATATCCTTTATAATTGCCGAATTTAAGGGCTGAACTTTTATGGTTGTTCCGGCTGGATTTGGATAAACACTAAGTAAAGATTCTTGATTTTCTGCTAAGCCTAACTCTGAATTATCCTTGTAAACACGAATGTAATCGATTTGCATTTCTGCAGGAAAAATAGTGCTTGTAGACGGAGATCCAGGCCAATTTCCACCAACTGCAATATTTAATAAGATAAAAAATGGCAAGTGGAACTCTTCTTTATTTCCAATTCCATTTGTGATATTTACACTATAATACGGATTATTATCTACAAGCCAAGTCATTGTTGTTGGTGTCCAAACAAATGCATATTGGTGAAATAAGGTAGGGTCTAAACCATAAGACCCACCGTGGTATCTGTGACCAAGACTGTCAAAATGGAAAGTGCCATAATTTTGGTATTCATTTCCAATGTGCTCCATAATATCAACTTCTCCGCACGCTGGCCAAGATACTTGGCTAATATTTGCTCCTAACAACCAAAATGCTGGCCAGAGACCTTGTCCCATTGGAACCTTTATTCTCGCCTCAATTCGCCCATAACGAAACTCGAATTTACCTTTTGAAATCATCCTAGCAGAAGAATACTGACTATTAAATATTGGTTCATTTTTTGCCCTTATTTTCAATAAGCCATTTTCAATAAAACTATTATTTGGAGAATTTGTATAGTATTGGAGTTCGTTATTACCCCAACCGCTTGCACCAATCTCGTGTGTCCAGTTGGCTGAATTAATTTCTGCTTGCTCAAACTCATCATTCCAATAAAGAAAATATTGAGCTTGAGTTGTAAGTATAATAAAAGTAAAAATGCTTAGAAAAAGAAGTCTCATTTAAGTCTAATTTTTAGTTTTTTATCAAGCGAATGGTTTGAATTTCTTGACCGGAAATATAATTTAGAAAGTAAATACCACTGTCAAATTTTTCTAAATCAATACTTGTTTCGGATCCATTTAGTAAAAGTATTTCTTCCCCTAAAACATTGGTAACATTTTTAAAATAGATTCCATTTTCAGAGCTAATGATAAACTTTGCGTTAGATGGATTTGGGGAAATTTTAACATCCTTATTTTCAAAATAGGACAAACCAGCACCAGAACAAGTTGAGCAGCTTTCGTAACAAACCACAGGTAAACTTGTAGTAGCGGAAACAATCATATAGCGATTTGTAAAGCCATTGTTTGTAAAAGTACATGCAGCATCTTCAACTGTAAACTGTTCTTGAGCTGACCACCCATCAACAGAAAAAAGATATTCAATGGTATCATTTGCTAAAAGCATAGTCGTTTCCCAAATATCATCGGAATTAACATCTGTCATTGGATTACAGCTTCCGCAAAACTGATTGAAGTTTCCATTTAAGAAAACACCTGTATTAATAGGATCTGTATAATTTGACATATCTACTTTAAAAGTTACAGAACTTGATCCATTACACGCAGTACATAAGCCATAACAAACAGGATTAAGATTCATAGGGGCATTTCCAACCGTCAATGTACGATTAGTAAATCCAAAAGCTGAAATAGTACAAGGAGAGCCCTGTAACAAAGCTTCCTGACCAGTCCAAGCATCATGAGAAAATTTATACTCATACGATCCAGCTGCAAGAAGAATTGTTGTTTCCCAAATGCCATCAAGATTAACATCAGTAAGTGGATTACAGCTACCGCACCAACCATTAAATGATCCATTCACCTCAGGAATTGTAAAGCCGGTTTGCTGAGTCATGTCTACTTTAAATGTTACAGGAACTGGAGGTGTTGCGCAGGTTGCAGAACAAGAATTCCAGCAGACAGTTGGAAGAACCATGGCAGTAGTACCTACAGTTAAAAACCGGTTTGTAAAACCACTATTGGTTACTGTGCAAGAGCTTCCAGGGATTAATTGTTCCCCACTATTAACCCAATTATCATAAGCAAATTTGTATTCATAATCTCCAGGCAATAGCGCTATTGTAGCTTCCCAAATACCGTCGCTATTTGCATCTGTCATAGGATTGCAAGTTGCACCACACCAATTGTTGAATGTGCCATTTACTTCAGGAGTTGTAAAACCTGTTTGTTGCGTCATATCAAGCTTGAAAGTGACATTTGTTTGAGCAAAAATACTAAAGGTTGTTAGTAAAAAAATGCTGATAATTTGTAGATTTTTTTTCATTTTTTTCATTTTAGAATGCTAAGTTACTAATTATTTATTGTAAATAATACAATAAGTAAATGCTATTAAATTATAATCAAAATTAAACAATCAAAAATAGAAAATGTTTTTTTATATGAATTAAAACTAATTCTAGAATACAATAGACACGAATCAAAAAACACTAATTCATAAAAAAAGCCGCTTTTAGCGGCTTTTCAAATCTATTATTTTTTTAATTTTTAAAAATTTGGACAACTTTAGAATAATTTAAAGAACTAAGTTTCAAATAATAAATTCCTCGAGCCGCAATAGAGATATCTATTGTGTTTTCCAGATCAGAAAAGTCAGCAGAATAAATTACTCTTCCAGAACAATCTGTTATGCTACCGGTTAAATTTACTTGCTCTGAATTCATAATTGAAAACAAGCCATTTGATGGATTTGGCTGAACAAAAATTCCCATGTCAGATAAATCTTCTAAACCAGCGCCCGCTATCGTTAAGATCAATTGCTCAGTCACACAATTTGCAGTTGTTCCTGTATAAGTTCCAGATGTAGTATATGTTTGACCAGTATTTGACCAAGTATACGAATCAACAGCAGAAATTGTAAGAGAATTAATTGAATTAGGCGTGACACTTACTGAAGCTGTTCCTGAATTTCCTGTTCCAACTCCTCCACCAGAAACAGAGACGATTGAATAGGTAGTTGTTGTAAGTGTTGGAGAAACAGTAAATAATACCGGGCTTGTTCCACTTGATGTATAGTTATTTGTGCCATCTGTAATTACAACAGTGTAAGGTGATGTACCACCAACTATTTGAACACTTAGGTTTGTTGAATCTCCAGCACAAATAGCTGAGGAACCAGATAAAATAGAAGAAGTTGGACCTGTTGAAGGCACATACATCATTAAGTCATCAAAATAATAGGTCTTTTCTCCTACACTTGATCCTGGCACAGAGAAATTCATGAAAACAGATGCTTTGTCTAATGAATAAGCCAAATTTAATGCTGCTGTTCCTGAAGCTTGATTAGCGAAATTAAACACCAAAGTCTGCCAGCCATTTGCAACTGTTGTAGTCGCTTCTGTTTCTACAGACTGGTTTACATCACTGTGATTTTCAACCTTCAAACGAACTTGAATGCCAGCATCTGGAGACCAAACCTTTAAAGACATGGAGGTATTTGTTGTAGAAAAAGGAACTGGACTTGCTAATCCTAGAGCTGCTGCTGCAGTTATTGTAGTTCCAGCCCAAGGTTGTGCTGAGGCAGACTTAATTACTTTAACTACTGTGTTCGCAGAATTTGTTGGGTCTGTTACAATCGTTGATGCTTCAGCTCCTTCAAAACCAATAACACCATAATCAACCGTATTTCCTTCAAAAGTAACTGGTAAATTCATTTGTGTTAAAAATGGACCTGTTGAACATGCAGTACATGAGCCATAACAAACTGTTGGAAGAACCATAGCTGCTGAACCAACAGTTAAAGCACGATTTGTATAACCAAAATTTGTTACTGTGCATGGACTTCCTTCTGTAAGTGTTTCTTGCCCAGCCCAAGCACTATATGAAAACTTGTATTCATACGAACCTGCAACAAGTGAAATTGTAGTTTCCCAAATACCATCAGAGTTTGCATCTGTCATAGCGTTACATGATCCGCAAAAACCATTAAATGTTCCATTTACTTCTGGAATCGATCCTGCAGGCATTGAACTTTGGTTCATATCAACCGTAAATGTGATTGGAACAGCTGTTCCGCCACCAAGAGTCGTCTCAGAAACAGATGCTGGAGTTGAGAACAACTGATCTACAGTGTTGTACTGGTATAACCAAAAAGTGTAATTTGTTGCTGCTTGAAGACCTGTAACATTAAAGCCAAATGGACCAACTCCATTTCCGTCGCCAGCTGTCGTTCCGAAAGTATATTCAGCAGCAGTTTGCGGATTCATAGGAGCTGAAGCTGTTGGCGAATAGAATAAACGATAAAGAATGTTGTTCCCGCCAACTTGATTGGGACCACAAGCTACAAATATACTTGAAGTTGTTGGAGAATTAGCAACTAATCCAGCTGGTTGAAGAGGAGATGCAGGAGGTGGTGGAGTAACACCACAAGCTGAACATGAGTTCCAACAAACTGTTGGAAGAACCACTGCTGTTGAACCAACACTTAATGTACGATTTGTATTTGCGCCTGTTGTAATTGTACAGCTAGAACCAGAAATAAGCGTTTCTTCACCACTCCAGCTGCTGTATGAAAATTTGTATTCGTACGATCCTGCAGCAAGTGAAATTGTAGTTTCCCAAATACCATCAGAATTTGCATCTGTCATAGCATTACAGTTTCCGCACCAATTATTAAATGTGCCATTTACTTCGGGAATAGATCCGGCAGGCATTGTGCTTAGCGACATGTCAACATTAAAAGTAACCAGGACAGGCAATGATGGATCAGCCATCATTAAGTCATCAAAATAATAGGTCTTTTCTCCTACACTTGATCCCGGTACGGAGAAATTCATGAAAACAGATACTTTGTCTAATGAATAAGCCAAATTTAATGCTGCCGTTCCTGGAGCTTGATTAGCAAAATTAAACACCAAAGTCTGCCAGCCATTTGCAACTGTTGTAGTTGCTTCTGTCTCAACAGATTGAGTTGGGATAGCATGATTTTCAACCTTCAAACGAACTTGAATACCAGCATCTGGTGACCAAACCTTTAATGTCATTGAAGTACTTGAGGCAGAAAAAGGTACTGGACTTGCTAATCCTAAAGCTGCTGCAGCTGTTATTGTAGTTCCAGCCCAAGGTTGTGCAGAGGCAGACTTAATTACTTTAACTACAGTGTTCGAAGTATTTGTTGGATCTGTTACAATCGTTGATGCTTCAGCTCCTTCAAATCCAATAACACCATAATCAACCGTATTACCTTCAAAAGTAACTGGTAAATTCATTTGTGTCAAAGATGGACCTGTTGAACATGCAGTACATAAGCCATAACAAACACTTGGAAGAACTACAGCTGTTGAACCAACAGTTAAAGAACGATTTGTATTTGCGCCTGTTGTAATTGTACAGCTAGAACCTGGAACCAATGTTTCTTGTCCTGTCCAAGTACTGTATGAAAACTTATATTCATAAGATCCTGAGTTAAGTAGAATTGTTGTTTCCCAAATACCATCAGCATTTGCATCTGTCATAGCGTTACAAGATCCGCACCAATTATTAAATGTGCCATTTACTTCTGGAATTGCTCCAACAGGTAATCCACTTTGAGATACATCAACCTTAAATGTAACTTGCGCTTGAGTTGGAGGTGGAGGAGTAACACCACAAGCTGAACATGAGCCATAACAAACAGTTGGAAGAGTCATAGCAGTTGGGCCAACAGTTAAAGTACGATTTGTATAACCAAAATTTGTTACTGTGCATGTACTTCCGGGGATAAGTGCTTCTTGACCAGCCCAAGCACTGTATGAAAATTTGTATTCATAAGCACCTGTAGCAAGTGGAATTATAAGTTCCCAAACACCATCAGAGTTTACATCTGACATAGGAGCACAAGCTCCACACCAATTATTGAATGAGCCGTTTACTTCAGGGATTGATCCAGCAGGCATTGTACTTTGGTTCATGTCCACTTTAAAAGTGACATTTGTTTGAGCAAAGAGACCTAAGCTCGAAAGGATAAAAAGACAAAATATTTTCGTAGTTTTTTTCATAATAAGATAATTTAAATTTAATTTTTGGCTAATGTATAAAATAAATTATAGTATATTATACAATAAGTTAAAATTAAATAAATAAGGTCATTAATTCTAAAAGAAAGCAAAGGAAAAGTGCTTTTTAAAACTTACTGTTAAGTAAAACAGAGAAAATCAATCTAAACGGAAGGTACTTTTTAAATTTTCGACAGAAATAATAAAATTCCCTTTTTCTAAAATCCACTCATTATTTTCTCCCACAAACTTCAAATCAGAAGGGTGAATTACAAATTCAATTGTTTTAGTTTGGTTTGGAAGCAAATCTATTTTTTCAAAATACTTTAACTTTTTATTTGCTGGAGAAATAGATGCATATTCATCAGTTATGAACCATTGGACAACTTCTTTGCCTGCAATTTTTCCATTATTTGAAACAGTGATTTTTGCAATAATAGAATCGTTTTCTCCTATCATACTTGTTTTGGAAAGAGATAAATTTGAATAAGTATAGGAAGTATAGCTCAAACCAAAACCAAAAGGCCATTGGGAATCTATCGCATCATTTTTATTGGTTTTTCCTGATAAAGTTTCGGCATTAACATAATCATAATGCTCCATTACACCGTCATATTTTGGAAAAGTATAGGGTAATTTTCCAGAAAAATTCTCTTCTCCATACAGTAAATCCACCAATGCATTAGAACCATAATCCCCCGGCAAATATGCATTTACTATTGCTGAGGCAAGAGGCTCAATTGTTCGAATAATTCGAGGTCTTCCAAAAAGAAATACGAAAACTATTGGTTTTCCAAGCGTTTGAAGTTCCTCAACTAATTTCAACTGTGCTTCACATAAATTTAAACTGCGAATATCACCAGGTTTTTCAGTTGCTGGCATTTCGCCTAGACAAACTACTATTTTATCACAAAGTTTTGCTTCTTCTATTACTTTACTTAAATCTACAAGCGCACAATTCTCCCAATTATTTACCAATATTAGTTCATATCCTTTTTCATATTTAAGTAAGGACGGAGTGATTTTATTTTGAAATGCTTGTTTTATATTTAGTGCATTTTGTGTATTAAAACTTGAGTCTACACCTTGCCACGTATGAGTCCAGGAACCATTTTGAAAAATTAAATTATCTGCAACCGCGCCAAGCAAGAGGATTTTTTCGTCTTTTTTTAAAGGTAAAGTTTGCTTGTCATTTTTTAGTAAAGTAATTGATTCTAATGCAGCTTGTTTTGCTGTTGCTTGAAATTCCTTAGAGCCAAAATCTGGGTATTGATCTAATGGGTACATCGGGGTTTCAAATAAACCCAATTTAAGCTTGGCATAAATAATTCGCGTTACAGCATCATCTAAGCGATTTTTACTTATTTTGCCTTCCATAACCGCTTCATGAAATAAGTCTAGATATTCTCTATAATTTCCATAATACGGGACCATACTCATATCTAATCCTGCATTAATTGCCAAGACTATCGCTTCTTTTTGATTTTCTGCAATTTTATGAACCGTATGTAGCATGCGAATATCTTCCCAATCTGAGACAGCAAAACCTTTAAATCCAAATTCTCCTTTGAGAATATTAGTAAGTAAGTTTTTATTCATGTGCCCAGGGATTCCATTGACAGATCCAGAATTAATCATTACTGAAAGAGCTCCAGCTGCAACAGCAGCTTTAAAACTTGGTAAGAATAATTCCTTCATTTGACGATCTGGAATCCAAGCAGGCGTTCGATCTCTTCCCGAATTTGGATAACTATAGCCAACAAAATGTTTCATGCACGATAAGACAGAATAGGGAGAATTCAAAGCACTTCCTTGGTAACCCTTAACTAAAGCAGCTCCCATTTCACTCGCTAAATGTGGGTCTTCTCCAAGCGTTTCAAAATACCTAGACCACAAAGCCTTTCTACCTAAATCAAGGACAGGTGAGAAATTCCAAGAAACTCCTGAAGCGCGTGTTTCATATGCGGTTATCAGACCCATTTTTCTTGCTAATTCTGGATTCCATGTTGCTGAGAGTCCAATTTCCTGCGGAAAAAGAGTGCCGCCAACGATGTAATTTGCTCCATGAATTGCATCTACACCATATATTATTGGAATTTTTACTCGCTTACTAAGATAAATAGAATGAATTTGTTCTAAAATAGTTCTCCAGGTTTTTAAATCTAAGGTATTCGCACTGACATTTAATAAGGAACCAATTTTATCTTGCTCGATCAACTGCACTAATTTTTTTTCGTCTAAAACAATAGGAATTATAACTTGACCTTGATCGTTTGTTTTCAACAACGCATCCAATGTTAACTGACAAGTTTGGGCAATCTTTTCTTTAACAGAAAGATTTTTAACAATGCCTTTTGCCCTCTTTAATAAGGATTTATCAGTATCTTGTGCTTGTATTTTGTTAAATGCAAATAAAATTAGAAATAGCAGAAAGGTCTTCATTTGTTAATGTATTTAGGACACTAAGTTAAACATTTTTGTTTTTAATACCTTTTTAATAAGAATGAAGAACTGAAATTGCACCCTAAATTTGCAATAGACAATTTTTTTTATTTAATATTGTACAAAATACAAAAACTAAAAATATAATTTTTTGATGCAAAAATTTTTATTCTTTCTATTGTTTTTGCCTGTTGTTTCCTTTTCTCAAGCTAGCAAAGTAAAGCTTTTCTATCAAAATTCACAATGGGATTTACTTGTAAACGATAAAGTATTTTATATCAATGGTGGCGGTGGGACCGTAAAAATGAAAGAACTTAAAGAGGCTGGTGGAAATACAATCAGAACTTGGGGGCTTGAAAATGCACAGGCAATTTTAGATGAGGCACATTCTTTAGGCTTAAAAGTTATGCTTGGATTTTGGGTGCAACATGAGCGTCATGGTTTTGATTATAATGATGACGACAAAGTTAAAAATCAATTAGAAGGATTTCGCTTGGCTGTTCGCAAATACAAAAACCATCCTGCCTTGTTGATGTGGGGAATTGGCAACGAATATGAATTAGAATATTCCAACACGAAAGTTTGGGCTGCCGTAAATGACATTGCAAAAATGGTGCATGATGAAGATAAAAATCACCCTACTTCTACTGTTACTGCCGGAATAAATGCTGAAAAGCTCAAATTCATAATGGAAGTAATGACAGAAATAGATATTTATGGAATAAACACCTATGGCGACATCGAAAACGTTAAAAATATTCTTGCTAAGGGTTCTTTTCAAAAGCCCTATATGATTACAGAATGGGGGCCAAATGGTTGGTGGGAGTCCCCAAAAACTAAATGGGGAGCCGCAATAGAACAAAGTAGTACAGAAAAAGCAAATGTTTTTCTTAGCCGTTACCAACGTTGTATTGCAGCAGAAAGAAAACAGTGTATCGGTTCCTTCGCGTTTTTATGGGGACATAAGCAAGAACATACAAGTACTTGGTTTGGCTTATTTACAGAAAATGGCTTGCCTACAGAAGCACTGGATGTTTTAGAGTTTTGTTGGTCCGGAAAATATCCTACAAATAGATCTCCAAGTATTGAAAAGGTAAGCATAACACTAAAAGATTCTTCTGATAATAAAAGTTCCTCAGCAAATGTTTTCCCTGCTAAAGAAAAAATAAGCTTCAAACTTTCTGCAAGTGACATTGATAAGGACAAGTTGACTTATTTTTGGGAATTAGCGCCAGAAAGTACAGATTTAAAATCTGGAGGAGATGCCGAAGAGAAACCTGCAGCAATAAACGGTAAAATTTCTGGTAATGGCAAAGACGAAATTATTCTTAAGACTCCACTAAAAGAAGGAAAATACCGTTTGTTTGTTTCCGTTAGTGATGGAAAAAAAATAGCCTATACAAATATTCCTTTTTACGTGGAAAATGATCCAAGTTTAGCAGAAAAACAAATTAGATTTAAAAATCAAACACTTAAATCTTTTGAAAATGAATAAAGTCAGTATTTGCATATTGTTATCTTTCATTGTTTACATTGGAAGTTTATCCGCACAAATAACTTCGGATACTGCGCTGTTTAACCCCTTAAATTCAGGTCTTGTCCCAAAAAAAATAGCAAAATCATTAGAAAATATTTCAGTTTCTGGTTTCTATCGTTTTTTAGGAGCCTATTCGAATATGGAGGAACAATATAGCCCAACCAATCTTGCTGACTTTAATCCAAAACAACGCGTTTTTTTAGGCGATGATAGTCAAATTCCACAGTTAATGCTAAACATCGCAGGGCGACCATCAAAAACAACTTCTTTCTCGACAGATTTATATTTATGGACACCGTTAACTGGGAGCAGTACAGATTATGTTAAAGGGCTGAATTTAGGAGTAAATTTAACAGGTTCTCATTCTACAAAATACGGAACATTCTCTGTGAAAACAGGAGGTATTCATTGGTATACTTTAAGTCCTTTTACTTTTGCTGCAAATACAGGTTACAATCGCTTTAGTATTTTTGAAAGAAACCCTTGGGATCCAACCACTTCAAATGTCCTAGATCGCTATAAGAAGTTTTATACAAATGGTGCTTTATCGCAAGATGTTCGTTGGGGACAACAAGCTTTCCATGGTTTTATTCTTGATGGAATCCGCTTACCAAAAGATTTTTCATTTGCTTTTATGTACGGAAAATCTCAATTTAATGGTGGAACACTACCCACTCCGAATTCGCTAACTGCGGGAAAAATAAGAAAAAACTTTAAAGAAAACTTTGTTAGTATTAACGCTATATCTAGTCGAACGTTTAAAGACAGTTTAGCGCGTTTGTCGCTAGGTTTTAATTTAATTACTTCAGAATTTCTTTTTAAACATAAGAATATTAGTTTCTTGGGGGAGCTTGGATTAGGAAATTATTTTAGTCCAACAACAACCGGAAAATATGGAGAAGCGATCGATTTAAAGTTGCAATTTTCACAAAAGCTTCTATCGTTCCCACTTGAAGTTCGCTATTTTCAAATTAGCCCACATGTTATAAATAACAATGGTGTATTTTTTAATACCTCTATCCAAGAATACAATGATAATTTTGGAACTGTTGAAAATGAAGGAAGTCAGGTTTCTCTGATTCCTTTTGCAAGTTCATTGGTTTCAATTGGGCAACTTACAAATAATCGTCGTGGAGTAATTCTAAATGCTGATTTTTCAAACAAAAAAAATAAATTAACAATCGGCTACAGTGCTTCGAGCGAAATTATTGGACTTTCAGATAAAATATCCTATGGACATCCCGCGAATAATTTAGCGCTATCACGTTTTTGGCGTTGGGGATTTCCAGCAAATGTTGGTCCTTATAATAATTTAAATAAAATTTACCGCGGCGTTTATGAAACGGTACAAATTACAGATTCTATTTCTGCAAAAGGATTTAACTCAATCGAAGTAAATTACAAAAGTGACTTTAAAATTTTTGGGCGAGAAATCTTGTTTTTCTATCTCGGAGCTTTTCACAATGTACAGCGTAATTTTTCACCTTTGCCTCGCTATTCAAAAGCTTCTTATTTACAAAGCTATAATCAACAACTAGAATTTTATTATTTACTTTTCCCAAAAGTTGTTCTATCAAATTATTTTGGCTTCGATAGAATAATTGCCAACGAGCACACAAAGTTATCAGAGGTAAGTTTAAAACCAAAAGATCAGACTGGAAAAAGTTATGCCATTGGGCTCGATTTTTTATTGGCAAAAAATACAGGCTTATATATCCGTCATCGTTGGATGAACTATGAGGACAGAAATTTTTCCTTAGATAAATACAAGGGGACAGAAACCACAGTTGAACTAAAAATATTTTTTTAATATGAAAGCTTTATTATTTATTATTCTTTTTTCACTAGGCCTAAGTGCTTTTTCGCAAGAAGGGAAAAAAGTGCAATTTGTTGGAGGTGCGAGATCCTTAATTTCACAAAGTGATTTTACTTCTGATGTTTCAGACACTGTTACTGCACCAAAAACTACAGGAGGATATGCTTTAATTGACTTAGGATTTAAAATTAATCCAAATGAGAATACAGAAGTTCTAGGAATGATTCGAATCAATAATCAATTTGGAGGCTTTTATGGAGCTGGCGTTACCTTTGATGTGCGCCAAATTCATGTGAAAGGAGTTGCAGGAAAAGTTCTTCGCTACCAAATTGGAAACATTGACTACAAACTAACACCTTACACTTTTTACAACCACAATCCTGATTTATTAGTTCAATCTCTGGGAATTAATAAAATTAAAGAAGAGGTGCTAAATTATGAGTCTTTCTACAAAAATAACAATTGGCGACAGCAAGGAGCTGCGGCAGATTTCGCCATTCAGTTTCCTAAACTTATTCAAGAATTGAAGTTTAATGGATTTATTACCCGATTAAACCCTAGCGCCCCAAATGTGTTGGAACGACTATACGGTGGTGGTAATGTAATTATGAAACAAAGCAAATACCTAACAATTGGAGTTAATCATGTGCGCGTTTTTGATCTATTGCAAACTGCAGATAATGATAATGCTTATCGAAATGTAGTAAACTCTATAAGCTACGATTTAAATAAAGATGGAGAAAAAATTAAACTCTCCCTGGATGGTGAATCGGGCATGTCTAAGAGTTTTTCAACGCAAAATGCTGAAGGAGGATTGAGTGACTTTTTTATACATGTAAAAGGACAAGTTTCCTTCAAAAAATGTGGCTTAAAGCTAAAAATGGCGTACATGGAAAATGGAGCAGATTTCCGAAGTTTTGGTGCACAATCAAAAAGAATGGACTTCAATCAAGTAAATTCTTTTTATGATCGCTACACAAATTCTCAAATACTTAGACCTTTATCTTATTATGATTTATATAATGACCCTTCGCTTTACAGCAGTAGTATTTCTACAAAAATAATGTCCTTTAATCCTTCTATAAATAATGTTTTGCCTTACGGAATTGCAACTTTTAATAGACAGGGGTTTTATGCAGGATTTAATTATTCAGACCCTAAAAAAATCATTGCTGCAGATGTGACTTTCTATAGACTTGGAGAAATTCGTGGGCAAGGCACCACACAATTGCGTTCATTCTCATACCTTACATCAACAGTTTCTTTTAATTTATCAAATTGGATGCATTGGAAGAAAAAACAAGTATTACAACTTGGATTGGCATACCAAGAAACTAATCGAAGTAGTCAATTTACCTTTGAACAAATTAATTTAAAATCATTAACTGCTTCACTTGGTCTTGAATTAGAAATTTGTCCTGATTTATATTTATTAGGCTCGGCTTTTTTATTCTCAAGTAAAGGAAATGAATCTATGCCTGTTCGAACTCCTGAAGGAAATATTATTAATTTCAATGAATACCTTGTAGACGGAAGGGAAATAAATTTATCTTCTGGGATAAAATTTAATTTCTCAAAAGAAGTTTATGTTGCAGCTGTTTACGAATCAAACAAGAATAATTTCTCTGCAGAAAACCCATATAAATACAATCAAATACTTCTTTATTATATCATGAAATTTTAAGCTATGAAATACTATATAACCTTAAGCGCTCTAATTCTCGTTCTTTTTTCTTGTCACAAGAAAGATTCCAAAATTGATGGCCCTTCTTTAGAAGATTTAAACGGACAGTTCTCTGTTCTAAGTCCGCTTTCAGCATCTATAGACTCGGTTGACTTTGCTATTGGAGAAACAGTTTATTTTACTGCCTTATTTTCAAAAACATCAGAATGGAATTTAAAAATAACCGGCTTAGTTTCTGGTGCAGTTAAAACAATGACAGGTACGAGTAATGAACTAAATGCAAGCTCTTCACTTTGGAGTGGTGAAACTACCAATCTGCCGATTTTTAAAAATGAAAACTGTAAAGTAGAACTAACATTTCCCAATGAAACAGATACCTTAATTACCTATGTTAAAGTACTACAAGCAAAAGTGAATTCAGGTTTTCTTATATCAGATTTTGAAAATGGGTTCAATAGCGGATGGACATCATTTATTCAGTCTGGAGCGAACATGAATTTCCAAGTGCTTTCTGATGCAAGCTCCCCACAAGGAAATAAATACTATAACATGGCTGGAACAGTTAATTGGGATTGGTTAATTGGACTTGTAAACTTTAAATCTACTGCATATGGAGGAGCTCCCGCTTTCCCCTTGAATGCAAACCCAAATAGTGTTTATTTTAATGTGATGATTTATGGTGAATCTGGAACGACAAATAGCATTGTGCTTTTTCAATTTGAAGAAGATGAAAATGGCGATGGGATATTTACTGCTGCAAGTGAAGACATGTACGCTAAGGAAATTAAAGTAGATTGGGCAGGATGGAAACTTATCTCTGTCAAATATAGCGATATAGAATCCTTGGTTAATGGTGTGCCGGCAACTCCAAATGGAAATGGGACTCACGATTCAAATAAAATTAAAACTATAAATATGCTTCATTTAGCAAATCCAAATTCAGGGTTTGCAAAATCCAAGTTAGATTATATCATTTTTACAGAAAATGGACCATTAGTTCCTTAAAATAGCATGAAAAAACTTTCTTTCTTCTTTGTTTTCTGTAGGCTAGTTTCTTGGTCTCAAGATCTTCCGAAACAAAAAACACTTCTTTTAGAAGAAGTAACAATCCTAGAAAAAAATTACGGCTTTAAAAAAGTAGGCCTTTACGATGAAGAGGAAGCAAAATCGTATTCAATTAAAGGATTTTCCCAACTTTCTATTTTCGACAATGATTTCTCAGATGAAGTATGGTCGACAAAAAACACATCTTGCATTCAATTAAACTTAAAAGAAGATGAAAAAGATAAATTTTTAAGTGTGAAATGGAACAAAGACCAAGATGGCTGTGATTGGGTTGGAATGGGATTTGGTTGGGATATGTGGGCTGGAAAAGACATGAATTTTGTAAAAGATACGCTTGCAATGGAATTAGAAGTTCGTGCAATAGGAAAATCATTTACCAATATTCCCTGGGCGTTCTGTTTTGAAGATTATTCTGGAGCTCAAGCATGGTTAGGCTACAATAAATCTTTTTTGCTAGCAAATGAAATTACGTCAAATTGGACAAAAGTCCGGATTCCTTTCTCTTTGTTTCCTTTTGAAGAAAATAATTTTGATTTATTCAATGTAAAACAACTAATGGTTCAAGTTTTTGGAGAAGGATCCATAGAGATTAATTCGATAAAACTAGTTCCTAATTCCACAAAATTACGTTCTGAAGTAACTTGTCTCAAAGTCAATAAAAAAATAGAACTTGGAAAGAATGAAAACTGGAATATTCCCTTTACTAATTTTGGTTCTGGACATTCCTTTGCTACTTTATATACAAAAGATTCGTTATTTATCGCAGTAAAAGTTTATGATGCAACTCCTCAAGTAAACAGCGAGAAAGATGAAAAATTATGGAATGGAGATGCGATAGAAATTGCTTTTTCTACCAATCCACAAGCAGACCCAAAAAGAAAATCATTCTTGCTCAGCGATCAACATTTAGGAATTAATTGTGGCGCTACTCCCTATGTTTGGGATTGGAAAGAAAATAAACGCATGGAAAAAGTAAAATTTGTCTATTCAAAAACTGCTGATGGCTATTTTCTTGAACTTGCAGTTCCTGTAACAGAATTATTTAAAACTAAATTACTTCCTGAAGCTGCATATGGCTTCGAAATTGCAGTTGATCTAAGTGGAGCTGATGGCAAAAGAAGTCGGCAAGAAAGGTGGAACAGCATTTATGCTGAAGGATTTCATTTGTCTCCAAGCAAATGGGGGACTTTAATTTGTGAATAACAAAGTTATTTGTTCACTATAACACATACGCATTTAATGACATTGCAATGCATAACCAAATAAGATAAGGCAGAATAAGAAATGTTGCCGGAGAAGTTAATGTTAATCTTAGATGTTTGTTTATCAATATTAGTGTCATAAATAATAGAATTAGCAAAAGGAGCCCTAATAAAATCTCGTGAAAATTAAAAAAAACAGGATTCCAAGCTACATTTAAAATCCATTGAAGTATAAAAAGTCCAACTGTTTTTTTTGGTAAGGGTGATGAAAACGCTCTCGCACAGTAAATAGAATAAAGAATCATAATAATTGTCCATGCTATCCCAAAGAAATAACCTGGAGGAGTCCATGGTGCTTTTTGAAGATTTATATACCAATTATTTGAGCCAGGACTTGAGCCCATTAAAATACCTCCCAAGTACAAGCCCCCGAAATTTATTATCAAGAAGACAAAAAATAAAAGTGTTTTTTTCATCGTATTAAAATTCCTTTTAAACCAATTATTTCTATCATTTTCATACTTTCTTCACGAATAGAGTGCGCAGGGAATACAAATTGCTTATCGTACAATACATCATTTACCCAAAAACTTACCCAATATTCATTCGAAATAGCAAATAATTCTGGTAAAATAGGTTCGATTTTGGCAGCTTCATTTGGCAATAAAATCTCCATGCTATGTCGAATTGTACTTGTTTTTATTTTCTCGCCAGTACTAGGATTCTCCCCAAAACCTGTGCAAGTGATAATAATCCCTTCCATAATATCATCTCGTAAATTGAGGAGATAAATGCTGTATTCTTTTTCTCCGTCTGCTAATGTATTTTGTGTAAGCGCAATGGCAACATTTTCAACTTTAGGGACCAACAATTCTTTTTTCATTGCTTTTGATATTAATATTCTAACTAGTTGCTCTTAAATTCTGATTTATTCGTTTAGTATTCTGCTTGGTTTAAAATCAAATAGCTCCGCTAAATGAACGAGTAATTTGTCAGAGACTTCCTCCAAATCTAATTCTCTTCCCAATTCTTTTTTCATCGAAGTAACAGCCTTGTCATCAATTCCACAAGGAATAATATTAGAGAAAAAACTCAAATCTGTATTTACATTAAAGCCTATTCCATGCATTGTAACCCAGCGAGAGCTTTTTACGCCAAAAGCACAAATCTTGCGCGCACGAGGTGTTTCACCGTCAAGCCAAACGCCTGTTAATCCTTCGATACGATTAGCAGAAATTCCATACTCAGCTAATGTAAGAATAACGGCTTCTTCTAAAAATCGCAGATACTTATGAATGTCTGTGAAGAATTGATCTAAATCAAAAATAGGATATACCACCAATTGTCCAGGCCCATGATAGGTAATATCTCCACCACGATTAATTTTATAAAATTTTGCTTCCTTGGCATCTAATTGGCTTTCATCAAGCAACAAATGAGCTTCTTTTCCACTCTTTCCAAGCGTATAAACATGCGGATGCTGACAGAATAATAAATGATGCTTTGGAAGTTCTTCCGTTTCTCCATTTCGGCGAGCAATTTTTAAGTCTATAGACGACTTAAAAATAGTTTCTTGAAAATCCCAAGCCACTTTGTAGTCGATAAGACCCAAGAAATGACAGAGGACTTTTTGGTTATCAGACATTAAAAGTTAGATAATTCGCCCTTTAAATAATCAATAATCTCAATGTCCATGATATCCGCTTCATTCATCTCACATAAATAATAGGACGACCAATCCACTAAATGAATTAAATAAAGAGAACGTTCAATAAATGAAGATCCTTTTGCACTTAAAACATAAATTTTTCCGGCTTTTTTCTCAACAGCGGACATTGTTATTTCAAGGCGCTTCTGATTGCGAGGATGTAAATCTCCAGTACTAAAAAACACAGGCGCAAAACGATTATCTCCTCCAGACCAACCCACTAATTCATTGTGATTCATTTCTGGAATGGTATGCTGCCAACCTAAATATTTAGCGTTTTCATTAAACTGTTGGCGCGCACGTACAATCACGCCCTCGTATTTTGTTTCAGAATAAAAAACCCCTACTTTACCAAATAAGAATAAGGCAAGATCTTTTCCTATTTCTTGGATTTCTGAAATGCTTTTACTCAAAGTATTTGCACTTTGTGACATTGTCTCTAAGTGTTTTGGAGATGTAAATCCTAATTCAGCGAAAATATGAAGTAACTGAACAAGCGAAAAAGCTAAGGCACTTCTTGGGGGATTTCCACCAGGAACAATTATGCAATCATAGCCATTTTGCGCGCAGAATGACTTTAAATTCCCACCACTTGTTATTCCAATAATTGAACAACCCAATGCATGTGCAGCATTTATACTCATAGTTGTTTCTTCGGTATTTCCTGAATACGATGAACCTATAACCAAGGTATTTTTATTTGCAAATGCAGGTAAAGTATATTCATTGCTTAAACATACAGGAATTTTTATTTCGTCTTGTATCCAATTTGCAACAATTTTTGCGCCAATACCTGAGCCACCTAAACCACAAATAATAATATTGTGAATTTCATTTTTTGGTGTGCGAATAGTACTTGATTGAGCAATAGCAATAGCATCATGGATATTTTGTGGGAACGCTTCAATTAATGATTTCATTTCTTATTTATTTTTTTATTTGATTTATAAAGGAATATTCCCATGCTTCTTTTTAGGCAGCGTTTCTGCTTTATTTTCTAACATTTTGAATCCAATAAGTAATTTATTTCTTGTTTCAGCAGGGAAAATTACCTCATCAACAATTCCTCGCTCAGCTGCACGATAAGGATTTGCAAATAAATCTCCATATTCTGCTTCTTTTTCCAATAATTTTGACTGAGAATCGGCAGCTTCTGCAATTTCACGCTTAAATATAATCTCCGCTGCACCCTTTGCTCCCATTACTGCAATTTCTGCACTTGGCCACGCAAAAACAAGATCAGCACCAATACTTTTGGAGTTCATAACACAATAAGCTCCTCCGTACGCTTTTCTTGTAATAACAGTAATTCTTGGGACAGTTGCTTCAGAAAAAGCATATAATAATTTCGCCCCATGTGTAATAATTCCTCGCCATTCTTGATCAGTTCCAGGTAAAAATCCAGGAACATCTTCAAAAACAAGTAAGGGAATATTAAAAGAATCACAAAATCTGACAAATCGGGCACCTTTGCGTGAAGCATCTATATCCAAAACACCTGCCATTGCCGATGGTTGATTCGCTACAACAGCAATTGTTCTTCCTTCTAAGCGAGAGAATCCTACAACAATATTTTTAGCAAAATCTTTTTGAACCTCCCGAAAACTTGTATCATCAACAATGCAATCAATGAGCTTTCTAACATCATAAGGAACACTTATATTCTCCGGGAGAATTTTTTCTATTTGGATTAATTTACTTTTAGAAAATTTAAATACCGAGGTTGTAGGTGCTAATTCGTAGGCATTTTGAGGAAAATAAGTTATTAAATCGCGTACATTTTTTAAGCACTCCACATCATTTGCTGCAGTAAAATGATTTACCCCTGATTTTTCTGCGTGGGTTTTTGCTCCACCTAAATCTTCAGACGTCACCTCTTCATGGGTAACCGTTTTAACAACATTCGGACCGGTAACAAACATATAGGAAGTTTCCTCCACCATAAAAATAAAATCTGTTAATGCCGGAGAATAAACCGCGCCACCAGCAGAAGGGCCCATAATTACAGAGATTTGCGGAATAACTCCCGAAGCTCTTGTATTACGGAAAAAGATATCAGCATAACCAGCCAAGGAATCAACGCCTTCTTGAATACGCGCTCCTCCAGAATCATTTAAACCAATAAATGGCGCACCATTCTTCATCGCTAAATCCATAATTCGGCAAATTTTGGCAGCGTGAGTTTCGGAAAGAGAACCCCCCAATACTGTAAAATCTTGCGAAAAAACATAAACTAAACGACCGTGAATAGTTCCAAATCCTGTGATTACACCATCTCCAGGAATACGTTGATTTTCTAAGCCGAAGGTTGCTGCTCTGTGTTCAACAAAAGCACCTATTTCTTGAAAAGAGTCTTCGTCTAACAACAAGGTAATCCGTTCAGATGCTGTTAACTTTCCTTGTTGGTGTTGTTTTTCAATACGTAACTTTCCACCTCCAAGTTTTGCCTCTTCTCGTCTTTTTGTTAATTCTTGGTTTTTATCCATGATTTCTATGTGCTACAAAAATAAGCTAAAATGATGTAATTTAAGCTAATCAAGACCTTATGTTTTAGAGTTGGATGACCTAATTTTAAAAGGATAAAAGACCAAAACAGAAATAAAGAGAAAAAATACGAAGATCATCATTGTTTCCTTAAGGGGAGTAAAAAACTGTAAGCCCAAGAAAAAAGAAAAAAAAGAAATTCTAAAAAAACTTAAATGCCTATTTTTTACAAGGTTGTTAAGCTGCTTACTTCCAACAAGACCAGTTTTTAAATCTTGTTTCATGCGCAACCATTCTCCTAAAATTAGTAATGGAAGTAGAATATAACCCTGTTCAATTCCCATATCACTATAATGTATAAAATTTGAAATTTCTTTTTGGAAATGTATATCTGGAATAAGAACTTTTAAGAAAAAATGAATTATAAATAGTTCCGAGAATAAAAGAATGGAACTCTTAACAATAATTTTTATTTTTTCTGTCTGATTTAATTCAGTCAATTTCAAGCGCCATGGCAAAAATATCGTTCTTGCAACTTGATCTAGAATAAAATAAAGCAAAATAAAATAGAAGTTCCAATTCCAGAAAAAATACCCCATTAAAGGAAAAGCTACGTCTCCAAGTAAGGCATTTATCTTTTCAGCTTGCTTCACCTCTTTTTCTTAAGAATTGCAACTCGCTCTAAACTTAAAGTATATTCTGGATTGATTTTTAAAACTTTGGCATATGAAAACAGGGCATTTGTGATGTCTTTTTTATCTTCGTAGATTAATCCAATGTTGTGATACGACTCAATGTGCTTGTTTTCGATTTCTAGAGTTTTTTCATAATAGAATAAGGCGCTATCTAATTCATTTTCTGAAAATTGTTTGATATACCCGATTTGGAAGTATGCCACATAATACAAACTATCTAGGCGTATCATTTTTCGATATAATACTTTTGCTTCTGCATGTTTACCAAACATTTGCTTGGCATAAGCCAATGAATATATAACATCCGTATTTTTTGGTTGTAATTGATAAGCTGTTGTATAATATTCTATACACAGTGGGTCTTGTTTCCATTCGTAGAGTGATCCCAACATTATATAGCCTTGATAAAACTCAGGGTCTTGCTGCACGGCTGTCTCATAAGATGAAACAGCTAATTTAAAATTCCCTAGTAATCTATAAATACTTCCTTTTAGAATGTATGCGTCGCGAAAACGGGGATTAATTTTTAGCGCTTTATTAATGAATTTAAAAGCAGAATCATAATCCTCAAGAATACAATAAACATTCGCTAAACCGACTAAAGCTTTTGGATTTTTAGTATCCTTTTTGATGATAATAAGATAGTTTCTTTGGGCATTAAAAATATCAGCAACTAATCTATTTGATTTATTAATAAGTGCTTCAGCATATAACAAGCGACAATCTAAACGTGTGCTATCCATTCGGAATGCTTTTGCTCCATCAGCCATAGCAGAAGCATAATCCATTTTTGAAATTGCTTGATTTCCATGACGGATAATTAACTCAAGACTATCAGGATAGCGAACTAAGAGACTATCCAAACTTAAGTCGCGGTCTTTCTTACTATTTTTCCCTTTATCCGCACAAGATTGAAGGGTCAATAACAAGAAGAATAAAAAGTAGATTATGAAATTCATATTACAAAAATAATGATTTTGAATTGGTTTAAATGTTCTGTAAATTTGTAGAAATTAAATATTCATATGATTTATAGATTTTTTCTTCTCTTTTGTTTATTTTTCTTGAATGCATCTCGCGTATTTTCGCAAGGTTGTTCACAATGTAAACTCCTTGCAGAACAAGGTAGTCAGGCAGATGAGAGTTCATTTGGATCAAATATAAATTTTGGTATTCTTTATTTAATGATAATTCCTTATTTGCTTCTTTTATTTTTATTTAGAAAGCAAATTATTGACTTCGCAAAGAATTTATTTTTAAAACCCAGCTAGATTTTTTAGAACCGAGCTGTTACCCCTGCCATCACTTGGATAGGTTGTACAGGATAATTATACCAACGATAATACTGTTGCGATGCTAAATTATTAATTTGCAGAAAAGCACTTACTCTCGTATTATAACGGTATTCAAGCCCAAAATTTATATCTACAAGAGCACCTAAAGGTTTAGCAAACTGCTCGTTTTTCTCAATAATATCTTCACCTGGTCCATAAACTTTCGCTTTTCTTCCTGTTTCTATTTTTGCACTTAAATTCACTAAAAATTTATCGTAAAGGTTGTAAGAACCCCGTAAAATAAACTGGAATTGCGGTAAATTCCATGCAAAAGCTTCATTTTTCGTTTGATAAGAATAATAGCAACCAATTAAATCGACCTTTAATTTTTCATTTTTCTGGTAAGACCCTGAAGCTTCAAGTTTAGTTATATTAATTGTATCATAAATAATGTTAAATTTATTCAAAGAAGAAAATAAGGTGTCGGAAACATATAGTACTTTATTTAAAATTTTAGAGGAACTTCCATTGATATTGAAACTTAACTTACTACTCAAAGTGCCTTTAAATCCAGCATATATCTCATTGGGGTTATGTTCGTTTTGAATCGTAAGATTTGATATTAAATAGGGATTTTCAGAAGAAAATGAACGCAGAGAGTTTTGTTTTAATCCACCTCGAATTCCAACAAAAGGTATAAAAATGTCGTTAAATAATGAATATTTTATTTCAATCTGTGGATATAAATAAACTCTTGTCTTTTTTTGAATGTCAATGCTTAATGCAAGACCGACCTCAATTTTAAAATTATTTTGGAATAGTTGAGTTAAAATTCCAGGTTGTAAATCTATTATTGTATTATTAGTTACCAAGCCAGAATCACTAGGATTAAGATTAAGTATCGAGTCTTCAATACCGTAACGATAAGAATTATGTCTCAAACCTAAATTTACATGAAATGTCTCACTTTTATACTTGTACCAACCTTTAGTATTTAGGTAAAATTGGTTTTCTTTAGCTCTCCAATCAACAAGTGAATCAATAATTGGCTTTTTTGTGCCCAGGAAATTAAATCCTGTCATTATTTTATAATTTAAAATCGAAGTATCCCCTCTATTTCCAATAAATTCTAAGTCTATACCAAGATTTTTATATCGTTGGGCAATTGTTTTAGCATCGGATACTATTGAGTCTGGAAGTCCATAAAAATGAAAGCCATCATTCACATAATTAAGTTTTGCACCAAGATTATATGAAGCTTGATTAATTTTTCCAAAAAGTAAAATATCCGTGTGATCAAATTGCCCATTTGGGAATACTATATCACCTCTTTTTATATTTCCAAAAGAACTTAAATGTTTTAAATGCGCGCCATAATGATAAGGGCGAGATCGAGTAGAATTATAATAGATTTCTCCGAGAGGCATTATTTTAGATCCAATGCCGATTTTGGTGTAGAAAGGGTAGAGTTGTTTTATTTTCTCAGTTGTTTCAATTGTGGCTATTTGAATAGTATCAAGTATTATTTTAGTTGCTTTTTGATAAACTAAAAGTGGGTACGTTGACACAGTGGCAGACTTCACAGTATCTATGATTCTTGGGAATTCTAATATGCGAGATGAAGGTTCAATTTCTCTCTTTCCTTTTCCCTCAACAACAACATCTGGAGGCTGGGCATAACTTATCATAGTTAGCATTATACAAAAAATAAGTAAAAATATTTTGCTCATTTTATTCTTCTTTTATCTCTATTGTCTTTATTTCTTCTATCACTTCTTCTATCACTGGATTTTTAATTAGCATTAATTCATTCCATAATTCATTTGATTCAGAAATAACGCCATCACTTTGATCTGGATAAAAATCTAAAACAGATTTTAAGGTCTGTTCAGCTTGAAATAAATCTTCATTTATAATCATAATTCGAGCCTGTAAGATAAGTCCTTTCGCAACCCAATAATTATAAGCTGGTTTCATTTTAAGTAATGATTTTATCTCTATATCTGCTTGTCCATACTTTTCTTGTTTGAAATTGATAGTTGCTAATGTGTATTTAGACTCAGAACCAATTGCGGTAGTCGTATTTTTAACAAGCCACTCTAGAGAAACTTTTGCTTCCTCAAAATTCATTAAATTATAATTTGACATTCCTTTAGAGTACTCTCCTTCTATTTTCTGTTGATTAGAAATTCCGGCCGTTTCCAAGACTAATTTGGAATATATAACTGATTTTATGAAATCCCCGGAAAGAAAGTGGCAACGCATAAGACCCAGCTTTGCAGAAAAAATTGTCGCTGGTTTTGATGCTAATTGATCCAATTTTTCGTAATATTTAATTGCTAAAAGATAATTTTGCTTTGAATAATAATAATAAGCGGTTCGCGATGCTGCTGATTCAGAATAAATATTACTCGGAGTTTCCAAAAATTTCTCAAAATAGTTGATGGCATTAAGCGTATCCTTTGTTTTATAATAACTATTTCCTAAGAAATAAAAAGTTTCATTAACAAAACGGCCATTTGGAAATTTTGTCAAATATGCACTAAATTTTATTACTGCTTCAGAATAAGAACTATCCATGTAACTTTCCAAAGCAGGATTATAAAAAAGATTTTCTTTTTCATCTTTAGAAATATTCGCACAAGAATATTTATCTGCAATATCAGCTGCTTTCTCTGAATATTTTTGGGCAACGTATACCTCAACTAATCCCTTTACAGCTTTTTCACAAATATCTCTCACTTTTTCAAATTCGTTAAGAATTTTAATGTATTCTAATTCTGCTTGAGTATAATCCCATTTTTTATAATACAAATCTGCAATTCCTAAGCGAGCATCAATTAAATTAATTGCTCTTGGATAGTTAATAACATAAGATTTAAATAGTTTTAATGCGTCATCGTATTCAGCAGTTGAAACATATGCTCTCGCTAATTCATAAGAAGCATTCATTAGGTATTTTGAAGAGCTATAATTCTTAAGTAGTTCATTTAAGGATGTAATTTTTTCAGATAATTGCCCATTGTATCCATATGACTTCGCTAAATAGAAGAGAGCCTTATCATTTAAGTCTGTATTCATTTTTAATGCCTCATTATAATACTGAATAGCTAATAAATTATCTTCCCTATTTAGATAATAACAATCTGCTATCCGAAAATAAGCATCCAATTTTTTTTCCTTATTTTTAGGATTAGATTGAATATATAATCGAAAAGCATTTATTGCATCTTTTAATTGGTCTTTTAATATATATGCATAGCCCAAATTATAATAAACATCGATTTTTTCTTTAAGTGCATTGGAGGCTGGAGAAACTAAAAATGTTCTATAAGAGGTAATTGCCGCGTCTATATCATCATTGCGGAAATGAATATCTGCAATCCAATAAATAGATAAGGCAACCATTTCAGGGTCAATTGGGTAGCGACTAACTAATTCAAAAGCTTTTTTAGCTTCCGGCCAGGTCTGTATTTGATAAAGTTCTACACCATAATTAAAAGCTACCGTTTGATAAACTGACTTTAATTTTGTATCTTTAGATTGTAATTTATCCAAAGATTCAAGTGCTTTTGCGAAGTTACTTGTGTTAGTGTAAACATTTACTAAATACTGAAACACATCTTTTTTACGAACAGAGTTTGGGTACTTATTCAGATAATTTTCAAAGGCTCGAACAGATTCATCATAAGGATTGATATCTACTTTAAAAGAGATTACGGCAAAATTATACATCGCATCTTCTTGTATTTCAGGTATAGCTTTCATTTCAGAGGCTCTTTCGAATGCACTTCTTGAGGGGAGGAGCTTATTTAATTCAAGATAAGATTCACCAATTTGATACATTGAAATTTGAGCTAAACTATCACTCTTAGACTTTGTTACTTTATCAAATTGCTTTATCGCCTTTTCATAGTTTTTAGATTTAAAATAACAATATGCCAACTCATAAATGTCATCTCTAGTTGGTTGAGATTTCTTATTAAAATTCTCAAGGTATGGAATTGCAGCTGAATAGTTTCCTAAGCGATAATGGGAATTTCCAATTAAATGATTTACATCAGCTTCATTATCGATAAATGTACAAGTAGCAAGGGTTGGCGCATAATTTATCACGTCTATATATCTAGCTTGTTTATGATAAATTTGGGCAATGTAATAAGGAACAACACCACAAAATGTAGAATCAGATCGTAATTTTTCAAACCCTTCTAAAGCAACTTGCAAAGAAGAAGTCAAGTAATTCAAATGTGAAAAAAAATATAAACTTGGTGAAGCATACTGAGATTTTCCATCTTTTACATCCCGAAATGCTATTAAAGCAGCTTCATTATCTTCATTCTGCAAAGCAGAATAACCTACTTTAAATAAAAACTCATCGTGTTGAGATTTATCAAGATCTTTTAGAGGAACCTTATTAAACCAGATTTGAGCCTCTGCAAATTCTTCCTTTTGGAAAAAATACTTGCCTACTCTAAAACCAATAGTGTGTTTGTAAATATTATCTGGATATTTATTATTGAAACTTTCTAACAAAGCTATTGCATCATTATTATATAACTCTAAAGCAGAAAGACCTTCATAATAACAGGCCTTAACAATTAATGGGTCATTTTCGTTCTTTTTTGAATTAATAAAACCCCTGAATTCATCTCTTGCTGATCCGAACTGAGCTTTCTGAAAAAGTTCTTCTGCAAGAAAATACTGAGCATAACTCCCTGAATACTTATCAGTCTTTTGGGCGAAAATCCCAAATGGAATTATAAATAATAAAATGAAAATATATTTCAACATCGAATGTAAAAGTACAAAGTAGCTTGGAGTTAGAAATTTCACTTTTTCAAAAGTTTTAAACTTGACTTTGTTAAGATAAAAATGCCTAGTGGTTTTAACCTTAAATATGTTTTATCAAATTTGTAAAAAAACCTTTGTGTCGAAAGTAATATGTCTTATTAATACCCAAATTTATCAACAAAAAAAATTGATATTGTCAAATGTTTCTCTTGAATTACTTGAAACAGAATTTGCATATCTTATAGGAAAAACCGGGATTGGGAAAAGTAGCTTGTTAAAAATGCTTTACGCAGAACTCCCAATGACAGAGGGAGAAGGTTCCGTGGCAGATTATAATCTTAGAAAATTGACTAAAAAAGAAATCCCTTTTCTTCGCAGAAAAATTGGGATTGTCTTTCAAGATTTTCAACTTTTAATGGATAGAACAGTAATTCAAAACCTCTATTTTGTTTTGCAAGCAACAGGCTGGAGAGACAAAGATTTGGTACACAAACGTGCTTTAAGTTGTTTGCAATTAGTCGGCATTGAACAAAAAGCTAATGATTATCCAAATACCTTATCAGGAGGAGAACAACAGCGCGTTTCAATAGCAAGAGCACTTCTAAATTCGCCTAAACTAATTTTGGCAGATGAGCCAACTGGAAATTTAGATCCCGAAACATCAGAAGAAATTATGCACTTGCTTATTGCTATAGCAAAGGAAGAAAAAACCGCCATTTTAATGGCAACACATGATATGCAAATGGTTCAAAAATTTCCAGGAAGGATAATAAAAGTAGAAGATGGAGGAATAAAAGAACTTACTTAATCAAGCATTTCACCAACTAAAGAGGTAGTTACTTGTTTTTTTACCTCATCTATTGATAAATTCTGCCCATATAAATATTGCAGTTTTGTTAATGCTGCCTCTGTTGTTAAATCATTCGCAGAAATAACGCCAACTTTTTGGAAGAAAGCACTTGTCTGGTATGCGCCATGTTTGACAGATCCTGAACTACATTGCGTGACATTTAAAACCAATCCACCATTAGAAATATAATCAGAAATAAGTGCTTGTAAAATAGCAGAGCTTGGAGCATTCCCTGTGCCATAAGTTTCTATTACAACAGCTTTTGTATTGTTAATATTAAATAAATCTTTGTATAACTCAAAAGGAATTCCTGGAAATAATTTTATTAATGCAATTTGATTTGAAAAGGAACTTTGAACAGTTAAGGCACTTTTTTTGGTTCTAAAAAGTCGATCTTTAAGGTATTCTATATTTACCCCTGCAACTGCTAAACTAGGATAATTAGGTGATTCAAACGCCTCAAATTGGTTTGCAGAAATTTTTGAGCAACGATTACCTCTGTAAAGGGAGTATTCAAAATATACAGCAACTTCTTGTACTATTGCTTCGCCAGTTTTCTCGTCAAAAGCTGCTGCAATTTCTATTGCAGTTATTAAATTCTCTTTACCGTCTGTCCGTATTGTACCTATTGGTAATTGTGAACCCGTGAAAATAATTGGTTTTTTTAAGCCCTGAAGTATGAAACTTAAGGCGGAAGAAGTAAAAGCCATTGTATCGGAACCATGAAGCACTACAAATCCATCATATACATCATAGTTTTCAATAATAATTTGAGCTAAGTTCTTCCAATGTTCTTGCGTTATTTCTGAGGAATCTATTGGCTTAGGGAAACTGATGCTTTTTAAATTAATATTTAGGCGTGCTAGTTCAGGAATATGATCATAAACATATGCAAAATCGAAACTACGTAATTCTCCACTTTGTGGATCTTTAATCATGCCAATGGTGCCACCTGTATAAATTAATAAAATAGTACGCATAGTTTTAGTTGCTTTTAAATTTTTCAAGTTGAAATAGTTCTATTGCATTTTGAGAAGTGACTTCTGCAATTATAGCGTCTGAAAGTTTGTAAATTCCTGAGATTTTTTCAATTATGTATGATAAATAGGCGCTTTCATTTCGCTTTCCTCTAAAAGGTGCAGGTGAAAGATATGGGGCATCTGTTTCTACAACGAGGTGTTTCAACTCTACAGAATTTAAGACCTCTGTTAAGCCAGAATTTTTATACGTAATTACTCCACCTATACCTAACTTAAATCCTCCGTAGTCTAAAATTTTAGTTGCCTGTTCCAAATTTCCTGTAAAGCAATGAAAAACTCCTTTTAGCGTTTCATCATTTTCTTCGTCAAGAATTTCAAAAATCTCATCAAATGCATCTCGAGCATGAATGGCTATTGGCAATTTTAATTTTTTAGCCCAAGAAACTTGTGTTCGAAAAACTATTTTTTGTGCTTCAATAAATGTTTTATCCCAAAATAAGTCCATGCCAATTTCACCTACTGCACAATATTTACTTGGATTTTTGAATAAGTGAGTTTCTATTATTTGTAGTTCTTCCATCCAATTTTCTTTCACATAAGAAGGATGTAATCCCATCATTGGAATTGTGTTTTTTTGCTCCTTCATGAGTTTTTCCATGAGAGGAATACTTTCACTATTAATATTTGGGAGTAAAAAATAATGTACGCCTGCAGCTTCAGCACGAATAAAAACTTCTGTTTGATCCTCAGAAAATTCCTCTGCATAAAGATGTGCGTGGGTGTCAATTATCATGCTCTAAAATTAATTTATTTTTCAGAAAGAAAGAGTTCCCATTTCCAAGCATCAATAACAGCATCATTTATAGATAGTTTGGATTTCCATCCTAATAGATTTGAAGCTTTATCACAATTTGCAAAAATCTCTACAACATCACCTTCCCGTTTCGGACCAAATGACCAATTTAATTTACACTTTGATACTTCTTCAAAACAGGAAATTATTTCTAAAACGCTTGTACCTTTTCCCGTTCCAATGTTTACAGCTTCAAGACAACCTTTTTTATGGTCTTCTAAAAAAGCAAGCGCTTTAACATGTGCCTCTGCTAAATCCATAACATGAATATAGTCTCTTATACAGGTTCCGTCTCGCGTGGGATAATCATTTCCGAAGACAGTTAAGATATCCTGCTTGCCTACAGCAGTTTGTGTTACAAATGGCAGTAAATTACTTGGTTTCCCAAGAGGAAATTCTCCAATAAAAGAACTTTTATGGGCTCCAACTGGATTAAAATAACGCAAATTAATTAAACATAATTCCGGGTGTGCAAGAAAAGTATCTTCCATTATTTGCTCGCCAATCCATTTTGTATAACCATAAGGCGAAGACGGAAGGTTTTTTGGGCTGTCCTCCGACACCTCTTTTAGCTCCTTAGGTTCACCATATACAGTACAAGACGACGAAAAAACAAGGTTTTTTATGCCAAACTCAAGCATTTTATTAAGTATATTGATTAAACCAGAAAGATTGTTTTGGTAGTATTTTAATGGATTTTGAACGGATTCTCCAACGGCTTTATAGGCTGCAAAATGAATAATTCCCTCAAAAGAATATTTTTGGAAAATTGCACGAAGGGCCTTGTCATCACAAACATCTACCTCAATAATTTCAGGAAGAAAACCAAGAATTTTAGTCAAACCATCCAGCACAATACGATTGGCATTTCTGAAATCATCTAAAATTATGGGGGTATAACCATTTTCTACTAGCGCCACAACTGTATGAGATCCAATGTAACCAGCTCCACCCGTGACTAAAACATATTTTGACATATTCAAAGGTAAAAATTATTTTACAGCTGTATTATTTTCATTCAGGGTGCAGGCACTAACTCTAAATCTATTTGGCGTTTTCGAGGATTTACTTGCTGAACCAACACTTGAACTTTATCTCCAAAATTGTATTCTTTCTTTGTTTTTGCTCCGACGATCCTAAACTTTTCCATATCAAAATAAAAGCGATCTCCTGGGATATCTAGCATTGCGACCATTCCTTCACAGTGATTTTCATCCATTCGAACAAACATTCCGTGTTCTGCAATTCCGGAAATTGTTCCTGAAAAAACTTCTCCAATATGATCTAAAACAAATAGAGTTTGAAAATACTTTGTTGACTCTCTTTCTGCCTCAGATGCCTTGCGCTCATTTTTAGAAATCTTTTTGCAAATTTCACTTAAATCATTTCCGTAACGGTGTTTTTGATTTGTTAATTCTTCTTGTAAAATGCGATGAACAACTAAATCTGCATAACGTCGAATGGGCGAAGTAAAATGAGAATAATATTGAAAAGCTAAACCATAATGTCCAATGTTTACTGTATCATAAGCAGCTTTTGCCATGGAGCGAATTGCCATGGTTTGAATTAGTGAATATTCATTTTTGAAACGCACATCTTCAAATAATGCATTTAAATTTTGTGCGATTTTAGCGGGATTTTGAAGATCTAATTTGTATCCAAATTTCTCGATAAAAACAGCAAATAATTGAATTTTTGCAGGATCCGGAACATCATGCACACGGTAGATCATTGGAAATAAATCCTTTCCTTTTTTAGGTTTAGAAAGGTAAGTAGCAACATGACGATTTGCTAAAAGCATAAATTCCTCGACTAACTTGTGAGCGTCTTTTGAGGTTTTTATAAGCACTTCTTTTGGATTTCCTTTCTCGTCTAATTTAAAGCGCATTTCTTCAGATTCAATACTTAAAGCTCCTTGATTCAAGCGTGCTTTTCGCAAAATTTTCGCGATTTTATCAACTATTAAAATTTCTTCCTTAAAATCACCATCTTTTCCCTCAATAATTTCTTGTGCCTCTTCATAAGTAAATCTGCGATCCGAATGAATAGCTGTTTTTCCGAACCATTCAGTAAATACTTTCCCAGATGTGTCAATCTCAAAAACAGCAGAGAAGGTGTATTTATCTTCATTTGGCCGCAAGGAACAAGTAATATTTGAAAGTTGCTCTGGTAGCATCGGAACAACTCGGTCAACTAAGTAAACTGAATTTGAACGCCGCAATGCCTCTGTGTCCATTGCTGAACCTGGTCTAACATAGTGGCTTACATCTGCAATATGAACACCGATTTCAAAATGACCATTGTCCAATTTTCGAAATGAAATTGCATCATCAAAATCTCGAGCATCTAAAGGATCAATTGTAAAAGTTGTAATAGCTCTAAAATCTCTGCGACTTTCTATCTCTTTAGAATCTAAGTTAATTGGAACAAATTCAGCTTCGTTTATTACAGCTTGTGGAAAAATAGGATCAATGCCTTGATTATATAATATCGAGAGCATTTCTGTATCATTTGTTCCAGGCATTCCTATAACAGAACTTACTTCTCCATAAGGAATCCCGGCAGATTTCGGCCAGGCAATAATTTTAACAAGAACTTTCTCCCCATCTCTGGCGCCATTCAAGTTTTCTTTTGTGATTTGGATTTCTGTACTTACACGATTGTTATCTGGAATCAAAAGTGCGCCTTTTTGGTTGAATTGGAGCGTTCCAACAAATTGTGTTCTTGCTCTTTCCTTTATTTCAACAATTGCACCCTCATCGCGTTTTGGACCTTTTTTAAATACACGGACTTTTACACTATCGCCATTCAAAGCTTGACCAATATTTTGTGGTGCGATAAAAATGTCTTTTTCTTCACAATCACAAACAACAAATCCAGATCCTCGTTGCGTTAATTGAATTATCCCTTCAAACAAAGAATTGTTTTTTCCAAGGGAAAAAGTAAAATGATTTGTTCGTTTTAAAACAGAACTTTCAACTAATCTATTCAAAGAATCAAACACCATTTGACGGGTTGCAGAATCTCTAGCATCCACAAGTTCACAAACTTGTTTATGTGTTAATTCCTCTCCTGGCTTTCGCTCAAAAACTTTAATAAGAAGTGTGCTTATGCCCCCCTTTTTTTTACCTGTGGGCGAGGTGTTTTTACGCTTTTTTGACATAGTCTATAATTAGACGATTAAGTTTGTCGGAAATAATACAATAATGAGAAATCATTTAATGACGGATAATCACTTTTCGAGTGATTGTTTTTGATCCTGGAATATCAATAACTAGGAAGTAAACACCGTTTCTCAATTCAGAAACATTTATTTTCTTTTTAGAATTAATTCCTTCTTTTGATATGGTTGTTCCCAAAGCATCAATAATCTTTAGGTTTGCTGACTCAACTCCACTCATTGTAATTTGTACATAATCTGAAGCAGGATTAGGGCCAATATTTACTGAAATTTCTTCTTTCACTGGTTTAACTGCTGCTGTATAACTCAATACTAAATCAACAGAGTCAGAAAAGTTAGTGCCATTATCTGAAACATAAAATCTGTATCGAGCTTGCCCAGTAGTTGTCCAATCGTCAGGATTTATAGTAACTTTTAATTTCCCACATTCACCATTGTTTACATCAAACAAAACACTTGGAGTTGCTGGCGTAGACCATGGATCAGATACATTTGCAGCATAACAAGTGCCCCCGAATTGGTCAGTACAATGTCCCCAACATAAAAAATCTGACCAAGTAGTTGGAACACTGATTTTATCTCGTGTAATTCTCCATTGGTGGGTTGCTCCAGTATTATTAATCAAATCAAAAGAAACTTCAACAGGATCTGTGGTTGTAAGTGCTACTTCATGTGTTTGTCCAGAAATATCAGTGTTAGTTCCTGGAATTTCTATACTAATTGTATTTTGAGCATTGAGCCCAAAAACACAAACAAAAAAAGCAAGATATAAGAAAAGAAATTTCATAATAATAATAACTATCTGAACAAAGATATGATTTTAATGCTAAAAAACAAAAAACAATAAAAAATAAGATGCAAGTTTTAAAAACAAATAAAATTATCTAGAAAAATAGTAGTTTTGAACTATGCAAGAGAAATCTGTAATCATTACCGCTGGCGGACTTGGTAAAAGAATGAAAAGTGCTTTTCCAAAGCAATTTATACTTCTTGGAAATAAGCCACTTCTCATGCAGACAATTGAGTTATTTTATGAATTTGATCCTACTATTGAAATTATTCTAGCGCTTCCTAAAGATTGGGTAAACTATTGGCAGGAGTTGCAAGTTGAGTACAATTTCAAAATTCCTCATACTATTGTTATTGGTGGTGAAGAACGATTTCATACTGTTCAAAATGCACTCGAAAAATGTACAGGAAAGTTTATTGCGGTTCACGATGGTGTGCGCCCTTTTGTTTCTCAAACTCTACTAAAACTCTGTTTTGATTCATTACAGCAAAATTCTGCTGTTATCCCTGTTTTATCTATTAAAGAATCTGTAAGGTTTCTATCCGGTAATAAAACGGAAGCGTTGGATAGAAATCACTATAAATTAGTTCACACACCTCAATGTTTTCATTCAGAAGTTCTAAAAAAAGCATATTTACAGCCTTTTCATGATTTAGTTACTGATGATGCTCGCTTGTTAGAGCAAATGGGGGAAAAACTTTTTTTTGTGGAAAGCGAAGAGGAAAATATTAAAGTTACCACAGCTAATGATTTAAGAATAGCAATAGCAATTTTAGCTTCAAAAAAATAAAGATGATAAAACCACCTGATCTTAAAAAAGGCGACAGCATTTATATTTGTACACCAGCAAAAGCAATAGATAAAGAACTAGTTTTATTTGCAAAAAAACAAATTGAAGAAAGAGGATATAAAGTAATTATTTCAAAAAATTGCTACGGTAAAAACAACTATTTTTCAGGTAGCGATGAAGAACGTATGGCAGATCTTCAGTTTGGAATAGATCATGAAGAGGTAAAAGCTATTTTTTGCGCGCGAGGTGGCTACGGGTCTGTTCGCATTGTAGATTCATTGAATTGGGCAAATATGTTGAGGGAACCAAAATGGCTAGTTGGATATAGTGATATTACAGTGTTTCATCAGCGACTTAACAAACTTGGTATACAAAGTATTCATGGTATAATGCCCTTTAATTATGGAAGCAATTCTAATCAAGCACTTACCTCATTGTTTTCTGCTCTAGAGAATACTAATTATACTATTTCTGCAAAACTTAACGAAAGTAATTGCCATGGCCAAGCAAATGGAATGCTTATTGGAGGAAATCTAAGTATTGTTTATAGCTTACTTGGAACGAATGATTCTTATCTTTTTGAAGATAAAATTTTATTTATTGAAGATATCTCCGAGCATTACTATCAGTTAGATCGCATTCTTTTTACTCTAAAAAAAGCTGGAGTTTTTGAGGCAATTAAAGGGCTAGTTATTGGCGGCATGACAGATATTCAAGATACTGAAGTTCCTTTTGGGATGAGTATTGAAGAAATTGTTTTACAGCATTTCAATTTTCGAAAAATTCCTATTGGATTTGATTTCCCTGTTGGACACATTTCAGATAATCAAGCACTTATTGTTGGCGCTAATGTTCAACTTATAGTTGATGAAAAAGGGAGCCAGCTTTCTTATATAAATTAATTATAAATTAAGAACTAAAGGTGCAATTATTTGTTCTTTAAGAGTAAATTTGTAGACTTTTTATAAAGATTATTTTTATGAGTAATTCTTCCATATTAAAATCATCAATTGCCAAGAAGTATTGGATGGCTTTAACCGGTTTGTTTTTGTGCACGTTCTTAATCGGACATTTACTTGGTAATTTACAGCTAATATTCATCGACGGTGAAGAGGGTCGAAGGGCTTTTAATGAATATGCTTATTTCATGACCCACAATCCTGCAATAAAAATATTGTCCTATTTAACCTATATTTCTATTATCTTTCATGCTATTGATGGTTTTATTTTAACAGTTCAAAATAAGAAAGCGCGACCAGTAAATTATGCTGTTAATAATCCTGGTCCAACATCTTCTACTCCAGCTCGCTATATGGCGGTATTGGGGACTTTAATCTTAGTTTTTATTGCTACCCACATGGCTAATTTTTGGTGGAAAGTGAAGTTTACACAAGATATTCCTTTACATACATTCAAAATTGAATCGAAACAAAAAATGAATATCCCAAAAGATCAAGATTTTTACTACACTCAAGTGCCAAGTTTTCAGCCAATTCCGAGAGATCTTACTACTTTTGAGGAAAAAGGGACTGCTATTTATTACAAAAACACCAATGTAAAAATTGCTGATGGCTACATTGATCTTCATAAAGTAGTGATGACCTTTTTTAGTAAATCAAATTCTTTTGGAATTTTTGCAGTTCTTTTTTATGTTCTTTCGATGCTAGTTTTAGGGTTTCACCTTTGGCATGGTTTCGCTTCGTCATTTCAAACTTTGGGTGTTAATCACGCCAAATGGACACCAATCATCAAAAATTTAGGGAAAGGATTTGCAGTAATTGTTCCGCTTCTTTTTGCGCTTATTCCCATTTTAATTTATTTGAATAACTAGGAAAAATTTAAAGTATGTCGAAGTTAAATTCTAAAATTCCAGAAGGACCGATAGCTAATAAGTGGACGGAGCATAAGAACCATATGAAATTAGTGGCTCCAAATAATCGTCCTAAAATTGATGTGATTGTTGTAGGAACTGGTTTAGCTGGAGCATCTGCTGCTGCATCTCTGGGAGAAATGGGCTATAATGTTAAGGCCTTTTGTTTTCAGGATTCCCCGAGACGCGCGCATTCAATTGCCGCACAAGGTGGAATTAACGCAGCGAAAAATTATCAAAATGATGGCGATTCTGTTTACCGTCTTTTTTATGATACTATAAAAGGAGGAGACTACCGTGCTCGTGAAGCAAATGTGCATCGCTTAGCAGAAGTTTCAACAAATATTATCGATCAATGTGTGGCTCAAGGGGTTCCTTTTGCTAGAGAATATGGAGGTTTATTAGATAATCGCTCATTTGGTGGCACGCAAGTTCAACGAACATTTTATGCTGCTGGGCAAACTGGGCAACAGTTATTATTAGGTGCCTATTCTGCCTTATCTCGTCAAATTGGCTTAGGTCGTGTTGAAATGTATAACCGTCACGAGATGATGGATATTGTAACCATAGAAGGAAAAGCCAGGGGAATAATTGCGCGGAACTTAGTAACAGGAGAAATTGAAAGACATGCAGCTCATGCTGTTGTAATTGCAAGCGGTGGATATGGAAATGTCTATTTTCTATCTACAAATGCAATGGGAAGTAACGTTTCTGCAGCATGGAAAATTCATAAACGCGGCGCGAAATTTGCGAATCCTTGTTTCGTTCAAATTCACCCGACCTGTGTACCTGTTCATGGCGTTAACCAATCAAAATTAACATTGATGTCTGAATCATTGCGTAATTCCGGGAGAATTTGGGTTCCAAAGAAAAAAGAAGATGCAGAAGCAATTCGAGCTGGACAATTAAAACCAACACAAATTGTGGAAGAAGAAAGAGATTACTTTTTGGAAAGAAGGTATCCCGCTTTTGGAAATCTTGTTCCCCGAGATGTAGCTTCTAGAGCTGCAAAAGAACGGTGCGATGAAGGTTTTGGAATTGAAGCTAACGATACGAATGAAGGGGTTTATTTGGACTTTAGCTCAGAAATTATTTCCAAAGGTAAGCAAGCAGCTTATTCTCAAGGAGACCACAATCCATCAAGTGAAAAAATAACTGAATTAGGAAAGAAATGGTTGGCTGAGAAGTATGGAAATTTGTTTAAGATGTATGAAAAAATTACAGACGAAAATCCCTATGAGACGCCAATGAAAATATATCCTGCTGTGCATTACACAATGGGAGGTGTTTGGGTTGATTACAATCTTCAGAGTACAATTCCCGGATGTTTTGTTGCCGGCGAAGCTAATTTTTCTGACCACGGAGCAAATAGATTAGGAGCTTCTGCCTTGATGCAAGGTTTAGCTGATGGTTATTTTGTGCTTCCATATACGCTTTCTAATTATTTGGCAGATGAAATTAGAACAGGAAAAATTTCTACCGATACGCAAGAATTTTTGGATGCAGAAAATTCAGTGAAGGAAAGTATTGAAAAGATAATTTCTGCAAAAGGAAGTAAATCAGTTGATCATTTTCATAAACGTTTGGGATTAATCATGTGGAATAAAGTTGGGATGGCACGGAACAAAAAAATCCTGAAGGACGCAATTGAAGAAATTGGGAATTTACGAACTGAATTTTATGCTGATGTCTATGTTCCCGGTGCTGCAGATGAAATGAACTCAGAATTGGAAAAGGCAATGCGGGTTGCAGATTTTATCGAATTAGGACAATTAATGGCTATCGATGCTTTGGAACGAAATGAGTCCTGTGGTGGGCATTTTAGAGAAGAATTTCAAGATGCTGAGGGTGAAACCTTAAGAGATGATAAGAAATACAAACATGTCGCTGCTTGGGAATACCAAGGAATGGATGTAACAAAAGCAATTCTTCATAAAGAAGAACTAAATTATGAATTTATTAAAATTGCTGATAGAAACTATAAATAATGGATGAAAAACCTAAAGTGTGGAAAATGATGTTGATTAGTTGGCTATTTGTTTATCCAGTTATCAACCTCATGTTTTTCTTAATTTTTCCTTTAATTAAAGAACTTCCTCAATTATTAAAGACATTTATTTTTACGGCAATTTTAGTTCCTGTTATGGGAATGGCAATTCCTGCGCTTCATAAGAAATTCTGGAATTGGATAACGAAATAAGATTAAAAACTGTTTTGAATAAAACAACAAACATGGCAGCAAAAACAATAAATATTACATTAAAAATCTGGAGACAAAAGAATTCTAAAGCAAAGGGTGAACTAAAATCTTATGCCTTGGAAAATGTATCAACAGATAGCTCTTTTTTAGAAATGCTGGATCAATTAAATGAAGAGCTTCTTACTAAAAAAGAAGATCCTGTTGCTTTTGACCACGACTGTCGTGAAGGAATTTGTGGTTCTTGCTCTCTTTATATCAATGGACGTGCTCATGGTCCAGAAACTGGAACTACGACGTGTCAATTGCACATGAGAAAATTTAAAGATGGGGAAAATATTTACATCGAGCCATGGAGATCTGCGGCGTTTCCAATCATAAAAGATTTAATTGTAGATCGAAGCGCATTTGATAGAATTCAACAAGTTGGTGGCTTTATTTCTGTGAACACCTCAGGAAAAACGATTGATGCTAATACTATTCCAATTCCAAAATCTGATGCAGATAAAGCTTTTGAAGCTGCTGCTTGTATTGGCTGCGGGGCCTGTGTTGCCACGTGTAAAAATGGTTCAGCCATGTTATTTGTTGGAGCAAAAGTTTCTCAATACGCCTTACTTCCTCAAGGGAAGGTGGAAGCAAAACAACGTGTTCAAAACATGGTGCGACAAATGGATGAAGAAGGATTTGGAAATTGTAGCAATACAGGTGCCTGTGAAATAGAATGTCCAAAAGGAATTTCCTTAGAAAATATTGCCCGCATGAACCGAGAGTTTTTGTTCTCTGCTATCACATCGGATAAGTAATTAGCTTAACTCATCTTACAGATAAATAGTTTCTAATTCTTAAATTTTAAGTACCGTAAAATAAATTTACTACTTTAGACCTACTTTAAATTTATATGAGATGAAAAACTACCTACTATTATTCTTTCTGGCATTTGTTTTTTCCAATTTTGCACAGCAAATTTGTACGCCAGATCTTTCACAAACACAATCAGGAATTTATCCAGATACCTTGCCAGATGGATTTGTTGGGCAAGCTTATAGTACAGATGTTACCTTCAGGTTGCCTTTAGATACTTTGGGTTATGACTTTACTAATTTTCATATTCTTTCTGTTTCCCTTCCTGTTGGTTTAAGTTGGCAATGCAACAATGTTGCTTCTAATTGTGATTACAATCCGCAAGTAAATCAAAATGGTTGTGTGAATGTCTATGGTACACCACTTCTTCCCGGAATGTATCCCGTAGAAATTACCGTTATCGCAGATCTCACGATTATACAAGGATATCCATTTACTTTTCAAATTTATATGGAGGTCCTACCAAGTAATGCAACCATCTCAAATAATGGGTTTACTATGACAGGTCCTACGGGTTGTTTTCCGATAACGGTTGGATTTACAAATAATAATCCTGGGCTTTTAGCCTACCAATGGAATTTTGGAAATGGAAATAGCTCTACAAGTCAAAACCCTGTTCCACAAGTATATACAACTCCTGGAGATTATATTGTAAACTATACAGCTTGGGGAAATTTAGATACTACACACATTTATACGCTTTCTAATGTCACTATTAATAATATGAATAATTATGGCGAGGGATTCCCCTCTTACGAGAATGCTGATGCGTATTTTAAAATCAAACAAAATGGGAGCGTAATTTATCAATCAACTACAATTGGCGACCAAAACCCGCCAGTATCTTGGAACACGAATATCAATTTTACCCAAGGTAACACCTATATAATAGAAATTTGGGATGCTGACGAATCTTTTGGAGAGATAGCATTTTTTGGTGACGACTATATGGGCGCTCATACTATGAGTTTTAATGGTTGTAATGGTTGTGGCGCTGGAACATCTAATATAAATTATACAATAAATCATCAAATTATATATCCAAGCCCTGTTGTACTTGCAGCAGACACTATTCATGTCTATGGCTACCCTCCAATTCCAGCCATTACCTACGACCAAATTTCTAATACAATTTCTACACCAAATCTTCCTTATGGATATCAGTGGTATGTGAATGGAAGTCCTATTTCTGGAGCAAATGATACTAGTCACGTTGTATCTCTAAGTGGTGTTTACAGTGTAATTGCAATTAATCCATCTGGATGCGTAAGTTTTTCTGATACGATGACAGTTGTTTTTTGTGCGCCATTAACCTCACCTCTAATTTCAAACAGCACAAATGGTAACTTAATTGTAACAAATGTACCAGTAGGATTTTCTATTGCTTGGGCTCTAAATGGTGTCCTTATTGCTAGTGCAACAAGCCAAACATATAGTCCAACATCAAATGGTGTTTACTCCGTAATTATAACAGATATGTACAATTGTTCGATAAGTTCTGACGACTTTAATCTTGCTGTTGGCATAAACGAATTAAGCAATTCTGATTGGAAAATATTTCCAAATCCAGGAAATCAACAAATTGAAATAAGTGTTAAATCAAATCTTATTGGTGCACAATGTGAGATTATGGATTTGAGTGGAAGACAACTTGATTCCTTTACGTTAATAGAATCAACTATTCAAATAAATACTGATAACTTACCTTCAGGTTCGTATTTCATTAATTTAAAAATGGAAGGACTTTCTACAAGTAAGAAGTTGATTATTTTACATTAATAATCCTGAAGAAAAACTTTTAAAGAAGCTTCTGTAAAATATTTCGGAAGAATTAGGGCGAATAAAAAAATCCCAAATACAATAAAGTATTTGAGATTTCGCTACAAGTCAAAGGTGGAAGCCAATTGACAAGTTTCATAAAAAGAAAAATTTTAAATTAAATTAATTCACAATTTTTCTTTTTGCTGAGTTGTATAATGATTTTTGTTCTTCTGAAAGAGGCATTGAGTTTAATTTAGATGCAATACGACTTAAATCAGCATCAATTGCTTCTAAATTTCTCATAGCGGCATCTGGATCATAAGGAGGAAAATCTAATAAATCAACCCTGCTTTTTACTGCGTTTTCATATTCATTAATTAATTTATTAATTTGATTACTATCTGAGATTTGCTTAGTATCTGATACATTTTTTGTCGATTTTTCGTCATCGATTTTTCTTGCCTCTGTTTTGTGAGTTCTATTAGATTCTTTTACTTTATTAGAGGTAGTTTCTGAATCACTTTCATTAATACTAACTTCATTTTTACTTTCGCAAGAAAATAGTATTGAGCATGTAAAAATCAATGCTGGAAAATTTAAAATTATTTTTTTCATTTATATTGGTTTTAAACAAATTTACGAATAATAATGCAGGTATCTTTTTTAATAAAAATTCTATCAATAAAAAAATAGAAAAAATAGTTGATCAAAAATAAATACTTAATTTATTATGCCAATTGACAAGTTTCATAAAAACAAAAAACCCCAACAATAAAGTTAGGGCTTTGTACTCGAGGCGGGACTTGAACCCGCACGCCCATACAGGCACAGGATTTTAAGTCCGGCGTGTCTACCGATTCCACCACTCGAGCAATCGACGAGCGGGAGACGGGATTCGAACCCGCGACCCCGACCTTGGCAAGGTCGTGCTCTACCAACTGAGCTACTCTCGCTTGTATTTCAAATCATTTTCTTTACGTTTTAAAGAAAATCCCTTTGATAGGGGGAGCAAATTTAAAGATTTTTTCTGTTTTTACAAGTATTGCTACCAAAATATTTTTTAAGCTATTAACAAGCACAAAATAATTCCTCTAAAATTGATAATTGGAAACTAAAAGCAAAAAATTATATTAATTTTACTCTTCATTTTTACTTTCCATGAGCCGTTTACAATCAATCAAATCAGCACTTATTTCTGTTTACTACAAAGAAGGCTTGGCAGAACTTGTTCAAGAACTTCACAAAAACAAGGTGCTTATTTATTCTACTGGCGGAACACAGTCTTTTATAGAATCTTTAAAAGTCCCCGTAGTTTCTGTTGAATCGCTTACAAATTTTCCTGAAATCCTTGGCGGAAGAGTAAAAACACTGCACCCTACGATTTTCGGAGGTATTTTAAACAGACGCAACCTAGAAAGTGATAAGGAAGCAATCCAAAAACATGGAATTCCCAAAATTGATTTGGTAATTGTAGATTTATATCCTTTCGAAGAAACTGTTGCTGCTGGTGGAAGTCACGAAGAAAATATAGAAAAAATAGATATTGGTGGAATTTCATTAATTCGCGCTGCTGCAAAAAATTACCAAGATGTTGTGATTATTCCTTCTGTAAACTTTTATTCTGAATTGCTAGAGCTCCTGAAAAGTCAAAATGGTGCTACTTCATATGAACAACGAAAAAAATTCGCGGCTGAAGCATTTCATGTTTCCTCTCATTACGACACTTTGATTCATCGTTATTTTGCAGGTGAAGACACGACTTATTTCAAAGAGAGTATTTCCAATTACGAGTCACTAAGATATGGGGAAAATCCACATCAAAAAGGTAAATTTTACGGGGATTTAAATGCTGTATTTGATAAATTACATGGAAAAGAACTTTCATATAATAATTTATTAGATGTGGATGCAGCAGTTGCCCTTATTGAAGAATTTAAAAATGAAGGTCCAACATTTGCGATTTTAAAACATAATAATGCCTGCGGAATTGCTACAAGACCAAGTATCGAAGATGCATATGTTTTAGCATTGGAAGCAGATCCAGTTAGTGCGTTTGGTGGAATACTTATTTCAAATGCCAAAATTGATTTAAAAACAGCAAAATTAATAAATGAGCTTTTCTGCGAAGTGTTAATTGCGCCAGGATATGATCTAGAAGGACTTGAACTACTGAAATCTAAAAAAAATAGAATTATTTTAGTTCAAAAAGAAGTGAAGTTGCCAAAATTACAATTTAGAACTATTTTGAATGGTGTTTTAGTACAAGATCGGGATGAAAAATCTGAAAGTCGAGATGACCTAGAAGTAAAAACAACAAATGCACCTTCAGAAAATGAAATCGTTGATTTGCTATTTGCGAATAAATTAGTGAAGCATACAAAATCTAACACAATTGTTCTTGTTAAGAACCGGCAATTACTCGCAAGTGGAACAGGGCAAACTTCTCGAGTTGATGCATTAAATCAAGCTATTCATAAAGCGAAAACATTTCATTTCGACCTTAAAAACGCAGTAATGGCAAGCGATGCATTCTTTCCATTTCCAGATTGTGTGGAGATTGCGCATAACGAAGGAATAGATGCGGTAATCCAACCTGGAGGATCTTTAAAAGATCAATTATCCATTGATTATTGCAACAAAGAAAAAATGCGAATGGTTTTTACAGGAATTCGACATTTTAAACATTAACTTTTGTATATTTACATTTATATGCAATTTATCGCTATCATAATGCGTTTTACCTGCATAAATCACACAAAAAGAAGTAATAGAAATGGGATTGTTTAGCTTTTTAACACAAGAAATTGCAATAGACTTAGGGACAGCAAACACTTTAATTATCTGGAATGATAAAGTTGTTGTAGATGAACCTTCAATTGTTGCAAAAGATATTCAAACAGGAAAAATTGTAGCGATAGGAAAGCAAGCGCAACAAATGCATGGTAAAACACATAAGTTAATAGAAACTATTCGCCCTTTAAAGGATGGTGTTATTGCAGATTTTGCAAGTGCTGAACATATGATTCGTGGAATGATTAAAATGATTAATCCTGGGAAAAGATTATTCAATCCAAGTTTAAGAATGGTAATTTGTATTCCTTCGGGAATAACAGAAGTGGAAAAACGTGCTGTTCGAGATTCTGCTGAACATGCAGGAGCTAAAGAGGTATACCTCATTCACGAGCCTATGGCTGCAGCTATTGGAATTGGAATTGACGTTGAAGAACCAATGGGGAATATGGTTATTGATATCGGTGGTGGAACATCTGAAATTGCTGTAATTGCATTGGGAGGAATTGTCTGTGATAAATCTATTCGGATTGCAGGTGATGACTTTACTAATGAAATTGAAGAATACATGCGTAGGCAACACAATATTCTTGTCGGTGAGAGAACAGCTGAACAAATTAAAATAGAAATTGGTTCTGCACTCCCAATATTAGAATTACCGCCTGAAGATTATGCAGTAAGGGGACGAGATTTAATGACGGGAATTCCAAAAGAAATAATGGTTTCTTATACTGAAATTGCGCAGGCCTTAGATAAAACAATTGCAAAAATTGAAGAAGCTATTTTGAGTTGCTTAGCAACTACTCCTCCAGAACTTGCTGCAGATATTTACAGAACTGGTATTTATCTCGCAGGAGGTGGGTCTATGTTAAGAGGCTTGGATAAAAGAATTTCTGTAAAAACTAAACTGCCTGTTCATATTGCTGAAGATCCACTTCGCGCTGTAGCACGAGGAACAAGTATAGCATTAAAGAATATTCATAAATACCAATTCCTAATTCGTTAAGTCCATTTTCTTTAATAAAATGAAAATAAGTTTTAGTTTAATATTCTTCTTCATTTTATATGTCTCCTCCTCATTTGCGCAAGACAAAAAATTTTCGACTTTAGATAGTTTATTTAATCTTTTAGAAATAAACGATCGGTTTATGGGAACGCTATCTATTTCTGAGAATAGCAAAATTATTTATAGCAAGTCCATAGGGAAAGAGGATGTCGCCAGCGGGAAACTTTCAAATAATTTAACAAAATACCGTATTGGATCTATTTCTAAAATGTTTACTGCCTGTCTTATTTTTCAAGCAATTGAAGAAAATAAAATAAGCTTAAAACAGAACATCAATCGCTTTTTTCCAAAAATCACTAATGCTAAAGAAATAACAATCGGGAATTTGTTAAATCACCATAGCGGAATTCATAACTATACAAATGATACAAGCTATTTAAACTATTATACTACATTAAAATCTCAAAAAGAAATGCTTGAAATCATTCAAGCTGGCGGAAGCGATTTTAAGCCGAATAGCAGAACAGAATACAGTAATTCAAACTATATTTTATTGAGCTTTATTCTTGAAAAAATTTATAAAAAATCGTATGAAGAACTTTTAGAATTAAAAATCATTCAGCCACTGGGATTAAAAAATACTTATTTCGGAAAGAAACTCGAGTTAGCAAAAAATGAGTGTGCTTCCTATCTTTTTTCTGGAAAGTGGGAGCTTGAAAAAGAAACTAACTCTTCTGTTTCACTAGGCGCCGGAGGTATTGTTTCTACGACAGAAGACCTGCTTTTTTTTATAACTAATTTATTTGAAGGAAAAATAATAAATGCTGCAAGTTTAGAACAAATGACGAAATTAGAAGATGGTTTTGGAATGGGAATTTTTTCTGTTCCATTTTACGATAAAAAAGGATTTGGGCACACCGGTGGGATTGATGGATTTAGTTCTTTTCTTTATACATTCCCAGAAGAAAAGATTTCAATTGCTTTGACATCAAACGGTTCACGATTTAATAATAATGATATTGGTATTGCAGCATTAAGCGACTGCTTTGATAAGTCATTTTCACTACCCTCTTTTTATGCTGTTAAATTAACATCTGCAGATTTAGATAAATATCTCGGCACCTATTCAAATTCTGAAATGCCAATTAAAATTGTTATTACAAAAGATTCTCTCTCTTTAAAGGCTCAAGCATCAGGGCAGCAGTCTTTTTCATTAGATGCCACAGGAAAAGATACGTTTGAATTTTCTGCTGCAGGTGTTAAAATAGAATTTATCCCGGAGAAAAATTTACTTATTTTAATGCAGGGAGGTGGAGAGTTTACTTTTACAAAAAATTGAATTGAATAATTTCTAAATTGTAGCATACAGTATTTTTTAAAAAATGAAATATATAATTCTTTAAAATAAACTAGTCTCTTAATTTCAATTAAAAAGCAGGGAATTTTAAAACACCTAAAAAAGGTTTGCTTTCTAAAGAATTAAAACTTACAAGCAAAAAATTAATATAACTAAAACTATATTAGTTATTTAATTATAGTATATTCGTTCATTATAATTATTTATTAACAATAAAATCAATTTCTTATGAAAAAAATATTCTTGTTTGCTTTCTGTATAAATTTTAGTTTGAGCTTATATTCTCAATCTAATACACACTATATTAATGGATATAAATACTCTTTTGAGGCAGATTCTGAAGGAAAATATTGGGATATATACAGAGGAAATAAATGGTTAATGGATCATCCGAAGGAGAATAATGATAACGGACCGTGGGAGACAGGTTCATATTCTATAAGTGGAAATATAATTACATTTAAAACTATCATAAACTATAGTTGGGGTAGAAAAAGCAGAATACAGAAATATAGAGTCTCTGATACTGGAAGTTGCACACCATTTTCTGATAATACCTACGATTATTAATAATTTTAAATCCTTAAAAAAATGACAAAATATATATTTTTTATCGCTTTACTCTCATTTGCTACAAGTTATAAGGCACAATCAAAACCATACTCAAATGGTTCTTTTTCATTTGGTATTTTTGATAAAGAATATAGTAAAACTACAGCAGAATGTATTGTTAAAATTTCAGGAGATAACATTTCCGTAATAGTTACTGAAAACTTATACGGCGATGATATTTATTATATTGGTGAACTTGTTTATCAAGGTAGACTTGCAAAGGTTAAAGGTTATTGGTACATAATAGATGATGAATCACTAAGCACTTCTGATCCAGAGTTTGATTACCAAGCCTCTAGAATTGATTTTAAGCGGAAACTAATCATTCATTATTAATCATGAAAATTCTTAAAAAAATGACAAAATATATGTTTTTTATCGCTTTACTCTCATTTGCTACAAGTTATAAGGCACAGTCGAATAAAGGAAAGTCCGGTGTAAGTGTTGTATCTGTTAAAACACAAAGTGTCCTTGGTGCAAATCTTGGATACTACGTTCAATTTAAAAATAATTCTAGTAGCCCAGTTGATGGTCTAAAATGGACAGCTACTTTCACTGATAACTTTGGTAAATCTTTAGGGACAAGAAGTGGTCAATGGCAGTCTGGAAATTTTATATCTGCTATAAAGCCTGGCGATACAACCGAAGATCTCGAGAATAATTATGTTAAGGGTGCAACAAAAGTGTCAGTAACGATAACATCCGTTCATTTTGTTAAATAGCTTGCGCCTATTCTAGTAAATAATAGTGTTAGAGTAAAAAATCGGAATGCTACTTTGTACTGATTGTTTACTAAAACAAAAAGTCATTATAGGGATAGCGAATGCGAAATATTGCCTTCACTTCTTCATATAGCACAGACTTTAATTCTTCCACATTTTCTTTTTCTTGAGCTGAAATAAATACGCATTTTGTTTTATTCATTTTTGCCATCCAAGATTTTTTTAGACTTTCTAAAGTTGTGATTTCTACTAAATCTTCAACAAGATCGTCATTCTTGGGGGCTTGATAAGCATCAATTTTGTTAAACAAAATAATTGTAGGTTTTTCAGTTTTATCAATTTCATTTAATGTTTCATTTACCACATTAAAATGATCTTCAAAATTAGGATGAGAAATATCAAGTACATGAATCAATAAATCAGCTTCCCGGACCTCATCTAAAGTAGATTTAAATGATTCCATTAATTGCTTCGGTAATTTCCGAATAAAACCAACTGTGTCTGTTAATAGCAAGGGCATGTTTTCAATTACGACCTTTCGAACGGTAGTGTCCAGCGTAGCAAAGAGTTTGTTTTCTGCAAAAACATCCGCCTTTGAAAGCAAGTTCATTACAGTGCTTTTTCCAACATTTGTATAGCCAACTAAAGCCACTCGGACCAATTGCCCACGATTTCCTCGTTGAATTCCCATTTGCTTGTCAATGTCTTTCAAGCGTTCTTTCATAAGTGAAATTCGCATTTGAATAATCCTTCTATCCGTTTCAATTTGAGATTCTCCTGGTCCACGCATTCCAATTCCCCCTTTTTGCCGCTCAAGGTGTGTCCACATTCTTGTTAAACGGGGAAGCATGTACTGCAATTGAGCTAATTCAACCTGAGTTTTGGCATGAAATGTTTTGGCGCGGCTTGCAAAAATATCTAGAATTAAAATTGTACGATCTAAGACCTTGCATTCTAATTCTCGTTCAATGTTGCGTAATTGGGATGGCGAAAGTTCATCGTCAAAAATTACTAAGTCGATATCTGCGGCTTTAATGTACTGTTTTATTTCCTCTAATTTTCCTGTTCCAACATAGGTTTTGGGGTTAGGATACGGAAGTTTTTGAAGAATTCGATGCTTTGTTATGGCTCCAGCAGTTTCTGCAAGGAACTCCAATTCATCAATGTGTTCAAGTGCAATTTCTTCGGTAATGTCTGCATGAATTACCCCAACTAATAGGCAATGTTCTTCTTTGGCATCGGAAGTAAGATGTCCTTCGCTCATTATTTCCTTAAAGATAGAACATGATTGACAACCAATTCCTGATTTTCCTTTTTTCCCAAAAGTTCATTCATTGGAGGCATTGCATTTTTTCCATTCGCTAAAATTTCATTGATTTCGGCGATACTAAGTGTCGATTTTGAGAGATCTTTTGCTCCAGAAGAACCTAATTTTCCGTCTTCTCCATGGCATGAAGCACAATACAAGATAAATAAATTTGCGGATTTTTGAGCAGGTGTTTCTTGTGGAATTGTATTTTTTTTATCTGGCTCACTTGAACAAGCAAACAAAATACTGACTAATAAAAAAGCAACTAGTTTTAAAACCATCCCCCACCAAGAATTGATCTAAATGGCCAAGGAATGAATAATAAAATAATTATCAATCCAAGTGTATAAAATATGCGAATAGCTTTAAATTTATCAGTATAATTTTCCCTGCGTTTTGCTTTGCTATATCCAATTGTAATTAGGATAATAGCAATCAACATTCCTACTAAATGCTCCATTCCATAAAATCGAAGTAAGGGATTTTTCATCCAACCATCAATAAATTGAACTTTATCAGAAAGAAAATATTGGAATAAGCCAATTACCAATTGAAGGTGAACAGTAATCAAAGCGAATAAATTTATCATTTTATGCTTCTTCTCGAATGATTTAGCAGTAAAAGCATTTACTACTGCGAGGACTAAAAATAGTAATACTAGCCAACGAAGTCCCGAATGACTGTGATTTAAAATAGAATTTAAGGTTTGCATAAAAATAGTTTAATCATTTAACTTTAAAACTGCTAAGAAAGCTTCTTGTGGCACTTCAACACGACCAACTTGTCGCATGCGTTTTTTACCTTCTTTTTGTTTTTCTAATAATTTTCGTTTTCTAGAAATATCGCCGCCATAACATTTTGCAGTAACATCTTTGCGTAAAGCTTTTATCGTTTCACGAGCAATAATTTTTGCTCCAATCGCTGCTTGAATTGGAATTTCAAATTGCTGGCGTGGGATTAATTCTTTTAATTTTAAGCAGATTCGTTTTCCAAGATTAAAGGCATTGCTTCTGTGAACAAGCGCGGAGAGTGCGTCTACTTGTTCTGCATTCAGCAAAAGATCCATTTTAATTAAATCTGATTCACGGTAGCCAATTGGATGATAATCAAAGGATGCATAGCCACGGGAAACAGATTTTAAGCGATCATAAAAATCAAAAACTATCTCCGCCAAGGGCATTTCAAATGAAATTTCAACACGGTCTTGGGTTAAATAAATTTGATTGGTTAATTCACCTCGTTTTTCAATACATAAAGTCATAATAGAACCAACATATTCTGTTTTTGTGATAACCTGTGCTTTGATATATGGTTCTTCAATTCTTTGCATTCCAGAAGGGTCTGGTAATTCAGAAGGGTTATTTACAATTATTGCTTTATCTGGATCTTTTCGCATATAAGATTTATACGAAACATTTGGAACAGTTGTAATAACTGTCATATTGAACTCTCTTTCTAAGCGTTCTTGGATAATTTCCATGTGCAACATTCCTAAAAAGCCACAGCGAAATCCGAAGCCTAAGGCAGCTGAAGATTCTGGCTCAAATACCAGGGAAGAGTCATTTAATTGCAATTTCTCCATGGAATAACGCAATTCTTCATAATCTTCGGTATCTACAGGATAAATCCCTGCAAAAACCATTGGTTTTACATCTTCAAAACCCTTAATTGCAGTAAGACATGGATTTTCTGCTAAGGTAATTGTGTCGCCAACTTTCACTTCATTGGCTTGCTTGATCCCCGAAATAATATAGCCTACATCTCCCGCACGAACTTCCTTTTTTGGTAATAAATCCATTTTTAAAATGCCAATTTCATCAGCATGATAATCTCTTCCTGTATTTAAAAAGCGTATTTTTTGACCTTTTTTCAAAACACCATTACGGATTCTATAATAAGCAATAATTCCTCTAAATGGATTAAATACAGAATCGAAAATCATTGCTTGTAAGGGCGCATTTTCATCTCCTTTTGGAGCAGGAATTCGATTGATTACAGCATCTAAAATTTGGTCAACTCCCAAGCCTGTTTTACCAGAAGCTTGGATAATATCTTCGATTTTACAACCGATTAATTCAATTATTTGATCCGAGACTTCCTCTGGCATTGCGCCGGGTAAATCCATTTTGTTTAGTATCGGGATTATTTCTAAATCGTGCTCCAAGGCAAGATATAAATTGGAAATCGTCTGTGCCTCAATTCCTTGAGATGCATCTACGATTAATAACGCACCCTCGCATGCTGCAATTGATCTAGAAACTTCATAGGAAAAATCTACATGTCCAGGAGTATCGATTAAGTTTAAAATATAATCTTGACCCTCGTGCTTGTAATCCATCTGAATAGCATGACTTTTTATCGTGATGCCTCGCTCACGCTCTAAGTCCATGTTATCCAATGCTTGAGCTTGCATATCGCGATCTGCAATTGTATTTGTTACTTGCAATAATCGATCTGCCAAAGTGCTTTTACCATGGTCGATGTGTGCGATAATACAAAAATTACGGATGTGTTTCATGTTCAGTCTGCAAAAATACACTATTTTAAAGAGAATTCAACGTTTTCATTCTTAGATAAAGTTGTTGAAAAGGTATACTAATAAAACCGATTTATTCCCACTTCCTTAGATATTGTTCCCTCGCCAAGTAAAAACTCTGCCATCTCTCTTGCTAATGTTGGAGCCATAAGATATCCCTTTGCGCCTAAACCATTAAATATAAATAGTTTTTTGTGGATTTTATGTTGCCCTAAAACAGGTCTTCTATCTAATACTGTTGGACGAATCCCGGCAACTTGATCGATAACTTCTACAGGTAAATCAGAAATTACTGAAAAATTCTCAAGCAATAATTCTCGTGCTTCCTTTGTGGTATTTAATGAGCCGTCTTCCCATTCGTAAGTTGCACCTATTTTAAAGGTATTATTCTCCAAAGGCAAAACAAAAGTCTTCCGATTTAAAGATTCATTTTCTGGTAAGTTTTTACAGCTAATTGTAAGGGTTTGCCCCTTTGTTTTTTCTATTGGAATATCAGAGAAATAAGGCATTTCCCCATTATTTGAGCCACAGCAAAAAATAATTTTATCATATAAAATATCTTTATAAATACCTCCTTCAGCATTAAAGTTCTTTTCACTAAAATTTTCCTTAAGCAAAAGACCCAAGGATTCAAAATAGTTAATTTGGGAAGTATAGTAAGTTTGTGCTTCAATCCAAAAGGCCTGCTTTACACGGCCACTTCCAAAATCATTTTTGGTTAATGAATAATTTAAATCTTCAGCAGTAAGGATTTCTAAATATGCTGAATACTCTTTTTCAAATTGTCTTTTTTCCCAAAACTCCTTTTCTTGAAGAGAGGAAAATAAACGTCTTAAAAACAAAGGTCTAATTAATTTGATGTTTAAATCATCTTCAAGATTTTTATAATATGCTATTGCCTCTTTTAAAAAATCGTCAACACGCCATGATTTATTCATACGACGAAAAACCATTGGATTGATTATTCCAGCGGCAATTGCTGTTGAATTATTTTGACCCGAATCGATAAGGGTAACTTGCTGCTTTTTTTCAATAAGCCGTTGGGCCAAAGATGTGCCAGCTAGACCAGCACCTACTATTAAAATTGATAACTTTTCCAAGGATTATTATGCGATTGCTAAACTAATAATACTTATCTTAAGTTCAGGATTATTTGCTAATAATTCTCTTGCGAGGGCTTCAATTGTTGCACCAGTTGTGACCACATCATCCACAATAGCAACGTGTTGAAATGGAATGGCCGTTGTTGTTCCACCAAAAATTGCTGCGACATTTTCCCAACGCTGAAATCGGTCTTTTTTTGTTTGACTTTCAGTATGCTTTATTTTTTTAATGCTTTTTTGAACGATTGGAATAGCTAAGACCTTAGAAATACCAGCTGCAATTTTTTCACTTTGATTGTATCCACGTAAAAATTCTTTTTTAGGATGTAATGGAACTGGAATTAGAGCTTGAATATCACACAATAAATTATTCTCTTTTAATTTTTTGCCAATGATATGCCCCATAAAAATCCCTAAATTAGCTTTGTTTTGATACTTTAAAGCGTGAAGTATTTTTTGTGAAGGCTTATCTTGTTCAAAATATAACAAAGCATAAGTCTTCTGAATAGGAACCCTTCCCCAAAAAATTTTATCTAATGGACTTGGTTCATGCGCAGCTTCAAAATAGGTAAATGTCAACTGAGCGAAACAAAAATGACATAAATGTTCTTCCGATCTGCTTAATTCGCAAGAACAGGATAAGCACAAATTTGGGAAGATAAGATGAGAAAATCCCCCAAAAAATAATTTGGTGTTTTCTTTAAATTTTCTGAAGGGTTTATCCATCCTACATTTTTTGTATTTGAACATTAACATGTTTAAAACCTTTATCGAAAATACTAATTTTCTTTATAAAATCACATTAATTTTAAACTCTCATTAACTATCATTTTTTTTAAATAAAACACTCTTTTTAAAAAGAAAATTTATTAAAAAAATTTGTGCGGGTATGTGGATATCTTTCTTCGAGGTGTTAATAATCGCTGAAGATATTGGTAGAGGTAGGATGTAAAGAATAAGTGTTGAAAACATTAAAAATTTGTTAATTTCTTTAATTTTTTTGACCAATATTTTTAACAAAATTTGTATGCTTCTTGTCGCTTAAGTGAAATCCTTAAAAATTTCATTCTACAGCCAAAAAAAGAGGAAACAAAAACAAGTGCTGGGCTGTTAAAATCTGAAATCAGGAATCTGATTTTGATATTTTTATCATTTTTATAAAACAAAATAAAACAAAATAATGTCTTCAAAACACGAACCAATTTTAGAGTCCAATAACAGTCGCTTTGTATTATTTCCAATCCAGCACGATGATATTTGGAGTTTTTATAAGAAAGCAGAAGCCAGCTTTTGGACTGCAGAAGAAATAGATCTTGGTGCAGATATAACAGATTGGGAGAACAAACTCACAAATGATGAGCGGCATTTTGTGAAACATGTTTTAGCTTTCTTTGCAGCATCTGATGGTATTGTAAATGAAAATTTAGCCGAGCATTTTTTATCAGAAGTACAGTATACGGAGGCAAAATTTTTCTACGGTTTTCAAATTACCATTGAAAATATTCATTCTGAAACCTACTCACTTTTGATCGATACCTATATAAAAGATACCGCGGAGAAAAAACATCTTTTTAATGCGATTGACACAATGGATTGTGTCAAGAAAAAAGCAGATTGGGCTTTACGTTGGATTGATAAAGGCTCTTACGCGGAAAGACTGGTTGCTTTTGCTGCTGTTGAAGGTATTTTCTTTTCAGGTTCTTTTTGCTCTATTTTTTGGCTTAAAAAGCGGGGATTAATGCCTGGACTTTCTTTTTCAAATGAATTAATTTCAAGAGATGAAGGGTTACATTGTGATTTCGCTTGTTTATTGTATACAAAACACCTTGTGAATAAGTTATCAAAAGAGCAGGTTAGAGAAATAATTATGGATGCTGTGACAATTGAAAAGGAATTTGTTACAGATGCAATTCCTGTAAAATTAATTGGTATGAATAGTGACTTAATGAGTCAATATATAGAGTTTGTCGCAGACCGCTTGCTAACAGAACTAGGAAATGAAAAAGAATACAATGCTACAAATCCATTTGATTTTATGGAAATGATTTCGTTGCAAGGGAAAAGTAATTTTTTCGAAAAAAGAGTTGGGGAATATCAGAAAGCCGGTGTATTAGCAGGAAAAGGTAATCAGGAATTCACTACTGAGGCAGAATTTTAAGTTAGAATAAAAAAAATAGAATATGTACGTAGTTAAGAGAGATGAGAAAAAAGAAGCAGTAAAATTCGATAAAATTACTGCTAGGATTATAAAAATGTGTTACGGATTAGATCCGCTTGTCTCACCTGAATCTGTTGCAATGAAAGTCATTGAAGGGATATACGATGGCGTATCTACTAGCGACTTAGATAATTTAGCAGCAGAAGTTGCCGCTGCAAAAACAATAGATCACCCAGACTATGCTTTACTAGCTTCTCGAATAGCTGTTTCAAATCTTCATAAAGAAACAAAAAAGACTTTTTCAGAAGTAATGAGCGATTTGTATTATTATATTGATCCGAAAACAAACCAGAAAGCATCTTTGTTGGCTGATGATGTTTTTAATGTAATTCAAGAACATAAAGAAACACTGGATTCAAGTATTATATACGATAGAGATTTTAGATACGATTATTTTGGATTTAAAACTTTAACGCGTTCTTATTTAATGAAATTAAACGGCAAAATTGCTGAGCGACCACAACAAATGTTGATGCGCGTTGCGCTTGGAATTCATAAGAGCGATATCGCAGGAGCAATAAAAACCTATCACCTAATGTCTGAAGGCTGGTTCACACACGCCACGCCTACCTTGTTTAATTCAGGAACTCCCAAACCTCAAATGTCATCTTGTTTTCTTTTAACGATGAAAGAAGATAGTATTGAAGGAATATACGAAACGCTTAAAGCTTGCGCTCAAATATCTCAATCAGCAGGAGGAATAGGACTTTCAATTCACAATATACGCGCAACAGGTTCTTATATTAAAGGCACAAATGGTACGTCAAATGGAATCGTTCCAATGCTTCGCGTTTTTAATGATACAGCGCGCTACGTTGATCAAGGTGGTGGAAAAAGAAAAGGTTCCTTTGCAATGTATATTGAGCCATGGCACGCAGATGTATTTGATTTCCTAGACCTGAAGAAAAATCATGGAAAAGAAGAGCAACGCGCTCGTGACTTATTTTTTGCTCTTTGGATTCCAGATTTATTTATGCAGCGCGTAAAAGAAAATGGTGAATGGACCTTGATGTGTCCGCATGAATGCCCTGGACTTTCTGATGTTCACAGTGCAGAATTCGTTGCTTTATATACAAAATACGAGCAAGAAGGAAAAGGAAGAAAAACTATCAAAGCACAAGACTTATGGTTTAAAATTTTAGAGTCACAAATTGAAACTGGAACACCTTATATGCTCTACAAAGATGCTGCAAATTCAAAATCAAATCAGCAAAATTTAGGAACAATCAAATCCTCAAATTTGTGTACTGAAATTATTGAATATACTGCTCCAGACGAAATCGCGGTTTGTAACCTGGCGTCCTTGGCGCTTCCTAAGTATGTTACGGAAGAGAAAACCTTTGATCATAATAAATTATTCGAGGTAACCTACCAGGCGACTTTGAATCTAAACAAAATCATTGATGAAAATTTCTATCCTGTTGAAGCGGCTAAAAATTCAAATTTGCGCCATCGACCAATTGGATTAGGAGTACAAGGTCTAGCAGACACCTATATTTTAATGGGCTTTCCGTTCGAATCAGATGATGCAAAAAAATTGAATAAAGAAATCTTTGAAACAATTTATTATGCGTCAATGACAGCATCTAAAGATCTATCAAAGGAACTTGGTCCCTACTCAACATACGAAGGGTCGCCAGTTTCAAAAGGTATATTTCAACCAGACATGTGGGGCGTTACTCCGTCGACACGTTGGGAATGGAGCGTATTAAAAGAAGAGGTCCTGAAATATGGTGTTCGAAATTCTCTTCTACTTGCACCGATGCCAACAGCATCTACAGCTCAAATTTTAGGAAATAACGAATGCTTTGAGCCTTATACTTCAAATATTTATACACGTAGAGTATTATCAGGGGAATTTATTATTGTAAATAAGCACTTACTAAAAGACTTGGTAAAAGCAGGATTGTGGAATAAGGATATGCGTCAGAAAATAATGACTGCAAATGGCTCAGTTCAAAATATAAAAGAGGTGCCACAAAATCTAAAAGCCCTTTATAAAACCGCTTGGGAAATTTCACAGAAAGCGATTATAGAACAATCTGCAGATAGAGGTGCATACATTTGCCAAAGTCAATCCTTAAATATTTTCATGGAAAACGCCAATTTTGGGAAGTTAACATCAATGCACTTCTATGGTTGGGAAAAAGGACTGAAGACAGGAATGTACTATCTAAGAACAAAGGCGGCAACTGACGCAATTAAATTTACAGTTGAAAAAACCATTGCAGCTGAACCAGCATCTGTAGATGTTGAAACGCTACAAGCAGCAATCGCCTGTTCTTTAGATGATCCTGAAAATTGTGAAATGTGCTCTGGGTAGTATTAAACCCAATAAATTAGAACTTTTATTTCTTCTTTAACTGCTCTTTAATGAAAAGCTCCAAAGCCGCAACCATAGATGGAGCTTTTGGATGTGGGGCATGAACATCTAATCTTAGATCGTGGTTTATTACAGCACTTGCTGTTGTTGGTCCAAATGCAGCAATAGCAGTATTATTTTGTTTAAAGTCAGGGAAATTTACAAACAAGGACTTAATACCTCCAGGACTAAAAAATACTAATATATCGTAATAAACATCCTCAAGGTCTGAAAGATCCGAAGCTACAGTTCGGTAAAGAATTACTTTACTAAAGGGGATGCCTTGTTCTTCTAAGGTAGCTGGAATATTGTCGCGCAAAATATCAGTGCAAGGGAGTAAGTATTTTTCACCTTTGTGTTTCTTCATGAGCTCGGTAAGCTCTAAAATGGTTTGCTTACCATAAAATATCTTTCGCTTCCTATAACTTACATATTTCTGGAGATACAATGCAATTGCTTCTGAAATACAGAAATATTTCATCGTGTCAGGAACTTCAAAACGTGTTTCTTTAGCTATTCGGAAGAAGTGATCTACTGCAACTTTTGAAGTTAAAATAATTGCTGTTTGCTCACTTAGATTTACGCGTTGAGACCTAAAATCTTTAGCATCAACGCTTTCAACCATAATAAAAGGACGAAAGTCTATCTTTAATTTATACTTAGTAGCTAAGTCAAAATATGGAGACTTTTCTCCTTCAGGCTTTGGCTGAGACACCAATATTGTTTTTATTGCCAAGGTATGTACTAATTAAATTTAACCATCACAAAATCAAATGGAAAGCACCCGTTTTAATTACTAAAAAATGGTAAAAAATAAAAGATGGTAAAATTTCCAAAGAGCAAATATACAAAATAATATAATACCATTTAATGCCAATTCCTAGAGATAGTGCTGCTGCTTTAATAAATCTAAAGGAAAAAAGAAAACTAAGAATAAGTATGAATGCAAGGGGGAAATTTAGTTCCCCTCCCCTGTTTAAAGACCAAAACAAAGCTAAAACTAAAAAAATGAAGCCCCCAAAATGTAAAGTTTGATGTGTCAGTGCTTTTGCTAAATCTATAGTTTTAGAATGTTTAGAAAAAAATGTGATTAAAAGCAAACTTAATTGCTGAATAACAAAGATATAAAGGGAGAAAATGAAAGAATAAAAAAATGTTGTGTCTAAAGAAGTGGAATTAGAAAAGAATAAAAAGGTGCAAAGTAATAATGAAATAAAAAAATTTATATTTAGGATAATAACGGAGCCAAAACTCAATCTACTATCGTCATTAAAATTATTTTCATTAAACTTAAATAGAAAAAACCGCTTTGAAACCATATAAAATAATTGTGAATTATTAAAGTTTACTATGGCAATAAGCATAAAACAAAATAAAACTGATGCTAATATAAGGGTAAAAGAATGCTCAACCCTTTCTGTTAATTCAAAACTAATTTGCAACATTATTGTTAAATTCATATAATACAAAATTAATTAGAAAATGAATGCCATGCGCAATTTAAGAAATCCTTACTTTTGTAGCATAAATACCATTCTTTAGAAATAATATTGATTATGAAAACAGATTTATACAACCATCCAGACCACTATGCAATGGATGATTTATTATCCGAAGAACACAAATTAGTGCGTGATGCTGCAAGAGCATGGGTGAAGAAAGAGGTTTCACCAATAATTGATGAGCACTATGAAAAAGCAACTTTTCCAATGCACTTATTAAAAGGTCTTGGCGAAATAGGCGCTTTTGGACCTTATATTCCGGAAGAATACGGTGGTCCAGGATTAGATCAGATTTCATATGGCTTAATAATGCAAGAATTGGAGAGATGCGACTCTGGATTACGTTCTACTGCTTCTGTTCAATCTTCTTTGGTAATGTACCCAATTTGGAAATATGGTTCGGAAGAACAAAAACAAAAATATTTAAGAAAGTTAGCAAGTGGAGAAATGATGGGGTGTTTTGGGCTAACAGAACCAGATTATGGCTCTAATCCAGGAGGAATGATTAGTAATTTTAAAGATGCTGGAGACCATGTGATTTTAAATGGTGCTAAAATGTGGATTTCTAATTCTCCATTTGCTGATATTGCTGTTGTTTGGGCAAAAGATGAAACAGGGAGAATTTATGGATTAATAGTTGAACGTGGGATGGAAGGATTTTCAACGCCAGAAATGCATGGAAAATTATCGTTGAGGGCTTCTGCTACAGGAGAATTGATTTTTGATAATGTTAAAGTTCCAAAAACAAATATATTGCCTGGTAGATCTGGCTTAGGTGCACCTCTAAGCTGTTTGGATTCTGCTCGTTTTGGAATTGCTTGGGGCGCACTCGGTGCTGCAATGGATTGCTACGATCAAGCCCTACGCTATTCAAAAGAAAGAATACAATTTAATGTTCCAATTGGAGCTTTTCAGTTAATTCAAAAAAAATTAGCCGAAATGATTACAGAAATTACAAAAGCACAGCTTTTAACACTTCGTTTAGGGCAATTGCGTAATGAAGGAAAAGCCACAACGGCACAAATTTCAATGGCCAAAAGAAATAATGTTGAAATCGCTTTAAATATTGCGCGTGAAGCGCGCCAAATACATGGCGGAATGGGAATTACTAGCGAATATTCAATGATGCGTCACATGGCAAATTTAGAGTCTGTAGTTACGTATGAAGGAACACACGATATTCATTTATTAATTACAGGGATGGAAGTGACGGGGATTTCTGCTTTCACAAGAGAAATGCCCTAGTAGACATCGTCTTCAACATTTTTATCGCCTCTTAATATTCTAATCCGCTTTATAGTTTCAGCACCGTAAAAACTTCCTTTGTAATCAATAGCTAGTTTTTTATAGTACTCCAAAGCTTTATCTTTATCTAATAAGATTTGCTCATAGATATCTCCTAATCTGAAAAGGGCATCATCTGCAAAAATATCCTTGGAATAAAATTTAATAATATCTTCGTAAAGCATGCAAGATTCAGCCCACTTTCCTTGCATTTCCATAGCTTTAGCTTTACGGTAAAGAATGTCATCTGCCAATGAATGAAGAGGATAATTTAATTGGATACTGTCAAAAAGTGTGAAAGCCTCCAAATATTTGTGTTGTTCTATAAGTAATTCTGCTGAAGAGAACCAAGTCATCGCTGTATAATTACTATCTAACCCGAAATTTTCTGTAATTGAAACTGATAAATGCATGGCGTCATTTGCAATAATTTTTGAGGTTGATTCCTTCAGAATATTCAATTGACTCTGCGCAAAATCAAATTCCCCATCAAAATAAAATATACGAGCGTTTTTAAACTTTGCCTCATCACCTATCGCTTCAAACTTAAAATCTTTATCAATTTGCATGTACAAAAGTGAGGCTTCCCAGATATCACCTTTCAGTACTTCAATGTCTGCTAACTGCATTTTTACTTGTGCCCTCTGTATATCTGTTAAAGCTTTGATTAAAAGTGCATCTTGTAAAATTAGTATGGCCTCGGATGCGCGATCTGCAAAAAATGCTAAAATATATGCCTGCTCATTTAAAATACCTATTGTAAATTTTGTCTTTCCAAGTTGAGCTATGACAGAACTATAATCTGCTAAAGTAGCATCAATTTCAACTTGACTAAATGCTCGATTTGTTGTAAGCTCTGTGAATCTAGAATTAAGTAATAGCTTTTGCCCAACAGTGTAAAATTGATTATCTACACCCAAGGATATGATATAATTAAAACAATTTCTTGCTATATCATAAGATTTATTTTCTAAACATATATTACCTAAATCTAAAACTCTTGAACCATCTCCTTTTATTCTTTTGTCTAGAGCAACCACTTGCGTAAATGCAGAACTAAAATTTTTATTTTGAACGAATAACCAAATAAGCATTTCAGAAAAGATAAAAGTTGTGTTATCTGTTTGTATTTTTTGCAATAGAATTTCTTTTAAAATCAGATAATCTTTTCCGTCGCTTTGACTTAAATTAATTCGAGAAGAAATAGCATTTTGAATAGTTTCAAAAAGAGTTGGCTGTAAAGGCAGATAGTTGATATATTCCTCTAGCATTAAACGATTATTTCCTGTAAGAAAATATAAATCTGCATATTGAAAATTAAACGGATAATAGGGGGCTATTTTTTTACCCTTATCCAAAACTTTTTTCGCGAGATCATATTTAGTTTTTCCTACAAATAGTTGATATAAATTTATTATTTCTCCGGGGTCATTAGAAAAAGATGTAAGCAGGTCTTCGTAAACATTTATTGATTTTTCTAACTCATTAATGTCCTCATAAAATTGTCCTAACATCACTTGGATTTCTATGTCATTTTTATTCTGGGAAATATGTTTTTTGATTGTCTTTTCTGCGGTTTTATAATCTTTTATTTGCATCAAGCATTCCAAGTACCGCTTAAAATAAACTTTTGTGCTTTGTGAATCATACAGTTTTTCATAATATGAAGTTGCTTGATCAAATTCCCCATTATTAAAATAGTACTGAGCCAACTGAATATCAGTTTCTGATTGAGCTGACAAAAAAAATGAACGAAGTAAAAAAGTTAAAATTATAAGGTTTTTCATAGTTATTTAGCCTTAAATTTTTCTTCTAAACGCATTGAATAGTCATTTAATAGAGGATGTAAACTATCAAAAGCAATTGTAAATTCTTTCTTTTTATAAATATATTCATCTAATAGACTTTTAATTTTTTTTGTTTTATTCTTCTCAAAAGAAATATACTCATCATACTTTTCTCGTTGCCCAAAGCCATTTATTATATCGGATTTAAGTTTTCTTAATGCTATTTTTTCTTCCCGTAATGCTATTCTAATTTTTTCGTAATCGCCATCTAAATTCTTTAATGACTTTTTTACTACTTTGTAAGAATTCATTTTTTTTGCAAATTGATAATCTATGGTATCTGTAAAATAATATGACTTTATTCTTTTTATCACAGTATAAACTGCTAATTTTTTTTCGGGGACATTACTAATTTTGTTTTGAGTTAGCGCTATTTTTAGTTTTTCAACTGAATTAGTTAATACTGTAATTTTTTTTAACTGTCTATCTTTTTCAATATCAGAGCAGGAAAATAAACAACTAAAAACGACTAAAAAAATACCAAAACGCATAGCTAAAGACTTATAAAGTAAAAAACGAAAAAAAACCACATTTGTTTTAACTAAAAAATAGGATGTTAATGCTAATTAATTGGATAATAACTGCAACATATAAAAGTAATAATTAAAGCAAGGAACCAACCGCTGTAAACTTCTAAAGGAGTGTGTCTCTGTAGAAAAAGACGAGAAGAAAGACAAAGGCCTGATGCAATAATTGCAACAGCAAAAAATAAGATGGGAAATCCACTATTTTCAAGCATAAAAACTGAAAGATACCCAACTAAAATTCCTGCTCCACCTCCATGCAACGATATTTTTACCCAACGATTAATTATCATAAAAAGCGAAGTCACAATTGCGCCCGACAAAGGAAGAGCATAAAAATATTTTGGGAGAATATTATTTGGTGCCTTTAAAATAAATAAGGTGAAAAGAACCATGCAATAAGCAAACATAATTAAGAGGGGGAAGTTGCGTTCTTTAGAATCTTCAATATCTATTGTAGATATTATTTTTCGTTTGTGTAAAAGATAGAATGATATTCCTGGGGCAAGTGCACTAAAAAGAAAAAAGATAATTAATAGTTGACCTTTTAGGTCTAATGGTATTTGATACATTCCTTGACCTGAAAGTGATAATTCTTCGCTAGGAATATATAAACTAAGATACAAACCGTAAAAAGGCATTAGTAAAGGCAAAAAAAGCCATGAAAAGATATGAGCTAGTGTTTTTTTCATTACAGTTCTTTTCTCATTCGTGCAACGGGAAAGTTTAATTGCTCTCGGTATTTTGCAACTGTTCGCCGGGCAATATTGTAGCCTTTTTCATTTAATAAGTCCATTAATTTTTCATCTGTCAATGGTATTTTCTTACTTTCAGAATTAATTGCTTCTGATAAAATCTTTTTTACTTCTCTTGTAGATACTTCTTCCCCGCTATCGGTAGAAAGCGATTCTGAGAAAAAATATTTTAATGGGTAAATCCCAAAATTTGTCTGCACATACTTACTATTTGATACGCGAGAAATTGTAGAAATATCTAAGTTTACAATATCTGCAATGTCCTTTAAAATCATCGGTCGTAATTTAGCTTCATCTCCAGATAAAAAATAAGCAAATTGATAATTCATAATTGCATTCATCGTTAATAACAATGTTTGCTGTCTTTGTTTAATTGCATCAATAAACCATTTTGCACCATCTAATTTCTGGCGAACAAAAGAAACAGCTTCTTTGTCAGATTTTGTCGTCTTTGCTCCCTCAGAATAAGAACGAAGCATGGATTCATATTCCCGACTAACTTTCAAGGATGGTGCATTTCGACTATTCAATGATAATTCTAATCTGCCTTCAGTTTCATTAATTACAAAATCGGGTGTGATTTGCAATTGATTTTTTGCGGATTCACGTAAAGAACCTCCTGGCTTGGGATTTAATCTTAAAATTTCATCAATTGCATCTTTTAAATCCTTGTCTTCAATTTCAAGTTTAAGGGCTATTTTATCGTAATGTTTTTTTGTGAATTCTTCGAAGAAATCTTCTAATATTTTTTTTGCTGTAAAACGTGAAATGTCCCCGTCTTGCTTACGATTTATTTGTAATAATAAGCACTCTTGTAAACTTCGGGCGCCAACTCCAGCCGGATCAAAAGTTTGAATAAGTTCCAAAATACTTTTCACTTCTTGTTCTGAGGTAATTACATTCATTGAAAATGCAAGGTCATCAACAAGAGCTTCTAAGTCACGATTTAAATAGCCAGATTCGTCCAAATTACCGATTAAAATATCTGCAATTATAAATTCAGTATCGTTTAAATCTGATAAATGTAATTGTTCGCTTAGTTTTTCTTGAAAACTTTGTTCCCCTGAAAGAGGAATTACGCGTTCTTCATCATCCTTAGATTGATTGTTTGCATGTGTTTTATAATCTGCAATATCGTCGTCTATGTAGTCTGAAAGATCGAATTCATCGTCTGTATCATTTTCTTCTGTGTCATCTTGATTGTCAAACTCATCTTCAAGTTCATCTGATCCCTCCTCTAATGCAGGATTTTCCTCAATCTCTTGTTTAATTCGCTGGTCTAATTCCATTGTTGGAACTTGCAACAATTTCATTAATTGAATTTGCTGCGGCGAAAGGCGTTGTTCGAGTTTTTGTGTGAGAAATTGTTTTAATGCCATTGTGTTTGCTCAATACACTCAAAGATAAGTTATTTTGTGCATTTTCCCATTGACTGTGGGATTAATTTACAATCTTTTGCTTGATTACCTGATATATTTCCCAAGTTGAGCGATCATATACATAAACCAAAATATGCATATTTGAAGCATTATAATTTCCATCTAATTGATTTGGAACGACAAAACTATAATTCACATAGTATTTCCCATCTATTAAATCGGAATTTTCAAGAATTCTTCCAAAAGCTTGATTGTTAAGATTACCCCTATGAATGTCGCGGTGAATATAATTCTCGTTGTGTGAATTATCACTCATTTTTTGATCCCCCACCAATGAATCTTCAATTATGTAGGCAACTATCCCCAATTCATTTGACAATGATTGATTTAATTTTTCTACCTCAACATGCAAGAAAGCACCTTTTGTTTCCGCATAATAATTCAATTTTGATTGAATATTTACATTTAAAACATTTTCCGTAAGCTGGGTGCTAACCATTGAAGACCAAGAATTAGGACCTTGAAAAATAGCTCCATTTGTTGCACGATTTATCGTTCCTCTAGGATTTCCAGGAAATCCAACATCATTTGTTCCGAAATAAGTGCCAATTTCCAAGCCTTCAGGATTTGTAAAATCTAATGGGTAATTTGGTGGATCTATTTGCTGAAAATCTCCAAGACCTGTTGGTCCTGCATGAATAGAAGTTGTAAAAACACGGGTAGGATTTGCTAAATGTAAAGAATGAGCAAGATCTGCAGCTGCAGGACAAAAAACACATTTATGTCCTGTAAAATCTTCAATTAAAATAGCGCGATTATTATTTGTATTAGGCATAAATTCTGGCCACTCATTTGCAAGATAGTCACTCCAGTTTCCAGGATAAAGTGTTGTATCTAAATCTAAAACTTCAACTTCAGGATACGGATTTGAAACTCTGTCGCAAGCACAAAAAATAAGTGTAGAAAGAATTAAACAACTATAATACAGACTTTTCATAGTTAAAAACTTTGCGTGAAACTGAAGGTTAAACCATTATTAGCTGGGACAAATCGGCAGACTCCACCAACACAAAATAAACCTGCTCTTTGGCGACCATAAGAAACTGTAAATCGAGTAGCATCTTTAATATAGCCGCAAGTTATTATTGGATAATGTATGCGTTTTGATTCTATGGGATTTCCATAATTGTATTGATCCATAAAACTGAAAAAATAACTCGGGGAAATACTGTATTCGACCAATATTGTAGCCCAATTTCCTTTGTCGTTTATAAATCCCTTTTCTTTTTCAATAAACATGCCTTGTACTTCAGCACGGATCGAATGTGTCTTATTAATTTTATAAGCAGCTTCAATAACGCCTATATGAGATGAAATAATCCCTGATGCATCATTTGATATTTTTGCAACGTCATTATTGATTGTAATGTTAAAGTATGAAAAAATAAAACTCAGATTTTTATTGATTTTTTTTGTCACATTTACATTTATATCTCTCCAATACAAGCTGTCGCTTTTGTCAAATGGTCTAGAGGTATATGTAACTCCTGAAGAATCCAATGGATTAATTCCTGAGGTGTGTTTTATTGGTTGATATGTCGTAGAAACATTAAAATTCACAGAAGTTCCGTATTTTCCGCCAATTTTCGTTCCTTTTTTAAAGGTATAAAGAACATCTCCTTGAAAAGCTACTTCTCCTAATAACTGAGTTGCGTATGGATATAAGGTTGAAACAAGATTATAGGTATGTGTTTTGTTTAAGGAGGGCAAATAATTAATCAGAACATCTTGTAAGTCTTTCGTTCGGTCTGACCGGTAGCTCATATTATCAACGGATTTACCAGACAACAATATTCCAAGTCCTTTTTTTGTATAACTAAGGTTAACTACAGAGGCATGACCGTAATTATAAATTTTGGAATTATCATTCGAAGGGTCTTGTTCCTTAATGATGTATTCCCCATCTAAAGTTATATTTTTATAACGAAATTTAGCTCTTGCTCCATATGCTCCTACATTTTTTGGTAAGATAAGTGATGGATCATCGTCAACCTGAAATTTACTTACGAAAGATGTTCCAAGAACCATTGTCAACGGAAAATTCTCTAATTTTTTTACAGCCTCGTTTAAGTTAATTTCTCCATCAAGACCCCGCACAATTCCATCTCCATACATTAATTTCCCTTGTTGAAAGGATAAGCGTTGGTAACCATATACTCCTTTCAAAACAACTCCGCTTTTTGGTCGTACAATAAGCCTCATTCCATCTAATAAATTATCATACCCCAAAGCGCGATCTTCATAAGCTCTTAACGCCAATCCGCTTCCAAATTGCTCGTAAAAAGTTCCAAGGGTTACTTCAACTAAATCATTTGCATATGCAACATAACGCATACCAATTCCGGTGCCATCGAAGCGATTCGGATATCCTTGAATACGAGGTAAGTAAGATTCTACACGCAAACCTGCTTTGAACTTTCCCTGCGTGTAAAAAACATTCATGTATGAATTAATAAGTCCTTTTTGATCTGGCTGAGTTGCTCCTATTAAGCTATCATTATTTAAATATTGAAAAGTACTTTCAATATTTCCGGTGATATTTGCTTGACTAAATAATAAAAACGGGGATAAGAATATGGCGAAGAAAAAATATTTCATTGATAAACTTTATTTCAAACTAAGTTTCTTTATTTCCTCATATAATTTTTCTTCATCTCCTGGAGCATAATTGTTATGTGAATAAACAATTGTTCCATCTGTATCTACTAAAAAGGTGTGAGGGACATTGTTAACGCCCATTGCTCTTTTAAAATCTCCATTTGGATCAAGTAAAACAATGTACTCCCATGCTTTTCCATCGACATAAATAGCCACTTGACTTTTGGTTTTTTCATCATCAATTGATACCGCCACTAAAGTAACGCCAGTTTCTGCTTGCCAATCACTGTAAAGATCATTAATCGCATTTAATTCTTTTTTGCAAGGAGCGCACCAAGTCGCCCAAAAACTAAAAACAATAGGGCCTTTTAGACCTAATTCAGCTGTATTTACAACTTTCCCTTTGTAATCTTTTAATTTTACGCTCGGAAGTTTTTTAGTAATGGACTCATTGTTTTCTACCTCATTTTGGGCAAAAAAATGAGAAAAAGAAAGAAAAATAATTAGAAAAGAAAGATATGTTTTCATTTTAGGAAATTTTAAGAAAAGTAAAATCAAAAACCTTGCCGTGCTCAAAGATATAAAAAAATCAAATGATTCAGTTGAATCTAGTGCTTTGAACTAGCAAATTACTTTTAATTTTTGTTTGTGTACTATTATTTCAAGAGAGGTATTCCCCTTTATTTCGCCATCTATATTGACTATTTCGGGATATTGAGTTTCAATTTTTATACGATTTGTTTGAACATATCTCAAATAAGGACTATTTAAATGTTTTCCACTAAATATTTTAGGGAAAAGCAGTAATAGCTTCAATCTTGTTGTTTTTTCTACTATTAAAAAATCAATTAGTCCATCATTTAATTTTGCTAAAGGTGCCATCTTCATTCCTTTTCCAGTAAATCTGGTGTTGCAAGCTAAAAGAAAACAATAATCTTTAGCATGAATTTCTCCATTGAAAGAAATTTTAGCAGTTAATACTGGGGGTGAAATTATTTTCATAATCGTTGCAATATTATACCTTGCAGGCCCAAAATAACGCATTTTTTCAGCTAAAGTATTAATGTGAGATACAAGTCCACAACCAACAATGTTAAAAGCCCACATGCTATTTTCGATCATTTTAATTTCAGCTAAATCAACCCGCATTTCTTTCCCATTTAGTAATCTTTGTGTAGCTTTTTCAACACTTAAACAATCGAGGTCGTGACAAAATGCGTTACCAGTACCGCAAGGAAAAAGCATAAGTGGTTTAGAAAGCCATTCTGGCTTTAGCATAATCGCATTTATTATATCGTGCATTGTTCCATCGCCTCCAAAAACGGCAATTTTCTGAATTTTATTTATTTCATAAATAGTTGTAAAATTTAAAAAATCTTCTTTATTTTTTCCTTCAAAAAATTCGGTTTCATATCCGTTTTGTTGCATTATCTCAATAGTATTTTTTGCTATTAACATAGCTTTACCTTTTCCAGCAAAAGGATTTACTAAAAATAAGATGGCGTTTGGAGACGAACTCATTCTTGAAAAACTATTTTTGAAAGATAAAATAACAAAGTCTAAAAGTGGTGATTTTTATTATAATAACGTTCTTTCTTAAATACAAATATGGGAAAAGACTAAATTAGATTAATAACTTATAGTTAAGTTGCTATATTTTGTTAGCAGTTTGCCATTTAAATCTTTAGCACTGATATAATAAACATAAGTCCCAGCAGGAGAAAGCTCACCATTTGTTGCGAGTCCATCCCATAAAAAATTTGGGTTGCTTGAGGTGAATATAACTTTATTTGCTTGATTTAAAATTACAACCGAGAATTCTGTCACTTCGCCAATTTTGATACTTAAGAAATCATTTTTGCCATCGCCATTTGGAGTGAAAATATTTGGTAAAAGAACAGTTGATTCTTGCTCTTTTGTTGTAAGCTCAGGGTTAGCTACTATTTCGCTCGTTGAAGCGGTGTTATTTCGAATAATAGGGTCTTGTTGCTCTATTTTTTGTGGACCTTTCTCTGTAACAATTTCTTTATTTATATCAATTTTGTTGCTTTGTTGAAATTCCGTATTTAAGTCAGACTCATTTTCAGGTGTTGAAAAATCATATGCGCAGTCAACACGCTGCTCTGGTTGTTTTGGAAGGAGTTCTTTTTTCTTTTGACCTGCTAAATTTTCCGGTTGTACTTCTAAATTTTCCGTTTGCACCTCTACTTTATCTATTTTAAGCGTATCAATAGTAATAATTCTTTGCTCTTGCGGGTTCTCTTTTTTAATAGGTGTTGGGACCGAATTTTTATCGTTTACTAAATAAAAAGTAACAAGTGCGACTGCAGAAACACTTGCCGCAATAATTATTTTAGTTGCAATAGACATAGATGAAGCTACTACTAAACTTCCTCCAATAGAAGATGAAACAGAAGTCCATAGATCAGCTCGAACAGGAACTTCGTGAGAAGTAAGTTTATCCTGAAACAACTCTTTTATGTAATCTTTTTCTATCATTATCTTTTATCTATTCTATTTTTTAAATATGCTCTAGCTCTTAAATATTGTGATTTTGATGTGCTTTCAGAAATTCCCAGCTGAGTAGCAATCTCTTGGTGCGCATATCCTTCAATCGCAAACATGTTAAAAATAACTCTATATCCTGCTGGCATATCTTGAATTAACTTCATCAAATCATCTGCCATCATTTGTTCTTGAACAAAATCATTGCTTTCTAATTTATATTCAACTTCCTCAACGCTAACGTTTAGTAATAACTTCTTATTTTTTTTTAATTCATCTAAGCAGGTATTTACTATTATTCTTCTAATCCATCCCTCTAAAACTCCACTATTGTTATAATTTAAAAGATTAACAAAAACCTTAATAAATCCGTCTTGAAGAGCATCTTCTGCTTTTTCCGTATTTTTCATATACCTCAAACAAACTGAGAGCATCTTTGGAGCAAATTTGTCAAACAACGCTTTTTGAGCTCTGGAATTTCCTTTCAAACATTCGTTTACCAATGAAGTATCATCCATGACTCGTAACTATAGACTAATTAAATTGTAAAGAGGTTGCATAGCAGAAAGATTATTCTAAATTAGTGTAATTTTGATGGTTAAAATACACTATTTATGGGATTAAAAATACTCTTCATCTTTCTTACAATTACAAATCTTGTGTTTTCTCAAAAAATAAAGAATATTACTTTAGGAAACTGGCATGCTGAATTAGCATTAAATGACAGATTATTTTTACCCTTTAACCTAGAATTTTCTAAAGTAAAAAAGTTTGGAATTGCTGTAATCAATGCTGCCGAGGAAATCCAGCTAACAAAAATTCGTTTTCAATCAGATTCAATCCATGCTTATTTCCCAGAAATGGATGGGAAATTGGTGTTTAAGGTAGATGAATTTGGAAAATATTTAAGGGGATATTGGTTAGATAATAGAAAATACAAAAATATTAAAATTCCCTTAAGCGCTTATTTTTCAAATGACCCACGATTTTCTTTTCCAGCTTCTGATTTTATAACTCAGCCATTTGTAATAGATGGGAAATGGGAAGTTAAGTTTAGCCCTGATCAAAAAGATGAAAGTAATGCTCTTGGGATTTTTAAAACAAATGAAAATACTATAAGTGGGACTTTCCAAACAGAAACTGGAGATTATCGTTTTTTAGAGGGGAATATTAGTGGGGGAAATTTTGCGCTTTCAACTTTTGATGGAGCTCACGCATATGTTTTTACAGGAGAAATTAAGGGTGATAGTATTAATGGTATTTTTTACAGTGGTTCAAAATACAGAACAACCTGGACTGCTTTACGAAATGAAAATGCAAGTTTGCGGAATCCAGATTCTTTAAGTTATTTGATTTCTAAAAATCAACCTATTGTCTTTAACCATGCAAAACAACTTAATGGCAAGCCATTTTTATTTTCAAGTGCTAACTACCAAAATAAAGTTGTAATTATTCAGATTATGGGGACTTGGTGCCCGAATTGCCTAGATGAAACAAAAGTCTTAAAAGAGTTATATAATGATTTAAATCGCTATGGTTTAGAAATAATAAGTGTTTGTTATGAAGCTGATATAGAACAAAAAAAACAGCTTAAAAAACTAAAGGACTTTAAAAAACGCTCAAAAATTCCATACACTTTTCTCTATGGTGGACTTGCAAGTAAAGAGCTTGCTTCATCTGATTTTGGAATGCTAAACCAAGTGATGAGTTTTCCAACATCTATTTTTATTGGTAAAGATGGAAATGTTTGGAGCATACATACCGGATTTAACGGACCAGCAACAGGTGAGGCTTACACTAACTTTAAGAATAAAATTCGCTATGAAATTGAAATAAAATTGGATTTATTGCGCTAACTAATTCTCTATAACTTTTCAATTGTTTGTTTTTAAAAGTTTTTCAACTCTCTCACAAATCTTATTATAATCAAATGAATGTGCTGAGTCAACTAATTGTGATTTTGATATTAAAGATGGTGTTGTGAGCACATTATTTAATTTTTCAGCTAAATCTTGTGGATTTTTTGTTTCAAATAATAAACCTAATTTACCTTCATTTAATAATGATTTTGTACCTCCAGAATCACTCCCAATAACTGGTGTTCCGCAGGCCATTGATTCCAAAGTAACCATTCCAAAAGTTTCAGAATATGAAGCCATTAAGGTCCAATCTATCGCATTAAACACATCAGCGGGTGATTGAGTAAAATTTAAGAATTGTACCTTATCCTCTAATTTTTGCTCTCTAATATAGTGCTTGAGTTCATTTAAATAGTTGCTTTTTTGGTCCAGTGTTTCTTCACCAACTAGTAATAAAAGAAAATCAGTTGTTACATATCTCATTGCTTCAAGTGCCAACATTTGACCTTTTTTAGATTCAAATCGACCGATTAAACCTATAATTTTTCGTTCATTTGGAAGTCCCAACTTTTCTCTTACTTCAACCCTGTTAGTTGGTTTAAATTCTTTTAAATCAATTCCTGATGGAATAACAAGTATTTTTTTCTCTGGAAAATTAGAATTCATTAGAACCTGCTCTTTTAAATAGGCTAAGGGGCAAATCCAAGAATCAAAAAAAGAATAGCGCCATGTTCGAAAAAAATGACGCTTATTTTTTTCAAATGCCATTTCCATAAAATAATGCACACGAATTTTTTTGCGGGATAAAAACCCAATACTTGCTGCAATACTCATATCAAAAGTTGCACGAAAAATTAAATGCTCAATAGCATTTTTTTTTAATGCCTTATACAGAAGAAATGCATTAAAAAAATCATAGTGATGGCGGTGTTGCTTAATAATAGATATCGAGAGGTTTTTTAAAATGGCAGCATTGTAAACCGGAGAATCTTTAAGGCAAAAAACAACAACTGTATGTCCTCGATCTCTCATCCAGACAGCATTTCGAACTTGATTCATTTCTAAACCGCCCCAAGCCTTAGTACCACATAAATAAGCAATTTTATGTATCATTTATTTTACTGATTTCTAGTGCGAAGTTGCCAAAATTTGTTGAATTAGCGTAATTTTGTTGAATGATGCAATCCTTATTTAAAAAACCCTTATTTGTTTTTTGTCTTGCTGTAATCTTTATTGCTATTCCATTATTTATTTTTCCAATAAATCTTTTTGATGGAGAAATTATAATGAAAAATGAACTTTCTGAAACAAAAATGGAGGCTCCCTTAAGTTTATCCTATTTTATTGGTTTTGGATATAATTCGCAAGATATGGAAGGCATAAAAGATTTTTATTTACTTCCAAAAGGGTATTTACTTGCATTTTGCCTCATTTTTGGCTTTCCAGCACTACTAACTTATCGAATTTATTTAGCTCAAAAGAAGAAGGCTCCTAGAACAATTGCGGAATTTATTTCAAAAGAAGATGCCGGGATTTAATTTTCTTTTTAATTATTTCTCAAGCTTATAGTTTATTATTTTTGCAAACTAAAATGTAAAGTATGTATCGTTCGCACACTTGTGGAGAATTAAGAATAGAAGATGTTGGGAAAACTGTTGTCTTAGCGGGATGGGTTCAGCGTTCACGAGATTTAGGAGGTATGACTTTCTTGGATTTGCGAGATAGATATGGTCTAACTCAACTAGCATTTGATATGGAAACGAATGCAATAATGGGAGAACAAGCTCGAAAATTAGGGAGAGAATTTGTAATTCAAGCAAGTGGAATAGTTATTGAAAGAAGTAGTAAAAACAAAAATATCCCAACTGGAGATGTCGAAATTACTGTAACTGAACTCAAAATTTTAAATGCCTCAAAATTACCGCCTTTTACGATTGAAGATGAAACTGATGGTGGCGACGAATTAAGAATGCAGTACAGATATTTAGATTTAAGAAGAACTCCTGTTTTACAAAAACTACGTTTGCGCAATCAAGTGGCTTTGGAAACAAGAAAATACTTAGATTCCAAGGAATTTATAGATGTTGAAACACCTGTATTAATTAAGTCTACACCTGAAGGAGCGCGCGACTTTGTAGTTCCAAGTAGGATGAATGAAGGGCAATTTTATGCCTTGCCACAATCTCCGCAAACTTTCAAGCAATTATTAATGGTGTCTGGTTTTGATCGCTATTACCAAATTGTAAAATGTTTTCGTGATGAGGATTTAAGAGCAGATAGGCAACCAGAATTTACACAAATTGATTGTGAGATGGCTTTTGTTGAACAAAATGATATTTTAGAAATGTTTGAGGGTTTGATAAAGCACCTTTTTAGAACAGTAAGGGGCGTTGAGCTTGTCGAAACGTTCCCAAGAATGACCTATGCAGAAGCGATGGAAAAATATGGTTCTGATAAACCAGATATACGTTTTGGAATGGAATTCATTGACCTTACTAATTTAACACAAGGGAAAGAATTTGTTGTTTTTGATAGTGCAGAAATTGTACTTGGAATAAATGCTTCAGGATGTTCTGAATATACACGCAAGCAAATAGATGAATTAACAGAATGGCTTAAGCGCCCTCAAATTGGTGCTTCAGGTTTAGTCTATATTAAATATAACACCGATGGAACTTTTAAATCTTCAGTAGATAAATTTTATTCGCAAGATGACTTGAAGGCTATTGCAGAAAAAGCACAAGCGCAAGTAGGAGATTTGATTTTGCTTCTTTGTGGAGAAATCAATAAAACCCGCAAACAATTAAGTGAATTGCGTTTGCATTTGGGAGCGGTCTTAGGTTTGCGTAATCCTGAAGTTTTTAAACCTTTATGGGTTCTTGACTTTCCATTATTAGAATGGGATGAGGATAATAAGCGCTATCATGCAATGCACCATCCTTTTACTTCCCCAAAAGCTGAAGATTTCCATTTACTTGCATCAGATCCTGGAAAAGTTAGGGCAAATGCATACGATTTAGCAATGAATGGTGTAGAATTAGGTGGCGGTTCAATTAGAATTCATGATCGGACTTTACAATCTCAAATGTTTGATTTATTGGGTTTTTCAAAAGAAGAAGCGCAAGCTCAATTTGGATTTTTAATGAATGCTTTTGAATATGGAGCTCCTCCACACGGCGGTTTAGCTTTTGGGTTAGATCGACTTGTTGCAACAATGGGAGGCTCAGAATCCATTCGAGATTACATTGCTTTCCCAAAAAATAACAGTGGCCGCGATACAATGATTGATGCGCCATCTCCTTTAAATGATCTTCAGTTGAAAGAATTAGGGATTAAATTAAGGTAGTAGAAATTCATATCTAAAAATGATAAATTATCGCGTTTTTTTAAACTTTTTATCCTTGATTTTTGTTAAAAATAAAAAGAATTAGAATGAATCCTCTCGATAAAATTCAGCAAGAAATTTCACCTCTTCGCGAAAAACTTATTCAGCATAAAATGTATGCTAAAATTAAAACCGTAGAAGATTTTCAAAGATTTATGGAGCAGCATATTTTTGCTGTATGGGATTTTATGAGTCTTCTAAAATCATTGCAACGCGGACTTACATCTGTTGAGGTTCCATGGTCGCCTGTTGGCAGCCCGACAACAAGAAGATTTATTAATGAAATTGTACTTGGAGAAGAAAGTGACATGGATGACAATGGGAAGGTTGCAAGTCATTTTGAATTGTACCTCGAAGCAATGGAACAAATTGGTGCAAAAACAACAGAAATAAAAAAACTTATTGCTTTTGTTGAAGAAGGATACACTGTTACTTCGGCTTTAACTTTTGTAAATATTCAAGAAGAAACAAAAGAGTTTGTTAGCTTTACTTTTTCCATGATTGAAACAGAAGAATTACACAAAATAGCTTCAATATTTACCTTTGGAAGAGAAGACTTAATTCCAGATATGTTTATTGAAATCCTTCGTGAAATGAAAGAGAATGGTCAAGAAGATATTTCTAAGCTGCTCTATTATTTGGAGAGACATATTGAAATTGATGGAGGTGATCATGGACCAATTTCTCTTAAAATGATTGATGAATTGTGTAAAGACGATGCGAAAAAATGGACTGAGGTTTTAGAGAGTGCGAAACTTGCCTTGAACTATAGAATAAGACTTTGGGATGGTGTTCAAAAGCAACTTGCTTAACGCCAAGTAGTTTCGTTATTTCCATCTTTCACTTCAATTCCTGCCGCAGCGAGTCCATCTCGAATTTTATCAGATGTAGACCAATCTTTTTTACTTCTAGCTTCTTGTCGCAAGTCAAGGACTAAATCCATAACAGGATTTAATTTACCATCTGAATTTGTAGTGTTTCCTTGAAGGCCCAAAACATTAAAGATAAATCCACCTAATTGATTTTTTAATTCTTCTTTGTCTTGAATTGAAGAGGTGATTTTACCTTCTGTCAATAAATTAATTTGCTTCACCGCCTCAAATAAGTTGGCGATTAAAATTGGTGCATTAAAGTCATCATTCATTGCAGAATAGAAGCTATCTACGAGTTTTTTAGTCTCTAAAGTCGAAACTTCTCCACAAGAAATATTTTCTAATAAAGACAAACTTTCCATTAATCTCTCGTATCCTTTCTCAGCTGCATTTAAAGCATCTTCAGTAAAATCTAAAGTACTTCGATAATGTGCTTGCATCATAAAAAACCTTATAACATCTGCAGAATATGCTTTTTTAAAGAGTGCTGTTTCTCCTGCAATTATTTCCATAGGAAGAAAGAAATTCCCTAAAGATTTACTCATCTTCTGGCCATTAACATTCAGCATATTTGCATGCATCCAATACTTTGCAGGGTTACACCCAAGGGAGCTACAACTTTGAGCGATTTCATCTTCGTGATGCGGGAATTTTAAATCCATTCCGCCGCCATGTATATCAAAGTGTTTTCCAAGATATTTTGTGCTCATGGCAGTACATTCTATGTGCCAACCAGGATTTCCATTTCCCCAAGGAGAGCGCCAAATTTGCATATCGTCGTCTCCGGCTTTTTTCCAAAGAGCAAAATCAGCAAAAAAACGCTTTTCTTCTTGTGCGTTTAAGACCCGAGTTTCATTTTCTAATTCATCAACCTTCCTACCACTTAAGATTCCATAGTCAAAATCTTGCATGTATTTTTTCGTGTCAAAATATACTGAACCATTTATTAAATAAGCATATCCATTGGAAATTATTTGTTCGATTATCTCAATTTGCTCTTGAATATGAGCGGTAGCAGTTGGCTCAATACTCGGCATTAATAGATTGTAAATTCGTTGGAGCTCGATAAAATTTAAATTGTACTTGTATACAATTTCTAAGGGTTGCATTTGCTCCAAGCGTGCTGCTTTTCCAATACTATCAACTTCATCTCCAGCACTATTTGTTATATGTCCAGCATCTGTAATATTTCGCACATATTTTACCTCATAGTTGAGGTGTAATAAATACCGATATATCAAGTCAAAATTAATAAAGGTTCGCATATTCCCCATGTGAGGTTCGCTGTAAAGCGTTGGCCCACAAACATACATTCCTACAAAATTTTCGTGTAGTGGCTCAAATTTTTCTTTTTTGCCAGAAAGCGTATTGTAAATTTGTAAAGCCCCTTTTCTTTCAGTCATAACGATTATTTCCTTTTACAAATGTAAAAATTTGTAGTGACAGAAATACCATCTATTTAATTTCTTACTGAAACCTTAATAATAAATTATATTTTAGCGGCATTATTTTTGATAAAAGAAAACCATGAATTCATTTATAACCCTAGTTACAGGCATCTTAATTTTCCTTGCCAATAGTTCAGACATCCCTTATTCAACTATTGAGAAAGCTATTAAAGCGAATGATTCAAAAACTATAATTCAACTTGGAAAAGATCCCATTCAATTAAATATTTTAGGCAAAGAAGGAGCTTATAATCACTCACAAGCAGAAATGATATTAGGAGATTTTTTTACAAAAATTCCAAAAGGCGATTTTGTATTTGTTTTTAAAGGGAAAGAAACTAGTGACGGTACTTTTGCAATTGGAAAATACACACTAAAAAAAGAAAGTTACCGCCTTTCATTTCATTTTAGGGAAATCAAAACTTCATCTAAATTGGAAAGTCTTACAATCGAAAAAGAATAATGTCTACCCTTGAGATCGATTTTCTTTGAGAGTTGAAAAGAAGATAATTCCATATCCACAGGTCAACATAAGATGAAAAGGAACCATTCCCAAATCGCCATAAACAGCCCTTTGTACCGCTGTAAATCCAAAAACTAACATGAGTAAGCCTTCTAAAATATTAATGAGGGACAGGCTTTTTTTATCGTATTTATTTCCTTTAAATTCAGTTTTGATTAAGACATTAAATTTTGGTGTTCTGACAAAAGAACTTTTGATTCCCAAATATCCTTCAATAACTGCAACAGCATTGCTCAATGAAAGTGCCATAGACACCGTTAAAAATTGAATAAAACGTCCTACAAATCGAAATAAATCTGTTAAAAATGGACCTTTTTTATCCCTCCATGAATGCCAATAATAAAAAGAAAGAAATAGTGTGCTGGCAATGAAGAAAGCGCCAAATTGAATAAACCAATTTAAGTCAGAAAAAGAATCTTTAATGTGGAGAACAAAAAGACTTAAAATTGATAAGATTAAAATAAACACAAAAACTGAAGAATTAAACAAATGGGCAAAACCATGAATACGGTCGGAAAACTTTACACCTGGGAAGGTTATTAAACTTTTCCACATTTTTATGAAGCATTCAGCTCCACCTTTCATCCATCTATGTTGCTGACTTTTTAAAGCAGACATTGTTATTGGTAATTCAGCCGGAGATTCTACATCCTCCAGATACTTAAATTTCCACCCTCGCATTTGAGCGCGATAACTCAAATCTAGATCTTCAGTGAGCGTATCATGTTCCCAGCCTCCTGCTTCTTCAATACATGTTTTCCGCCAAATTCCTGCCGTACCATTAAAATTAATAAAATGCTCTGAAGCATTTCTTCCACCTTGCTCTATTGCAAAATGCCCATTTAATCCAAATGCTTGAAGTTCTGTTAATAAAGAATATGTTTTATTTAAATGTCCCCAACGTGTTTGAACAACACCTATTCCTTCTTTGAAATAAGGAATAGTACGAGTTAAAAAATCTTTTTCTGGAACGAAATCTGCGTCAAAAATTGCTATAAATTCTCCCTCCACTCTATCCATAGCATCATCTAACGCTCCTGCTTTGTATCCCGTTCGATCAATTCGATGAATGTGTTGAATATTCAAGCCAGTAGCTGCTAATTCAGCAACTTTAGCAGCAATAATATCTTTGGTTTCATCTGTTGAATCATCCAAAACTTGAATTTGAAATTTATCTCTCGGATAATCAAAAGCTGCTGCCGATTCAATAATTCGCTCGGCGACATACATTTCGTTATACATCGGAAGTTGAATCGTTACTTTTGGAGCATTTTTAGAATCAAATAGTGGGATTTCCTCTAATTTTCTTTTTTTACGGTTTCTTACATAAGCAATTGCAAGCGTCATTTGAATACAGCTGTAGTAGAAAATCAGAATTAAACAGGCAGTATAAATTCCTAATACTATTTTCGCAAGCAAATGAGACCAATAGTGCTCTTGCACATATTTTTTACCCGATTTTAGTATAATTGTGCGATCTCCCCAATTAAACATCCACGAAACCTTCAAATTAACTTTAAAAGGCTCTGAAAAATTATAGTTTTTCAAATTAGCTTTATTCGTTTCGAAAAGAAAAGTTTCTGCCCTGTAATCTTCGTCAATAACGCTTAGGGAGCATTTTCCAATTGGAATTTTGTAAAAATAAAAATTTCCTTTTTCATCGGTTTCAGTGCTGTAAATTTTTCCTGTCGCTAACGATTTTAGATTTATTTCTACCTCATCGGCATAATTTTTAGTTCTATAATCTGTTAACTGACCTTTTATGACTTTACATATATCCTGTGAGGGAAGAACTACTTTAGCATTTATTTGACCTACAAAAAGCAAGAAAAAGCAAGAAAAAATAATTTTATGGAAGTAAATATTCATTTAACTAAAAAATTAAAAAAGCAAATATAAATTTATTCTTTCATTAAAGTCATTTCATCTACAATGTGTTTTGCTCCGGAATATTTATCCATGACCCAAAGAACATAGCGAATATCAACAACAACATTGCGACAACGTTTGGCATCAAACATATAATCGCTCATAGTGCTTTCCCAAGTGCGGTCAAAATTTAAACCCATCAAATATCCATTTTCATCTAAAACTGGCGAACCTGAATTCCCTCCAGTTGTATGATTAGAACCTGTAAAACAAACCCATAACTCTCCATTTTGAGCATAAGGTCCAAAATCTTTCGTTTTGTGTAACTCCAACATTTTTGGTAGTAATTCAAAATCTGGATTTCCAGTATTGTATTTTGTAACAATTCCATCCAACGTAGTGTGCTCTGTATACATCATGCCATCTGTTGGAGCAGAACCTTCTAGTTTTCCATAAGAAATTCTTAGGGTGCTATTTGCATCTGGCCAATGCTTTGCATCTGGAAACATTATAAGTTTTCCTTCTACATAAACTTGTAAAAGTGCTGTCATTTCAGCAGAAAAAAGCTGAAAAGCAGGGACGATATTATTTTTAAAATTGCTAATATATTTTGTATAGTGCTCAAACCCTTTATCTTTTTGAAGTTTTTTCATGCTGTTATCGCTAATTTTATCTAAAAATAGAAGGAATCGATTTTTGTTAGTAAAAATAGATTTAGTATAAATAACTTCTGTTAAATTATCGCAATAAGACTTACGCCAATTTTCAGTAATAGAATATGGAAGTTCTTTTGTTATTTCTTTCCATGCAAAAGTTTGATTAAAATATTCAAGTGTCAGCAATCGAAAAATTTTTTTGTCTACTTGTTCATCATAATTTTTAAAGAATCCTTCCCCACTGATTTTTAATTTATCTATTACTGCCTTCAATTCACCTTTCTCCTTGTATTTCGAATAATTCGATATTAAATCATTCATTCCACGAGCCAATTTAAAGTATTCTGGTCCGTATGAAAAATATTCCGCTCCCATCGCATATTGAAATTCAAGGTCAGATTTTTGGGCGACTAACTCATTCATTTTTTCAACTAATGAGCCATATTTAGTATTCCATGCAGGATTACTTTTGGCGCGATCCGTGTATTCTTTTTCCTGCTTTATTTTGATTGAAACGGCATCTAATTGTTTTAAGCCATCAATTTGCCCAATCCATTTTTTCCAGGCGTTTGCAATACTTGCCTGTTTTGCTGAATATTGTATCCTCACTAAATCTGAATTTTTCATGCCGGCATCAATTACACTTAAAGAAAGATCACGCATTTTGATTCTTGCTGGTCGTTCTTTTTCGATAATAAACTTCAAATAAGATGAAACCACATGCTGTTCTGTCTGACCGGGAAAACCATAGACCATTGTAAAATCACCAGCTTTCCTATCTTTAAAAGAAATAGGAAGAAAATGTAAAGGTGTGTAAGGTTTATTATCTTTTGAATAGGCCGCTGGCTTATTATCTTTCCCAACATAAACTCTAAAAACTGAAAAATCTCCAGTATGCCGAGGCCAAACCCAATTATCAGTGTCGCCACCAAACTTTCCGATTGAATTAGGCGGTGAACCAACAAAACGGACATCTAAAAAAACTTCTTTCACCATTAAATAATAATCGTTACCGTAGTTAAACGCCTTAATTTCTGCTTCATAATGTGTTCCAGCAACTGCTAAAGAAACTAATTTTTTGATGTTTTCTTGAATTTTTGTAAAATCGTTTTTAGAGCTTGTACCACTAAATACAGCTTGACTAACATCTTCAATTCGAACAATTCTTAAGGCTGTTAAACCTGGATTTGTCAATTCTTCATTTTTTGTTTTCGCCCAAAAACCATACTTCAAGTAATCATTTTCTAAAGAAGAATGAGTTTGAATTTGTGAATAGCCGCAATGGTGATTTGTCAACAATAATCCCTGATTGGAAACCAACTCGGCAGTACAACCACCACCAAATTGTAAAATTGCATCTTTGATAGAAGTGCTGTTAACACTATAAATATCGGCGGCAGATAGTTTCATGCCTTTCGCTTTCATATCTGATTCAAAGGCAGCAATTAACGATGGAATGAGCATTCCCTCTTCTGCTCTTAACGGAAGAGAACTTAAATATAAGAAGAGAAATGTAAATTTGAAAAGCTTTAAAGTCATAAGTACTTGAAATAATCCTCTAAAATAATTCTTTCTTTTCAATTAAATGATTTTGTGCTTAAAACAAGTCTATTCACTAACTTTGTGGCTCGAATTATGAGCATGCGAATTTTTGATGGACTAGAAAATCTCGAAGAATTAAAGAACCCCGTTTTAACGATTGGCACTTTCGATGGTATTCATCTTGGGCATCAAAAAATTATTAAAAATCTTATTAGAGAGGCAAGATCAATAAATTCTGATAGTGTTTTGCTTACATTTTTTCCTCATCCAAGGATGGTGCTTTTTCCAGAAGATACTAATTTACAATTAATTCAAACGCAAGAAGAAAAATACAATAAGCTAGCTGAACAAGGCCTTCAGAATATTATTGTGCAGCCATTTTCAAAAGAATTTGCAAAACTTACCGCTCTTGAATTCATTGAAGAAATAATCGTAAAAAAAATTCGAGCAAAGAAAATTATTATTGGTTATGATCATCAGTTTGGGAATTCTCGTGAAGGAAATATTAATTTTTTAAGAGAATACAGCGATAAATTTGGTTATGAAGTGATTGAGATTCCTGCAAAAGAAATCGATGAAATCAATGTAAGTTCAACTAAAATTAGAACAGCCTTAAACGAAGGTGATATTGAAACGGCAAATCTTTTTCTAAATGCTGCATTTGAAATAAATGGCATTGTAGTTCATGGAAATGAAATTGGAAGGAGTATTGATTTTCCTACAGCAAACATTCAGATAGCGGATAAAAATAAAATAATTCCAAAAAATGGAGTTTATGCCGTAAAAATACTCGTGAATGATAAAAATTATTTCGGAATGTTAAATATTGGAACGCGACCAAGCATTTCCAAACAGCTATCAAAAACAATAGAAGTAAATATTTTTGACTTTGAAGAAATGATTTATGATTTGACGATTAAAATTACTTTCCACAAACATATTCGTGAAGAAAAATATTTCAGTAATTTAGAAGAATTAAAGTCACAATTACAACTTGATGCGTCTTTTATTCGTGCTTTTTTTGAGCTTCCTTTGGTCTAGTTTTTTTTCACAGAAAGAGACATTCATTACTTATAATTGGAGTGAAGTACAGACAGCTAATCCAGATACTATTTTTTCACTAAGCTTAGCAAAAGAAAAATTAAGTGAACTCCCTAGTCAACTTTGGAAATTTAAAAAGTTAAAGGCTTTAAATCTTAAACGAAATAGATTTGAGACCTTGCCCGATAGTTTAGAGCAATTGACAGAAATAGAATTTCTTGATATTAGTCACAATAGATTTGCAGTTTTCCCACTTCCAATAACGCGACTTTATAAATTAAAAGTGCTCAAAGCTTCAAGTAATAAGCTAAACTATATATCTAATAATATTGAAAATTGTGAGCAACTTGAAGAAATAGATTTGTATGACAATTTAATTGAGGACATTGGAAAAGGACTCTATAAGCTTAAAGAATTGCGTATATTAGATTTAAGAGGTGTAATGTATGGTACAATTTTTCAGTCACAGCTAAAAGCTAGTTTACCAAATGTAAAAATCAAGTTGGATCCACCTTGTAAATGCATGGATTAATCTTAATAATTGTATTCTTAATGAAACATATTAATAAATTTGAAAAAAAATAAAAGATTATGGATTTATTAAATCTGATTTTTAAACTCGGAGTTTTTTTTTCTATTTATGGATTTCTTTGGTTTTTCATAGAACTAGGCCTCACTTTTTTAGTTGGAGGAAGAAAGAGAACAAGATTTGAAACGTATCTTATAAAAGGTATTAAATATGCTTTTTTAGTGAATGTAACTTTTTTATTCTCCGTAGACCTCAATAAACATCAAGTCAACTTTTACAATTTAATTCCAAGTGCTCTGGTTTTAATCACCTATTTTGTTGGAATGCTTCAACAGAAACAAAGGCGGCAGCTTTTTATGGGGCAATTGGGGAAGAGTGCCGCTGAGGGCATTACAATAAAAGCTGAAATTATTTTAATTACACTTAGTGGTATTTTATTTCTTGGTTTGGTGTGTTATCCTCAGTTTGCAGAAAATACAGTTGCTTTGTGGTTTCAACGAAGTATTTTAGACATTGAATCAACAGTTATTATTGGGTTTATCTTTAAAATAATTGGGTTCTTCTTTTTACTAGGGATGATTTTTAAAATGCTAAATGCACTTAATTACCTTATTTCAGGTAAACCATTATTTGACATTAAATCGCGCTTTAGTAAAATGGATACTAAAAAAGAGGACACACATTTTGATGATTTCGAAGAATTAACTTAGTTTTATAATAAAAATAAAATATGGATGAAAAAGAATTGATGGAATTATCTGAAGAGATAATTGATTCACTAACAAAACTTATTTTAGGAGAAAGTCCTGGCTTCTTATCAAATAATGTATTTAAGAAATTAAATTCTAACAAAAATTTTGATGAAATAAAATCCCTTTATTCTAGGTTTATTATTTCTTTTGAAGGTCAGTATAAAGATGCAACTGAGTTGAAAAAATTGAGTGACTTTCGTTATAAAATTGTAGAACTCTATCAATCTGGCTTGTAGAGACAAGAAAATTGTTGAACTTTACAGCATGAATCAAACTTTTGGGAAAGAGTATAAGCTATGCAGTCATGTTCTAATTGAAAAATTATTTAAAGACGGCGAAAAATTTCGGGACTTCCCTTTTTTAATAAATTATTTAGGCATTGAAAGTTTAAGCGGGTCCAAAGATTTTAATGTATTAATTTCTGTTCCCAAAAAACTATTTAAGCATTCTCACGACCGTAATTACATCAAAAGATCAATTACTGAAGCGCTTCGCAAAAATAAATTTATACTAGAAGAGCTAAAAGAAATTAAAAACAAGCCGCTGGCACTTGCAATTATTTATAATTTTAACACATTACTTAGTTCGAGTGAAATTGAAACTAAATTAGTCTCGACTTTAATGAAATTCGCCTTAAAAATCAATCAAAATTAATTAAAATGAAAATCCTGTTTTTTAATATTATTCTATTTATACAACTTTTTTCGTGTTCAATTTTTGCCCAATCTAATGGCTTTGAAGTACTTAAGAATCTCGAGATTATGGATCAAGTATATGAACACTTAGATTTATATTTTGTAGATGAGCCTAAAAATGGGACGCTTTCAAAAACAGCAATTGATGCAATGCTTAAGGAATTAGATCCTTACACCGTTTATTATCATGAGTCTGACATTGAAGATTACAGGATGATGACAACTGGCCAATACGGTGGAATTGGCGCTTTAATTCAAAAAATAGGAAATGATACATATATTACTGAACCATATGAGGGAAATCCTGCTGAAAAAAATGGCTTGAAAGCAGGAGACAAAATTCTTTCAATTGATGGAAAATCAATGCTTAATAAATCTTCAGATGAAGTTTCTTCTGCATTAAAAGGTCCAAAAGGAACAACTATTAAAATAGAAATCGAACGAAAAATAGAAGGAAGAAAAATAATTTCTGTTACAAGAGATGAGATAAAAATTCCTGATGTTCCTTATTTTGGAATGATTAACAAAAAAACAGCGTACATCAAACTTAACAGTTTTACACAGACAGCTGCTTCAGATATTCAATCTGCACTCAGTAAATTAAAAGGTGATGGAATGGAAAGTTTGGTTTTAGATTTGCGCGGAAATGGTGGAGGTTTATTAATTGAGGCAGTAAAAATTGTTAATTTTTTCATTGAAAAAAATCAAGTGGTTGTTACAACAAAAGGTAGAGTAAAAGAAGAAAATAGCGTTTACAAAACATTGGATGAGCCAATTGATCTTAATTTGCCACTTTGTGTACTTCTAGACGGAGGATCTGCTTCAGCTAGTGAAATTGTTGCTGGTAGCTTGCAAGATTTAGATCGTGCGGTAATTATTGGACAGACAAGTTTTGGGAAAGGATTGGTTCAGCGAACCTATGATTTAAAATATGGGTCAAAAATAAAAGTAACCATCGCAAAATATTACACTCCTTCTGGTCGCTGTGTTCAACGTTTAGAATACTACGATAAAGAAAATGGGGATAAGGCACAAGACGTTGCTGATTCGTTACTTAAAAAATTTAAGACTAAAAATGGAAGGGATGTCATTGATGGCAGAGGAATTGAGCCGGATATTAAAATCGAATTGCTTGACTTGAGTAGGCTTTCTGCACTTCTAATTTCTGAGAACCATATTTTTAATTATGCAACTGATTATGCCTATAAAAATCCAACAATTTTGCCAGCAGGGGAATTTAAATTATCTGAAGCTGATTTTCTAGAATTTAAAGCATACATTAATAAACAAGAGTTGAAATACACAACAGCATCAGAAGAATTATTAAGTAAAATGAAGGAAATAGCTGAAAAAGAAGGTTTTTCAAAAGATATTGAAGTGGAATACAATAACATGATGTCAAAAGTAATCCCATCAAAAGAAAGAGATTTAGAAAAATACAAGGAGGAAATATGTCAAATGCTAGAGAATGAAATTGTCTCTCGCTATTATTTTCAAAAAGGAAGGACAATAGATTCTTTCCGAAATGATGAAGCAATTAAAAAGGCGCTTTCTTTATTTGAAAATTCTTCGAATTACAATACTATCTTGAAAAAATAAGCGTTTAACGTTTATGTTTTTAAAACTTCGGCAAGCTTTAATTCAAGAGAAAATTCACTTTTTTATTCTTTCACTTCTTCTTGTTGGAATTGTTTCAAGTAAATTTTTCTTGTCGTTAGGAATGATGCTTGGTGGCTTAAATTTATTGCTTGTTGCTGATTTCAAAGGGAATTTCGATAATCTTAAAAAAAACCGGTTCTTTATTTTTATTTTACTTTTTTATCTGATGCATCTTCTAGGAATGTTCTGGACAGATGATGCTGAACATGGTTTTGATGATTTAAGGGTTAAGGCTTCACTTATTGCTATTCCCTTGATTATTTGCTCTAATCCCATTCCAACTGCTTCAATAATTCGAAAACTATTTCTACTTTTTGTATTTACCCTTCTTGTAACTTCTATTTATAATTTTACTATTTACACGTTATTTAGAGAAAACTTTAAACTAAATGATATTCGAGATTTATCGCGTTTTGGATCTCATATCCGTTATGGAATATTAATTGCCGTCGGAATCCCAGTGCTTATTGAACTGAAATCTTATTATCCAAAATGGAAATATCTTTTTTTGCTAGCTGGACTTTGGTTTTTGTTTTATTCTTATTACAGTCAAGTTTTATCTGGAATAATAGCTGTATTAATTGTTGTCTTTGGAACACTGCTTTGGAAACTCTTTAATGCTAAAAAATATTTTTGGGTACTTGGAATTATCTCCATTTTTCTTGTTTTGATTTCTTCTACAATACTCTATTTAATGATTCCTATTGAGAATAAAGAAACGTCCCCAGCAAACTATATTTCGCTAAAAGAAGAATGGTGTAAACGCTCACTTATTCCATTTGACAGCTTGGATTTACGCAAGCAAAAACTTTCAAGTACTTTAGAAAGGTACCTGCATTCAAAAAATTTACCTGTTAGAGGAGATGGTGTATTAAAATTAAGTTCAAAAGACATACATAATATTGAATTAGGCTACGCAGATATTAATGAAACAAAATCCGGATTGATGGCAAGACTTTATGGTGTTCGTTTTCAAATTCATAATGCTAGTGATCCCAACGGACATTCAATTTTAGAAAGGATAGAGTATTGGAAAACGGGTGGGCAAGTAATAAAAGAAAACTGGGTTTTTGGTGTTGGGACAGGAGATAAAAAAATTGCGATGGAGAAAATGTATGAAAGAAAAAACTCGAAATTACTTCCTGAAAGGAGATTGCGCGCACACAATACCTATATTACTTTTTGTTTGACTTTTGGCTTATTTGGCTTAGTATTCTTTTGTTATATTCTATTTAATTTTTTACGATTTCAATTGGGAAATCAGTCGCTAATAGGCTTTCTATTTATTTGTGTTGCAATTATCACCTTTATTTTTGAAGATAGTCTTGAAACTCAAATGGGAGTTTCTTTTTTCGCTTTCTTTTTTGCACTTTTTTCCCGTAAAATTCAAACTGAAGAATTGAATACATGATTTTTCTTAACTTCGCACTAAGATGTCAATAGAAGTCAAAAATTTATTTAAATACTACGGTGAGCAAGCTGCTGTTTGTGATATTAGTTTTTCGGTTAAAAAAGGAGAAATTGTTGGATTTTTAGGCCCTAATGGAGCAGGGAAATCTACAACAATGAAAATAATGACCGGATTTATTCCTGCTTCTTCTGGAGAAATACATATTTGTGGAATGAAAGTGGATGTGGATAACCTTAAAACACGTCAAATAATCGGTTATTTACCAGAGAATAATCCCTTATATACAGAAATGTATGTCCGAGAATACTTAGAATTTGTAGGCCGGATTTATAAAATAAAAAACCTGAAGAATCGTGTTTCGGAAATGATTCAAACGCTCGGTTTAGAACTGGAACAAAACAAAAAAATTGGGGCTTTATCAAAAGGTTATAGACAACGAGTTGGCCTTGCTCAAGCAATAATTCACGACCCGGAAGTATTAATTTTAGATGAACCCACAAGTGGTTTAGACCCAAATCAACTAGTTGAAATTCGAGAACTAATAAAAAAAATTGGCGAGGAAAAAACAGTTATTTTATCTACGCATATCATGCAAGAAGTTGAGGCCATTTGTGATAGAATTGTAATTATTTCGAAAGGAAAGATTGTTGCAAATGACAAAGCTTCTATCTTGCAAAATGAAACTACTCATCAAACTGTTTATGTTGAATTTGATTCCAAAGTTTCGAAATCACAATTAATAAAAATTCCAAATATTCAAAAAGTTGAAGCTGTAAACAATGCTTGGCTAATTGAAACTTCAGCAGATATTGACCTTCGGAAAGAAATCTCCCAATTTGCCCAAAAAGAAAAATGGTTGATTCTGACCTTAAAAATTGAGAAGAAATCATTGGAAGAAGTATTTAAAGACTTAACAAAATAAGATGCCAACTAATTTTATTGAAGAATTGAGGTGGAGAGGGATGATACACGATATTATGCCTGGAACAGAAGAAGCTTTATTGAAGGAAAGTGCTGGGGGTTATATTGGCTTTGATCCAACTGCAGATTCTTTGCATATTGGTAGTTTGGTGCAAATTATGACACTTGTTCATTTTCAAAAAGCTGGACATAAGCCATACGCATTAGTTGGAGGTGCAACAGGCATGGTGGGAGATCCATCAGGAAAATCTCAGGAGCGAAATTTATTGGATGAAACAACACTAAAACATAATGTTGAATGTGTTAAATTACAATTGGAAAAGTTTTTAGATTTCAAAGGCGAGAACGCTGCTGAGATGGTGAATAACATTGATTGGTTTAGTAACTTGAGCTTTTTAGAGTTTATTCGAGATGTTGGAAAACACATTTCTGTGAATTATATGATGGCTAAAGATTCCGTTAAATCTCGTTTAGAGACAGGGCTGTCTTTTACTGAATTTTCATACCAATTGGTTCAAGGATATGATTTCTATTACTTAAATAAACATAAGCGCTGTATCGTTCAATTAGGTGGTTCAGATCAATGGGGAAATATTGTGACTGGAACAGAATTAATTCGCAGAAAAGGTGGAGGTGAAGCGTATGCAGTTACTACTCCTTTGATTAAAAAAGCAGATGGAACTAAATTTGGAAAAACAGAAGGCGGTAACGTTTGGTTAGACGCAAAAAAGACATCGCCTTATCAATTCTATCAATACTGGTTGAATACTTCTGATGACGATGCCGCAAATTTTATTCGCATTTTTACTTTGAAAACAAAAGAAGAAATTGAGGCATTAGAAAAAGAGCATGCAGAAGCTCCTCATTTGAGAGTATTGCAAAAAGTGTTAGCAGAGGATATAACAGTTCGTGTTCATAATAATGAAGCATTGAAAACGGCTATTAGCGCTAGTAATATCCTATTTGGAAAATCTACAGCAGATGATTTGAAAGCACTTTCTGAGGAAGATTTCTTTAGTATTTTTGATGGTATTCCTCAAGCAAGAATATCACAGGCAGAATTCGGAAATGGAATGAGTATTGTTGATGCTATGGCAGGGAAAACAAATTTCTTGGCTTCGAATAGTGAAGCAAGAAGAGAATTAATAGCCAATGCGATTTCAGTAAACAAAGAAAAAGTAGATGAACAGTTTATAGTTACTCCAGAAAACTTAATAAATGACAAGTATGTACTATTAGGGAAAGGGAAAAAAAATAATTATATTCTAATAATTGAATTATAAAAAAAATCTTTGTTTATGCAACTTTCTCTAATATCATTCCGTCTTAAAACTAATATTTACTTATGAAAAATTATTCTCTACTACTTTTATTAATCTTATTCTTCAATAATAACTTAAGTGCCCAAGATTATAAAAAAGAACTTTTAAAAAGTTATACTACTCAAGAACTAAACGGTTTTACTAAATCAAAAATAACAATCCTAGAATATGCACTTGAAAATTCGTGTTATTTCACGCAGCTCCCTGAAGGTAAAACAATGGATTTCCCTGAAATTGAAGTAAAAAAACAAGTTGTAAATTTTACAGATTTTGGTCTTAAAATTGAAGATTTTACGCAGTATTTTATTGTTAAAAATCAAAATAAACTGCTAGTTGTTAAATCAAGCTACATCCTTGATCTAGAAATCAAAAACAATAAAAAATGAAAATAGTATTCAGTGTATTCTTTGCGTTTATTAGCTTTGTTGCCTTAAATCAAGCTCTGCTTTTATCAGATCCTGACTATAATCAATCGAATCCTTTAAATTGTAGTGGTATTATTCCTCCTCCTCCAAGCGGAACAAATTTCAGTGATGGTGCAGGGAATTATGCCCCTAATATGAATGAAGTTCTTGTTCTTTGCCCCGACCTAACACAAGGCTCAAAAGTCTCTATTGCATTTGCGACAAATATTGGATTTGAATTTAATATTGACCCAAGTGATACGCTATTTATTTATGACGGTCCAACTACAAGTGCGCCTTTATTAGGAGCTTATAATTCTGGGACAAACCCTGTTGGTTTTTATGTGCAGGCTTCCTTTGCTAATAATCCAAGTGGCTGTTTAACCTTAAGATTTGTATCCAATGGAACCAATGAGGGAACAGGGTGGGTTGCAAACGTTGCTTGTGGAGACATCCCGCAGCCATATGTTCCACATATTGAAGCATTTAAAAATGGTGTTGGCCCAAATATCTTAAACCCTTTAGATACAGGATATGTTGATCTTTGTTTTGGCGATTCAGTGCTTTTAGTTGCTACTCCAACTTTTCCGTATGCCTCAGAGTTAACAGGAACAGGATATTCCCAAACTGTTGCAAACTGTACTTATTTATGGACCATTGGAGGTAGTGGGCAATCTACAGGTAGCTCAGTTTGGTTTACGCCTCCTGTTCGGTCTGGATATTATGTGGATTTGAAAATAACAGATGCTTTTCCGCAAATTGTAAATACAAGTTGTAAAGTTCGCGTATCACAAATACCAATTTTTGCAGGAACTGGACCACTTGAGGATTCTGTTTGCTTGGGTCAAAACACAAACTTAATTGGAGGTGTAACAGCACAAGATACCGTTGGGGTTACTGTGCCTGGAGGAGAATACCAAGTTGGAGGTATTTTCGCGGGACTGACCTTTTTGCCTGATGGAGCTGGGCAGCAGTATGAAACATCCATTGGAATTTCTGGATTTGACCAAACAACCTTTATTACTTCCTCGGCAAATTTTGATCAATTATGCTTGGATATTGAACACTCGTATATTGGAGATATAGAAATTACTTTGACCTGTCCGAATGGGACTACTGTTTCAATAATGAATGCATATAATGGAACTCCCTTTGGTTGGACAGCACTTGTTCCTGGAGGATGTGGAAGTGGGATTGGCACTTCCTTAGGAAACGATACAAATATTGATGGTGGGGCGCCTGGATCTCCAGTATGGTCCTATTGTTTTTCGCCTACAAATGCAACACTTGGAACCATTTGTGCTGAAAATACTGCAGGCAATACAATTCCAAATGATTATACTGCAGGTGGTATTAATCTTCCAAATGGCACAACAGGAAATAACATAGCTATGGATACAAATGGAGTTTATCTTCCTGATGGGAATTTTAATGACTTTATTGGCTGCCCTGTAAATGGAAATTGGACTATAACAGTTCAAGATAATCAAGGTATTGATGATGGATATATTTTTCAATGGGGAATATATTTTAATGCGGCTTTATACCCTGAAACTGAAGGTTATCAAAATACGCTTGTAAGTGATTTCTGGACTGCTGACCCTACAATAATATCAGGGCAGAATGATACGCTTATAACAATTCAACCTAATGTCACTGGAAATACTTTTTATACCTATAATGTTACTGATAATTTTGGTTGTGCTTATGACACCACAGTAACTCTTTATGTAATGGATCTTCCATCAATCTTTTTAGATACCTTGGCATGTAATTATGTGCATCAAATTACTGGAACAACAGCATTTAGTGGTGGAACTTGGAGTTCCACTGACCCCTTGATTTTTATTTCTAATACTCAAAGTAATAATCCTCAGATCTCGACAAACTTTGCCGGAATTTACCCTGTTTCATTTACTGATGAAGCTTGTAATGTAACGTTAACCTCAAATATAGAATTCCCCCCCTACATTTATACGCAGGTTCTTGATACAAATATCTGCCCAGGTTCAAGCTTTGAATTGGATCCTTTAATATTAAATACACCTAAAGATTCCTTGTTGAGCGAATGGACACAGCAAGCGAATTATAACCCAAGTACTACTTGGTTCTGGGGAGATGGTGCTACTGAAATTCCAAGAATAATTTCTGGTGCAGGAACTTATATTTTTCATTTAAAAAATGCCTGTTATGAAGTAACAGATACCGCAACAATAGGAATTAAACCGTGTGACATCACAGCGCCAAATATTATTGTGATGTCATCTTTGGCTGGCAATAATATTTTTTATGTAAATTCTGAGGGCATTGTAAGCTTTGATTGTGTGATTATAAATAGATGGGGAAATGTTATTTATGAATACACTGATGCAGCAGGCGGATGGGATGGGAAAACAGCAGATGGAAATAAAGTAGAAGAAGGAACTTATTTCTATCGTATAAAGGCAATTATAGAGGGTGGCGAAGAACTTATAAAACATGGGTTTGTTGTCTTGAAATATTAAGTCTTTGAGTACCTTTGTCTAAAATTTCACATAATGAATTCGCTTTCTTTAAGTCAGGCTATTATGGAGGGGGTTCCTAATAATATTCCTCCTAAGAAAGAAATTGACCCTTTAATCAATCACGCCCCAAAAAGAAAAGATATTTTATCGAAAGATGAAAAAATAGTTGCCTTGAAAAATGCTTTGCGCTATTTCCCAGCAACACAACATAAAGAATTAGCGGTAGATTTTTTAGCAGAGCTCAAACAATTTGGGAGAATTTACATGCACCGCTTTCGCCCCGACTATGAAATGTTCGCAAGGGCTATAAATGAATATCCAGGAAAATCATTACAAGCAAAAGCAATTATGCTGATGATTCAAAACAATCTTGATCCTGCAGTTGCCCAACATCCACATGAATTAATTACCTATGGAGGAAATGGGTCGGTATTCCAAAATTGGATTCAGTATAGATTAACGATGAAGTATTTAGCTGAAATGACGGACGAACAAACATTAGTAATGTATTCGGGGCATCCAATGGGCTTATTTCCTTCTCATAAAAATGCTCCGCGTGTTGTCGTATCTAACGGAATGATGATCCCTAATTATTCTAAACCAGATGATTGGGAAAAATTCAATGCTATGGGAGTTACACAATTTGGGCAAATGACTGCTGGATCATATATGTATATCGGTCCTCAAGGAATTGTTCATGGAACAACTATTACAGTATTAAATGCAATAAGAAGAATAGAGAAAAAATCTGGGGAAAATGGAAGAAAGTTGTTTTTAACAGCTGGCTTAGGTGGAATGTCTGGGGCACAACCCAAAGCAGGAAATATTGCAGGTGTAATAACAGTCTGCGCTGAAATAAACTCGAAAGCAGTAGAGACAAGGCATCAGCAAGGCTGGGTTGATGAAATAATACAAGATTTAGATGCTTTGTGTGCTAGAATTTTAAAAGCAAAAGCTGAAAATGAGGTTGTTTCAATTGCTTTTCTTGGAAATATCGTTGATGTTTGGGAAAAATTTGATGTAGAAAATATTCATGTTGACCTTGGCTCCGATCAAACATCTCTTCACAATCCTTGGGCAGGTGGATATTATCCAGTTGGAATTACTCTTGAAGAAGCGAACGAGATGATGGCTGTTAACTCGACAAAATTCAAAGAGCTTGTGCAAGAAAGTTTGAGGCGGCATTCAAATTCCATAAATAAGCATACGAAAAAAGGAACTTATTTTTTTGACTATGGAAATGCTTTTTTACTCGAGGCATCCAGAGCAGGTGCTGCGGTTATGGCTGAAAATAACATCGATTTTAAATACCCTTCATACGTTCAAGATATTCTTGGTCCGCTTTGCTTCGATTTTGGTTTTGGTCCTTTTCGTTGGGTTTGTGCCAGTGGAAATCCCGATGATCTAAAAAAAACAGATGAAATTGCCTGCTTAGTCCTTGAAGAAATGATAAAAAATAGTCCGAGTGAAATCCAAGAACAAATGGCGGATAATATCAAATGGATTAAAGGCGCTCAAGAAAATAAGTTAGTTGTTGGTTCTCAAGCAAGAATTTTATACGCAGATGCTGAAGGAAGAATGCTTATTGCCGATGCGTTTAACAAAGCAATAGCAAAAGGTGAGATCGGCGAAATTATATTGGGAAGAGATCACCACGACGTTTCAGGAACTGACTCACCGTATCGTGAAACATCAAATATTTATGATGGCTCTAAATTTACGGCCGACATGGCGATTCAAAATGTGATCGGAGATAGTTTTAGGGGGGCAACATGGGTTTCAATTCATAATGGCGGAGGAGTTGGTTGGGGAGAAGTAATAAATGGCGGTTTTGGCATGTTACTGGACGGAAGCCCTGAGGCAGAAAGAAATTTAAAAATGATGCTTCATTGGGATGTAAATAATGGCGTTGCTAGAAGAAATTGGGCGAGGAATGAAAATGCTGTATTTGCAATAAAAAGAGCAATGGAAGCTGAACCGCTTTTAAAAGTTACTTTAGCAAATGAGGTCGATGATGCACTGCTAAATGGGCTCAATGTATAAGCCAATCCTAATCGTTGTATTTTTTGTCAAGACACTATTTATTGAAAGTCAAGAATTGCGCTTAAATGAAATCCGCATTTTAGCCTCTCACAATAGCTATAAAGGTCTTCCAGACAAAAAAGTGTTGAGGTTTTTAACAAAATTTAAAAAACAATTAGGAGAAGCTAATGATCCAATACAATTAGATTACGGGCACCCAAAACTACCAATTCAATTTGATGAATATGGTATTCGAGGTATTGAAATCGATATTAATTATGATCCAAAAGGCGGACTATATGCGAAACGAGCGGTTAATAAATTTGTCTGTGGACTTAAAACAAGCGTAAAAAATCCAGTAATGAAAGATCCAGGATTTAAAGTTTTACATATTGCCGACGTAGATTACGAGACAAATTATTTAACATTTTCAGCTGTATTATTGGAATTGAAAAAATGGAGTGAAGAACATCCTAAGCATACACCAATATTTGTAAATATCGAAGCAAAGGGAACAAACCCCGGAGATGAATCCAAAGTGCTGAGATTCTTAGGATTTAAAAAATCAATTCCATTTAGTGCGGAAGCTTATAACGCACTAGATAAGGAAATTTTTGCCGTTTTAAATCGGGAAAATATCTATCAGCCACAAGATTTATTAGGGGATTATACAAATATAAAAGAGCGACTTGGAAGTATAGGTTGGCCTTTAGTAAGTGAATGCTTAGGTAAAATTATTTTTATTTTAGAGGGAAATCATCAAGAGCTATATAATTCTGAAACACTTAATCGGCCTATGTTTGTATACAAAAATCCCGAAGATATAAATGCTGCTTTTGTGATTCAAAATGACCCAATAGGAAATGAAGCATACATAGAAGAATTAAGCAAAACTTATATCGTAAGAACTCGTTCAGATGCAGGGACAATAGAAGCCAGGTCTAATGATTATAGACGCTTTAATGCAGCATTAAAAAGTAAAGCGCAAATTATTTCAAGCGATTACTATAAAAATGATAGTCGATTTGGTGATTTTCAAATAGCTCTACCAAAACCATAAAAGAATTTATTTGTTAAGAGATTAACAACTTTATTTGTGAGAATACCATAAAAGCGGTATTTTTGCAATGCAATTCATTGTTATTTATAATAAATCTAAATAAACAAGGCACATGATTACTGTAACAGATGCTGCAAAAAAACAAGCACTTCGTCTAATGGATGATGAAGGAAAAGATGGATTATTTATTCGTGTTGGTGTTGAAGGTGGCGGTTGTTCAGGTTTAATGTATCAATTGACCTTCGACAATGAAGAAAAAGAAGAAGATAAATCCTTTGAAGACAACGGAATTCGAGTGGTAGTTGACAAAAAAAGTTTTTTGTATTTAATTGGAACAATCCTTGATTTTTCAGGTGGTTTAAATGGCAAAGGATTTATTTTTAAAAATCCAAATGCAGATAGGACTTGTGGTTGTGGAGAATCATTTTCAGTTTAAAGTAGAGAAAAGCAAATAATGAGCAACTATACAGAAAACGATTTAGAAAAGGATTTACAAAATCAAGAATATAAATACGGATTTGTCACAAATATCGAATCTGATAAAATTCCTGTTGGCTTAAATGAAGATATTATTCGCTTAATTTCATCAAAAAAAGAAGAGCCAAATTGGATGCTAGACTACCGCTTAAAAGCATTTGCTGTTTGGCAGACAATGACTGAGCCCGAATGGGGTCATGTGCATTACGAGAAGCCAAAATTTGATGAAATAGCATATTACTCAGCTCCGAAACAGAGTAAGAAATATGAATCTTGGGAGGATGTCGATCCAGAAATGAAAGCTACAATGAAAAAATTGGGGATTTCTATGGAAGAGCAAATGCGACTCACAGGAGTTGCCGTAGATTTTGTTATGGATTCTGTTTCAGTTGCTACATCGTTCAAATCAAAATTAAGTGAGCTTGGAATTATCTTTTGTTCTTTTTCGGAAGCGGTTAAAGAGCATCCCGAGTTAGTTCAAAAATACATGGGAACTGTTATTCCAACTTCAGATAATTTTTATGCTGCCTTAAATTCTGCAGTATTTACAGACGGTTCTTTTTGCTATATCCCAAAAGGTGTTCGCTGTCCTATGGAACTTTCAACTTATTTCAGAATAAATGAAGGAGGAACGGGGCAATTTGAAAGAACTTTAGTAATTGCAGATGAAGGAGCCTATATTTCGTATTTGGAAGGTTGCACTGCACCTCAGCGTGATGAAAATCAATTGCATGCTGCAGTTGTGGAACTTATTGCACTTGAAAATGCAGAAATAAAATATTCTACCGTTCAAAATTGGTATCCTGGAGATAAAAATGGATTGGGGGGAATTTATAATTTCGTGACGAAAAGAGGAATTTGTGAACGGAAATCTAAAATTTCATGGACGCAAGTTGAAACCGGTTCTGCAGTTACATGGAAATATCCTTCTTGCATCCTCAAAGGAGATTATTCTATTGGAGAATTTTATTCAGTGGCTGTTACAAACAATTATCAGCAAGCTGATACGGGCACAAAAATGATTCACCTAGGAAAAAATACGAAAAGTACAATTATTTCAAAAGGGATTTCTGCTGGAAAATCTCAAAATTCATACAGAGGATTAGTACAAATTCATAAAAATGCCAAAAACGCGCGCAATTTTTCACAATGTGATTCTTTATTAATGGGTGATACCTGCGGTGCGCATACTTTTCCATACATTGAATGTAAAAATCCCTCTGCAAAAATTGAACATGAAGCCACAACTTCAAAGATTGGTGAAGATCAATTGTTCTATTGCAAGCAGCGGGGACTTAGTGAAGAAAAAGCAATTAGTTTAATTGTAAACGGCTATTGCAAAGAAGTATTGAACCAACTTCCTATGGAATTTGCTGTTGAGGCGCAGAAACTTTTAGCGATTAGCTTAGAGGGAAGTGTCGGATAATTTAATATAAAAAGTAGATGATAAACATCGTTAATTTACATGCAGAAGTTGAGGAGAAAAAAATTCTCAAAGGTCTTAACTTAAATGTTAAAGCTGGAGAAATTCATGCTATAATGGGCCCGAACGGCTCTGGAAAAAGTACCTTGGCGAGCATCCTTGCTGGAAAAGAGGATTATACAGTTACTGACGGAAATGTAGAGTTCGATGGAAAAGATTTATTAGAACTTTCTACTGAAGATAGAGCTAGACAGGGATTATTTTTAGCTTTTCAATATCCTATTGAAATCCCTGGTGTGTCGAATGTAAATTTCTTGAAAAGTGCACTAAATGAAATCCGAGAATATAGAGGAGAAGAGCCAATTTCCGCAAAAGATTTTTTGGCGCTAGTAAAAGAAAAATCAGCATTAGTAGAATTGGATAGTAAATTGGCAAGTCGTTCTGTGAATGAAGGATTTTCTGGTGGCGAGAAAAAAAGAAATGAGATTTTTCAGATGGCGATGCTCAATCCAAAATTGGCAATATTAGACGAAACAGATTCTGGTTTAGACATCGATGCTTTAAGAATTGTGGCAAACGGCGTTAACAAATTACGCTCGCCCAAAAATGCTGCAATCATAATAACTCACTACCAACGTCTCTTAGATTATATTATTCCTGACTTTGTTCATGTTTTATACGATGGAAAAATCGTAAAATCTGGCGGAAAAGAATTGGCTTTAGAATTGGAAGAAAAAGGTTACGATTGGATTAAGGAGGAACTAGCAAGTAATGCCGACTAAATGGAAATAATGGAAAATATATCCAAGATACAGGCCTTTGCATCAAAATTTAAAGAAACAAATCTGGCCTTCTCGCCGACAAGCATAGCTGATGCAAAAAATACCTTGTTGCACTTAGATTTTCCAACGACAAAAACTGAATTTTGGAAATATACACGGCTAGCGAAATTGGCTCAACTGCGCTTAAATCAAGAAAAAATAAGTGAGAATGAGCAAGTTGTCGCACCCTTAACAGATAATGGTATTGTGCGCATAACCAATGGCTATATCACTTCTTTTTCAAAGGAAATCGCTGGTTTAACAATTACGCCATTTTCAAAGTGCAGCGAGCAACAATTAAGTTTAATTGGGAAAAAAGCAGATCTGACGCAAAATATATTTTTAGCACTAAACACACTTTATTCGCAAGAAGGACTTTTCATTGAAGTGGAAGAAAATACTCAAATAGAAGGAGTATTTCAACTTTTATTTCATGCACATGGAGAAAATTGTTTCGCACCTTTTCGCGTTTTTATTAATGTTAAAAAAGGCTCTTCTTTCAAGCTCATTCAGCAATTTACAGCAAGTGGAGAACACTTATTTTCCCTGCCGATTGTAGAATATCTGATTGAAGAAAATGCGCGTATTTCCTGTGATAAATTACAAATGGAAAATGCTAGTTCATTTTTACTGTGTGAAGATTATAGTATTCAAAAGCGAAATTCTACTGTTTTGCTTAATACTTTTAGTATTTCAGGAGCTTGGGTTCGAAACAATAGTTCTTTTCTTATTGAAGGGGAAAACTGTGAAACGAACTTGAATGGCGCATACTTGTTAAAAGATTTACAGCACCTCGACAATCATACTATCGTAGATCATATTGCGCCGCATTGCAATTCAAATGAGTTATACAAAGGTATTCTCAGCGGAAAAGCAACAGGAGTTTTTAATGGCAAGGTTTTCGTTCGACCCAATGCACAAAAAATTTCTGCTTTTCAATCAAATGCCAATGTGCTTTTAAGTGATGATGCAAGTGTTAATTCGAAACCTGAATTAGAAATTTATGCAAATGATGTAAAGTGTTCTCATGGTTCAACAACAGGACAATTAGATGACGATGCAGTATTTTACTTACGCGCGCGTGGCCTTTCAGAAAAATCAGCGCGTTCACTCATCACTCAAGCCTTTATCGCTGAGGTTGTGGATAAAGTAGAGCAAAAGGAAGTACGAGATTTTATTAAAAATAAGCTCGTTGAACTTCACGATTGGACTAATTAAATATCAGAATAAGTTTGTTTAAAATCAGGTCTTTTTAATCTTTATAGATTAAAAATCACTTTCAAACTTATATTTCTCCCCATGTTGAAAACTCCATTCCTTCCTGTTAATGGATTTTGAGCGGCATATTTAAGTCGACTTAAGTGACTTTGGTAAGCACAGTCAGCAAGGTTTTCTAAACTGAGGTAAATACTCATGAAGTCGCTGCGCTTGTATGCTTTAAGATTTGCCCCCAAACCGGCACTTAGCAAAGTATAGGAAGGCGTAGCTGTTTCTGTACTGTAAGCTGAGAAAAACTTATTCTGTGCAAAATAATAGTCAAGGGCGAACTTAATATATGCATTGCTTAGGTTTTTTCCAAGCTTATTAAACTGAGCTTTTAACTCTCCTCTGTATTTTGCTGCGGGAATAAAAGGCAAATACTTAGTGCTGTCGCTTTGCTTGTTCTGTGTTGCCTGAACATAGGAAAATGAATTTTCAATATGCAACCAATCAAAAGGATGTGGGTGAACATCCAAATAAATTTCTCCGCCAATTAAGGTCGCATTTGCTTGGGCAAATTTATATGCTGGCGCTGGGTCTAATAGATCTGGAATAGAGTCTCCACCAGATGTGCTTGTCAATTTTTCAGAAAAAATATAGTTGGATATTAAATTCGTGAATGGCGTAAACTCAAAGGTAACATGATCGGTATTAATGAAATATGCAAGATCAATTTGATGGCTAAGCTCTGGTTTTAATTCGGGAGTTCCATACTCAAATCTTAAGGTGCCTTCATGTCTTCCATTAGAGGCGATTTCAGAAATATTTGCTGCTCTAAAACCTCTGGATAAATTAAATTTCAGTGTCGATTTTTTATTAATTTGATACGATAAACCAATGCTTCCAGAATAGCTGCTATACCTCTTCTTTAATTCCTTAAATTTTAATTCTGTTGTATTATCCTCAGTATTTATTGGTGCTCCTAAACTATCTAAGATTAATTTCTCAGTAGAGATTATTCTGGTGTCAAAACGAACACCACCAGCAAAAGTGAGTTTGTTGAATGTTTTTTGAGAAAACACAAAAGAACCTATATCAAAAAGCGAATATTCTGGAATTAGAAACTCCAATCCTTTATTCGTATTTTCTTGCTGCATGCCGCTAATTCCCAAGGAAGTTTCCCACCCTTTTATTTCGTTAAAATTATATCGTAAATTATAATTGAACGTATTTAGATCAAAAAACAGGGCTTTATCAGATGGATTTAAAACATCTCCAAATTCTTGACGCTTATTATTTTGGTAGCCTAAATCTAAATTGATGCTTCCTTTTCTTAAGATAAAATAGTTGTTATTGAGCACTCTTAAATGCTGAACTTCTTGGTGAGGAAATCCAACTTTGTAGCCCTTTAAATCTTTGGTGCTTGCTGAGACTTCCGTTGTTGAGCCATTACCATCTGGACTTGCATAAATAAAATTACCTAAGCTATCTCTTTCACCCTCAACCATGTTTAAAGTAGTATTAAACGTGCTTATATTTAAATGTGAATACCCCCATTTTTTAGTTAGTCCTAAAAATAAACTTCCGTTGTATTCTTGAAATCCAGAATTATAGACTTTTCCATCGTATTTATTTTGAAAATTCCCAGACAACTTGTTACTAAACCTGCCGAGCCATTGAATTCCATTTTTGTTTCCAGCATTTGAAAGAGAATAACCGATAAAATTATTATTGCTTTGATAGTTTGAAATAAGCTGTGTTTTTATTTGACCCGAAGGTGGCGCTTTAGGTGAAATAAAATTTAAAACCCCTCCTATTCCATCAGAACCATACATCAAACTTCCAGGACCTTTTACAATTTCAATTCTGTCAATAGAATATTCGTCAATTTCAATCCCGTGTTCATCACCCCATTGTTGTCCTTCTTGTCGAATACCATTGTAAAGTGAAATTACACGGTTGTATGCTAAACCTCTAATAATAGGTTTTGATATTCCCGATCCTGTTGTAAGCTGATTAATTCCAGGAATATTTTTTAGCGCATCAATTAAATTAGTGGCACTATTTTGGTTCAAAAAACCAATGTCAATAGGTTTAATAATTATTGGACTTAACTTTAATTCAGTAGAACGAGTAACGGCTGTAACAACAATTTCATTTAGTTCAGCAACAGATTCACTTAAAATAAAATCAATAAGCGTATCTTTTAAAATTATAATTCGTTCGACACGTTTTTTATATCCGTTAAAACTTATTTCTAAAAGGTAAGAACCTGACTTTATATTTTCTAATTCATATTTTCCAGCTTTATCGGTTGTAGCTCCTGTTTTTAAATCACTAATATAAATAGCCACTCCTTTTAAAACTTCTTTTGATTTTTCGTCTTTAATCGTTCCACTAATTTTATTTTGTGCTACGATAATTTGAGTTGCGAAAACGAACGCAACGATTGTATAAATGAGTTTTGATTTCATCTTTTTGTTTTTAAAATTTATTAAATGAATTAACAGGACATGAAAATGCCCTGAAAAAATTAAACGGTAAAAGATAAAACCGAAGGGGGACCTCTATTTGATAAAATAGCTGGAACTTGATAAAAATAACGTTCTGAAACTTCTGTATTCGCTAGAGAAAATTCCTTGTTGAAAGAAGAGGAAAAGAATGTGAAAAGCGTATGCGGGGAAAGTGTGTGATTATCACATAAGTGGCATTTTTCTTCAGCCAGACTTATATGCGTTTTATGATTACAAGAATCTTCTTTGTGAGAATAGTAAATTGTTTTTTCACAAGATGTTGCCTTTTCATACGGGCTTATTTCTAGTGCGTGATCATGAAATAAACTAGAAGGAAAATTACTGAATAAATAGAGCAGTAAAAGTAAGGAGGCTTTAAATTGTATTTTGCGGTTTTTTTTCAAACTAGGAATTCAATAAAATCAAATATACTAATAACTTTTCACTCAGAAACATCTTGGGTAAAAATTCGTACTTGTTTTGCTATTCCCTCTTAAAAACAAGCCCCTAAAGAAAAATATAAGGTTCTTCCATTTCCAGGAAGTATTCCTGGGCCAGGATATCCTGTTGCCCTTCTGCTTGCATATTTCTCATCAGTAAGGTTATTAACCCCAGCTTTTACGTTGTAATACTTCAGAAATTTGTATGTAAGAGCTGCGTCCATTACTTGATAAGCTGGCAGCTTTCCGATAGTTCCTTGAGTATTTGACATTTCCGTATTTTCTGCATCGGTATACACTGAAGCAACTTTACTCAATTGAATTGTCGCAGAAAAGCCTTTCAAACAATAAGATAATCCGAAGCGATGAATGTATTTTGGGGCATTTTCAACTTGTTTGTCTTGAATTGTTTTACTTGGGTCGTCCCATTTTACATATTTTGCAGATATGAAAGAGTTAGAAGCGAAAATAGAAACAGCACCAATTTTTGTATTATCAGTAAAAATCCGAAGGACATTAACTTCAACATAGGATTCAATCCCCTTACTTACTGATGTTCCAATATTTGTTTTGAAGAGATTTCCATTTTGGAGAATACTTCCAATTCTATTGTCATAGTTCAAGTAGAAAAGCCCAACATCAAAACTCAAATAATTTTTTAAAGTCCCCCGAAAACCACAATCAGCATTGAATCCACTTGCATCTTTCAAATTTGGATTTATTGTTTCTGTCGTTGCAGATGGACTTAGTTCTGAAAAAGTAACTGGGCGATAAGCCAAGGAATAATTGCCATATAAATTGGTTTTCTCGCTTACCTTAAATTCGCCTCCAAGTCCGTAAAGAAAAAGAGTGCGTTCTTTCTTTATAAGCGGTAGCTCACCAATATTCATATCAATGTATCCTTTTTGCGAGTTTGCAATGTACTCAAAGCGAAGACCAGGAACTATTTTAAGTCTTTTTCCAAGTTGCAAGATATTTTCTGAAAAAACAGCCAAATTAGTTGTAGAGAATTCCAAAGAACGCCCATAAGAAGGATTCGTTAAGCTTAAATCAAAATCGCTACCATTTGTTCCAACACCTTTTTGATTTCTAATTGTACCACCGTGATAAGCTCTTAGTCCTCCAGCAAATATGTTTTCTTTTCCAAAGCAGTTATATTTAACTGACATTCTAGCTTCTGTACCATAATTTTTATACTTATCTCGGTCAACTTGTCGATTATTATATTCTAAGCTTATTGGATTAATACTGTCTTTAGTTATAATAGAATTCGTGAACCCTACACTATTTCGTTCTGCAAAGCTTGCAAATGATTTAATTTGAAGATTAATTGCTTTTGTAATATCATAACTAAGTGTAAATGATGCAACATTATAAGGCGCTCCAAACCAATTTCTTGATCTAAATGATTGCTGATGATTTTCATTGTACTGCGCGTCTGAAAGCCCTCCCGCCTGCTGACTTTTATAATTCATGGAAGTATATTCACCACTTAAAGCTATCTTTTTTGTTACTTGATAGTTCACAGAAAAATAGCCTGAATTAATAGCGTATTGGCTATTATTTCTCCATCCATCTGCAGAGCGGTGATGTAAAAATCCATAATAGGAAAACTTTTTATGCGTTCCGCCAAGAGCATTGTAGGTATTGAATAAACCAAAGGAACCAAGAGTCTGTTGTGTTTCAAAAGAAACCATTTTAGTTGGATTTCCTTTTTTTATGCGATAATTAAGTAAACCTCCAAACTGCGGACCATATTGCAAGGATGCAGCGCCTCGAATCACTTCAATTTTTTCAAGTGCTTCCATTGGAGGCGTATAATATGTTTCGGGATAACCAAAAACCTCAGAACTTATATCGTACCCATTTTGTCGCACATTAAATTCCCAGGAACGATTGGGACTTAAGCCCCTTGTTGCAACGCCAACTTGAATTCCTGAGCCATCATTTTCCCAAATGCTCATACCCGGAACTTTTGCAAAAACTTGCCGTGTATTGTTGGTGCTGAGGTCTGCATTTAGGCGATTTAACTGAATTACTTCATTCTTTTTACCTGTATAAATAACATTGTTCTTCAAATCTGGCATGCGTTCTATTTCGTTTGTAATTTGATTTTCTTTGATGAGAATTTCGTTTAAACTTATAAGCTTTTCACCTAGATTTGGTTGCGCATTTAATTGACAAAAAAGATAATTTGAAAAGATAGAGAATAGAATAAATAGTTTATTCATAACAGCAGAATTCAAAACTTAAATTAAGCTGCAAAATTATTATTTAGAATGATTATAAACTATACCGCAAATATGGTATTTTGGTGATAAATATCTTAAAATCTTACCGCGTTTAGTTTACTATTTTTTAAAAACTGTGTCCCCTTGACTAAAATAAGAGTACTTCATAATTTTATCTCTTTTGAAAAATTCAATATAACTCTGAGGATTAGTTTCATTCCCTCTTTCCGATAGTAATAGAACTGTAATACTTTTATTTTTAGCTTGTACTACAAAATCTTCAAGTATCTCTATAATATCGCTATCAATATATTTACTATTTCTCACGTCAAGTTCCAAAGTTATATCATTAGGAAGACTACCTAGTTGTTTTGCTATTGCTCCTTTATTTAAGAAAGTCACTTCTTCTGCAAAAGTCATTTTAACTAATTTATCATTTGTTTTATCGATATTTAGAAATAAAGAATTTTGATAGCTTTTTACAATGATTACGATTATCCCAATAAATAAACCTACAGAAATACCCCACAATAAATCTTTAACAACGATGACTAAAATTGTCGCTACGAAAGGAACAAATTGTGTCCAGCCTTTGGCCCACATTTTTTTGAATAAGCTTGGTTTAGCTAATTTATAACCTACTACTATTAGAACAGCTGCTAAAACAGATAATGGAATATGATTCAACATTTTAGGTAATGCTAAAACAGCAAGTAATAGTAAAAGGCCATGAATAATTGCGGATAGTTTACTTTTAGCGTTAGACTGTATATTGGCAGAACTTCTTACAATAACTTGGGTTAAAGGTAAACCACCTATCAAACCAGAGAGAATATTACCAGTTCCTTGAGCAAAAAGTTCACGATTAGTTGGTGTGACATGTTTATCCGGATCTAATTTATCTGTTGCTTCCACACTCAATAAAGTCTCTAAACTAGCTATTAAAGCAATGGTAAATGCAATCGTTAAAACCTTAAGGTTTGTAATTGCACTAAAATCCGGAAAAGTAAGGAAACTGATAAAATCATTGAGATTATTAGCAACAGGAATTGAAACTAAGTGAATATCTTTAACAGCTAAAGTTGGATAATTATCAAAGATCAATTTGATTATTGTCCCAAGCAAAACAGCTACAATTGCCCCTTGTAGAACCCTAAATATTTTTCCTTTTTTTGCTAAAATAGAATCCCAAAAAACAATCAAAGCTAAACCCAAAAAACCAATTATAACAGATCCTGGACTTACATTGCTAAAAATATGTGAAATTGCAGAAAATGTATTTTCACCTGTTGCTTCTACAAACTCATCTGCCCCCATTGGTTCGGAATCATATCCAAATAAATGAGGGATTTGTTTTAAGATGATAATAATTCCAATGCCCGAAAGCATTCCAAGTATTACGCTATTTGGAAAAAAATAGCCTATTATTCCTAATCTTAGGATACCAAATAATATCTGTATTATACCCGATAAAACTACAGCCACTAGAAATACCTCAAAACTACCAAGTTCTGTAATTGAAGCGGCTACGATTGCAGCAAGTCCAGCAGCGGGACCTGATACGCCCAAATTAGAACCACTCAATGCCCCTACAACAATTCCTCCTATTACACCAGTTATCAATCCTGATAAAAGTGGTGCTCCTGATGCTAATGCTATACCTAGACACAAAGGTAAGGCAACAAAAAATACAACGATACTCGCTGGAAAGTCACTTTTTAGATATTTAAGATTCATTTTTTTAAAATTTAAATTAAGAAATAAAAGCTGTTTCTGAATAGAAAGAAACTTTTCCTGTTGATAAATCATGCATTCCACCAATAATGCCAATTTCTCTATTTTTAATCATCTGTTCAAGAATAGCACTTTTCTCCATAATTGCTTTTATGCTTCTTTTCACATTGATAGCAGCAACATTTTCAACAAAATCTGCATTTTTGGAAGTGCGATTATCTTTGGTTTCGACTTCGTCATCTACTGAGGGTTTAATCTTGGCAAGCAAAGCTGTTAAATTTCCCATTTCTGCATGGTCACAGGCTCCTTTTACTGCTCCACATTTACTGTGTCCAAGGACTACAATTATTTTTGAGCCAGCTAATTTGCAAGCAAATTCCATACTCCCTAATATATCTTCATTGATAATGTTACCGGCAATTCTCACGCTAAAAATATCCCCGAGTCCTTGATCAAAAATAAGCTCAGCAGAAGTCCTACTATCAATACAACTCAAAACCACAGCAAATGGGTGCTGTCCGTCAGAGGTTTCGTTGACCTGTTGTAAAAGGTTACGGTTGGTTTTTAAGTTAGAGACAAATCGCTTATTTCCATCTTGAAGTATTTGTAATGCCATAGATGGTGTAATGGCATCTTGTATTTCTTTTGTTAGTGTTTTCATTCTTTTAGTAGTTATTATAAGATTAAATCGTTAGGTTTTTACACGAGTCTGATAGGAGTTTAATCCCTAGACACATGTAATTAAAAAAATATTTAAATACTGCAGACAACTAGCAGAGAAAATATTTAAATAAATTTTACTAGTTAGGACAGTTTTTCCGGAGGAGGACTTAAAAAAGCGAGTGCTGGAGAACGGTAATTAAAGAGAAAATTATCGCCGTTTGAAAGCAAAGAGGAAACAAAAATTTGAACTGGAATTGGAATATGAAACGAATCATTTTTGAGATTTTCTTCTTCCTTTACTTCTTTTTCAGATTCTTCATTCTCTTCTTCAAAATCAATTAACACGATTTCAGAAATTTCCTCATTAAACGAAGGAATATAGAATGACAAAGATTGAACTACAATCGAAAGAAAAACAATGAAAACTAAAGATAATTTGAATAGTTGTTTCACACTAATTTTTTACAAAAGTAAAAAATTGTTTTTAAAATAATCGCTTTTTTGTAAAATATACTTGCTTCAAAATCTTATTAGTCTGTAGAGAGATTTAGGAAGGAATACTAATTCGAAAAACAGTTCCCTTATCAATTTCAGATTTCAGTACAAAGACTTTCCCTTTGTGGTATTCTTCAATAATCCGTTTTACAAGCGTGAGTCCAAGGCCCCAACCTCTTTTCTTTGTAGAAAATCCTGGTTGAAAAATTGTTTTAAATTGCTTTGGCGTCAATCCTTTTCCTGTATCACTAATGTCAATGTGAACGAAACCTGAATCCCTAGAAATCTCAATGGTTAAATCTCCTTTTCCATCCATGGCATCAACGGCGTTTTTACAAATGTTTTCGATAACCCATTCAATCAAGGCCGCATTGTGCTTAACAATTACAGGAGCCTCTCCAACAAGGGAAAAGCTGATTGTGATTTTATCAGACAAACGTGCGCGCAAGTAATCCAAATTATTTCCAATGGTTAACATTAAATCTTCGTCTGTTAATTTTGCACCTGAGCCGATTTTAGAAAAGCGATCTGTTATTTTTTCTAAGCGATCTAAATCTTTGTGCATTTCTTCGATTACCATTGGATCTGTTTTACTTGCTTCTAAATGTGCAACCCAAGCCATCATTGAAGAAAGCGGTGTTCCCAATTGATGCGCTGTTTCCTTTGCCATGCCAGCCCAAACTTGATTTTGTTCTGCTTTACGAAAGGTAGAAAACATCAAATAACCAATGATTACAATTAATGCAATAACACTAAATTGAATGTAAGGGAACCAAATTAATTGACGTACTTCTGGGCTATCACTAAAATAAAGTATCTTTTCTCCCGAACCAAAATTGAGTGTTAAAGGAGTATTTTCCGCAGCTAAGGATTTAATTGTGCTTTTTAATGCTTCCTCTTTTAGTTGTTCTGGAAGCAAATTACTTGCTTCAATTGTTTGTGTTTTTTTATCTATTAATAAAACTGGAATTAAATCAGAATTATCAAGTAATTGACTCGTAAAAGAAGATAGAATGTCATCACTTTCCTTTTTTAGACGAAGTAACTCACGAGATTCGCCATAAACAAAAGTCATAAACATTCCTCTATAAACTTCGATTTCAAATACACGCCCTGCCAATTTCCATTCCTTTGCTAATTTTTGTAAAACAGAATCACTTGGAGTTGCATTCGCAGAATCGTTCAGCGCTATGTTTCTCTGCTGCGCAACGGAGCCATCGTCATTTAATAAAATAACAGGAATATCTTTGTTGTTTTTGATGATTTTAATTGCAAAATCAAGATCTTGATTCATTGATAAGTCTGAGCCGCTTAAAATTGTTCTTTGCGCTTCTTCTATGAGTAGAATTTTTTGTTTTTCTTTCTCGCGGAGTTCATTAAAAATCTGATTTGTTAACTGTACAAGTTCTCCCTTTTTCTTTATTGCTTCCGCCCATTGTCGCGCCTTTCCTCTTTCTCTTAGCGATATTTTTTCTATCATTGAATTTGATACAAACAAGGAAGCGCCAATTATAAAAAGTGATAAAAGGAGCAAGGTAATTTTCCAACGTTGTTTGTGCGAATAGAGATTCATCCCTGCGAATTTAAGGGAATTTTTACCCTTTTTCTAATTAATCTCTCTGTTTATGTGATTAGAAAAACTTATCTCTTCCGTTAAAAACGTAAAATAAATAGCTTTTTATAGGTACTTTTTGCAAAATTCCCAAAGAACAATTCCTGCGCAAACACTCACATTTAAGCTGTGTTTTGTGCCAAATTGTGGTATTTCAATAACATAATTCGAACGATCGACAATTGCTTGTTTCACGCCATTTACTTCATTACCGAAAATTAAGGCAAATTTATCCTCTCTAAGTTCAGAAATATTTTGAAGGAAAAGTGTTTTTTCTGCTTGTTCAATAGTGCAAATTGCTATGCCTTGAAGACTTAATTCTTGCACTAATTCTTCGATGTTTTCGCGGTATTCCCAGACAATTGTTTCAGTTGCTCCCAAAGCAGTTTTATGAATGTCTTTATGTGGTGGGCAAGCTGTAATTCCACAGAGGTAAATTTTTTCAATGTTAAAAGCATCAGCTGTGCGAAAAAAAGAACCAATATTATTTAAGGAGCGAATATCATCTAAAATCACAATAAGCGGATTTTTTACCTGAGATTTAAACTGCTCCTCGCTTAATCTATCAAGTTCCCAAAGTTTGAGTTTCTTATTGTTTTCTATGCTCATAATGTAGTTTGTAAAGGTAAAAAACAATCAAGGTGTTCCAATAATAAATTTTTTCTTATCTTTATATTTGAAATTAACAATCATTACCCTTGTCGAAAATTAGCCCCGAAAAAGAGATTGCGGAAACACCTTTGATGAAGCAATACAATCAAATTAAAGCGCGTCATCCTGAGGCCTTATTGCTTTTTCGCGTTGGGGATTTTTATGAAACATTTGGAGAAGACGCCATAAAAACCTCACGGATTTTAGGAATCATCCTCACAAAACGGAAAAATGGTTCTGGGAGAGAAATAGAACTTGCAGGGTTCCCCTATCATTCTTTAGACGTTTATCTTCCGAAACTTGTGAGAGCAGGACAGCGTGTTGCAATTTGCGATCAGTTGGAAGATCCGAAAATGACAAAAACAATTGTAAAAAGGGGGGTAACGGAACTTGTAACTCCAGGAGTTTCATTTAATGATCAAGTATTAGAACAAGGAAAAAATAACTTTTTGTGTTCCGTATATTTTGGTAAATCAAACCTTGGTGTTGCTTTCTTAGATGTTTCTACCGGTGAATTTTTAGTTGCTCAAGGTGACAAAGATTACATAGACAAGCTCTTGAGTGGCTTTTCTCCAAGCGAGATTATCTATCAAAAAAATAGGACAAAAGATTTCCAAGAAATTTTCGGAGAAAAGTACTACACTTTCCGCTTGGAAGACTGGGTTTTTGGAGAGGAGTTCGCAACGGAATGCCTAACAAAACATTTCGGCACGAAATCATTAAAAGGATTTGGTGTTGATAATTTACCAGATGCTATTATAGCGGCTGGAGCAATTTTTCATTATTTAAATGAGAATCAACATCAAAAATTGGGACATATCAGTTCGATTTCACGCATTGAAGAAGAACGTTACGTTTGGTTGGATCGCTTTACAATTCGTAATTTGGAGCTCATTACCTCATCCAATGAAAATGCGATAACACTTGCAGATATTTTAGATAAAACATTGACCCCAATGGGCGGGAGACTCATGAAACGTTGGATGGTGCTGCCGTTAAAAGATCAAAAACCAATTGAAGAACGCCTAGATGTAGTAGATTACTTCGTGGCAAATGAGCAAATCTCTTTTGAATTAGGACAGCATTTACGCGAAATTGGAGATTTAGAACGCTTGATTTCAAAAGTTGCTGTGGGAAAAGTAAATCCTCGGGAAGTAATGCACCTGCGAAGGACACTCCTACAAATTCCATTAATCCAAAAAATAGTTAGTGATGGAGCGCCTGCCTCCTTGCAAAAAATGATGGAACAGGTTCATTCTTGTGAATCATTAATAAAATTAATTGGTGAAACATTGGTAGATGAGCCAGCAGGACAGATAGGAAAAGGAATGGTGATTCGGCAAGGTTGTCATAATGAGTTGGATGAATTGCGAGAGATTTCTTTTAAAGGAAAAGATTATCTAGAAAATTTGCAAAATAGTGAGGCAAAGCGGACTGGAATTCCAAGTTTAAAAATTTCTTTCAATAATGTTTTCGGATATTATATTGAAGTCCGAAATACACACAAAGACAAGGTGCCAGAAGACTGGATTCGCAAGCAAACCTTGGTAAATGCGGAAAGATATATCACGGAAGAACTGAAAGAATATGAAAGCAAAATACTCGGCGCCGAAGAAAAAATGCTGGTCATTGAATTACAGCTTTTTCAAGAACTTGTAGTAGGAATGGCCGATTACATCCACCCAATTCAGTACAATGCACTTATCGTAGCTCGTTTAGATTGCCTTTTTTCCTTTTCAACCATTGCACAAGCCAATAACTATAAGCGCCCAGAAATTAACAATGGTTTTATGCTCGACATTAAAAATGGAAGGCATCCTGTTATTGAAAAACGCCTGGCACACGGAGAAGAATACATTGCAAATGATACTTTTCTCGACAATGAAACGCAGCAAATGATTATGATTACCGGTCCAAATATGAGTGGAAAAAGTGCGATTTTACGACAAACTGCTTTGATTGTCCTGATGGCTCAAATGGGTTCTTTCGTTCCTGCAGATAGCGCAAAAATTGGACTAGTAGATAAGGTTTTCACCCGAGTTGGTGCATCAGATAATATCTCCTCTGGCGAATCTACTTTTATGGTAGAAATGAACGAAACCGCAAGTATTCTGAACAATATTTCTGCTAGGAGTTTGATTTTATTGGATGAAATTGGTAGAGGTACAAGCACCTATGATGGAATTTCTATCGCTTGGGCAATTGCGGAATATTTACACGAGAATCCAAAGGCAAAATGTAAAACCTTGTTTGCAACGCATTACCATGAATTAAATGAAATGCAAAAACAATTTTCGCGCATTCACAACTTTAATGTTTCGGTGAAAGAAATGGGAGAAAAAGTCCTGTTTTTAAGGAAATTAGTAGCCGGGGGAAGCGCACATTCTTTTGGAATTCATGTTGCCCGAATGGCTGGAATGCCAAATTCTGTTATAGCGCGCGCAGAACACGTACTAAAAGATTTAGAAAATTCCCATGCCTCTGTTGGTGGCAAAGCAAAAAAAATAGACGTAAAAAGCGCAAAAGATGGTAACATGCAACTTAGCTTTTTCCAACTAAATGATCCAGTTCTAGAACAAATTCACGAGGAATTAATCAATATAGACATCAATATCCTTACGCCGGTTGAAGCATTAATGAAGTTAAATGATATTAAAAAAATCATAGGAGGATAATGGCAAGAGCAATGGTTTATAGTAAGTTTTTACTGCCCCTTTTCTTAGGTCTCGTTCTTGTATCTTGTAAAATAGAGGAGGCAAAACCTGAGATAAGTAAAAAATTAGTGCTTGCTTCTGACTTCTTAGAGGCAAAAGACACAGTGCTTTTTAAGCGTTTTTCAAAAAAAACAGGTGTTCGACTTAAAATCTTAAACTTAAATGCAAGTCAAATCGCTCAAAAACTAAAAAAGGAAGGCTATAACAGCTCCATTGATTTAGTTTTTGTGAAGTCCTTAAATTCCGTAAAAATATTAGATAAGACTAAATTTCAGAAGCTAGACGCTAATTTTCTAAGGGAAAAAACTCCTTCATTAAAAGCATTTAAGAATGCCACTTGGTTGGTTGCTGGACTTGACCCCTTTGTTTTTTTATACGATCCAAATTTTTACACTGGAAAGAAAAATTATCGTGATCTTTCAAAAAATTTCACTTGGGCTAGTCCACAAAGCATAGAGGAGTTAGCTGTTATTGGCGCTCACAACACCATTTTATTTAAGAAAAAAGATAGCGTTCAGTATAACTTTATTAAAAATAATGTAGCATATCAATCTTTAAGTAATGGGGTTATAAGCTCTCAGTTTTTGGTTCTAAAAAGCAGTTTCTTCGAAAAAAATAAAGAGCTTTCAAAAAAAAGAGAGGTTTTCTTTCCAGACAAAACCTATGCTGATCGTTGGTGTTTTGCTGTTGTTGATCAAGCTATAAACTATGGAAATGTAGAGGCATTTTTAATGTATTATTCAAGCTTGTCTGAAAGCACCTATTTTATTAAAAAAACGGGGGTTTTTCCATATAGAGAAAGTGCAAGAAAGACACTAAATTTAAGAAACACTATTTTAAAAATTCAAGAAGATTCTTTATTAGAGTGTATAAACAATTTAAAATAGTGCTGTCTTAAATCGGAAATCATACACGGCTTTTTGTATATTTGTAAGCAATGACATTTTCAGGAAAAACACCTTTTATTATTGGAATTTGTGGGGGAAGCGGAGCAGGGAAAACCACTTTATTGCGCAGATTATCTGACATTTTTGGCGAGGTAAAACCATCTATATTCTCTATGGATAATTATTATTTTCCAAAATCCATGCAACAACTTGACAGCAATGGAATCGTGAATTTTGATTTGCCAACTGCCATTGACGAAGAGCGATTAACTGCAGATTTAAAAAGTTTAATGCAAGGAAAAGCAATTGAAGTCAAAGAATATTTCTTTAATTCGCCGCCAGACAAAAACGTATTGATTACCATACAACCAAGCGCTTTTATTATTGTGGAGGGCTTGTTTCTCTTTCATTATAAAGAAGTTTTTAAATCGCTAGATTATAGCATTTTTGTAGATGTGGATCATGCAACGCAACTAGACCGAAGAATTTACCGAGACCAAGAAACACGTGGTTATTCTCGAGAAGATATTCTTTACCAATGGGAAAATCATGTTTTACCTTGCTACGCCAATTTTATTGAGCCGTATAAGAATACTTCAGATTTTATTTTTCGGAACGACCAACATGCAGATGAAGATTTCACTAACTTGAAAACGGAATTAGCTGGTATAAAGGAAGCTAAATTATGAGGAAATGGCAAAAAATACTTTATAATAATCGGTATTTTTTACTTGTATTCTTTTTCTTTGGTTTAGCTCTGATAAGTCACCTTTTAGGGAAACCCAGAACTTTAAATTATACCGATTTTCAGGGGAAATTTAAGGCACAAGAAAAAGCGCTAAAAAAGTATTCAAATGAGAAACTAAATGATTTTTATTATGGGAATTCTACCCTTGAATCTGGTGCATTTTATACACATATATTTAAAAAGGATTCGCTTATAGCTTGGAACACAAACCAACTTCCTGTTGAGAGAAGTTCTACGAAAATATTCCCTGGAAATGGGCTTATTAAACTAAAAAATGGCTGGTATTATTTTTCTTCTGCTTCAAAAGGCGATTTTAAAGTATGTAGTGGGTTTTTGATTAAAAAAAAGTATAGTTATAAGAATGATTACCTTGATAATTGTGGGAATTTAGACTTGTCAACTGCGGATTATTCGATTAGAATTAATTTTGTGAAGGGAAGTAAAGCAATCTATAATCTAAATGGCGAAGTAGCTTTCTATGTTCAACAAATAAATGATCCTCAGAGAAAAGGAGAGAGCTCTTTTCTCATTATTTTTCTTCTTCTTGGACTCACTACATTTCTATTTGAGATTTATAAAAAAACTAGTGTTAAAGGAAGTTTTCGCATACTATTTTTTCTAGGGCTACTTTCTGTAAGATGGTTTTTATTCCAAATAGATTTTAATCAAATTTTTGGAAATCAATTATTTTTAAGTCCCGAGCTTTTTGCTTACAATGAATGGGCACCAACTATTTTTGATTTTTCTTTGAACATCATCTTTACTGGTTTCGTTTTGTTGGCTTTATTTGACGAAAGTTTGAGGCTTAAAACTAAAATTGGTTTTTGGATCAAGATACCCGTTTTACTTTTTGTATGGGCAATTATTTTAAAAGTCATTGAGCTCTTAGTTCTTAATTCAACCATTGAGCTTGATTTAGAAGAATTATTTAAACAGGATCAGTATACAATCCTAGTTATTTTTATTGTTGGACTGATTTTCTATTTCTTCCTGAAGTTTATTCAACTTCTAACGAAAGAAGTCTACGAAAAAAATATTCCCATTGGTGGATTTGCAGGCGTGGTGTTTTTATTTGTCATCACTTTTAGTATCTATCGAATTGCAGTATTTGAAGAACCTATTTCTTCTTCATTTTTGCTCTTGTTTTTACTATTTGCAAGCTTATTTTTCTTCAAGAGGCAATCGAATGGGCAAATTTTATTATTTCAAGTTTTGGTCTTAGGATTCACTTCGGTAATATTTGTGTCTAATTTGAATTACTACACAACAATTAAAGATTTACAAACCCGAAAATTATATGCAAATCTATTAGCAGTTGAACAAGATATAAATTTGGAGCTTAGCTATACTGATTTGCAAGCGAACATACTACAATCTTCAGATTTTATTTTAGGACAATTAAAAGGAAAAGAAAGTTTGGAAATTTCAGATTTTGGTTATGTAATGGAAAATAAATTCTTGAACGGAACTTGGGATGCTTACGAAATAAGCTGTAATTTATATGGTCCAAATAAAGAATCACTAATCAGTAAAGAGTCTGCCACGCAAACTTTTTGGGATAATTTAATTACAAGGAATGGTGAAGTTTCCGAAATAAATAATAATATCTATTTATTACGAAACGAAATATCAGGGTATAACTATGTTATAAGACAAGTATTGGCAGACAAAGATTCTAGCACATTAATTATTGGATTAAAATCGAAAAGAATCCCCGAAGAAATTGGTTTTCCCAGATTACTAATTTCAGACAACTCTAAGGTGTTCAATTCACTTGAAAAATATTCTATTGCCAATTATTCGAAAGATAAATTGATAAAACATTATGGCGGATTTAATTATCCATCAAATACAAATTTATTTAAGTATAATACAAGTGTTTCGGGTGATTTTAACCAGGGTGAGCACAACCATTATTATTACAATTCGAAAGATAAATCAAAAACAATTGTGATTTCATTAAAAAATAAAACAGGACTTGAGGTCATAACAGCTATTTCATATGTTTTTTGTCTTTGGGGAGTCGGATTAATAATCATCCGTTTACTAGCAGGAGGAGTGCATATTAATGCTACAGGTCTTGACTTATCCTTCAAAATACAATTTGTTTTAGTGCTAGTTGTTTTAGTGTCTCTTGTATTTTTTGGTATCGGTAGCGGGTTTTTTGTGCAAAGACAATATAAAGTCTCAGCGCAAAGAATTATTCAGGAGAAACTAAATTCAGTTGAGCTGGAACTGAAAGCAAAAGTCTTTGAATATGATGTAATTTCAGAAAGAGCAAACGGGAATTTTCTTGAAGGCATTGTTATAAAACTATCCAAAGTATTTGTGACAGATATTAATATTTATGATCCAAATGGGTTTTTAGTAGCCTCATCACGGGCAAAAATATTTAATTCTGGTTTATTGAGTAAACAAATAAATCCCCTTGCGCTATCTGATTTAAAAAGAAATAGAAAAAGTTATTTCTCTCACATTGAGCAAATTGGTTCCCTTTCCTATATTTCATCTTATATTCCTTTTTACAATGGAAAAGGGGTGCTTTTGGGTTATGCTAATTTGCAGCGTTTTGGTCAACAACGCGATTTTGAATTACAAATTCAAGAATTTATTGTTGCCATTGTTAACGTATTTATTTTACTTCTCGGAATATCTATTATTTTTTCATTAATCGTTTCCAATTGGTTAACCTCACCCTTAAGGCTTTTGAAACAGAAGGTGGATTCATTAAAAATAGCGTCTGAAAATCAGCAAATTGATTACGCTGGTAGTGATGAAATTGGTTTAATTGTAAAAGCATACAACCAGAAAATTGGGGAATTACAGGAAGCATCTATTCAATTAGCAAAAAATGAAAGGGAAAGCGCATGGAGAGAAATGGCAAAACAGGTTGCGCATGAAATAAAAAATCCTCTAACTCCAATGAAATTGAGCATTCAACATTTATTGAGAACATATGATCCGAAAGACCCTGACTCTAAAATACGAATAGAGACTTTACTTTCTTCTCTTATTGAGCAAATTGATGGTTTAACTAGAATCGCAAATGAATTTTCAAATTTTGCGCAAATGCCTGGCCCGAGAAAAGTAGAGACAGATTTAATTGCAATCATTAAAAACGCTATTGCTTTGTTTGAAAGTGAAGTAGCAATTAAAATAGAACTTAAAACAAATTTAGAAGCGGCAATTTTGAATATTGACAAAGATCAATGGGGACAAGCACTAAATAATTTAATAAAAAATTCATTACAGGCGCTAATTGAAGTTGAGGACCCAGTAATAATCATTTCCCTGGAGGATAAACCAGAGGAAAACACATATGTTATTAAAGTAAAAGATAATGGTAGAGGTATAAAAAAGGAAGATCTTAGCAAAGTCTTTACCCCTTATTTTACAACAAAATCTACAGGAACTGGAATTGGCTTGTTCTTAGTTAAGCAAATAGTTGAAAATCACAATGGAACTATTTCCTTTGAAACGAAGGAAAATAAAGGAACTACCTTTTCACTTGTTATTCCTAAAACAGGAAATTAAAAGGACGCATTTTGTGGTGTTCTAGGGAAAGGAATTACATCGCGGATATTTGTCATTCCAGTTACAAACATAATCATTCTCTCAAATCCTAAACCAAATCCAGCATGAGGTGCTGTACCAAATTTTCTTGTTTCCATATACCAAGATAATTCCTCAGGGTCAATTCCAAATTCTACACATTTCTTATGTAACATCTCATAGCGTTCTTCCCGCTGCGAGCCACCCACAATTTCTCCGATTCCAGGAAACAAAACATCCATTGCTGCAACCGTTTTTCCATCATCATTCATGCGCATGTAAAACGCTTTTATTTTTGCGGGATAGTCGGTTAAAATTACAGGACATTTAAATTCTTTCTCTACTAAATAACGTTCGTGCTCACTTTGTAAGTCAATTCCCCATTCTACAGGATAGTTGAATTTTTTCTTTTTATAATGATTTGAATTCATTAGTACTTCAATGGCTTCAGTATATGTTAAGCGCTTAAATGGATTTTCGATAACGAATTTCATTCTTTCAATTAGCGACATTTCCGCGCGTTCTTGCTGTGGTTTTTGTTGTTGATCTTGCGCATCTCTCTCACTTAAGAACGTTAAATCTTCTTTGCAGTTTTCCATTACATAGCTACAAAGATATTTCAAGAAGGCCTCTGTTAAATCCATGTTGTCTTGCAAATCATTAAAGGCAACTTCCGGTTCAATCATCCAAAATTCTGCTAAATGCCTTGAAGTGTTAGAATTTTCTGCGCGAAATGTTGGTCCAAAAGTATAAACTTGCCCCAAAGCCAGAGCCGCTAATTCTGCTTCCAACTGTCCTGAGACCGTTAAGTTGACTTGCTTTCCAAAAAAATCTTCCTTGTAATTTATTGTTCCATCCTCATTCAATGGGGGATTTTTTGGGTCGAGTGTAGAAACATGGAACATTTCTCCAGCTCCTTCCGCATCAGATCCTGTTATGATTGGCGTGTGGAGGTTGAAAAAACCTCTGTCGTTAAAAAATTTATGAATTGCAAAGGAAACAGCATGTCTAATTCTAAATACCGCACCAAAAGTATTGGTTCTAAAACGCAAATGTGCCTGCTCACGCAAAAACTCTAAACTGTGCCGCTTTGGCTGCATTACTGTTTTTTGAATATCATCTGGATGCGCGTCGCCAATAAGTTCAATGCTTGTAACTTGTAATTCTACTGCTTGTCCTGCGCCATGTGAAGCGATTAAAGTGCCACTTAATGAAACACAAGCTGCTGTTGTAATCCGCTTGAGAAGGGCATCGTCAAATTTTTCAAAATCAACAACTGCTTGTAAAGAAGCGAGGCAAGAACCATCATTAATTTGAATAAAACGATTGCTTCTAAATGCCCGCACCCAACCTTTGACTGTTATCTCACTTCCTAATTGAATTCCTGCAGAATTTTCAAGTAAACTCTTTATTTTTAATCGTTCCATGGTGCAAATTTATGTTTTTATAGGAAATAATCTGCAAGAAACTGGCAGGATTTACCAAGTTAGCAGTTGTAAGACAAAATAAATTCAGAATTACTCTTTACAGATAAAGCCTATTTATTTTCCGTTCCAGTGAGTCATTGTTAAATCCAGACCTTGAACACAAAAACTTTTTATAAATTCGGTGGCTACAGAAATCCTGGCTGGTAATTCTAGCACTTGGTCTTTTGTCCATTGCCCAAGCACATAATCTGATTGCCGACCCTTTGCAAAATCATTTCCAACACCGAAACGCAAGCGAGCATACTCAGTTGATTTCAATGTTTCTTGGATGTCTTTTAAACCATTATGTCCGCCATCACTTCCTTTCGCTTTCATGCGTAATTTGCCAAATGGAAGCGCAATATCATCGGCAATTACCAATAAATTTTCTATCGGGATTTTCTCAGCTTGCAGCCAATAATTAAGGGCTTTTCCAGATAGATTCATGTAAGTTATTGGCTTTATAAAAACAAGCGTTTTCCCCTTGAATTTTCCTTCAGCCCTAAACGCTGCTTTGTTAAGCGAGAAATCTGCTTTTAGTTCTTTGGCGAGTTCATCAACAACCTTAAATCCGATGTTGTGTCTGGTTTCTTCGTATTCAGAACCTGGATTCCCTAAGCCTACAAGTAGAAATTTCATGCCTTTATTTTACCAATTTGGACAGGTATTACAATCATCTTTTGGTCGAAGATAAAAAATTCCACCAAGTACAATTTCACTTTGAAAATACCCCAAAGATTGTCTTGCGTATGCGTATGGGTCATTCCCTCGAGTTTTTACGCGATGTTGGTATAAAAATCCCACGCTATTATTTGCCTGAAGAAAGAAATGTCTAAAAAACTCTAAACGCAAGCCAAGATGCGCTGATGCACCAACTCCGGACATTGACAAAGTCGTCATGGATTTTTCTCCAGCAAAGGTGAAATCATTATAGTTTAAAACAAGTCCAGCGCCAAGACTAGAAACAGAGTAGATAGCAAATGCATTACTCACACGGGCTAACTTATCAATGTGGCTAATTTCCGCACGAATATAATTCATCCCATTCGTGTTTTCGTAATGAAAGGTTGATTCATCTGTAGTTACAGGTTCTGCATTGTAATCTCCAGACCAAGACCAATTTGATGATGGATCAATTAAGGGATTTATTTTTCCAGATAATAAATATCTTGGTCCATGTACTATAACATATTTCATGTGGTCGTATCCAAAAGAAAGGGCCCATTTTTTTTTAAAATTAAAACCTATTCTGGCGTTAAATTGGGGAACAGTAAGTGTTGATGGATCTACATACGTTATAAAATCTGGAGAAGGCCGGTCAGTTGCTTGAACTCCAGCCAATGAAAAATCATATCCTGGACCAAAAAAACTTATTTTGCTGTCAGTATAAAAACTTCGATTGTAGCCCCAATAAAAAAACATAGCACGTTTTGCTTGTGAATCTTTGTTCATTTTTTGACTTGCAGCAAGAAATGGTAAAAAGATTAAAAATGATAGAACAATTAAGGTTTTCATCTCGCAATTATTTTAACCCATTCTTTTTGAGAAAATATTTTTTCCAAACGAAAATGAACTTTTTTGTCCTTGCTAAACCATTCCACTAAACCAAATCCTTTTGCAAATAAGGATTGCATTTCAGCTACAGCTACTCTTTCTTTTCTTGTGTATGGATTTAATTCTGATTGTATTATTTTATCATTAAAAGCTAGTGTTTTTAGATTTTTTTTCAGAATAACTGTTGTTGTTTTTTCTAGAAATTTTCGTTTCTTTTCATATAAAATAACTGTTGAATCTGTAAGTCCTGAAAATTTTGTAGCAAACCAAATCTCTTCATTCAGATCCATGGGGAATACTTCTGATTTATATACAAAGGCTTTTTCTTTTTGTTGAAAGCGATTTACAACCATGTGATCTATGATATTTAAGGAATCAATGCTGTAATTTAGAGCTTCTAAAATTTTAAAATCACTAGAAAAACGCTCGACAATTAGGTGTTCGCCTTCTTGATCTGTAATCGTATAAATGCGATGGAACTCTTCCTCTAATCCATTCACAATGTTTCTATACATATAGATTTGAGGTTCCGATTTAATCGGATAAAAATAAGCGACATTCGGATTTATAGATTTAAACTTTGGTTTAGAATAGCAGCCTAAAAATAGAATAGGAACTAATCCTAGAAATAAAAATCGCAAATAACTCATTTTGTCATCTTTAAAAATGAAACTTCTTGGTCTGTTAAGTGACGGTAATACCCGCGAGGTAGATCTTTTTTTGTAAGCCCTGCATATTGAACACGGTCTAATTTTACAATCTGGAACCCCAATGCTTCAATAAGTCGACGGACAACTTGTTGCTTCCCAGAGCGAATTTCAACCCCTACTTCTCTCGAAGTTCCTCCTTCTACATATTCTGCTTTTTCTGCTTTTGTCTTGCCGTCTTCTAAGTCTATTCCTTTTAAAAGTTTTTCTAAATCTTCTTTTGAAACAGGTTTATTTACTTCTATATGGTACATTTTTGCTGCTTGGTAGCGAGGATGCGTTAATTTCTTCGCCATGTCACCATCATTGGTAAATAACAACAGGCCTGTTGTATCTTTTTCCATTTTTCCCATCGGAAAAATTTGTTCTTTACACGCTTTATTTACAAGCGACATAACTGTTTTTCGACCTCTTGGATCGTCTATGGCGGTAATATAACCCTTAGGCTTATTCAATAAAACATAGCGCTTAGTTCCGAGATTAATCGTTTCTCCATCGTATTGAATAACATCTGTAGGCTGGATTTTAAATCCTAATTCAGTAACTACTTTTCCATTGACACTAACAACACCCGTTTGAATTAAAACATCTGCTTCCCTACGAGAGCAAATTCCGGCATTTGACATGTATTTATTCAAGCGAACATTCTCTTCTCTAAAAGACGGAAGAGGATCTCCTTTCTTAACTTTTATTTTATAATCTATGTACTTTCGTTTGTCCCTATCAGTTACTGTTTTCATTTTATCAAGCGGAGTTTTCTCCTTTACTTTCTTAGAAATACTTCGAGAGCTAACAGGGGTTTTTTGTACGGTAGGTTTTTTTGTTCTCATAATATAGCTACAAAGATAAGGAAAGAGAAGTGAATGTTGCTAATTTCATGTTTTTTCAAAAAATAGAAAGGCTAGAAGTACTAAAAAATGAATTTTTGAATTCCTATCTTTGCACTATGCTCGAGGATGAAAAAATAAACTTAAGGCAATTTCTACCCTTGAAATACAGTAAAATGTATGTTTTCCGCTTTTGTGTTTACTTTCTTTCTTTTATAATCGCTTTTTATCTGCTGTTTTTCCAAAATAAAAATAATAACAAACCTAAACTCAAAGCTGCTCCACGTGAAATTCCCATAAAACAAATTGAACCTTAATGAAACTGCTATTTTTAACTTTTATTTTGCTTTTTTCTGGTGTAAAAACACACAAGCTTTCCATACATATTTCAGGTATTTCAAAAATAAAAGGCAGCTTATTTATTGCCATATTTCGGGCAACTGATGATTTTCCAGTTTTCGGAAAACAATTCAAGGGAATTGTAAAAGAAGTAGAAGGAAAATCGCAAAATTATAACTTCGATGATTTACCCGTGGGAGAATATGCGGTTGCCATTTATCAAGATGCAAACAGAAATAAAATTCTAGATAAAAATCTACTCGGTATTCCAACAGAAATTTACGGCTTTTCAAATAATGCCAGACGCACCTTTAGTGCGCCATCATTTCAGGAGGCAAAGATCATATTAAATAAAGACATGAAAATTGCAATTCAATTGAAATAGATAGAGTGAAACTAGAATTCCAATTCTACAAGCCTATAATCTGCATTTTTAAAAAAAATTTATCGCTTTGCCCTTTGCTCGTTCGTCCTTCTTCGCCCTACCTCGACAAGCTCGGTACAAGCGCTCAGCACGAAGCTCTCTCACCAACATGGATGTTGTATCTTGTTTAACTAATTTTTTCGCATAGAAAAGTTACAAAGATTATTATGTGCTTGCGATTTTTTATTCGAATTCCATTGATTGTGAATTATACTTCAAGATTTTTGTCCCTATAAGATTATCAAATTTATAATATTTTCTCTCTAATTCAAATAACTGATTATCAGATGAAATAGGCTTATAATCATAATGCCAGTCAATTACTGGCTCTTCTCCAGAAGCTTGATTATTTTCTTCTGAAGTTTCCTGTAATAAAATAGAAATTTTGTCATCAATAAAACCGACAATAAAACCCTCACACCAATCATTGCCTTGTGCACCATTGCACGAAGAACAATTATAAGCAAAAGAATTTTTTCCTAAGAGAAATTGGTTGCCGATTTCAAATGAATTACCCCATGCACCATCATCATGATGGCATTGCAAGAAATCTATTATTGTCCACTTCGAATTTCTATATTCGGCTAATACAAATCCATTCTGTCCAGCATCGAAGTGAGCTCCATCATAAGAATATCCTACACATGCAAAAAACCTCGTCACATCTCCTTTTTTAAAATAAGTAATTCTTGTCACTTCTTTCTTACATATTTCTGGACCTTCTTCACCTAAGACATTTGTTTCTGGGCATGAATTAATCATTTTACTATCCGTAATTTCTATAAGATTGGAATTAGAAATTGAAAAGCTGGGAGCGTCAATTATTTCTATTTTAACGTCTATTGGTGAAGGAGTAGAACCAACAGCACAACTTGAACTGAGAATTGCTACAATAGCAAATAATGAGAAATATAAAATTGGGTTTTTCATAGGAACTAATTTACAATGTTTATATGATAGTTGAAGGATTCTAACTAAGAGTTTCGCAAGAATGCTTGCGCAAAAATAATTTAAGGGCTTGTTCATTGTATATTTTTAAAATGTTACGGTAAATATAAAAAATTTACCCTTTGCCTTTTGCTCGTTCGTCCTTCTTCGACAAGCTCAGCACGAAGCTCTCTCGCCTTTTTTATTTTATAATCTTACCAATGCCATTTATCCGAACCCTTACGTTTTTTTGTGAAACTAGAAGACCATAAGCCTCGGGGTGCAGCTGCCGATAATCTTCAGTAGCCTCTTCACATTCGTATTGTGAAAAAAATGGACCAATATAAACTGAATAATATTCTGCACCACTTAAAGAATTATAATCCGGTATCCATAAATAATCTGATTCATAGCCCATTGACCTTAATTCCTTAACTTTTTTTCTTGCAGATACAGCATCTTTAATTGCAGATACGTTTATAATATAAAAATCTTCTTCTGAGGGAGAATATGATTTGTAGGGCGATTCTTTTGCTTTAGATTTAGGAGCTATTTCTTCATCTTTTTGAGAAAGCTCTTTTTCTCTAATATTAAGTTCTCGTTCTTTAAGCTCGAGTTCTTTTCGACGTAATTCTTCATTTTCATTTTCCGGCGCTTTTTCTTTAACAGGATTAGAAGAATCACAAGCGGAACAAATAAGAATAGTAATTGCTAAAATAAAGTATCTATTATTAAATAAAAATGTATTTTTCACAGTGTGGTTTTTTAATTGTTTTCGGAAAGATAATAAAAATACTGCTGTTTTTAATTCTATTGATAATAAGTGAATTGGGTTTTATAGGTAAACCATTCTGATTATTAATGCTATTTATGAAAACCTGCACTTAATCTCTTTAAGGAAAAAACTGTTTTAGAAACACGAATTCTTCTTAACTTTGTTTTTGAAAAATATAGCTAGCTAAAATGCCCGTTAATTCCTCCTCTTATTGCTTTGACTTATTTAATCGAAAGCGCCTAACGACAAGCGTGGTGCGTATTGGGAATGTTTTAATTGGTGGCGAAAATGCTCTTTGTTTACAATCCATGACAACAACAAACACCATGGATACTGAGAAATCAGTTGCGCAATCCATTCGAATGATTGATGCAGGCTGTGAAATTGTTCGCTTAACAGCACCAAGTAAAAACGAAGCCTTAAATCTAAAAAACATACGTGCTTCACTCATAGAAAAAGGTTATTCCGCGCCATTAGTAGCAGATATTCATTTTACCCCAAATGCCGCAGAAATTGCCGCTACACTTGTTGAAAAAGTTCGTGTAAACCCCGGGAATTATGCTGATAAAAAGAAATTTGAGGAAATAATATACACAGATGAAAGTTACGAAGAGGAATTAATACGTATCGAACAGAAATTTACACCCCTGGTGCTTCTTTGCAAGGAAAACGGAACCGCAATGCGCATAGGAACAAATCACGGTTCGCTTTCCGATCGTATTTTGAGCCGTTATGGTGATACGCCAGAAGGAATGGTGGAATCCGCTATGGAATTTATTCGAATTTGCGAAAAAAACAATTATTTTGAACTTGTTATTTCCATGAAAGCAAGCAACACCTTAGTAATGGTGCAAGCTTACCGCTTGTTGGCTGCTCAAATGCTAAAAAATGAACGGTGTTATCCGCTGCATTTGGGAGTGACAGAAGCTGGAGATGGCGAAGACGGACGCATAAAGTCAGCCGTTGGAATCGGCGCCTTATTGGAAGATGGCTTAGGCGATACCATTCGTGTTTCTCTGACCGAAGAACCAGAATTTGAAATTCCTGTTGCACGAAAATTAGCAGAGAAATACAAAAACGAAAATCACTTTCCTTTGGCTGCATTTTCTGGTGCTTTGCCCTACGACCCATTTACTTACACTCGGCGAATAGCAACAAGCATTCAAAATATTGGAGGGAAAAACGTACCTGTTGTAGTAGCCGATTGCTCGAAAAAACAAGAAATCTCACCTGCAAATTTTTATGGGTTTGGGTATAATTATTCTGTACCATTAGACAAATGGAATCTTCAAGATTTAGCAGCTGATTACGTTTACATTGGAGAAAATAAACTTAATTTCGAAGTGCCTGGTACTTTGGGTGTAATCTGCGATCATGAAAATTGGAGTGCTAATTATAGCAAAAAATCAGGGTTTTATCCACTTGTTTCAGTGGCTGATTTAGATAAATTATCTAGTGATACTATTGCCTTTTGTATTTTAAAAGCCGAAGAAGAAATTCCTGCTAAAATTGGAGATTTCCCAAATTTAATACTTGTTGTAAGAAGTGATTTTTCGAATAAAACTCAGTTATTTCGCAAATTTTTTATCGCGCTTTCGAGAATGAATTTTGAGCACCCTGTTCTTCTTCAATACAACTCTGATGAAAAAGATTCAGAAACTTTTATCTTGAATGTTTCGAGTGATGCTGGATCAATTTTAATCGATGGTTTTGGTGACGGTCTTTGGCTGAAATCAAGCCAAGCGCCAACCCTTGTAAATGCTACTAGTTTTGGGATTTTACAAGCATCACGAACTCGGATTTCAAAAACAGAGTACATCTCTTGCCCTTCTTGTGGCAGAACTTTATTTGATTTACAAGAAACTACAACAAAAATTCGGCAACGAACAGCACATTTAAAAGGATTAAAAATTGGTATAATGGGTTGTATTGTCAATGGTCCCGGAGAAATGGCAGACGCTGATTATGGCTATGTTGGCACAGGCCCTGGGAAAATTAATCTCTACAAAGAAAGAAATGTTGTAAGAAAGAATGTTGCTGAAACTGAAGCCGTGCAAGCATTAATCGACCTCATCAAAGAAAATGGCGATTGGGTGGAATTAACACATTGATATTTGTAACTAAGTTTTATATTTACACTACACTATAAAATCCTCCTATGAAAAAATTACTTTTTTTAAGCGCAATTTTATTGTTTTTAGGAACAACAAATGCTCAGAAAGTTTATTCTGTTAAATACCAAAGTCAAGCAGACGTAAAAGTTTTTGTTGTAAAATACGAGAGTCAAGCAGACCTTAAAGTCTATAAAGTTGACTATGAAAGTCAAGCTGGAAATAACGATGGAAAATGGTTTTTCGTTAACTACGAAAGCCAAGCGAAGAAAAAACTCTTTTTTGTAGATTACGAAAGTCAAGCAGATTTAAAAATCTTTTTCGTTGATTACCAAAGTCAAGCTGGCTGGAAAAACAGTTCTAAAAAACAGCTCTTGTATTAAAGCACTTGGAGAAACTAGAAATTCTTGCCGTCCTTCTCGGTTTTATTTACCTATTTCTAATTGCGCGTAAAAAACGACTCGCCTGGATATTTGGAATAATGAGTTCTATGCTCTACTGTTATATTTGCAGCAAGAGTAATCTCACTATTCAAGCTTTACTTCAATTAATTTATGTTTTTTTAGGCGTTTTTGCATTTTATAAGTGGGGGAAGGAAGTAGAAATTCAAATAAGAACTATTTCCTGGAAAAAGCATCTTTTAGCACTTATAATTGGATCAATAAGTAGTTTTGCTCTTGGAAGCATTTTTGCTAAAAATGGACAGTTTTTACCATTTTTAGATGCTTTTATAGCAGTTTTTGCCATTTTTTCGACATTTTTGGCGCTAAAAGGGATTTTAGAGAATTGGATTTATTGGATAATTTTGAACCTTCTTTCGATGTATTTATTTTGGGAGAAAGGTTTAAATTTTTCTGTTTTTCTGTTTTTTGGCTATGCCCTTACGGCAGTTTATGGTTTTTATCAGTGGAAGAAAGAATTGAAAGATGGAGAAACAACTTAAAATTGCTTTTACCGGGCCAGAATCTAGTGGTAAAACAACCATGGCAGAATTAATTGCCGAAGCATATTCTACTTCTTTTATTCCTGAATACGCAAGAGAATTTTTAAAGGATAAAATAACTTATACACTTGCTGATTTAGATGTAATTGCCAAACAGCAGGTTGAACTTTGTAAGGCCTCAAAGAACAAGTTATTGATTTCAGATACTGAAATGGCTGTCATGCTTATTTGGTCGCAGGAAAAATTCAAGGAAGTATCACCAACAATACAATCTTATTGGGAGTTGCAGGATTTTGACCACCTTTTCCTCTGTGCGCCAGATATTCCTTGGGAAGCAGATAAACTTAGAGAAAATCCCTTGGATCGTGAGCGCTTATTTCAGCTTTATGAGGTAGTGCTTGAAAATAGCAAAAAGCCATTTACAATTCTCAAAGGAACAATAGAACAGCGAATTATTGCATGCAAAAAACAGATGGAATTGCTCTTAAAGAAGTAACTTTGCACTGTGAAACGAATTCTATTTATCGCTTGTTTGCTCTTGGTTTGTGTAACCGTCAGTTATTTCATTCTCAATCCTAAAAAACAGAAGCCCCTTCCAATTATCAATCCAAAAGATTTGAATGAAGAAATGGTAGACCCCGAACTTCTGAGAATAGGTCAAGGCCATCAAATTGGGGATTTTAAATTTCAAAATCAAAACAAGAAGACTATTACGCAGAAAGAAATCAATGGGAAAGTATTTGTTGCGGAATATTTTTTTACAACCTGTCAAAGCATCTGCCCTTTAATGAACAAGCAAATGCAGCGAATTCAAGAGAAATTTAAAGGAAATGAAAACTTAAAAATTCTAAGCTTTACAGTTGATCCTGCTATTGACAACACAGATGAGCTAGAGAAATACGCAAAAAAAATGAATGCTAAAGACGGTCAATGGCATTTTCTTACTGGACAAAAAGAAGAGCTATACAGTCTCGCTAGAAAATCTTTTTTCATTTTAAAGCCCGCCGAAGCTAAAAATTTAGGAGATGCCGGAAGTGATTTTATTCACACGAATAATTTTGTTTTAGTAGATCAGAAAAAAAGAATCCGTGGCTATTACGACGGGACCTCAGAAGAGGAGGTGACAAAATTAATGGGGCATATTAAGCAGCTTTTAAAAGAATAAGGTTATCCAAGCCCAAAAAACTATTACTTAGAATAGTATTCTTTAAACCCCTCATAAATCCAAATAATAGGAAGAATTAAGCAATAGTTGTAGAATAAATCTTCCAAGGGAATAGTTCCCAATCTAAATCCTACAATGTGCTTTTCTGAATACCAAACAATTGGCTCCTCAGTGAATTGGCCTGTCAATATGCCGTTTACAACAAGAAAGGGAATTAAGCAAACTATGTAGGTCAAAACAAATTGTGAGAACCATGTTTTTTTTTGTTGCACTAGAAAAAGTGTTAAACCAAATGCAAGTGTAGTTGCGGATAAAGTATAATAATTATCTAGGTTAAATAAGGATAAAAGCAAGGCAGAGATTCCAAATACATAGATAAATACGAAGGAAAAGTTCTTTAAAGAAATCAATGGGAAATAACCCTTTAAAACTTCATGGACAAATAAACAATTGTAAGGAATCACAATAAAAAAAAGGATTTCTTCCAGTGGTAAATGACCAGCATAAATTCCCTGAAGGTATTTTGGAGTAAAACCCCAAACCCCAATTTTTGTAAACCATTCGTCCCAACAAATAAAAAATAATGCAACTAGTAATATACTTGGTAAAAGAAACCGCCAGTTCTTGTAAAAAGCTATTTTCTTATCGAAGCTTAATAAAAATGGACCAATAAATGAAAGGGTGATAACCCAAAAATACAAGCTCATTCTGTAGTGGTTTTTCTATCATAAACCAACTTTGCTTTCTTGTAAAATTCCCAAGGAACAAGCAGCATACCAAAACATTCTCCCTTGTCTTTTCCTAAATGTTTGTGATGGATTTTATGTGCTTTTCGAATAGCGTAAAAATATGGGTGGTCAATGTCTCTTAACCATTTAAAACGCCTGTGAATATAAACATCGTGAATTAAGAAATAAGCCATTCCATAAGTCGCAATTCCATAGCCAATCCAAACGGAGAAATAGTTTCCATACATCATTCCCAGCATAATACAAAGCCATGAAGGAATGGCATAAATAAGAAAGAAAACATCATTTTTTTCAAAAAAACCCGGCTCTACTTGATGGTGATCCTTATGGAAATGCCACATTTTACCGTGCATTACAAATTTATGCGTAGCCCAGGCCATGAATTCCATACCAAAAAAAGTAGCTAATAAAACAAAAGGTCCCCACCAATACATTATAAACTAAAATTTAAGACAATAAAAAATACAAACATCGTAATAAACAATGTGTCATTGACTTTGTTTTCCTCCCACAAAGAAGTTTTTTGAAATGCAATTTGTAAAAACAAGCCAACTAAACCCCAACAAAGGTAATTATACAAAGGTATAACACCATTTTCCCATGTCCAAAAATCACTTTTCATAGCCACTGGCTCTATTAAAAAATCCAAGGCTACCATTAATAGCGTGGCAATTATAAGGACCCATTTTTTATTTTTAGAAATCCTATTTGCAATAGCAGCCGCGGAAATAGTAACAAGACCCCAATTTAAGCCAATTACTAAGGGAATTCCTAAAAATTTTAGCCCGAGATTTTCGCCGTAGGAATAATTCCCAAATAATAATCCTGTGTGAATACCAATCCATTCAACAGCAAATCCCACTAACCAAGATGCTGCAAGAAATACATAGAAATCTTTTCTTCTTTGGTCTCTGGCTAATATGATGATAACAAAAGAAAGCGCTAAATTAAAAAAGGTGAGTTTTAAAAATAGCTCCCTTGTTTCAGGAAGGAGAATTCCAACAGTTCCTACCGCATAGAAAATTACTATTAGTGCTTGTAGATACGCTTTTTTTATCATTGTAGCCGACCGCGAATAGAATTATCAATTGTCTCCTCTAAAGTATAAAATTGGATTGGAATAGCCTGCATTAACTTGGTTTTATCGTAGACAATATTTTTATACGAGGAATGAGCTGTTTCAACAGAAAACCCGTTTCTTTTTCTAGAAATTTGACTTATAAATTCTAAAACTGTTCCAGCAAATAGACTTAAGGATTTTGGAATAGAAATCTTTGGAGGAGCTGTGTTAAACCGCTTTGATAAGGCGGTGAATAAATACTGAAATGTTACATTCTCGCCGATACAAAGATACCTTTCAGAAACAATGCTTGAATTCATAAGTAAGCACATAGAGCGAGCAACGTCACGAACATCTACAACTGCATTGGATCCACTTGTATAAAATAACATGCCTTTTTTTGCCGATCGAAAGATGGATAAAGATCCTGATTGCCAATCTCCTGGACCTAAAATAACACAAGGATTTAGAATTACTGCTGGCAATCCTTCTTCTATTCCTCTCCAAACTTCTTTTTCTGCAGAAAATTTAGAAATAGAATAGCCGCTAACATCTGACCCTGGAGTCCAAAGTGTTTCTTCCGTTGTTGCACCATTTGGATTTGAACCAAGCGCTGCGGTTGAACTAACATAGCACAATTTTTTAACGCCATTTTTTAGAGAATAATTTACAACATTCGCCGTAGCATTTCGATTTTCTTTCATACATGCTTCAAAATCAGCCTTAAAAAAAGACACTTTTGCAGCGCAATGATAGACGTAATCAACGTTCAGAAAAAGAGATTCTAAACTTTCAGGGTCGTTTAAATCACCTTTAACCCATATAATTTTGGAGAATAGAACTTCTGCATCGGGTGAATTATAGTAATGAAAAAGTTTCTCTACTAATTTAATTTTGTGCTCAGAACGATAAAGTGCCTTACAGTTTTCTCCGGCTTCAATAAGTTGAAATAATAAATGACTTCCCACTAAACCTGTTGCTCCGGTAATTAATATCATATGACGAAATTACAAATAATGACCCGGCTTTTACAAAAACAAGGATTTAAGACTTGAAAATAAACGCTAGACCCTCCTGAATTTTTTTGCTGGCTTTTTCCAATTGTGCTTGCGTGTGTGCTTGAGAAATAAAACCGACTTCATAGCCACTGGGACCAAAATAAATGCCTTCATCCAATAAAAATGCATGTAAGCGATTGAAGTTTGTCATATCAGGATTAATTTCTTTTGCTGCAGAAATCGACTTCCTGCCATTAAATGAAAACCAAAAGATTGATCCTAAAGACACTAATTTTAAAGGATAATTATTTTCTTCTGTAAAAGCATTCACTTGATTTACCATATAGAGCGCCTTTTCTTCTAACTCTTGATAAAAATTATTTTTTGAGCATTCTTTTAATTGCGCGAGCCCTGCAGCCATTGCAACAGGATTTCCAGAAAGTGTTCCCGCTTGATAAACAGGTCCGTCTGGAGAAACAAAAGCCATTATGTGCTTTTTTGCTGCATAAGCTCCAACAGGCAATCCGCCACCAAGTATTTTTCCGTAAGTTACAATGTCGGGAGTGATAGCATACAATTCTGCGGCGCCACCAAATGCTACTCTGAAACCAGAAATTACCTCATCAAAGATTAACAAAATTCCTAATTCAGTACAAATTTCTCTTAAAACTATTAGAAATTGCTTGTCCTGTAAAAGTAATCCATTGTTTGCAGGAATTGGTTCGATAATCACACAGGCGATATCATGAGCATATTCAGTTAAGCAAGCTCTTAATGTTTCAATATCATTTAAAGGTAAAACCAGAGTTTCATTTGCAAAAATTTCGGGAACTCCTGCGCTTGATGAGGTGCCGAATGTTGCTAGACCACTTCCTGCGTTTACTAAAAGTGCATCAACATGTCCGTGGTAACATCCATCAAATTTTACAATTTTTGTTTTTCCTGTGTAACCGCGAGCCAAACGAATAGCTGACATTACTGCTTCTGTTCCCGAACTTGTAAAACGCATTTTATCGATAAATGGAATTCTCTCTAAAATAAATTGAGCTAAGTCGTTTTCTTTTCTCGTAGGAGCTCCAAAACTTGAGCCATTTTCCAGTGTGCTGACAATTGAACTAAAAACCTGAGGATGATTGTGTCCTAAAATCAAAGGTCCCCAACTGCAACAAAAATCAATAAATTCATTGTCATCTTCGTCCCAAATTAAGGCGCCATTTCCTTTTTTAATAAACAAGGGTGTTCCACCAACAGACTTAAAAGCCCTAACTGGAGAATTCACTCCGCCAGGAAAAAAAGTTTTTGAAGCTTCAAAAAGCCTTGCTGATTCCGTTCTTTTTATGGGACTTGTAATCTTCATTTCTTTGTACATTTGTATCCGAACACAAAATTAGCAATAATCAGTAGCATATGCAGTTTGAAAACAACTTAGAGTTTGCGCGTCAATTGGATAACAAAGATCCTTTAAAATCGTTCAGGGATAAGTTTCATTTTCCAAATTTTCACGGAAAAAAAATTCTCTATTTCACTGGGAATTCTTTAGGGTTACAGCCAAAAAAAGCGGCAGAATATATTCAAGAAGAACTTGCAGATTGGGCGAAGTTTGGAGTTGAAGGGCATTTTCATGCGAAACGACCTTGGTACTCTTACCATGAAAACTTATGCGAGATGACAGCAAAAATTGTTGGAGCAAAGCCCGTAGAAGTTGTTGTAACACATTCTTTAACAACAAATTTGCACCTCCTACTCGTTTCTTTTTATCGACCTCAAGGAAAACGAACAAAAATTATTTGCGAAGCAAAAGCTTTTCCGAGCGATCAATATGTTTTAGAATCACAAGTTAATTTTCACGGCCTAAGGCAAGAAAATATTGTTGAGGTCTTTCCTAGAGCTGGTGAGGATTTAATTCACTTAGAAGACATTTTAGCAAAAATTCAAGAACTTGGTGATGAATTAGCATTGGTGATGATTGGCGGGGTAAATTACTATACAGGTCAATTATTTGATATGCAAAAAATAACTGCTGCTGCACATGCTGTTGGTGCAATCGTAGGTTTTGATTTGGCGCATGCAACTGGAAATGTAAATCTACAATTGCACGACTGGAATGTTGATTTCGCAACGTGGTGCGGATATAAATACTTGAATTCTTCCCCCGGAGGTGTGTCAGGAATATTTGTGCACGAACGACATGCAAATGATTCCTCTATACCTCGTTTTGCGGGTTGGTGGGGACATGACAAAGAAGCGCGTTTTCAAATGGAAAAAGGTTTTCAACCCCTAGCCGGAGCTGAAGGTTGGCAATTGAGTAATGCGCCAGTTCTTGGAATGGCAGCACATTTAGCAGCACTTGAAATTTTTGACGAAGCAGGAATGGATAAGATTGGTGAAAAACGAGATTTAATTACTTCCTATTTAGAATTTGTGATTGATAGTATTTCAGAAAAACACAGAGATAAATGCAGTTTTGAACTGATTACCCCGAGGGATAAAAAACAGCGTGGTAGTCAACTTTCTATTAAAGTAATGGGACAAGGGATTGAATTATTTAAACGAATTTGTGCGCTTGGAGTTCTTGCAGATTGGAGAGAACCCAATGTTATTCGACTTGCTCCTGTTCCTCTTTATACCAGTTATGAAGATTGTTTTCACTTCGGTCAGGCACTTGAAATAGGGATTGCATCAAAATAAAATCATTTTTTTAAAACTTCTTCCAAAACCATAGGAAAATAGTGAAGTTCTAACTCATGAATCTTAGTTTCTAAAGTTTCTAGTTTCTCGTCTTCTTCAATATCTAAATTATATTGTGCTATTATCTCGCCTTTGTCAAATTCTTCAGTAACATAGTGAATGGTAATTCCAGATTTACTTTCTTTTTCTGCTAGTACAGCTCGGTGAACGTTTATACCATACATTCCTTTTCCTCCAAATTTTGGTAATAAAGAAGGATGAATATTTATAATTCTATTCGGAAATAAAGCAATAAATGAGGGGGAAATTTGCTTTAAATACCCCGCTAAAACAACCCAAGAGATTGATTTCGAAGTGCAAAGCTGAACTTGGTCTTTTTCTAATTCAATGCCATTTTTTACAGAAAAATGAAATTCAATATTATTAATTGCACAACTTCTTTCAAGCTCAGGATTTTCTTTTGTGGCAAAAATCAAGCAGATTTTAAACTGTTCGGAATTTTTAAAATATGTAATTAAATTAAGTGCATTGCTGCCTTTTCCAGAAATAAATATAGCAATATTTGTAGTATTCATGTGCTTACAAAAGTAGGAATAAGACCAATATTAAAAAGTAATAAGACATAAATAGTTAATAAAAATTGGGTATTTATTTTGATAATTGGATGATTGTTTTTTTCTTTGCACATTAAAAACCTAAAATAAATAAAACATGTCTGAAATCAAAGCTCAAGTTATCGCTATAATCGTAGATAAATTAAATGTAGAAGAAAGTGCAGTGTCAAACGAAGCAAGCTTCACAAATGATTTAGGTGCCGATTCATTGGACACAGTAGAATTGATAATGGAATTTGAAAAGCAATTCAATATTTCCATTCCAGATGACAAAGCTGAAGGCATCCAAACTGTTGGAGACGCTATCGCATATATTGAGAACAACGCAAAATAAATCTTGGATTCATATTCCAAAACGATGCAGTTAAAACGAGTTGTTGTTACAGGAATGGGCGCACTGACGCCAATAGGAAATAATTTAGAGTCTTATTGGAAAGGTCTTGTTGAGGGGAAAAGTGGTGCAGCAAAAATTACGCATTTTGATGCTAGCTTATTTAAAACTCAATTTGCTTGTGAGGTCAAAGGTTTCAATGTGGAAGAGCACATGGATCGAAAAGAAGCACGAAAACTAGATCCTTTTTGTCATTATGCGATTGTAGCCAGTACAGAAGCCCTAGAAGATTCCGGAATATTATCCTCAGAACCAAATCTTGACCGCATTGGAGTTATTTGGGGTTCTGGAGTTGGCGGCTTAACAACTTTTCAAGAAGAAGCTAAAGAATATTTTGCTGGAGACGGCGTTCCAAGATTCAATCCTTTTTTTATTCCTAAGATGATTGTTGATATTGCGGCAGGACACATTTCCATAAAATTTGGACTTCGTGGACCAAACTATGCAACAGTTTCGGCTTGCGCTTCCTCTACCAATGCGATTATTGACGCCTTTAATTTAATTCGCTTAAGAAAAGCTGACGCAATCGTTTGTGGTGGTTCTGAAGCTGCAGTAAATGAAATGGGAATGGGTGGATTCAATGCCCTAAAAGCTTTATCAACAAGAAATGACTCGCCAGAAACTGCTTCGCGCCCCTTTGATGTGGATAGAGACGGATTTATCCTTGGAGAAGGAGCTGGGGCTTTAATTCTTGAAGATTACGACCACGCGATGAAACGGGGAGCAAAAATATATGCCGAAGTTGTCGGTGGTGGAATGTCTGGTGATGCCTATCACATGACTGCTCCGCATCCTGAAGGTATTGGTGCGAAAAACACAATGCTTGCTGCTTTAGAAGATGCCGAAATGAATCCTTCTGAAATTGATTATGTAAATGTTCATGGAACCTCAACACCGCTTGGTGATGTTGCAGAAATAAAAGCGATTGAAGCCGTTTTTGGAGAACATGCATATAATATGAATATTAGTTCTACAAAATCTATGACAGGACACCTACTTGGTGCTGCCGGAGCGATTGAAGCAATTGCTTGTATTTTAGCTGTAAAAAACGATATAGTTCCTCCTACAATTAACCATTTTACTGCGGATCCTGAATTAGACCCAAAATTGAATTTTACATTTAACAAAGCGCAAAAACGAGTTGTTAATGTTGCACTTTCAAACACCTTTGGATTTGGCGGACACAATACAAGTGTAATTGTTAAAAAATTTAACGGATAAGGTATTCTGAAAATTCAACTATTTTCTCCGAAAAGATCGGAAAATGAATTGATAGTAATCCGTTTTATCTTACAACGTTTTGGCTACAAAGCAAACAACATCTCTTTTTTTAATACTGCACTTACACACAAATCATTTCTTAGTGATCCTAATTCTGAATTTTCAAACGAACGCTTAGAGTTTTTAGGGGATACTGTTTTAGATGCAGTAGTCGCAGAATTCTTGAATCACAAATTTCCAAAAGATGATGAGGGTTACCTTACAAAGCTAAAATCAAAAATCGTAAATCGCCAAACACTAAGTACTATCGGAGAAAAGATGGGCATTAGAGAGGTTTTAAAATACAATGACGAACGATCAATTAATCTAAAAAGCATAGAGGGGAATGCCTTTGAAGCACTTGTGGGAGCAATTTATTTAGATGCTGGTTTTGAAAGGACAAAAAAAACACTTAACACGCATGTTTTTCCAAAATATATAGATGTTCAACGTTTATTAGAGGAAGAGCTCGACTTTAAATCACTGTTATTTATTTGGTGCCAAAAGAAAAAATTACGGCTTGAATTTACCGTCGTTTCCGAAAAAAAAGAAGCCGGAGAATCTCTTTACACAGTGAATGCATTAATTAGCACTAAAAAATATGGGGTTGGAAAAGGGCTAAACAAAAAAACAGCGGAACAAGAAGCAGCTAAAAAAACATTAGAAGAACTTGGGGAAATATAAAATTTGTTTTTCATAAAGATTATTAGTTATTTTGCAAACTTAAAACAAGTTCTTTATGACACTTTCAGACATTGTTTACGCTATCGGTGATTTCTCTCAAGCTATATTTGTTGTTTTTGAAATTATTGGAAATAGCTTTAATACTTTACTTGTGCTTCTTGGTTTTGCCGGTTTTGCTTATTGGATGAATTTTCAGCGAAAAGTAAGCGCTAAAGCTACTGTGCCTACTGAAGCAAAAGACATTGTAGGTTGGTATAAAGAAAATGCTGAAACAAAGATTCTTAAGTAAGCTAAGGCGCTTTTAAAAATAACTACTTCTTTCTTTGTTTATTTTTTAAATTATACATAATTTTAACAAAAACTTAAATCTATTTTAAACATGAAGAAAATTTTACTATCCCTGTCTGTATCATTATTAGTTGGAACAGCATTCTCTCAACAAAGAATGGTTCTTACTGAGAGTTTCTCACAAGCTTCTTGTGGTCCTTGTGCATCTCAAAACCCTGCTTTAGAAGCACTAATGGCTGCAAACCCAACGAAAGTTGTAGCTGTTAAATATCAAGTTAGTTGGCCTGGAGTCGATCCAATGAATGCGCAAAACCCAACAGATGTTTCTGCTCGCCAAGGCGCTTACTACAATATTTCTGGTGTTCCCGATAGAGTTATGGATGGAACAAATATGGATGTGACGCAAGCTGCAATCGATGCAAGGTATGCTGTTGCCTCTCCTATTAATATGACACTAAATCACGTAGTAAATTCAATTACTAACACAGTAGATATTGTAGTAACCGTAACTGCGCCTGCTGTATGGAATCCTAGCAATACAGTAATGCAACTAGCAATGATAGAAAGAAACATTACCTTTACCAGTGCGCCAGGTTCTAATGGTGAAACGGTATTCCACAATGTAATGCGAAAAATGATTCCTAGCCCAACTGGAACTGCAGTTGTTGCTTCTAATTTCAATGCTGCTAATGGCACTCAAACATTTACATTTTCAGGAATTGCAATTCCAACATATATTTACAATCCCAATGAAATAGGATTTGTTGCATGGGTTCAAAATAATACTACAAAAGAAGTTTACCAAGCTGGTTATTCTGCTCCTATTCCACTTCCAAATTATGGTGTAGTTGCTTCTGTTAATACGGCTTTGTATTCTTGTGGAACATCCTTGACTGGAGCTGTTGCTGTACTAAACAACAATGGTGCAAACACGATAACTTCTGCAACTGTAAATTACAAAATAGACAACGGAACAGTACAAACTGCTCCTTTTAGCGGTAATTTAACTGTTGGAAGCACATCAAATTTTACAATTCCCACAACAACAACAACTTCTGGTGCGCATACCTTAAGTGTTTATTTAACTAATATTAATGGAAGCGGAAGTACAACTCCAATGGGTCAGTTTACTACATCATTTGCTACAATTTCAGTTACGCCAAGCACAAGCAACTTTTATCAAGATTTTACGAGTACTGCATTTCCATATGCTAACTATTTTGTAACATCTCCACAAAGCAATAATTGGGTGAGATCAACTGCAAGCTCAGGATCTATAAAGTATGATGCCTATAATTTCGCTGCAGGATCAGTTGGAGAGGTTTACCTTGCTCCTGTAAACTTATCTTCCATTACGAATCCTTCTCTTTCTTTTGCTGTAGCGCACAGAGAATATGCTGCTGCTTACGCTGATGTGTTAGATGTTGAAGTATCTACAAACTGTGGACAAACTTGGACAAATATATATTCAAAAGCTGGAGCGCAATTATCTAATGCTGGAGGAACATATGTTACTGCCGCATTTACACCCGTTGCTGCAAATTGGAGAGTTGAATATGTAAATATTGCTAATTTTGCATCTGCAAATAATGTATTATTTAAATTTAAAGCAAGTTCGGACTACGGAAATAATATTTATGTTGATAACATCAACATTGGTACAGCTTCACTTGAAGCATTAACTGAAACTTCATTTAACGTATATCCAAATCCTGCATCTGATTTAGTAAATATTTCTTTTGAAGGAGAAAATACAGATTACAGTATTTCACTTATGGATATTCAAGGACGTGTTATTTCTTCAAGAGAAATTGCAAATGCAAGTGGCGAGCAAGTGGTTTCTTTTTCTACAGAGAATGTAGCAAAAGGAAGTTACATTGTAACGGTTACCTCAAATGGAGCAACAACAACTAAAAACGTTGTAATTAAATAAAAAATCTTTTGGTTTTTATAAATTAAAAAGGGGCCTTAAAGCCCCTTTTTTTTTATGCAATAAAGAAGGTGTTTATAATTTCTTAACCATTGTTAAAATAGTAGCCAATGCTACTGTATCTCCAGTCTCGTCAAAAACATCCACAAGAAATTTAACAATTCCCTTTGGAATGTCATCTTCCGAGCGCTTCTCCTGGTCTATTTTTTCTTTTACGGTAAAACGCACACCAATAGTTGCTCCGGGATAAACAGGCTTTGTAAAACGCGCCTCTTCAATGCCGTAGTTTAAAAGTACCGGACCTTTTTTAGGATCGACAAATAAACCTGCAGCTTTAGATAAAATAAAATAGCCATGGGCAACGCGCTTCTCAAAAATTGTTCCTTCTAATGAAGTGGCGTCCATGTGAGCATAAAAATTATCTCCAGATACATTTGCAAAATTTACGATATCTGCTTCCGTAACAGTGTGTTTTTGCGTGTATACCGTTTCTCCAACTATTAATTCTTCAAAATGCTTTCGAAAAACATGTGGATTTGCCTCGGGCATCGCAGCTCCAACTTGAAATTGCTCTGTTATAGCGCTAATTGTTGTTGGGTGACCCTGAATAGCGGTTCGTTGTAGATAATGTAAAACCCCGCGCTTTCCACCCATTTCTTCACCACCTCCAGCGCGACCTGGTCCACCATGTGTCAAAAGTGGCATTGGTGAGCCATGACCTGTACTTTCTTTCGCACACGCTTCATTTACAATTAATATACGTCCATGCATATTTGCTGCGCCAATAACATACTCTCGGGCTTCTTTGTCATTTGGTGTAACAATCGAAGAAACCAACGAGCCTTTCCCCATTTTTGCAAGAGAAATTGCATCATCAAGCGTTTTGTAGGGCATAATTGTGGAAACTGGTCCAAATGCTTCAATTTCGTGGCAATCTTTATTATTAAAAGGATCTTTGTTCAAGAATAAAATAGGAGAAAAGAACGCGCCGCTATTTTTGTCTGCACCATGAACCTCAAAATTGTCTAGATCACCGAAAACTATCTCCTGTGACTTAGAAAGTCTTTCAACACTCGCACGAACTCTTTCAACTTGCAAGCGTGTTGCAAGCGCTCCCATACGAACGCCTTCTATACTTGGGTCACCAATTTTAGTGCTTTCAAGGCGCGCAGAAATTCCTTTTTGTACCTCAGCAATGTAATCTTCAGGTACAATAATTCGTCTTATTGCAGTACATTTTTGGCCTGCTTTTACTGTAATTTCCTTAACGGTTTCTTTGATAAATAAATCAAATTCTGCTGTTCCCGGTTTTGCGTGTAAACCTAAAACTGTTGCATTCAAAGAATCTGCCTCTAAATTAAATGAAACGCTTTGGGAAATAATCTGAGGATGAGCTTTGAGTAAAATTCCTGTTGCTGCACTTCCGGTAAATGTAACCGTGTCTCTACTATCAACATGATCGATAATTCCTCTTCCTAAGCCTACTAATAATTGCAGCGCACCTTCAGGGAGAATTTTAGAAGCAATAATATCACGGACAACAACTTCCGTAAGAAAGCTTGTGTATTCAGAAGGTTTTACTACTGCTGGAACGCCCGCCATCAGATTTACAGCAATCTTCTCAAGCATTCCCCAAATAGGGAAGTTAAAAGCATTAATGTGTACAGCAACGCCTTCCTTTGGAACCATGATGTGATGTCCAATAAATGTTCCGTTTTTTGATAAGGGAACGGCAGATCCGTCAACATAATAAGGCAAATCCGGAAATTGTTTTCTCAAAGATGCATTTGCAAATAAGTTGCCGATTCCTCCTTCAATATCAATCCAAGAATCTATTTTTGTAGCGCCTGTATATGCACTAACGGCATAATACTGATCTTTCTTTTCCAAAAGATAAAGCGCTAAAGCTTTCAGCATTCTACCTCTTTCCTGGAAAGTCATTTTACGAAGCGCTCGGCCTCCATGAATTCGTCCGTAGTCTAATACCGCTGAGAAATCAATTCCAGCACTCGAAACACTTCCAATTTCCTTTCCTGTTATTGCATGGAATAAGTGGGTTTCAATTCCTTCTCCATTTTGCCACTTTCCAAGAACGTAATTTTGATAAACTTGCATATTATTTACACGAATTAGTACTTGTAAATATAATTAGAAAAATTGTTTGGGTTATAAAGAAGGTTTAGCCGTGCCTAAAATAACCAACGTATAAGATCATTGCCATTCGCGTACACCATTAATCCTAAAAGAAGAATGATGCCGATATATTGAGCAACTTCCAATACTTTTGCAGGCGCCTCTTTCCCTGTAATTATCTCATAAATTAAAAACACAACGTGCCCTCCATCCAAAGCGGGAATAGGTAAAATATTCATAAAAGCTAAAATAATTGAGAGTAAGGCAGTGTTTAACCAGAAAAGTTGCCAATCCCAAACCGGAGGAAACATGTTTCCAATTGCCGCAAAACCACCAAGAGATGTTGCGCCTTTTTTGGTAAATAAAAATTTGAACTGCGAAACATAATCCCCAAGTGTATTTTTTCCAAACTGAAATCCTACTGCAACACTTTCAAAAAATCCGTAGTAGGCAGTTTTAATTGCGCTTGAATCTTCCGCTAATTTTGTGCTTGTTTGGAAGCCAATTGTTCCATCAGAATTAACTTTTGTAGTTAAAAGTGTTGTGTCACTGAGAGTGTTTCCGCGCAAAACGGTTAGCTCTGCTGTTTTTCCTTTAACAGCATAAAAAGCGCCTTGTAGCTCATCAAAGAATTCGATTTCTTTGCCATTTATTGAAAAAATCACATCATTTTTTTGCAGTCCTGCTTTTTTAGCGGGAGATTTTGGGACAACCTCATCTACTTTCGTCGTTTTTGACCGATATCCAAAAGCTGGGAAAGCGCCGTTTGTAAACAATTCCATATCAATGTTCTCAGGAAGTGTAACATTTGAAACTTTTCCATCTACATGTAGAATTTTTAGCTTTCGAGCATCTCGCAATAAAATTTCTTTGTTTAATTCTTCGACACTTAAAACCGGATTTCCATCTAATTCAACTACTTTATCTCCAGAAACCAAGTTGTATTTTTGTAAATATGGGTGAACACTCAGTCCATGTTTTAAATCTGTAGGTTTCGCTTGCGTTTGTCCCCAAACAAAGACAACACAAATATAAATTAGAAATCCTAAAATTAAATTAACGGTTACACCTCCAACCATTATAATTAAACGTTTCCAAGGGCTTTTAGAGCGAAATTCCCAATCTTGAACCGGCTGTTTTAATTGCTCCTTGTCCATGGATTCATCCATCATTCCTGCAATTTTTACATAGCCACCCAGAGGAAGCCATCCAAGTCCCCATTCAGTAGTATTTTCATCTTCCTTCCATTCTTTTGGAGAGTCTTTTTTGAACCACGCTGTTTTTTTTACACCATTTACTTTCTTATAGCGAAAAAGCGAAAACCAAGGATTAAAGAAAAGGTAAAACTTCTCTATGCGGGTTTTAAATAATCGGGCTGGGAGAAAATGACCGAATTCATGTAATGTTACAAGAATTGCTAGTGAAAGGAATAACTGAGCTGCTTTAATCCAAATTTCCATATAATAAATATTGAAGTGCAAATATACGATTTATACTTTGTTTTAGGTTTACCAACGTTTAATGAATGATTAATGTGCGTCAAGCCAGTTATCTGCAAGTTTTAATTCTACTTGCATTGGAACAGAAAGTTTTACTGCTTTTTCCATCGCTTTCCGAACCAAATCTTGAATTAGCACTTCCTCTGTATTGTGCACATCAAAAACAAGTTCATCGTGCACCTGTAAAATCATTTTCGACTTTACCTGCTTTTTTTTCATCTCAGCCTGCACTGAAATCATGGCCATTTTAATAATGTCTGCAGCAGATCCTTGAATTGGGGCATTAATAGCATTTCTTTCGGCATAACCTCGAACAATGGCATTTCCAGAATTTATGTCTGGTAAATAGCGGCGACGTTTCATGATTGTTTCTACATATCCCTCTTCTCGAGCCTGAGAAATTACCTTGTCCATATAGTTTTTTATTGTTCCATATTGTTCAAAGTAACTATCTATGATTTCTTTTGCTTCAGTTCTTGAAATTTTTAAATTTTGCGCTAGACCAAAGGCCGATTGCCCATAAATTATCCCAAAATTTACTGCTTTTGCAGCGCTCCGTTGTTCTCTCGTTACTTCTTCAATAGAAACTCCGTAAACTTTTGCGGCAGTTGCAGCATGAATGTCAAGTCCATCTCTAAATGATTGAATCATATTTGGGTCCTCGCTTAAAGCGGCAATAATTCTCAATTCTATTTGCGAATAATCTACAGCCATTAATTTATGATCCTTATCTCGTGAAACAAAAGCGCGGCGAATTTCCCTTCCTTTTTCTGAACGAATTGGAATATTTTGAAGGTTTGGATTATTAGAGCTCAAGCGACCAGTTGCAGTTACTGTTTGCATAAAATTTGTATGAATACGTCCATCATTTTGGTCGCAATAAGTAGGTAGCGCATCTACATAAGTGCTTTTCAGTTTCCGCAATTGGCGGTATTCTAAAATTAAAGGAACAATTGGGTGATCGTGCTTGTGTTTTTCTAAAACATCTTCAGAAGTTGCATATTGCCCTGTCTTTGTCTTTTTTGCTTTCGCTGAAATTTTTAACTTCTCAAAAAGAACTTCGCCCATTTGTTTCGGTGAATCTGTATTAAACTCCATTCCAGCTAATTCTTTAATTTGAGAATCTAAATCAATTAAGGTACTGTCTAATTCTTTTGAGTATTCAGCTAAAGCTTTAGAATCAATCGCTATTCCCTCCTCTTCCATTTCCATCAAGACTTCCACGAGCGGCATTTCCATGTCATAAAATAAATCCTTGAGATGTGGTTTCTTTATTTCTTTTTCAAAAATATGTTTTAGCTGAAGTGTAATATCTGCATCTTCACAGGCATAGTCTGAAATCTCGGAAGGTTCTAAATCGCGCATATTCCCCTGCGATTTTCCTTTTTTTCCGATGAGCGTTTCAATTGAAATTGCCTGATAATTCAAATAGTGCTGCGCTAGAAAATCCATGTTTTGCCTAGCTTCAGGATTTATTAAATAGTGAGCAATCATGGTGTCAAAAGTAGGAGCTGCAAGGGAAATACCATAGCGAGACAAGACCTTCAAGTCGTATTTAATATTGTGTGCGATTTTTTCTATTCCAGTATTTTGGAAGAAAGGCATAAATTCATGAATAATGCTTTTGGCGGAGGCAAATTCCTGCGGTATCGCAACATAAAATGCCTCTCGGACTTTATAAGAAAAAGAAATTCCCACTAAATCTGCCTGCCTTGCATCTATATTTGTTGTCTCTGTGTCAAAGCAAACTTGTTTTTGGGCAAGTAAAATTTCTAAAAGCTCTTTTCTTTCTTCTGCTGTGCTAATTAAGTGATAACTTGGTCTTTCTGTAACAATTGTTTTATACGCCGCTGTAATTACTGGTTCATGGGATTCAACCATGCTTTGCGTTCCAAATAAATCTAATTGAGAAGAATTGGGGTTTTGTGTTTTATTTGGGGCAAGTGGACTTGGCGCTTGCGTCAAAGTAATTTCTTCACCTAAAATTCTACGGCTGAGGTTTAAAAATTCTAACTCTGTAAAAATCTCTCTTATTTTGTCTTTGTCAACAGCACACATGATGAGTTTTTCCTCTTCAAAATCAATTTTTACATCAGTAATAATCGTTGCAAGCATTTTAGATGTAAGCCCTTGATCTGCAAAATTTATCACGTTCTCTTGCTGCTTTCCTTTTAATTCATGAGCATTAGCGATGAGATTTTCAATCGAGCCATATTGTGCAATAAGCAACTTTGATGTTTTTTCGCCAATTCCTGGAATTCCTGGAATATTATCTGAGGCATCACCCCATAGACCTAAAATGTCAATTACTTGACTAGGATTTTGCACTTCAAATTTTTCACAAACTTCTTTAACACCTAATATTTCTGGGGGATTTCCACCTCGTCCGGGCTTATAAATAAACGCTGTTTCCGTAACTAATTGACAATAATCTTTGTCTGGCGTCATCATATAGGTCATAAATCCTCGCTGATCGGCAATTTTAGCAATTGTTCCAACCACATCGTCTGCTTCAAAACCAGGTACTTCTAAAATCGGAACATTAAAAGCTTCGACAATGCGTTTTATTGGTTGAATCATTGACCGAATATCTTCCGGCATTTCTTCGCGTTGTGCTTTGTATGCTTCAAATTGCTCTTGGCGGTGTGCCGAACCTCCTGGCGGATCAAATACAACAGCAAGATGCGTAGGTTTTTCATTTTTTATAACGTCAATTAACACATTTGTAAAACCAAAGGCTGCTGATGTATTTTGACCTTTGGAATTAACCCTTGGATTCTTAGCGAAAGCAAAATAGGCACGGTAAATCAATGCAAAAGCATCAAGGAGAAATAATTTTTTAGGTGCGGAGGGACTTAGCATTAATCTTTTTGATTAAAAGGATTTAGTGCTTTTGGAGAAATTGATTTTGAAAATGACAGCGGGAATTTTTTCGTGAAAAATAAAGCGCCTCCACGCACATCGCCTTCTAAATTTAACCTAATAGAATCTTGCATGCTGAAAGTCAACATTCTCATAAGAGCTCCCTTTTCAAGTGATAAATTCATGGGAATTTCAACAATCGTTTCCTTTTTTCGAGGTAATTTAATTGTCTTTTCTAAGTTTAGAATTCCAATTTTACCAGCATCAATACTCAGGCTTAAAGATGACTTTTTTACTTTCAATGCGTATGAATTTGGGTTTTTAAGTTTTATGCTTAAAGAAAAAGAAACCTGCTTAGCGTCCATTTTTCCCATTTTAAATCCTTCGTAGCTTACAAATTCCGGACGCACAAAAGGAGCGCAAGAAGAGATAATAAGGCAAACAATTAAATAGCTAAGGCTTCTCATGAGTTTGAGTTTAATTCAGTGAAATACTTATAAAAGTACGGAATTGTTTCGATTCCTTTGTAAAAATTAAAAAGCCCAAAGTGCTCATTTGGTGAGTGAATTGCATCGCTATCTAAGCCAAATCCCATTAAAATTGTTTTTAGACCAAGTTCCCTTTCAAAAAGCGCAACAATCGGAATGCTGCCGCCGCTTCTAACAGGAATTGGTTTCTTTCCAAAGGATTTTTCGTAGGCCCTGCTTGCTGCTTTGTAGCCAATAGAATCAATTGGTGTAACGGCAGCTTCTCCGCCGTGGTGTGGCTTCACCAAAACTCGAACCGAATTGGGAGCAATTTTATTAAAATGATCTGTAAATAACGCTGTGATTTCCTCGGGATTTTGATCTGGAACAAGGCGCATGGATATCTTTGCAAATGCTATAGAAGCGATTACTGTTTTTGCGCCTTCGCCAATGTATCCGCCCCAAATACCATTTACATCTAAGGTTGGTCGAATAGAACCGCGCTCCATTGTAGAATAATTTGCTTCACCCATTGTTTCCTTTAAGTCTAAAGCTTTACAATATGCCTCGTGAGAAAACGGTGCTTTTGCCATTTCTTGACGTTCGGCGTCTGTTAATTCAACAACCTTATCATAAAACCCAGGGATATTAACTTTTCCATTTTCATCGTGCAACGAGGCAATCATTTCTGCAAGAACATTAATTGGATTTGCAACGCAGCCTCCGTATAAACCAGAATGTAAATCACGATTTGGTCCTGTAACTTCCACCTCAACATAACTTAAGCCTCTTAGTCCGGTAGTTACAGAGGGAACGTCATTTGCCAACATTCCTGTATCAGATACAAGAATAATGTCTGCTTTCAGTTTTTCTTTGTTTTCTTTTACAAAAATTGCAAGATTTCCACTTCCCACTTCCTCTTCCCCTTCTATCATAAATTTTACATTGCAGGGTAATTCACCAGCGCTTAACATCGCCTCCACAGCTTTTAGATGCATGAACATTTGTCCCTTATCATCGCAGGCCCCTCGAGCGAAAATTGCTCCTGCTGGATGAATCTCTGTCTTTTTTATTACTGGCTCAAAAGGTGGAGAAGTCCATAAATCAATTGGATCAGCAGGTTGGACATCATAATGACCATATACCAAAACTGTTGGTAATGAAGGATCGATTATTTTTTCTCCATAAACAATTGGATAACCAGCCGTTTGGCAAATTTCAATTTTATCCAAACCAATTTCTTTAAAGCTCTTTGACAAGTGCTTTGCGCAATCGTTGACCTGTGATTTATACGCTGGATCAGCGGAAACAGAAGGGATTTTAAGTAAGATTATTAATTCATTTAAAAAGCGATCTGCTTGATTAGAAATAAAATTTTGGGTATTTTTCATTGCTGGTTTTTTAGGCTTTCAAAATTGCGAAATATTGCTGGTTTTTTAGGCTTAATTAAAAACATTATTTTTGTCATGCAACTAATAAGAAAAATGTAGTGTCTTGTTTTTTAAACTTTAACGATCTTTTCATATGATAAAATTTATCACTTCATTTGTTTTTGTGTCATTAAGCCTAATGGCATTTTCTCAAAGTGTAGTAGTTTCAAACACACAAACCCCAACACAACTTGTAAATAATGTTTTGTTGGGAATGGGGGTGACTGCATCAAACATTACTATTAATGGAAATCCTGTCAACGCAAATGCTGTGCAAGGAAATGTGGCGAGTTTTACAAATACAAATCCTGCTTTTCCAATTAGTTCGGGTTTATTATTAACCACAGGAAATGCCATTGCAGCACAAGGGCCGAATAATTCTACAACTCTTTCTAACAATTTACCCGCCACTGCAAGTGTCGCTACAGATCCACATTTAAATATTTTAGCGGCAGGAACTGTAACAAATGGTGTTGTTTTAGAGTTTGATTTTATCCCAACAGGAGACACCTTAAATTTTAGATACATCTTTGGTTCGGAAGAATACCCTGAATTTTCTCCTTCCACATTTAATGATGCTTTTGGCTTGTTTCTGTGGGGACCAGGAATTACCGGGCCTTATGCCTTAGCAGGATATGCTAATGGCGCTAATATTGCTACAATTCCTGGGGGAATTCCTGTAACAATAAACAATGTCGGAGATGCTTCTAATACACAGTATTACGTTTTTAATGATAACGGATCTACTTATGGAAACGCTATTCAATACGATGGAACAACCGTTCTACTAACTGCAGCGGCATCTGTCCAATGCAATCAAACATATCATATAAAACTTGCGATTTCTAATGTCTCAGATCAGGCTTATGATTCAGGAGTATTTCTTGAAGCGAATAGTTTTTCATCAAATGTTGTAGACGTTGCGGTAGCTACCGTTTCTGGAGATACTACAATAGTTGAGGGCTGTAATTTTGCTGATATTGTTTTTACAAGACCAGAAGGAAACATGCTTGATACACTCTCTATAATTTACACAATTGGAGGAACTGCAACGGAAGGTGTTGATTATGCAAATTTAATGGATACAATCATCTTTTTACCTGGCGTTGATACTGTGATTGTAAATTTAACACCTATACAAGATAATATAATTGAAGGTTATGAATCAGTTATTATTTCCGTTAATATCATAAATCCATGTGGTGATACCATTGTTTCTTCGGGAACTATTTATGTTTGGGATGGACCAATTATAGATTCTTTATGGTCTACAAATGCAAATTGTTTACCAACAGGCTCCGTGCATGTTACTGTTGTAGCGCCTTCAGTACCGGCAACATATCTTTGGACCAGTCCAAATGCATTAACATTTAGTGGTCCCGATTGGCAAAATATAAATCCTGGATGGTATTATATTACTGTAACACAGGCGCAATGCTCTGTTAGTGATAGCGTTGAGGTTTTACTTACCGCTCCACCACTTGCGAATTTTAGTGTTGTTGCACCTTTGTCTAACTGTCAACCAGCAGAGTTTGCCTTTGTTAATAACAGCCTTAACGCCACAAGCTATAATTGGACTTTTGGAGATGGAAATATAAGCGCTGGAAATAATCCTTCGCATACTTATTCAAACCAGACTTTTGGAACTTACTCCGTTCAATTAATTGCTTTCGTTGATCCTTTGTGTGCATCTGATACAACACTTACAATTAATCTTGATGTTTGTGCTTGTATTGATCCTGCTGCATTAAATTTCAATGCATTAGCAAATGTTGACGATGGCTCATGTATTTATCCTTTCCCTGAGGTTTTTGCTCCTAATGTCTTTACCCCAAATTCAGATGCTGAGAATCCAACTTACTTTTTAAGCGGGAAGAATTTAGTCTCTTTAGAATTAACCATACTAAATCGTTGGGGGGCAGTTGTTTTTTCAAAAAGCAGTTCTGATTTAATAAATAATAACCCTTCTTGGGATGGAAAAATAAATGGTGATTTAGCTACGGATGGTATTTACTTTTATATCTATAAAGCTACTGGTATTACCAATCAAGTCGTTGAAGGTCATGGATTTTTACACCTAATCTCAGATAAATAAAAACACGAGTAAGCAATCCATGAAAAAGATTTGGGTTTTTATTTTTATTAGCGCCCTTGGAATCTTAATTTTTTTTGGGTTTTATCGTTCGCAGATTTTTAAAAAAGTTGCGCTGGGAAATAAAATTTATGGCGGGGTTTTCACCTATTATTCTTCTGAAAAACAAAATTGTTATTTCCCATTAAGTTCAAATTCGATTAATGAACAACGGGTTTTATCCCAAATCTTTGAGCCTTTATTAATAATAGACGCTGAAAATAAAATAATTGGCAATCTCGCTGAAAATTTTACTGTAAGTCAAGATTACAAAACAATACAGCTTAAAATTAGATCGGCTGTGTATTTTCATGCTGACCCTTGTTTTGGTGGAAGCACGAAGAAAATGACTGTTGAAGATGTAAAATTTTCTCTAGAATTTGCTTGTTCTGCGAGCCCCTTAAATAAACTAAGTCATTTCCTAAAAGATAAGATTGTTGGCGCTGAAGCCTTTTATAAACTTTCAAGAAACTCTTTCCCTAAATCTGGAGTATCTGGAATAACGATAAAAGATGAGAATACGATTGAGATTAAATTAACGAATTCTTATACTAGCTTTTTAAATATCCTTACGCATCCTAATTTAACGGTATTCTCTAAAAGTGCATATGACTATTATGGAGTAGAAATTGTAAAACATGCTGTTGGAACTGGCTGTTTCTACTTAGGCGCGGCGACTGAAAATGGTGTTTCACTTTTGAGAAACAATGATTACTGGAAAAAAGATGAATTTGGAAATCAGCTGCCGTTTTTAGATGAGATAAAGGTGGTCTACTCAAAAAATGAGCGAGAGCAATATAATGCATTTGGTAATAAGAAGGCAGATGTCCTTTTTGAGCTCCCATTGGAAAATTTAGATGATGCTTTCGGTTCGCTCTCTTCTGCAAAAAACGGGGGGAACTTGCTCCACAAAATAATTTACAAAAAAGGTTCTAAAATAAATTATTTGGCTTTTGACTGCCAATCAATCCCTTTTAACAACGAAAAAGTTAGGCGCGCCTTTAGCTTAGCGATAGACAAAAAATTCATCTGTGATGAAGTGTTAAATGGCGATGGGAGGCCAGCAGAATTTGGCTTTGTGCCAGAGAGTAATTTTTATACTCCCGACAAAAATGAAGGTGTGGAATACAATCCTGCACTTGCAAAAAAACTTTTTTATGAGTCGGGCTACACTCCCAACAATCCCTTTCCAAAGCTTGACTTATTTGTCAGTAGCGCAAAGGGGAGTTTAGTTGATAGGTGGTGTAGAGCTCTTGTAAAACAATTAAACACAAATTTAGGTATTGAATTGCGTGTTTTAAATTGCAACATAACAGAAAAAAATAACTTTATTGCAAGTAAAAAAGCTAAGATTTGGAGGACTGGTTGGGCAGCAGATTATGCAGATGCAGATTCCTTCCTTGCGTTGTTTTGCAGTCAAAATAAAAGTGAAAACAACCAAACCCGTTTCTATAATAAAGAATATGATCGGCTTTTTTTAGCGTCGCAAATTACGACAAGTCAAGAAGAGAGAAATAAACTGCTGCAGAAGATAGATAAGCTTATCATTAAAACCCCAATAGTTATTCCTGTTTTTAGCGAGGATATTTTTGTGGTTATTAATCTGCGCGTTAGGGATTTTGAATTTAATGAGTTAGGATTAATTGATTTTTCGAAAATATATTTGAAAGAAATTCAAAAAAATTAAAAGGATTTATTCCTTGAATAAAAAATCTTGCGTGTTTAGCAACCCTTCATTGAAAAATTCGTTTATTAAATCATAGTTACCGTTTAAAGATCTGTTTTTTTAATAACTATTAATGTGCTATCTTTGAATGATTTTAATATAAATTTTATAAAAAATACTTAATTAAATACTCTTTTGCACCGTATTGTAATGCCTTAAAAAAAATTACCGGTTTTTTTAAAATTCTAATTATTGGTTTAGTCTTTGTGCTTGGCCTTAGTGAAAAGAGTTATGGGCAGGACTGTCCCCAAGGTATTATTATTTATGGTAGCACCACAGGAGATATTCCATGCTATCTCGGGACTGCCGAATACGAATCTTCAATTAACACATTTAATCAAAGTTTTGCGTGTACAGGGCCAAGGATATTCTATTTATTTAAAGATGCTAATTTTACAGGGTTGCCTACATGTAACCCCGCATTTGGACCTCCACTTGCCATTTCCCCATGTACAACTGCGCTTTCTTATATTTTTACCGGTTTGACTGCTGGTAATTATGTTACATATATTACAAATTGTAGTGGTAGCTATTGTGGGCAAAGCGGTAATAATGGGTGTGGCGAATCAAAAAAGTGTTTTACATATGCGCAACCTCCTATTTTGGTTATTGATGCAGTATTAACTAACCCCCTCCTTTGCAATAATTCAACTAATGGTATAATTAATATTACAGCAAGTGGAGGAACAATTACTTCTGTCAATCCTACTATCGCACCTGGCTACGAGGTTAGTTGGACTTTTAATGGTGGACCTCAAACAAATCCCCCTGGAGTTGAAATTACCTCAAGTGGAGGTAGTTATTCCGTTCCTAACTTAGGGAGTGGCACTTATATTTTTACTGTAAAAGATAAAAATAATTGTATTAAAACAATAACCCTAATTTTAAGCGCCCCGCCTCCTATTGCTATAGCATTCACTAAAACAAATCTTGGCTGCAACGGGCTTAATAATGGCTCAATAAATATTACAGCAAGTGGAGGAACTCCTTTTGTGACAGGTAACCAATATACTTATTCTTGGACTGGGCCGAATAGTTTTACATCCACTTCAGAAGACTTGAACAACTTAGCAGCAGGAAATTATACTGTAACAGTAACAGATGCAAATAATTGTACAAAAGAGCAAGAAATTACCATAAGTGAGCCAACTCCCGTAGTTGGTTCTGATGTTTCAACAACTCCTTTATCTTGTACAGGTAGTCAAGATGGTGAGGTGATACTCACTGTTAGTGGAGGGGTTCCACCATATACATTATCAAGAAGTGGCTCTGCAAGTCAGATAATTTCAAGCGCAGGCGGGCAGGCAACTTTTACTGGGCTACCAGCTGGAAACTTGTCGTTTTTTGTACTTGATGCATCTGGTTGTAAAGACACTATTTTTGTAACCCTAACTGAGCCGCCAGCGCTAAATATAATTCTAATTGACACAAATGTTAGTTGTTACGGTTATCAAGATGGACGAATCGGCGTTGAGGTTTCTGGTGGAACACCTCAAACTTCAATTCCAACTATCGGTTATTCAATATCTTGGAATCCTAGTGGAAATGCTTTTATCCCTACCCCAAATATAAATGACATAAGTGGGGTCTATTTAATTACAAATTTAACACCTGGATCTTATACTGTCACGGTTATAGATGGTAATGAGTGTGAAAATAGCGCAACTGTTGTTATTTCTCAACCCCCCAATATTTTACTTTCAACCTCTATTTCTCAGACTGCGTGTTTTGATGATAGCACTGGAGCAATAAATCTTACCGTTCTTCCTCAGCCAGCCACAAACCCTCCTTATTCATTTTTATGGTCTGGGCCAGGTTTATATTCTAATACTACAGAAGATATCTCTGGTGTTCCAGGCGGGATTTATTCTGTAACTGTATCAGATGCATTTAATTGTCAAGCTATTTTTCCTAATCTTATCGTTCCTCAACCACCACAACTAACGCTAACAAGCTTAGTAAGTCAAGAAATTTGCTACGATCCAACTCCTGGCGCAATAGATATTACAGTTAATGGAGGAACACCTGGTTATTTTTATTCTTGGAGTGGTAGTGGTATTCCTAGTACTTTGCTGGGCGCACAAGATCAAAGTAATTTATCGGCGGGAATATATAACCTTACAGTAGTTGATGTGAATGGTTGTCAAATTCTCAATTCCTGGCAAATTGAACTATCACCGCCTTTATTAACAATAATAGAAACACACATAGACCCTCTTTGCCATGATGATGCCAATGGATCTATTACCGTAACTGTTAATGGTGGGACTCCTGGATATACAATAAGTATAGATGGTGGTGCTCCAGTTGTGGTTACCACAAACCCACATCCAATTAATCCCTTATCACCAGGTATCCATACCGTAACGGTATTGGATGATAATGATTGTGAAGAGGAAATACAGATTACAATAAACAATCCACCAGCGATATTACTCGGTGTAGTAGCAACAAATGTTCCTTGTTATGGAGGTAATAATGGAGAGATCGTGATAACGGCTAGCGGAGGTACGGGTTTATTGACCTATACTGTAAGCACTGGGGTGCTACCTATTTTTGCGGGACCTATAAGTTCTGGTACTCCAGTAACGGTAACGGGTTCTGGAGCAGCACCTATGCCTGCGGGGACATATACCGTCACTATTACGGATGCGAATTTGTGTACGGCTACTCAAACGGTAATAATAGGAGAGCCGACGTTACTTCAGATAACAGGTCCTGCAATCACTCAACCGTTATGCTACGGTGAAACTGGGGCTATAGACATCGGAGTCACTGGCGGTGCTGGAAATTATGTTTATTTATGGACGGGGTATCTTGGTGGGAATGCAATTACCATAACCCCTGATAATACTCAAGATATTTCAAACTTAGCGCCAGGAGATTATACCGTAGTGGTAACAGATGATAACGGATGTACAGCCACAGATACTTGGACAATAAATGACGCCCCACCGGCAATAGTTTTAACACCTACCATAACGCAGCCGCTGTGTCATAATGGAACAGGTAGCGCAACCATAGGAATAAATGGAGGAGTAGCACCTTATACAATAAGTATAAATGGTGGAGCACAATCATCAGTTACAACAAATCCTCACTCGCTTACTTCGTTAATCCCTGGAACGTATACCGTAACGGTATTGGATGATAATGATTGTGAAGAGGAAATACAGATTACAATAAACAATCCACCAGCGATATTACTCGGTGTAGTAGCAACAAATGTTCCTTGTTATGGAGGTAATAATGGAGAGATCGTGATAACGGCTAGCGGAGGTACGGGTTTATTGACCTATACTGTAAGCACTGGGGTGCTACCTATTTTTGCGGGACCTATAAGTTCTGGTACTCCAGTAACGGTAACGGGTTCTGGAGCAGCACCTATGCCTGCGGGGACATATACCGTCACTATTACGGATGCGAATTTGTGTACGGCTACTCAAACGGTAATAATAGGAGAGCCGACGTTACTTCAGATAACAGGTCCTGCAATCACTCAACCGTTATGCTACGGTGAAACTGGGGCTATAGACATCGGAGTCACTGGCGGTGCTGGAAATTATGTTTATTTATGGACGGGGTATCTTGGTGGGAATGCAATTACCATAACCCCTGATAATACTCAAGATATTTCAAACTTAGCGCCAGGAGATTATACCGTAGTGGTAACAGATGATAACGGATGTACAGCAACGCAAACTTGGACAATAAATGAAGCACCGCCTTTATTAACAATAATAGAAACACACATAGACCCTCTTTGCCATGATGATGCCAATGGATCTATTACGGTAACTGTTAATGGTGGTACTCCTGGATATACAATTACAGGAATAGTTCCTGATGTGATAATTGCAACAGGACCAAATAGTCATACCTATACTGGTTTAACTGCAGGGAGCTATACCATAACAGTAACAGATATCAATGGATGTGATTCAAGTATAACCATTCTTTTAGTGAATCCTTTGGATATAACATTGAGTGCAAGTACAACACCTGTAAGTTGTTTTGGGGGGAATGATGGAACCATAACTTTTACGGCAAGTGGTGGGACTAACCCATTTAATTATTGGACTTCTCCTGCTACCGCAAGTGGAATCATAAATCCTGGTGTCTCACTTACAATTGGATCGCCAATGAATCCGGCAGCGGTTCCAGCAGGAAATTATAAAATATATGTTTTGAGTGCAAATAGCTGTCTTGATTCAATTCAGGTAACGGTTGCAGAACCAAGTCCAATTGTAATTTCTTGGTCTGATTCTGGTCCTTTATGTGACGGAGCTAGTTTAGGGTTTATAAATATTATTCCTTCAGGGGGAACACCAAATAGTAGCCCTCCATTTTATCAAACCCAATGGTCTTGGGCGCAATTGTTACAAGAAGGAATAAATTGTTTAGAAACTGTTATTCCTAATAATTCGCTAAATCCATCTTCTTTAACCTGTGGTGTTTATACCGTAACTGTAACCGACGGCAACGGATGTACCGCACAATATACCGATAGTATCATAATTACACCAACACCATTTCAAGCAAATTTCACAGGAACTGATATTCTTTGTTATAATCAAACAAATGGTACTATAACGGTTCAACCAACAACAGGTGTAGGGCCATTTAATGTTGTTATTAATTCTAGCTCAGGGTCAATTGACCCAGCAGGAAATGAAATAGGAGCTGTTGGGGGTACTTATACAGTAGGAAATTTAGCTCCAGGAAATTATGGCGTCTTAATAACAGACTTTAATGGTTGTACTGTAGATTCATTAATTATAATAGCTGCTCCTGATAATCCCATAACCGCAACTGTCATTTCACCAAAAAATGTTAGTTGTTTTGATGAGGGAGACGGAGCATTTACAGTTTCAATAACAGGAGGAACAGCTCCATATACAATATCTGTTACTCCTTCTGGAGGATCAGCATTTAGTATTATATCATCTGGAGTAACAACTATTAATAACCTTAATGCAAATACATATTCAATTGCTATTTCAGATGTAAATAATTGTTCTTCAGATACGGTTATACAAACAATTACCCAGCCATTAGCGTTAACAGTAGTTGGTAGTGTAGTGCAATATCCGTGTTTTGGTGCTACTGCAGGAGATATAAACATTACAGTTAGTGGAGGCACGATGCCTTATGCTTTTTCATGGAGTGGACCAGGTATTACTACTAGTAATAGTAACAATGAAGACCAAATTAACCTAATATCAGGCATCTACAACGTTACAGTAACAGATGATAATGGTTGTGATACTGATGGATCATGGCAGATTAACCCCACACCACCTTTATTAACAATAACAGAAACACATAACAATCCTACATGCTATAATGGGGCAACTGGTTCCATAACGGTAACTGTTAATGGTGGTACGCCTATATATACAATTACAGCGGTAGACGATTTAACTCTGACTATTAGCAGCCCTATAATAATTCCTACAGCACCAAATAGTCATACCTATACAGGTTTAACTGCAGGTAGCTATACCATAACAGTAACAGATAACAATGGATGTGATTCAATTATAACCATTCTTTTGGTTAATCCTTTGGATATTACATTGATTCCAAGTACAGACCCTGTGAGTTGTTTTGGGGGGAATGATGGAATCATAACTTTTACGGCAAGCGGGGGGACTGGAACATTAAGTTATTTTACAACTCCAGCAAGTTCAAGTGGACCAGTTGCAGGGGGTAGCCCCATTTCTAACTTAAGTGCAGGAATTTATACTTTAACAATTACGGATCAAAATGGCTGTCAGAAAAGTATTACAGTAGATGTTGATGAGCCAGAGCCATTTACCCTTACTGGAATACCTAGTCAGGTTGATTGTTACGCGCCAAATGCTGGTGCCATAGATATTACAGTTGGTGGAGGTACTCCGGTTTATAATTATGCTTGGGTTGGACCAGCTAGCTTTACATCTAGCTCACCTGATTTGAGTGGCTTAGCTCCGGGTATTTACACCCTTACAGTAACAGATGATAATGGTTGTGATACATCCGCATCCTGGCAAATTAATCCTCCCCCGCCTTTATTGACAATAACGGAAACACACATAGACCCTCTTTGTCATGATGATGCAAATGGATCTATTACGGTAACTGTTAATGGTGGTACTCCTGGTTATACAATTACAGCGATAGACGATTCCGATGTAGCTATAAGCGGCCCTATAACAATTCCACCAGGACCAAATAGTCATACCTATACTGGTTTAACTGCAGGTAGCTATACCATAACAGTAACAGACGCTAATGGCTGTGATTCAAGTACAACCATTCTTTTGGTTAATCCTTTGGATATTACATTGGATGCAATTACAACACCTGTGAGTTGTAACGATGGAAATAATGGAACAATCATCTTTAGTGCAAGCGGGGGGACAGGGGCGCTGAGCTATTCAACAGTCCCCGCTACCACGAGCGGACCAGTTCTACCTGGAAATAACGTTATTTCTAACTTAAGCGCTGGAAGTTATATTTTAACAATTACGGATCAAAATGGCTGTGATTCAATTATTACAGAAACTATTACTGAGCCAGAACCTATAAGTTTTGACTCTATTTCTTCAAACATTAATTGTTATGGAGAAAACAATGGGGTGATTATAATTAGTAATATAATTGGTGGCACACCGGCATATTCTTATTTGTGGACAGGTCCAAGTATTACAGTTTCTACCTCAACAATAACAAGCCAGTCAAACTTAGCGCCTGGTCTCTACACCTTTAAAGTAACGGATGCTAATGGGTGTTTTAAACAACTATCCTGGAATATAACTCAGCCTTTTTTACCTATAACTATAACACTATCTGACACAACAAACACAACATGTTATGATTCTTTAAATGGAAGTATCTCAATTGCTGCGACAGGAGGGATACCAGGATACCAAATTGAATATCAACGAATAACTCCTAGTGGCACGCTTATTAGTCCTGTTGGAATTGAAATCCAACTTTCTGGCGGTTCATATATAATCAATAATTTATCTGCTGGAGATTACGAATTTACCGTTACAGATGCCAATGGATGTAGTGTTGATAGTACTTTTTCTATCTTATCACCACCTGAATTTGTCGCTACTGTTTCTTCGAATAGTATTCTATGTAATCCTCCAAATAATACTGGCGGAATAATTATTACAACTCCTCCTGGGTCATATCCTGTGACATATTATATTACGAGCCCTAGTAGTTCAGCACCCATTATAGGAGCTATTATAAACTCTCCACACACAATTCCAAATTTACCTGGTGGCACATACGATATTGTTTTGACTTATAATAGCGGGCTTTGTTCGCAAAATTTAAGCACAACGATTGAACCAGCAAGCCCATTATTCTTTGATAGTAGCATCGTAAATAATATTTCATGTTATGGAGAAAATGACGGTGATATTTGTGTTTATGTATCGGGAGGAGCGGCACCATACACCTATTCATGGTCTATCCCGGGCACAAGCTCTTGCCAGAATAATTTAGCTCCTGGGCAGTATACATTTACAGTTACTGATGCCAATGGCTGCTCAATAGGAAATACATATACTATAAACGCTCCAGCAACTCCATTAATAGCTAGTGCCGATTCTACAGCGGTGCTGTGTTTTGGCGAAGATGACGGAACAATAACAGTAACAGTAAGTGGTGGTAGTCCTAATTACACGCTTACATCACCAACCTTAAATCCACCTAATGCAATTATTGCTCTTTCTGGAGGTAGTTATATCTATCCGAATGTTTCTTCAGGAACCCATAATATCACAGTAACAGATGCTAATGGTTGTGATACAACTTTTAGCGTGACAATTGTATCTCCAACAAGCCTTCCAAGCATTACGGGGCTTACTGTTCAAAACATAGAATGTTTTGAAGACTTAAATACAGGAGAAATTGATTTTAATATAATCGGAGGAACAGCTCCATATACTCTTACTTGGTTAAATAGTCCTGCTAGCTGCCCTGCTCCAGCTACAATCATAACATCTTCAGTAGTTTCAGTTACGGCATTATGTAAAGGGAGCTATACTTTATTAATAACTGATGCTAATGGGTGTAGTATAAATAACTTTATTATTAACATTACAGCGCCTACAGCGCCATTATCTGTTGTAACTTCTCAAACAAATAATCTTTGTTTTGGAAATTGTAATGGCATTACCACCGCAATTCCATCTGGGGGTATGGCACCGTATCAACATTCTTGGAGTAACGGACAAACAACTCCAACAATTAGCGATTTATGCCTAGGTGATTATTATAATACAATTACAGACGCAAATGGCTGCTTTATAATCGCTCAGTTTAGTATTACAGCTCCTGCACAAGCTATGACAGTGACAATAAGTGATACTGTAGACGTAGATTGTTTTGATAATGCTACTGGAGAAATCGCCGTTTCCGTTGTTGGTGGCACACCTGGATATAATATTTCTTGGCTGCCTGTTCCACCAAACCCACCAATAGGAATAGAAATTGCAGCATCTGGCGGCGTATATAATATCACAGGATTATTAGCTGGAATCTATGTTATTACAATAACTGATTTAAATAATTGTGAAGTTGTTATCAATGTTCCAATAACTCAGCCAGCTGAGATGACATATACTATTTCTCATTCTAATGTAACTTGTTTTGGAGCTAACGACGGTTCTATAACACTTGATGTAAATGGAGGAGTTGTTGATGGTTCAGGAGAATATGCTTCATATATTTGGAGTAGCCCCGACGTTGTTGCTCCGTGTATAATTCCAAACAATGAAATTTCTCCTTCGGGACTTTGTCCGGGTGAATACACTGTTGTCGTAACTGATTGGAATGGCTGCTCAATATCAACATCAGCAACGATTATAGAACCGGATCTATTAACAAACACTGTACAACAAAATGATGTTCTTTGTTTTGGAGACAATACTGGATCAGCAAGTGTCTTTGTCTTAGGAGGCACCCCCTTTGCAACAGGCAACCAATATTTATATTCTTGGACAGGTATTGCAGGCACGAGTACTGCTAGTTTTGTTTCTAACAACCAAACTATTAATGGTCTTGGTGTAGGGCAATATAATGTATTAGTTACTGACGCTAATGGATGCACTAGCAATAATGTTGTAAACATAATAATGTCTACTTCAGCACTTACGGCAGCTGGGAACTCTACTCCAGTTTCTTGTTTTAATGGCACAAATGGCACAGCAATAATAACTGCATCTAACGGAACAGCACCGTATGTAGTAACTGGAATAACAGTGCCTTTTTCAGGTAATATTCCTATATCTGGTGGGGCTATAATTAAACCAAATCTTTCAGCGGGAATTTATAATTTTTCTATTACAGATGCTAATCTTTGCGAAACTATCTTAACAATAGTTGTTACAGAACCACCTTTATTAACTGCCTCAGGAATCGTAAGCAATCAATTATGTTTCGTGCCACTATGTACAGGAAGTATTACAACAAATGTAATTGGTGGAACCCCTGCTGTAATTGGTGATGACTATATTTATATATGGACAAGTACAAGTACATCTATTCCTGTGGGTGCTAATCCAGCTGGTTTATGTGTGGGGACTTATACACTTGTTGTTTCAGATATGAATGGCTGTAGCACGGCGCCACAACTATTTATAATTACTTCCCCGACAATATTAGAATCAAATATTAGTGCAGTCAATGTAACAACCTTTGGGGCAGCAACTGGTGCAATTGATCTTAGTGTATCGGGAGGTGTTTCTCCTTATGATTATAATTGGGAAGTCTCTTTCGACGGAGGAACTACTTGGGTTCCTACTACATTGCCAGGAGTCCAAGACCAAAATAATCTTCCTGCTGGTTTATATCAAGTAACAATTACTGATGCGAATGGTTGTACCACTTCTAATGCTGTTACTATAACGCAACCATCTTCCGGAATAACTGCTACGCCAATCATAATGCCGGTGGGTTGTTTTGGGGATTTGACAGGTGGGATAAACTTGGGTGTTTCTGGTGGGTCTGGATCCTATTCTTATCAGTGGAACGGACCAGGAGCAACTATGCCAAACACTAACCAAGATCAAACTGGTTTAGGGGCCGGAAGCTATACCGTTATTATTACCGATAATGTAACAAATGCCTTCGCCACTTATACTTATGTTATTACCCAACCGGCTACAGCTCTTGTTTTAGGCACACCTGTGTTTGTGTTAATCCCAAATCCTGGTAATCCTCCATGTAGTAATCAATATACAATAACGGCGCCTGCAGCTGGGGGTACCGCTCCATATGATTACTATTGGTACGCAGATAATGTCTTAGTATTCAACGGTCCTGTTTATAATGGTACAGCTGGAGAGACTCTTATACTAAATGTTTACGATGCAAACGATTGTCTTGCAAGCTCCCCAATCACCCTTCCTAATCCTTTTGGGATAAATGTAGCCTTTAATGTAACTGGCTTATGTAATGACCTACTAAGCGGCGTAAGCATCGGAACTTCCATCTCTGGTGGTTTGCCAGGATATAACTATTTATGGTCTCCTGGCATTGTCCCATCTGGCGTGATTCCACCAGGACAAGGTAACCTGCCAAGTCTATCTAATATAGTTTCGGGTTGGTATAATTTAACCATTACTGATCAATGTGGAACAACTTTTAATACTTCTGTTTTTGTTCCACCTATTCAGCCGGCACTTATACTTAATGCTGTTGCATCAGTGAATGCAGGATGTACAGATGCTACTGGACTCATCACTGTAACAGCTACAAATGGTTATGTTCCATATGATGTTGAATGGCAAGGAATTGGGGGAACGATTGGTTCTGGAAATCCAGTGGGCACAGAAATTTCTTCATCTGGGGGTTCTTACAGTATTAATAATTTAAGCAGTGGAAATTATGCTATTACCTTAACAGATTCTTATGGATGTTCTGCTGATACAACTGTTTTTATAGATAATATAGACCCTGTGGTTCCTAATTTCAGTATAAGTAATATCTTGTGTAACACCACAAATGTTACGTTTACAAATACAACTGCGCCGAACACTCCAGGATTAATTTGGGATTGGCAGTTTAGTGACGGGCAGTCTAGTAATGAGGAAAATCCTACTTTAATCTTTTCCACTCCTGGATTAATAACAGTTATATTAACCGCAACAGACACCACAGGTTTTGCAAGTGGCTCAAACAACAATGGATGTGTGTTTGTAGGACTAAGTCAAACAATTACAATACTAGAAGTTCCTAATGCTAGTTTTATAGCTTCTCCTCAAGAAATAAACGGTTATTCTGGAGAGGTTACTTTTGTTAATACTTCCATAAATGCCGATTCCTACAACTGGAATTTTGGAGACGGAAATTTCTCTACTCTGGAAAGTCCAATTCATCAATTTGTTGCTGGTCAAACAGAATACACCGTTACTCTAACCGCAATTTCTATAAATGGCTGTACAGATGATACTTCTATTATTATTCGTTTAACGAATCCTCTTGTTTTTTGGGTTCCTAATACCATAACCCCAGACAATGATGAACATAATCAGGACTTTCTTCCTGTTTTCCCCGATCCAGGTTTAGTAAAGGAATATAAATTATTAATCTTTAATCGTTGGGGAGAAATAGTGTTTGAATCTAATGACATAGAAGTTGGTTGGGATGGCTCTTATTCCGGACAAAACGTGCAAGTGGGAACATATATTTGGCAGATTGAATTCTCAGATCTTGAAAGCACGAATTACATTAAAAATGGACATATAAATGTGATAAAGTAAAACCAAAAAAATTAAATAGATTTTAAGGCTTCATCAACCCAAGCTTTACCCCAAGTTTCTATTTCTTCGTTTGACCATAATTTCGGATAAAAAATTCGCTTTTGAAGTCGTGGGGGTAAATATTTCTGCCAATTTGTCCCTCCTGTAGCGGGAATATCTTTTTCTGAAAGAGCTAAATAGCGCACTGCCGATTTATAATGAGCCAAAGGCCAATTAATATTGACATTTATATCATTTCGGCGTAGAGCGTCTATAATAACTTGATCTTTTTGGTCCTTAGTGCTTAATCGTAGGTAAACTTGCCAAAGATTATTTGTTTTACACTTCTCTCCAAGCGAAAGGAGTGTTTTTTTATACCGATCTTCAAATTGTGTAAGTGTCAAGGTCTTTTTTCCGGAATCCATTTCTGTGGCACCTTCTTTCCAATAAACACATTCAAACATTTCAGTTATTGTAGAAGAAGCATTAAATTTAATGCGCTTATCTTTCGCTACAAGGTTTATAAAATCACTGCTGAATATTTCAATTTTTCGGTATTGCACGGACTGAAATCCACTTGCAGGCAATAAAGACATTCTAAATTTTAAAAATTGCTCCCGCTCCATTCCATCTACCATAATTTCAAAACTTTGAATTAATGCTTCAAAATACCGATTAATTCTACTTACACGGGAAAGGAAAAAGTCTTTGTCTATGGTTTCTTTGTTTCCTAATTGCTCAAATTCATTTAGCGCTAATTTAAAGTATAACTCCGTGATTTGGTGGTACATAATAAATACCTGCTCATCTGGAAATTGTGTCTTGGGTTTTTGTAAGCTCAATAAGGTGTCTAATTCTATATAATCCCAATATGTGGTAACATCAGCGTGTAGCAAGCCATCTAAATAAGAAGATAGATCTTGACCAAGTGCGCTGTATTTTTGCTCAAGCAATTTTAATTTTTGTTGGATTTCAGGTGTTATTTCCATGCAATGTGTTTTACAGTTTCCGAAATTAAGGAAAATTAGCGTTGTTGGTGTCTGTTTCTTTTTTGGATAACGAAAAAAGGCCGGTTCTTAACCAGCCTTTACTATTTAGTAGTCAAATAAATCTATGATTCTTTTTCTTCTTCAAAAATTCTTTTTGGACGTAATTGCTCGAATAATCCTAAGGTTATCCAATAAGGCAGAATAAAGCCCATTAAGAATATTAGCATCCAAAATGCCATTCCGAAAATTAAAAGAAACAATACAATGCCGAAAGTGTTCATCTTCTATTATTTTTGTAGTATAATTTAGATTGTAAAATTATAAATTAATTACAAATAAAACACATAAAATGGACTTTAGAATTGAAAAAGACACCATGGGAGATGTTAAAGTTCCTGCTAATCGCTACTGGGGTGCACAAACAGAACGTTCTAGAAATAATTTTAAAATCGGACCTGAAGGGTCAATGCCATTAGAAATAATTCACGCTTTTGCATATCTAAAAAAGGCAGCAGCACAAGCAAATTGTGATTTAGGGGTTTTAGCGCCCGAGAAATCAGTGTTAATTTCAAGCGTTTGTGACGAAATTATTGCCGGAAAACACGACGTTGAATTTCCCTTAGTAATATGGCAAACCGGCTCTGGAACACAGTCAAATATGAATTGTAATGAGGTTATTGCAAATCGTGGGCACGAAATTTCTGGGGGAAAATTAACAGATGAAGCGAAAGTGCTTAACCCGAATGACGATGTGAATAAATCTCAATCATCTAATGATACATTTCCTACAGCGATGCATATTGCCGCATATAAAATGGTTGCAGAGAAAACACTGCCTGGCTTAGAACATTTACGAAATGTGCTGAATTCAAAGGTAGAAGAGTTTAAAGACATTGTTAAAACAGGAAGAACACATTTTATGGACGCAACGCCTTTGACGCTAGGGCAAGAATTTAGTGCGTACGTCTGTCAAATTGATAAATCGATTCGCTGCATAAATAATGCATTAGAAGCAGTTTCAGAATTAGCATTAGGAGGAACGGCTGTTGGAACAGGCTTAAATGCTCCAAAAGGCTATGATGTTTTAGTAGCTAAAAAAATCGCTGAATTAACGCAGCTTCCTTTTATTACAGCGGGCAATAAGTTTGAGGCTTTAGCTGCTCACGATGCAATGGTTGAACTTTCTAGCGCACTAAAACGAAGCGCTGTTTCTTTAATGAAAATCGCAAACGATATCAGAATGCTTTCTTCTGGTCCTCGTTGTGGAATTGGGGAATTAATTATTCCTGATAATGAGCCAGGCTCATCTATTATGCCTGGAAAAGTAAATCCAACGCAGCCAGAAGCCCTAACAATGGTTTGCGCGCAGGTAATGGGAAATGATGTTGTTGTATCAATAGCTGGTGCAAGCGGTCATTTTGAATTAAATGTTTTTAAGCCGGTAATAGCGGTAAATGTGTTGCAATCGGCACGACTAATTGGTGATGCTTGTCTTTCTTTTGCTGACAATTGTGCTGTTGGAATAAAGGCAAATTTGCCCATTATCAAACAACACCTAGAAAATTCACTCATGTTGGTAACAGCGCTCAACACTAAAATTGGTTATTACAAAGCGGCAGAAATAGCAAAATATGCCCATAAAAATAATACAACGCTTAAAGAAGCTGCGGTTGGTTTAGGACATGTTACTTCAGAAGAATATGACGCACTGGTTGATCCCTCTAAAATGATTGGTTAATTTAATGCCATAAATAAATTGTAAAACATAAGCATTAAGGGAGATTTCTTTCGGGATTATAAAGGGAGAAGTTGGCAAATTACTTTTTTAGATGAAAGAAAAAGCAAGAGAATATAAATAAACTTGATATCTTTAAGTGTGCCAAGAATGGTTTTTGGACGATTTTACGAACTTAAAATTTATTATTATGCTGTGTCCTATGCTTATCGTCGCTTTATCTCTTGCATTAATTGTGTTAATGGGGGGTTTGTTTTTATTGGCTTATAGTAAAAAAGAAGCTCTTGGAAAGCTGACTACAATTGCATCTTATGTTGCAATTGTCTTTGGAGCGGGTGCTTTTGTTGGTGGTTTAATTTGTGCAATCATTTGTACTCCGTGCCATAAATCTAAATGTGGTAATAACAGAATGGAATGTTCCAAAGACAAGAAAGAATGTTTCGATGTCAAAATGGAACGTTGTGAAAAAGATGTAAAAAATGAAAAGAAAGTAATAATTATTAGAGAATAACTTCTTTTTTATTTTTGGAAGTGTTGTTTTGCATGAAAATGGCATTCAAAACTTTCATTATAAAAGCCTTACAATAGTCTTTAAACTCCTTTTACTTACTTGTTTATTCTAACCTTTTATAAGCCTTAAAAATGCTTTCGGAACAAAATATAATGGGAAAGGGATTTTTCAATTCAAAGTAAAAAGTTTTATAAAAATTTTGCTTACTTAATGCCTTGTTTTCTAAAAATATTATTTTTTTGCCCCTTATTTCTTTTAAGCCAGAAAAAAGATATCGATTCAGTAATTAAAATTCATGGTGGAATGGATTGCTATATTGGCTCCCAATTAAATGATTTCAAGCAAAAGCAAGTTCCACTATTTGTTTCTCATAATCAATTGGGGGGTGGGTTCATTAATTTGGCTTTACTTGAATTAAGTTACACTCCAACTAAAAATTTGCGCGTTCAACTTAGTCCTGGTTTTGGTTCCTACATGAATGCCAATTATGCCTCAGAAAATAAAAATTTGCGTTGGATTTATGAAGGGTATATGGGTATAAAAACATCCAAAAAAGGAACTGATTGGATTGATGTTGGGGTTTTTTCTTCACCTTACACCTATGAATTTGCGAAAAGTTGGGAACAACCCATTTTTACACGAAGTTTAGCGCCAGAATATGTTCCATATTATCTATTAGGTTTGCGTTACAAGAGAAAAATTAACACGAACTTAAGTTTAACAACCTTTCTTCTAAACGGTTGGCAACATCTTGAAATCCAGCAAAAAATCCCCTCTTTAGGAACGCAACTCGAATATACAAAAAAGAAGAATTATATTAACTGGACAAGCTATCAGGGAAATGAAAAGAATGTGGCCCAGCCTAATTTTGGGTATCGCTTTTTTACAGAAATGAGTTGGATTTATACAACAAATAAATTCAAGCTATTCGCTTGTGGATACACTGGAATGCAACTTATTTCTGGACAAGCAAAATTTTGGGGGCAAGTTCATTTTGCTGGAGAATTTCAATTAATAAAAAAACTATTAGTAAATGCTAGAATTGAACAATTTTTGGACCCTAATAATATTCAAATTAGACAGGGCTCCAATCATGGTTTTATTTGTAGTGGCTTAAGTTTGGGGCTTCATGCAAAAGTAACTGACTTCTTATCTTTAAGACTTGAATCTCGATTGCTTTTAGATAATTCTAAAACAGGAGGTTTTATAAAAGAGGGGCAACAAACAAACTTATTACCCCTTGGATTTATTGCGGTGCAACTAAAGTTTTAATTGAGTTAAAACAGGCTTATCTAAAGTTGTGTTCTAAAAAACTCCTAAATAATCCCTATTTTTGTTACTAAAATTAAAAATCCATGTTAAAAATTAAAGTTGCGAATCCTGTTGTAGAATTGGATGGAGATGAAATGACCCGTATCATTTGGAAGTTTATCAAAGAAAAGTTAATTCTCCCCTATTTAGATTTAGATATTCGCTATTATGATTTAGGTATTGAAAAACGAGATGAAACAAGCGATCAAATTACAATAGATGCTGCAGAAGCAATAAAAAAATACAAGGTTGGAATTAAATGTGCAACAATAACGCCTGATGAAGATCGCGTGAAAGAATTCCAATTAAAATCTATGTGGAAATCACCAAATGGAACAATTCGGAATATTTTAGACGGCACCGTTTTTCGCGAGCCAATTGTTATGAAAAATGTACCGCGATTAGTAACAAATTGGACGGCGCCCATTATTGTTGGTCGACATGCATTTGGGGATCAATACCGCGCTACAGATGCTGTTTTTAAAGGAAAAGGGAAGTTGACAATGACTTTCACTCCAGAAAATGGGGGTGAAATTCAATCCTTTGATGTCTACAATTTTCAAGGTGATGGTGTTGGCATGGCGATGTATAACACAGATGAATCTATTAGAGGTTTTGCGTATAGCTGCTTTAACATGGCGCTTACAAAAAAATGGCCGCTTTATCTTTCTACAAAAAACACAATCTTGAAAAAATACGACGGGCGCTTTAAAGATATTTTTGAAGAAATATACCAAGCAGAATTTAAAGATAAATATGAGTCGAACGGAATTGTTTATGAACACCGACTAATAGACGACATGGTGGCTTCGGCCTTAAAGTGGAACGGAAACTTTGTTTGGGCTTGTAAAAATTACGATGGAGATGTTCAATCGGATACAGTTGCCCAAGGTTTTGGTTCATTGGGTTTAATGACATCTGTATTAATTACACCCGATGGAGAAATAATGGAAGCGGAGGCTGCACATGGAACCGTAACGCGCCATTTCCGAGATCACCAAGCCGGAAAGAAAACATCTACAAATCCTATTGCTTCAATTTATGCCTGGACAAGAGGCCTAGCTTTTCGAGGAAAATTAGATGGTAATCAACAATTAATTGATTTTTGCTTGGGCTTAGAAAAGGTGTGTGTTGAAACAGTAGAGTCTGGTATAATGACAAAAGATCTTGCGGTTTGTATTCATGGAAACAAGGTAAATCATGGAGAACATTACGTTTATACGGAAGAGTTTTTAGATGCGCTTGACGCTGGATTGAAATCAAAAATGAATTAAATTTTAAATGAGGCTTATTTTTTTTCTTTTTATAGCGCTAAACTTGGTTTCTTGTAAAACAATTAGCGTGCTTGCGCCGGTTCATTCAACAATTGCTCCGCCTCCTATAAAACAAGCAATGTCTTCTTTAAATATCCCCGTTGAAATCGAAATGAAAAGTTATTTAAAAATGACAGAACAGGCGCTGCCAAAAAAATTTATAGACAGTATCTACCAATGTGAGGGAGTAAGCCTTTCTTATATTTTTATAAGAGAACCTATTGATTTTAAGTTTAAAAATTCTAGTATCGATTATGAAGTAGATGGGAAATTTGAATTAAAATTAAATTATTGCCCCAAGTGCCACGAACTTTGGGATAAAAACGGAAGCTGCACTATTCCAAGAGTTTATGTAAGTTGCGGTAGTGGAAATGAAGCTATGCGCCGCGTTAAGGTTGCCTACACAACAAACATTTCCTTGGGAGAAAATTATAAGTTTAAGTCAACAACAGAATTAAAAAAATTCAATATCCTAGACCCCTGTAAGATAACCCTTTTTAAATACGACGTAACACCTGAAGTAGAAAAACAGGTTACAAAACAATTAGTTGCCCTTGAAGATGATATTGATAAACAGATTGAAGCGCTTGATGTAAAAAGCTCCTTGAAAGATGTTTGGTCTGAATTACAAAAAGGCCTCCCTATATCAACTTATGGATTTTTATACATGCAACCAAAATCAATAGGAATGAGTGAGTTAGAATTTAAAAACAATAAAGTATTTTTGGACCTGCACCTTGCTGCTTATCCCTTTGTTTCTACTGAAGAGCAAAAAGAGAAAATTAGTGCATTGCCCCCATTGGAAAAAGCTGGTGGAAAAAGTGGATTTAATTTAAACCTAGATATTCGCGCTTCTTACGATTCGCTTTCTGAATTTGTAGGGAAGGAATTTGTAGGGGAAGAGTTTGATTTTAAAGGAAAGAAAATATTTGTAACAGGAATCAAAATCAGTGGTGCGCAAGATCAAAAACTCGTTTTTAAAATGGATTTTGATGGCTCGAAAAAAGGAACGATTTACTTAACTGGAATACCCGTATTAGATATAATTTCACAAAAAATTAGCATGAAAGACCTGGATTTTGATTTAGAAACAAAAAGCGTGCTTCTAAAGACCGCAAAATGGATGTTTAACAAAAAGATATTGGAAGAGTTAGAAAAGAACACTGTTTTTGAATTAAAAGATCTTCTCAATGAATCGAAATCAAACATTGTTTCAGCAATTAATGCAGAAATTACAAAAGGTGTAAAAATGAGTGGCGCGGTGAATCAAATAAGTCTTCGAGAAATTTATTTAGACAAAGAAAATATGCTTTTACGCTCTGAGGTTACGGGAATATTAAAAATAAAAATAGATTAACAAAGGTCTAGAGAATATGAATTTATGCTTATACAAAATTCTCTTATTAAGAAAATGGAGGAGCTTCTCTCTGAGGAATGATAGAGGAGAAACTCTAAATAATAAAAGAGGCTAATCAATTAAGACTGCCTCTCTACAAATAATTAGTTAAATAGTTACCGAACAGCTCGCACAAAGTTTAAGTTGCCCTTAACGCTGACGTCTTGGAAACCATTGTAGAAAAACTGTAACCACGCAAAGTCGTTAAGGTACACCTTAGAGCTCCAATAGTTGTTATTAGCAAAACCACCAATTCTATCCTTGTTGAGATACATAAGATTAAGTTCATCTTTAGTTGGAAGTCTCCAACCATCTCCTAATGCTTTACAAGCCTTTCCTGCATCATCCCAATTTATATCTTCAGGAAAATCATTCTGTGCAACCTCAAGTCCTCCTATTCTAACAGGTTCTCCTATAATTCTAACAGGTTCTCCTATAATTCTAATAGGTTCTCCTATAATTTTAATTTGTTTATATGTAGCTGCTTCATCAGATGTGGGTGATTCATTAGTTGAGTCTGAAGGTGATGAACAAGACACAAATAAAATAAATATCATTAAGTTATTTAAAATTAAAGTTCTATTTGTTCTCATATTAAATAAGTTTAAATTTAGACACTAAGGTATAAAAAAAGAGGCTATCGATTAAGAAAAGCCTCTTTATATCATAGCCTTAAATCACTAGTATTTTATTTCGGTATTTCATATAATTCGTCCCAATGTTCTGCACTAAGCCCATTTTCTGAAACCGACAACCCATAAACAACACCATTAACTACTACATAATCCGAATAAGGTCTAATATCACTATTATTCTTTGCATTAAATACATTTTCAGCACGAGCAGGTGACACACTATAAATTAAGGCACTAACTGAGAATATAAACATTGAACAACCAATCATAAGTTTATACCAATTTTCTTTTACAAAAGTTTTCATAATTAAAGTTTTAAGATTTGAGGCTAAGGTATAAAAAAAGAGGCTAATCAATTAAGAAAAGCCTCTCTATCTGTTTGGAGCACCACCTCTCAACACAATACCTGACAAATATATTATTGTTTTTTTAATATCCTTTAAAAAACCTAAGGCTTATATCCTATTACATTGGTTAAATCAGCTTCAGAGAAATCAGCTTTATATATATAGGCATCTGTTAAATTAGCTCCCTTTAAAATAGTGCTATCGAAAAGAGTATTAGTTAAATCAGCGCCAGTCAAATTAGCACCCGTTAAATCTAATCCTCCTAAATCTACATTGGCTAAACTAACTCCTCTTAAATTTAAAGGCTTAGTAGCTATAGCTATCAGCTTTATTACATCTACTCTCGTTAAATCAGGTTCTATACCAGCATTTGCAGCATCAAAGTCAAAACTACCTTGAGCCATTAAATTACTCCCAAGAGTAAATAATATAAATGTTAAAATCATTGTTTTTTTTATCATAGTTTCTATTTTTTTAATCTGAGTTTATTAGTCTGAGAATTTAATATCTGAGACAAATCTATCTTTTTAATCTTAACTAGAGCAACCTCAAAGAATGTTTTTTGATGTTCTACTGCTTCTCCTATGTAATAGACACAATGATAGTCAGACTCTCCTATCTGAGTATATTGTACTCCATGTTGATTGACTCCTGACTTCATATTTTTTTAGCAAGAAGTTTTATAACCATCCACACTAGAAGAACAATAACACCCAATACAAGTAAAAGAGAAGTAATATCGAAAGCACTTTCTGAGTCCCATGGATGTATTCCATTAGGCATTGCTTCCTTAATGTCTTTTAAAATGTCTTTTAAAAAGTGCAAAAGAGCGGGAATGTTTTTCATAGCTCAGCAAATTTAAAATTAATATCCTTCCTACCAAAGAACTCATGTACTAAATTATTCAGCTCAGCTATTAAGTAGGAAGCCTTGCACATAGGAAGGGTTATAGAGTCATTTATCCTTATTGAGGAATTTTATCTATCCGATTTTGGTGTCTTCCGCCCTCAAAAGGAGTTTCTAAAAAAGCAGTGAGTATTTCTATACCTTCTTCATTTGTTAAAAATCGTGCTGGTAAGGCCAAGATATTAGCGTTGTTGTGTTGGCGCGCCAAAACAGCAATTTCTTTTTTCCAACAAAGGGCGCTTCGAATTCCAGAATGCTTGTTGGCTGTCATGTTAATCCCATTTCCAGAGCCGCAGATTAAAACTCCAAGCGCTTCAGGGTTCTTTGATACCGCAATGGCTACCGGATGCGCGAAGTCTGGGTAGTCAATGCTTTCTTCTGTATAACAACCGAAGTCTTGCGTGGCTATGTTTTTTGATGCTAAATGCGCCAATAAAACTTCTTTTAGTTGAATTCCTGCGTGGTCACAGCCAAATAATATCATCTTGGTTTTTTTAGGTGCTTAAAGTTAAGCATTGTGATGAAAAGAAATTACATCTTATTAACACTCAATAAAAAATATTTTGTAACTATTTGTTTTCTAGTTGACTGTGATTTTACTTATTCACTTTTTTTTCGCTTAAATTGTTAACTTCTGTGTATATCTATTAATATGTTTTTCTTGGACTTCTTAAATAATATGACAAACAAAAACTTGATTTATATACAACCTAAAAACTTATTGATTTTTAAACACACAATAAGAACAGGATTTGAACTGTTTTACTATTAACAATTGCTTTTAATTATAAACAAGGTTTGTTGTTAATAATGTTCTTTGTTTTGTTAATTACCTTTAAATCATATTTTTAAATATTATTTTAATGTTGATAAACTCTCCCAAAAAAGTATTTTATAGAAAAACAAGTTTTTTATTTAGAGTTATAAACTTATGAACACCATTAATAATAATAATAAATATTTTAAGAATTTAAATTTAAAAAAATCTATTATTAATTAATAAAAGGCCTTTCTTTCTTTTTCTTTTAAAAAAAATAAAGCTATCTTTCTTAAAAAAAAATAAAAGGTAATAAATAGTTTTTTAAACTTAATATCTGTTATACTTTTGTAGTAATAAAAAAATGGAAAATTCTTACGGAACTTTATTAAGTCAAATTGATGCTTTTATCAGAAAGTATTACAAAAATGAATTAATAAAAGGATCCTTACTTTTTGGAATTATTTTATTGTTTTCTTTTTTATTAACGACAAGTATTGAGTTTGTCGGTAGATTTGGATCCATAACCCGTGGAATACTTTTAGCAAGTTTTATTTTATTAAACGTCATTGTTTTACTAAAATACTTTTTTATTCCTTTAGCTCGTATTTATTCATTTGGAAGAAAAATAAATCATTTCCAAGCAGCAGAAATTATAGGTAAATTTTTCCCAGAAATATCTGATCGTTTAAAAAATACTTTACAATTAAATAATGAGCTAGAAAAAAATGAAGGAAATTTAGAATTATTGAGGGCTAGTGTTTCTCAACGCGCGCAAAATCTAAATTTTATACCTTTTACTTCTGCAGTTAATTACACGGAAAATAAAAAATATTTAAAATATATTATACCCCTGTTTTTAGTGTTTGTCCTTATTGCAATTTTTATTCCTTCTCTAATAATTCAAGGATCTAAGCGAGTGATTAATTATTCAGAAGAATACAAAGAGTTAGCTCCTTTTCAATTTATAGTAAATAAAGATAAATTAAATATTGAGGAGGGCGAAGACGCTGAAATTCTCTTAATACTGAAAGGTCGTGTTTTACCAGAAACAGTTTATTTAGTGTGTGAAAATGGTACTTTTTTAATGAAAAAAACAGCTCGAAATTCTTACCAATCGTTGATAAAAAAACCAAAAAACAATAAAACTTTTTTCTTTAAAGCAAACGATTTTATAAGCAGTAAATTTTCACTAAATATTACAGGAAAATCTATTCTAGGTAAACTCCAAGCAACACTATCTTATCCCAAATATCTTGGAAAGCTAAATGAAGTAGTTAATAATGTTACAGACCTAACCGTTCCTGAAGGAACAATAATTACTTGGTCTGTTCTTACTAAAAACACTAAAAACACGCAGGTACTTTGGAATAATCAAAAAACAACGTATAATTCGTCTGGGTTTAGTTTCTCAAAAAAAATAATGGGCAATGTTTTTTTAAAGTTTAAACTAAGTAACTCTTTTAGACAAAAAATAGATTCATCTAGACATACTATAATTGCAATAAAAGATGCATTTCCAACGATAAAGGTAAATGAACGAAAAGATTCTGTTTCGGATGGTATATCTTATTTTAATGGGGAGGTTTCTGATGATTATGGTTTGAAAAATTTGTTTTTTGTGTATACCTTAGTTAACGAAGACGGGAGAAAAAAAACATCACAATTATCTGTCCGGCCTGTTTCCGGAAATCAACTTCCTTTTGACCTAACGATTGATTTTAGAAGACAAAAATTCAAATTAAATGACAGAATAGAATATTATTTTATCGTTTATGATAATGATGGTGTAAATGGAAGTAAGTCTAGTAGAACACCAACTCAAATCTATAAGTTTCCGAGCTTAGAAGAATTAAACGATCAACGAATGGAAGATCAAGAAAAAACAAAAGATGATTTAAATAAGCTTTTGGAAAAGGCTGCAGATTTTCAAAAAAACATTGAAACACTTAAAAAAGAAGTGCTTAATTCTAAGTCAAACGAGTGGAATAAAATGGATAAGCTTAACCAACTTAAAGAGGACCAAAAAAATATAATTGAGTCTTTACAGAAAGCGAAAGATGAAATGAAACAAAGCGTTGAAGAAAAAAATCAATTGTCTGAAACAGACAAAGAAATCCTTGAAAAACAAGAAATGATAGATAAGCTTTTGGAGGAGTTAATGGACGACGAATTAAAAAAACTCCTAGAAGAGCTTGAAAAATTAATGGAACTCAACAAAAAAGAAGACATTAAAGACAAAATAAACGAGCTAAAACAATCTTCAGAAGACATGAAGAAACAACTAGACAGGAGCCTAGAAATGCTTAAAAAACTTCAGGTGAATGAGAAAATAGACGATATTGAAAAAGAACTTCAAGCGCTTGCAAAAGAACAAGAAGAATTAAAAAAAGACATTGAAGAGAAAAAAGAAAGTAAGGAAAGTGCACTCAAAAAACAAGGGGACATAAATAAGAAGTTTGATAAAATAAAAGAGGACTTAAAAAAACTTAAAGAGTTAAACAGTAAACTAGAGAAACCAATGGATCTTGGTGCCCCTGAATTGTCAGAACAACAAATAAGTGATGATTTAACTGAATCTAAAGAGTCTTTAGATGAAGGCCAAGACAAAAAAGCAGGAGAAAAACAAAAGTCGGCGGCGGATGAAATGAAAGAATTAGCAGATCAGCTTGACCAAAAGCAAAAAGCGGCAAATAAAAAACAGGAAGAAGAAGACGTTGACGCACTTCGCGCTATTTTAGAAAACTTAATGACCTTGAGTTTCGACCAAGAAAAATTGATGGAAAGTTTTTCAAGAGTTAAAACCGGTGATCCCGCTTATTTGCAATACGGACGAAGACAAAGAAGGATTATTGATGATACAAAGCTTGTGAAAGATAGTCTTATGGCCCTGGCTAAACGGCAACCTAAAATCGCAACTTTTATTGATAAAGAACTTCAGGCAATTTTTAGTAATCATTCTCTTGCAATAGAAAATATCGATGACCGCAATAAGCGCGAGCTTAATCAACATCAGCAATTAACAATGACATCCTACAATAATTTGGCCTTGCTTCTGAATGAGGCTCTTGAAAGCATGCAATCTGAAATGAAAGCTGATCAGCCAGCAGGCTCTTGCGACAACCCAGGAAAAGGGAGACCAAAACCGGGATCTTCCCCTTCTCCAGGTGACATGAAAGAAATGCTCAAAAAACAACTTGAGCAAATGCAAAAAGGCATGAAGGAAGGTGGAAAAAAACCGGGAGAGAAACCAGGTGAGGGCTTAGGCAAGAAGCCCGGACAAGGAGGAGAAGGTGGTCAGGGACTTGGAAACAAGGAAATTGCTAAAATGGCTGCAGAGCAAACCGCAATTAGACAGCGTATAGAAGAATTAAGGAATAAACTAAACCAAGACGGCAAAGGAACCGGAAACCAATTGAACCCCCTTTTAAAAGAGCTCGAAGAGCAAGAACGAAACCTTGTAAATAAAAAAATTGATAATGAAACAATTAATCGTCAAAAAGATATTTTAACGCGACTCTTGGAAAGTGAAGAAGCGTTGATGGAAAGAGGGTTTGAGGAAAAAAGAGAATCAAAATCAGGAAAAGATGATAATTCTGGTAACAAAATACGTGTTGATGAGTATAAGAATCAAAAACTGAATCAACTTGAATTGTTGCGCTCAATCGATCCGGCCTATCGTAGGTATTATAAGGAGAAAGCAAGTCAATATTTCAATAAGATTTGAGTTATAATTTGTTTGTAACTTATTATGAAAGAGGACTTTACAATAATAGAAAGAATTAGAATCCCCAGCGATCACAGCTCTTTAAAAGATGTTGAAAAATTAGTAGATGCCGTTTGCACTAAACTAAATGTGGATGAAGATAATTATGGCAATGTTTTAATTGCTGTTACTGAAGCGGTAAACAATGCAATTGAGCATGGAAACGGTAGCATTTCTGATTTAATCGTTGAGGTTGCTGTTGGTGATACCACGCACTCTTTTTGTTTTAGTATTACAGACGAGGGCCTCGGTTTTGACTACTTAAATCTTCCTGATCCCACCGCTCCAGAAAATATTTTAAAGGAAAATGGTCGCGGAATTTTCTTAATGAAAAACTTGGCTGATGAGGTTGAGTTTAACGAGAAAGGAAATAATGTTACTGTCTATTTTAATAAATGATTGAATTTGAATTTTTAGAGTGTGAAATTCCGGGCTTTGATTCGGAATTTTTTGTTTCTGCTATTAGCGATTTGATTCATTCAGAAAATAAAGAACTTGGAGATGTCACCCTGCTTTTTTGCACTGATGAGCACATGCTCAAGATGAACAAGGAGCACTTAAACCATGATTATTATACAGATATATTAACCTTTGATTATTGCACAAATAATACCATCTCTGGTGAGCTATTAATATCGTGGGATACCGTTCAAAGTAATGCAGTAAAATACAATGTAGATAAACAAACAGAACTTAAGCGTGTTGTTTTTCATGGTATACTGCATTTATGCGGCTACAACGATAAAACAAAAGAAGAAATACAGTTAATGAGATCAAAAGAAAATGAGTGTTTTGAGAAATATGTTTCACGTGAAACATAAACCCGTCTTTTTCTTTTTGTTTCACGTGAAACAAAAAATATGTTAGATAAATACGATGTAATTGTTGTTGGTGCCGGGCACGCTGGTTGTGAGGCCGCAAATGCCGCTGCAAAGATGGGTAGCAGCGTTTTGCTTATTACAATGAACATGAACACGATTGCCCAAATGAGCTGCAATCCAGCAATGGGAGGAGTTGCTAAAGGACAAATTGTACGCGAAATTGATGCGCTTGGTGGTGGTTCGGGAATTGTGAGCGATAAAAGCGCAATACAGTTTAGAATGCTAAATCTTTCGAAAGGACCAGCAATGTGGTCTCCAAGAACTCAAAATGATAGAATGCTTTTTGCTGCAGAATGGCGCTACTTGTTAGAACAAAACAAGAATGTTGACTTCTGGCAAGACATGTGTAACGGAGTTATTATAGAAAATAATAAAGCTATAGGTGTAAAAACTGGTTTTGGTTTGAATATCTATGCAAAATCAATTGTGCTGACAAATGGCACGTTTCTAAATGGATTAATTCACCTCGGGGAAAAGCAATTTGGCGGAGGAAGAGTGGGTGAAAAGGCTTCAACAGGAATTACAGAAGACTTATTGGATTTTGGTTTTGAGAGCGGAAGAATGAAAACCGGAACTCCTCCTCGTGTTGATGGCAGATCCTTAGATTATACTAAAATGGAGATTCAATTGGGTGATGAAAACCCCTCAAAGTTTAGTTATGGCAACACAAGCGCCTTAAAAGAACAGCGCGCCTGCCATATTACGTATACGAATCAAGAAACTCACGACCTTCTGAGAACGGGCTTTGATCGCTCACCTATGTTTAATGGTGCTATTAAAAGCTCTGGCCCGCGCTATTGCCCGAGTATTGAGGACAAGATTAATCGCTTTGCAGACAAAGATCGCCATCAGATATTTGTAGAACCGGAGGGCTGGAATACAGTTGAAATCTATGTAAACGGCTTTAGTACTTCCCTGCCTGAAGAGGTGCAGCTAAGTGCAATGAAAAGTATTCCCGGCTTTGAAGAGGTAAAAATGTTTCGGCCTGGCTATGCGATTGAATATGATTTTTTTCCTCCAACACAACTAAAACACACATTGGAAACAAAAAAGGTGGAAAACCTCTATTTTGCAGGACAAATAAACGGCACAACTGGCTATGAAGAGGCGGCTTGTCAGGGATTGATGGCAGGAATTAATGCGCACCTTAAAAACAACGAGCAAGACCCCTTTATTTTAAGTAGAAGCGATGCCTATATTGGTGTTTTGATTGACGATTTAATCACGAAAGGAACGAAAGAACCTTATCGGATGTTTACAAGTAGAGCAGAATATAGGATTTTATTGCGCCAAGACAATGCAGATATTCGCTTATCTCATCTTGGTTTTAAAATTGGCCTGGCTGATGAGGCACAGGTGAGTCTTGTGGATGCCAAAATTAAGGGAACTGAAAGTTTTAAAAAAGACCTCCGTGCTATTGGTATTAAGCCAGAAATTATAAATCCTTTACTTGTCGAAAGAGGCTCAGCAACTGTAAATCAACAAGTTAAGCTAACAACAATCTTATCGCGCCCCTTAATTGGACTGGAAGATTTACTACCGCTTTCTCCAGAAGCACAGCAAAAAGCAGAAGAACAAACAAAGATCCACCCGGACATTGTTGCTCAGGCCGAAATACAGTTAAAATACGAGGGCTATATTCACAGAGAGGAAGAAATGGTCTTGAAAATGAAGCGCCTTGAGGATGTTCTTATTCCAAATGATATTATTTTTCAGCAAATGAAAAGCTTAAGCACCGAAGCCATTGAAAAACTTTCTAGCATTCAGCCAGCGACTATTGGACAGGCTTCGCGTATTTCTGGGGTTTCACCAAGTGATATTTCTGTTTTGCTGATTTACCTTGGGCGTTAAAGATACACCCAATCAATAAAAGATTTTTTCGTAACTTTCGCAAGCGTTTTATAAATTTTAGCGCTTTGTGATGAACCAACCTTTAAAAGTCGTATTTCTTGATTCTGTTCACCCCGTTCTTATGGAGCGCCTTACTGAAATTGGTTTTTTGTGCTTGGATTATTCAAAAGAACCAAAAGAGCAGGCGCTAGCTTGCTTAAAAGATGCTTTTGGCATTGTTATCCGCTCTCGTTTTACCTTGGACAAGGAGCTCCTCTCACCCCTAAAAAACCTAAAGTTTATCGCAAGATCAGGCTCTGGCTTGGAGAATATCGATACCGCCTATTGCGCAGAAAAAGGGATAGAACTCTTTAATTCTCCGGAGGGAAATAGAAACGCTGTTGCGGAACACGCACTTGGAATGCTACTTTCGCTGATGAATAAGCTTAACAAGGCAGACAAAGAGGTTAAAAACGGACTTTGGCTGAGAGAGGAAAATCGTGGAGAAGAATTAAGCGGTAAGTGTGTAGGTATTATTGGATATGGAAACAATGGCGCTGCTTTTGCAAAGGTTTTAAGGGGTTTTGATGTAAAAGTGATGGCTTACGATAAATATAAAACAGGTTTTGGTAGCCATTTTGTGCAGGAATGTACTTTGCAGGCGCTAATGGAACAAGCGGATATTATTAGTCTTCATATACCTTTAAATAAGGAGACAATACACCTTATTAATACAAGCTTTATTGAAGCCCTACAAAAACCTATTTATTTACTCAATCTTTCTCGCGGTAAAATCGTCTCTACAAAAGATTTGGTGGCCGGCATGAAAAACGGCAAAATCAAAGCTGCCGCTTTAGATGTTTTGGAATATGAAACTAAAAGCTTTGAAGATTTTTTTGAGCAAAATTTACCGGAAGAGTTTGCTTATTTAGTAAACCATCAAAATGTTCTCTTAAGCCCACATATTGGCGGGTGGACCACAGAAAGCTATTTTAAGTTGAGCGCTGTGTTGACAGAAAAAATTCTTGCTTGGTTTAATAGTTTGTTCATGCGAAAGTAATATGCACCTTAGTTTTTTAGGAAAAAATACTAAAAAAACAAACAAATAAAAACCAATCTAAGGCCTATCTTTTTTAAATAATAAACGAAACGCTATATAATATTCGACCAAAACCATTAAATATTCATTTTTAATTTCAAAATCAACTTTAAATCATTGAATTTTTTTTTTCTCAATTTTAATTTAATAAATTTGGAGCAATAATCTATAATTAACAAAAAAATAACATTGATTTCATTTATATAATAAATAGTAAAAGTTATGATTAATTCTACATTCTTACAAACAAAAAACAACAACAACATGAACAACTTTACAACAACAACCTTTAAGAAGTTTTTTCTTTCTGCCGTATTAAGTATTATTTGTGTAGCAGGCTTACTGCTAAATTCTGCTGTTGCGCAGACTGTTTTAATAAGCCCATCTGGAGACGGAGGTTTTGAAAATGGAGCCACTTTTGAAGCCAATGGATGGACTGTTATTAACAGTTCTCCTCTTGGAACACTAGGCACTCCTGGCGCCAATACTTGGCACGTTGGCAATGCGGCTGGTGCATCTTCGGGTACGGCCGGAGCTTATGTTTCATCAACAGGAGGTGCAACGTGGGGCTATAATAATGCTTCAGCTACAACATCCTCTTTTTATAGGGATGTAACTTCTACATCACTTACGGAGAATATGTTGTCCCTTACTTTTCAGTGGAAAGGAAATGGAGAATCTGGTTGGGATAGACTTTTGGTTTATGCTGTTCCAAATGGTTCTGCAACTCCAGGTCCAAATAATCCAGCAGCTAATAGTACAATTATGCAAGGGGTGACCGGAGCCACTTTGATTTATACTCAAACAACTTTTCCACAAGCGGCTTATGCGCAAGCAGCGGTTAGTATACCTTCTACATTTGTAGGAACAACTTTTCGTATATATTTTGTTTTTCAAGCTGATGGTTCTTTTGGTACGTCTCCTGGAGCAGCAATTGATGAAATTAGTTTAATAGCTTCTGCACCTGCAACCTATACTTCAACTTCAACTGGTGGTTTATGGTCTTCCCCTGCTACATGGGTTGGAAATGCTGTGCCTGCTGCAGGAAATGATTTTGTAATTGCTGCTGGTTCTATTGTTACAATTGATGGAGTATACTCTCCAAGAGATTTAACGGTGAATGGTCAACTTCAATGGAATGCCACGGCAAATGCACTTAATGTTAATGGAAACATGCTTATTAATCCTGGAGGTAAGTTTTATGGATATTCTACTACTCCAGCCATCCCAACAATCAACCTTTTTGGCAACTTTACAAATAATGGTTATGCAAACTTAGTTTATTCTGTAATGTATTTTAATAGTATTACAGGAAGTACATTTGATGGTTCTGGTATTTTTGAAAGTTCTGCCGATGGAAGAGGTTTAGTAAGAGCAATGGGTGTATATAATGGCGGCAATAACACGATCAATACAAGTCAAAATCTTACACTAACTTCTGGGTATAATGCCATGAATGGTAATTTAAATACTAATGGAAAAATAAAATTTGATAATACTGCATCTCTTACTGGTCTTCCATTTAATCAGACAGTACAAAATGTAGCTGTAACAAATATGGGTTCTGGTTACACTGTTGCTCCTGTTGTTTTTGGTGCTGCGGTTATTCAATATGCACCAGCACTCGCTACAACAGTAGGAGGAAGATATATTTATGGTAACAATGTGTATCTTTCAACGGCTGTTGGAGTATTCAATGATACGCCTCCGACATCAACAGACGCTACCTTATTTACTTCTAGTGGGCCTAGCTTAATGTGGATTGGTACCAATGGTAATATCGGAACGAATCTCCCATACAACGGAACATTATCCTTAACAACACAGTATTTTGTTGGAGACAACTTATACCGAGCAACCGCTACTACACCAGTAACAACAACTTTTCCTACTCACACTTCTGGTGTTGTAGGAAATCTTCGTTATGTAGGGCAAGCACCAAAGGTTTCTGTAAATTTTGATGCAGCAACAGGTACTGTTCGTAGCTTAAATTTAGTAAACGCAGGTTCTGGTTTAACTACAGGATATCCTGCAATAGCTTTTAGTGTTGGTGTTGCAGGTGGAACGGGTTCTGGTGCTGCAGCTACCGCAGTGTTTTTGCCTCGTGCTTTAGGAGCTACAGGTTTCTTGGTTCAAAAAAATGGACAAGGAACAGTTTCAGGAGGTTTAGATATTAATTCTGACCAAGGCACAAGTGTTGCAACTACACATCCTCAAGCATCAACTGGTGTTGGAAATGTATCATCAGTAGATGGTGGTAACAATTATACAGTGGCTCCTCTAGTAGGTTTTGCTGGTCCGCCGACTCTTAACCTTGTTACAAATCCAGGTAGTGGCTACATTGCTCTACCAACTGTAATTGTAACAGGAGGAACATTGGTTTCAGGTACTGCTTTAGCTACCACAAACTTTACAATCACAATGAACCAAGGAAAAATAGTTTCTGTTTACCTAAATACTGCTACAACAGCTTGTTATTCTGTTCCTCCAACCATCGCTCTTAGCGCCGGTAATGCTACTCTGGCTTGGCCTGAGGGTTGTTGGCCAGCTGCTACCGCAATTATTGGTTCCAATGGTGCTTTGGCGAATTTCAATATTACAAACGCTGGTTTTGGATACATTGCCGCGCCAGTGGTTGGAGTTGGAGCTACTTCAGGAACAGAAGCAGGAGGGACGTTTTCTACAATAGCGGTTACTCCTACGGCGCTTGTGGGCACTTACGCCCTTACTACAAACTGGTTTACGGGAGGCTCAGTTCAGATGCCACAGGCTGATGACGCTTTTATTCCTGCATCTAGAAAAATATTTACTCTTTCCCTTAACGGAAATGGTAGCGGTCTTTTATTATCAAATAACCTTACGCTTTATAGTACTGCTCCTTTAACTCTGGCTGCAAGTTTAGCTACTCCTGGTAATATTATTGATCTAGGTGGATACAACCTTAACTTTACTTGGAATGGTTATGCAGGTTCTGCTTTTCCATATTATAATGCTGCATCAGGAAATGCTTACATTAAAAATGGTTCTATGACATTAACCGGAAGAGGTGGTGGAACAACAGGCTCTACATTCAATTTCCCTTTTGATGTTCCTGTCACTGTGTTTACTGGATCTGGTACAGTAACAACTGGCACAGATATCCTTAACACTACTGTTTCTCAGGTTTCTGTTGCAAACACAACTTCTGGAGGTACTGGCTTGGCTCTGGGTTCTCGTTCTTATAAAGTAGAAAACAAAACAACTTTAGGTGCTGCGGGTTCTTCAGGAACAAACCCTTCTATAAAACTTTCTTATACGAATACTGATGGTCTAACTTCAGCTCAAAATTCGACGGTTCTTGTTCAGTCAGCATCAAATGCTGGACCTTGGACTGTAGTTAGTGCTCCTTTTAGTGCTACCTTAACAACGAACATGCCAACTGTTGCTGGTACTTATGGTGCTTATGGCTCACTTACTTCATCTGTTGTTGCATCTCCTGCTCCTATAACGCTAGGCGCTACTAATTACTTTTCATGGGGTACGCCCGCACCAGTTGTAACATCTGTTAGCCCGTTGGCGGTCTGTGCATTCAATGAAGTGATTACTATTACAGGTTCAGGTTTTACTGGAGTAACTGCTGTTTCAATAGGTGGTACACCCGTATCTGCCTTCACGATTGTTAGCTCAACTCAAATTACGTGTTATTCGGGAGCTGGTACATCAGGTGTTGTTAGTGTAACTAAATTGGGCGCTGTAGTTTCAGGTACTGAGACAATCACAATTAACAGTGGTCCATCTTCCCCTGCTCTTTCAACTACAGCGGTTTCTTCACAATTTGGTTCACCAATAACAGTTGCTGTAACAAACCCAATCGCTGGAACATTTTATAATTGGTATTCAACGCCATATGCAGGTTTTGCGACAGTTACTGACACTATTTATACTGCACCTGCTTGTGGGAATTTATATGTGTCAGCTGGTACTGGTGCTTGTGAAAGCGAAAGAACAGCTGTTATTGTTTCTGTTACATACCCTCAGATTGTTTCTTCTGAAGAAGTTTTCTGTGGTGTTGGTGGTGGTTTATCATTACAGGCAACCCAGTTAAGTTCATCAGCATCAATTCTTTGGCAATCATTAACGCCTAGTGCAGTGCTGTCTTCCACTTCAGCAAATCCAACAAGTACAACAACATCTGAAACTTCAGACTTTATGTTAACGGTTTCAGCAGAAGGTTGTCAAGACTATGTTTTGTATAAGAGTATAGGTCTTTACCCATTACCTACTGCAAATGTTACTTCATCTGCAAGTGGTGTTTGTCCGGGAACTTCTGCAATTATTAACTCAGGATTAAGTGCAGGAAATTTTACTGTAACACCAATTACAGTAGCAATGACTCCTGTTCCTTCTAATGCTACTACTCTTGTTCAAGATGGTGTTGCAAGCATTCCTCAATCAAGTGGTACTTTAGATGATGGTGGTTGGGGTGGTATTCCAATTGGTTTTACTTTCAATTATTTTGGAACAGACCGCACAACTATAAACATTGGAACCAACATGACGATGCATTTAGGTACTTATAGTTCAGCGGCATTAGGTGACTTCACATTTACAACGTTCCCCTCTACTCTTGAGCCAGCGAGTGTTATCGCTGCTTCAGCCCATGATATTAATTTTGCCGCTAGTACTGTCTTGGGTGTATCAGCTTTAAATGGATCAATTAAATATTGGACGCAAGGTTATGCTCCAAATAGAAGATTTATTGTTCAGTATGAGAATGCAAGAGCTTATAATAGCTCTGGTGGTTCAGCAAAGTATACAACAGCTCAAGTACATTTCTTAGAAACTTTAGGAATTGTTGAAATTCATATTCCTTTATCACAAAATTCTGGAACTTATAATAAAGTTGTTGGTTTACAAGATGAAACCCGAACAATTGGTGCGGTTGCTATTGCTACTGTTAATACAATCACAAACCAAGCATGGCGTTTTTCTCCTCCTTCAAATTATACTACAATTTGGACGGCAAATGGCGAGCAAATAGCTTCAGGTACAAACATCTTTACACAAGCTGTTTCTCCAGCTGTAACAACATTATATGATATTTCATATACAAATCAATCAACTGGTTGTGCAAGTGAGCCAAATTCTGCTCAGGTAAACATGCTTGTACTTAACTCAGACCCAATTGTTGGTGTAAATACAACTTCTACAGTTTCTACTGTGTGTGCTGGTTCTTCGGTTCCATTGTCTCACGACTATACAGTTTCATCTGCTGGTTTAACATACCAATGGCAAGCATCTGTTGACGGCGGTGTAACTTGGTCAGATGTTGTTGGTGCTACAGCTGCAACTTTTTCTCCGATTCAAAACGTTGCAAGCTCTTACCGTGTTGGCATTAGTTCTTGTTTAGGTGTAATTTCTTATGCTGCACCTGTTGCTATCGGAATGAATTCTTTCTTAGCATGTTATTGTATTCCAAATACTGGTTCAATTTATGATGAAGAGATTACCAACGTAACACTTTCAACTTTAAATAATTCATCTACTTGTGATACAGTTGCAATTGGCGCAGGTTCTGTCGCTGCTGTCTATGGAAATTACACGTATCTTCCTGCAACTAATATTTATCAAAATGTACCAGTAACTGGATCATTAACAATAGGTTCTTGTGGCACTAATAATTTTAGCAGTGGAGCTGCAATATTTATTGATTACAACCAAAATGGTTCTTTTGCTGATGCTGGTGAAAGAGTATGGTCTAATGGTTCTGCTGCGGATATTGCATGTGTACCTGCTTCTATAGTACCTGTTTCTTTCATGCCACCATTATCATCTCTGCCTGGCTTAACAAGAATGAGAATTATTAATAGAGAGAGTTTTGGTGGAGACGCTATTCTTCCTTGCGTTTCTCCTTCCTATGGTGAAGTTGAAGACTATATTGTAAATTTAGTTGGTCCTCCAGAGGCTCCAGCAACACCTATCGCTACTAATGGCGGAAGCTGTATTTTAGGGGATACTATTACAATGGTAGGAACTGCTCCAGAAGGGGTTGCTTATTACTGGCAAACTTCAGCTTCAGGAACTAGTTTTGCAAATAGTGCAAACACGTGGGTTGTAAATGGTAATGGAACATACTACATTAGAGCTTATGCTTCTATGGGTGGCCAATGGTCAACTGCTACTGCAATTACATTGAGTGGCTTTCCAATCATTACTCCTCCTACAGCTATTACAAATTTATCAGGTACACCATATTGTAGTGAAGTTACATTACAGGCTGGTTTAAGCCCTGCAGGTATTTCTTATTACTGGCAAGGAACAAATCCGTCTGGAACTGTTAATACAAGCCCTGCAACATCAAACTTTATAGCCTCTTCTTCTGGAGCATATTACATAGCAGCAAGAAACGACTCATCATTTTGTTGGTCTTTAACAACTTCAACTAATGTTGTAGTTTACCCAGCGCCTTCAGGATCTGTTGTTTCTTCAAGTGCTGCTTCATGTTCTTCTTTAGAGGGTTCTGTGGCATTTAATGTTTCAGGTGCAGGAACTGTGTTTTCATCTGATTTTAGTTCTTCTATACTTCCTGCAGGCGTTACGCTTGCTGGAAACAATGCTGGAATTACAACTAACGGAAGACTTCGTTTGACGGATGCTCTAAATTCTAAAAACGGCGGAATTATAATTGAAAATTTATCTGGTGTATCAACAAATGATTACCAAGTTGATTTTGACTTTATAACGACATCTAGTGGTACAACTACACCAGCTGATGGTATGAGTTATAGTTTTGGTCCAGATGTTGTTGCGCTACCTACGGGTCTAGGGGCAACTATCGTTGGAACTACTGTGGCTCCAGGTGCAACACAACCTGAAAATGGTTCTGGTTCTGCATTAAAATTAGCTTTTGATGCTTATACAAATGGCGACAATCAGGAAGGAGTTTATTTAATGTATAACACTCCTGTTTGGAATCAAACAACTACATCAAGTGGTGTTCTTTCATATAGCAATAATGTTGCTTGGCGCGCTACAGCATCTGCTGGTGCAACAACACACGTAACAATTAAGGTTAACCCTTTGGGTCAATTAAGCATGTGGTTAAATGGTGCTATTGCAGTATCTAATCAACAACTTCCTGCTTCTTATCTTACTGCTGACAAATCTACTTGGAAACATGCATTTTCTGCTAGAACAGGTGGTTTAAATGAAGGTCACTTCATTGATAACCTAGACATTCGCTACAATATGTTTGAGTATTCTTTAAATGACACTACATGGACAAATTCTAGTCCTGTAGCGGCACTTCCAGGCACTTACAATGCTTCAGTTCGATACGCAGGTGTTGGAGGGTGTGTTGTATCTTTAGGCCAAGTTACTGTTGGTACATTCTCTATGAATCAAGTATCAATTTCTCGAGCTGATTCACTTGCTTGCTCTAATGAATCAATGACAGTGCTTGGCTCTGTTACTGGACAGGCTGCTGGCTTGACATATCAATGGCAATCTTCAAATGATAATGGTGTAACATGGGCTGATATTTCAGGAGCAAATAACATTAACGTTACAAATACACAAACTGTATTTACACTTTATCGCTTAGGTGTTTCTTATTGTGGTGGTGCATACGCTTATACTTCTTCTGTGAGTATCGCAATGGATGACGTACAAAACTGTTATTGTATTCCTGCTCCAACCTCTGGAACTTCAGCTGGAGACCTTATCTCTGAAGTAAGTATTGTTGGCACTACTCTTTTCAATAACACAGGTTTTGTTGAAGGTACACCATCTTATGTGCTCTATAATACATTACCAAATCATACAGCAACGCTTATGCCTTCTTCAACCTATACAGTAAGTGTATCTACAGGTTCTTGGGGTTCTCAAGGTATGGCTGCTTGGATAGATTATAATGATGATGGTGTTTTTGCTTCAACAGAAAGAATAGGCGCTACTCCTACACAAATTGGAACTGGTTATACACCGGGTGCTGTTAATGCAACAGGGTCATTTACTATTTCTTTAGCTTGTAATCCTCCAGTTGGTCTTCATAGATTGAGAGTAAGAACTGTTTATGCTGTTAATGGAGTTTTGATAAATCCTTGTACTAACTACCAATGGGGTGAAACAGAAGATTATTTTGTTACCATTGCACCGGCTCCTGCTTGTCCTTCATCTGGCATGTTTGCAGCTAATCTTAATACTTTGCCTGCATCTACATCTGCAGACTTTATTTGGCTTAAAGGTTGTGCAACAACAAACGTTTACGACTTTGAGTACGGCCCAACTGGTTTTGCGGCTGGAACAGGGACTTTGGTATTAAACCAAACTGTTGATACAGCGGGCTTGTTTGCTTCTTATGTTTTAACAGGTCTTACGGGAGCTACAAACTATGATGTTTACGCACGAGCAAATTGTGATTCAGTTACTCTTGGTTCTTGGTCTAACGTTGTTGCAATTTCTACTGCATCTAATGGTCCTGCAACCTCTCCTCAAACTTTATGTGAAGGAGCAACTGTTGCTAATTTAGTAGCAACGGGTTCTGAGGGAAGTTATATCTATTGGTATTCTTCACCTACAACGACTGCATGGCTTTCATCAACAGACGTTTTATCTACTGGAACATATTATGCAAGTCAGGTTGTTGGTGGTGTTGAATCATCGGATAGAACCCCTACTAGTGTAACAATTTTACCAAACACTTCTGTTACTACTCCAGTTACAGCATGTGCTACATATACTTGGGCAGACAATGGTCAAACATACACTGCTTCTGGAATATATAATGGAACTGTAACAAATTGTGTAACGCAAATCTTAGATTTAACAATTACACCTATTGCTATTCCAACGATTGCAGTTTCTTCTTCACCTGCAGGTGCAGTATGTGTTGGAACACCAGTTACTTTTACAGCAACTACAGCAAATGCTGGAGTTTCACCTTCAGCTTGTAACTACACGTTTAATTTATTAGACTCATGGGGTGATGGATGGAATGGAAACACGATGTCTGTCCTTCAAGGATCTACAGTTGTAGCAACACTTTCTTTTCCTGCAGATGAAAATTGTGATCCAT
>JBIKNN010000006.1:0-198816 GCA_044358575.1 Crocinitomicaceae bacterium
TCTATTCGTTTGATTTTTGGCTCTTTATCACAATGCAATTTTTCAGACCAAGTTTTTTTTGTTGCCATTTTATTCACCTAATTTTTGTTTTAAGTTTTGAAGGGTCGTCCTACCATTTGCCACTAACTAGTTTATACACGCTATAAACCTTCCTCAAGCACTCCAATTTGGGTGTGTTGGCGCAAGTTTATTGCGTATGTACGAATATACATTTTATTTATACAAATCATCGAAAGGAGAACGAATTTGTTGTAAATTTCTTGTGCTAACGTGTGTGTATATTTCAGTAGTTTTGGAGCTGGAATGCCCTAATAATTCTTGAATATATCGCAAATCGGTTCCGCTTTCGAGTAAATGGGTAGCATAACTGTGCCGCAGCCAATGCAAAGTAACTGGTTTCGCTATACCAACTTTTTTGATTGCTTGGTTCGTAATTAGAGATGATACATTTTATTTTGATGGAATTGAAATTAAAACAATTGGAAATAATGATAATAAGCTGTTAGATATTGATTCTTATATTGATCAAAAATGGGAAGGAAGTTATTTGTACCCTAATAATTGGAATGGTTCGAAGTCATTTATTGAAGGGTTAGAAGCGTTACAAATTTCATTTAATAAAATTTTATCAGGTACTGTAAAAAAGTTACCTAGTAAAAATGATTGGGAATCTTTTTATTGAATTCAACAGGTGCTTTATAAAATAAAAAAAACATGGTTTTCAAAGGAATAAATAATCAAAGCATAGAATTGAATATCATTAATTATCAATATCCTGATTTAATTGATGAACCGCATGATCGTAATTGGTTAATCGTGAATATTAAGGTACGAAGTAACTTTGGTGATTGGGAAGCGACTGATCCTGCTCTTTTAACTTTTGACTTTGAAAAAATGATTGAATGGTTTGATAATCTTTCTAACAATATTGAACCAAAAGATACTGAACTTATTTTTACAGAACCAAGTTTTTTGTTATTTCTTGAGAACAGTTGGGAAGATGAAATAAAAAAGATTAAAATAGAACTTGATTTAGAATTAAGGATGAAAGGTTTTAGTCCTGAATGTTACGTTGATATACATGCTAATAACGAAGAGCTAGAGCAGATTTCAATGGATTTAAGAAATGAACTTTCAAAATTTCCGAAAAGATAGATAGTTCTTTATTGAAATATCCTTGACAATTTCGTCTTTCTCACCTATTTATTAGTATGGATGAAAACAAAGACCGAAATTTAATTTACCAATACGTATTTCATAACTACGACAATGAGTTCCATCTCTTATCAGAACTAAAAAGAATGATGAAGGAGTACTATTCTGATATATTATCGGGAGAGTACTTTTTTGACTTTGATAAATTTGATTGTTTTTCTGAGGGAGATCTCATACTCAAAGATATTATCCCACCTATTATTAAATCTGAAATAGTTGATATCAATTTGAGTGATTTCAAAGATGAAAATGATCTATGCAGTTATTCTTACAAGATTTTAACTCAACATATAAATAAAGTAAAAAACGAAATCGTTGTTCACACAATTGTCCTCAGGTTTATCCATACACTCGTAAACGATTAAAAAATGAAAGAACAAACTGAGGAACTAAAATTAATTTATCAGATCAACCATTCCTATTATCCCAATATCGATTCATTTATTTCTAAAGTAATAGATTTTGTTGAGGTCTATTACCGCACAAAAGAAAATACAATAATTTCGGATTTTTTATTCAACCAGTTTGAAATGAATGAAATCATAATTGGGGATATTGTTAACAAATTTGAAATGAAAGAAGTTTTAATTTTTGATTTCCAAGATTTTCCTTTAAAAAGTGATTTAATTGAATCTGTCAAGAACACCTGTACTATTTTTTATAACAAATTGGAGAGACCAAAGTCCCTGATTGTTCACTTGGTTAATTATATTAATGATTAACTATTATAAGTGCCTAATATCTTTTGGTAGAAATTAATTCCGTTGGCAGAGTTAAGTAAAATTCTGTCTACCTCATCCATTCCGCTCAAATCATTTACATTCACATCACAGTACATTAGTTTTTTTATTCTAATCTTCAATTCTAAAATTAATCGTTCGTTAATCCGTTTTTCTTCAGATTTTAGTAGGAACACCAATTTTATTCTATCTCCGATAATTGAAGATCTATAATAACCTTTATGAAAATTTAATTTGAAAAATTTCCTGTTGGGTTTCCCATTAAATAGGTAATTCCCGTTGGAGAGTAATCTATAAAAACTACTGACACTTTTGAATTTTATTAAAAATTGGGTCAGATTAATCTTAACCTCAAGAAAAATCCAATCTTGTTGGTTTTCATTTATCATATTTGGGGTATATCTTTTCTCCAGCTAAAAGTTGTTTGATTAATACAGTAAAAAATTAAAATTTAAGTCCAAAAGTTCCTTTTTAGTTGTTATTTGTAGTGGATTCAGGAATTGTTTAAACCATTCTTTTGGGTATTTTATCAAATTATATTCATCTTCAAGTTGGATTGGAATTAATTCAACAACTAAATCAGTATCAGACAAAACTTTATAATTAAATTTCATTTCTATGATGTGAGGCTTTTGAATGGTCTTTAGTTTTAACTTCAATCGTTCAGATTCATATTTTATTTGTTTACCAATAATATTGATCCGAATTTCCACTAAAAAATCAGAAAACTCCTTTGTAATTGCAACAAAATGTATTTTTCCTGTTTTTTCGTTAAAATTTTTTTTCACCATTTCTGAAATGATTTCTAACATAGGTTGAATTTCAGAAACTGAAATGTTTTTGATTTGGTAATTTAAACTAATCTGAATTAACTCTAATGGAAATTGTATTTTTTCAATACCCATCATAAGATTTGACAATCGTTTAATTTGTTTTTTTAATAGTAGTCGGGTATTATTCATACCCAATAAATACCTATAAACTTGATTTAGTCAGTATCTGTCTAAACAAATCATTAATTACGATGAGGGTGATGGATTAGGGATTGAATTTTTTCAGAATTTTTTTTTCAAGAAACTTTATAAACGCCATTGAACACTCCTTTTTGAAGATAATTGGTTCTTTTGGGTAGGATACGGGAGGAGAGGAGGGGCTAAGGCAAGGTATAGGGGGAGAGGGCGCATTGATTTCAATTACCAAATTTATTTTTTGGATCTTTACTGTCTTTCAGCCTAACCTCCAAAGCTGATTTTTTCACTTGATTAACTACCTCTCCTGTAATTTTAGCATTTTCAATTTTTGGAATTTTTTTATGAAACTCATAACTCAAATCAGATTCATCAAATCTCCACCCACTTTTTACGTAATTAATTTTAATCACTTTTTCATAATAGATATCTGTATTTGAATCATATTTAAAATCAATTGTAATGATATGGTTTCTAATATTATTGTCCCATAGAATATCTATTTGTTTGACATAGTTTCTAATAATATTTTGTTTTTCAATTTCACTAATATTTTCTTTATTGTTAATTCCTCGAATCTGTTTTTCTAATCTTTCAATCAGAAAATCTTCTGAAGAATAAAGTTGTAATTCAGTATTTAGTAAGTTTAATTTCTTTTCTAATCTGCTATTTAAAGACACGTGACTATCAATTTCACCTTTAATGTATCTATAACCTTCCTCGTTAGGTCTAAACAGACTTACTAATCGATTAATTTCCTCTGTGTGCTTTTTAATCCTTGATTTATTGGCAGTAATATCCATTTTTAGTTTCTTATACCTTTTATTGTTTTCAGGTTTATTGATTTTCTTTAAATCAGCAGGTAAAGACAAAAATGACTGCCAAACCATATTGTTTAATTTAGGAATATTAATTCCCCTATTTCCGCAATAAGATTTACTATATCTTTGAGAAGAACATATATATTGATTATCGGATAAATCTTCTCTCATTCTTCCATAAAATCTACTTCTACATCTATCACAGTACATTAGCCCCTTCAATAAGTAGAAATATTTGTTTGTAGTGTCTTTAGTATTTATTCGTTTTGTTAATAGTTCTTGAACTAAATTAAATTCCTGAATAGATACAATATTAGGTGATGGATAAGTTTGTCCCTTAAATAATCTTTCGCCTTTATAAATAGGGTTCTTTAACATATTGTATATAACAGAATCCCTCCATAAGAATATGTTTTTTTCTACACCTCTAACTTTCATTGGGCAATTTCCAACGATCATTCTTTTTGTTGGTATTTGATTTTCGTTAAGGTAATTTGATATTTTTTTAACTCCCATACCCTCCATTGATAACTGAAATATTTTTTTTACAATTTTTGACTCAGTTTCATCAATAATTAATTTTTTATTTGCCCCTTTTTTATACCCATAATTAACCATAGAACCACCACCTACGTTTCCTTCAGAAACACTTCGTTCAAGTCCTCTTTTGATCCTGATTTTTAGTTTTTTTATTTCATATGCTGAAAGAATACTTTTTATGCTCATTAAAAGATGTTGATTTGGATCATTCAAATCTTTTTCATCACCTAATTCTATATATTTTATCTTATTAGTTATTAAGTGATCAATTATGAAGATTTTATCTTTTTCATTCCTTGAAATTCGATCCCAATCTGTGATATAAATGCCATCTAAATCACTGACCATTTCTCCCTTGATCTTATCTTTTTTCTTTTCGGTTTTTTGGATTAAATGATATCCACTTGGTCTTTCATAAAGTAGTGTACTACCTGAAACACCACCATCTATAAAGACCTCATATTCATAACCGTTTTGAACACAATATTCGATACCACGAATTTCTTGATCTATGAGAGAAAAACCATTTAACACCTGATCATCACTACTTACTCGACAATAAATACCAATCTTCATAAGTTTTTTTTACAAATATAATACTTTCTCTTTAACACATCAAGTGATATTGGATTAATCGGCGGCGGGTCTTATCCACAACCTGGAGAGATCTCCTTAGCTCACAATGGCGTTCTTTTTTTAGATGAGTTGCCTGAATACAAAAGAACGGTGCTAGAAGTCATGCGTCAACCACTAGAAGATCGAACGGTTAATATTTCTCGAGCTAAATTCTCAATCGACTATCCCGCTAGTTTTATGTTAGTTGCAGCAATGAATCCTTGTCCGTGTGGTTATTACAATCACCCAGAAAAAGAATGCGTTTGCGGACCTGGAGTTGTGCAACGTTATTTGAATAAAATTTCTGGACCTTTACTTGATAGAATAGATATTCATGTTGAGGTGACACCAATTTCTTTCGATGAATTAGCAAATTCTAAACCCAGCGAAGGAAGTAAAGAAATAAGAGAGCGTGTTGGAGCTGCAAGAACAATTCAGAAAAACAGGTATTTATTACGAAATGGAATTCACTGCAATGCGCAAATGTCAATGAAGGAGTTCGAAATATATTGTAAAATTGATGAAGCAGGAAGTCACTTATTAAAAACTGCAATGGATAAAATGGGGCTTTCTGCTCGAGCTTATGATCGAATATTAAAAGTTGCTCGGACAATAGCCGATTTAGAGTCTGCAGAAAAAATTGAAGCTAGTCATATTGCTGAGGCAATTCAATACAGAAGTTTAGATCGGACTAATTGGGCATTGAATTAATACTTCTACTTCATCTGCTCATTCATACTCTACTAATGAATAAGAAGTTTAGATTCGTCTTTTATTAGGCTAAATAAATTTAAAGATAAATTGATACTATGGTAATTTAGTATTTAGTTTATTTATTCTCCAACGAATTCATCATTTTTCCATAAACCTTTTTCAATTGTACCATCAGCATAAGTATAAGTGCCTTGACCGTGCATCATACCATTCATATTTTCTCCTACGTATTTTTCTCCATTAGCCCAAGTATAAGTGCCTTGTCCGTGCGCGATATCATTCATATTTTCTCCTACGTATTTATCTCCATGAGCCCAAGTATAAGTGCCTTGACCGTGCATCATACCATTCATATATTCTCCTACGTATTTATCTCCATTAGTCCAAGTATAAGTGCCTTGACCGTTCTTCTTACCATTCATATATTCTCCTACGTATTTTTCTCCATTAGCCCAAGTAAAAGTTCCTTGTCCATTTACACAGTTTCCCGAGATACATTTTTGCCCAAAGCCAATTATTGGCAAAACAAGTAATAGCAGCAGTAAATTTTTCATAATTAAAATTTTAAGTTAAGTAGTAAAGGTATAAAAAAAGTAATCTCTTAAGACTTGATTGTTTGTCAAGGAAAAGAAGTTTAGATTCGTCTTTTATTAGGCTAAATGAAAAGATAAATTGATACTATGGTAGTTTAGTATTTAGTTTATTTATTCTCCAACGAATTTATCATTTTTCCATAAACCTTTTGTAATTGTACCATCAGCAGAAGTATAAGTTCCTTGTCCGTGCGATTTACCATCTTTAAATTCTCCTACGTATTTATCTCCTTCCCATTTTCCTTTCCCATAAGTATAAGTTCCTTGTCCGTGGGGCTGGTCATTCATATATTCTCCTACGTATTTATCTCCACTTGCATAAGTATAAGTTCCTTTTCCGTGCTTCATACCATCTTTAAATTCTCCTACGTATTTATCTCCATCAGCAGAAGTATAAGTTCCTTGTCCGTGCATCAGACCATTCATATATTCTCCTTCTTCTTTCTTTCCTTTCCCATAAGTAAAAGTTCCTTGTCCGTGCGGTTTACCATCTTTAAATTCTCCTACGTATTTCTCTCCTTTAGCAGGAATATAAGTTCCTTGTCCTGTATATCCATCTTCCAACATTTTAGAAGTTAACTCTTTGTCTAAACTATCTCCACAAGAGAACAATAAAGGCAATAAAAGTAATAGCAGCAGTAGATTTTTCATAGTTTAGTTTTAAGTTAAGTAGTAAAGGTATAAAAAAAGAGGCAATCAATTAAGAAAAGCCTCTCTATATCATAGTAACTTAAATCACTATTATTTTATTTCGCTATTACAACTACTTCTACCCAATTTTCTGCAAGAGTCTCATCTTGTCCATTTAACAACCCATAAACAACTCCATTATCAACTCCAAAATGCGAAATCGAAACGGTTAAAAGGCATCTTTTATAAAATCTGTGTGTTAACACCAGCCTCCAAGTGCCGCATAAATGTATTCCACTTTACCGTTAAATTCAACGCGCAATACTCCTTTCGATTCGCCGAATCCAATTTCACGATCTGTTTCAGCACCAAAAAACTCAATTTTTAGTTTTGGATGCTCGAACCTAAAATAGTTACCATCATATTCCGACATTGTCAATGTGTAAGAAACACCCTTAATTTTTACCTTAAATTTTGTTGATTGTTCGTCATAACTATAGATACCTAAAAGTCCATCTACTCCATAAATCCCATTGAAATAACCATCAGTTTCATCTTGCCAAGACATAGTATCTAGAATGGTAGACTTAAACATTTTGGTTTCTACAAATGCAGCATTCACCCAACCGGAATAATCATACACTTCATCATTATCAGACAGATCCATATTATCTGAATTCGAATGGCGCACTTTTATCCAACCTGCCGACCAATCATTAGCATATAGCAACTCTGTTTCATTGGGTAAGTAATATAAAACATTGCTGGATTTTGTTGGCTCAGATCGCAAGCTTAAACTACTATTATTCGTTTTTACTATTATTTGAGCTATAGAAAATACGGATGTAAAAAAAACAAGTGCTAGGGTGAATTGAATTTTCATTTTATTTGAATTTTATTTTCACAATACTACGAATTAATACATTTACTTTTACTTTTGCTTAATTAAAATCGAAAAAAGAGGCTCTCACTTAATACTATTCCATATCTTGGTTAGTCAATACCATATTTTCTTTTTAAAGCATCACAATCAAATTTATTACCATCACACTCCAAATAAGACAAAGTAGTATTTTTACTTACATCCAAGCTTGTAACTTGATTCTCACCACAACTCAAAGCAATTAAAGCAGTATTCTTACGTACATCCAAGATTGTGAGTTGATTATTACTACACCACAAATAAGTTAAAGCAGTATTTTGACTTATGTCCAAGCTTGTGAGTTGATTATCACTACAACCCAAATACGTTAAAGCAGAAGAACCACTTACATCCAAGCTTGTGAGTTGATTATTTTGACAATCCAAATAAGTTAAAGTAGTATTTTTACTTACATCCAAGCTTCTGAGTTGATTATAATTACACCTCAAAGAAGTTAAAGTAGTATTTTTACTAATATCCAAGCTTGTGAGTTTATTATCATCACAATTCAATTCAGTTAAAGCAGTAAAGGCCTCTATTCCTTTTAAATTAGAGATATCCTCATTGGAACAATCTATCTCACCCTTAAAGGCACTTGCTTCACTTACTTGAATCTCTCTATCTCCATTGGTATTTATATTTATATTACCAACTAAATATGCTTTAAAGTTAGCATCAGGTATGTTTACATTTTGCCCAAATCCAATCATTGGTAACGCAAGAAGTAGATGAAGTAGTTTCATAATTAAAGTTTTAAGATTAGAAGTAAAGGTATAAAAAAAGTAATCTCTTAAGACCTAATTATTTCTCAAGAAAAAGAAGTTTAGATTCGTCTTTTATTAGGCTATATAATAAGACTAATCTACACCTTCGTTTGTAATACCATATTTACTTATTAATGCAGCACAATCAAATTGATTACCACCACAATACAAAGAATTTAAAGCAGTATTTTTACTTACATCCAAGCTTGTGAGTTGATTATCACTACACCACAAAGAATTTAAAGCAGTATTTTTACTTACATCCAAGCTTTTGAGTTTATTATCATCACAATGCAAATGAGTTAAAGCAGTATTTTTACTTACATCTAAGCTTTTGAGTTGATTACCATAACAATCCAAACCAGTTAAATCAGTATTTTTACTTACATCCAAGCTTCTGAGTTGATTATGATAACAATTCAGAGAAGTTAAAGCAGTATTTTTACTAATATCAAAGCTTTTGAGTTTATTATCACTACAATGCAATTGAGTTAAAACAGTATTTTTACTTACATCTAAGCTTTTGAGTTGATTACCATAACAATCCAAACCAGTTAAATCAGTATTTTTACTTACATTCAATCTTTTGAGTTGATTACCACCACAATACAAAGAATTTAAAGCAGTATTTTTACTTACATCCAAGCTTGTGAGTGGATTATCACTACACCACAAAGAATTTAAAGTAGTATTTTTACTTACATCCAAGCTCGTGAGTTCATTTCTAAAACAACACAAATTAGTTAAAGCAGTATTTTTACTTACATCCAAGCTTGTGAGTTGATTATCACCACAATTCAGAGAAGTTAAAGCAGTATTTTTACTTACATCCAAGCTAGTGAGTTCATTTCTCCAACAATCCAAAGAAGTTAAAGAAGTAAAGGCTTCTATACCTTTTAAATTAGAAATACTATTATAACTACAATTAATAGTATCAGTAAAGACACTTGCCTCACTTACTTGTATTTCTTTATCTCCATTGGTATTTATAGCTGTATTGCCAACTAAATATGCTTTAAAGTTAGCATCAGGTATGTTTACATTCTGTCCAAAGCAAAACATTGGTATAGCAATAAGTAGAAAAAGTAGTTTCATAAATAAAGTTTTAAGTTAAATAGTAAAGGTATAAAAAAAGAGGCAATCACTTAATACTATTCTCCATCTAGGTTTTCAATACCATATTTTATTTTTAAAGCAGCAGAATCAAAAGTCTTATATAGTTAGAGCAGTAACTTTTTTCGAGGATTTTTTAAAAAGAAATTAGTATATTTGTAGCCAATAAAAATGGAGGTTGTAGCTCAGTTGGTTAGAGCGTCGGTTTGTGGTACCGAAGGTCGCGGGTTCGAGACCCGTCTCCCTCCCATTTTAAAAAGGCTGATTAAATTCGGCCTTTTTTATTTCTGTAAGTTATTCGAAAAAGATTAATTAGTGTCCCAATCAAAGTGCTTTTTCTGATATGGAAAAACATCTAGAAGTTCTCCTGAATAATAGAATTCAAAAGCAACAGCACCAAAAGTATACATGCTTTCGCCCACCAAGTAATTTGATCCACCAACAGCAGGATCTTTCTTTGGAACAGATTTCCTAAATCCTAAATTAAATAGTGAGGCCAATATTTCAGGTCGGTTGTCCAAGGGATAACCTGCGCGTTCCCATTGCATTTTAATCTGTTTCATAAAAATTGCAGCATATAAATAGGAATAAAAATGATCTTTGTATTGAACTAGTCTTCTTATTCTCATAGATTGTTTTCCATTTAATGCATTACCATACGTCTTTGAAGAATCATAATCCAACAAATGTTCGAATTTCTTTCCCAAATAATATACACTATTAGGATCTTTTAAATATTTTTCAATATTGATTGCAGTGTTTACCTTAATTCCTGTAACACCATATGAAAGATTAGTTTCTAAAACTAAAGACTGAAGGGGACTTATATATTTTTTAAATGACTGTCTGCGAGAATTAAACATACGAATTTGTTCTCCAGCTAAACAAGAAACAATTAGTCTACTCTCTACTCCAGTTACTTTTGCAACCGAGTCTATACTCTCCCTATCTCTCTTAACTGCAACAGTAAATGCCTTCCAAGCTCCTAAATTCATCCATTCAAAAGCACTCCTGCTACTTGTTTTTTGTTTATTAATTTTTCTATTATTTAACTGTTGTACTGCAATTTTATATTCATTATTTGACTTAAGTTTTAAATCAACAGCATCTAACATTTGAAGTGCTAGTTTTTCATCTTGATTTCTTGTATAAGCATCAAGAATATACTTTGCATTAAGGGGATAAAATTCATTCAATAGAATAATTCTATTTAGCGCTTTATAACGATTTTTTTTAATTGAAATACTATCTAGTTTATAGGATTGATTGTACTTCGAATCCATGTTTTGAAAATAGCGATTATTGGAATCAATCATTCCCTCATCTTTTGTCCATTCAAATTTCATTGCAAAATATGTAATAGTCAAGAAAAAGCCATAAATAGAAAAAGCATACAATAAAATAGTATAAGGAATTCTAAACCATTTATTTTTAAAAAACTTAAGCATTGCGTTAGGGAAATTTTAATTCATGATTATTTATTGGAAAGTACCGAAGCCAAAAGGCAATAAATTTTGGACTGAATCAATGCACATAGTTCTATTATCTTGATTTACAAGAATAATACGAATAGGTTTATTTTGACGGTTTTCAGATTCAAGCATCACCTGTCGGCAAGCACCGCAGGGAGAAAGTAGCTGACTTATAGGCATTAAATCTCCTTTGGCAACAATACAAATCAAATCAACTGCTATTCCAGGAAATTGCGCGCCAGCATGAAATAAAGCTACTCTTTCTGCACAAAGTCCAGACGGATAAGCGATATTTTCTTGATTATTTCCTTGAATTATCTGGCCGTCTTCTAAAAGAAGTGCTGCACCAACTTTAAACTTGCTATAAGGAGCATATGCCTTTTCCATCGCTTCAAAAGCTTTGTTAACTACAGATTTATCTACTGTCTGAAGACTTTCCCAATTTGGATAAAGTTGAAATTTAAAGCTGTATTCTTTTTGCACCTGAAGCTATACGCAAAAGGAATTCTTTTGTTCCGAAAAATCTAAAATTAAACTAAGAGAATAGAGAACTCCCAATTCGCACCATTGTGCTTCCTTCTTGAATAGCAAGTTGAAAATCACCACTCATACCCATTGAAATTTCTTTAAAAGAAGTTTGATCAGAGAAATAGTTGTGTTTTATTTCACTAAATATAGCCTGCAAAGCTTTAAATTCATTTCTAATTTGATTTGTGTCATCTACAAAAGATGCCATTCCCATTACGCCTATAATTTTAATATTTTGTAATGCTGAATAACTCTCAGACGATAATAATAGCTTCGCCTCCTCCCTACTCAATCCAAACTTCGTTTCTTCATCTGCAATATGAAATTGTAAAAGACAAGCTATAACTCTGTTGTGTTTTAATGCTTGTTTATTTATTTCTTGAAGTAATTTCAAACTATCTACAGCATGAATCAAATGAACAAATTCAGCAATGTATTTTACTTTGTTGGTTTGTAAATGTCCAATTAAATGCCATTGAATATCTTTTGGAAGTGCACTGGCTTTTTCGCTCAACTCTTGCACTTTATTTTCTCCAAAATGCCTTTGACCTAAATTATATGCTTCTAAAATTAGTTCCTTTGGCTTAGTCTTAGAAACAGCAACTAGGCAAATATTTTCTGGAATTTGAGACCTAATAATTTTAAAATTTTCAGAAATCATTCGTCGATAGAATAAATCGTCAAGCCGCTTCTTAATTTAGGTTCAAGCCAAGTAGATTTTGGAGGCATATTTAAACCTTCATCAGCAACTTTGTTGACTTGTTCAATTGTTAGAGGAAAGAGTAAAAATGCAAGAGCACATTTTCCTGAAGCTAATTTTTCTTCAATGTCTTTTAAAGGAATATTTCCAGGACTAAACTCAATGTTATCGCTATTTTTTAAATCTTTTATTCCCAGAATTGGCGCTAATATAAAGTCGCTTAAAATTGCTGAATCAATGGAATTCACACTATTTTTTTTATCAATTAAATGAGGGAATAATTCAAAAGAAAAATAGTCTCTATCAAAGCAAACTGTAAATTGGTGCTCTTTAATTGGTTTACGAAGTTCATTTAATGGTGTTATAGTTCCAATATTTTTTAAGGCGGATAAAAAAGTTTCTTTTGTATGTGAATTTAAATCTTTAATCAATCGATTGTACTCTAGTACTTTTAAGCTTTTTTCGGCGACTAAAAAAGAAAGGAAATATGCGCATTTTGAAGTTTCAAGACCCTTTTGTTTTCTTTCTTTATACAAGCGAGCTGATGATGCTGTTCTGTGATGACCATCTGCAATATAAGTAGCTTCAATAGACAAAAATGCTTTTTGAATTGCCACAGTTTCTTCAAGTGAGAGAATCCATAATTCGTGCTTTATACGATCTGTGGTCGTAAACTCATATTCAGGTCGAACAATTACAGCAGTACTTAATAATTCCGCTATTTCATCTGTTTCACTGTAGGAAAGTAATACTGGCTCAGCATTAAAACCTACTAAATCCAGATAATTTGTGAACATCGTTTCTCTTTCCGTTAAGGTTTCTTCGTGTTTTTTTATTTTTCCAGTGTTATACTCTTCAATACTTGATCCTGCAATAACTCCAGTAAAAACTCGCTCTTCTGTTGTTTGCCGATAAATATAAATACGTGGACTTTCATCTTTTATTAAAATCCCATCATTTAAAAAGTCAGCATAGCCCTTTTTTACAAGCTCAAATCGTTCTGTAGAATTAGCCTTTGTTTGTACAGTTTTCCCAAATTCAGGATTTATAATATGTAAAAATGTAAAAGGATTAGACTCTAATTTTGCTTCTAAAACATTCTTTTTATAGGAGTAATATGGACGAGTAGCAACTAGATGAACTTTATCACGAACGGGTCTTATCGCTGAAAAAGGTGAAATATCTGCCATAAATTAAAACTTATAACTCAATCCAAAGCTTGGTAATAAAGGAAATTGATAAATTTCTTTTCCGGAAACACGATTTACGTAGAAGATATTATTTCGGTTATAAACATTTGTAACGCTAGCGATGACCTCAACAACATTTTTATTTTTTAAATTAAATTGCTTTTTAAATGTGATATCTAAGCGATGATAATACGGCAATCTTTGACTATTAAAATCTCCTAAAATTGTCGAAACAGTTGATGGATTTGTCTGATTTGGATTTGTAGTAACTCCATTTCCGAAAGTCTCTTCTTGAAAAAATCCTGCGGTTGGTGTAAATGGTAATCCTGATCCTAAATTCCATCTTACATTTACCTCTGAGTCTTTTTTCTTGCCAAAAAGATATGATCCAACTAAATTCAAATTATGTCTTCTATCAAAAACAGGGAAATACGATTGAAATCCATCCCATCTTGTACTTTTACCCAAGGAATAAACACCCCAAATAAACAAGCGGTTTTTATTGTATTTTAATAAGAAATCTACTCCGTAAGACTCTCCTGACTCTAAAATAAAATCTTTCTTTAACACGTCTTCAATTTGCGAAAACAGAGCAACATCATCGTACAGTTTATTTGGATTGATATTACTTAACTGTGAGAAATATTTGTAATACCCTTCTACATTCAAATTAAAATATTTATTAAGATCGTATTCAAAACCGCCAATTGCATGCCAAGCATATTGAAGGCCATTTTTTGCATTGATCGTTTTTTGAAATTCGTTGACAAAATTTTCCTGAATATTCGTGGGTGCAGAAAGCATTCCATTAAAAAGATTAACAACATCTTTATCAGAGGAAGCTGATGTAAAATTTTGAGAAAATCGACCTCCTGAAAATTTAAGTCGAAAATTTTCGTTTGCATTGTACTTTAATCCAAGTCGCGGTTCTGGCGAAATAGTACCAAGTGAAGTATAAGCCTGAATTCTTAGTCCAACTTGAATCACAAAGCGATCTACTATTTTTCGATAATTGAAATAACCCCCTATTTCAGTTGTAAAATTTTCTACTTGAATTTTTCGTTCTAACTCATTGTAAGTAACAAAATTTGTATTAAAACCATTAAAATTAAATCCATAATTCATTTCCCCTTCGTTCTTTAAAAAATAGGAGAAATCAAAGCCAAGGTCAAAACCACCAATACTAGAAAACCTTGGTTCTAAACTTGCCTCAGAAAAAGTTGTTTTAAAGGTGCTACCATTTACATGTCCTCTAATAAAAACCGGAGATCCACTTGGAACCATTAAGAAATTGATTCCACCACCTGAAGCTTGCCAATTCAAATCTGCAATCTCATAATTTACGCTATCTTGATTGTGAAATCCAAAAGCACTAAATTTTGAGCCACCATCTCCTGTAAAAGTTACTTTACCATATAAATCCGTGAAATTAAAAGGAAGCCCACTTCCATCATTCACTCTAGGATACAGTGATTTGGATGTATAATCTAACAAGCTATGCTTCGCGGAAAATAAATAAGAACCTGATCTCAATTCATTTTTCTTAGCAGTTCCTATTGGGCCCTCCAATACCATTTTTGCTAAAAACGGTGAGGCTGAAACTTTCCCCGAAAACTTTTGACGGTTTCCGTCTTTGTAGGTAATATCCATTACAGAAGAAATTCTTCCGCCGTACTTGGACTCGAAACCACCTGTATAAATATCAACATTCTTAATAAGTTCAGTTTCAAAGATGGAGAAGAAACCGATAGAGTGAAATGGATTATAAATTGTCATCCCATCTAAAAGAATTTTATTTTGAATTGGTGTTCCTCCACGAACGTATAACTGTCCTCCTTGATCACCGGTTGTAACAACTCCAGGAGTTACACTAAAGGCACCAACAATGTCATTCTCAGCTCCATAACTTGGAATTCTTTCCAAGCTCTTTTGATCCAATTTTAGTTCTGAAATTCCAACTTGAGTTCTCTTTGTTTTACTCTCAGCACTAACTTTTATTTCATCAAACTCTTTTATATTTTCTTTTTTAATGAGCTCAAATTTTACGTCATAAATTTTATTTTTTGCGGTCATTACAATATTTTTATAAGCTCGCTCATACTTTTGATTCTCAATTTTTAGAATGTAGGACCCAATAATTAATTTAGGAATTGAGAAAAATCCATTAATATCAGAAACTGCTCCAGCCACAACACTACTGTCTGTATTTAAAAGTTTTACCTTTTCATAAGCCATCGCTTCTCCATTGGACTTATCGTAAATAAAACCTCTAACAGTAAATTCTTGTGAAAAAAGTACTTGTGAAAAAAAAAGGAATAATAGACTGTAGAGAAGTTTCGACATAGAATTTATTGAGCGCCAAAAATAATTAAATGAAAGCATAAAAACTATTTATTCAATTGAAAAATAGCAGAAAAATAAAGTGATAGATTTAAAAATCCGTAAATTTCAATCCTATTTCGTACTTTTGGTTCAGCATGAAAAAGATTTATCTCCTATTCTTACTTTTTTTTTCTTTTCAAGCAATGTCCCAAATTATTGGAAACAAAGTCTCTAGTATTAAAAAACTAAAAAATGATACAAGTAGTTGCTTTTATTTCGAAGCTATTCGCTTTAATTCAAGTAGAGATCTTGCTGTAAATTCTGATTTTTTAGCTAAGCCATTGGGAGAAAGAGCATTTGAAACATCTTATGTTCGTTGGGGCTTTACCTTAGGAATGACTCTTCCGATCTCAAAAGCCCTATTTTTTGAAGGTGGTTTGTCTTATTTGCGAAATGGTGAGCAATATTCTTGGAAATCTTCTGAAAATGATAGTTCTTTTTCATACCAAACTAGCTATTCCTACATTTCAATGCCTTTACAAGTAAAAATTCAAGGCGGACTTAGATTAAAATATTTTTTAGCAACTGGATTACAACCCCAATTATTTCAATCCTTTCGTCAAAAGCAACAATGGACAAATGATGTAAATACAAAATACTCAGCAACACTTAAAGACAATAGTGACCTTAATTCATTTGTAATTTCTTGGATTACAACAGCAGGTCTTGCATTGGAATTAAGTAAACTATACGGTATTCGAATATCTGCGCAATACCGCAGTCAATTAAATAGTTCCTATTTGAAAACAGGAGATTATATTCACAAAGCAAATGGTCTTGGCTTTGCATTTGGATTAACACGAAAATTATAAAATGAAACTGCAAGAAGTTACAGATTACCTCGAAGATTGTTTTCCTTTAAGTCTTCAAGAATCTTACGATAATTCTGGATTACTTATTGGTGATAAAGCAATGGAACTTAAAAGCGTATTAATTTGCTTAGATAGTACTGAAGATGTAGTTGAGGAGGCAATTCGAAAAGGAGCAAATTTAATTATTGCTCATCACCCAATTATTTTTAGTGGATTAAAAAGTTTGACAGGTAAAACCTATATTGAACGAGTTGTAATTCGCTGTATTCAAAATAATATTGCGCTCTATGCAATTCACACGAATCTTGACAATCATAAGCAAGGAGTTAATGCTGAAATCGCAAAAAGAATTGGTTTAAGTAAATGTAGAATTTTACAAGCAAAAAAAGGAGTGCTCTGTAAACTTGTTGTTTACCTTCCAAAAGATGCACTCGAGCTTATAGATAAAGCACTATTTGAAAAAGGAGCTGGAAGAATTGGAAATTATTCAGAATGTCATTTTCGTACAGAAGGAATCGGAACATTTATGCCAAATGAAATGGCAAAACCAGTAATTGGCGAAGCGGATATAAGAAGTAGTATTTCAGAATATAAAGTAGAATACCTCGTGTCTTATTCAAAATTACAGGCTGTATTGGCAGCACTTCAAACTTCTCATCCATATGAAGAAATACCATATGAAATTCTACCAATTGACAATAAAAATCAAGATGAAGGAGCCGGAATGTTTGGAGAATTAGACGTAGCACTGAGTGAAAAAGACTTTTTACAAGAGCTAAAAACTATTTTTAATTGTGGTACCATTCGGCATACACCATTTCTTAATAAACCAATTAAAAGAATTGCACTTTGCGGAGGTTCTGGAAGTTTCTTATTACAAGATGCATTGCGTTCAAAAGCTGATATTTTTATTACAGCAGATTTCAAATACCACGACTTTTTTGACGCTGAAAATAAAATTATTATTGCAGATATTGGTCACTTTGAAAGCGAACAATTCACAACAAATTTATTAGCTGAGAAACTTAAAGAAAAATTTACTAACTTTGCAATCCATTTAACAGAAATAAATACAAATCCAATAAACTACTTTTAGAACATGGCAGCAACTGCAACTAAAAAGAAAGAAAAAGACGTTACTATTAGCGATAAACTTGAAATGCTATTAAAACTTCAACAAATTGATACAGAAATTGATCGTATTAGAACAATTCGTGGAGAACTTCCATTAGAAGTTCAAGATTTGGAAGATGAAGTTCTTGGTTTAACTACAAGAATTGCAAAAATCAATGATGAAATCAATGAAATTGAAACTGATATTTCTGATCGTAAACAAGGATCTAAAGATTCTGAAACAGCGATTACAAAATATAAGGAGCAGCAAAATAATGTACGAAATAATCGTGAGTTTGAATCTTTAGCTAAAGAAGTTGAGTTTCAAGAATTAGAAATTAAATTAAACGAAAAGAAAGCGAAAGAGTCGAAATTTAAAATTGAAGGGAAAAAAGAAATTTTAACAGAGGCAACAGATCGATTAACAATGAAGCAAGAAGATTTGGATACAAAGACTTCTGAACTAGACGCTATTATTAGTGAAACAAAAATTGATGAAGACCGCTTACTAAAAGCATCTTTAGACGCAAAAAAGAACATTGAAAGCCGATTGGTATCTGCCTATACGCGTCTTCGTGAAAATGCAAAAAATGGTCTTGCAGTAGTTCAAGTTGTACGCGGATCTTGTGGAGGTTGTTTTAATAAAATTCCACCCCAAAGACAATTAGATATCGTAACAAAGAAAAAAATCATCGTTTGCGAATACTGCGGAAGAATTTTAGTTCCTTTCGAAGAAGCATAAGCCAAACTAAATTAAGTAAACCATTTCTAGCGAAATGGTTTTTTTTTTTGCTTAAAATCAAAAAAAATTAAATAGGGCAAGAACCTTGACTATCTGTAAACAATTGATTTAGTTATTTAACTAATCCTTTAATTGAATTCGCAATTAATTTAAATTCTAAAAAGTATTTATTCAAATAATAAAAAAAAAATAATTTTAAATTAATGTTTAGTAAATTTGAATGCATTTAAACATATTTTAATAAAATAAAATTTGTTAAGGGAAAAAAAAAATTAATGATGACAACTATTAAAACCTTTATTATTGCTATTTTTTTATTCAGCTTCAACGGATTAATCGCTCAAACAAAAATATCTGGAACTGTAATTGACGAATATACAAGTCTACCCTTAGAAAATGTAAAGATTAAAGTCAAAGACTTAAACATAGGTGCAATATCAGACCAAAAAGGATATTTCACAATCACATTAAACAAAGAGTTTCCTATTATTTTGGTTTCCACTAATTTAGGCTACGACAACCTCGAAACTCTTTTATCTTCTGCTGAAGATAGCTTATTACTTAAAATGAAATCCAATAATATTTTGAAATTAAGTACTGTAAATGTTCGCGGCTTTGGAAGTGAAAAAGAGAAAGAAGCGGCATTATCTGTAGAAACGATGTCCTTAAATGAAATTAAAGCAACTCCAGCCTTGGATTTTTACGATGGCTTAAGTCACATGAAAGGTGTCGATTTAACTTCGGCAAGTATTGGATTTAAAGTCGTAAACACAAGAGGATTTAATTCAACATCTCCTGTGCGGACATTACAAATTATTGACGGAGTAGATAATGCATCGCCAGGTCTTAATTTTGCCCTCGGAAACTTTTTGGGTGCATCAGAATTAGATTTGATGCAAGTAGAAATTGTATCGGGTGCAAGTTCTGCCTTCTACGGACCAAATGCTTTTAATGGCGTAATCAATATGCAAACAAAAAATCCTTTTAGATTTCAAGGTTTTAGCGCAAGTATCAAAGGAGGAGAGCGACTACTTAATGAATATGCTATTCGTTATGCTAAAGGATTTCAATTTAAAACTGGGAGAGATATTTTTGCTTTTAAACTAAATGTCTCATACATGAAAGCCGACGATTGGGAGGCAAATAATTCTAATTCTGTAGAAGGTTTAGATACAGACAGAAACAATCCTGGCGGTTACGATGCTGTTAATCGTTATGGCGACGAGAATTTATCTCCAAATATTAACAATGCTTTAGATCCAGCTGCTATTGTGCAAACCCCTGGTTTAAAAAGATGGCACCGAACAGGTTACTGGGAAAACGACATTGTTGATTATAAAACTGAAAATCTTAAAACGGCAGCGGCTTTGCACTTTATGTTGAAGCCAAAAGTTGAACTTATTTTAGCATCAAATTTCGGAACAGGAACAACCGTTTACCAAGGTGATAATAGATTTAGCTTAAAGGATATTCTCTTTTTCCAAAATAGAATTGAGATTCAGAAGAAAGATGATTTCTTTATTCGAGCATATGCTACTCACGAAGATGCAGGAAAATCATATGATGCTGTTCTTACAGCATTTTTATTGCAAGATGCAGCAGCTGATGATTGGGATTGGAACAATAGATACAGACAGTATTGGTCTAGCAACATTACAAGCCGTGTGAGGGCCCTAGACCCTTCGGTTCAATGGACAGTTGGAGGGGTCGGTATTCCACCGGATTACAATGCGATAAATGCAGTTATTAATGCCAACCAAGATTCAATGCTCGTTTGGCATGCACAAGCTAGCGCATATGCTAATAGTGCATATAGTAATTGGGAAATGTTGGACTATTTTGAACCAGGAACCCAACGTTTTGATTCTTTAATGACAGATATTACAACGAAGACTTCTTTTTTAGAAGGTGGCTCAAGAATTGTTGATAAATCTGCTCTCTATCATTTGCATGCTGAGAAAATATTTAATTTGGATTTTGGAAAAATAACATTTGGGGGGAACGGACGAATATACAATCCAAAATCAGGTGGCTCACTTTTTTGTGATACAAATGGTAGAACAATAGTGAATAAAGAATTTGGCTTATATGCTGGAATAGAAAAACGATTTGCTGATGAAAAATGGATTTTAAAAGCGAGTATAAGAGTAGATAAAAATCAAAATTTTGACTTTTTACCATCTCCAGCAGCTTCTATAATTTGGCAGCCATCTAAAAAACATTCAATACGAACAACCCTTACCTCTGCTATTAGAAATCCGACATTGTTAAATCAATACATGTATTACAATGTTGGAAGAGCAAAACTAGTTGGAAACATCAGTGGATATGATTCTTTAGTAACGATTGAATCCCTTCGGAATTTCTACTACACTCAAAATTCTGATACTTTACGTTATTTTAATTTAGATCCAATTGCACCTGAACAAGTTAAATGCATCGAGTTGGGATACAAAGGAGCATTTTTTACAAAATTATTTATTGATGTTAATTACTATTTTAATTCTTATACAAACTTTATTGGCTATGTAAATGGAGCAGATATATTCATTACACCATTAGGTTCTCCTGTAATTAATGATGTTTTTCGTATAGCAACTAACTCACTTGAAAAAATTACTACACAAGGTCTGTCAGTAGGTGTAAATTATTATATCGGTAATCAGTATGCCCTTAATGGTAATTATTCATGGAATGCCTTGACAAAAAAATCAACTGATCCAATTATCCCTGCCTACAATACGCCTGAAAATAAATTCAATATTGGATTTCAAGGAAGAGATATTGCAATTAAAAAATTTACAGGTCTAGGTTTTAACATCAATTATAAGTGGATTCAAGGATTCATGTCTGAGGGCTCACCTCAATTTACAGGAAGAGTTCCTACATATGGCTTATTTGATGCTCAAATTAATAAATACATAGAAAAAGCAAAATTAACACTGAAAATTGGTGCTGCTAACCTTTTAAATAACAAAGTTCTTCAGGTTTATGGAGGTCCTTTTGTAGGAAGAATGATTTATGCTTCTCTTTCTTTGGACATTAAAGATGAATAAAAAACCAGTTTTAAATTTTTTTATGCTTAAATTAGCGCTTTAATTTTAATTTTTTAAAAACAACTGTATGAAAAAAATACTTTTACCCATCATTTTTAGTTGCATATCCATTACTACTTTAATTGCTCAGGAAAGATATGTAGACGAAGTTTTTACAAACTTTACTCAAGAGAATAATGTTCTTTATTCTCAAAATTATTCTGTTATTGCAGCATCTCAAGGAATACCTTACGTTCCAACAGGTGCTTCTCCTCAGGTTCCTGCATTAAACTTTGATCTATATGAGCCTGCTGGCGATACAGTTGCAGAGCGCCCATTGGTTATTATGTTACACACTGGAACTTTTTTACCAATTATTTACAATGGTAATCCAACGGGTATGCGTAATGATGTTGCTACAACTAACATTTGTAAGAGTTATGCTAAAAGAGGTTATGTAGTAGCAAATTTGGAGTACCGTTTAGGATGGAATCCAACTGCAGCTACACAAGCTGACAGAGCAGCAAGCTTAATGAAGGCAGTATACCGTGCAATACAAGACACTAAGAGTGCTGTACGTTTCTTTAGAAAAGATTATGCGAACGGAAATCAGTGGGGAATTGATACTTCTCGAATTATACTTTGCGGACAAGGTTCTGGTGGCTGGATAGCTTTAGGGTATGCTACTGTTGATAAACTAGCTGAAATACAACTACCTAAATTTTTAGATGCTAATGCTATTCCTCTTATTGATACTGCGGTTATCGGAGACTGGGATGGAATTGGTGGAATCTATAATATGGAGAGCAATTTAGGTTACTCAAATGACATACACATGGTATGTAGTATGGGTGGCGGAATGGGCGACTTAAGTTGGTTAGAAGCTGGTGATGTTCCTATGTGTGCTGTTCATTGTCCAACTGATCCTGTTGCAACTTACACTACTGGAGATGTTTCAATTGCTTCTATTGGACTTGTTACCACAGATATCAGCGGAAGCTATGATGTTATGAAAAAAGCAAATTTATTAGGAAATAACGCTATTCTTAATATAACAAATGCTTGTACCGATCCATATACAACTGCGGCTGCGGCTGCTTCTGCGAATGCTCAAGGAATGACAATTGCCAACGCAACAGATACTGTAAATCAAATAGTAGGTGCGCCTGTAGACAATGTATTCCCATTCATAACAGTAAATCCTTACGAAGCTTCTCCATGGGATTTTTGGGATTCAACTACAACTGTTAATATTGCACTAGCAATGGGATTACCTGCAGCTCAAGGAACAGCAGCTCATAATTCAAATATTGCTCAAAATCCAGATATGAGCTATTCTAAATCAATGGCTTATATTGATACAACTTTAGATTATTTCTGCAGAAGAATTGTACGAGTAACAAATTTAAATGGTGCTATTGCAACAAATGTAAGTGCTTGTGATTCTTATTCAGCAAATGGGCAAACTTATACTACTTCAGGCACCTATTCAGGCATTACGGAAAACTGTGATTCTTATATCATAAACTTGACAATCACGCCAAGTACGACAAATACAACTGCTGCAAGTGCATGTGATTCTTATGAATGGAATGGTACAACATATACTGAATCTGGAACCTATACAGGAACGACTGAAAACTGCGTAACTGAAGCTTTGAACCTAACAATAACTTCAAGTTCAACAAATACAACTATAGTTAATACTTGTGAATCATACACATGGAATGGACAGACATACGATACAAGTGGATTTTATACAGGATTAACTGAAAACTGTGTAACTGAAACTTTAGACTTAACTGTTACTCCAGGAAGTACAAATACTACTACTATTAGTGCATGTGGAACTTATTCATGGAATGGTACAACATACACTGCATCCGGAACTTATACAGGTGATACAACAAATTGTGGGGTTGACATATTAAATTTAACAATTGTACCAAGTTCAATAAATACTACTACAATAAGTGAATGTGATAGCTATATATGGAATGGTCAGACATACGATACAAGTGGTATTTATACCGGAACAACTACAAACTGTGTAACGGAGTCTTTAAACTTAACAATTAATGTAACTCCTGCAGCTGCGGTAGTAACACTATTGGATGGTACACTTACTGCAACAGGTGGTGGTGCAGGTATGGGGTTATGGGTAGATTGTTCAACACAACAACCGATTGCAGGTGCAATGGGTACAACCTTTACACCTACTGCTAATGGTATTTACACCTATGTAATTCTTAATGCAACAGCGTCATGTTATGGTATTGGTAATTGTGTTCAAGTTAATAATGTAAGTCTTGATGAGAATGATGAAGTTTTATTTTCTATTGCTCCTAACCCATCAAACGGAATATTTACATTAAAGAATCCATCTCTTATTGATGGAGTAATAGTAATTACTGATGGTTCAGGTAGAATTATTTACGAATCAAGCTTAGACGCTTCTGAAAAATCAATTGATATTTCAAATGCAAGCTTAGGGATTTACTATTTAAATATTAAGTCTGAGAATAATAATAAGGTAATTCGCCTTATTAAAAACTAAGACAATTTATATTGCTAAAAGCCGCCTAAATGGCGGCTTTTTTTTTAGAGTAAAATCAGAAAAAATCAGAAGCAGAGTAATTTTAAATTAATTTCCTTAAGGATTAGAAAAAATTCATAAAAAGTACTAAGTAATAATGATTATAATTAGGACAATATTTATTAGCATCAGTTGTATATGTTTCTCATTTATTAGCTTTAGTTGTATATGTTTCTCATTGCTTACTAATCATTTTGCATACGCTCAAGTTGAACTTATAAATAAAATTACTGATACTTCAAAAAACCTATCGAAAGCAGTTATTATCATTCCTGCATTTGAGCGAATTAACCCTGATACTATAAAGATAGGAGAATTTGATGAGCTAATAGCTGATTCATATTCTGCACTTGGAATGCCTAATGTTTATGATGCTTTGCATTCATTTCAAACTAGGAGAAGTGATGGTTTTGGTGGGCACTTGAATGATAAAATAAATATAGGACTAGAAAATATTCGTAAAAAAGGATTTCCTTCAGATGTAAAAAAAATGTATGTTCAAATAGACCCTAAAACATTAACTGTATATTGGTTTGCTGTTGTTGGGCCAAGTTCAGATGGAAATAATTATTTGAGTGTCAATAGCCGAGGCTCTGCTGGTGGTGGTATTCTTGCTGTGCAAAAGCAGTTACCCGCAATGCATAAATTAAATCCAACAATGACTTATGTAAAAATACTTGAGTTTAATGAGGATGTTATTCAATGTTTTGAATGGGACGGAAAACCCCTTAGTATCTATACTGATTATATAAATATCCGTCAACATTTTTATAAATACTATGAATCTGAAGTTAGTATAAATCCTGCAATAGAAGATAGTACAAAGACAAATGAAAGTGATATAGAGCCTATTCAGCTGCCGAAACCCAAAAAGCAAGCTGTGATTACAAAACAAATAAAATACACAGTGAAAGCAGGAGATAACTTAACTAAAATTGCCAAAAAACACCATGTCTCAGTTTCAAAAATTAAAAAGGTCAATGGCATGCTTTCTGATTTAATCAGAATAGGTCAAGTGTTGAAAATTCCTTAAAAGAGCTTAGAATAGTAAAAACTTCATGATAAATGGATTTGTAAGCTCCGTTTACTAGGTCAGATTGATATCTTTTTGTATTGCAGGAGTTTTTAATTTAACGCCACGACCAAGTAGTATTTGTCTCCCATTTTAATTACTTCTACCCAATAAGATTTACCTTCCATTCTAGAAAAATAATTCTTATAAATATCTTGGCGAATTGTTTTATCCAAGCTTTTTGTAAGACCCTCAGATTTATAGCTTTCTAAAGAATCTGTTAAAGTCCACATCATATGAAAATAAGCATACTCTTTACCTTTTACTATTTCTTTTCCATCTACCTCCATTTCTACAAATTTAAGACAGCTTTCCCTTAGATTAGAGTCTAGTTTTAATTCGTGATCGAAGAATAAAGAAAGTACATCACTAAATTCTTTTATTATTTGAGTTGGTATTGGATCTTTATTTACTCCCATACTAAAAGAATTAGAAGTGCAAATAATGAAAGATCCTAATGCGATTAATAAAATTAACTTTTTCATAATTTTTAAATTTCAGGTTATAAATAGAATTTAAGTATATAATTTAAAAATAAAAAAATGTAACAAAAAAAAATGAAATATTCTATCACAAATTAATCCTAATTAGATTCTGTAATAAATCAAGAGTTAATTCTTGGTATCTTTTGCAATGGATATAGGAGTTTTAGATATAGTTTATACAGCTTTACCTTTAAAAAAATAAAAAACCAACAGGCTATCTATGAAATAGCAGATAAATTTAGAATTAGTAGTTTTAACGAAATAAAAAACGGAGATTCAATCAATTTTGCCAAATCTCCGCTCGAGTAACCCTAAGGGTAGATAAATTTAACTTTTATAGCGATTTAAATGGCTATTTTATTTTTGCCAAACGACCTTGACTAATTAAGTTTAAAATATTTTCTCCTCGGAAATTGCATTTAAATAGATACATTTATATTCATTATTAAATTTTCTATGAAACTTTTTATCGCATTTCTATTCACATTTCTCTCGGTGGTTTTATGGAGTCAGCCTATTATCTCTTGGGAGGAGGAAATTTTTGTAACCCAAACCAATCAATTTGGAAATACAAGGCCTCGAATTTGTTTAACAGCTCAAGATATTCCATTGGTTGTTTTTGGAAAAGCTTCTTCAGGCTTACTATATTCTGCAAGGCTAGTTGGTTCTTTGTTTAACACCCCTTTACCATTACTGCCAGAAAACATGGCTTCATACTTGACTACTTGGACAGGCCCAGATGTTGCCTCAAATGGCGATACTGTAATCGTTGTTTTTAAAGCTCAACCTATGGATGTTGGAAAAGTTTATTCGCTTCGATCGCTAGATGGGGGTCTCACTTTTTCAGATACTATTCGAGTAGATAATCACCCACTTGGTCACGCTTGGTTGCCCTCTCTGGATATTGACGAAAATAGCAATCCATCAGTAGTTTATATGGCACATGATCTTAATGGGATGAATCCAACATACAATGTGGTGCATTCAATTAATAAAGGACTTACCTATGAAAATGAAATGGAAATAACACTTGCTATCCCTCAAGAAGCATGCGATTGCTGTCCCGCGGAATATGTCATCAATGGAAATCAACATGCCTTATTATACAGAAATAACGATGCCAATATTCGAGATATTTATGCCGTTTATTCAGATGATGACGGTGCTAATTATTCCTCATATGTCAATGTAAACAACTTAAATTGGACCTTAAGTTCATGCCCTTCCACTGGTCCGCATGGTATTTTTAATAACGGGAAACTGCTTACTGCTTCTGCAAGCGCGGCATCAGGAAAGTACAGAGCTTATTTGAGTGAAACAGTAACAAGCCCATCACTTGTCTTACAATCCCAAACCATGATGACGCCCCCTGGAAATATCAACGGAGTACAAAATTACCCAAGGATTTCTGGGAAAAATGATACAATTGTCTTGATTTGGCAAGAAAACTCCCCTTCAAACAACGATATTTTCGCTGGAATTACAGTGAGTGGTTCAATCCAAGAACTAGTAGATTCTAAAGCAATTGTTAATGATTCAACATTGGGTTCACAAAGCAATCCAGATATAATTTATGCCAATGGGAAAATACATTGTGTTTTTCAAGATGCAATTTCTGGTAAGGTAATTTACAAAAGAGGAATATTAAGCATGAATTCCATCAGTCAAATTCCTGATCAAGATATAATCGTTTTTCCAAATCCCTTATCTACATCACTCACGATTAAATCGAATCTACTAACTAGTTCTTATTCGATTTACAATGTCTTGGGAGAAATCGTACAAACGGGTGTTTTAACTTCATTGCAAACAGAAGTTAATTTATCTGCCTTGCCAAATGGGACTTACCAGTTAATAATCGGTAAGGATCAACTTAAGTCTTTTCAAATTATTAAGAACAACTAAGTGATTACTAGGTTATAGCTAAATCTTCTTCCATTTAGCTATAACCTAAATAATCATAGGATTTAAATACCCTGATTGATTTTAAAACATCAACATAAAAAGTGCTGAAAAACTAATTTACTTAAAAATTAATTTTTACCCTCCCTCATAAATATAGTCTTAAGTACTATTTTCTTTTTGTTACTACAATATTATCCTTCTGATACTATCAACATTTTTGATGTTATAACTTTTAATTCCTTAAAAATGGCTTAATATAAGTGTTGTTCTACATGGATAATTTTACTAAAAAAAAATAATGGATAAAAAAAGACATGTTGAATTAGTCGTAATATCTGACATTCATTTAGGCACCTTCGGATCTAGGGCAAGGGAATTAATCGTCTACCTTCGTTCTATTCAACCAGAAACATTAGTGTTAAATGGTGACATCATTGATATTTGGCAATTTAGAAAGCATTATTTCCCAACAGAGCATATGCAAGTTATTAAAGAAATAACTTCTTTATTATCTAATGGAACAAAGGTGTATTACATAACTGGAAACCACGATGAAATGCTTCGGAAATTTAAAGGGTTCAATATTGGATTATTTGAAATTCAAAATAAGCTGATTTTAAATCTTAAAACCGGAAAAGCATGGATTTTCCATGGTGATGTATTCGATACGGCAATGAAAAACTCGAAATGGCTAGCAAAACTAGGAGGAAAAGGTTACGACCTACTAATTATGATTAATACAATTGTTAATTGGGTTAGTGAAAAACTTGGTAGAGGAAGAATATCCTTGTCTAAAAAAGTAAAAGATAGTGTAAAAGGTGTAATTAAATTTGTTAATAATTTTGAGGAGACAGTTGCAGATATCGCTATAAAGAATAATTATTCTTTTGTTGTTTGTGGGCATATTCATCAACCTAAAATTAAAAAATTTACTAATTCCAAAGGGGAATCTGTTACTTATCTAAATTCTGGAGATTGGGTTGAAAATTCAACTTCATTAGAATACAATGATGGAGAATGGACCTTATATCAACATATTTCTAACCCGAAAAAGTCTGAGGCTTATGATAAAAGCGATTATTTCAAAGATGCTTTAAGCTACGATCAGATCATAAAAGAAGTAGTTTCTAATTTAAATTTTCAGAGAGAATGAAAGTACTATATGCAATACAAGGAACTGGGAATGGCCACTTAAGTAGAGCTGAAGAAATTGTCCCTATTTTAAATAAATACGTTGATACCACAGTTCTTGTGAGTGGAAACCAATCTCAAATTCAATCAAATTTTGAAATTAATTATAAAAAAACAGGTCTGACATTCTTAAGCGGAAAAACTGGAAAAATTGATCTCTTACGGACAGTTTTCAAGTCCCACCCTATAGATTTCATAAATGAGATACGGCAATTTCCGATTTCCAATTTTGACTTAGTCATTACTGACTTTGAACCAGTTTCTGCTTGGTCAGCTCTAATGCATGGAGTTCCATGTATTGAAATGAGTCACCAAGCGGCGGTGATAAATTCAAAAGCACCAAAGTCAAAAATTGAAAATCGCATTGGGAAATATATTTTAAATCACTACTGTCCTACCAAAGAAAAAATAGGTTTTCACTTTGAGTCATATGACAATACTATTTTTACACCAGTTATAAGAAGTAGCATTCGTGAGTCAGAACCAAAAAATATGGGGCATTACACGGTTTATCTACCTGCTTATCACGATGATATTTTACTTCAATTTTTAAAACAATTTCCAGTAAAGTGGGAGGTTTTCTCAAAATATTCAAAAAATAAATGGCAAGAAGATAATGTTCATTTTTTTCCAATTGATAACACTTGTTTTAACAAAAGCTTTACAAATTCTACAGGTGTACTTTGCGGAGCTGGTTTTGAACTTCCTGCTGAGGCACTTTTCCTGGAAAAAAAAATAATGGTTATTCCATTAAAAGGACAATATGAGCAACATTGCAATGCCATTGCTGCGCAGAATTTAGGTGTAAGCATGATAGAAAACCTCGATTTAATTAATTACAGAACAATTAATTTATGGTTAAATCAAGGTCCGTGTAATAAAGTAACTTATTTAGATCAAACTGATAGTATTATTCAGAACATACTTGCTGAATTTGAGCAAAACTATGTGAAATCTAAAAGAGAGACTTTTAATTTAGATAAAACAACCTTTGAAAAGCTATCAGTACTAAAATATTTGTTTTAATCTTTATTCTCAAGAATATAACTTTTATACAACTCACCTTGAGCATGAAATGGAGGTAATTCTCTTTTAGAGTAAGTATTTTTCATGTCAGCGAGAATACTTCTTGCCTTTATACTTCCTCTCCACTGAAAATCAAAAATACGTTGAATTTCAGTTTGGATTTTAATATCCTTAATAACCACGCCTACTTCAATACGCTGATCTAAATTTCGCTGCATCAAATCTGCACTAGATATAATATAGACAGATTGACCATTGTTTTCAAAAATAAAAAACCGGGAGTGTTCTAAATAACGATCAACAAGACTAATAGCTTCAATGTTATCGCTTAATCCTTTTACGCCAGGCTTCATACAGCAAATTCCACGAATAATCATTTGAATCTTTACTCCGCATTGACTTGCATAATAGAGTTTTTCAATAATTTTAATATCTGTAATATTATTAATTTTGATTTTAATGCTTGCACTTTTTTTTGCTTTAGCATTTGCTATTTCATTATCTATATAAGAAATTAATTTTCTTCTTGTATTAAAAGGAGAAACCAATAGATTACGAAATTGATATCTTTCTAGATTATTCTCCAATAATTTAAATACTTTATTCACTTCCAATGAAATTTCTCGATCTGAAGTTAGAAGTGCCAAATCTGAATATATACTTGCAGTTTTTTCATTAAAATTTCCAGTCCCTACAAACGTGACATATTGATCTTTTCCATCTATAATTTTTCTAATTTGTAGAAGTTTAGAATGAATTTTTAAGTTTGGTGAGCCATAAATCACATTTACACCAAATTCTTTAAGTCTATTACTCCACCAAAGATTATTTTCTTCGTCAAAACGAGCTTGTAATTCAAAAACTACAGTAACTTCCTTTCCATTAAAAATACACGCTAATAGAGCATTCATCACATCTGAATTCTTAGCAATTCTGTATATATTAATTTTAATATCTTTCACCTTTGGATCTAAAGCCGCTTCACGAAGTAAATCTACTACGTGATCAAATTTTTGATATGGAAAATGTAATAATACATCTTGTTCTAAAATTATATCTATGTGGCTTTTTTCACTTAAAAATAGAGGATGTGCTTGTTTTGGTTCAGGTTGATATCTAAACTTTTTGATGTTAAAATCAGGAAAGGACATAAAATCCTTAAAATTGTGGTATCGACCACCTGGAATTTTATTGTTTGTACTATTTATACCTAGAGATTTTATAAGGAATTTTAATAAATCGCTTGGCATTTTAGAGTCATAAACAAAACGAACAGGATCTCCTTTTTTTCTTTGCTTCAAACTTTTTTCTATTTTATCAAAAAAAGACAAAGATAAATCATCATCGATGTCTAATTCAGCATCCCTTGTAAACTTAAAAGTATATGCCATAATCTCAATCGGATTAAAGATTGAGAAAATTTCTTTAAGCTGAAGACGAATAATATCATCAATTAAAATAAAATCAATTCTATTTTCCTCATTTAAAACGAAAAACCTACTGTATTCACTTGGAATTTGAATTAATGCAAAGCGAATTTTATTCTTTGATTCTACAATTTTAACAGCTAAATAAATAGCATAATCTCGCAGTCTTGGAAAGTTATTTTTTTTTTCTAAAATAATTGGGAAAATAACGTGCTTTAAGTTTTCATTGAAATAATCTTTTATAATTATTGATTGTTTATTACTCACTTTGCTTTCATTCAGCATAAATATATTTTCCTTCTCAAAATCATCTTTTATTAGTATAAATGCATTTTCAAATTGCTTTTGTTGCTTCATTACAACTTTTCGAATCTCTTGATAAAGTTGCTCAGCATTGCCATTAAAACCATCAATTTTTTGTTTTTTTAAATGCTCTAACCGTTTTAAATTTGCAACTCTAACTCTGTAAAATTCATCCATATTATTCGAATAGATTCCTAAAAACCGCATGCGCTCAGTTAGTGGCACAATTGGATCTAAAGCTTCCTGAAGAACTCTTTCATTAAAGGAAAGCCAACTTAGCTCTCTGTTTATTATATTCATAATAAATTATGGGGTTTTAGATTTATCAGGTTTATTGCTCAAGCAGAATTATTTTTATAAATCTCTAATTAACTAATAATTTCATTTTTTTATAATAGTCCTCGCCAAAACAAAAAAGGTAAACTCCAGGCTTAAGACCAGATAAATCAATTTTGGTTTCTATTGAATTTAAAGTGTCATTCAACATTATTTTTCCTTCATTATTTGAAATTCTATAGTTAGAATTTACAAAATTACTACCTATTTGAATAGTTACAAAATCATCGGCGGGATTTGGATAGACTAAAAATAAATTATCATTTATATCTGAAATACCATTACACAAGTCAATTGTAATGACGATACTATCAGTGTTAGAACAATTATTTAAGTCCGTTCCTGTAATAAAATAAGTTGTAGTTATGGTTGGAACAAAACTTTCTGCATTTACAACACTATTCGACCAAGAATAAGATGCTGCCCCACTCCCACTTAAAGTAACAGATTGCCCCAAACAAACGATAGATGCACTTGAATTTGCTGTAACATCTGGCAATGGAAATACGCTTATACTAATACTTGTAGAATCTTGACAGCCGTTTGGATCACTTCCAATTAAAGAATAAGATGTTGTTTCAACAGGATTAAATGCTAAGCCATTTGTAACACCATTCGACCAAGTATAAGTTGTGGCACCACCACCAAAAAGAGTTACACTAGCTCCAATACAAATAGAGGAAGAACTAGCACTTGCAGTAAGCTCAAAATTATTTTCGCCATTTATAAAAATAGAACTACTTACATCACCGTTAATTAATGCTGTTGTAGTATAGAAATCGTTTGAATTTATTTCTGTACAAGATCCTAAAACAATAAATTTTAAAATAATCAAATTTGTATTCGAAGGTATTAAGTAATTTATTGATGTTCCAGATGTTGTATTACTTAAATAGAGATTTGTGCTATTGAAATTAGAAAATGCATCTAAACCATTCAATAAAGAAGTTGTAGAAATATATGAAAGTTTTGATAGGTCAAATTGAAACCAAAAATCAAAAGAATTTACAGAATTATTACCAGCCGATAATTGAACTGGAATCTCAATAAAATTAACATTGTTGAAGCTTGAATATGTTGCTTGACTGATATCAAAGACAATTGTATCAGATAGACTAGAAAAAGAAGTAAAACTTATTAATTGAGCACAAAAAAATAATAATACAATTTTTTTCATCCTAATAATTAAAAAACACTATTAATTAAAGAAAGCCGTGACATTACTGCCACGACTCGCCTTAACTAAAAAAAAAGGTTGTTATTTTGCAATAACGATTCTTTGAGTTGAACTTGAATTCTGGTTAAAAACACGAATCAAGTAAACTCCTGCACTAACATTATCAAGATTAATCGCTTGCTCTTGATTTGATTTTACAGAAACTTCTTTTAATAATTTACCACTCATTTCCAAAATTTCTATGTTTACATCCTCAGAAGAAACTAAAGTAAAGTTTCCGTTTGATGGATTAGGATAGATAGAAATTCTATCAAGAATAGATGAAGTAATTCCTGCTTTTTCAAAAGAAACATCAACTGGCTTACCATTTAAAAGTCCCATTAATGAATGGAAATCTTTTTTGTTAATTGTACCATCCGTTGATTCAAAAGAAATTAAAGCAACTGATTGATTTAATTTGAAGTTTTCTAATGTATAAGCTGAATATCGGAAAGTTCTATCATTTTGATTGAAAAAACTTTCAGCTTCAATATTTTGAGCTAACTCAGAAACATTGTCAAAAGATAACTTACTTTCATTAAATTCAAATGCTAAGTCTAATGCATTAACAGGCTCGTCAGAAGTAATTACTACTGGAACAGTAACCTTGTTACCATTAATTACAGCTTGACTTAAATCAATAGTAATTAGTGCATCTTCAGATTTTAACAATCCATCAGCAGTATAAGAAGCATAACTTCCATTTACATCACCTAACATAATTCCTTTGTATGTTTCAGTTCCTACTGTTGGACAAGTTGAATTATTAGAAGTATAATTAGAAACAACCATAGGAAGAATAAAAGGAACCTGAGGAACTCTTGCTTTTGAGAAACCTATGTTATCGTTTGCTGGAAATGTACCTGAAATAATATAAGCAGGTGTTGCAATTCTAGCATTATCAACAAATATCCAATCTTTAGATGGAGAACCATTTGATACACCTTGGTTATTATAGTTCCAAGATTGCATATATTCAGGAATAGATAATGTAGTTCTTTGTTTCATTTGAGAAATATCACCTGCACTAACTACGCCATCTAAATTAACATCTAAAGCAATGATTTGATATACTGAAGGAGTAAAAGCTCCGTCTATCAATAACGTTTTACCCAAAACAGCATCAGCAGCGTTAACTATTGCTTGAACACTATTTTCGTTAATAATATCTCTTTGTATAGAAAGATCAAGTCCTGAAGAAAGGTTACTTGTAAACTGTCCATTTTGATTTGGAGTTACAGGAGAACCAGTTGAACCATAGATATTTGTTATCAAAGCACTAGATGGAGAAGCTGAATTGTATGTGATAGGACTTGAGTCTGACCAAAAAACTAGGTTTCCAGTATAACTTTGTACCGCTGTTGAATACATTTTAGCTGATTTAACAGACTTAGCCTGTACTCCAGTTATATAACTTTCTTGCATAAATGGAACTGAAACAATAGATGAATCAATTGCATTAAAGCCTGCTAACTTAGTGAAACCTACATTAAAAATAGTACCAGTACCATTAAATTCAGCACTTGATGGAGCAGATCCATTTAAATTTACAGTTAAGTTTAATACTCCAGGACTTGGAATTGAAGAAGTTGATTCAACATACGTTGAATTTATCAAATCATTTGAAATTGTAACATTTCCTGTTGGAACTAGCTTTGTAGCATCATAATTTATAACAACATCATAGCCCTTAACATCATCTACTGAATAAGGAGAAGATGTAGCAACTGGAACTTGGTAAAGAGTCTCGCTACATATTGTTGAAGCAGAAAGTACTTTGTACTCAGGAAGAATTGTTAAATTCAAAACTGGTGTAACACAGTTTACTGTTGTTCCAGTATAAACTCCACTTGTTGTATACGTTTGACCATTCCAAGTATATGTTCCGACAGCTGAAGCAGTTGTTGTATTTGTAGAACTTGGTGTGATTGTTAAGTTCAAAGATTGAATAGTACAGTTTACAATTGGTCCAGTATATACTCCAGATGTTGTATAAGTTGTTCCATTCCAAGTATAAGGATCACAAACTGATACAGTTGTTGTATTTGTTTGTTGTGTGCCTGTAATATCATAAGTACAAGTCTGCTCATTAAATGTTGCAGTTTGATAACACAATACAGCTGGAGCAAGATTTGATCCACGAGTTAGAGATGGGTGAGTTAATTGACTTCCAGTTGGGTTAGAGGCAACATAATTTTCAGCTAATCCGGTTGCAATATTTACCAATTGAAGATTTAATTCAAAAGTGAAAACACCATCAGTTGTAAATTGACCGATAAGTACCATGTTAGAACTCGTAGCACCAACAATACCTCCTAATGCAGCTATTGCACCATTAGTGATTAAAATTGAATTTCCTGGGGTTGTACCTTCTAAACATGCAAGGGAAGAACCTAAACCAAGTGCATTTGGAACTAAATAAGTAGAAGTAGAACTTGCAACAAAACCATCTTGAGCTCCTGAACCATTAATTGGTAGGCCAAAACATCCTCCTGCATTATTTGCTAAAATACCTTGTGCGTTTACTAGAGCACCATCCGTATCTTCTGATTTTAATACACCAACTTTACCAACCGCAGTTCCACCTGTAGTGAACCAAGAATCGATCATCATTGTATTTTTCCTAATATTAGTAACTGATACTGTTGCAGGGTTAATAGTTACACCATAACTTGGATCATTATAAAAGTTAGTAGTAGTATTAACTTTTAAATTATTTGCATTAGAACCAAAAATTTGAGAGTATTTGTAGCCTGCAGCCATATCTACATAAACTCTATATACTGTTGTACCAGTATTTAATGTAGTTATTGCTTCATTTTCCAAAGCATTTGCTCCGTCAGCATCATTTGTTAAGTAGTATTTTTCAACTACTATTCCTTCTAAACCTTGAGCATAAGCTACTGCGTTAAGACACAAGATTCCAAGTCCGATTATTAAATTTTTTGTTTTCATAAGTTTTATTTTATTTTTAAATATATCCATGCATGCGAACATGCATGGATATTAGATTTATTTATATTAATTACAAGATGTATTAAAAGCTGGAGCAAAAATTATGAAATCAAGTACATCTGTTACACCATCAGCATTTAAGTCTGTAGGACAAGCTACAACACCTGATGTAGCACCCATAGCTTGAGAATAAGTCCAGTCACTTAACCAATTTTCACCAGTTGAAGAAAAAGCACCTCTATAGTTAGCTGGCTCAAAGAAACCATCTACTGGTACTGTAGGACACCCTTCAATTGATAAAGCTGGATTTGGTGTAACATCATTCTTAACGCTAACTACATTTGTTGTTGGATCAACAGTAAACGCATAACTGAAACCTGGTATAGCAGTAGTTGTAACTATATTACCATCAGCTAAAAACTGTTCCATTTCACTACCAGTACCAGTAGAGGCTGCAGTTGCATTTGCTGATGAACTAGATGCGTCTATTCCTAAGCCATTTGAATTCGTAGTCGCACTATTCATTAAAATGGTGTTACACTTAATTTTCAAGCTGTTTGCTGTGGCAACTGAATTTGTATTAATAGATTGCGATGTACCAGTGTTTCTCCAATTGTGCCATGAATTATATGTGACTGGTGTTGCAATGGCTTTTGCAAGGTTAATTCCGTTCTTAAAGTTTGCAAAAATAGAATTGTATAATTCACCTTCAGCACCATCTTTAAAATTAGCTCCCGCTAAACCTCTATTGTCCGCAGTTGGAGTAGCTTTCGCATTGCCAAGAATTGTGAAGTTGTATAATACAGGGTGAGATCTGAAAGTCGTCATTGAATTGTTATCATGAGAATCTGCCTCAATTCCATTGTCGTTGTCTGGGCTAGCACCAGATGCAGTATTCTTCATTCCGAAAAAGAACTGACACTTACCTTTCCAACCTAAATCGTAATCAAACATATCATCGTTACCGAAAAGAGTAGTGATGTACTTCAAGTTAACAGTTCCACCGAAAATTTCAATGTTGTCATCTGCGCAAGAAACAATCTCGATGTGTTCTATAGTTGTTCCACGACCAACAGAAGCCAATGTTAAACCGTTAATTTCAGCACCTACTGCTAAGATTGCACCAGAGTGACGAATAGAAACATATTTCATAATACCAGAATTGTCGTTGTCGTCGAATGAGGCACCACCTGATACAAATGGGGCAGAAAAGTTAGTAGTTCCAACCCACGGACCAGTTCCTGACGTGTAAGTCGTTGCTGTGCCTGTAAAGAATTGACCAGATGTTCCTGCTGGCAATGTAAATATCCCGTCAAATGTAGCTTGAGTTACAGTTGCTGTTGTAGCAGTATTCAATGTAACGACGTTACCTTGAACAGATGAAACCAAGGTCCCATCTGCAATTCCAGTTCCAGAAACAGCCATACCTACTAAAACAGAACTTCCGTTAGCCGAAAGCGTGATCGTGGTAGTTGATGAAGAAGAAACATTTTGAGTGAATGAATAAGTATTTGGCGTAGGAACAGTGGCTGTTACAACGTTTGTAGGTGTTGAAATTGCAACACCATATTGATCTTGAGGATTCGAAGAAGCAAAACCTTCAACAGTACCTAAACCATCAGCTACCGCTAATTTACCAGAACCACCCGGTACGAATGGTCCATTCGCTGCTAAAGTCAAGTTATTTGATGCCTTTCCTAAAATAACCACACCACCCCACTTACCAATGTTTGATATTGAATAGGATCCATCCATTGGATCTGCAGCAGCAGTAAACACAATTGGACAAGACTCTGTTCCCATTGCGTTTATTTTACCACCTCTCATAATTGTTAAAGCAGTTGCCTCTGCAGGAAGTGAGTTTGCTGCCCCCTTAATAACAGTGCCCGGTGCAATGTTCAAAGTCTGGCCAGCTGGAATGTAAATTTTCTTATCTAAGATGTATGTCTTATCACAAGTGAATGTAGCACCCTGTGTTAACTCTCCGCCGAATGTTCCACTAATTCCAAGATAACCCGGAAGAGCACTTACATATACTAAAGGTCTTGATGCAACAGCAGGACAACCGCATGAGGCACCTAAATTAGACTGCGCCAAAATTGGACTTGCAGCAATCAACGACAAAGAAGCTGTCGCAAAAAGTTTTGATAGATTAATTTTTTTCATTTTTTTCATTTTTAAGTTTATATTTAGTTTACGAAACAAATTTCTGCATAGAATTTGGTTTTTATTTTAAGGGTGTATTATTTTTAGTTGAAATTATTATTTAGATTTTAACAAATTAATGTTTCCTAAATATTAACAAATACAAATGCTAATTCAAAAAAATAAGGTGAGGCTAAAAAAAAATGATTTTTTTGGTAGAGAAAATTAAAAATATCGGAATAATCCAATGTTAATTCCTGCTGTAAATAGCTGTTTTTTAAGAGGCCCAGTGGAGATAGAGTAGAGGGATTGAGAATAATTTAATTCGCTAACTAAATTCCATTTTTGATTTAAACTAAATGACATTCCTAGACCTAAGATACCGTTAATTTGAAACTTAGATAAGTCGGTAGTTAAATCCATTTTAACTTCGTTGGTGCTGTTTTCAAGCGTATAAAAAGCTTGACTTTTAATTAAATATCCGGCGCTTGTTCCTATAGAGATATAGGGAATATTTTTCTTTTGACCGAATTTATAAAGTACTTGAACAGGAACTTCAATGAAAGAAAAATGTTCTTTATAAAGATCAAAACCAACTAAAGAACCACTTTTATATTGATATCCTTTTTGGGCATATACAATACCAGTTCTTAAGGTAATTTTTTTATTTAAATCATACTGAAATTTTATAGCACTTGAATTAGTTAAAATTGAAGACTCAATTGTGTCACTTATTTCTTTAATCCATATACTCTTGTCATCGGAAGATGAAAATCTATAAGCAAGGTCAAATGACTGACATATTCCTAAACTAAATTTCGAGGATTTAGAGGTCTCTTTGTTTTGAGAATAACTTATAAATCTAGTTAAGACAATAAAAGCTAATATTAGTATATGAATAATCTTCATAATTTGTTTTTTTTTTAATCCTTTATGCACCGAATATTCATTCCGTACCCCTTGTAGGTGTGCTGTCTAAAAATACGTGTTTGATTGGCGTCAATGTACCGGTACCAACCTTCGTTTCCATCGGTTGAAGCCGACCACCAAAAAGCAATATTTCCCTGTAAATTTATTTCTCCGGAAAAAGATCTACAGCCCCCTGGCTTTGCGTTGAATCCATACTCATCTGATCCAAAAAGAGGGGCGCCTTCGGGCCATCCTATTGCATTCAGGGCAGCCAATTTAATTGCTTCGTTCTCGCCACGCCAACCCAACGCTTCTACTTCTTCATGAGCCATTCCTATTTCACGCTCCAATATTTTCCACTCCTCGTCTGTGGGTATGTGCCAACCCACAGGAGCAATATTCTCTATATTCTCTATAGCAGCGTAATTGTACAGATTACCATACTGACCATTGTTCAGCGAAGTGTAGGCAGCGCCTGAGGCATTTGCCCATTCAGAGTCAGAAGAGTTAATGTCTATAAAATTTAAAGCCGTACTATCGTTAAAACGAGTTACTGCTAAATTTTCTGCCATCCACCACTGATTGCCAATTTTTACAGTCTTATATTCACGACCTTCAATATCGGTTACTGTGCTAGTCTCAATAACGCGAGGTGGAGTTTCTTTCTTCTTACAGCCGGTAAAGCATACACAAATAACTATGGCAGTAATTAGACTCAGTAAATTCAAATTCGCTCTCATAACTTAATAAATAATTTATGTTTACTTAGGTCACCATTTGAAACTTTCAATCGGTACATTCCAAGATCTATATTAGAAAGATCCAATGGCAAAACAATATTCAATTCACTCTCAGTAGTAGTAAATGATCCAGATAATTTTACAGAACCATAGGTGTTATATACCTCGTAGTTCCAATTGCATGCATTACCTGAAATAAGATTCATTGTGATGTCACCACTGGTTGGATTCGGATACAAATTCAGATCGAAATCGTTGCCCATTAATGACGGACATACCTCTTCAATATTTCTATCTGCACAAAATCCCGGATAGCAACACAATTCCTCTACATTAATATTTACAGCTGGGTCATAATTACAGGCCATTGAATCCATACAGCCAATTTTAATAGGAGTTTGGCAAGAACCTTCCAAATAACAAACAAAACTTGAATTGTACTCTAAAAAATCTGGGTCATCACAACCACAAGATTGAGGATAGGATAAAAAGGGATTAAAAATTTCGCCAGCTACCAATAAAGTATCTTTGGCAACATATTTAACTAGTGTCGGCACACCATTGACTAATTCTTCAAGCTCTAGGTTTATTTTAAAACTTAAATCTCCTTTTGTAGTTAATTGTGCGATTATAATTTGATTGCTATCTAGATTTACACCCGTCACACCTGAATTACTTAAAGAAAATCCAGTGCTGATAAATTCTTTTTTGGGAACAAGCGAACCAAAAATTGTTGAATCATTTCCAGATGTGAAATCGACTACTCCAACATCAGACCAACTATTTGGCGTTACAGTCATGGTATCAATTCCATCAGAAACTATTAATGGAATTCCACATGAAGGGTCATTATTTATCAATAAACCAGACGTAATTAAGGAGCTACCACCATCGTTATTAATTCCACCTATAAAACTTCCATCATCATCTTGATTTTTTAGGATGCCATAATAAGTTTTAGTTCCTTGTTTTTTGGGAACTTGACCAAGTGTTATCCAGGAGTCAAGCGCAACAGTATTTTCGGACAAGCTCACTTTTGTTAAATCTTTCCCAAAAGACTTCCCATCTAAAATATTATTAAAAAAAACTTCCGTACTTGTAATTTCAAAGGGATGATTTGGATCTCCGTATATTTTCTTCAAAATTGAACCTGGTGCTAAGTCAATATAAATTCGATAAGTAGTAGACCCTATTGAAACAATACCACCGGAGGTGTCAGTGAAGTCATTCGAGTCACTAACATAGTATTTCTCTACGATAACTTTTTCCAATTGAGCACTGGCATTATACCAAGCGAAACAAGCAAAAAACAATGTTAATAAAAAAGTCTTCATTTTGTTAAAATTTAAAATTTGTAAGCGAAACTGAATAAGAAGTTAGTCCCATATCTGAATTTGTCGAAGTCTACATAGCCACTCGGTAAGTCGTAGGCTCTTCGGACAGGTGAATTTAAAATATCTCGAATGGTTAAACTAACTATGTAATGTTTGCCAATTGTTTTGCTTAGTTTTAAATCTAACAAATGTCTGGGAATTTCGTATACATCAGGTCTTCCTTTTATTACACCTGCAATAACCAGACGCGGACCTTGAACGTTGTAGCTAAGCGTTGCTGATAAACCCAAAGAATCAGCAGTGTATGACAATATGGTATTGAATAAATACGGAGCTTGACCAAACATAGGGCGGTAAACCGTGTCAATAATAGTGTACACTTTCCTTCCGTCTATAATTTGTAAATCTTTACGAACAAATTCAGCTTCTGATTTTACTAAGGTTAAGTTAGCACGAATCTCAAAATTTCTTCCAATTTTTTTCTTACCTTCAATTTCTATACCTCGAACCGATGACTTCTCTATATTTTCCCATGTAATACCCGCACCACCAAAACCCATTTCAATGTGATTTCGAAAATCTTTGTAGAATAAACTGGCAGAGAGATTGTCTCCACTCTCGAAATAAACCTCTCCACGAAAATCGTAATTGGTAATATTCACCAACTTCAAGTCTGAATTTCCGTAAATCAATGTTCTGAACTCGTTGTCGTAGATAGCAGCGTCACTCAACTCACGTATACTTGGTCTTGCAACTGATTGATTGAAATTAAAACGCAAATTACTTTGGGTTTGAGTTTTAGTTTTAATCTTGTAAATCAAACTTCCGCTAGGCAGCAGATCGAATTGGTTAAGCACCCCTGGATTCACTAAAGCAAAGCCCCCCACATTCTCTCTGCGAATATCGTTAACTGCATAATTCTGCTCATGAAAAAGGTCTGCATCTGTGAAGATGTCGGTGTGTTCTAATCTCACCCCTCCAGAGAATCGAAGGGTAGAGCTGAACTCGTAATCCGTCATTGCATATGCTGCATTTACATTGCTGTTTCCGAAACTATGGTTCCGAGCAAAATCGAAATTTGTGTAATAATAATCAATTACACCGTTGTTTATAACGAATCGATTAGGGTTTAAAAAATTATCTAAATCCCCATCTGTTAAACTAGGGCCATCAGTCTGATTTCCAGTAAACACACGATACTCATTGTTGTCAATTTTTCTATAATTTCGCTGCGTGGCGGCACCAAACTTCAATTTACACACGACTACATCTTTTAAAGACTTAATAGGCAATTCCGCTCCCACCCTAGCGTCGAAAATATTTTCATCCAAATAGCGATCGTACCGGCGAATTCCATCACCCGCAGTAGGAGAGAATTCGTATCCAGTAACTGTAGAGTAATCCAAGAAACGAAGAAATTGAGTGGCCTTAAAATCTGGGGCAATACTGCTTCCGTCTGTGTAAGAAGCATTCAAATCTAGTTTTAATTTAATTGAAGGTATGTAATGCTGCGAAGCATATTGATAAATCAATTGTTTCCGCTGCTCATAAAATATATTCTTCGAAACAGCAGCCTCTTGGTTTATAACACCTAATGGAATTTCTTCGAAACTAGCTACATCGTTGTTTCCAATAATGTTTGGCATAAACAAAAACGAAACCTTGTTATTCTTATTTAATTTGTAAGCCAAGTTGAGCAATGCGCTTACGGAATTCGTTTCGCGACTGATAACTGCATTGTCCTGTTTATCAAACAAATACCCTAGAGATTCATCGCCTACTCTCTGAGAAATTCCGTTGGGATCGAAGCGTATTGAGGAGCCGTATTTAAATCCAAAGATGAAGCCCATTTCTCTGCCGAACAAGGTCTTCTGATCTCCAATGCTGAAGCTCTGCGAGAAATTGAGTGGAGCTCTGCGAAACTTAGTATTCCAATTGTTGTTGAATCCATTGTTGTAATCTGTGCCATTAGGATTTAGCGATGCAAAAGCCTGAGGTTTGAGGGAACTATTATAAGTTTGTAATGCCTGTTGGTAGCTTGCTGGATTATTTATTTGTCCTGCTGCTAAAAGCCCCAACTGAACCAATCCCATTTTAAAATAAACATCGCCCTGAGCAAAGCCATCTTGCCATCCGTATATTCCTTGTTGAGCAAAATAATCTCCTAGACCCAGCGCAACCATTTCTTGGTACGTTGTTGGGCTGAGGTTAGGTGCTACTATATTGTCGGTTTCTCTTATGCGCAAGCCGCCATCGAAACCCATCCAATCTGTGCTGCTTTTTTCTGAAGTAATAACATCCTGGAAGGTCGTTTGAGCGTTGTATCCAAATTGTGATTCAACGTTTACAGTTAATTTACCTGGATAATCTTTAGTTTCAACTGAAATATATGCACCCGCCCAATCACCAGGAAGTTCTGGGCTTGCAGTTTTTGTAATAATAATGTTATCAATCAAACTCGATGGAAAAATATCTAATTTAATATTGTTTGTCAAGGGATCTAAGGTTGGTATTCGAGAACCATTCAAAGTAGTTCTTACATAGCGGTCTCCTATACCACGGACTGTAATTAAACCTCCATTTGTTGATACGCCCGAAACTCTTGTGATAGCTGCGGTAACATTTTGATCTCCCGTTTTTTTCATTGTTTCTGCCGAAATAAAATCAATTGTTGTAGTTGAGTTTACTTTCATTTTATCCATGAAATAATCGTTGGATTTCTTTTGTTTTGCTACAATCTTAACCTCAGCTAAATTCTTTATGCTATTATATTCAATTAAATTATAGTTTTTAGTAATTACTTGATTGTTTATTAATTTGATAGATTCCGTAATAGTGTCATATCCTATGTACGTGATGGAAATAGTATAATTACCACTTGAGGGAAATTTTAAAGTGAATAATCCATCTATATCAGTTCTGGTTATTATACTTTTATCTTCGATAGTAGCGACCTTTACTCCAATGATAACTTCTCCATTTTTGTCAGTTATTTTTCCTTGTAATGAACCTTGTGCAAACGAATAGTTGTGCGTGAAGAATAATAAAAATATACAGGTGATTAATCTCATGCGCTTTATAATTATTTTAAAATTTAACAGGTCTTTATAAAATTGAATCCTTTTTGTTTAAATTATTTCATCAGCATTTTGTAGTGACTATTTTAATTCGTTTTAAGAATTATGTTCAAAATAAATCAATATAAAAAACTTTGGTATTAATTAGATATTAATAAATGATTAATAAAAATGAATTGTCTATTTTATGTGCTATAATTTAAAATTTATTTATTAAACAGTATAGACAATAAAAAATATTAGTTTTTAATCACTCTTTCGATATAAATAACATCAGATAAAGCGACTTTAAAAATATATAACCCTGGTCTATATGAGCTTAGGTCATGTACTATTGAATTAGCTAATGCAGTATCTTCAAAAACTAATTTACCTTGAGAATCATATACATTTAAAGTATATTGATCATTTTTAGGTAATGAGATCACAATAGTGCCATTAGTTGGATTTGGGTATATTGAAAGGTTATTAGTTAATTCTTCAGATATACTATTTGTCAATGCTAAATTTAAAATTTCAAGAACGCAATTGATAGTGTCTAAAAATTCATATGTTCCAGAAGAAGTATAAGTTTGACCATTTACAATCCATGTATATGAATCTAAAGTATCTATATTTACTATATTTTCTTGTAGTTCTCCACTTACATCCCAAGAACAAGATGTTGAATTAAAGACTGCTGTTTGCCAACATGAAAGATTTGTTGGTTCTGGTGCTTGTGTTCCACTTACATCCCAAGAACATGAAGTTGTGTTAAAGGCTGCTGATTGCCAACATGAGAGATTTATTGGTTCTGGTGCTTGTGTTCCACTGACAACCCAAGAACAAGATGTTGTGTTAAATGCTGCTGTTTGCCAACATAAAAGATTTGTTGGTTCTGGTGCTTGTGTTCCACTTACAACCCAAGAACAAGTTGCTGTGCTAAAGACTGCTTCCTCATAACATGCTAAGATTGGTTGTACGGGTTGTGTTCCACTAATAGACCATGAACAAGATGAAGAAATTAAATCTGCGGACTGCCAACATGCTAACCCTGTTGGTTCTGCAGGAACTTCAGAAATTATTATATATGCTGAATCTGAAACGGAATTACATGAACCAGAAGCTTGAGTGGTATATGTTACAATATAGTTCCCCGGTGAACTTGCACTTGGAATTATTGAGCCTGAATTTATATCAAGACTCAATCCTGCTGGAATAGCTGCATATATCCCTCCAGAAGAACCAACAAGAGAAACTAACTGTAAATTTGTTTCAGCATTACAAAATGTAGAATTTAAATAACTAATATCTGCCGAAGAAACTGCAGTAATAGTTAAAATCAATTTTTGAATAATGCAATTAACTGTATCGCCAAAATATATTCCAGATGCAGTATATATTTGCCCGTTATTAAGCCAAGTATAAGAACCACATGCAGAAATTGTAGTAGCATTAATTTGCTGTGTACCACTTACAACCCAAGAACATGATGTTGTATCAAAAGTTGCTGATTGATAACAAGCAAGTCCTGTAGGTTCAGCTGCTTGAGTTCCACTTACATCCCAAGCACAGCTCGATGTGTTGAAGGCTGCTGTTTGGTAACAAGCTAAAATTGGTTGTACTGCTTGTGTTCCACTTACATCCCAAGCACAGCTAATTGTATTAAAAGATGCAGTTTGCCAACAAGAAAGTCCTGTAGGTTGTGCTTCTTGAGTTCCACTTACATCCCAAGCACAGCTCGTTGTATTGAAGGCTGCTGTTTGGTAACATGCTAGTGTTGGTTGTTCTGGCTGTGTTCCTGTTATATCCCACTGACATGATGTTGTATTGAAAGTTGCACCTGTCTCATAACACGCTAAGGTTGGTTGCACTGGCTGTGAACCACTTGTTACCCAAGAACATGTTGAGGAATTGAAAGTTGCTGTTTGCCAACATGAAAGACCTGTTGGAGCTTCAGCTTGTGTTCCAGTAAGAACCCATGCACATGTTGTTGAATTAAAAGTTGCAGTTTGATAACAAGCAGTTGTTGGTTGTACTGGCTGTGTGCCTGTAATATCGTAAGTACAAGTCTGATTATTATATGTTGCAGTTTGATAACACAACACTGCTGGAGCAAGATTTGATCCACGAGTTAGAGTTGGGTGAGTTAATTGACTTCCAGTTGGGTTAGAGGCAACATAATTTTCAGCTAATCCGGTTGCAATATTTACCAATTGAAGATTTAATTCAAAAGTGAAAACACCATCAGTTGTAAATTGACCGATAAGTACCATGTTAGAACTCGTAGCACCAACAATACCTCCTAATGCAGCTATTGCACCATTAGTGATTAAAATTGAATTTCCTGGGGTTGTACCTTCTAAACATGCAAGGGAAGAACCTAAACCAAGTGCATTTGGAACTAAATAAGTAGAAGTAGAACTTGCAACAAAACCATCTTGAGCTCCTGAACCATTAATTGGTAGGCCAAAACATCCTCCTGCATTATTTGCTAAAATACCTTGTGCGTTTACTAGAGCACCATCCGTATCTTCTGATTTTAATACACCAACTTTACCAACCGCAGTTCCACCTGTAGTGAACCAAGAATCGATCATCATTGTATTTTTCCTAATATTAGTAACTGATACTGTTGCAGGGTTAATAGTTACACCATAACTTGGGTCATTATAAAAGTTAGTAGTAGTATTAACTTTTAAATTATTTGCATTAGAACCAAAAATTTGAGAGTATTTATAGCCTGCAGCCATATCTACATAAACTCTATATACTGTAGTACCAGTATTTAATGTAGTTATTGCTTCATTAGCCAAAGCATTTGCTCCGTCAGCAGCATCTGTTGAGTAGTATTTTTCAACTACTATTCCTTCTAAACCTTGAGCATAAGCTACTGCATTAAGACACAAAATTCCAAGTCCGATAATTATTTTTTTTGTTTTCATAATTTTAATTAAATGCATAAATGTTAAAATATTCTTTTCTTGATTTTTTTGGCAACTAAATATAAATCAGGATGTGTAAACTCTCCTTCAATTGGATTATGCGCTACATACTTTTCAGATTTCCCATCAGGAGTTCCTATTAATAAATTTAATTGGTATGATAATTTTCCATCGGTAGTAAGTTGGGCAATCAATATCTTATTACTTAGAGAATCTGCTCCTTGAGAACCCTTTCCCATTGAAGCCCAAGCTCCGTTATTGGTGCTTATTGTATTTGTATTGGTTATAGTTCCCAATCCTTTAATTATGCTATCCATTTGATAAAATGTAGGAAAGGTAAGATTGTACTGTTCTTTCATTCCATCAACAACTTCCAATGAAATACCCATTTTTTTGGAATGATTTTTAAGATAGGCACCTGAGGTTTTAAAAACATTCAAAGTGTCATCTTCTGTTTTCAATACTCCAATTTGATTCTCACCTGCACCACCAGCAGACAGCCAAGAATCTAATCTGCTAGTATTTCTTGAATAAGTACGCAGGGGAATTCGATTTGGATATTCGGCTCCATATTCTACATGATTATAAAATAAATTAGTAGACTTTATATAAAGTTCGTGATTTGGTGTTCCATACGCTGCTTGAAAGGTATAACCAGGTTTTAAATCAACATATATACGATAGGTAACTGATCCGGGTGCTAAATGTCCACTTAATTCTGGTTTACAATTGTCCTTTTTAGTGGATATGTAAAATTTCTCTAGAATAATTCCTTCTAATCCATCTTGAGCATATACAAATTTGTAAGAGGAATTGAACAAACAAAAAATTAAAAAAAAACTAATTAGCGTTGATTTCATACATCTTAAAAATCTGATGCAATTTTAATACTAAAGCCTTTAAATTAAGTTAAAAGTAGGTTAACAAATTATGAAATTATTATTTAATTAAGATTAAATGCTATAATCCTGTTATAGAAAAGCAACATAATTAGATATATAAAAAGATACGTTAATTTGTTCTAAAAAAAGGTGATGTCTATATTCAATATGCACTAATTAACAATAAATTAATTACTACTTAATTTCTTAATTATTTGATAATTATTATATAATACAAACGTAATCGGATACACAACTTAAAAAAAATAGTTTTGCAAAGAAAATTTTACCCTAAAAACTGTAATTTTTAAATCTTTAAAAAACTAAACAATGAAAAATTTATTTGCAATCATCTTATTTCTTTTATCAGCAACAAATGCATTGTCACAAAGCACTATTGCACTTTGGAATTATGATAACATTTCAGGAATTCAAGATACTCCAATAGCTAATGTTGGTAGTGGTACTTCATTAAAAATTGGGTCTTTTGTTGTTGCAACACCAGCTACAGGAATGGATCCATTAATAAATGATGGCTGTGGTTCTCAAAATGGTGTAAACCCAGGAGCTTGGGCTATAACAGCTAATCCCGGTTTAACTAATGAAAGTAGTGGTGTACAATTCAGCGCTTCAACTGTTGGTTACTCAAATATTGTATTCACTTGGGATCAAAGAAGTTCTAGTACTGCTGTAAATACTGTTCGTTTGCAATATACACTGGACGGAACCACGTGGACTAATTTCACAATGACCGTTAATAATACTACATTTTGTCTTGGTGAATTAAACGATGGACGGTTTCAAAATTCAACTGCCGATGCTTCTTATAGAAGAATATCTGTAAATCTATCATCTATTACAGGAGCTAATAATAATGCAAATTTTGGTGTGAGAATTCTTGCAGCACATTACCAAACTTCCGGTGCATTTAGAGCAACTGTAGTTCAAACTAATACAGCATCTAACACAGGTTCAATGCGTTTTGACAATGTTTCATTCAAAACTCAAGCTGCTAATGTTATACCCACTGTTTCAATTGCTGCAGCCAGCAATGTAGCAAAATATGCTGAAAGTATAGGTTTAGTAAATGTTCCTATTACTGTTGCAAATGCAAATAGCACTGAAATAAATTTGACATTTGGTTTATCCGTATATTCAGATGCAACTGAAACCGCAGACTACTCATGGACTAATACACTTACAATTCCTGCTAACACGAATGGAATAAGTAATCTACCAATTACTATTATAGACGATTTACTCGCTGAAAAAGCAGAACGTATTGTTGTAAAACTTCTTTCAGGAACAAATGCAACAATTTCTGCTTCTAGTAACTATCAGATTATATTCATTAAGGATAATGACTATGTTGCACCAACACCATCTAACGAATTAAATTTATCTTTATTAACAAGTTTTTCAAATGGAGCAAGTGGTACAAATTCAGCTGAAATTGTTTCTTTTGACCCAACTGTAGACCGCTTATATATTGCTAATTCTATCGGTAGAAAATTAGATATTATTAATTTTTCTAACCCTTCCTCACCACAGTTAATAACTAGTATTTCAATGGTGCCTTATGGGAATATTAACTCCGTTACTACAAATAATGGCCTTGTCGCTTTAGCTATTGAAAATATAGATCCACAAGCAAATGGCTCAGTTGTTTTTTTAAACTCCAATGGTGAATTTATTAAACAAGTAGCAGTTGGAGCAATGCCAGACATGATTACCTTTAATAAAACATTCACAAAAATCTTAACTGCAAATGAAGGTGAACCAAATATGGCAAATACAGTTGATCCAGAAGGTTCTGTTTCAATTATAGATTTAAGCCCAGGAATTGCAAATTTGACAGATGCTAATGTTACTAACATTGGTTTTACAGATTATAACAGCCAACGAGCTTCCCTAGTATCTCAAGGAATTCGTGTTTTTTCTTCAAGTTTGACTGTAGCGCAAGATTTAGAGCCAGAATACATCACTATTTCTGATGATAATACTAAAGCGTTTGTTGGAATTCAAGAAGCAAATGCCTTACTTACAATAGACCTTACAAACAATAGTATTATAAGCTTAACTGCTCTTGGATATAGTTCATATGGTTCAGGATCAAATAATGCAATGGATGCATCAGATCAAAGTGGTGAAATATTAATTACAGGAAATTTACCTATTAAAGGAGCTTATATGCCTGATGCATTGGCTTTTGGAACAATAGCAGGACAAGGGTATATTTTTTCTGCCAATGAAGGTGACTCGAGAGAGTTAACTACAGCAGCAATAATCGATGCGAATAGAATATCTTCTACAACCTTTGCAAATTTAGATGCAACAGCTTTTCCAGATGCAGCAATTCTAAAAAATTCTAGTCTTTTAGGTAGATTATCTGCACTCAAATATTCAGGAGATACTGATGGAGATGGAGATTATGATGAATTACATGTTATGGGTGGTCGTTCATTTAGTATTTGGAATGCAAGTACAGGAGCTTTGGTTTATGATTCAAAGGATCTAATAGAGCAAATAATTTCTAAACACCCTGTTTTTTCAGCAATTTTTAATGCATCGAATACTACTGGCACACCTTCTCTAAAAAATAGAAGCGATGACAAAGGCCCAGAAGTAGAAGGAATTGCTTTTCAGATGATAAGTGGTAAACCTTATGCTTTTGTTTCATTAGAAAGAGTTGGTGGTTTAATGATTTTTAATGTAGAGAATCCAACTAACCCTATTTATGTTGGATATGCTAATAATAGATCAACAACCGTTTCTGGTCCAGATTTGGGCGCCGAAGGAATTATTACTATTTCTGCTGAAGACTCTCCAAATGGTAACAACATTGTAATTCTAGCAAATGAAATTAGCTCAACACTATCTATTTATCAACTCAATTCTTGTGCAACTGCTGCAGGTGGTGTTATAAATGCTAGTTCAAACGTAATTTGTTCTGGTTCTTCAACAACACTTTCAATTCCTGGATCTACAGGAAGCACATACCAATGGCAATTAAATGGTCAAGCGATACCAAACGCTACAGGCACTCAATATAGTGCAAGCAGTGCTGGAAACTATTCTGTTTTAGTAAACAGTTCAATCTTATCTTGCTCTGGAGTTTCTGCTTCGAAGAATATCATAGCACTTTCACCAATTAGCAACTCTGTTTCTGCTTCAATTAATTCAGGTCAAACGTATACTTTTGGAACTCAAAATTTAACAAGCCCTGGTACATATAACAATATATTTGCATCAGTTAATAACTGTGATTCAACTGTTACATTGAATCTAACTGTAAATTCAGAGAATTATGGAGACACTATAGTTTTTGACTTAAACCAAGGAGTTTATTCAAGTGAAAATGGCGTTAATTATTTTACTTATCCCGTAAAAATAAAATCAACCTACACTGCTATTAATTCATTTGACTTTTGGTTTAAATTTAATGAGTCGAAACTAACTTTTGTTTCAAGTGCTTCAACTCTTAATGGTTTAGATGTTTTTTCTAACTTTAATTCAAATAATCATTATTTAAGTACAACGGCATCTATGCCATCTATAAGCAATACAATTCCAGCAAACACTAATATAATGGAATTAAAGTTTATTGTTAATGGACCCTGCCCAGAAGTAAATACTAATGACTTCTTTAATTCTAACTCTCTTATTAATGGTGTTATTTGTAATCATAGATTTTCACCTGGAATACCAAGAACTGCTGTTATTAACACAACTACTATTGCTGCAAATAACCCTTACACTTGGTCAGTTACAGGACAAACATATACTACAAGTGGTCTTATAACAGGAACTACTACTAATTGTGTTACTGAAATTTTAGATTTGACAATTACGACAGAAGTTAATTTGTCTATTAGCGAGAATACGGGTTCAGAAGCAGCAGGTACAATTCTTACGGTTACTGCTACTGCTTCAGCACCTGTAAATGGTGTTCAATCTGTTTCATTAGGTGTTTCGGGAACAGACATCACAGCAGGAGATTATACTTTAAGTAACTCAACTATTACCATACCTGCCGGACAAACAACTGGTTCGGTAACATTCACCGTTGTCAACGACAACGTGGTTGAGGCTGCCGAAACAGCAGTTTTAACTATCAGTAATCCTTCATCAGGAATTACTTTAGGAACTACAACTACTCAAAACGTTGCTATTAGCGACTACGTATTTAAGCTTCAAATATTACATGCTTCTGATTTTGAAGCGTCGGTTGAAGCTGTTTTAGACGCGCCTCGTTTTGCAGCGATTGTTGATACTTTAGAAGAAACTTATCCCAACACTATTAGATTATCTTCAGGTGATAACTATATCCCAGGACCGTTTTTAAGTTCGGGCGGTGACCCGACTCTTGCTGCGGCATTCAAAACTGCTTACGAAAGTTACTATAATACTACCTTTACAAATCCTCCAATAAATTTAGGTTCAAGTATCGGAAGAGCTGACATATCGATCATGAACTTTATCGGCATCGAAGCTTCAGCATTAGGAAATCACGAATTTGATTTGGGTACCAACGAAATACGAACTATGATTGGAGGTGCAGGTACATCCACAACAACTTGGTTTGGAGCGCAATTTCCATACCTTAGTTCAAATTTAAATTTCAGCGGTGACGGTAATTTATCACCAATCGCAACAACAAATCGTTTGTTATTAAACACAGCGTTTAAATCTAATCCTACTGAAACGACTGCCGCTATTGCAAGTAAATTAAAACTAGCTCCATCGACTATTATTATTAAAGGAGGTCAAAAAATTGGAATTGTAGGAGCGACTACGCAAGTTTTGGCAAGTATTTCATCACCTGGTGCAACTACAGTTGTTGGAGGTAATGAAAATGATATGAACATATTGGCTGGAATTGTCCAACCAGTTGTAAATTCTTTAATTGCTGATGGTTGTAATAAGATTATATTGCTTTCTCACTTACAACAAATTGCTTTTGAACAAGATCTTGCCACAAAACTATCTGGTGTAGATATTATTATCTCTGCTGGTTCTAATACATTATTAGCTGATTCTAATGATCGTTTGCGTTTAGGTGATGTAGCTGTTGGAACTTATCCATTCCTTGCTACAGATTTAACCGGAAAAATTGTACCATTGGTAAATACAGACGGTAACTATAAATACGTAGGAAGATTAGTAGTTGATTTTGACTCTGATGGCAATTTAATACCATCGTCTATTGACAACGCTATTTCTGGGGTTTACGCAACTGACCAACAAGGATTGACTGATGCTTGGGGCGCTAATGTAGCCAATGCTTTTGCAACAGGTACAAAAGGTTACCGAGTGCAATTACTGACCACAGCAATTGGAAATGTAATCACTACAAAAGATGGTAATCTTTTTGGTAAAACATCTGTATTCCTTGAAGGACGCAGAAACTTTGTACGTACAGAAGAAACAAATCTTGGAAATATTACGTCTGAAGCTAATTTATGGTTTGCTAAGTTTTATGATCCAACAACTGTTATCTCTATCAAAAATGGCGGTGGTATTCGTTCTGCCATTGGAAACGTTATTGCAGTTGGCAGCGATGTAACCTTAGTACCACCAATTGCAAATCCATCTGCGGGTAAACAATCTGGAGATATTTCCCAGTTAGATATTGAAAATTCATTGCGATTCAATAACACACTTTCATTGGTGACACTTACAGCAACTGGAATGAGATCAATACTAGAACGAGCGGTATCAGCTACAACAGCTACCGCTACACCTGGTCAATTTGCTCAAGTATCTGGTGTACGATACAGCTATGACTTCAGCCTTCCGGCTAATTCAAGAATTCTAAATGCCGTGATTACCGATAATAATGGAAATGTAATTGATACATTAGTTGTCAATGGCATCACAGTAGGGAACTTATCACGTACCTTTAGAGTAGTAACGTTAACCTTCCTTGTAGGTGGTGGCGACGGTTATCCATTTAATACATTAGGAACGAATAGGGTTGATTTGAATACAGTGCCAGAACAAGGTCCTGCTTTAGCATCGTTTGCCGTTGCAGGTTCTGAGCAGGATGTCTTTGCTGAGTATATGAAAAGTCAGTACAGTTCAACTCCTTATGGTATAGATGAAACGCCATTGGCACAGGATTGCAGAATACAAAGGATACCAGCACGAGCTGACAATGTACTGCCTCCTAACCCAGGTACCAATGGTACATTGGTGATCTGTAATGGCTCAACCGTTACACAATCCCAACTGTTTGATGCTCTTGGTGGCACACCGGCTACAGGCGGTACATGGAGCCCGACTCCTGCAGGTGAAGGTGTGTACACATATATGGTAACATCTCCATCATGTTCTGGATCTTCCTCTACAACGGTTATGGTAGTAAACGGAACACAAGCTGTAAATACAATCACTCAAACAGCAATGGGTTCATATACATGGGCAAATAATGGTCAAACATATACTGCATCAGGAACATATACAGGAGTTGTTGAAAATTGTGTAGCACAAGTATTGAATCTTACAATTACACCATTATCTGCTAATCTTTCACTAGATGTTTTCTTGGATGGATATTATGTAAATAACTCAAACCCATCTTCAATGCGTCCTGCTAGATATAACAACCTTGTAGCATCTGGATCCACAAATACAGGGTCCGCTACAGATGTTGATGTTATCACAGTAGAATTACGAAGTCCTTCAAACCTTGATGTTGTAGCATACAGTGTGTCACCTATTTTGCAAGCAAATGGAAGTGTGCAGTGTGTTTTCCCTGCGGCTGCTATAGGTGCTTCATATTACGTTGTAGTTAACCATAGATCTTCATTACCATTATGGAGTGCAAATCCTGTAGCTATGTCAAGTGCAACAGCTCTTAGTTTTGCCAATAATATTGCAAATGCTTATACAGACGGTTCTATAGCCCCAATGAAAACATTAGTTTCAGGTTTATATGCATCAAGATTAGGAGAGTTGATAGAAGATGGGTATTTAGATGGTGTGGATTATGCGGCTTTCGAATCAGATGTGTATTCATCAGCATACGGTAGTTTATATTTACTAGATGGAGACTTAAATGGCGACTCTTATGTTGACGCCAGCGACTATGCTGTTTTTGATTTTAACTCACAGTTAGGTTCTTATGAGCAGCGACCATATTAACATATTTTTGCTCACCGCGTAAGCGGTTGATTTTTAAGAAATCACTATAAAAAAACCAGTACATGCGTACTGGTTTTTTTGTGAGAGTTGATTCGTTCAATATCAAAGGCTTTATCGAAAATAAACAGGATAATTTCATGATCCATTGGGCATTGGGCATTCCACGAAACATTGAAAGAAGCGTACTTTTTCCAGAACGTCTCAGTCCGCTAATCACTTTGATTAAATCTTTGTCCTTGTATGCAAGTAAACTTGATATATATTCTGTGTGATTTACATACTGTTTCATGTAGTAAAAATATGTAAATTATCGAAACTTGCAGAAAATACATTTTTCGATACATTTGTTTAGAAAATTCAAAGAGAAATTCAATTATCTTAAAAAAAAGCCCCATTGATGAGGCTTTTAAGGATGTGTGGGCCACAGGTCTGAATTATCGAACTTTTTGAAAGAGGATGTGGAGAGGCTTAATAATCTCTTTTATTTATGAATTTTAAAAACACCTTCCCCACTCTATCCAACGTGGGGCCCTGTGCTTTTAATTCCTCTAAAAATTTCTTGCAAACTTCCCTTGTCGACAAATCTTGACTTTCTATACTTACCTTTGGTGGGAACAACATCGCCATTCTTACGCAGTGAAAATTCGAAAAATTGAAACCTAAAATTTTTATTTTAAAATGGATAAGTAGAATTATATTTGTAAATTATTTATTTGAATATTATTTTTTATGCAGAAATTTATAGTCATTGCATTCATATTTTCATCAACTTTATTTTATTCTCAACTTCAAACTTTAACGGATGACTTTGAAGGGAATGGAACTATTTTAAATTGGTATGGCGGTGATTGCGGAATTGACAATCATTTTCTAAATCCATATCCATCTGTTACCTTAGCCATTATTCGGCAAAACACACCGAGATCAGAACGAACTGAATCTTATAGTAAATAAAAATATGAAGGCATCATTCTACTACCTTGTAATACTTGTTTTTTGGTTGCAAGCTTGTACAATACAGAAAAAAACAGTTTCATCCAATGAAAAGAAAAGTACCATAGTGGTCAATTGCAAGAATAGTAGTGTTCCAGCATCATACATTACGGGCAAAATAACTGATATCAACACACAAGATGAGATTTTTAATGCTAAAGTGATATTGCGTGATTTGAAAACATTACAAATGATAAAGGGTGTTTTGACGGATGAGCATGGTGACTTCAAACTGAGCAACATTCCATTAGGACAATACAATTTAATTGTAGAATTTGAGGGGTACGATGATGTCGATATGAATCTGAATTTTGACGAACACCGAACTTGTTCGGCTGAAATAAAACTTGCCTTGTATGCTATAGAAGTAGAAAAACCAGTAATTTATCTCTATCCTCAACAGCGGCAAAAAATTAATGTGAAACTCAATTACGCAGGCAGTTTAACTCATACCTATCCCAAATATCCAGAAAAGGGTTGGACAGTTACTGCAGAGCCGAATGGCACGTTGTGGGACGAAAACAATCAGGAATATTATGCGCTGTTTTGGGAAGGAAATCCTTCAAAGCAAATCATTCCTCAAGACGGATTTATTGTTCAGGGTAAAGAGACTACTTCTTTTCTTGAAGAAAAATTAGCTTACTTGGGATTAAACAGACGTGAAGCCAATGAATTCATAATGTATTGGTTGCCTCGTATGGAAGAAAATAATTACAACTTTATCCATTTTTCAGGAAAGCAATATGAAGAACAAGCTGCTTTAATTATCAACCCAAAACCTGAAACAATCATAAGAGTAATGATGCTTACTCAAGCTCTAGAATCCAAAATCAATATTCCTTTGCAAGATTTAACTACTTTAAAAAATAAAAGAAAGGGATACACAGTAGTAGAATGGGGAGGAAGTTTAATTAATACCATAGTTGAAAAAATATAGAGTGTCCCCTAAGAATCACTTTTTATAAAATCACTTTAAAGAAATTGGCAGCAGTTTACCCTAAAATACCAAGTAAATTTAAAATCCATCTTTCAAAGGTATTTATTAAAAAAAAATAACTTCTCGTAGCAATAAATCTAAAACCTGACTAAAAAACGATCAATTTTAATTATTCTAAGATTAATTTCTTAGAGCAAATATATTTTGGTGTTTCTACTTGTATAGTGTAAATTCCTTTTCGAAAGTTTGATAAATCTATAATTTGGTCCTTTTGAACTTCATCTTTGTAAATTAAATCCCCTATTACTGAGTAAATTTTAACCATTGACTTTTCTGATAAATCTATAGTGAATTCTCCATTTGTTGGATTTGGAAAAATATTGAAATTAAACAAATCATCAATCTCATTTACAACTAAACCAAGGTATCCATTAGTATTTGTTGTCGTATTTGTTACTATAGGTGGGTTAAAATCAAAATAAATGTATGCGGTATTATTTATTTCAGAATTAATAATCAAATCAGGTAATTCATCAATAGTATATTTAAAATATCCCTGACTATACTCTATACTAAGCATTGAAGGTGCTAAATTAATTCCACTAAATCTAAAAGTTACTTCTCTTGTTATCGGATTAATAGTATAAGTTACAGGATGACTTGAACCAATAAATCTAAAAGTAGATAAATCTAAATTTGATGATAGTGTGTCTCTAACAACAATATTTAAGGCAGGATAATTTCCATCATTTTGAAAACGAACAGTATATTGTAAATTTTCTTTTAAATTCGGATTAATATATCTTGGTGAATTACATTGCTTATCATTTGGATCAAATGAATTTAAAACCGTCGCAAAGAATGGCAAATTATTAAAATTAAAATCTTGCTCACCAACTGCAGAAACGCTTACAAAAAAATTTAGAATAGTTCCAGCTTGTGTGCTTCCACTAAAAGAACAAGGAAACGAAATTGTTGTGTTTCCACTCAAAAATGGAAATAAGATGGTAACTGTATCATTTGAAAATGAAGAATTTGGTGTGTTAGTAAGTATTGGAGTTACACCAGTCGGTATTGCAATTCTTGCCATACTATTTGCAATGTTACCGCATGCAATATTACAAATTTGAACAGATACGTTACCATGTTGAATTGGTGCTAAAAATTGGAATGCAGATGCCGAAGTGATTTCTAAATTTGGTGTAATTCCATTGCCATTGCACTGTAATGTCATATTCATAGGAACATTTTCAGCTTTACCAGTCATATCAAATGAGCTAATGATAAAGTTTGGTGATGTTTGAATATATCCATTATTTTGCAACCAATTATTATTTATACTAACCGTATAATTATTATTAACATCTAACTCAGAATAATAATTATTGCCAAATGAGTTTTTAGGATATATAGTCGTTGTAACATTAAAATTATCTATAACATCATATGGAACATTAGATAAAAATTCTGATGAGGGATTCAATATTGATATAATATTAAAAAAACCACAGTTTGAAGTGCTGGTTATCACCCACTCTATTGTCTGTGTAGCAATAATTTGACCACCTAAAGTCCCACTTGTTACTTTTACAATAGCATCATATACTCCAACTTGTAAATAATCATGTTCAAAGACATAACAGTTTTGAGAATTTGGAGCCGAAAAAGCTGCTAAAGTATCTGAATCTCCATCGGTCCAATCTACAATAATTTGAGCTTCTGATTCAGCAAGTGATCCTGTTGTTAGACAAACAGACATACTAGGATGACAACCAATTCCAGGAACTGAATTATAAAGTAGATTCAAAGAATTTACTTGTGAGTTTGTACTATTTATCAAAAATAATAGTGTTACACTTATTAATAATTTTAATTTCATATTTATCCTTTTTTTTATTACGACTAATTCGATGTTGTAAGCTAGCTTTTGAAAAAGTAATTAAGCTATTCACTGCAGTTGTTATTTATTTTTTGAAATATTCACTTGTATTAATAATAAAGACTCTTTAAAACAGAAAGGCAGTTATTTTATTAATTCTTCAATAGTACTTTCTATTTCCTGCAATTTATTTGGTCTAAAGCCAAAAGTAGAATATGAAACAATAGAATTCTTATCAATTTTAATATGGGTAGGATAAGAAATTATATTGTAAATATTCGCAATATTTCAGCTACCTCCAATCAAATTAAATTGACTTTTCTATTTGTTTTTCAATACTTTGAATTTCTAAATCACTTCTAATCTGTCACAAAAATAGTAAATATTTGTGGCAATTTACTGATTCGAAATGAAATTGAAAAAGGTGATTTGAAAACGAAAAAAGCCCCTAGGAAAGGAGCTTTTAAAGATCTGTGGTCCCACTTGGAATCGAACCAAGCACCTACTGATTATGAGTCAGTTGCTCTAACCGAATGAGCTATAGGACCATATTATCCGAGGATAACATTCAAATTCATTAAAGTACTAAAGCGATTTTAGGAAGCTATAAGACCTTTAATAAGCGCAAAAATAATCATTTCAAGCAATTTGAAAGAATTTCTCTAAGAAATTTGTTTTTCAGCACGCAGTAAAGTCATCCACAGCATGCCAAATAAAATTGTTGCAAAAACCAAATGAGAGATTTGTACAATACCGGGCATGTCAACATAAGCCAATAAAACGCCACTTGCTAACTCAACTGCTAAAATAATATAGGCATTCCTAAGAATAAGAAATTTTTGGTTTTTATGGTTTTTCCACGCTATAAAAGTCAGCATGATAAGAACTAGCCACGAAAAACTTCGGTGAATATAAAAAGGCAAACCCAACTTATCTGTCCAAGTACTTTTATCAAATCCCTGCTTTGTTAGTTCATCTATGGATTCGCGTACTTGAGTACCCAAAAACATTTGATAGAAGGTAATTAAAAATACAGTTAGTACTAAAGTCCACATCAACTTATTCATCGGGAAAGTCTTTTGCTGAGATGGGCTGACTATGCGGACAATGTAAATTTGAATTGCTATAATTACAAGGGCTAAAAGTAAATGAACTGTAATGGTCCACGGCACTAGATTTGTTGCAACAACAATGGAGCCAAACCAAGCTTCAATGGCAATTAAAATTAAATTCAAAGCTGAGAAATATATCAGTTTACTTTTTCTGTAGTAAAACAGGAACCAAAAAAAGCCAAGAAGCAACATATTTCCGGCTAAAAATCCAAGTAAGCGATTGAGGTATTCTACCCAGGTTTTATTCGCATTAAAAGATTCTTCTAAATAAACACTTGGATCATTTTTTATTTTGGTGGCGGTACTCTCGAAACCAAGAACACTTAAAAAGCTACAAAATTTCTCGACTTTTTTCTGGCGCTGCACTAAATAAACTTCCCGGTAGTTACTCGGTAAACTGCTTATTTCATTCGGCGGCACCCATTTCCCAAAACATTTTGGCCAATCAGGGCAGCCCATTCCACTTCCTGTAACTCGAACAAAACTTCCTGCAACTACAACAAGATAAATAAGAATTAATGAAACCCAATTGAAACGGATAAATAATTTGGAGAAAAGCATGTGCAAATTTAAGGATATTTTAACCAATAGATTTTAAATTACAAGCATTTATGATTGCTTTTTTTGATTAAAAATCAAAATCGTATCTTTGTTACTTAATTAGAAAGATGACTTTAAATCCTCTCACAGCTATTTCTCCTATTGACGGACGCTATCACGCGAAAACAAAAAAATTAGCTGACTATTTCTCTGAATTTGGACTTATTCGCTACCGCGTGCAAATTGAAATAGAATACTTTATTGCCTTGAGTCAAACTGAGATTCCTATTTTCAAAAACTTTCCAGTGAATAAATTAGCTGATTTAAGAGCGATTTATCTGAATTTCACAGAGGAAGATGCAAATTGGATTAAAAACTCAGAGAAAATAACAAACCACGATGTTAAAGCCGTGGAATATTTCTTAAAAGATAAAATAAAATCCCTTGGACTTGAATCTTTCCTTGAATTCATTCATTTTGGACTGACATCTCAAGACATTAACAATACTGCAATTCCTTTATCTTTAAAAGAAGGTATTCAAAAGATTTATTTGCCGCAGATTCATGATTTGATTGCTATTTTAAATCGCTACAAGCAAGAATGGAAGGAAATTCCAATGTTGGCAAAAACACATGGGCAAGCAGCAACACCAACACGTTTAGGAAAAGAAATTCAAGTTTTTAGTGAGCGCATAGAAAATCAATTAAAACAACTAGAGCAAATACCCTATTCCGCAAAATTTGGAGGAGCGACAGGTAATTTTAATGCTCACTTTGTTACTTTCCCAGAAATTGACTGGGTGCTTTTCTCCAATAACTTTGTAAATTCAACACTTGGACTTTCAAGAAGTCAAACAACCACACAAATTGAGCACTATGACAATCTTGCAGCACTTTTTGATTGCTTAAAGCGCATAAACACAATTATTTTAGATTTAAACCGTGATATGTGGACCTATATTTCCATGGATTATTTCAAGCAAAAATTGAAAGATGGCGAAATTGGTTCTTCAGCTATGCCGCACAAAGTAAATCCGATTGATTTTGAAAATTCTGAGGGAAATATCGGTATTGCAAATGCAGTATTCGAACACCTATCGTCAAAACTACCCGTTTCTCGTTTACAGAGAGATTTAACCGATTCTACAGTTCTCCGAAATATTGGCGTTCCACTTGGACATACTGTCATTGCCTTAGAATCCTGCATAAATGGATTGAATAAATTAGTAATTAATGAAGTCAAAATAGCCGAAGATTTAGAAAATAATTGGGCGGTTGTTGCAGAAGCTATTCAAACAATTCTTAGAAGAGAAGGATTTGAAAAGCCATATGAAGCGCTTAAAGAATTAACACGTAAAAACGAAAAAATAAGTAAAGAATCTGTTCGTGCTTTTATTGATTCCCTTCCACTTGAAGAAAAAATAAAAAATGAACTGAAACTAATTAGCCCACACAATTATTTGGGAATTCAACTTGTAAAATAAATGAAAAAAGCGCTTGTCTTTTTTGTTTTTCTTGCTTCTCTTGCTAAAATTTACAGTCAGGAAATACCAATAATATGGAGTGAACTCCTAAAAAATACTGGTTCATTAATGGATATTTTACCAAAATCCAGTAGAGATTTTGTAGCGCTACGTTGGTCGGGAGGAAATACTTTTGGGTCTTATAAATTTAATAACTACGAGAATTTAACGTTTCTTGAAGAAAAAAAAGTAAAACTAAAGACGCAATCTGGAATTGGCACATTTGAAACAAGTTTCTTTTTTGGAAATAAAACCTGTGTTTTTCTCTCAGATTTTGCTAATTCTAGGATGATGATTTTTCTTCAAAAATACGACGAGTACTTGGAGCCGGAAGATGAGCCCATCTTTATGGCAGATTACGAGAACAAAAAATTTAATGCCCAACCAAATTTTCAAATTATTACCTCAAACAACAATAAGTTTATTTGTATTTTTTGGCAAATACCCGGTAAATCTTCAACTAGCGATGCCTATGGATACAAAATATTTGACGTGAATTTTAACGAAGTTCAAACCGGAGAATATATACTTCCTTTTGATGGTAACTTAACTATTATATCAAATTATCATCTTACAAATAGTGGTGAATGCTTGATAAGTTTGACGGAATATATTAAACCAGTTGATCGATTATTTATAAATAACAATGAGAATTTTAAAGCTTTACATGTATATAAATTAAAAAATAATGTCCTGAAAGAATTTTCCCTAGAATTAGAGGGCTTGAGAATTGATGATATGCAACTTGGCTCAAATGATAGCTCTTCCTATAGCCTTATTGGAATTTATGCAAAAGGGAATTCTAATAAATCTCTTGGAGTATTTTCACTCCTTATTGATGCGCAAAAAGACAGTCTAAGTTCCTCTGCATTTATCCCTTTAACGAGCGTATCTGCAAATGATATATGGTCGGATAACGAGCAAAATAACAGACAAAGCTTCGGAAGAATGATAAACTCTTTCAATCCTGATGTTTACACTTATAAACTTCGAGATGTTTTCACCTTAAATGATGGCTCAATTCTCGGTTCCATAGAACAATATTACATGTATCGGAGGGTAAGTCAAGATTCTCGAACTGGGGCTTCATCTTCTGTAAATTACTATTATTATGACGATATAATTGCATTTAAAATAAATGAAAAAAGCATTCTAAATTGGGAAAAACGCATCAAAAAATCGCAGGTTTCTATAAACGATCAAGGGGCTTACAGTTCCTATAGTTCTTTCTATACAGATTCATCTTTTTGCTTTATTTTCAATGATAATGCTACTAATTATGATGAATTTGGCAGCTATACAAGAGAAAATTCAAATCCCCAGAATACTAATTTTTCAAGACAAAGAAATACCTCAGCAATTTGTCAGATCAATAAAATAGATGGTTTATATTCAAGGAAAATTCTTCTAGATAAAAAGGAATTAAATGCACTAATTGTTCCTAAAGCCTTTAAACTTGATCTCGTTAATCAAGAATTATTACTTTATGCAATTCAAGGATTTAAAGAGAAATTTGGGATTTTAAAATTAAATCTGAAATGAAAAATTTCTACTACTTAATTTTTCTTATTGGGCTCGTAATCTCTTGTAATCAAAAGCCAAGGTTGATAAATAAAAAAATTGAAAAGCTGTCAAAAGCGGCAGATGATGATCATAGTTATTCCAATCTTGATGAAATTTATACAACTCACCTTGACTTAGAACTCGAAGTAAATTTTGAGAATAAGACAATTTATGGTGTTGCTCGGCATAAGATGAAAAACAATGGCACTGATACAGCTATTTTTGATACTAAAGGGCTTATGATACAAAAAGTCACACTTGGGACTAAAAACAATGAAAAGGAAACAGATTTTGTGATAATTAACATAACAAATAATTTAACTTTAGGACAACCATTACTCGTAAGTACTGAAACTAATACAGAGCAGATAAACATCTATTATCAAACTACAGAGTATTCTGACGCACTGGATTGGTTAGATCCAAGCTTAACCTCATCCAAAACAAAGCCCTTTTTATATACACAAGGACAAGCAATTTTAACTAGAACATGGATTCCCATTCAAGATTCTCCTTCAAATAGAATAACCTATTCAGCAAAAGTAACCGTGCCAAATGACTTAATGGCAGTTATGAGTGCGAAAAATAAAAAAGAGAAAAGCAGAGATGGAAATTATTTCTTTGAAATGAAAAAACCAATTCCATCTTATTTAATTGCGCTAGCAATTGGTGATTTAAGTTATCAATCCTTAGGACCAAATACAGGATTTTATTGCGAACCAGAATTAGCAAAGGCTTGTTTGTTCGAGTTTCAAGATTTGCCGATAATGATGCAAGCAGCAGAAAAAATATACGGTAAATACCAATGGGATCAATACGATTTACTAGTTCTACCCTACTCCTTTCCATTTGGAGGAATGGAAAATCCAATGTTGACCTTTGTTAATCCCACAATTATAACAGGAGATAGAAGTTTAACATCTGTTGTAGCGCATGAATTAGCGCATTCGTGGTCTGGAAATTTAGTGACTAATCGCACCTGGAATGACTTTTGGTTAAACGAGGGATTTACGGTATACTTTGAACAAAGAATCATGGAGGAACTTTATGGTAAAAGTGTTTCAGATATTTTATCTGCAATTGAATTCTATGAATTACAGGACGAATTAAAAACAATAGCTAGTTCAAAAAATCCCGAAGACAGCAGACTCTTTCTTAATTTGAAGGGACGAGATCCAGATGACGGAATGACTGATATTGCCTATGTTAAAGGATCCTTCTTCCTGAAAACATTAGAACAAAAAGTTGGCCGTGAAAATTTTGATTTATTTATTAAATCTTATTTTAAGAAACATGCGTTTAAAACAATAAATTCTAATGATTTTATAAACTATTTAGAAGAAAATCTCTTAGAAAAAAATAAGATAAAATTTAATCACAAAGCTTGGATTTACAAGGAAGGTTTGCCAAAAAATTGTCTTCAAATATATTCTCCACGTTTAAATAAGATGAAAGTCTTAGCAAATGATTTCGCTCAAGGAGAAGAGATATTTAAACCAAAAATAAGCTACGAGAGAATTCGAGTTAAGAGAAAAATTATTAATAAGAAAATCTCAAAATACATAAAAAGAAAAGACCATATTGTACAAGAATGGCAAACATTTATTCGAGCACTTCCTAAAAGTATTTCAAAAGAAAAACTTAAAATTATTGATGTTCACTTAGGATTTAAAAATTGTGGGAATTCTGAAATAATGACCGAATGGTTTACCTTGGCTTTAGAAAATAACTATACCGAGATTAATAGCGACATAGAACGATTTCTCAAAAAAGTAGGGAGAAGGAAATACTTAGTTCCAATCTATAAAGCAATGAATAAAGTAAATCCTAAACTAGCAAAGCAGATTTTTGAGAACTCAAAAAATCAATACCATGCAGTTTCTCGAAATTCAATTGAAGAATTGCTTGCCAAACAAAATTAATTGGCCATTTCACTCATGAAGCGAATACGTATCAAACGTAATTCCTCTTCTGTATAAACACCGTCAAATTCTTTGTAGGCCGCCTCTATATCATCTGTTTCCGACTCCGTGAAATACTCAAAAACTTCGTTTTGATCAGTGCTCTCCAATAAAGTATTAATGTAATAATTTATATTTACACGAGTTCCAGAATTAACAATTGACTCAATTTCATCAAGTAATTCACCAAAACTTTTTCCTTGAGAATCTGCAATATCCTCTAGAGGTAACTTTCGATCAATATTTTGAATTAATTGTACCTTAAGAACTGATTTGTTAACAAGAGTTTTTACAACCATGTCTTGTGGACGTTCAATTTCATTGTCTTCAACATAATTGGCAATTAAGGCAACAAAAGGTTCACCATAACGCTGGGCTTTTCCTGTACCAACACCTTGTATATTTGTCAGCTCCTCGACTGTAATTGGATACTGAAAACACATATCTTTTAGTGAAGGTTCTTGAAAGATAACAAATGGGGGAATTCCCTTCTCCTTTGACAGAGATTTACGCATATCAATTAGCAAAGAATATAAGGTTTCATCAAAGGCTCCACCCTTCCCTCCCATTTCAATAACTGTGTCATCGTCATCAGTATTTGAAAAATCATGCTGCTTAATTAATTGAAAGGATTTTGGGTTTTTAATGAATTCTTTTCCCTGGTCTGTCAATTTCAGCGTGCCAAATGTATCGATTTCCTTGCTTGCAAGTCCCCCAACACAAACTTGTCTAATTACGGCATTCCAAAAATGCTCATCTTTCTCTTTCCCAACTCCAAAGCTTGGAAATAAATCGTGTTTATATTGCTTAATATCTGCAGTAAGATGGCCGGATAAAAAAGCGCAATAATGTTTTGCTTTCTGTGTCTCTTCGAGTAAAGAAATAGCATTTAAAAGCATTAATACAAATGTCTGCCCTTCTGTCCGTTCTCGTGGATTTTTACAATTATCACAATTTTTGTTACAGCCTTCCTCATCGAAATACTCACCAAAATAATGCAAGATGAATTTTCTTCTACATACTGATGTTTCAGAATATGAAACAATTTCATTCAAGAGCTGCCTTCCAATTTCCTGCTCTGCAGCTAGTTTTCCTTGAAGGAATTTCTCTAGTTTCTCAATGTCTTTATAGCTATAAAAAGCCAAGCACTCCCCTTCTCCGCCGTCTCTTCCTGCACGACCAGTTTCTTGGTAATAACTTTCTAATGATTTTGGAATATCGTGGTGGATAACAAAACGAACATCAGGTTTATCAATTCCCATTCCAAAAGCAATCGTTGCAACAATTACCTCGATATCTTCCATAAGGAACATATCTTGATGTTTCCCACGTGAATGAGCGTCTAAACCCGCGTGATAAGGCAAGGCATTTATTCCGTTAACTTGAAGTAATTCAGCGATTTCCTCTACTTTCTTTCTACTAAGACAATAAATAATTCCACTTTTACCTTTGTGCTTGCGTATGAATTTTATTATTTCCTTCTCAACTTCTCGCTTAGGGCGAATTTCATAGAATAAATTATCGCGGTTGAAGGAAGATTTAAAAACATCTGCATCCAACATGTTCAAGTTCTTTTGAATATCATATTGAACTTTTGGCGTAGCCGTTGCTGTCAAAGCAATAATTGGAACATTTGATATTTTTTCAAAAATCTCTCTTAATCTTCTGTATTCCGGTCGAAAATCGTGGCCCCACTCAGAAATACAATGCGCTTCATCTATCGCGAAAAAAGAAATGTTGACAGATGTTAAAAATTCAATGTTTTCTTTCTTTGTTAGTGATTCTGGTGCGACATAAAGCATTTTTGTCTTGCCATTTGTAATATCTAATCGAACTTGTTGGAGTTCTGATTTTGATAGCGATGAATTCATGAAATGCGCTATACTTTCTTCATCACTTACATTTCGGATAGCATCAACTTGATTTTTCATCAAGGCAATTAAAGGAGAAACAATGATGGCTGTTCCTTGTAATAACAATGCTGGTAACTGATAACACATCGACTTGCCACCACCTGTTGGCATGATGACAAAACTATTTCTGCCACTTAAAACGTTGTCTATAATTATTTTCTGCTCACCTTTAAAAGTGTCAAAACCAAAATACTTTCTAAGCGAAGCTTTTAAATCAATATTTTGACTTTCTTTAGAATTAATTGTAATGTACTCTTCCATTGATTAAATAACAAAATTCGATAGGAACTTGTTTAATATAAATGTAGATAAAATTTATGAGCTAAAGCAAGAGATTTATCATAAAAATGAAAATACCATGACTCTTTTAGGAAAATAGTTGCAACAATTAACCATTTATAGCCACGACCTCTAACACTTCTGGTAGGTGTTGCTTCAATAAATTTTCAATTCCACCCTTTAAAGTTGCAGTAGATGAAGGACAACCGGCACATGAACCTTTAAGAAGAACTGTTACTTTTCCATCTTGAAAACCAAGAAAATCTATAGCTCCACCATCATTTTCAACCGCTGGACGGACATACTGATCTAAAAGTGCTTTTATTGGGTCGTCAAAATCACTTGCATTGAATTCAATAGGACTTTCATCAGAACCTTCAGCAACTTGAACTTTTGGAGTAGGCATTTGAATTAAAACATCTTTGGAATTTGAAATCCATTCTTTAATAAATTCTCTTAATTCCATTGTTATAAAATCCCAAGGAACATTATCAGTTTTAGTTATAGTAATGAAATTAGCAGCAATAAATACATTTTTTACAAAGGGGAAATCAAAAAGAGCTTCTGCAAGGGGAGAAAATCCTTTGGCTTCCTTTCGCGAGGTAAACTCTGCAGAATCTCCAGAAATTAAGAGGTATTTATTTGCCACAAACTTCATTGTTGAAGGATTTGGCGTCATTTCTGTGTAAATCGTAACAGGAACGTTCATTTTTTTGTAATTTCTTTAAATTTAAAAAAAAAGAGTGAAATAAAGAATATAATCAATGTATTCCTTTAATCTTTTGACTTATTTAAAACAGGCCTTTTTTCTCTATTTGCCAATTCCCAAGCTATAACAAAAGCCAATTGAGTTCTTCTTTGCAAGGCATCAAATTCAATTTTATCTACCTCATCTGTGGCTTGGTGATAATCGTTGTGAACACCATTAAAAAGAAAAACAGAGGGAATATTATGCATAGCAAAATTATAATGATCAGAACGGTAGTAAAAACGATTCGGGTCATTTTTACCGTTATATTTATAATCCAAATTCATTTTGATATACTTTTTATTAACATATTCACATATATTATACAAATCCTTAGATAGGTAATTTGAGCCAATTAAATAAATATAATCATTCGACTTTAAATGAAACTCATCACGACGGCCAATCATATCAATATTAACGTCTGATATTGTATTTTCTAGAGGAAATAAAGGGTTTTCTGTGTAGTAACTCGATCCATATAAACCATGTTCTTCTCCAGTTACATGAAGGAATAAAATAGAACGTTTTGGACCATGTCCATCATTTTTTGCTTCTTGAAATGCCTGTGCTATTTCCAATAATGCTACTGTCCCAGAACCATCATCATCAGCACCATTATAGATTTCCCCATCAATTATACCAATGTGATCATAATGTGCAGATACAACGACTATTTCCTCAGGTTTTTCAGAACCTTCAATAAATGCCCATATATTTTCAGAATCAGGTAATCCAAACATAAAAGCAGATGGTACTTTTTGATAAAAATTAGTAGCTCCTTTAGGAAAAGAAATACCGTTTTTTTTATAAATGTTAATTAAATATACCCCGGCTTTTTTTTGACCTTCAGTACCAGTGTCTCTTCCTTCCATTTCATCAGAAGCTACAATTTCTAAATGAGTTTTTAAATCCGAAATAGAAATTGTACTAATGTATTTTGTAAGATCAAAAGAGCCTGGTGTTTGAGAAAAACTAGAACTTAAAAAAAATAGATAAATCGTGGTGAATAAAAAATTTGTTCTCATAATATTATATTTAAAATTAGTAAGGCATTTATTTTAAACTCCCTTAATTCACTTTCACAAATCGCTCAATCCCAATAAGAATTTGCTTTTTGTCATATAGGCGAACAAAATAGGTTCCTTTTTGAAGATTTTTAACATCTATATTAACCTCAAAAGAATCTTCAACAGGGTAAATACCGCTGATAATCCCACTTTCATTAATTAATTCAATTCGAGCTATTTGGTTTTTAGAAGATGTCAAAAACAAGAAATTTGCACTTGGATTTGGAAAAATAGAAACTCCACTTACGTTTTGCTCCAAAAGTGATACTGTAGATTGACCAACAAAGGTCAAGGTATTATTTCCAGAATTTGGAATAGCTAAGGTATCTGTCAAATCATTGTAATAAATATCCGCAGGACTACTTAGACCACTTACTATCAAAGTTGGAGTAGTTGTAAAGTCATTGTTGTATTTGTACACGCTATTTGTACCCCAAGTAGAAATATAAAAATCGCCGTTTGCTTTGCGTGCAATTCCGTCAATGTTCGTATAGGATGTTGTTAAAATTGTTGTTACAGTTGAATCTAACAATGAACATCTTTTAATCTTTGCAGAAGAACCCCAACTTACAAACACCAATGAATTACTTGGAGCATCGTAAATAATTCCATTTGGAGATTGCGTTAAATTCTGTGCGAAAAGATTAAAAGATTGAGTAGCAATCTTTATTCTATAAATTTTCTTTGCTGAAAAATCTGTTACAAATAAATTTCCAGAATTGTCATGCGTGATGCCATTTAAGAATGTTGCTCCAAGATTTACAGAAAAAACTTGTAAGCCCGTTGTTAAATCAAAGCCTAAAACCTTTCCACTGCAACAAGCATAAACAGTAGTTCCAACAACTTCAATTCCATAGGGATTTGGAGAAATTCCACCAACAAATTGCGAAATTGTACCATTACTACTTCGCTGCATTATTTTACCATTTGAGCTATTTGCAATCAAATAACGGTTGTTAACTGGGTCAAAATCGATGCTTTCTGGTCCATTCAATTGCCCAAAATAAAGGGAATAAAGAAATAAGAAGGATATAAATAAGCTATTTTTTTTCATATGAAATTTAATTATTTAATAATGAGCATCCGTTTTGTAGATGTAAAAACTAAGGTATTGTTTTCTTTCACTTCCATCGTATAAAAGTAATTTCCATTTTTCAATTCCATAGGATAATTTAATTGAACAGTGTGCGTGCCTGATAAAGTAGTTTGAGAATAAGCACAGCTTAACTTTCGTCCTGTTTCATCATAAATAGTGATTGTAACATCAGCTGTTTTAGCAATTGTAAAATCAATCATTGAATTTCCTGAGCTTGGATTTGGATAATTTTGCCCCAATTCATTTGCTAAGTAATTATTTTCTTCGAGTGATAAATCTGAAGGACAAATCTTATAAATTTTTCCATTTGTTGTATATCCTCCATTCATTGCATAAATACAGCCTTCAGGACCTTGCTTAAGTGTTGTTAAACCACCTTCACCAGTGCCGGTTAAATCAGCCCACTGGACATTACTTGTAACAATATCATAGTCAGGAGCATTCCCTAAAGTCAAGTTATACATTCTACCGTTGTCATTATCCGCAATCAGTAAATGATTTTTTAAAGCAGGAATTACATTACTAGAATAAAACAAACAACCTGTTATTCCTGGAAGTGGTGTTCCAAACTCTGCAATAGGATTGGTTAAGCCAGGGTAAGAGCACAATACTGATGTTGAATTGTACCTATAATTTCCTTCACAAGTAATCCATCCATAATTTTTACCTGCAGTAATAAAATCTACCTCATCCCACTTATTATAACCATTTTCAGAAGCATAAAGACTTCCATTGTTCGGATTAAAGCACAAGCCAAAAATATTTCTATGGCCATAAGACCAAATACGGTCATCGTTTCCTGAAGCAACATTTCCGTCATCGTAAAAAGGATTATCTGTAGGAATACTTCCATCTGTATTTATTCGTAAAATCTTTCCATAAGGAGTGTTTTTAGTATCAGCATAATTTGTTGAAGTATCAGCAGCTAAAGATTGCCCTTTTGCAAGATCACCAATCGTAATAAATAATTTTGTTGTATTTGGTTTAAATTCAATTATTCCACCGACATGATTTCCTGCTATATTTTCCGCTACATTAATATCTAGTATAATCAATGGATTTGTGCCAATGTTATTAGATTCTGTAAATCGGACAACACGAATTCGCTCATCACCATTGTATTTATGATTGTAATAAGCATAAACATAATGATTTGAAGAAAAACCTGGATCTAATGCTAGCCCCAATAATCCACGCTCAAAATCACATTGAACAGAATCTGTTAAATCATAAAATGTAGAAAGTAAAGCACCTGAATTACTATAAACTAAAATTTTACCGTTTGCACAAGAGCCGCTTGCATTGCCTCCTTTTTGAGTAATGAAATAGCGTTGGTCTGCTGACACATCAAAGTGAACAGGGTATTGCAATCCAGTTATTACATTTGTTTTAACAAAACCTGTAGGAATTGTTTGGGAATACAAATTGCTAAAAGTCAGCAGAAAAAGAATAAATAAGTAAGTAAATTTCATAAGCATATTTTTTTATTGTAAAAATAGTTTTTTTTTAAAAAAAATGATCGAAAAACTTTAATAACAATTCAAAATATTTCATTTTATGTAATTTAAACAGTCTATATTTTTGCGTTATTTTTTTATATATCTCACTTAAAGTTGCATTAAAAGAGTTATTTTAGCTAAAATTAGTTTGATTAAAGATTGAAGGTCGCTTTTGAGATTGTTTTTTTATTAAATATTCTAGTAAAACACAAAATTCATCCTTTAATTTAATTTTTAAAATCAAGCAAGCCTATGAAAAAATTATATTTTACCTTAATACTACTTTTATTCAGTCTTAGCTGCTTTTCACAGAGTCGTTATATTCCAGTCGCAACAAAGAAGGTAGTTTTTGCAAGAGATGGTGGAATGTGTCAATGCTGTGGTGGCTCTCAAAGCTTAGAGTATGATCATATCATGCCATTTTCTTGTGGTGGCACAAGTGTAGTCTCAAATATTCAACTTCTTTGTTTAAAATGCAATCGAAGTAAATCAAATAGTTGCTATTGTAAGGTGCACAATAGAAAAGTAGGTGTAAATTGTTGTGATGGTAATCCAACGAATAAACCTTCAATTACTTCAAGTCAATGTTCTGGAACAACGCAGAAGGGGGCTAGATGTAAAAAACGGACAAAAAATTCGAGCGGACGCTGTCATTTACACTAACTTATTTTAAACCAATTTAAAGCAAAAAAAATGAGCCTACTGTTTGCAATCGATCAAAATACGCATGAAATAATTGTGTCAGACTCCCCAAAAGGAAGTAATAAAATAAACTTTATTGAACGTGTTAAACAGCAAGAAAATGAAATGCTGTTTAATGCTGTTTGTACTTTAACTACTATTTCAAAAGCTGCAGATTTAGATATTTCAATTTTCAATGCAATGGATAAGGTTTGTCAAATGATCTACAATAAATATATCGCTTCTCGATATTAGAACTAAGGATTAATAAACTATTTATTACTAATTTTTGAGGGGGAAACAACTATCCCAATTGTATTTTTTTTTAAATAAGATTTTTTAAAAGATTTTATTTTTTTGCAGCGATATCACTTTGAGTTATGTTTAATTTAACTTTCAAAAAAAAATGATGTGGTAAAATAATCAGCTGAAGAACTAAATGTTTAGAAGTGGGGACCTTTATAAATTAATTATTTGATTCTTATTGTCACTATACAAAAGCTAAAGTAAGATAATTCCGAGAAAAAAAGACTTAAAAATACAATTCCTACTTTAAATTATAAAATCAACTAACTTTTCAAAGAATAAGATAAAAACATCATAAATTTAATTGTAAATTAGCTTAAAAAAAAATTAAATTTATTTAAATTATGCAATTTGAAGCTTCAAGATTATCCGACGGAAATAAGCTATTTCCAGCAAGAATTATAATTGAACCGATAGGAATAACACTAAAATTACCGGGTTTATTTGGCGGAAAAGAAAAAACTATTCCATTTCACTTGATTTCCTCCGTAAAGTTAAAAACTCCTTTTATTGGATATTCAACCATCATCATCTATTCTGTTGGTTGGGACATTATTACTGCTTCCGGCTTTACCGCAGCTGATGTCACAACAATAAAAAAACAAATTGAAAAAGGTCAGGAAAATTATAAAAAACAAAGAGCTGCTAATAGCATAACCTCGACTAATTTTGTTGAAAACAGCCAGTCAAATTCAGTTGTTTCTCAAGCTAATTCTGAAACTAATTTAACTAAATGGAAAGATGATTTAGTAAAACTTTCAGACTTAACGGATGATGAAATAATAACGGAGGAAGAGTTTAAATCTCAAAAATCTATGCTTCTTTTAAAGTTATCTCAAGATAGTTCATTGGTATTAACTGACGCGCTCAGGATGCTTAAGGATTTAGAGGAAGATGACATTATTACAGAAATAGAATTTAATGAGACAAAGCAAAACTTAATGAAGCCTAAACCTTCAGAAAGCACTATGAATCCCCCAATAATTGAATCGACAACTCACCAAGTTAATCATTCAGAACATACTTCAACTATAATAAACTCTCCAATAATTGAAGCTGTAACACAACAAATTAATAATCAAGAGTCTTCTAATATCCAAATCAGTTCTTCCCAACAAAATACAACACCCCAAAAATCAAATTCTGAATCTATAAGCACTGAACAAGTGGATAAATTGATTGAAATGGCTCTTATGGACGGAGTCTTGACACAAAAAGAAAAAGAAATTCTTTTTAAAAAAGCAGAAGCAGCTGGAATTGATTTAGATGAATTTGAAATGATTCTTGATGCAAAATTATTTGAAAAGCAACAAAGTATAAAGGCTGCTGCTCCTCCTGTTGCTGCAACAAAATCAGATAAACATGGAGATTTTAATAAATGTCCTGCTTGTGGTTCAATGATTCAGGGATTCACAGCGATTTGCGCCGATTGTGGTCATAATTTTTCAAATATAAATGCTGTAAGTTCGGTGACTAAACTTTATGAACAACTTCAGATGGTTGAGTCTGAAGAACGGAATCGTCCCATCGTCGAATCAGGTAGTTGGATAGATAAACTACAAGGAAGTTCTGCAATGAATCATTATAATATGGAAGAGCGTATTTTAAAGCGTAAGGCAAGCGTTGTTTCTGGATTCCCAATTCCAAACACAAAAGAGGATATTTTAGAGTTTTTATCGATGGCTCTTCCTGAGGCTGGAAAGAAGCCTGGTTTTTTAATGATGAAGACTGCAACAGGAGCTGTTTACAATGCTTGGCATTCAAAGGCAGAGCAAGTTGTTATGAAAGCTAGATTTAGTTTAAAGGAAGATAAAAAACTTCTTGAAGAAATAAATAATTACGCGATAGAATTAGGAATTAAATAATAATTTTAGAACATGGGACTATTCGGAAATAAATCAGAGGGTGGAATGATGGATGTAATCCGCTGTGACGAGCAAGAATATCTTGTTTGGAAATGGCGACCATCTGGCGAAGCAACTTCAACAAAAAAAGAAAATGCAATACGCTATGGTAGCAGCTTGCGAGTTAAAGATGGAGAAATGGCCGTTTTTGTATACCAGCAAAAAGATGGTGCTTTACAGGATTATATTACTGGACCTTACGATCAAACTATTAAAACTGCTAATTTTCCGGTTTTATCAGGTATTGTTGGTTTGGCTTTTGGTGGTGCTTCCCCATTTCAAGCAGAAATATATTTTATAAATCTATCAGGAAATATTCAAATAAAATTTGGTGTCCCTTACTTTGATGTCTTTGATCCACGTTTTTTAGATTTTGCTGTTCCAATGGCTGCTCGTGGCACAATCACATTTAATATTACTGATTATAAAAATTTTATCAAACTCAATCGATTAATTAATTTCGAATTAGAGGATTTGAATAAACAAATAAAGGATGCTGTAAGTAAGTATGTAAAAGCTGTAATTACAAACGCTGCAGCAGATAATAATATGCCAGTCTTACAAATGGAAAGAAAATTACTTGATATAAATGACTTAATTGCTTCAAAAATTAAAGATAGACTTGAGGCGGATTTTGGAGTTAATATGAAAGGATTTGATTTAGCCTCGATAGAAGTTGATAAAGAAAGTGAAGGATACGCAGAATTAATAAAAGTTACAGCTGATCAGACAACAAAAACAACTGTTGCTCAAACAGACGTTAGTATAAAAAACTTGGAAGATATGCAGAGCATTAACGCTCAAAATATGGAAGAAACCCTTCGCATACAAAGAGAAGAAGCTCAGAGATCTCAGAAACTTCAAACCGAGACCAACTTTATTGGAACTCATGCCTTGAATCAACAGACTGATGTTTTAAAAACAGGAGCTGCAAGTTTAGGTAATATGGGAGACATGGGTGGAGGCGGAGGAATGAATCCCGCAGGGATGATGACAGGAATGATGATGGGAGGCGCGATGGGTAACCAAATGGCAGGTATGATGAATAATATGGGGCAAAATATGCAACAACAACAAAACACACCACCACCACCGCCGACAATTTCTTATAGTGTTTCCGTAAACGGTCAAACAGCAGGTCCATTCAACCTCGAACAATTACAACAAATGGTTCAAAATGGACAACTTACCGAAAATACTCACGTTTGGAAACAAGGTATGGCAGCTTGGGAAATAGCAGCTAATGTTCAAGAACTTGTAAATTTATTTGGTGCAGTTCCACCACCTCCACCACCCCCATTAGCATAAACTTAAAAAATATTTCATGATGAATGAAGATAGTTTTTTTTCAATAAATAGGTTATTAGAGTTTGGTATGGGTATGGCTGTTGCACAGCAAATGGTAAATACTATGAATAACAGCATGTCAAATATGCATGTTGCAGGTTCTATGAATCCAATGCAAACAGTAGTGCCTCAATTTTATTATGTAATAATAGAAGGCAATCAAGCTGGTCCATTTTCAGAACAGGAATTATCTCGACTAATTACTGAGAAAAAAATTGTTAAGGAAACTTACATTTGGAAGCCAGGTTTACCAAAATGGGAGATCGCTGAAAAATTACCTGAAATATTAAAATTAGTTGCATTAGCACCACCACCATTTCAACAAAATCCATAAGATTATGAAAATAAATTTTGTACAAACAATTATAGCCATAGCGGTGAGTTTACTTATCGCTTATGGTTTGTATAGTTTTCACGGTAGTGACAATAAATTACTTTTAAGCGTAGGTAGTTTTGTTTTTCTTTCAGTTACATTAATTATTTCAATCGGAGCCAGCTTTGAACTTCCACGCACAACGACTAATATTAGAGTTGTTTCTGGTGTTTTCTTTGTAGTGGCTTTGATTAGCAATCTGATTTTTACTTTTATTAACTTTTCAGTTCCAAGCTATGTGATAACAAATGGAATTTTATTATTAGTTTTTATTCTCATTGCATATTCAATAAATAAAGCAAAACAATAGCCAAAACTTCTGAGTAGTTAAGCACATTAATGAGGATATTTGTGAAAACTAGGATCAATAAATTGCAAATAATCTCTTATCAAAATGAATTTTGAACGCTCTTAAAAACAAAAAACCCGGCACTTTCATGCTGGGTTCCTTTTGTGACCCCGACAGGATTCTAACATCTTCATTTAAACCCTTGACAAATATAGTTTTTATATTATATTTAGTATATTCGGGTACTGAATTGGGTACTAAAATATATAATATCTATAAAAATGGAAACAACTTTCTTTATTAAATCAGGAACTAACGACAAGTCAGGAATAATTCACTTTAAATTTACTCAAGGGGCGGTAATAATTAAAATCAGTGCCGGGATTAAAATATTAAAAAGTGATTGGAGTTTAGGTAAACCCAAAAAGAATTCACGAACAATAGAAATTAAAAATTTGATGGATAATTATCAAACAAACATCAATCGATTCATTCAAGATTCAATTCTATATAAAAACAGGAATCCCAGCAGATCAGAATTATCTGATTATTGCCGTAATTTAATTAAGGGTTATCAATCTAATGAGTCGGACAGAAAAATTAGTGAATTAGTGCAAGTTTTTCTAAATGAAAATATTTCTACACAGATAATAAAACCTTCAACTTTAAAATATAAAAAATATCATCTTTCTCATTTTGTAAATTTTATTGGACAAAACAAGAGGCTTTCCGAATTAGATTTCAAACTAATTGAACAATATAAAAATCTAATTTTAAATGATCCGAATGAAAATTCTACTAAAAATAGTTACAGAAAGTCAATTCTATCATTCTTAAATTGGTTAAACAGAAAAGATTATACGGTTCAACGATTTGGCTCAAGATTTGAACAGTTTCCTGAGGTTCAGAAACAGGTAATTGCATTAACCGAAGAAGAAATAATCATTTTGGAAAATGCCCACAAAAGTGATCTGCTTTCCCCAAGTGAAATAAAGCAAATTGATATTTTTCTTTTTGGTTGTTACACCGCTTTGTCAATAAAGGACATTGGAATGGTCAAGAAGGAAATGATTATTAATGATATTTTAGAAATAAAAAGAGAAAAAACGGACAAGTTATTAAGTATTCCCTTAATTCCTGAGGCAAAGGATTTATTAGAAAAATACGAGTGCAAATTGCCAATGATACATCTAAATAAAGGAAGCTCCGTATTAAAAAAGGCATTTGAAAAATTAGAAGTAAACAGGATGGTAAGGATTACTACCAAAATTGGGAGGAACAACTCTACTGATATTTTCAAACCACTCTATGAGGTTGTTTCTTGGCATAAGGCAAGAAAAACAGCAATTACTTTTGCTTTAAGTAAAGGAATCGACTCAGCCATTGTAATGATGTTATCAGGTCATTCGGATATACGGTCATTTTCTAAGTACATTGATCCAACCAAAATATTAAGTCAGCAAATTCAAAAAACAAGTAGAAAGTTAAAGAGTTAAGCGGCATTTCTATGTTGTCCCCCTAATCGATTTAAGAATATTTCTAATTCCGAAGCAGGAATTAAAGGTTTATTGCCAGAATAAACGACTTTTAAGGTTCCTCTTCTATATCTTCCCTTAATACTTATCTTAGTAAGACCCGTAATTTCAGAAACCTCAGCCAATGAGTAAAACAATTTTTTATTAGGGCTTTGGATTTCGTTTCTCAATTGAAAAAGTACCTCTTTAACAATCTGATTTTTCAATTCTTCCAATAAAGACTCTAATAAAATTTTCATATCATCTACATTTAAAGTACAAAGATAAAGTAGAAGATAAAGGGATGGGATTTTACGCAACCTTGCGTTATACCCCCCTACTAATTCCCCTCACTAACCTCTGCCTTGGGGGCTTCAGGTATGCCCCGTCTTGCCTACCCATACTACCTTAAATTGAGAGGGTGATCCACTAAATAAAGTTTTTTAGAAAAAATGGTTTTAAAAATTTTGGCGAAAAAATGAATAAAAATAGGATACCTCCCTTAAACTTCGTCCAATAAATTATTGATGAGGTTAGGCACAATCTAACTTTAGTGATATTTATTAGAATGGAAAGTAGAATAACTAAAAAGAAAACAATTGAAAAATCCCATATAATAACCGAGTTGATCCCTGAAGATCAATGGCCGCTGAATGTTTTAGAGCTGACAACAGAAATAGGATCTAAGGAGCTATTCGAGTGGGGTAAATCAAAAATTGACTTGCTTCAAGGAATTGTTTTTAAAATTCCCACAGCAAAATTTTACAATAAAATTCAATATGTGGTCCGCACAATAGAGATTGAAAACGAAGATGAAGAACTTTTAACCATACGATATATATTCGTTGGAAAAATAAACAAATCAGACGCTGAAGACATTGGGACTAAGTTCCGTATTGATGCAGAACGGAATTTTAATGGTTTCATATCAATGAAGTTAAATAAAATGGAAAAGATAGATTTAATGGTCACCTTAATCCCTTTGCAGTTTTATGATCCATCGTTAAAAAAGAACCAATTCCAAGATGAATTATTGGAGTTGGTATTAAACGATTCATTACTTGTCTTTCCGAGAATATTTCTCACCGAAGAACTGTTCCTAAACCGTGATAATTTGCTGGGGTTTTGAACATTTTAGAGAAAATGAAAAAAGAACAAGACCGATGGATCTGTTTGACACTTAAAATAAACCTTCTTTCTTTTCAAGTTCGGTTTAAGAATAAACGAAATGGATTCTATCGTTCTTTATCTTCGGGAGGCAACAAATTATTGGGTATTTCTAATTTTATATGGTTCAATAATTCATTTGATGAGGGTTTCTACCGATGTTCAATAACAATAATGGGAAACATTGAATATCATTTCTTTTTTCGATTATCTGAATTTCAGAATCTAAACTCTATAATTCGCCAGTTGTTGATTCGATGTAAAAAATTGGGGGCATTCAATGTCCAAATCAATGACCTAAATTCAATAAATTATATCGATTTAAAGTTGTTATCCTCTCCAAGTGGTATGTCTGCATATCAAAAAGTTCTAAAAACATACAACAGCCAAAAAAAAGATGACAGAGCAAAACAAAACAAATTATATTAAATTAAAGGTTTATTAGGCACAAATTTTGAATTTTTAAAAGTAAATTAGAATATTAGTAATATATCTAAAAAAATCATAAAAATATTTTTACTCTCTTTAACTTTTGCAGTATTTACAGTAAAAAAATCTATCTCAATCATGGATAGAGTTAAAAAGTCTTCTTATTTTTGATAAAATACTTAGCTAATGAAAAATATTATCTTAATTGGATTTCTTTTTGTTTTTGGGATTTCTAATTCTCAAAAATCGGGAACTTTTACTGATGCTCGTGATGGAAAAGTATATAAAACCGTAGTTATCGGCACCCAAATGTGGATGGCAGAAAACTTGAATGTAGACAGATTTAGAAACGGAGATACAATTTCTGAAGCTAAAACAAAAGAAGAATGGACAACGGCTTTAGAAAATAAACATCCCGTTTGGAGTTATAATGATTATGACTCAATTAACGGAAAAAAATACGGGAAACTCTATAATTGGTATGCCGTGAATGATTCACGTGGAATTGCCCCTGAAGATTGGCATGTTCCAACAGAATTGGAATTTGTTAATCTAATAAATGAATTAGGAGGTATAATTGCTTATGATGAGGAAGGATGGGACAACAAAGTAGCTGACAAATTAAAATCAGAATCGTCCTACGAAATTAAAATAACATATAAGGACATAGGTGGTTATTACGAAGAGCACTTTGTTGAATGTTCCAATTGTAAAAATTGGAACAGTGAATATAGAAAACAAGTCCCATGTCATGTTTGCAAAAATGAAAGAGGAAAAACGGTAAAAGGTAAATTTATTCCTAAATCAAAAGAAAAAGTGGAGGAAAAAATTTTTACGGGAGGATGGGACGGTTCAAATGAAAGTGGTTTTTCCGCTTTGCCAGGAGGCGATATTTCTCAGTATGGTCAAGGAAATACTGCTGGTTCAATTGGAAATTGGTGGAGTTCTTCAACTACAAATGACCCGCCAAAATATATGATTGGACAAAGTGCAAACTATTTAGAAATTAATTGGAAAAGCTATTGTGATTTCTGTGCCTTAAAAATATATTATGCCTATAAAGGTTGTGGATTTTCTGTTCGATGTTTAAAAAATAATTTTTAAGTTAAAAAAAGAAATTATTTTAAAAGTTGATTTGAACTTTTAAACGATGAAAATTATTTTTTTTATTATGAAGTTAATTCAGTATAACCTTATTTAGCAATGAAATATTTGCTTTAATAGTATAGAATTTTTAAGTTTGTTTTAATTCATATAATTCTTTCACAAGAAATAAAACTTGAACATGAAAAATCTATTAATTTTAAGTTTTGTTTTAAGTTCTGCAAATCATTTTTTCTCTCAAGATGCTTCTCTAATCTATAAGAATACAGTAAACTCAACAGTTACAATTTTAACGGATGATGGATCTCAAGGCTCAGGCTTTTTTGTTGCTCCAAACATTATTGCAACAAATTATCATGTTGTTGAAGGAGCTACTAATGCAAGTTGTATTTTAAATAATTCAGATATTGAATATAAAATTGATGGTTATGTAGGACTTGATAAATCTGTGGATTTAATTTTACTAAAAGTTTCAACGCTAAACAAACCCGCAATAAAATTTGCCGTGACCACTGCATCAATAGGGCAAAAAATTTATGTGATCGGAAGTCCACAAGGTCTTCCAGCGACAATTTCCGATGGAATTATTAGTGGAATGAGAGATTTTGAAGGAATCAAATTACTCCAAATGACAGCCTCCATATCGCCAGGTAGTAGTGGTGGACCTGTTTTAAATTCAAATGGTGAATTAATCGGAATTTCTGTTTCTCAACTTACTGATGGACAAAATTTAAACTTTGCAATACCAAAATCCTATCTTCAGATACTCTTAGATTTTAAAAAAGATACACCAATAGCTCTATCTTCATTAATTTCATATTCAGCCTCAATAATAGGCAAACCTATTAGAATAGGAACTATTGAGGTTACAGAGAATGATTTTCCAAAACAAATGATTTGGGATGATGCAGTAAAGGCTTGTACTGCATTAGGTAATGGATGGAGGCTACCAACTAAATATGAACTTAATCTTATGTATCTCAGCAATGATAAAATTGGCGGTTTTGCTGGTAGCTTCTATTGGAGTTCTACGGGGTACGATAACGCCAGTGCGTGGGGCCAGGATGTCACCAATGGTTACCAGGGCTACCCCAATAAGGGCTTCACATACTCTGTGCGTGCGGTTCGGGCTTTTTAACTATTTAACAATTTATCTTTAAATTTAGTAAATCTATTAAAAGACGAATGCATTCCTTTTTATTATATTCACATTCAACTTTAAACTTATTTAATATGAAAACATTTCTAAAAGAGAATTTCTTTAATTTTATGGAAAAACTATTTATATTTTTTTTTCTATTATCCTTAAATAGTTGTGGGGCAGATGAGCCTACACAGAATCTGACAGATGAAGGTGGTAGAATGCCATCTTATATATATTCTCCAAGTCCTACACAAATAGAAAATATATTTTTATGTGAAGGTGAGTTCTCCGAAAAATACCATAATAACAGTAATTGCAGAGGATTAAATAATTGTTCAACAGAACTAACAAATACAAGTATTGAAAATGCCATTTCACAAGGACGTACACAGTGTGATATTTGTTATTGATGTAATAGAAAGTTAAAGACGAAAAGATATTTCAAATGAATATAAAACAAACTTAATTTAGAACTTTTAATTATGAAAAATTTACTGCTATTACTTTCATTGCAAGTACTTTTCTCTTGTGGAGGTAGTTTAGATAAAGAGTTAACTTCTGAAATGTTGGAAGATGGATATACAGGAAAAGGCACTTATGGTTATTTGTGGGGAGAATATAAGGGAGAATGGAAAGATGGTGAAGGGCACGGACAAGGCACTTATACTTATTCTAATGATAATGGAGAATATAAGGGAGATAAATACGTAGGGGAATTTATGAATAGTAAGTTTCACGGACAAGGAACTTTTACTTATGCTGACGGACGTAAATACGTAGGAGAATTTATGAATAGTAATTTTCACGGACAAGGCACTTTAACTTTCGCTAATGGAGAATGGAAGGGAGATAAATACGTAGGAGAATGGAAAGATGGTGAAAGGCACGGACAAGGCACTTATACTTGGGCTAATGGACAGAAATACGTAGGAGAATGGAAAGATGGTAAGCGACACGGACATGGCACTTTAACTCACGCTAATGGAGATAAATACGTATTAGAATGGAGAAATGATAAATTTATAAGAGAATAAAACAATAAAATAAATACAGTCTTAGATAAATTCTAAAAACTAACCATTTATCTTTCCATATATTTAGCCTAATAAAAGACGAATCTAAACTTTTTTTTCTTGACAAATAATCAAATCTTAAGAGATTACTTTTTTTATGCCTTTACTACTTAACTTAAAACTTTAATTATGAAGAATATACTGCTTTTACTTGCTTTGCATTTATTGTTCTCTTGTGGAGGTAGTTTAGACAAAGAGTTAACTTCTGAAATATTGGAAGATGGATATACAGGACAAGGTACTTATACTTGGGCTAGTGGAGATAAATACTTAGGAGAATGGAAAGATGGTAAGCCACACGGACAAGGAACTTATACTTGGGATAGTGGAGAGAAATACGTAGGAGAATATATGAATGGTAAGATGAATGGACAAGGAACTATGACTTGGCTTGATGGAGCAAAATACGAAGGAGAATATATGAATGAAAATAAGAACGGAGAAGGAACTTTTACTTGGGCTGATGGAGATAAATACGTAGGAGAATATATGAATGGTAAGATGAATGGACAAGGAACTTATACTTATGCAAGTGGAGATAAATACGTAGGAGAATATATGAATGAAAAGAAGAATGGACAAGGCACTTATACTTATGCTAATGGAGATAAATACGTAGGAGAACATATGAATGATATGAAGCACGGACAAGGCACTTATACTTCTGCAAGTGGTAGAATTAAAAAAGGTTTATTTGAAAATGATGAATTCGTTGGAGAATAAATAAACTAAATACAGTCTAAATACTAAACTACCATAGTATCAATTCATCTTTCCATTTAGCCTAATAAAAGACGAATCTAAACTTCTTTTCCTTGACAAATAATCAAATCTTAAGAGATTACTTTTTATTATACCTTTATTCTTAACTTAAAACTTAAATTATGAAAAATTTACTGCTATTACTTGCTTTGCCTTTATTGTTCTCTTGTGGAGGTAGTTTAGACAAAGAGTTAACTTCTGAAATGTTGAAAGATGGATATACAGGACAAGGTACTTATACTTCGATTAATGGAAATAAATACGTAGGGGAATATAAAGATGGTAAAATGAACGGACAAGGTACAGCTACTTGGGCTGATGGAGATATATACGTAGGAGAATTTAAAGATGATATGAAGCACGGACAAGGAACTTATACTACGGCTAATGGAGATAAATACGTAGGAGAATATATGAATAGTATGAACCACGGACAAGGAACTTATACTTGGGCTGATGGAGAGAAATACGTAGGAGAATGGACTAATGATATGTACCACGGACAAGGCACTTATACTACGGCTAATGGAGATAAATACGTAGGGGAATATAAAGATGGTAAGATGAACGGACAAGTTACTGCTACTTGGGCTGATGGAGATAAATACGTAGGAGAATTTAAAGATGATGAGATGCACGGACAAGGAACTTATACTTTTGCTGATGGTACAATTGAAAAAGGTTTATGGAAAAATGGTGAATTCGTTGGAGAATAAATAAACTAAATACTAAACTACCATAGTATCAATTCATCTTTCCATTTAGCCTAATAAAAGACGAATATATACTTCTTTTACTTCACAAATAATCAAATCTTAAGAGATTACTTTTTTTATACCTTTACTACTTAACTTAAAACTATAATGATGAAAACATTTCTAAAAGAGAATTTCTTTAAGTTTATGATTGGCTTATCAGCATTGATAGTATCTATTTCTGTCTTAATGTATATTGTATCAAAAACTCAATCAAGTATATCTCGAGAAGAAAAAATAATAGGAGAACCTATTAGAATAGGAAAGCTTGAGGTTGCACAGTTTGATTTTCCAAAATATATGTTTTGGGTTGAAGCAGTTGATGCTTGTAAAGCATTAGGAAGTGGTTGGAGACTACCGACTAAATCCGAACTTAATTTATTGTATAAAAACAAGGATAAAATTGGCGGTTTTGCTCCTGAAAGCTATTGGAGTCGGAGTAGGGTAGATAAGTCTATAGGTTCTATTGACGAGGCGTGGTATCAGAGTTTCGACGATGGTGACCAAGACTCAATGGGTTTTAGCGAATACACAAGCCTTGTGCGTGCAGTTCGGTCTTTTTAACTATTTAAATTTCTCCAATTATTGGAATTTTTTTTAGGACATTAAAATTTCTCATTAATAGACTATAGTTATTTTTGTATCCTAATGCACTAGCGGAAATGTTGTGCAATCGTATCAAATTATGTAGATTAGCCTACAACCATAATTTGACACGAAAATGAAGGTATTTTATTCAAGAGTTTCATCTTCTGATGGATCTCAAAAACACGATAGACAATTAATTGACTTAACAGGATTTGATTATGTCTTTTCAGATTCCTGTTCAGGATCAATTGACCTATTTGATCGTCCAAAGGGTAGTCAGATAAAACGACTAATAGATCAGGGGAAATTAAAACATCTTGAAATACACGCAATTGATCGCCTTGGCAGATCAGCCTTAAGCATTCTTGATAATTATAATTATCTAACTCAACAAGGAGTAAGAATCGTTTGCCGTAATCCCCAACTTTCAAATTTCAATGATGAGGGAAAACCTGATCCTTTTTCTGATTTATTACTCAATTTGTTTGCCTCGATATCGCAGTATGAAAGATCTCTAATAGTTAGCCGTATAAGAGAAGGGGTAGCTGCTCGGAAGGCGAAGAATTTGTATACGGGGAGAGTTGTAGGGAGTTCAGAATCAACTGAAAAGTTTCTAAAGAAGAGTAAGTCCAAAAAAATAATTGAACTTCTTCAGAAGGGTTATTCGTACTCAGAGATATCAAGTATTGTGCCTTGTTCAACGGGAACCATTGTTAAGGTGAATAAACTAAATACTTCCCTTAAATCTTGCGATTTGTTGGGAAGCATTTAATAGAATTATCCCCCATTGTCTTATTCATTTGGGGATGGGGTTTGTGTACCTTTTAATTTTGATTTAAAATAACGGTTTCGGGCTTGGCGAAGGCGGCGATTTTCACCACAAATGTTGATGCGGAGAACCAATTTTGATTAACAACAAATGTGTCTGCGGAGCACTGAACCGCCACTTTTGCTAAACCCGTGTTATGCCTTCGTTGCTCTTTTCTGCAGTACAAAATTTGTTTGCCAATGCTATCCTTAATTAACCGTGTATTTATAATCTTTTGGGAAGTCTTTTGTAACTTCAAACAAAAACAAGTATTAACTTATACACTTCTTTAAAAACTGGTAAATCGTAATATAAAGCCATAATTTTCCAAAATCGACCGCTTCGCGGTATATCTAAAATTGTTAAATAGTTAAATAGTTAAAAAGCCCGAGCCGCACGCACATAGTAGGCGTTGAACTTACCGTAGTTGCCGGCACTCCCATTGTCGATGTCGAAGGGCCACGCGTTGTAGTTGTCGACCTCCGTACTACTCCAATAGGCGGCCGAAGTGTTAAAATTTCCTTGGCTATTTAGATACATCAAATTGAGTTCATCTCTAGAAGGTAAAAACCAATCACTTTGACCACCTGATACTAAATCATTACATAGTTTTGCTGCAAAACCAGCTTCATTACAGCCAGCTACAATTAAGGAGGTATTTACCTCACCACTTCCAACTGTTAGCTGCGTTCCGGGAATAGATGTTCCATAACAACCCCAAGCAATTCCTGTACTTTGATCACTTGTTGCCGATTCTAAATATTGCCAACCACCGTTTGTATTTCCTTTATTAAAGAAAACAATGCCACCACCAGAACCAGCTTGACCAACAGATAAGGTTGTAAAACTTACTTCATTTCCATAAGCCGAAATATTATTTTCTGTAACTGCATAAGCGCGTACATAATATGTAGTATTTGAATTTAGTAAATGAGGATATTGATGACCCAAGCCTGAGATAGTATCAAACGTTCCAATTCCATTACCAATTACAATTTTATTAGAGCCTAATGTAGGATTTGGTGAGGTAGAAAAAACAATTCCTCTCTCCATAATTTGGTTTCCATTGGCATTGCTAATTGCACCTCCAAAAGTTGCAGAGTTAGAAGTGATTCCTGTCACAGCATTTGTTGTTATAGTTGGTAAAACAAGGGCACCTGTTCCACCGCCATTACCCCCTGCTACAAAAGATTGGCCGTTGCTAAGGTAAAGCGTATCACCAGCTGAAGAAACGGAAGTAATTGTAATACCGCTAACACTTCCGGCACTCTTCGCATACATCGCATAAGGCACACTCAACAACTGAGTTGTACCCATAGTTAAGAAGTTTGTGCTACCTGCTGCATCCATCCCTACTTTTAGGTAAAAATTGTCAAAGCTCCAATCAATGGTTGCCATTGAGCCACTTTGCACCGCACCAGCACCAATTACCAAATTGAAAAGACCAAAAGCATCGGTGTTTACAAAATGGTTTTCGCTGTATTGCGAAGCTCCTGTCGGAGAGGTTTTAAGGATAGTAATTTGAATGCCAATCGTTGTTGTTGCAATTGGTTGTCCCGCTACATTTCGTGCTACTGCACTGTAATTAAATGCATTGGGTGGGGTTTGTGCGTTTACTACTAAAGTTAAAAGTAGAAAGCACAAAGTTGAAAGTAATGTTATCTTTTTCATTTTATTAGTTTTTAATGATTTTGTAAGTGCCAAGCACTTGGTTATTTAGATTTTTTAGTGATAAAACATAAGTACCCGGAGCATACGCAGCGGTATTTATTCCAATGGTATTGGAAATTCCTGCATATTTGCCGTTGTACACTTCTTTTCCTTGTAAATCGGTTATCGTTACCACAACCTGATCTATGCTAGAGTGGTTGATGCGAATGTTTACCAAATCAGAAGTTGGATTGGGAAATACGCTAACGTCCAAAACCGTAGCATCGGTTTCTTGAATACTCGCAGTGGTCAATGTGGCACCTGCTGTAAATCCTCCACCGAGGGTATTTCCATCACTGTCGGTTTGGCTTAGCACAACCAATTCGCCAACCGTAAAACTCAAAGAGCCATTTGCTTGTGTCATTTTTGTTCCACCACTATTTACCGATTGCGGAGCGATACTCTGAGCATAGCTCATTGTTCCCATAAGCATAGCCGCTCCCAGCAGTGCTATTGGTTTTGATTTGTTTTTTGTCATATTACTTGTTTTACTTATTAATACTCGTTTTAATTTATCGTTTTTAATTGTTTTCTGTATCGTCTTGGTTTTTCAACTTACCCATAACGGTTTGCTGCTTGGCGTTCGGTTTTTTTTTAAAACTGACGCTAAGGTGCTGTTATATGCTGGCCTTGATTCTATTTTTTAATTCATTTTTTGCTTTTCCAAGATCAGTAGATAATTCTTTTTCAATTTCCTTTATTAGTGTTCTACCATAAAACCAAAGAAACTTGTCTATTTGGTAATTAGAATATTTTTCTAAGTTAAAAGCACTTTTAAAATCGCAGAATATTTTATAAAACTCTAAGTAGTTTTTTGGATTTGAGAAAACTATTTTAGATTTATTTTTCTGACCTAAATAACCTTTAATCACAATCCAAATATAACTGTCATAAATTGGAATTTTTTTATGACTTAAAAAATGCACATATTTTGATGCAAAAGATAAATTATTTCTTTTGAAATTCTGTTTTTTTTCGTTTACCCATTCAATCCTCGAAATTTTATCCACATAATTTATATAGTCTTCGATTTTTTCAAGTTTTTTGCTCTGTTTCGATATTTTTGAAATTTGTTCTACGACAGGATTAATATTTGTTATTGCTGTTGAATAAATTTTATTCAAAGCGGCTACTTTAATAAGAACATCATATTTATTATTATCGTTATTGAAAGTGATAAATAATTTTTGAAGCTTATCGTTAAGTTCATCACCTTCAATTTTCGAATATTTTTCATATGTTAAATTTATAAACTTAGCATCAGGGTCTTTTAATTTCATATTTTCAATAAATTATGATTTTTAAAAAGAGATTATTAAAGCTTGCATATAACTTATATATAACCCCCATTTTTTGAGGCTTACCTCGCAAATGGGTTGGCTAAGCCTCATTTTATGAGGGTTATCAAATATAATTATTTTTATTTTGTAGGCAACAAGAAAACTCACCTAAAAAAATAGATTGGTAAATTAATAATTACCTATTTCAAGATCCAATCCCCCAATATTCAACATCAATATCTTTTACAAACTCCACAACGAAATCAGTATGGAGATGATTACAAAATTCATTTAGATTCTTTCTCCGAATGGTTTCTTGAATCCATTTTGTTCTTTCACTGAAGTTGACAAAAACTTTCTTTGTTCTTAATTCTACTTCAGTGGGGTAATCAATTATAATTGTCATATCTCTTAATTATTTAAATAAAACTTTCTTCTAAACTGTAATGTACATTCTCTTGTTAGTTCAGGGTATGATTCACTGATACAATTATATATTCTTTCTATAAGTAGACGATACCCCTCCTTTTTACCTACTCTAGAAAAAATCAAACCCAAACATTGATCGTATGATGTTAATTGATGCCGAATATAATTAACAGTTAATCTCTCTAATGTCGATTGATCAAGGTCTCTAAGTGTTAGGTAATCTTTATAATAGTTTCTATCATTATAGTCATCGATGACAAGCGGAACAAGTTCATTTCTTTGGATAAATTCGACAGAAATAGGTAATTCGGAAATCTCAATCAAAAGATTATCTTTTTTTGTTTCAACCATTTTCAACGAACTTTTTCTGCGTAATATAGTTTTTTGAAAATCAATTAAAAATTGTTCATTTTTCTCTATTAACTCAACCCTTGAGATTTTATAAAGTTTCATTTCACTTGCCCGCCCATAATGGGGGTTGTTTCTAATTTCGTCTGGCACTGGCATGTATTTTTTAATTAATCTGTCTGACCATTTTCGTATTGAAATAAGATCGGTTTTGGTAATAAATTGTTTTGTCATTTTTTTAAGGTTTTTTTAAGGGTTTTTAAAATCATAAATCTTTTTTTTTTAAAAGTCAAATTATATTTACTTTTCTTAATTTAAGAACCCCAATGAATAAAATAATCTTCTACTGAATCATAATCAAGATCAAAGTCACCATAGTAACCCGTAAACCAAGTATAAAGAGCAAAGTGTAACGCAACATTGTGATTTAAACAAACATTACACATATCATCCAAAGATTTTAGATTCATATCAAATTCATCTGAATTCAGAATTAAATCTTTTTTCATTTCCTCACTCATCATCCAAGCACTGGTGACTGAGGTTTCCATTACCACATCTGCAAGTAAATGAATTTTTTTACTTGCTGTTTTTCCATTTGTTTTTATAATTTTCATCTTATTTGTTTTTACCACTTATATAAAGAATTTTTATTCACGAAAATCTACTCTTGGTCAAGTGAGAAAACCTATTTTGATTTACGAATCAGATACCTTCTGATTAGAGGTTGTTGGAAAATAATAATTGAATTAAATTGAATAGTCAAATTACTTTCAACTTTTTTTTCTCGTTGAAGATTTATCTATTTACTTTTATTTTTCTTTTCTTAAAATACAATATAGCATCTAGCATACTAGCTTTATTATTTCTTTTTATTTTAACTTTTTTGGAAATTCAATAAATAATTTTTCATTCTTTATTTTAAAAATATTTAATTAATCTTTTACTGGCTTTGCTAGGGGTTATTCCGTTACTTCATAACTAAGCCGCCATATTATTTATTCTAACTTCCGTTGCCTTTACATAAGAGGCATATTTCTCATACCCGATATAATTTCTTCCCAACATAATACAAGCCTCTCCAGATGAACCACTTCCATTAAATATATCTAATACAGTATCTCCTTCATCAGTAGTAAGTAGAATTAATAAAGCAGGAACTGAAATTGGCCAAGTGGCTGTGTGATCCATCGGCAAACCTTCTTTTTGACATAATATTCTCAATTTCCCTGTATTAGCCACATTGGTGTAAAATATGTTGTCACGAAGGTTTAAAGAAGATAAAATTTTGGGGCTATCTTTATCCATTCCATAAACACACATTCCTTTTTCATCTTTTATAAAAGGAAACAATTCAGAGTTATACTTGAATCCTTGATTGTTGGCTTTCACAAAGTGGAAAACATACTCATGAGCACGAACAAATCTATTTCCTTTTGTATAAACAGGATTGAATTTTTGCCAAATTACCTCGCAATTTAACTTCCAAAGTGATGTTCTCAACATTTCAACAACGAAAAGTTGAACTGATCCCTCATAACTATCTCCTTGAACCCCTTCACTAATATTTACAAACAGAGATCCATCATCTTTTAAAACACGGTGACAAGAATTATAGTGAGTTAAAAGTCTTTCTATATATTCTTCTTTTGAATTCTCTTTTCCAAGTTCATTGGGGTCATCCCCATATTTGCGCATTTTTCTATAAGGTGGCGAGCAAACTATGGTTGAAATACTATTATCCTCTAATTCAGATAATGAACTACTATCTCTATTATATACTGCAAACCCCTCACGATGGATTTCATAAAATTCAGGAACATTTTTTTTCAGTTCCATTTGCTCTACTTCCTTTTCGAGAGATGTCACATATGCATTCAGTGTTTGCTCATCTTTATCTATTTTTTTTATGTTTTTCACTAATTCAGCACTAACATCTTCTTTATTTAGTTCACACAATAGTTTTGTTGCTTTGCGAATTTGGTTCACAGTATAAGTAGGAATCTTAGACATGAGTTTTTTCTTTAAAATTGATTCCTCTTTTAATTGGGGGTTTTTATCTGTTCTTCTACCTTGTTTAGAAGAACACAGAGAATCTATAAAAAGAATCTCATTATATTTATCCATTAATGATTTTTCCCTGTATACATTAGAAGAAATAGATTCCGGCATTAAATCATTTTCTACATTCAAATCAAAAAATATAATCGGAACTTCCTTAAATTTCAAATCTAATGCAACTCTCAATCTGAGATTTCCTGAAATAACCTCTAACTTTGAAGTCACTAATAATGGTTGCATAATTCCAAACCCTTTAATGTTTGTTTTCATATCCTCGTAGTTGAGGGGGATATCATATATTTTCTGCATTCCTTGATTGAAGATTAATTTCTTAGGATCAATCATTACCACTTCTTTCTTTTTTAAATTCAACATATTAAGATTCTTAATTTTTAGTCCCCAATTCACGGAGGGGAATTTCCGTTGTTGCTACACCGCAAAGGTATTTTATTAGTTTTCCTCATAGGGATTTCCGCAACCTTGCGTTTGCGTTTGAATTTTCTCCTTGCTATATTTGAAGAAAACATTTTATATGCAAGTATCAATAATACAAGGTCGCAAGGTGAATAGCCAAGTGTTTGATGCGATCAAAAAATTTCTAAATAATACCTTTGAATCAAAAGGGAAAAGAATTAATCCTGTTCTAAAATTTAAATTCATAGAAAACTATCAAGATGTAGATGAATTTGAAATTGAATTAATCGAAGATCAATTAAGGAAGATAAGGTTTGAAGAAAAAGTTGATAAATCGAATACAGGAAAAGATTTTGACTACTTTTTTAATAAAGGTATAGAGATAAGGAAAACTCATTCAATTCCCAAAGATGAATTACTTATTTTATTGACAGGGGAAAGAAACAACCGCAACTTTCTTGGGTATATCGATGAATCGATGGCTAATGCATTTATTTATTCAAAAGGGTGGGATAGAATTTATTCAGATAAGATTGATTCCATTTTTCCAATAATTTATGAAATATATTGTTGGATTATTCGTGCAAATATGTTTGATAACAGCACAGATCTATATAAATCTACTCACAAGGAAAATCAGGGTTGTGCAATGGATTTCTGTGAGAATTTAAACCATCATACACAAAAAAGTAGATCTAGCGATCTTTGTGAAACCTGTCATGATTTACTTTTTAAAAATAAATTTCCTGAAGATATTAAAAAATATATTTTTGAATCTTTAGAGAAAGTTAGACAACATATATTAAGGAGGTATATTGGCAGAGTTGATTTAGTTTCGATAAAATTTAAATATGTAGATGGGACAAAACAATTCATTGTGCCTGAATTCAACAATCTAATTTTAAAATTAGATCCTCAGTGGAAAGTATTGTATTATTTTTTCCTTCAACATCCCGAAGGAATAGGAAATAAAGATGTGGTAAATTATCGCAACGAATTATATAAAATTTACAAAGAATTTTCAGTTAGGGAAAAGGAAGAAGAAAATAATGATGGTGAGTTAAAGGAATTTGAAATTGAATCAATAAATCGTTTGGTTGCGTTTAATCAAGGTAAAGTATACACAGGAAAAAATAATTTATCAGGAGCGATATCTTCTCTTAATGCTGTTTTAAAAACCGTTTTTAATAATCATATAATTGATGATTACTTAATAAAAAATAAAAAAGGCAAGTATACAATATCATTAAATAGGGATTTGTTCGTTGATGAAATTTTTTTTAAGAAATTAGGAATTTGAATAACACCATTTATTAGGTTGTTTTTTGGAATTAATTTATTAGAAAGTTATGACATTTGATCAAAACCGAACACAAATTTTTCAACGAAATCAATGATTTGGTTCAGTATTCTGTTTCCAATCTTCTTTCTATTAAGCAGTGTTGGTTTCTCACCGTCAATCAGATCCAAAATCTCTTCCGTAAGAGGTTCTCTTTCAGCAAATAGATAATTCTCGATTAATTGTTCAGTTCTTTCAACAGAGAGGTTCTCTGACTTCACCAATTCATTAAATGCTATTCTTTGTTCTTCTTTCCAAAATTTATCAAATTCCTGTGGAATCAAATCGGTATCTTCAATCTCAGGAATATTTTGAGAGATAAACTTCTCAATCAATTCTCTTTTACTTCTTAGTTGAGTATGGGTATTGATGATATTGGAGATTTCTTTCTCAATATCACCACCTTTGCCACCTTGTTCAATTTTTACTTTCAATTTTATCAATAACTGAATGATATAGGTAACATTAATTTCGTCACGATGTATTAACTCTAATTCAAAATCTACATCTTCTAATATAGATACTTTTTCAACCTCATGTTCTGATTTCACTTTGTCGTATAGGTCAAGATATTTGCTCTTATAATCTTCAAATTTTTGTTCGTCAATACCTATGTCATCCCAATTAAAATCAGAGAACGAATTTAGGATGTTTTTAAGTCGCATAAGGTCCCGAAATGCCTGAACGAACTCTAACTCATCTTCCTCTGTTTTAAGATCGTTAACACTGTCTATTGTGGGTGTAATATTGTTTAATCGTTTCAAGGCTTCATTAAACTTATCCGTGTAATCTTCATACGGTTTCATAATGATAACATCAACAGCATCTTTATTACTGAATAAAGTTATCGCTTCATCTGTTGCGTTTTTCAAGTTTCGGAACACTACAATATTTCCTTGTGACTTCTGTTCGTTTATAATACGATTCGTTCTTGAATAGGCTTGAATTAACCCATGGTATTTTAAGTTTTTATCTACATACATCGTATTCAAGGAAGGAGAATCAAAGCCAGTTAAAAACATATTCACCACCAACAAAATATCTATCTGTCTTTCTTTAACTTTCTTAGAAATGTCATTATAATAGTTGTAGAAGGTCTCACTATCTTTTGTAGAGTATTTAGTATCATACATAGTGTTGTAATGACCAATGAATTCTTCTAACTTATCTCTACTATGGGTATTCAATCCATACAATGCTTTTGGTTCCTCAACGACCGAAACTTCCTCAGGAATAAATCCATTGGCATCGGCATCATCTTCGTTGGAGGCATAACTAAAAATGGTTGCAATTCTTAGGGTATGTTCCCCATTTTCCTTTTTCTTTTGGAACAGGTCAAAATACTTTATTAAGGTGTCCACACTACTCACACAGAACATCCCTGTAAACTCTTTGTTGTGTGTTTTTCGACTATGGTTATTGATAATATAATCCGTAATTTTTTCTAATCTTAACGGAGATTCCATTAATTCTTTGGTGTCAATTTCTTCTACCTCAATATCAACATTTGAACCCCCTTCTTTTTGTTTGTAACGACCAACATATTCAACAGAGAACTTCAATACATTCTCGTCATTGATGGCATCTGTAATTACATATTTGTGTAAACAATCTCCAAATAGTTCTGAAGTTGTTCTTCGACCCAATTCATTTTTCACAGAGTTGTCAGCGAAGATGGGGGTACCTGTAAAACCAAACATCTGAATATTGTTGAAGAACGATTTGATTCTATTGTGAGTCTCCCCAAATTGAGAACGGTGACATTCATCAAAAACAAAAACAATCTTCTCATCTTTGAGTTTATTCATTTGGTCCAAATACTGATTCTTACTGATAGCAGTATTCAACTTTTGAATGGTGGTAACGATTAACTTGGTATCGTCTGTGAATTGTTTTACTAATGCTTTTGTATTGTCTGTTCCATCAATACTTCCTTTACTGAAACTATTAAATTCTTTTGTGGTTTGGTAATCTAAATCTTTTCTATCTACTACGAATACTACCTTTTTTACTTTTGGCATATTCATAATGATTTGACTTGCTTTGAAGGATGTTAGGGTTTTTCCTGAACCTGTTGTGTGCCAAATATATCCGTTCTTGGTACTGTTTTTTACTCGGTCAACCAAGGTTTCTACCGCATAAAATTGGTACGGTCGAAGTACCATCGGAACCTTGTGGGTTTCATTCAAAACAATATACTTACATATCATTTTGGATATATGACAAGGCTCTAAAAACTCGCTGGTAAAACCATTCAAGATATTGGTTAATCTCTTATTGTCTTTGTCCGTCCAATAAAAAGTTTGTTTGAACGATTGATTCTTATTATTTGCGTAATACTTGGTATTCACCCCATTACTGATGATGAATATTTGAATGTATTGATACAAAGCAGAATTAGACCCAAACGAATGTCTTTGGTATCTATTGATTTGGTTGAAGGCTTCTTTTAGTTCTAAACCTCGTCTTTTCAACTCAATCTGAACCATCGGTAAGCCATTAATTAAAAGGGTTACATCGTATCGGTTTTTGTAAGAACCTTCCATTGTAACTTGGTGGGTCACCTGAAATTGATTTTGACACCAATGTTCGGTGTTCATAAATTCAAAATACAGGTTGTCTCCGTTATCTCGAACGATGTGTTGTTTCTCTCTTAAGGATTTGGCTTTCTCAAAAACCGAACCTTTACTGAGAATATTCATTACTCTCTCGAATTCTTTATCGGAGAATTTTATCTTATTGTGTTTTTCTAATTGTGTTTTAAGGTTGGCAATTAAATCACTCTCATCTTTTAGGTATACTAATCCGTATCCTAACTTTACAAGTTGTCCTACTAATTGTTCCTCTAATACTAATTCGGTTTGTTTTGACATAATATTACAAATCTTTTTGAACCTTATCCCAAATAGGATTTAAAGCATTGTAAAACTTCACCATAGATTCTTGATACCAATTTATTAAGTTATTCCAATAAATTTCATCGTTAAATTTCCCTTCTAATTGTTTAACATCTTCTGTTGACATATCAAAACGAATTCTTGACGCCTTCTTATTTTCTAATCGTTCCCAAGTAATTAAACCATCGAAGTCGTTCTCAACGGTTTCTTTATTCTTGTACATTGCATCGATTAGTTCTTTATTTGGGTCATTAGAAAAATACAATTCAACTCTAAAAGTTTGTCTTCCGATACAGAATGCAAATTTTCCTGAACCTTTCCAAAACCCTAAACTATAATGTGGTTTTGAACTGACCCTCTCCAAGAAATCAATATTATTGTCTCTAAGGTTATTTTTTAATAAACCCCAAAACTTTACTAATCGTACTTCAGATTCTTCTATAGTTTTACTTTTGTCGTTCTCTTCTTTTTGTTTTTCTTGGGCATCAATCATGAATTCTTTTGTCTCAGGTAACGGAATGATTTGTTCCACCTGAAGAAACATATCTTCTCCCATAGAGTATGGAGTTGCTCTAAAACATTGAATTTGAATTTTATGTTTTATTAACCATAAAACCGTAGAAGTAACTTCTTTTCGGTAATTATTAGCAACAAAAATTATGCGTTGGTCGTCGTTTCTATTTAATAATAATTCCTCGTCACTTCTTTCTAAAAAATCAAGTAGGTTTTGTTTGGCATCATCTCCGTTTTGCCATTTATCTAAATAGGATTGGTATAATTTAATAATTTGAGAAGTAGTAAGAGTAGAACAATAGGATGTATATTTCAAGGCTTGCCATACCACATCTCTTCCGGTATCATCCAATTTGTTTTCAATGATAACTAAACCACCGTCTTTATCGAGTGCTAATAAATCGAGTCTCTCATTAGTATCGTTAAAGCCGTCATATTCTTTTTGAATAATCAATAATTCTTCCCCCAACATTTCAGGATTTTTAGCAATCCATTCTTGAAGATGTTCTCTTTCCTTAATTTGTAATTCTTTGAATAAACGTTGTTCTAACTTGACAACATTGTTACTTGATTTATTTATTTTGTACATAATCTACTTATTTTATTAAACGAACATTTGTTGTAACAATCCTTTTTTCCATACCTCTGTATTCACAATTTGTTCCTGACAATGATTGATTTTATTATCAATTGTCGAAAGAAAATTGGCGATTTTATTTTGTTCAGGTATAGAAGGAATCTCGAAGAATATATCTATCATTTGCGAAACCTTTACACTCGGCTGGACAGCACCCATTTCAATTTGCTTGAACTTATTGTTGTTTCTGTCCTCAATTAAAAGATAATACATAAATAAACCTATATCAGTATTAAATCTCAACCCAACAATGTTTTGTGCAATACAAGCTTTTATATTTCCATCATAGTATGAACATAGAGCAGTATTACCAACTGTAGAAAATAACACATCACCTTTTTTTAAATGTTTCCTAAACCAAGTTTCAAAAGTTAATTCGGAAACAAATTTAGATACTGCATTATATTTTATGTTTTTGTTCCCGATAGAATTTACTTCTAACAAGGGAATTCCGTGTTCTAATGTTGGTGGTGTTTTTCCTCTATTATCGACGGTTATATTTAAAGTATCCCCCAATTTCTTCTCCTCCCAATCAAGGTATTCATTACCATTATCATCTTTAAATCGTAACTCTTGTGAGAAGATTTTTTGCATAACCCCTTTTTTGTATTGTTCCAAAAGAGTTTTCTTTTGTTTTAAGGTTTGTAGTTTTTCATCAACCGTAGTAAGGAATTTGGCGATTTTAGATTGTTCGACAGTAGTAGGGTAGAAAAATGTAAAATTATTCATTTGTTCTAAATTCAAATTAGGTTGAGCACCGACAGAAATACTATCTGTGATGTACCTTTTCATTCTGTCTGATTTTAGAATTTGATAGATATAATTTTTACATTCCTCCTCTTTTAATCTTATTATTGATAATGCTTGATTAGTATTTGCAGGTAAAATTTCATTTGTAACGAAATTAACTTTTCCAATTGTTGCTCCAGCAATCGCAAAAAGTAAATCATTCTCTTTTAAAATGGAACGCTTTAATTCTTTATTGTGAGTGTTCTCATCAATAAACAAACATTTGTCTCCATTAATTTTATCCCCTTCAAAGCATTCAAGTTTAATAAACTTAATTCCTTCATTGATGAATTTTTTGGGAGTAGTTCCTTTAGTTATTAATTGTGATATTTCCCCTAACTTCTTCTTATCCCAATTTTCATTAAACTCAGGAAACCGTATTTTTGGTAGTACTTGTTCCATATTAAAAAGGAGTTACTATATTCAGTTGTTTGCAAAAATCAGCAAGAATGGAATCGTTCTCTTTAATACGGTTATCCAATCCTTTTATTTCCAATGCAATTGCTTCAATATCAATTTGGTCTTCGGCTTCAAAGGTATCTACATAACGAGGTATGTTCAGGTTGTAGTCATTATCAGCTATGAATTGTAAAGTGGCTTTTTTACTGTATTTGTCTTCTTCGGTACGGTTACGGTAAGTGTCAATAATTTTATCAATATGCTCTTCTCGTAATACATTTTGTGTTTTTACCTTTTCAAAATGTTGGCTCGCATCAATAAACAAAATATCTTCGGGATTTTCTTTACATTTCTTGAAGACCATAATACAAGTTGGAATACTCGTACCATAAAAAATGTTGGCAGGTAATCCAATCACTGCATCAAGATAGTTACGGTTTTCAATCAAATACCTACGAATGTGTTGTTCCGCACCACCTCTAAATAAGGCTCCGTGAGGCAATACCAAAGCCATAATTCCGTTTTCGGCAAGATGATGAATCATATGTTGAACGAAGGCAAAATCTGCTTTACTACTTGGAGCTAACTTCCCATATTGTGAGAAACGGTCATCTGTTGTAAACAAAGGATTGGCACTCCACTGAGCCGAAAAGGGTGGATTAGCAACAATAGCCTCAAAAGTCATACCCAAGTGTTGGGGATGTTCTAAAGTGTCTTCCTGTTTGATGTCAAATTGTTTGTAATGTACCCCATGAAGAATCATGTTCATTCGACACAGGTTATAAGTAGTACGGTTCATTTCTTGTCCGTAAAAATTACCTACTTCCTTAACTTGTCTGGCTATTCGTAACAAAAGTGATCCTGACCCCGATGTTGGATCATAAGCCGATTTTAATTTGTTTTTTCCTGTAGTTACAATCTTGGCTAAGATGGTACTAACTTCTTGTGGCGTGTAAAATTCCCCTGCCTTTTTTCCGGCACCACTTGCAAATTGTCCTATCAAATATTCGTAGGCATCCCCCAAAACATCTAATTCGGTATCTTCTAATTGGAAGTCTATTTTATCTAAATGCGATAGAACTTTAGAGATAATTTCATTTCTGTCTTCAGGTTTCTTTCCGAGTTTGGTGCTATTCAAGTCCATATCTTCGAAAAGGTTGTCAAAGTCTTCCTCACTTTCGGTTCCCATAGTACTCAACTGAATGTTAGTTAAGATTTTTTGTAGGTCTTCTAAGATGAAATTATTCACTCCTTCAACATCACTGTTTCCTCTTTTAGCAACCTCACTGAATAATTCATCAGGTTTAAGGAAATACCCTAATTTTTCTAACGATTCCTCACGGATGGCTTCAATATATTCTTTCCCTTTGTTGTCGGTAAGTTTAATATCACGAAAAGAGATTTTATCTTGTTTTAGAATTTCATTGGCAAAAATTTCCATTTTCTCCGCCAGGTATTTGTAAAATATAAACCCTAAGATATAATCACGGAATTCATCTGCATTCATTTTACCTCTTAAGGTATTGGCGATGTTCCAAAGTTGTTGTTCGAGTTGTTTTTTTTGTTCTTCTGACATTTTCGTTTTTGTATAGGTCAAAAATAACCAATTATTTGACAATGTTTTTTTTGAATTCAATCCCCCTCATAAACCGAAATCATTGACCTCAATATTCAGTTCATACAGCTCTTTTTTAGCATTGAATTGAACTGTATTATTTGTTGGTTTTTTCTTCTTCTTTCATTTTTCTTTCAATTCATCAAAATCACCGAAGGCTAATTCATCGTAATGACTCATTATTTCAAAAGTATCGTATTCTTTTTCTATCCATTTACCCTTTTTAAAGATGAAACAAAAAGTCATTCGATCTAATTCATCATCAGATAAATTATTAATTACAATTTCTAATTGGTCCTTTGGTTTAAACTCAATAATTTTATCAAAGGCATCCGTTTCATTAAGTCTATCGACTAATGTTTGTGCATTTAGTAAATAGCTTGCTTGCAAAAAATCTAAGGGCATAACTGACATTCCCATAACTATCAAATTCTTCTTATTGTTAAAACGATGCAATAGCCAATAATGAGGCAAATCTTCGTAAGATCCATCAACGCAAGCACAAAATTTTATTTTATCCGAAACTACACACATATCTATTTATATTTTTAATGATTTTATTTTACTCAATTATCTTATTAGTTAAAGTTAGTATTTAATAAGATCAAAGCCTTATTCCATCCCCCTCATAAACCGATCTATTGGTTGCATATCATTTACTTGTACTTTGAATTCGTAGTTGTTTTTTCTGTGGTTGTAGTGGATAAATGGAGATGTTTCAGGGTATTGGTCTTTTAACAACAAAACATCCTTTAAACCAAGCTCCAATTCAATGGAAAAGGTTTTCCCTGAATAACTGAATCCAAATACATCAGGGACTTGATTTTGAAATTGTTTAATATTCTTAAAAGGTTTCCCTGTAAAATCTACATAGGCAATTCGGTCAATATTAAAAGTTTTGTTTTTTTCGGAATCAATCTCAAATGCCATTACTGTTTGATAATTATCAGTAAAACCAAAGGGTTCTACCAACCTATCAGAGATTTTTTCTGTATTAATTGATTGGTATTTTCTCAAAATTACCTGTTCTTTGTTACCCATAGAGAGCGCCAATCTTTCAATTACCTTTCCATTTTTTGCATTCACCAAATGACTGGCAACCATCTGAATTTCTGATCCTAAATAGAACTTAGTTAACAAAGAATCCTTTAACTTATTCTGATTGGAATACTTTAAAACTAATTCTTTCAATAACTGTGCTTCCTCTTGGGAGAAACGGACACCATTGGATCGTTCATCAATTATATAGAATCGGTTATGTTCATCTCGTTGTAAGTCGAACCCACATTCTCTAAGCAAATCAAAATAACGATATATAGTACGATCTGTGGTCTCTAAAGTTTGTGATAAGTAGCCAATAGATTTGGATGGGCTTTGTTCCAAATATGAAATTAATTTAAGAACCCGCAATATTTTATGTTGGTTTAACATGGCATTAAAAATTTTGCGTCAAATTAGAACAAAACACCTACCTGAGCAAATGATTGACCCTATTTGTCTGAAAACTTTTAGATTAATTTTTAAATGACTTGTATTGTCACTCATTGAAATTAAATTTGATGAAAATTAAAAATGAAGAACCTCGGGATTAATTTTTAATAAAAACAAAATATTTTAGTTAAAAAAAATAATATTCTTAAAAAGTAATAAAAATCAAATAAAACCAAATAAAATGAAAAAGTCCAAAAAGTTTTTAATCCTTCTTCTTAGTCCATTATTATTTTTTTATGCTTGTAATAGTACTCAGTCAAATATAGAAAAAGTAACTAACAGTGGAAAAACAACAACAATAAATGGTAATGGAGAAAAAGATACCATTAGTTATAAATGTATTGGATGCGAAGAAAATATTAAAACTTCTGAATTATTTGATAAAGTGATCATCGAAGCTAGTTCTCTAACTAAAAATTCGTTAAATTTTCCTTTGAGTTTTCTTCCTAAAAGTATTGACTTAACAGTAATCAAAGAAGATTCATTGTATTATTTTGATAATAATAAAAAAATTGATAATGTAATTCTTGTTATTGCAAAATACAGTTATATCGCAAAAAACTCATACGGAAATGAGTTAGAAGGTGAAGCCCTCAATTCATTTTATATTAAAGACAAAAAAGTTTCTGATTTAGCTGACAAAATAAAATTAAAAAATCTATCTTTTGATGATAAATATATCTCGAGAGTTTTGGATGTCTATGGAGAGAATTCGGAATTTATTGAGTTTACTCCAACAATAGAAAAATCAATTATTGTAAAAAGTAGTTTAAGTTGTGTGGATGAAGGAAGTTCGTTTCAAATAATTTTTGAAAATGATGAAGAAATTAATTTAACAAGTTGGAATGATTTTAATTGTGAGGGTTATTCATACTTTAGATGGTTTAATCAAGCTCAACTCGATAAATTAAAAACAATGAGGATTAAGTATTTATATATTAACAGCAGAGGTGAATCGGTTATGGTGAATATCCCTAAAAATAAAAGTGATTATTTTCAACAGTTAGTTAAATTATACAATTAAAATCAAAACACATATCATTTAACAACACAATATAAAATTTGTGTTTTAAGTGGATAAATGAAATTTTGTGATTTAATTCTTCCAAATTATTTTACACAAACTATAATCCCCCCTTATTTTGGAACCTATTGAGTTTTTTTTAATTAAATTTACATGAACTAATTTATAACCTATGAAAAAGACTATACTATTCTTCCTTTCTTTTTTGTTTTCTTTTTCAATGAAAGCACAAACAAGCCACCAAGTTCTTTCTGCTTCTGGCGGTGATGCCACGGGAAGCGGAGGATCTGTTGCTTACAGCGTGGGACAAATAGTTTATACTACTCATACAGGAACAACAGGTTTTGTAGCACAAGGAGTTGAGCAAGCCTATGAGATATATTCTGTTGGAATTAAAGAAACAGCATTAAACATTTCTTTGAGTATTTTCCCAAATCCAACAAGTGATTTTTTAAACCTTAAAGTAGAGGATTATAACAACGAAACATTAAATTTCGACCTGTTAGATGAACAAGGAAAATTAATACTTAGTGAACAAATAACAAATCAGGAAACCCAATTAGCAATGAGCACTTTAGCTCGTGGCTCTTATTTTATCAATATAGTACAAACAAACAAAAAAATCCAAACTTTCAAAATTATCAAAAACTAAAAATTAAAATCATGATAAAAGTCATTAAAAAATCAACTCATCTACTAATTATAACATTAGTATGTCTATTAATAGGCACCTCAATTTTTGCCCAAGCTCCTCAAAAAATGAGTTACCAAGCTGTAATAAGAAATACGAGTGGTGCACTTGTTACCTCTACTTCAGTAGGAATGAAAATTAGTATATTACAAGGTTCTGCAACAGGGACAGTAGTATACAGCGAGACTCAAACAGCAAGTACCAATGCAAATGGATTGGTGAGTTTAGAAATTGGCACAGGAACAATTGTTACAGGTACCTTTGGCGGAATCAATTGGGCAAATGGACCATATTTTGTAAAGACACAAACAGACCCAACTGGCGGAACAAATTATACAATAACAGGTACGAGCGAATTAATGAGTGTGCCTTATGCTTTGTTCAGTGCCAATGGAACACCTGGTCCTCAAGGAATTCAAGGTCCTCAAGGAATTCAAGGTCCACAAGGAATAGCAGGCACCAATGGAAATGATGGCGCAACAGGTCCTCAAGGTCCACAAGGCACTTCAGTATCAGGAGGACCTACATTTATTTCCCCGATTGAATTGTACAATTTTCAGTTCACAAATATTCAAAACTTTACAACAGCATCCAATATTTTTACAACTTTAGGGCTTCAAGTAAATTCGGTTATTCTATACTATAAATACACTTATGTAGGTGCTTCGTATGATCAAGCTATACATTGTAACATAAATGCCTTAACTAATGGTTTTAATTATGAAGTATGTGATCATCGGCATGACGATATTGCAAGTAATAGTGGAGCCGTAGTTGATGGTTCAGGTCAAATAATGTTACCTGTTGGTCAAAATGGAATTATAACTTTTTCTAACAGCGTTTGGGGAGTTAGTACACAGGTTTTCATAATAGGATATTACTAAAAAAAATGAAAAAATATACACTCAGTACAATATCAGCAAGTATTATTTTATTTTTTGCTCTTCCCTTTGCTTCATTTTCTCAAGATGGTAGTTTAGATAATACTTTTGGTGTCAACGGAATTGTCACAACATCTATTGGAAATCTTGGGTCAGAAAATTCGCTTAATGGTATTGCCATTCAAGATGATGGAAAAATTGTGGCGGCTGGATACAGTTACAACTACTTTTCAACGCCTCAAAAAGTTTTTGCTTTAACGCGTTACAACATTAATGGTAGTTTAGATAATACTTTCCATTCAGATGGTATTGTTACTACATCTATTGGAACATCAAGTAGTCAAGCTAATGGAATTGCAATACAAGCTGATGGTAAAATTGTTGCTGCGGGAGAAGGTAATGGACCTAATTCCTTTGCATTAACTCGTTACAATACCAATGGCAGTTTAGACCTCACTTTCGGTACAAATGGAATTGTTACTACTTCTATTGAGGGAAATGGTGCTCTTGCTATTGCAATACAAGCTGATGGAAAAATTTTGGCGGCGGGATATAGCCAAAGTATTATCACTATTAATGTTATGCTTTTTACTTTAATGCGTTACAACACCAATGGCAGTTTAGACCCCACTTTCGGTACAGATGGAATTGTTACTACTTCTATTGGGGAATATGGCAGCCGTGCTAATGGTATTGCAATACAAACTGACGGGAAAATTGTGTTGGCTGGAGAGAGTCAGACGAGTGGCAACTTTTCTCCTTCTGTCTTTGCTTTATCGCGTTATAATACCAATGGTAGTTTAGATACTAATTTTGGTACTGCTGGTATTGTAACTACTTCTATTGGAATAAATAGTGCTGCTAATGACATTGTCATACAAGCTGACGGGAAAATTTTGGCGGCGGGATCTAGTGACTCCCTCGGCTCTTATAACTTTACCTTTTCTCGATACAACACCAATGGTATTTTAGACACTACTTTCGATACTGATGGTATTGTAACTTCATCTTTTGAAGAAAGCCAGTTAGCCGAGTTAACTGCAATTACCCTTCAAGTTGATGGGAAAATTGTAGCGACAGGATGTGGTCCCTCTAATATAATGTATAATTGTAATATTGGTGTAGCCCGTTACAATACCAATGGTAGTTTAGATAATACTTTCGGTGTAGCTGGAATTGTTATTACAGCTGTTGGAGATGCTAGCGGAGCCGGTGCTATTGCTATTCAAGATGATGGGAAAATTGTAGCGGCTGGTGGTGCAGCTGCTGTGTCTAATGGTATTGATTTCGTTGTTGTAAGGTATAATAATAATTTAACAGGAGACATTTCTGAATCAAATACATCATCTCAAATTTCAATTTATCCTAATCCTTTTTCTAAGGCAACAACTTTAAAAACAGATAATCTATTTGAAAACGCGACATTTATAGTTTACAATACATTGGGAGAACAAGTGAGGAAAATTGACAATATCTCGGGGCAAACATTCACATTTTATCGTGAAAATTTAGAGCAAGGAATCTATTTTTATCAATTGAAAGAAAATAACATAATTGTGTCTGAAAATAGATTTGTTATAACTGATTAAATAAAAGACTAATCTATACTTCTTTTTCTTGACAAATAATTAGGTTTATAATGCTGAAACAATCATTTAAGTTCGTGCTTTTTTTTATACCTTTACTTCTTAACTTGAAACTTTAATTATGAAAAATTTATTTGTTTTTATTCTGATGTTATTACTATTCGGATGTACACCCGAAAATCCTACGCCTAATCCTACGCCAACTCCAACTATTGCTATTGGCGAAAGTTACCAAGGAGGAAAAATTGCCTATATTTTACAGGCAGGTGATATTGGATATGATGTAAATGTGCCACACGGATTAATAGCAGCACCTAGCGACCAAGGTCCAACAGGGTGGGGCTGTGATGGCACACTAATTTCAGGAGCAGATGGAACAGCAATAGGAACAGGAAATAATAATACCTTTGATATAATGAATGGCTGCAATGAAGTAGGAATAGCAGCACGCCTCTGTGCAGATTTAGTATTGGATGGCTACAGCGATTGGTATCTACCAAGTAAAGATGAGTTAAATAGGTTGCATCAAAACAGAGTTGCTATTGGCGGCTTTACTACTTACGGCTATTGGAGTTCTTCGGAGGTCGATAACAACAATGTGTGGAAACAGTATTTCGGCGATGGTTTTCAGACCATCGCCAATAAGGGTGCAGGCATGTTGCGTGCTATTCGGTCTTTTTAACTATTTATCAATTTATCTTTAAATTTATTTAGTCTGATAAAAGACGAATTTAAACTTCTTTTTCTCAATCACTAGATTCAATTGCTAATGCAAGTTTTTAATAAAAAAACGATCAAATCCAAAAAGAATAATAAAACCTTGCCTGAAATCAGGTAAAGTTCTTTGCCAAGTAAATTTTTAGGCTGACCTTAGCTTAAAAAGACATGGAAAAGTCAATTTTAACACGCCTGGCGAATTCTTTTGATGCATACACCTATTTTCCTTTTGAAGCTCGTTTTGAATCCTTTAAGGATAAAAAAATGTACTTTCTCGACTCACTATCGGAAGAGGAAATTATCCGACACTATCATGAATATATTTTTTTTCACTTCTGTTATTGGCATCTTCTAAACCACAAAAAACTTTCAAAAGAAGAAATCCTAAATTATTTTTATTCAAGAAAAAAATCAAAATGATATTACAAAAAGAAAGGAAAAGAGTTTTAACATTTGTATTCTTCAATCTGCACCCAAAATTGATATCACTATCAAAAAGTTTTAATGAGTTCAGATATCAAAACAGATATTTTTTAGATGAGTTAAGTAAAGATCAAGTAAAATTAGAATTTGACAGATTTTTGTTTTTTGAAACTTGCAGATCCTTAAAACTTTTAGGTCAATTGAAGATCGATAGATCCGAAATAAATAAATTTTTAGATGAAATAGAAAGGGGTACTGAAATGGGTACTGAAAATTAAAAAGGGTACTAAAATGGGTACTGAAAAAGTATACTCTTAATACACTAAATTGAACTTAAACCTAAATAATTAATGGATTTAATTAAAAAAGGGTATCTAAAGGTACCCTTTTTTGTGACCCCGACAGGATTCTAACCTGTAACCGCTGGAGCCGAAATCCAGTGCGCTATACAGTTGCGCCACGGAGCCAAATAAAATTAAAAATTACAAGTTTTACCCTTTAATTTGTGCAAAGATAAAGAAATTAAGATGATTTTTAAATCTTAAATTAGTAAGCCTCCCTCTTTTAAGGAACAAGGGGAAACAATTATTTCCTTGATATTCAACTTCCGAATAACCCATCGTGTTTTTATGGCAGCAAGAGGCGCCATTTTTTTTCTCATAGGAATAATAAAAGAATTTATATCTCTCTCTGCTCGTGTTGAGTAGATTATAGTATCTAATAATTCTAACATAAGAGTAAAATCTAAGGAATGAGTTTTGTATAACTTAGAAAATGGCTTTTTATAAATTAACTCATAAAATGTTTCGAAACTTCCAGAAGCTCCAATCAATAAATCACAATGCTTATTATTAAAAAATCCTTCAGAATTTTGCTCTAAATAATTTTCAACGACTTCAATATCTGAATCAGTCATTGGATCATTAAAGGAAAAGAATTGAAAAATTCTAGAAATTCCAATGTTTAAAGAAACTAAATCTTTTACACCGAATGCATTGGCTATTATAAATTCTGTGCTGCCTCCACCAATATCCATAATGATACTGTCTTTTGAGAATTTATGAGAATACTGAATTCCTTGGTAAATTAAATGTGCTTCCTCTCTCCCACTTATAACAGTTATTATTATTCCTGTAGAATCAAGAACTTGTTTTAGAAATTCACTTTGATTTTTAGCATCTCGAATTGCAGAAGTGCCATATGTATGAATAAGCTCAACTCCAAAATTATCACAGATTTTCTTAAAACCAGACAAACAAAGTACAGCACGAGCTATTGCTTGCTCAGAAATACGCTTTTCATTGATACCGCCAAGACCTAGCCCAACAGCCTCTTTATCTTTATAAATAGGATATATTTTCCCTTTATTTACATTCGCAATGAGTAAATTAAAGGTATTTGTGCCCAAATCTATGACAGCTTTTACCATGTTTAAGGTTGAAAATTAATCACAAGTTAAAAAAAAAATACAAATTTATATACGTTTTAAAGTATTATAATTTTATTTGAAACCCTATTAAAAACAAGGGTCAAAGACAAGAAAAGTATTTTAAAATTTTATTAAAAGTCAAATGTTAAAAAAAAAAATGAAACCCTATGAAACTTGCTCCGTATATTTGACCAAACTTTTAACTAATTAAATTTTAAGATTATGAAAAAATTAATGATTTTAGTAAGTGCAGTGGCTTTGTCAGGAACAATGTTTGCACAAAAAGGAACAACTGATAATCCTTGGACATTAGAAGGTGTAGTAAATTACACAAGCGCTGATGGATTGGATTGGCAAGCTCCAAGTGTACGTGCACGTTATTTCTTTAAGGATAACATGGCTGGACGTTTAAATCTTGGTTATGCAAGCGCATCAGAAAATGATTCAAACTCTGTTAGTGGAAACTCTATCGGACTTGGCTTTGAATACCATCTAGCTGGTAACGACAAAATGTCTCCCTATTTTTCTGCTGGACTTAATTTTGGAGGTTCAAATACAACTATTAATAATGTTGAAGCTAAAACTTCTTCATTAGGTTTAGGGATTGGTGCAGGTTTAGACTACTATGTTGCAGAAAACATTTATCTAGGTTTAGAAATTGGTCTATTAAACTACGGATCAGAAACAGAAGGTGAAGGTGATAACGAAACTACAACATCTGGAATGAATTTAGGTGGTGGTTCTTCTATCCGAATGGGTTGGAGATTCTAATCTAAGTTTACAAAAAAAATAAAGGCGGCTTCGGTCGCCTTTTTTGTTTCATAGAATTTATTTTCTCATGAAATAAAAGAGATTTCTAAGACTTGCCTTTAAGCCAAAATGTAAAATTCCATTACGGTAGATGCGTCCTGCAATTGAAAGAAAAAGCACAGTAAATAAGATCAATGTTATTAGAGAAAGCCATACTAAATAATAAGTTCCTTCTGGATAACCCTGTGCTAATTTCACCATAACAATTACCGAAGAAGTAAAAGGAATAAATTGAAGCCAAGAAGTTAATTCAGCATCGGGAAAATAAATAGCATAATATCCTGAATAAACAGAAAGCCCTAAAATACATAGAAGAGGTATCAAAAATTGCTGTCCATCAGATTCAGATCCTGACATTGCACCAATTGCACTGAAAAATGCAGCATAAAAGAAGTAAGTAGCAATAAAAAATAAGAAGAAATGAAATAAGAAGAATGTAAAATCGATGCGCTTATAAACTAAATCTATGAACTCGTTATAGCGCTGACTTGGAATATTAGACAATAATTGCTCCTTAACTTCACTACTCATCTGAACACCTTCATAATTTGAGAAATCCAAAAGATCAGGGAAAATAGTAGCTCGGAAGAACAGTAAACCTAAAGTTATAAAGACTGACCAAACAAGAATTTGAATGAGTGCCGCTAAACCAATACCGCTTATTTTTCCAAGCATTAAGTGAGTTGGCTTCACAGAAGCAAGTAAAACTTCCACAATCCGGTTACTTTTTTCACGCGCTGTGCTTCTTAGAACTGTTAAGCCAAATAAGAACACAAATACAACAATCAATAAGCCAAAAATAAATCCAACCCAGCCCTCTAGATTAGAAGCTTCGTTTTTTGGATCGTATACATTTCTAAAATCTACATTTAGAGCTTGCTTAATTTGACGGAAATCATCTACCTCCATATTTGTAAATTCAGCAATCATCACCTCCTCTACCCTTCTCTCCAATTGAAATTTAAGCTGCATTTTAACATCTAAGGAAGGTGTTTCGCGGTAGAAAACAAATGCTTTTTTATTAATCAAAATCTTTTCGTTCACCTCAATTAAAGCATCAAATTTCTGGTATTTTTTATTGTCACGAAATTCTTCTAATTCTAAATAGTCATCAAAAAAATAATAGTCAACAGCCTTCGTTTCCTGAGATACAATCTTATTTTCCATCATTCCCGATGGATCAGCAATAAGAACCCTAAGACTTGATTTACCTTCATCACCTGCTTTAAATAAGAAATACAAGCAACTTAATAAAAGTAGAGGCCCAATGAAAAGCATCCATAAAAAAGCAGGGTTTAAAACGCGTTCCTTTAACTCACGAAGGGCAATAATCCAACTATTTCTCATCACTGTTCTCCTTTCCTTGTATTAATTCAATAAATACTTCCTGCATACTCGGAAAACACTCTTCTATGGCCTCAATACTAATTTCGCCCATTAAAGCATTCAATAAATCGTTCATTGATCTTTCTCCACGCATTTTAACAAGTGTAAGAAAGCGCTGTTCGCCTATTTCAGTTTGCTCAAGTAATTCAAAATCTGTCCAAAGTGCATTGACAAAAGCAATCATATTTCCTTTAAAACGGATAGAATATGTGCCTTTCTTACTTTTTTCGCGGAGATTCCAAACAGTATCTTCAACAAGTATTTTAGCATCGTGAATTAAAGTAGCACGATCACAGATTTCCTCAACACTTCGCATATTGTGCGTTGAAAGAAGAATTGTTTTCCCATTTGCTTTTAATTCCTTGAGTTCTTTTAAGATTAATTCAACATTCACCGGGTCAAATCCACTTAAGGGCTCATCTAAAATTAGCAAATCAGGATTATGAACAAGAGAAGCGATAAACTGAACTTTTTGAGCCATTCCTTTTGAAAGCGCTTCAATTTTTTTATTTGACCACTCAGAAATCGCTAATTTATCTAACCAAAACTTACTATTCTTCAAAGCATCTGAAGATGAGAGACCACGAAGTTTCGCTAAAAAAACTAAATGTTCTAAAACATACATATTTTTATAAAGTCCGCGTTCTTCTGGTAAATATCCAATAGATCGAAGGTGTTCAGAAGACATTAATTGACCGTCAAAAAGAATTTTCCCGCTATCTGCTGAAATAATTTGATTTACAATTCGAATAAGCGTAGTTTTTCCTGCACCATTTGGTCCAAGTAAACCATAAATCTCACCTTTAGGAATCTTCAAGGAAACTGCATCAAGAGCAAATTTCCGTTTGAAAGACTTATTTAAATTACTAATTTCTAACATTGACTTGTAAAGCTAAAAAAAATGCTAGAAGTTACAATTTGTCTTGCCACATTTCTTTAAGAGAGTGCCACTTATACTTTTTATAAAAAATAAAAAAAACAAGCGGTAAAATAAATAGAATTCCAAAAATTGTATCGAGTCCATTTCCAGGATCTGAGATATCCATAAATACTGCATCAGTCTGAAATGCCTGCCAATTATTAGTGACCATAAGTGCGGCAAAAACATTGTTTGCTGCGTGATAACCAAGCGCTAATTCTATTCCATTATCAAACAAGCTTATAAGTGCTAAAAAAACGCCCACGAGCATATAATAAACTATAATATGATAGCCAATTTTTACAATTTCAGGATTTCCGATATGAATTGCCCCGAACATAAGTCCAGAAATTAAAACAGCAACACTATTTTTTTTTGTTCGCATTTTTATTCCCTGAAGAATATAAGAACGAAATAGAAGTTCTTCACAACTTGTTTGAATTGGAAGTAAGAAAATTGCAATAAAAAATAAAGGAATAAATTTTTGAAGGTCAAAATGAAAGATCAAACTATCAGAGCTCAGATATTGAATAAAAAGAAAAAGTGATAAGACAGAAAAAAGTAGTGAAAAACTAAATAAAACTCTTTTCCAATCAAAGGTTTCACGTCCAGAAAAAATACTTAAAACAGTTCTTTTGTGAACAAACTTTGTATGGATAACTAAAAATAGTGCAACGAATAAAAAAGGTACAATAAGCCAGGCTAAGAAACGGTTATTTCCAAGAATTCTTACAATTTCTTTTTGTGAAATACCATCAAAACTTTCAATTCCAAAATTCCATTGAAGATCAAGAATTAGAAAACAAGAACCCAGCAGATAAACTGAAATAATTAGTGCTATTCCTAAAAGATAGCTCGAAAAACTATTATTTCCTTCTTTGGCTTTATCTATGAAGGACATTAGGAAAACATATCTCGCATGCGTTTAAAAAAACTTTTATCCCTTGCCTCTTCAGTTGGTATAAAATTTTGACTTGTTTTTAATTTTTCAAGTAATTCTGTTTCTTCTTTTGAAATTTTTGTGGGTGTGTAAACATTAATATGAACGAATAAATCTCCTGTTGCATATCCTTGAACACTTGGAAGTCCTTTTCCTTTGAGTCTGAGTACCTTTCCACTTTGAGTTCCAGCATCAATTTTAATTTTTACTTTTCCAGAAATTGTAGGTACTTCAATACTTTCTCCCAAAACAACATCCACAAAATTCACCAGAGAATCATAGTGTAAATTTTGACCTTCTCTGCGTAATTTATCGTGCTCAATTTCTTCAATTACAACGATTAAATCACCAGAAACACCATCGTAAGGACCCGCATTTCCTCTTCCTTGAACACTTAATTGCATTCCCTCCTCTACACCTGCTGGAATATCGATTTCAATTACTTCTTCTTGGCGTCTTAAACCTTGAGCATCAGAATCTGAAGGTTTTTTATCTATCATTTTTCCTGCACCCTGACAAACATGACAGGTTGATTGCGTTTGCATAGAACCCAAGAAAGTTTGAGCCATTCTAAGAATTCGTCCACTTCCATTACACGTTTGACACGTTTTATACGTTACACCCTCAGCATTTACAAGTTTATTAACTTTTATTTTTTTCTTTACGCCAAGCGCAATTTCCTCTAAAGTCATCTTCATTTTCACACGAAGATTCGTCCCACGAACAACCCTAGAACCACCTCTGCTACCACCAAAAGATCCACCACCACCAAAAGAACCTCCAAAGATATCACCGAACTGCGAAAAAATATCGTCCATGTTCATTCCACCACCAAAACCACCTTGTCCGCCCATTCCAGCATGACCAAAACGATCGTATTGCGCGCGCTTTTCACTACTACTCAATACTTCATAAGCTGCAGCAGCTTCTTTAAACTTTTCTTCAGCACCAGCATCATCAGGATTTTTATCAGGATGGTATTTGATTGCTAATTTGCGGTATGCCTTTTTAATATCTGCATCATTCGCATTTTTAGATAAGCCTAGAACTTCGTAATAATCTCTTTTTTCGCTCATATTGCTTGCTTATTGGCCAACTACAACTTTCGAAAAACGAATAACCTTATCATTTAGGTAATATCCTTTTTCAATATCTTCAATTACTTTTCCTTTTTGACTTTCATCTTCAACAGGAACATTTACAATGGCTTCATGTATATCACTGTTAAAGATTTCTCCTTTAGAAGTAATCGGTTTTACACCTTTTGACTCAAGAATGCCTTTGTATTTATTATAAATCAACAAAAAACCTTCTTTAACACTTGCAATGTCCTCAGAGGTCTCATTGTTTGTTATTGCACGTTCAAAATCATCTAAAACAGGCACTAAATCTTTCAATAGATTACTATTCGCACTTGAAATTAATTCTAAATGCTCTTTATTTGTACGTCTTCTAAAGTTCTCGAATTCAGCGTACAAACGCAGAAAACGATCGTTTAATTCAGCATATTTTTCTTCTTGTGTTGGCTCAGATTTCTCAGGAATAACTTGTTCTATTTGTTCAGCTTCAGGATTTGTGACTTCTGCAGCTTCAGTGACTTTTTGTTGTTTTTTTGACATAATACTATTTTGAATCTTTTGCTTTCAAAGATACTGCCAATCTTGAAACTGAGACAAGGTGTCATAAATTTTCTAAAATTGAATGTAAAAGTGTCAGAACTTCACTTACTATTAATTATTTGTCACAATTGAGAGAAAATAAAGATGCTATTTAAAAAATATACTGAACTTTGAACGCTAAAAATAAAGTATGTTTTCTAAGGAATTTGATGAGATTGTAAATTTTAGAAGGTCAAATCGAAAGTTTGATCCAAATATTGAAGTACCGAATGAAGTTATTCAAAAAAGTATTGAGCGCGCAGCATTATCTCCCAATAGCAGCAACATGCAATTATGGGAATTTTATTGGATTCATTCGAAAGAAGAATTAGCGAAATTTATTCCTTTGTGCTTAGATCAATTAGCTGCAAAAACAGCAAAAGAAATGGTTGTTTTTGTAACACGTAAAGACAAATGGAGAAGTCGAGCAGAATGGAATTACAAGCGAATAGAACAAACAATAGAAGGCGAACCTAGTAAACTACAAAAAGGTGGAATAAATTATTATAAAAAAGTAATGCCTTTGCTCTATATGAATGATGGTTTTGGAGTAATGTCGTCAATTCGAAGAATAATTAGCTTTACGATGGGCCTCAGAAAACCATTTTTCAGAACAGGGGGCACTGCCAACCAGCGAATAATGGTTCATAAATCTTGCGCGCTCGCAGCACAAACATTCATGCTTTCAATTGCAGCAGAGGGATTTCATTCCTGCCCAATGGAAGGATTTGATGAGAAAAGAGTAAAAAAAGTCCTTAATCTTCCACGAGGAGCGGAAATAAACATGATTATCTCAGTTGGCCTTGGCACAGAAGAAGGAATTTGGGGCCCAAGATTACGTTTAGAAAATGAGGAAATAGTATTTAAACGCTAAGTTATAAGCTGAATTATCAATCAGACTTCTTACCTGTCTTTTGTTTTTTAATAACAACTGATAATTCCTCTTTGCCTTCTTCTAAATCCATTAAAATTGTATCTCCAGCTTTAAGACTTGCATTGATAATTTGCTCAGCAAGTGGATCTTCAATAAACTTTTGAATTGCACGCTTTAAAGGTCGAGCACCAAACTTCTCATCGTAGCCACGATCAACAATAAAATCTTTTGCTTTTTCTGTTAATTCAATTTTATATCCTAAATTGTTGATTCTACCATATAATTTTTCTAACTCTAAGTCAATTATTTGATGAATTTCTGGCCTTCCCAAAGACTTAAACATAATCATATCATCTACGCGATTCAAAAACTCTGGAGAGAAAGCCTTTCTCAAAGCATTTTGAACAACAGATTTCGTATTTTCATCCTTCAAATCTTCTTGTGACTTTGTGCCAAAACCAACTCCAGTTCCAAAATCTGCCAATTGACGTGCGCCAATATTAGAAGTCATGATTAATATCGTATTCTTAAAATCAATTTTACGACCTAAACCATCTGTCATATGTCCTTCATCCAAAACCTGAAGCAAAAGATTAAACACATCGGGATGAGCTTTTTCAATTTCATCTAACAATACAATTGAATATGGTTTTCTTCGGACTTTCTCTGTCATCTGTCCACCCTCTTCATAACCAACATATCCTGGAGGAGCACCAACAAGGCGCGAAATAGAAAATTTCTCCATGTATTCTGACATATCGATGCGTATCAAGGCATCCTCAGAATCAAATAAATTCTTTGCCAATACTTTTGCTAATTGCGTTTTACCAACACCAGTTGGCCCAAGAAAAAAGAAAGATCCAATAGGTTTATTTGGGTCTTTTAATCCCGCACGGTTTCGTTGAATCGCTTTTACAACTTTACTAATTGCATCATCTTGACCAATAACCTTTCCACGAATTGATTCCGCCATTTTCACCAATTTCCCGGTTTCAGATTCTGAAACTTTGGTAACTGGCACACCGCACATCATAGAAACAACCTCGGCAACATTTTCTTCAGTGATAATAATTTTATTTGTTTTGGCATCTTCTTCCCACTTCGTTTTTGCTAACTCTAATGCTTCTTGAAGCTTACGCTCATTGTCACGCAACTCAGCCGCTTTTTCATATTGCTGCGAGCGAATTACTTCTGCTTTTGCAAGTTTTAATGCCTCCACTTTTTCTTCAATATCAACAATTTCTTGCGGAACATTGATATTTTTCATGTGAACACGAGAACCAACCTCATCTAAAGCATCAATTGCCTTGTCCGGTAAATGGCGATCAGTAATATAGCGCTCTGTTAACTTCACACAAGCGGATAAAGCTTCATCCGTATAAATTACTGAATGATGATCTTCGTAGCGTTCCTTTATATTATTTAAAATCTGAATTGTCTCATCAATACTTGTAGGTTCAATTAAAACTTTTTGAAATCTTCTTTCTAGCGCTCCATCCTTCTCAATATATTGACGGTACTCATCCAAAGTTGTTGCTCCAATTGCTTGAAGCTCGCCACGCGCCAAAGCTGGTTTAAACATATTTGAAGCATCTAAGGAGCCACTTGCACCACCTGCACCAATTATGGTATGAATTTCATCAATGAATAAAATAATATCTCGATTTTTCTCAAGTTCTTGCATTACAGCCTTCATTCTCTCCTCAAATTGTCCGCGGTATTTTGTTCCTGCTACCAAAGAAGCTAAATCTAAAGAAACAACCCTTTTATTGAATAAAACACGAGATACTTTTCGTTGAACGATTCTCAATGCTAAACCCTCAGCAATTGCACTTTTTCCAACACCAGGTTCTCCAATTAAAATTGGATTATTTTTCTTTCTTCGAGATAAAATTTGGCTAACGCGTTCAATTTCTTTTTCTCTACCAACAATGGGGTCTAACTTTCCAACCTCAGCCATTTTTGTTAAATCGCGACCGAAGTTATCCAATACAGGTGTTTTTGATTTTGGATCTGCTGGTTTACTTGGAGCTGTAAATGGATCTTCTTCATCATCTCTATCTGAAGGAAGATCCGCCCTTGGTTCTTCATTAATTCCATTTAAAGCTTCGTATTCGACTCTTGTGTTTTCGTACATAATACCATATTTATTTAATAGTTGACATGCGGCGCTATCTTCATAACGTAAAATCGTTAAAAGCATGTGTTCTGTTCCAATAACGCTTGATTTAAATTGTTTTGCCTCCAAATAAGATTGCTTAATGATATTTTCCGTTTGCTTAAGAAGTGGTAAATTTGTGTTCAATAAATTTGGAACAGAAGATTTAGAAAGAATCATATCCAAATCAGTCTTTAGTTTTATCAAATCTGTATTAAATTCGTTGAGAAGATGAATTGCAGTTCCTTCATTTAAACGAATGAGCCCAAGTAGTAAATGTTCTGCACCAACAAATTCATTAGAAAGACGAAGAGCTTCTTCGCGACTGAAACTAATCATGTCTTTAACTCGAGGAGAAAATTTTGCGTCCATTTGAAGTTTATATTATAGAAATACAAATATAAGTTTAAAATAATTCTAAAACTTGCTATTTATTCACAATTTACTAGTTGATTTTGTTAGTAAATTCATAATAAAAAATTCAGTTGACTTCAATAATTTGCTAATTTTGGATACTTCATATTTTTATGAAAATTTCAATTAAAAAAAGAAAGTAAGTTATGGCAGATGGTGAAAAAATAATTCAGATAAACATTGAAGATGAAATGAAATCAGCTTACATCGATTATTCGATGTCTGTTATTGTTTCAAGAGCATTACCCGATGTTCGTGATGGATTTAAACCTGTTCACAGAAGAGTATTGTATGGAATGCAAGATTTGGGAGTTTATTCAAATCGCCCGCATAAGAAATCAGCAAGGATTGTTGGTGAAGTTTTAGGTAAATACCATCCTCATGGTGACAGCTCAGTTTATGATACGATGGTTCGTATGGCGCAACCATGGTCGCTTCGTTATCCACTAGTAGACGGACAAGGAAATTTTGGATCAATTGACGGAGATAGTCCAGCTGCAATGCGTTATACTGAAGCTAGACTGCGGAAAATTGCTGAAGAAATGCTTGAAGATCTCGAAAAAGAAACCGTAGATTTTCGTCCAAACTTTGATGATAGCTTAACAGAACCAACCGTTATGCCTACGAAGATTCCGAATCTTCTTATAAATGGGGCATCTGGAATTGCAGTTGGAATGGCCACAAATATGGCTCCACATAATTTATCAGAAGTGATTGATGGAATAATTGCTTTTGTTGATAATAAAGATATCGAAATTGAAGAACTTTTAAATTATGTAAAAGCACCAGATTTTCCTACAGGCGGAATTATTTATGGCTACGAGGGAGTGCGTGATGCATTTCTTACTGGACGTGGAAGAGTTGTTATTCGCGGAAAAGCTGAAATAGAAGATAATAACGGTAGAGAACAGATAATTGTTACTGAAATTCCTTACCAAGTAAATAAGTCAGAAATGATCAAAAAGATCGCTGATTTAGTAAACGATAAGAAAATTGAGGGAATTTCAGATTTAAGAGATGAATCTGACCGAAATGGAATGCGCATTGTTTTTGAAATTAAAAGAGATGCAATCGCAAATGTTGTTCTGAATAAACTTTACAAATTTACTGCGCTTCAAACTTCTTTTTCTGTAAATAATATTTGCTTGGTTGATGGTCGACCGCGTTTATTGAACTTGCGAGATATGATCAGTGAATTTGTGGCTTTCCGTCATGAAGTTGTAATCAGAAGAACACGCTTTGACTTAAGAAAAGCTGAAGAACGAGCACATATTTTAGAAGGCTTAATCATCGCATCTGACAACATTGATGAAGTAATCGAAATTATTAAATCATCCGCAAGTCCTGATAGTGCTAGAGAAAGATTGTCTGAGCGCTTTGGTTTATCTGAAATTCAAACGCGCGCTATTGTAGACATGCGTTTACGTCAATTAACAGGACTTGAACAAGATAAGTTGCGAGCTGAGTTTGAGGAATTAATGGCTACAATAACAGACTTAAAAGATATTCTTGCAAACGAGGAACGTCGCATGCAAATAATCAAAGATGAATTGAAAGACATGAAAGCCAAATATGGCGATGAGCGTCGTTCTCGCATAGAATATTCGGCTTCAGAAATGAGGATGGAAGATCTTATTGCAGATGAGGAAGTAGTAATTACAATTTCGCATGCTGGATACATCAAACGTACTAATTTAGCAGAATACAAAGTGCAAAATCGAGGTGGAATGGGCTCCAAAGGTTCTGCAACACGCGAAAAAGATTTCTTAGAGCATTTGTTTGTTGCGACAAACCATAATTATTTATTGATTTTCACAGAAAAAGGTCGTTGCTTTTGGATGCGGGTTTACGAAATTCCGGAGGGTAATAAACTAGCAAAAGGTCGCGCAATTCAGAACTTAATTAATATTCCTCAAGATGATAAAGTTAAAGCTTATGTGAAAGTGCAAGATTTAACGGACCAAGAATACATCAAGAATAACTATATTATTATGTGTTCAAAACTTGGGGTTATAAAGAAAACATCATTAGCAGCTTATTCTAGACCTCGTTCAAACGGAATTAATGCAATTACAATTCGTGAAAATGATGAACTTTTAGAAGCGAGATTAACAAATGGCGAGAATGAAATTGTTTTAGCAACAAGTTCTGGGCGTGCTATTCGCTTTAATGAAGCAAAAGTTCGACCAATGGGAAGAAATGCTGCAGGGGTTCGAGGCGTTACGCTAACAGCAGAAAATGATGAAGTCATAGGTATGATTTGTGTTGAAGATATTTTCTCAACAATATTAGTTGTCTCCGAAAAAGGATATGGCAAACGTACTTATTTGAATGATCCTGAAGATAAAGAACCTGTTTATAGAATTACAAATCGTGGTGGAAAAGGTGTAAAGACCTTGAATATTACGGAGAAGACAGGGAAATTACTTTCTATTCAAGTTGTTTCAGATGAAGATGATTTAATGATCATTACTAAATCAGGTGTGACAATTCGCATGCACATTGACACACTTCGCACAATGGGAAGAGCCACACAAGGTGTTCGTTTAATAAATCTAAAAGGAACAGCTGAAATTGCTGCAATTGCTCGTGTTCCTAGAACCGAAGACGAAGACGAAGACATTGAAGTTATCGAAGCTTTAAATGAAGTTGTTGAAGATTTAGGACCAATTGATGAGGAAAATGATGAGGTCGAAGAAATTGAGGGAGAAGATGAGTCTCTTGACGATATCAACGGCACGGAAATTGAAGATGATGACGAAAAATAATAATAAACTTATTCTACTAACACAAAAAAAGAACTCATGAAATTTATATTTAATTTAATTCTTGGATTAACTATTGTAAGCAATCCATTATCTGGATATTCCCAAAAGAAAAATATTACAGACGCTGCTATGCTAATGAAAAAATATAATCCGATGTCTGGGCTAGACGCTGGACAAAAAATAGTTAATGATGCAAAAGTCTTTATTGATCTTGCAGCCGCAAATCCTGAGACGGCAGAAGATATGAAAATGCATTTTTACCGTGCTGAAGTTTATTTTGCCTTAATTGAATTAGCAACTATAAAAGCTGTTTCTGGAAATGAGCTAAATGAAACATTACTAGAAGAATATGAAGCTATTTCAAAAGAATCATTCAAAAAAGTTATGGCTGACCCAAAAAAAACATGGGTTGAAGATGCAGAACAATTTATTAATATCCGATCTAGAATGGCTTTTGAAATGGGACTTAAATCCTATAACGATAAAAATTTTAGTCAAGCAACGCAAATGTTTTGTGCCTCATATGTAATTGAAGAATTTTTAGGTAATGATTATAAAGATGCTGCTATTAATGCTGGTTTAAGTTTAACTTATGCGGTTGATAGCTTATTACAAAAAAAGGATTTTGACGGGGCATTAAAAATTGCTGAAGAAGCGCATAAGTTTTTACCATTAAATATTGATGTTATAATTTCCATTATTAATATCAATTTACAAAAAGGTGACTTCGTTAATTCAGAAAAATTCCTCACTAAAGCATTAGCAATTGATCCAAAAAATAAACAATTGTATTATGTATTGGGGACATCTTATATTGATTTAAAGGAAAATGAAAAAGCCGAAGAGGCCCTTATGAAAGCACTTGAAATTGACCCAAATTATACAGAAGCTCAATACCAACTCGGTGCCCACCTTTTTAATTGGGCTAACGATACAAAGACAAGTGCTGATCAGTTAGATTTTAATAATCCCAAGTATCAATTTCTTGTGCAAAAATCTGAAGAGATACTCAAGCGCTCATTACTTGTTTTAGAAAAATACATTCTTATCAATCCCACTGAAAAAGCTGTTCTAGAAATCCTCTGGAAATCCTACTATAAACTTGGTGACGAGGTGAAAAGTGCCGAGTATAAAAAGAGAGCTACAGATATTAAATAAAAGGGACGAAAAAATTTAAATAACTGAGATTCTATAAACAAGACAAGTAAAATCGTTTAATTTTCTTAAATTTGTTTTATGGAATTTTTGTATCCCAGCTTACTTTGGCTTTTAAGTCTTCTAATAATTCCTGTTTTAATCCATTTATTTCACTTTAGAAGACACAAAACTTTATTTTTTCCTTCTTTAAAGTTTATTAAATTTATTGAGCAAGAAAAGAAATCTTCTAAAAAACTTAAGGATTTACTTATACTATTTTCACGTTTATTGGCTCTTTCTGCTATTATTATAGCATTTGCTCAACCAATAATTGAAAAAGGTGGCCTATCTCATTCTAATGGGAAGAATGTGCTTTCAATTTATATCGACAACTCATTCTCTATGAGTGCAAAAGGAACTGAGGGAGAACTTCTTTCTGAGGCGCGTGAAATGGCAAGGAGAATTCTTAAAAAAACATCCTTAGAAACAAGTGTTCTTTTAACTACAAATAAATTAGATGGAGTTGAACAACGTCTAATATCCAAAATGGAAGCACTTGATTACTTAGATAAAATAGAATTTACACCTATTAATCGAAATTTAGAAGATATAATAAATTGGCAGCGTTCTTTTCTTGATAAAGAAAATGAAGAAAACGAAAAATTAGGAAGTAGACAATATTTATTATTTTCCGACTTTCAAGAAAGTAGTTTTTCAATGGAACAAGTTAAGGGAGATCAAACAAATTACTACTATCCAATTCAATTAATACCTCAAGATCCGAGTAACATATATATTGATTCTCTTTGGTTTGAATCTCCTGTTCATAAAAAAGGAGAAAGAAACACTTTATCTATTCAAATTAAAAACCAAGCAAAGAAAGATGCGACTAACTTGGAATTAAACCTAGAAATTGGTAATCAAAAAAGAACCTCATTTCTAGATCTTAAAGCTGGAGAAAATAAAATAATTAGTTTTCCAATAACAGAGCAAATTAATGGACAAAAAAATGGAAAGGTAAGTGTAAATGATAAACAACTTTATTGGGATGATGATTTTTACTTCTCCTATAATGTTGCTAGTTACTCAAACGTACTAATTCTAAATGGTGATGCTGCATCTGAAAATGTAGCTAAAGCTTTTGCCGTAGAACCATTTTTTAAAACAACAATAATACGAGACTTAGGTTTTACAAAAGATAAACTAAACCAATGTGACTTCATAATATTAAATGGTTTAAATGAAATCTCAAGTGGAATTCAAGAAGATCTTATCGAATTTAACGAAATGGGGGGAAGTATTTTTATTTTACCTGGCAATAAAATTATTAAATCTAGCTATTCTAATTTTTTAGCAAAATTAAATTTACCACAACTAGGAGAAATTAGCAGTGCAGGAGTAAAAATAGATCAGATTAACTTCAAAGACCCATTCTTTAAAGGTGTTTTTGAGAAAGAAAATAAGAATCTTAACTTACCAAGTATTCTGAAAAGTTATTCCTCTCTAAATTTTAAACAAGAGACATCATTTCCACTAATAACATTTAGAAATGGTTATCCTCTACTTGTAAGAACTAAAGAAAACGCTTATTTATTTTTTAGCTCTCTCAGTGAAGACTTCGGAAATTTTACAGGGAATGCATTATTTCCTTCAGTTTTATTGCGTTCAGGAGAGTTGTCAACTAAAAACTATCCCCTTTTTTCAATAATTGGAAATGATAATAGAATAGCAATTCTTAATTCATTATCAAACGAAATACCACTAAAATTAATCGGAAATAAAAATGAATTTATTCCCATTATTCAAAAAATTGGAAACCAAAATTTTATTTCTATTTCGGGAATGGAAGCAATTGAAAAATTAAAAGCAGGGAATTATAGTATTTTTACTGATGAAGAAATTGGTAAACTAGCTCTAAACTACAATCGGATAGAATCTCTTGTAAATTATAAAAATAAAAATCAAATACTTGATGCTTTTAAAGCTAAAGAGATAAAAAACTGTGAGTACAATAGTATTAAAAATGGCCAAAGTATAACAGCCATTAAAGTAGATAAACCACATGAATATTGGAAATTATTCCTATTTTTATGTCTATTATTTATTATTACTGAAATTGCATTGATAAAGTTTTTGAAATAAATTATAAATGAAAATACTGATTAAAAATGCTAAAATATTTGATAAACACTCAAGTTTCAACAATGAAACAAGAGATTTATTAATCGAAAATGGCATCATTCAGAACCTTGCAAAAGATATTATTGACAAAGAAGCCATTTGTATTGAATCAAAAAACTTGAGTGTTTCTTGCGGTTGGGTTGATTTAAAAGCAAATTTCTGTGACCCTGGCTTTGAACACAAAGAAACGATAGCAATTGGATTAGATACTGCAGCAGCTGGAGGTTACACGCATGTTTGCACCTTACCAAGTACAGATCCAATAGTAGATGGAAAAGCATTGGTTGAATACCAACTCAGAAAAGCAGAAGACCATACTGTAGAAATTCATCCTATTGCAGCAATTACAAAGCAAATGCATGGAGAAGAATTATCTGAAATATATGATTTAACACAAGTTGGAGTGCGCTTGTTATCTGATGATTTACATCCTATGAATTCAGGTGTGATGCACAGAGCGCTTCTATACTCAAAAAATCTAGGTGTTAAAATTATTGCCTTTAGTCGTGATAAATCTATTTCTGGAAACGGAATGGTAAACGAGGGAATAGCATCTATAACTACTGGATTGAAAGGAGATCCAGCAATAAGTGAAATAATTGACGTTGAAAGAAATCTGAGACTTCTTGAATATACCGAAGGCGCCCTGCATCTTACTGGGATTTCTTGTGAAGAAAGTGTAAGTTTAATTCGTAAAGCAAAGAAAAAAGGATTAAATGTAACGGCAGATGTAAATGTTATGAATTTATGTTTTAATGAGGATGCCGTTCTAAACTTTGACTCAATCATGAAAGTATTGCCAGTTTTAAGAACAGCTAAAGATCAAAAAGCATTATGGGAAGGTATAAAAGATGGAACAATTGACACAATCGTTTCAGACCACCGTCCAATGAACCAGGAAGACAAAGAACTAGAATTTGACAATGCAAATTTTGGAGCAGCACAATTGCAAACAGTTTTTGGAGCATTGAATAAGCATTCGCCAGAAAATCTTGAACAAATTATAACTTGTTTATCTTATAAAGCAAGAGAAATTTCTCAAATTCAACACCATGCAATAGAAATTGGCAATAAGGCAGATCTGACAATTTTTGATCCGGAAATTGAATGGGAATTGACAAAAAACAACCTTATTTCAGAATACCCCTACAATCCCTTTTTTGAAAAAAAAATCAAAGGAAAAATTTTAGGCGTCATAAATGGAGGAAAGGCATCTATTCAAAATTAAAAATATGTCAAAAGCATTTATAAAAGAATTTTGGAAGGATAAAAAGATGATTGGTTCCATTCTGCCTAGTTCAAAATTTCTTGCAGCAAAAATGCTTAATCATATTCCACTTGAAAATACAAAATTAATTATTGAACTTGGACCGGGTACGGGAATATTTACAGAGAAAATAATTGAAAAAATAGATGCTTCAACTCACCTAATAGTTTTGGAACTAAATCCAGAATTATGTAAGGACTTAAAAGCTAAAATAAATCTTCCAAATGTCCATATTAAAGAAGCCTCTGCAGATAAAATAGGAGAAATTATTAGAGAATTTGGCTTTGAGAAAGCTGATATTATTATATCCTCGCTCCCATTAGCAAATTTTTCTGTAGAACTTCGTAATTCAATACTTGAGAATGTTCATGAATCCTTAAATGAGAACGGGAGCTTTATTCAATTCCAATATTCCCTAAATGCTTTTAAAAATTTAAAGAAATTATTCCCTGTTGTTAAACTAAATTTTACGGCGCTAAATTTTCCGCCTGCCTTTGTTTACACCTGTTCAAAAAGGTAATTTCTTTTCCTTATCTTTGCAAGAAAATAGTAGATGCTTAGTGTAAATAATCTTTCCCTTCAATTTGGAAAACGAGTACTTTTTGATGAGGTAAATGTAAAATTTGTAAACGGGAATTGCTATGGCATAATCGGTGCAAATGGGGCAGGGAAGTCAACTTTTTTAAAAATACTTACAGGAGATCAAGATCCAACAACAGGAAGAGTTGAACTTGAACCTGGAAAAAGGATGGCAGTTCTTCACCAAAATCATTTTGAATTCGATAAAAACCAAGTGCTTCAAACTGTTATCATGGGTCACAAAAGACTCTTTGAAATAATGGTTGAAAAAGATGCGCTTTATGCAAAGTCTGATTTTTCAGATGCAGATGGAATGAAAACTGCAGAATTAGAAGGGGAATTTGCCGATCTTGAAGGATGGAATGCAGAAACAGATGCCGCTGCACTCCTGAGTAATCTTGGAATCGAAGAATCAAAGCATTACCTCTTGATGGAAGAATTGTCAAATGATTTAAAGGTTCGTGTATTATTAGCTCAAGCAATATTTGGAAATCCTGATGTATTAATTTTAGATGAGCCAACAAATGACTTAGATTTAAAAACTATTTCGTGGCTAGAGGACTTTTTATTAGATTTTAAAAATACTGTGATTGTTGTTTCACACGATCGACATTTTTTAGATACTGTTTGTACGCATGTATGCGATATTGATTTCAGTAAATTAAATATTTTTACAGGAAATTATAGTTTTTGGTATCAATCTTCACAATTAGCTTTAAGGCAACGCTCTGACAAAAACAAGAAATCTGAGGAGAAAAAGAAGGAATTAATGGATTTTATTTCCCGTTTTTCTGCAAATGCTGCAAAATCTAAACAAGCAACAAGTCGTAGAAAAATGCTAAGCAACTTAGATTTAGAAGAAATAAAACCTTCTTCAAGAAAATATCCTGGCATTACCTTTCATCAAGAAAGAGATGCTGGAAACCAAGTTCTAACATTAGATAGCTTAAATAAAAAATCTGATGGAAAAAATCTTTTTAGTAATATCAACCTAATAGTTAATAAGGGTGATAAAATTGCTTTTATATCAAAAAATTCAGTTGCTTTAACAGCTTTCTTTGAAGTTTTAAGCGCGAATGCTAAAGCAGATAAGGGAGAAGTCATAGTAGGAACTACGATTTCAACTGCCTATCTTCCAAACGATAATCACACGTATTTTTCTGGGAAAATTTCATTAATAGATTGGTTACGCCAGTATGCACAAACTGATGAAGAGCGTGAAGATGTTTATTTACGAACTTTTTTAGGTCGTATGTTATTTACTGGAGAAGAGGCAATGAAACAATCATCTGTTTTATCTGGAGGAGAAAAAGTGCGCTGTATGCTTTCAAAAATGATGTTGGCGAAAGCAAATTTATTGATGATGGATGAACCAACAAATCACTTGGATCTCGAATCGATAACTGCATTAAACAATGCCATGAGGGATTTCCAAGGAACCTTGCTTTTTACATCACATGACCATGAATTAGTAAATACAGTTGCAAATCGCATCGTGGAAATTACTCCAAATGGTATTATTGATAAAATGATGAGTTATGATGAATACCTAGCAGATTCAAAAATTTCTCAGCTACAAGTTGAATTATACGCATAATAATTTGCAAGAAAGAATATTCTATACCATCGATTGTGATAATGCACAGCAACACTTTATAAAAATCAAAGTGCAATTTCCAGTAGATGAAAATAAAACAATCATTCATCTTCCTTCTTGGCGACCTGGGCGTTATGAACTTGGGGATTTCGCCAAAAATATAAAAAATTTTAAAGTTTTTAATGATCAAAATAAAGCAGTTAATTTTCATAAAATCAATAAAGATTCCTGGGAGATAAGTTCGAATGAAACAAAGTATATTAAAATTGAATACCAATACTATGCAAATGAACTAAATGCTGGCTCAAGCTACTTTGACGAACAACAATTATATGTAAATCCAGTAAATTGCTTTCTATATGCAGAAGGAAAAGAACTATTTGCTATTTCCCTTGAATTGAATATTCCAAAAAATTATACAATTGCAAGTTCCTTAGTTCAAGAAAATAACTTTTTGCTTGCAGAAAATTTTGATGAATTAGCAGATTCACCTTTTATTTGCTCTGAAAACTTAGAGAAACAAACTTATTCCGTTGCAGATACTAATTTCCATATTTGGTTTAATAATCAATTAAATATCCCATGGGAAAGAGTTATTGATGATTTCAGAAACTTTACTAAAAAACAAATCGAAGATTTTGGAGAGTTTCCTGTTAGCGAATATCATTTTCTCATTCAATCCCTTCCGTATTTTGCTTGTCACGGAGTTGAACACCTTAAAAGTACTGTAATCACACTTGGTCCTTCATATGATTTGTTTGAAAATCGCTATGACGAATTACTTGGTGTTTCCTCACATGAACTCTATCATGTTTGGAATGTAAAAAGTATCCGACCAAAAGAACTTCTGCCATATAATTTTAAAAAAGAAAACTATTCTGAATTGGGTTATATCTACGAAGGTATTACTACTTATTTAGGTGATCTTTATTTGTTAAAGAGTGGTGTTTTTTCACTTGAAAATTATTTGAGAGAATTAAGTGCGCAATTTCAAAAACATTTTGATAACCCTGGAAGATTCGCCTACTCTGTTGCACAATCCTCTTATGATACTTGGCTAGATGGATATGTTCCCGGTGTTCCTGGCAGAAAAGTTTCAATCTACACAGAAGGCTGTCTGTTGGCATTTGTAATAGATACAAAAATTCGAAAGGCGACAAATAATAAGCGAGGAATTGAAGAAGTTATGAAGCGCTTGTACTATAATTTTGCTCAAAATAACAAAGGATATACAGAAAAAGATTTCATTGATCAACTTGAAAATATATGTGGCTATTCATTCCAAGATTTTTTTAACGATTATGTTCATGGAACAACTCCGTATGAAACGATTCTTTTAGAAGCATTGGATTTTATTGGTCTTGAACTTATTCAAACTCCCTCTAATTCTTATTCCGAAGCGAATTTAGGAATGAAAACTATTCATCAAGCAAATCACCTATTAATTAGTGCTATTTACCCTGGAAGTCCTGCAGAAATGGCTGGTTTATCTTTAGGAGACGAACTAATTGCATTGAATACTATAAAATTAAACTATGATCTTGATTCATGTCTAAACTATTTTGATGCAAGCTCAAAAACACTTTCCTTTTTTAGAAATGGAAAACTACTGCAGCTAACATTGCCTGAAGTAAATCGATTTTTTTATTTATATCATAAAATTCATAAAAAAGTCAATTTAACTCCTAATCAGGAGAAAGCAATCTTTGCATGGAGTGAAAATTATTCTAAAATCTCTTGATCTTTGAACGAAATGAATTCTCCAATAGATAATAATAAAAATACTGCGATTATTTCCCTAGCATGGCCCTTTGTAATTGCACGCGGACCAGAAAAAATATGGGTGTTTTTGAAGAAAATTGGCCTAATGAAAAATCTAAATTTTAGAATTGGACATGCCGCAATGCTAATAGCAAAAAACGATGAATTACTTTATTATGACTTAGGACGGTATCTTTCACCACTTGGATATAGTAGATGCAGAAGCAAAGAAACAGATCCAAAACTTGAAATTAAAACAAGACCTATTTGGAATGAGAATGGGGAAATAGAAAATAGCTCTGCTATTTTTCAAGAATTAGAGGAGATGAAAAAAGTGACACATGGAGATGGAGCATTATACGCATCCATAACTTATGATGTAAATATTGATAAAATCCTCTGTTATTCAAAAGCACTTCAAAAAGAAGGGTTTCAAAAATATGGTGCTCTTAAAAAAAATAAAACGAATTGCGGGAAATTTGTAGCAAAGGCAATATTAGAGGGCTTAGATGAAAATTCAATAACATATAAAAAACTCAATAATCCAAATACCTATTCTCAAACTCCTTATTTCAATGTGTTGGCTGCTTCTAGTTCTGGAGATTTCGTGATTTGGGAAAATGGAAGTGAGAAATGGGAGAAAGCAGTAATTAGTGACGCTTTATCTGATTTATTTCGAAAAGGATTAGAGTCTTTTTATACTAAAAAGGCAAAATTTCTTCCAACTGATTCGATTGTTGGTCAATTAGAAAAGCCAAGTACTATTCCGGAAAATATTAAAGAAGATTTTTTCTTTATAGGAGGTATTGGAGAAGGAGCATGGAACGAACTAATTCTTATTTCCGAAAAAGAAGTTTGTTTAAATCGGTATTACTACGATGGCACCTTTGAGTTTTCTAATAACTATGTTATAAATTCAACTTGGGGAAATTATTTAAAAACAAATTCAGCTGAACTCGTTCACGACACCAATAATTTATGGATAACTTTGATGAATAAAGAGACTAAGGATAAATTGAGGTTTTTTGCAGTAAATTGCCCTGAAGAATGGAAAATGTAAACGATGATTTATTATTAGAAATACTAACTTCAGGTTGTGATGAACGTGTGTTTATTCATGAAACAACCAATGCCAATAAATACCATCTAAATCCTTTAAAATTCGATAAATTGCTCCACCGAGGGTCTTGTACTTGTGGGACTTTAACTGCTGATGCTTACAAAGTAGGTCTTGAGTTTTTAAAAAATTATGAAGACTCTAAATATGAAAGCATCCTTAAAAATCAATCGCAGCGACTAAAAGCAATGTTAATTGATGAATCTATAGATTTTGATGTTTTCTATGGGCCAAGCGGAAGTGATTTGATGTATTTACCCTTGTTATTTCAATATATAATTGATCCGAATAAAAAAATAATTAACATCGTTTCATGTCCTGAAGAATTAGGGTCTGGATCTAAAGCTGCAGCTGAAGGACTGTATTTTTCTGAATGGAGCCAATATGGAAAACCATTGCCAATTGGAAAGAATGTTAGTGAAAAAATAAATTCAGAGGTTTTTTACCTTCCTGCAAGAAACGAAAATGGAAATATTGTAGATCGAAATCAGGCAATCAGAGATCTAATTAATAAATTTCCTAATGAATTGATAATTGGTAATCTTGTTTTTGGCAGTAAATCAGGAATTAAAGATGATTTGGCAATTATTGATGAATTTAAGGAGGGAATAATGTGGGTTGTTGATATGTGCCAATTTCGTACGGACAGAAAATTAATCTACGAGCTAATAAGTAAAGGTGCAATGATAAGCATTACAGGTTCAAAATTCTATCAGGCGCCTCCATTTTGCGGAGCTCTTTTGGTGCCAAAATATTGGTCTGAAAAAATTAAAGACAAAGATGCTAGCATACTGGAAACATATAATTCACTGTTTACATCCTATGATTATCCTTTAGAATTTGAAAAAATGCGTAAAAATTTACCGGATTTCAAAAATATCGGTTTGAGGTTGAGGTGGGAAATTGCTTTGTGTGAAATGGAATCATTTTTAGCATTCCCGCAAGAAAAATCAAATGCTCTAATTCGTAGATGGAATCAAGTTGTAATTGGTCGCTTAGCTCAAAGTGATTTGTTTCGCTTAATGCCTGATATTGAATTGACAAACGACAGTATTATTTCTTTCATGGTGATAAAAAATGGTGTTGCTCTCGATAATAAAGAACTAAAAATATTATTTGATTATCTTGTATTGAATGAACAAGAGGGAATAGAAAATTTTACGCATGTATTTTTAGGTCAACCTGTTCAATATGGTGAGAAATCATTTATTCGTCTAGCAATTGGCTCCTTCTCTATTCGAAAGCAACTTATGAATAATCAATTTAATCCAAAAAGTGATATTGCTTTTATTCAAGTTATTGAAAATGCTGTAAAAAAATTATTTCCGTGAATAATATAAAAGAAAATGCACTTTGGGCTTTTCGCAATGCGGCCGTAAATTCTTTGATTACTAAAGATGATTCTGCACTTATTTTTCAATCTTGGGACGATTTAAAATTTAATTTAGAGCAATTAAGAGCAATTTTTGATCATGCAAATGCTATTCATGCTATTGCAATTAAAACAAACCCTCATCCAAGTGTATTGGCTAAAATTATTTCTTGGGGATTTAGCTTAGAAGCAGCTTCAATGGAAGAAGTTGAAATGGCAATCAAGGCAGGAGCAAGTCCCAATAAAATTGTATTCGATTCACCTGTTAAAAGACGAAGTGAAATTGAAAAATGCAATAATGAATTGCATGGATTAATTCTAAATGTAAATAGTTTAGAGGAATTAAAAAGAATGCCGGATAAGCCAAATTTCACTCTTGGAATTCGAATTAATCCATCTGTGGAAATGGATTCCCCTGAAATTTATAGTGTTAGTAATAACGAATCGAAATTTGGTGTTCCTATTTTAGAAAAAGAAGCAGTATTAAATGCCATTCTATCTCATCCGATCCAACAACTTCACATACATGCGGGAAGTCAAATGAAAGATTTGACAAAAGCAGTTTTTGCTGTTAGAGAACTTCTTGATTTAGCAATTGAAGCCAATATTTTATTAGAAAAAAAAGGAATTGAAAGAAGAATTTTAACTTTGGATATTGGTGGTGGACTTTCTGCAGAAAAATATGGATGTGTTGAAAAGATGTCGGAATATGTAAAAAAGTTAAAAGAAACATGCCCAGAACTTTGGGATTTTGAACTAATCACAGAATTTGGACAGTGGTGTCATACAAATTCAGGATTTATTTTTTCAGAAATAGAATACACTTTTAAGCGTGGCGATAAACAGATTGCATTTATTCATCTTGGCGCTGATTATTTTATGCGTGATGCTTACACATTAGCGCGGAATTTTGACATAATTGCAGTAAATAACGAAGGAGAAGAAAACAATTCAGACGAAAAATATCTTCACGATATTGCAGGTCCACTTTGTTTTGCAGGTGATTACGTTTTAAAAGCTGTTAATCTTCCTCTACTCAAGGAAAATGATTGGCTTGGTATTTTAGGAACAGGAGCAAATACTTTAGGATTATGGTCGCGGCATTGTTCCAGGACAATTCCAAAAGTTATTGGGTTTTCTAGTGAAAAAAATGAAATTGAAATTCTTTCTGAAAGAATGAATCCATTTATCTAGAAGTAATTATTAATTATTCTTCCGCTGAAAAAAAATCATCAGGGAAATTTAATAAAAATAGCTTTTCTGAGGCCCTTGTCAAAGCTGTGTACAACCAAGGAATGTAATTTTCATTTTTCAATTCATCCGGAACAAATCCGTAATCTAAAAAAACATGTTTCCACTGTCCGCCTTGTGCTTTATGAACGGTTACAGCATAAGCGTATTTAACTTGTAAGGCAGAAAAATAAGGATTCTTAAGCACCAATTGAAATCTTTTCTGCTTGTTCTTTTCGTACAAATAATCTTGTTCAATTGCATAAAATAATTCCTTCAATTTCTCTCTTTTTAAATTTGGGGCTTCTTCAAAAAGAGCTTCAGTCATAACAATTACTGTTTTTTCAGTTTCATCAGGATAATCCAAAAAGAGAATCTCAAGGTGCACAAAATGAAAGCCGTATAAGTCTTCGAATCGAATAATACGTTTAACTTTTATGAGTTCTCCATTTGCAATAAAACCTATTTCAGATTGCGGATCCAACCAAAAATAATTATTTTTTACAACCATTAAAATATCACCACGCTCAAAGATTTCTTCTCGCAATAATATTCTCCCTCTAATTTCTTGATTCCATTGATTTGCTCTTTTGTTAGACAAGGTGACTAAAATAGTTTGGTCCATTCCAACATCATTATAAGAAGTTTCTAAATAATCTTGTAAATCGCCACCTGCAATGCGAAAAGTTTCTTTGTTGTTGATAATCCTGAAAAATGGCGCAGCAAAAATAGTTTTATCCCGAATAAAGGTTGCATTTGTCAAAATGGAGGAATTCTCCGTTGTTCTAACAACATTTTTTAATTCTGCTTTAAAAACTGTTATTTTAGGAAAATTTTCAGAAAAAAACGAACTGCTAAGAGCTGGGGAATCTATTTGTCCAACCGGTGGCAACTGACCGGAATCTCCCATAAAAATCAACTTACAATTTTTACCCTGATACACAAAGTTTAAAAGATCTTCTAATAAATTAGTCTCATTGTTTTTGTCACTAATCCCAATCATAGAAGCCTCATCCACAAAAAACAAGGTGTTTTCAAATAAATTTTTAGCCAATGTTGGCTTTTGTATGCTTAATTCGTTTCCAGAAAAATAAATCTGTTTGTGAATAGTATATGCTGGTATTTTCGCGAAATTTGAAAGCACTTTTGCTGCACGACCTGTGGGAGCAAGCAAGCGTGTTTTTATTTTAATTTCCTGTAATGATTTTACAATTGCTGCTACTAAAGATGACTTGCCAGTTCCTGCAAAACCTTGTAAAATATAAAGGCAAAATTGATTTTCCGAATTAAAAAAACGCAAAAATACATCCATGGCATTTTTCTGATCTTCAGTGAAAGAATGCAGAAAATAACTTTCTACTAGTTGCTCGAAATTATTATGGCTTGTGTTTGGCATTTAAATAATCCAAAGATTACAAAAATTTAATAGACAAAATACGTTGATAAAATTAAAAATGCTAAATTTGACATCGTATCATTAAATATTTTTATTATGCTAAACATTGGACTACTTTTAAAAAAATATTCTGTTTCAATACTATTCCTAAATTTTGGATTAGCTCTCGTATATGTTGCATTTACTTCAGAGCAAAGCTTGACCTTCAAATTAGCAGCATCTTTAGTTTTTATATCTTCATTAATTTCTTTTTTAAATGTTTCCGGATATTTATCAGCGATCTTAACTCGAATTATCGGTTTCAGCTCTTTAATAGTTGCATTAGTTGTATTATATCTTTCTTACTATAGTGTTTCCGATACGATGGTTGAGCAAAAAAATTATAAAATGTGTAAAGAATTATCACGTATTAACTTAAGTGATTTAAGAACTGCACAAAAAGCATATTTTGAACGCTACAATTCTTATGCACAAGATTGGGGAACCATAATTAACTTTATTAAATCAGATAGTGCGAATTCAGTTGTTTCTGAAGGAAGTGTTCCGAGCAGAAAAATAACCGAATCAGAACGAAATTTTATTTACCGGGATAATAGACCTATTGACGAAAACATGACGGAATTGGAAGCTTATAAGCTTTCAATATCTAGGATTTGCCCAGATGATTTAAAGGATTTCAAACGAGATACTGTAAAAGTTTCATTTATTAAAACAAATTTTACAGAAAATAAAAGCTATATTAAAGAAAGACTTGACAATAATTTGGGGGAATTTAACGCTGATGATTTGAAATATATACCATTTACAAATAAAAAATATCAATGGAATATAAAAACTAATAAAGTCCTTATGGGCTTGGATTCAATTTATACACTTAGAGTTGAAGGAGAAATTCCATTCACAAAAGTAAAAGGACAAAAAACAAAAGAAATCATATATTTCGGTAAACTTGAAATAAATGATTTGTCAGGTTCATGGGAAGAGGAGTAAATTCTAATGTCAGAAAAACTATTTTTTGATTTTCATCCGTACAAACTGACTATCCTTTCAAAAAACGAGGATAAGATTGTTCAATTAGCCCACGAACAAAAGATAGATTCAAAACAACCATTTCATCAAGACGAGTTAATTGATGCTATAAGACCATTCTCTCATAAAGATTCCCTTCCAATCTTTTCTTGGTTTTCTACTGAATTTACTTTAATACCAAATGCACTCTTCTTACCAAGTGAACTTGGAAATTATTACCGTTTAAACTTTGGTGAATTAAACCCAAATGTTTCACTTTCATACGATGCAATTTATGAGGGAAATCTATCACTGGTTTATACAATACCTAAATGGCTGGGTGATTTCAAACGAAGCTATTTTTTTAGCTCAAAAATAATTCACCATGCATCTTGTTTAATTAAAAATAGCTTGAAATCAAACTATTCAGACCTGATTTCAATTATTTATGAAGGGACATCATTTATAATGTGTGTAAAGAAAAATAATAAATTACTAATATGTAATTCGTTTGAATATCAAAATGAAGAAGACTTAATTTATTTTATTTTGTCGCACCACAAACAATTAGAGCTTTCAGAAAATAACACAATAAACTTCATGAGTTATATAGAAGAATTAAATTCTGAAAAAGTTTTAGGTATAGTAACACACTTTAAAGAATTAAGTGGTTATTCTATCAATTTTCTTAACAAATCTGACTATAATACTACCCTAACGTGCGAATAATTAGAGGTTTCTTAAAAGGGAAAAGATTTACAACACCACCAAATTTTCCGTCAAGACCTACAACTGATTATGCTAAAGAAGGGTTTTTTAATATTCTTGAAAATTATTTTTCAATAGAGGATAAAGCTATTTTAGATTTATGCGCAGGAACAGGAAACATATCATTTGAATTTGTTTCAAGAGGTGCAAAATCAGTACTCTCAATTGATAGTAATCCAAGATGTGTGCAATCCCTTAAAGTAAATAGTCAAAATTTAGGAATTGAAACTATTATGAGTTCTTATAAAACAGATTGTATTGTTTACTGCAGAAATGGAAAAGAAAAATTTGATTTAATATACGCAGACCCTCCCTTTCATCTAAAATTTCATGAGGAATTAATTACAGTGATATTCCAAAAATTAATGTTGAAACCTGATGGATATTTAGTCGTAGAACACGGGAAACAAACAAATCTTTCTGAATTAGCTTCATTTCAATTTTGTCGTAACTTCGGGAATGTCTATTTTAGTTTTTTTAAAGCCTAAACAAATATGAAAAAAGGACTTTTTCCCGGATCCTTTGACCCATTCACAAAGGGTCATGAAGCAATTGTTCTAAAAGCCATCAATCTTTTTGATGAAATAATTATTGGGATTGGAATTAATAGTAACAAAAAATATCTTTTTGATACCGAGAAAAGAATCATTCATATAAAAGAACTATTTAAAAATTATCCGACCGTAAAAGTTGGAACATATCAAAAATTGACTGTAGACTATTGCAAAGAAATAGGAGCCAATAATATTATAAGGGGATTAAGAAATTCCACAGATTTTGAATATGAAAAATCTATTGCGCATATTAATACTGCTATTTCAGGACTTGAAACAGTATTTTTTTTAACAGATGAGAAATATAGTTCGTTAAATTCTTCAATAATTAGAGATTTATATCTCAATAAAGTAGATATTTCTCTTTTTGTAACTTCACCAGAATTACTTGTTTAATATTGGGTAATTTGTTTTCAAGATAGATCATATGAAAGTTTTTCAAGTCTTTTGTTTTATTTTAATATTTTTCCAAGTCAATTCCCAAGTTACCTTAACTGGTTATTGTGATTTTCCAAAAACATCAATTTCTATATTTGATGTAGAAGAATATATTACAGAAACAGAAAATAAAATTGCAGAAACATTAATTGATGAAAAAGGAAGATTTAAAATAATTTTTGCGTGCAGCGAAATAAAAAAAGTAGTTATTCGACATAATAATAATTACTCATGGATGTATGTGCAGCCAAATGGAAAGTACTTCATTGAAATACCAAAAGATGGACAAATAACACAATTCCAGAGTAACAATGAAATAGAAATTTTATTTTATAATTTAGATAGCACTGATATCAATTATAAAATTTTAGGCTTCGAAGCATGGTTAGATAATTATTTAGCTGATATTTCCTTATTGAAAAATTATCAAAGTGGAGAGTATACGCGGAAAATAAGTGACTTAAAAAAAGAAGTGAATACTATTTATTTAGAAGACACTTCCGCTTTTTTTAGAAATTATTTAAGATATTCTATGGCGATAAATGTTGATGATTTAAATTTTATCGGTGCGCCAAGTAAAGAAGATAAATTCTCATTATACATCAAAGGAAAACCAATCATGACGTACAATGATAGGTATATAGAATACTTTAAATCATTTTATCAAGACTATTTTTATTCCTTACCTAAAGACTTACAATTTGAGTTAATGTCTAATATTCTAAGTCATAATCTTGAGAATTGTATAAATACAATTAAAAAAGATGTATTTGGATTTAATAGAGAATGTGCAGAATTAATTTTTTTGTTAATTATCCAAAAAGGGGATTTAAAACAACAATTAACAGTTGATAATTCAATCTTATTTTTACAAAATATTGCGAAAAATAGTGAGTTTCCTAATAATAAAAAGATTGCAATGAATATTTTAAAAAAACTAGCACAATCTATTACTATTGGCAATAAATTCCCAGTCTTAGAATTAGAAGAAAATAAAATAATTGAAATACAAAAAGGAAAGATTGTATATATTCATTGTTTTAATCCAAAAAATCAAAATTGTTTAACGGAAATTTCGGCGCTTTTAAAACTCCATGAAAAATATGGAAAATATATTACTATAATTAGTATTTATCCTAAGCCAAAAAATGGATTTTCATCTTTAGAGGAACAAAAAATAAATTTAATCAAATGGAAGAAATATGAGATAGAAACTACAAACGAAAAAATATGGCAAACTCTAAATATTTCTACTTTCCCTTATTATTTCTTGCTTGATAAAGATTTAGTTTTAACTGCTGCTCCCGCACTCGCACCTACACCGAATGGATCTTACGAAACGATTGAAAAAACTTTTTATGAGATTAAAATGAAAGCCACTGAAAGTGGCGAGTAATTATTTTCGGTAGAAACCCCAAAATGCTCCCATTGCACCTCCAAATAAATGAGCGAAATGTGAAATATTATCTTTCTGAAAAGAGGAATATATTTCTTGTCCTAAGTACAACAAAACAATCAAAATAAAAGTGAAAGGTATTTCTTTACCGCGCGAATTAAGTAAAGATGATAGGACAATATACATAAATGCAATGCCACTAGCTCCTAATAGTCCATTATCCCATAACAAAGTGTGAAGTATTGCTGTTAATAGTGCCGTAACTAGTGTCATCAACAACATTTGTTTCATTCCAAACTTTAGTTCTATTAGTGGCCCCAACAATAAAATAATTGACAAATTACCTATTAAGTGCAATGAATCTATATGTCCAAATATATACGTGAAATTTGAAAGGTACCATTTCCATGATGAAAAATCAGAATTGCCGTCTAAAATAAAGAACTGACTACTAGTTGGAAAAACTTTTAGCGTAATCATTCCTACTAAAGATAACAATGCAATCAATAAGGTTCCACGAGAAACAAAGGAAATTTTCATCTTATTCAATAATTGCTGAAAGACCCTTATCAAGCAATGAAGTACATAAAGGCTCTAATTCTTTATATTCACCAGTCTTAACAATACATTTTCCATTAGTATGAACAATCCATGCGCATTGTTCTGCTTGAATCACCTCATGATTACAGATTTGAACCAAGCAAGAAATTACATGATCAAAAGTATTGAAATCATCATTGTAAAGAATAATTGAATGTGTTGTAACTTTTTCTTCTAGTAAGTCTAAAAGTTCTTTCGAATCAGGATTTTGCATCTTTTTTTATTAAAATTAGTAATTCTTTAGAAAACCTAAAAATTATTTTTTAGCCACTATTATAAAATTAACTAAATCTTTTTCTTGCGAATGTCAATTTTATTTTCATTTCCATTTATTAAACGAGCAAAATTATTTCTGTGCGCAATGATAACTAGTGCAGAAAGAACAATCGTAAAAATTATCATAATACTTGCATCCTCATTTAATACAAAATAACTTATGAATGGAAAAGCTAGTGCAGCAGTAATTGCTCCCAATGAAACAAAGCGGAAAGAAAAAAAGACAATTAAAAATATAAACAAGCAAATTCCAGCTGCAAAAGGATTAACTCCAAAAAGCAATCCCAAGGCAGTTGCTACACCTTTTCCGCCTCTAAAATTTGCGAAAACTGGAAAAACATGGCCAATAACCGCAGTAAAAGATGCACACAGCTGAAGTATTAAAAGCTCATCCTTGTACCCTAAAAAAAATGATGAAAAAAAATAGGGTAAAGTAGAAGCAATAACTCCTTTAGAAATATCACAGATCAAAACAACCCATCCGAGTTTCTTTCCAAGTATTCGAAAGGTATTGGTTGCACCTGCATTTCCACTTCCAAAATCACGAATATCAATTTTATGAAAATACATCCCGAGCCAAACTGCAGAGGGAATTGAGCCAATTAGATATGCAATAAAAATTATGATGGCAATTAACATGAAATTCTATTTATAAATAAAAATCTAAATTCAATCATAGAATTCTCTATTACTATTCTTAGTTATGTTCAAATTTAAAGTTTTTGTTAGCACTTATCACAAATTGTTTATTTTTTTTTAAAACTCAAAATTGTCCATCCATCTTTATTTTTTTTTGATTTCAATACTAAATTTTCCTTAAATGCTGCAGAAATTAAATCCTCAGCATCAGTTTCAAAAAAACCACTAAGCAATAAAATTCCATTAGTATTTAAATATTTAGAATAACTTGGTAAGTGTCCCAAAAGAACATTTTTATTGATATTTGCAATAATTACATCGAAATATTGGCCATTAATATCAATGATATCTCCCAACTTAGAAATTATTTTACTGCACTTATTACGCTTCGTATTTTCTTCACAGTTTTCCACAGAACAAGATTCAATATCTATAGCAAGTATATCTTTTGCCCCACACTTCTCAGCTAAAATTGCCAATACTCCTGTTCCAGATCCCATATCAAGTACGTTTTTTCCGTCTAATGAGAGTGAGGAAATTTCTTCGCACATTAAAAAAGTCGTTTGATGATGCCCTGTACCAAAAGACATTTTTGGTTCAATTTCAATAATTAACCCCTGGTATTTATCCTTTGGATGAAATGGTGCAAGAATATGCAATTGATCATTAATACTTACAGGTTCAAAATGTGATTCCCAGACATGATTCCAATTTTGCTGTTCGATGTTTTTATATTCATAATTTATAATTACTCCCTTATTTGTTTTAAGTTTTAAAACTAAATCTTTTAAATCTAAAGGATCAAAATCTTGTTCTTGTATGTAAGCTTTTAGATATTCGCCTTCCTCCATAAAACTTTCGTACGGTAAAATTGAAAGATTGGCAATGATGATTTCATTCCATGGTTCAAATGGAATTATAGAAAAAGAAACTTCTACATATTTCATTTCAAGCTAGCTGCTAATTCTATGAATGAAAATTTATCAAGAGATGCGCCTCCAACTAGAGCACCATCTACATTTGGGCAAGCAAATAACTGAGCTGCGTTGGATGTATTACAACTTCCTCCGTAGATAATTGAGATTTGTTCAGAAATTTTATTTGAATAATTTTCAGAGAGTAAATAACGAATTTCAGAATGCATTTCTTCTGCTTGCTGTTCAGATGCATTTAATCCTGTTCCGATAGCCCAAATTGGCTCATAAGCGATGATACAATTTAAAATTTCTTTTTCTGATAAATGAAATAATGAGTTGTCAAGTTGTTTTTTGACAAAAGAGAGATGTTCTTTTTTTGTTCGGACTTCTAAAGATTCTCCGCAAGAAAAAATGATTTTTAAATTTTCAGCTAGAGCAGAATTTACTTTCTTTTTTAATAAATCATCACTTTCTAAAAAAAGTTCTCTTCTTTCACTATGGCCGATTAAAACATAACTACAGCCAATGTTTTTTGCTTGCACAGCAGATATTTCACCAGTAAAAGCTCCACTATTTTGAAAATAAATATTTTGAATTCCTAAAGAAAGACTTCCTTTGGATTGCAATTCACTTATGTAAATTGAGGGAGGAAATAGCACTGTTTCAATTTCTTGAAAATTAAGTAGAGCTAAATCTAAATTACTATACAAGTCTAAAGCTTCATTCCTTAACAAATTCATTTTCCAATTTGCTGCAAGTACTTTTTTTCGCATAGATTCAAAAATAGTCTTTTTTAGTGACTAAATTTATTTCTTCACGATATTTTTAAACTCGGCTTTATTGAACTTGTCTTTGTCAATTCCATTGTAGAATTTCTGAACATTGCCGTTCCATAAATAGACAACACCAGGAGTATCATTAGTCTTTCCAATTGCGCCCCAAAAACTTACAATATCTAATACTAAGTGAGTATATTCAGCCCCAGCAAATTTGAAGAAATTAGGTATCTCCTCTGGTGCTTCATCCATAAAAATCATCTGTATATCAGGAAAATTTGGATCTGCTTTCTTTAACTCCGTTAACTCTTTTGCTGTAGCCATGCAATGGTCGCAAGTTGGAGCAAAAAAACAGAGTATTTTTTTTCCGTCATCTATTTTTGGAAAGTATTTTGAATAAATTGATTTAACTTTTTGTGGACCTTTAGCTACAATTATTTTCTTTGTTGTATCCTTATCACTTATTATAACCTTAGGCTTAATTGAATCCCTCTCATTCGTTTTAATAACTTCAATTGGAACTATAATTTTTTTATCTATTGAATCTTCGATTGAATCCTTGACAATTGTTGTTTCTTCAGGATAAACTATAGGAGAGGGTGAAACAGTTGTTTTCTTCTGAATCGGTATCAACATAAATAAAGCAAGAATACATAATGTTGTTATGTTTGTAGTTATTAAGATATTATTTTTTTCTACTAACTCATTTGAGAATTTATATAGAACGATGGTTAATAATCCAATAGATAATAGATTTTTTATCAATGCTTGGAGTGGTGTCATCGGAAGTAGGGCTCCAAAACAACCGCAATTTCCTTGATTTCCACCGGTTAAAATCTCAATTATTAAATGGACAGAAAATACAGCTAGCATTAAAATTGTAGCTGGAATTATAATTTTCTTAATGTTATAAGGGAAGAGTAATAGAATACCAATTGCAAATTCAACACCAATAATTATTCGTGAAAAATATACAGCAGTTTCCATGGTGAATCCCATAGGAACCAATTGCTTAAATTCAAATGCTGTAATACTAAAATAAAAGGAGGGATCAGGATATATCTTTGCGAAGGCAGAAAGAAGGAAAAGACCAGAAATTAATATCCGAACAGACCAGGGGAAATATTTTTTTACGTTTTGCATATTTAATTTTTTTATAAAACTAAGTAAATAGAATTTTCAAACGTAAACTTTAACAGAGCTTTAACACTTATGATCTAAATGAATAAGAGCAAAAACTGAATAATTTAGCATATCGAAATAGTTACCTTCAATTCCCTCGCTCACCAAAGTCAGACCTTTGTTATCTTCAATTTGTTTGATGCGTAAAACTTTGGTTAAAATTAAATCAGTCAAAGAACTAACACGCATATCTCGCCAAGCTTCTCCATAATCATGATTTTTTTTACACATTAATTCAAAAGCCTCCTTTTCAATTAAGGAATAAAGTTGAATTGCTTCTTTTGAAGAAATTTCCTCCTCAATAGTTGGAGCATTTCGTAGTTGAATAATTGACATGATGCAATAATTAACAATCGCCATAAAAGCATCTTCAAAAGATTCGCCAACCTTATTTTCTCCAGTCTCTTGAATAGTCCTTATTCGTTGTGCTTTAATAAAAATTTGATCTGTTAATGAACTTGACCTTAATATTCTCCATGAGGTTCCATAATCAATTGATTTTTTTTCAAAAATCTCTCGACAAAGATTCATTACATTTGTATACTCTTTTGTAGTTTTTTCCATTATTATGACAAAAATACAGCATTTTAATCAAAGTAAGTTTCTTTCCTTCAATGGAATTTTACATGATTTTCAAGTGCCACATATAATGGGAATAATCAATGTAACGCCTGATTCTTTCTATGCAAAAAGCAGAAAGCAGGATAAAAATACTATTTTGAAAGAAGTTGCTAAGATGATTGATCAGGGCGTAAATAGTATAGATATTGGAGGAGTTTCATCAAGACCTGGTGGTATTCCGCCACCTAAAGAAGAAGAAATTGATAGAATACTTAAGCCTATAATCGAAATCCGAAGAGAATTTCCAGAATTAATCTTGTCTTTGGATACATATCGAAGCGAAGTTGCACAATTAGGAATAGACAACGGAATTACGATTATTAATGATATAAGTGGCTTTGGAATAGATCCAAAAATTGTAGAAGTAGTAGCAAGAAATCAGACTCCTTATATCTTAACGCACAGCAATGGACTCGCAGTGAATAAAATTGTAGGGGAATCAAAAGATTCTATAATGTCAAGATTACTTCATTTTTTTTCAGAAAAAATTGCGTTTCTGCATTTACATGGTGTTAAGGATATCATTATCGATCCAGGATTTGGTTTTGCAAAAACACTTGACGAAAACTACGAAATAATTCGCAATTTCGAAATGCTACACTTACTTGAAAAACCTATCATGGTTGGTGTTTCAAGAAAATCAATGATTTATACTAAACTTAAGCTAGAAGCTGATCAAGCTCTAAATGGGACAACAGTTTTAAACACCTTCCTATTTTCAAAAAAACCCGCTATTTTCAGAGTTCATGATGTTCAAGAAATGAATGAAATTCGAACTCTGATTAATTCTTGTCTGTAAAAATACCTCCAGTGTGAATAAAGAGGACTTTTTTATTCTTAACTGCATTTTTCTCCAAATAATTCCTTAAAGCATAAAGAGCTTTCCCGGTATAAACTTCTTCAATCTGCATCTCATTTATTTGATTTATCTCACTTATAAATTCCCTAAGCTCATTTGTTGATTTTGCATAGCCTCCAAAGTGAAAATCATCCAGCACAATAATTTTATCTTTAATGAGATTCCATAAATCGACATTATTAAGTACTGATTTCATTTCAGATTTTGAATCGAATCCTTTAAGAACAGGTACAACAATTATTTTAGCAGAAGGCGGTAAAGCCAATGCAATTCCTATACTTGTAGTTGTTGTCCCTTGAGCTACAACATAGTAATCGAAAATTTCTTCATTCTCAGCAACAATTTCTTTACACCCTTCAATCCCCTCTAAATTTGCTCCGCCTTCAGGAACAAACCAAGTTGGAATTCCATCTTGAAATACGAAACCATTCATTTTTTTTTGCTTTGAAAAGCTACTACGAGAAACAAAATTTAATTGCATGCCCAAAGAAGAACATTTTTTTAAAATACCATTAGAGTTTACATTCAATTCTTCTCCACGAACAATTCCAATACATGGAATACCAAGTTCATAACATATTGAGGCAGTGGCTAACAAATGATTTGAAAAAGCACCTCCAAAAGTTACTATTTTCTTACATTTATTTTTGTAAAAGGAAAAAATATTTTGATTCAGCTTTCTAATTTTATTTCCAGATATATATTTGTGAATTAAATCGTCTCTTTTGACAAACAATTCCACATCTTTGTTGTTACTTTTGTTGAAACAAAACTTTTCAATTCTAGACAATTGAATGAAGTTTTTAATACAAGTTTTAAAAAAAAAAGTATGTATGTCTGATGATTTTTCTTCTTTTTCCAAGCGTTCAAGTTTAGACAGTGATGATTATTATATTGGAAAAGATGGCTACATAATTTTTACAGAAAAGTACCATTCTAAAAGAGGTTATTGTTGCAAAAGTGCTTGTTTGCATTGTCCATTTGGTTATGATCAAAAAAGTGATAAAATAGAGAAAAAAGATTAATCAATTCCTTTCTCTGGAAATCTACCTTTGTATTGCTTTAAAATATTTTTTATATAAAGTATGTCCGCATTCACATCTCCAGTTGGATAAAATACACTGTGAAATCCTCCAATTTTTTTGAAGTAATCAACATAGCAAATACAAATTGGAACTTCTGCTTTTTGAGCAATGTAATAGAATCCTTTTTTCCAATTAGGATTGTAACTTCTTGTTCCTTCTGGAGAGAATACAATAAACATTGTATCCGTTTCCTTAAAATACATTAAAGCTGTTTCAGTTAGGTTATTCCGTTTACTGCGATCAACTGGAAGTCCGCCAAGACCTTTTAAAATCCATGAAAGTGGAGGAAAAAATAATTCTCTTTTTATGAGAAACTTAGCATTCACCCCGTACATCACAAAGGCCAATCTTCCGAGTACAAAATCCCAATTAGATGTATGAGGACCAACAACAATAACACATTTCTTTATCCCTAAAGGAGTTGTTTGATCAATTTTCCAACCAATTAGCCAAAAAATAAAACCTGCAATTTTTTTCACATTCAAAGTTAATCAAAACATCTTTCATGTAACTTTACAAAAGAATGTTAAAAATAAAAGAAATCTTAAGTTGTATAGTTTTAGCCTTTTTGCTAATTGCTATGATTTCTATTCCTGAAAAAAAGAAGATTCAAAATAAACAAATTAGCTTTTCACTGCCTAAAAATACAGTACAACATTGTTTTATTGATCCACTTCCTATAATTAAAAATAGTTTGTTTGATGAACTATTTATTGTAAAAGATGCTCAAGTTGTCAAAGAAGTCATAGATCTAATAAAAAAATCAAAGACTAATATAAAAACTAAATTTACAACTATTGGTATTGATTTCTTTTCATCTTTAGAATTGATCGAAATGAATTATGAAAATCAAAACATAATTTTATTTCGTTCAAATTTGGAATCAAAAGAAAAATTCAAGAAAACTTCACAAAAATTAGGACTGAAAACTTTTTTGATAAATAACCAAGGTTATATTATTTTAAAAGGTGACATAAACACACATAATTTAAGGTCTAATATTGAAAAAAATAAATTTAAGTATTCAACTAGTCGATTAAATGACGATATAATTTTATCACAATTTAAAGACAATATTTTAATTCAAGAACGTAAGTTTTACTTAACATCTAACAAGATTACTGCTATAATTAAAGGAATTAAAGAAAATATACAAGTAAGAAAAAGATTGAAGCCCTCGGGTATTCATAGTTCTTTTTCACTTCAAAAATTAGTCTTAGGAATTCCAAGCGACTATCTCAAGAATTTAGATTTTCTAAAAAAAATTCAATATGTTTCTTTAAACTACGCTGGATTTGAACTTGAAGATGAAGGAGAAATTCTTGGAGTACCAAAATTTGATGTGCTATTAACATTCAAAAATCAGCAAAATGCTGAAGTTTTTATAAATGAAATTCAAAGCAAATACAATCTTCCAATACTAAAAAATGACAATGGCTATTCAATTGGTTCAAAGAAGATATTTATACAACAAGTATCTGATAAAATTATTTATCTCAGCACTCAAAAGACACAAGCATTATTTACTAATTCTTATGAACCCTTTCAATTTGAAGGAGATCTAAAAATGCTTACAAAAATTGAAAATTCAGGATGGTCTAGCTTGGTCTTAGACCTTATTCCAGGTTATCAAGCAAGTAAAAATTTATTTGAATCTACTGATTATTTGAGTATGAAAAGGATTGATAAGCAAACTTCTAAAATTGACTTAAAATTTAAAAAAGACGAAAATGTTTACCATTCCTTCTTAAAATTATTCCTACTTCTTTCAGTTGAATAAATTAATTTTATTATCGTGTAAACAACAATTCTCTGAATTTTGGGAGAGGCCATAATTCATCATCTACAAGAAGTTCTAATTTATCAGCATGATAGCGAATTTCATCAAAATGTGACTTCACATTATCACAATAAGCAAAGGCTTTATGTTCTGTATCTTCCATTTTATTTGCCAATTTTCGTTGCTCCAACATTGCGTCAGAAGAAGATTTCATTTTATTTATGTGAAGAGAAATCCGTTCTATTAATGTTAATTGTGCTTTTGAAGCTTCTCTTCCAGCTTTATCCCCCAGAACACTTATTAAACCTTGAACATTTAGAATTAATTTATTTTGATATTCTATGGCGGCAGGAATAAAATAATTTTGGATAATATCTCCCATTAATCGCGATTCAATTTGAATTTTAAGAACATAATTTTCAAATTCTATTTCACGTCTTGCCTCTAATTCTCGTGGTAAAAGCACACCCATTTCCTCAAATAATTGGGCAACCTTTTTATCGTGCCAAACTTGCAAAGCTCTTGGAGTATCTTTAAAATTTGACAATCCACGTTTTTCAGCTTCCCTTACCCACTCTTCTCCATAACCATTACCTTCAAAACGAATTTTTTTAGATTGCTTTATTAAGACCTGTAATTCTTTTAAAATAGCTTCATCTTTTCCATCTCCTTTTTCAATTCTTGCATCTACAGTTTTTTTAAAGTCTTTCAGTTGTTTTGCCATAATTGTATTTAGAACAATCATTGCTGATCCACAATTTGCTGAAGAACCAACAGCTCTAAACTCAAATTTATTTCCTGTAAATGCAAATGGAGAAGTTCTATTTCTATCTGTATTATCCAATAATATCTGTGGAATTTTACCAATATTTAATTTTAATTCTGTTTTTGCCTCTGGCGTCATTTTTCCAGCTTTTACATTGACTTCTAAATCATCTAATAGTCCAGATAATTGTGATCCAATAAACGCAGAAATTATCGCAGGTGGAGCTTCGTTTGCACCCAAGCGATGATCATTTCCTGCAGAGGCGATTGCCGCTCTTAGTAAATCTGCATTATCATGAATCGCTTTTATCGTATTCACAAAAAATGTTAAGAATTGTAAATTTGATTTTGGATTCTTTCCTGGAGCTAAAAGATTTACTCCAGTATTTGTGCTCAAAGACCAATTATTATGCTTACCCGAACCGTTGACACCTGCAAAGGGTTTTTCATGTAATAAGACACGGAAATTGTGCTTTCTAGCAGTTTTTTCCATCACATCCATTAAAAGTAAATTATGATCATTGGCTAAATTACACTCCTCAAAAATAGGAGCGCACTCAAATTGATTTGGTGCAACCTCATTGTGTCTTGTTGTAACTGGGATTCCTAATTTCAAAGATTCGATTTCAAATTCTCGCATAAAAGCATTTACACGCTCTGGAATAGAGCCAAAATAATGGTCCTCCAACTGCTGACCTTTAGCAGGAGCATGTCCGAAAAGTGCTCTTCCTGTTAGCATTAAATCTGGGCGTGCATTAAACAAGGCTTGATCAATTAAAAAATATTCTTGTTCCCAACCCAATGTTGCAATAACCTTCGTTACATTTTTATCAAAATATTGACAAACATCACTTGCAGCAATATCTACTGCATTTAATGCTCTTAATAAGGGCATTTTATAATCCAGTGATTCTCCTGTATAGGATATAAAAATAGTAGGTATACACAATGTTTTTCCAATGACAAATGCAGGTGATGAAGGATCCCAAGCAGTATAACCACGTGCTTCAAAGGTATTTCGAATTCCACCATTTGGAAATGAAGAAGCATCCGGTTCCTGTTGAACAAGCATATCACCATCAAAGCGCTCAATTGCTTTTCCAGGCCCTATAGGTTTCAAAAATGCATCGTGCTTTTCAGCTGTTGCACCAGTTAAAGGTTGAAACCAATGTGTATAATGTGTAGCTCCTTTAGAAATTGACCAATCTTTCATCGCAGAAGCAACCTGATCTGCATTTTTACGATCCAATTGAGAACCATTTTGAATAGATTCCATCATGTATTTATATGTTTCTGAGGGTAAATATTCCCGCATTACATCTACATGAAAAACATTTTGACCAAAAAGATCCGATAATTTTCCATCATACTCTACGTGTTTTGGTTCGCGGTGAAGAACATCTTGATACGCTTTTTGTCTTTTAGTGGCCATTTTTTACTTTTTTTACAAAAATAATCTCTTTTTTACACCAATTTTTAAAAATTATAATCTTTTTTCAACAATACCCCCTATTTTTATGGGGCAAATCAGAAAAAATTAGTTTTTAATAAGAAATCAAGAAAAATTTATAGTTTTGAATAAATACTTTAGTAGGAATGATAAAAAAAGAATGGTCTAAGGAAGAAATTTTTACATTACTACAAAAAGTAAAGCCAGGTATTAATGCCCAGCTCGTATTTTATCCTGAACGAGAATTTGGGAATTACACAAATATAGAATTACGAAAAGCTGCTGTAGGCATTCATCTTTATAACAAAGGGCAGAGCACCTATTTCATTTTAATTGAACGCTCAAAATATGATGGCTTTCACAGTCAGCAGATTGCATTTCCTGGAGGGAAATTTGATGAAGATGATAGGGAATTAGAATACACTGCAAGAAGAGAAAGCCAAGAAGAAATTGGAATTCCTGTTAATTCTGGAGAACTGGTAACAGAACTAAGCGCTGTCGTTGTATCAGTTTCAAAATTCATAGTTTCTCCTTTCGTATTTTTTCATGAAAAAGAACCTGATATTCTTATTAACCACAGAGAAGTAGCAACTATTCTAAATGTTAAACTTTCTGATTTCTTAGAAAAAGATCATAGTAATAGAGATATTAAAATATCTGGAAACATGAATTTAAAAAATATTCCTTGTTATGAAATTCAAGAAACAATTGTTTGGGGTGCCACGGCTTTAATTCTAAATGAATTAAAAATTATTTTAAAAGATTAGTAATCCCAAGTTTAGTATTAGCGAAAGAATTTATTCAGGTTTCTTTGAAAGTTCATCAAATTTTGCTGTCATTGTTGGATTTCCCTTCGTTAATTTTTTAATAGTTAAATCATCAGACTTATTATTTGCAAGCCTTAAATTATTAACAGATGAGAGAAGTGCTTCTTTTGTTTTTTGAAGATGATCGATCGTTTTGTCAATTTCATTAATTGCAGTATTAAATTGACGGCTAGCTAAATCATAATTTTTTGCAAATCCTGCTTTAAATTCGTTAATACTATTTTCAAAATTGGTGATATCAATACTTTGATTTTTTACTAATGCAAGTTCTGCTTTGTATTTAAGTGAAGACAAAGCAGCATTTCTAAGTAGGGTGATTATGGGAATAAAAAATTGAGGACGTACTACATACATTTTTGGATATTTGTATGAAACATCGGTAATTCCAGTGTAAAGGTCACTTTCAGCTTCTAAAACTGAGACAAGAACAGCGTATTCACATTTTTTTTCTGTTCGGTCTTTGTCCAACTCTTTAAAAAAATCTTCATTCTTTTTTTTAGTAGCAGTAGCATCTCCCTCATTTTTCATCTCAAACATGATTGAAATTATTTCATTTCCTTCATTGTCATTTTCCCTGAAGATAAAATCACCCTTACTACCTGAGCTTGAATCATTGTCTTTTTCAAAATAAGCATTTTGGAAAGCTGTTGAACGAATTTTATTAAACTCAATCTCACAATATTGCTCTAGAGATTCGCCTAACATTTTTGTTGAAAGTTTAAGTTTCATATCTTTAACACGAGCAATTTCTTGATCCTTATATTGGATAATTACGTCTTTATTTTGCAACTCCGTAGAAAATTGTTGCCTTAATGAATTTTCAAGATTTTGCTTTTCTAAAGCTGCAATTTTTACATTATTCGCCAAATCATCTCTTTCTTTTTCAATACTTTTAATGGCTTCTGAAATACTTATTTTTTTTTCTAATTCAGTATTTTTACTTTTAGCTTGCAATTCTATTATTTCTCTATCCTTTTTTGCAATTTCATCTTGTGTTATCTTTCTAAGATCTGCCTCTGCTAACTTAACAGCATTTTCTTTTTCCTTTTCTGCTTGACCAACAAGAATCTTTAATTCTTTATCGAATTGATCGTCACGCACTTGTTTTACAATATCAGAAAAACCAGCTTGATCAATTTCAAATGCTTTTTTACAACTAGGACAAATTATTTCTTTCATACTTTTAAAGTTAATTTTTTAGGGCGTATTTGTTATTTTAATTAGGGCTTTTAATTATTTCTAAACATGTAAGATAGTATCTAGAAAAAGAATCAAGCTATATTCAAACGAATATAAATATTTTATACTTCACACTGAAATTAATTTAAAAAAAGTGATTTCAATTTCGTGATCATAGTTATTTTTATTTTCTCGGATATTGAAGAAAAAAAAATCAAGTTTGTTAACTATTTAAAAAATTGTGGGCCTTTTTATTTTATTTCTTTTTTAAATCGAAAAAAAAGTTAATTTTGAAAGAGGCGATATTGAAAGAGTAAAATTGAATAGTACTAAAATACAAGTTCTTTAAAAGCACTAAGATTATCTCCCAACTACAGTATAACTTTCAGAATATAATAATTAATTCCATTAATTTAGGAATTCTTTTAAAAAACTCATAATTATGAAATCTACTTTCATTTGCAGCATTACAGAAGAAGAAAAAATAACAAACTCTCAATTACTTGAATCTTTTCAATCTAGTTTTTCTGCTAATTCAAATGCAAGTATAATCGAGATTTTACATCCAAAAGGGCATTTTTTTGGCAAGATGAGCATGTACAAAGCATGTGGCGTTTTTCACACTATTTTTTTTGGTAAAAATGCTATTACTGACAAATTATGGATGAATGTACATAAAGGTATCAGTATTGATCATTTACCTGGAGAGGCTGTTTTGGAACTTCGTCTCTCTTATTTTAATCCTTTTTGTGATGACGATTCAGAAATAGAAAATAAATTTGGGGATAAGCCTAATTTAAAGTTTGAAGAATCTGTTTTTAGATTTGCATTTACATTCAAAGATGGACTGATTTTTACAATTCGAGTTCCCAAAAAATGTACTGCTGATATTTTAAATTTAAGTCAAAATAATTAACTTGATACCACTTAAAACATTAAAAAGAATAAACGCTGAAAGCGGTAGAGAAGAAGTTTGGGTTCAACCTCCTGGACTTCCTGGTATTTGGATTGAAAATGGCTATTGTGATCGCTGTGAACAATTTAATCAATGTCTGGGTTTGCAGGATTTAAGTGAGTCAGAATGGGCTAACATTGAGAATTTAATACCTCAAGCTAATAAGTTATTTTTTGTTAAAGAAGTTATTAAGGAAAGAAAATTGAAAACTTGTTAGCTTAAAAACTGGATTTATTTAATTTGAGTGGAAGCTTTACTCCCAGCAAGCTAAATCCTAATCAATTTCATAACGAGAACAATAATCTCAATTTGAGAAATTATTCTATTTTCCTTTCTTTTTTTCTTGACAAAAAAAGAAACACCACGAAGTAGCAGCGAAGCTAAAAAAGTCAAGGCTCTAAATTTCTATTTTGTTCGCGAATCATTATTTTACAACTACTTACAACTCGTTGCGAACAAGATAGCTCCTTTCTAAAACTGATATTTTTCAAAAATGTTCTTCCAGAAATTTTAAAAATTAACAGTTTCAGTTTAGTAGTAAAAACCATGAAATTAAAGGCCGAATAGTGTTCGCTAATATTCACTAAATAGTTCTCACTTCGAATGAATCCTTGATTTTTAAAATTAAAATATTTTACTGGTACAAATGTGAATACTCAATTATTTAATTCTTAAAACTTGATAATTTAATAAATATCTGAGTATGATAAATAAATAAAATTTCATAAAATCGTCAATTTTTGATGAAAAAGAGTGCTTTTTAGTCAAAAAGTTGTCTTTTTTGCTGTTTTTTAGCTTATTTTGAAAAATTTAGGATTTTTTATTTTTGTAATTTACAAGATAAAAACCATGCTAACCTTCCTCACTAGCTTTCTTCGCTTTACGATAAAGATAGCTTTCATAAATGAAACGTTTTGCAAAACGAACTTGCTTATCTGAATTGATAAGTTTTTTGTAAACATTCGCATTTACTCCAAAGTATTCGTAACAAGAACCATCCGTGAATGTAATCTCCAATAAGAGTCCTTTGTGTTTAAAATCTGCAATTCCACATTCATTAATAGTTGTGGTATACTCTGATAAATTTGCAGCTATCGTTTCTGGAGCAATGCTTACCAAAAAATGATAGCCATCTACAACTTGCCGACCTTTAATGCTGGCTTCTTCTTTTAGTGGATCTCCGTCTTGAAACTTGTCTGGATGCCATTCCTTTACCAACTTACGATAAGTTGCTTTCAAGGCAGAAAGTTCAATTTCTTTTTCAATTTGAAATACTTTTTTGTATTCGTTAATGCGTTTCATATAAATTTTGGTCCTCTCTAAAAATTGACGCAAAGATAAGGCTATTTAGTATAATTGAATGAGAATAAAATATGTGTGTGGAATTTTAGATTTCATTGTCAATAAAAAACTATAGCGTTTTATTTTCAACAATCAACAAATCCTTACTTTAGTGAAATTTTATTTTTTTTAAATCTAAGTTTATGAAATCAGTTTTTTTCCTATTTATTTTATTACTTGTATTTTCAACTTCAGCTCAGGAAAATATAAATTACCGCGTGCCTTCGCAAGAAATACTTGCTTTAGCTGATTTTGAAAGAGCACCATCAGTTTCTATGGATACGAAAAAAGAGTTCATGTTGTTGAGTTACAGAAATACGTATAAAACATTGGATGATCTCAATCAAGAAGAAATTCGCTTAGGAGGTTTGCGGATTAACCCGATTACCAATATTTCAAGTACGATGTCGTACATCAATAATTTAAAAATTAGAAAAATTAGTAGTAAAACCGAGGTGCAAGTTAGTGGCTTGCCGAATAATCCGAAAATAGCCAATATTTCTTGGTCACCAAACGAGCAGAAAATAGCATTTACAAATACTACAAATACAGGAGTTGAATTGTGGTTTATTAATGTTGTTTCAGCTGAGGCAAAAAAAATCACTGAAGATAACTTAAATGCTAATTTAGGGAGCCCCTATAATTGGATGATAGACAACGAAACTCTTTTAGTAAAAGTTCTCCCAAAAAATCGACCTGCTTTAATTGATGTAAAAAAAGATTTGCCAAAAGGTCCAACTGTTATGTTAAGTGATGGCTCAAAATCACAAAATAGAACCTATCCTGATTTATTGAAAAACAAGGTGGATGAAGATAATTTTGATGCGCTTGTTACTTCTGAATTATATAAAGTTTCGCTTTCTGGCGCTAAACAATTATTCAAGACAGAGGCAATTTATACTGGGGAAAGTTATTCGCCGGATGGAAATTATTTGCTTTTAACAACCATTAAAAAACCCTATTCTTATATAGTTCCCTTGAGTCGCTTTCCTCAAACAACAACTGTTTATGATAATTCAGGAAAAGAAATTAAAGTAGTAAACGAAGTGCCATTAACTGAAATTATGCCCAAAGGTTTTTCATCTGTGCGAAAAGGAAAGCGAAACATGAGCTGGCGTTCAGATAAACCGGCAACATTAAGCTATGTTATTGCTCTGGATGAAGGCGATCAAGCAAATAAAGTTGCTTTTAGAGACGAACTTTTTCAATGGGAGGTGCCTTTTACAAGTGAAGCTACTTCCATTACTAAAATACAACAGCGTTTCAGTGGAATGATTTGGGGAAATGAAACTCTGGCGATTGTTTATGATGATTGGTATGATACTCGAAATACGAAAACGTATCTTATAAATCCATCTAATCCAAGTCAAGCGCCTAAAATTATATTCGATCGGAATTCGCAGGATATTTATTCTGATCCCGGAAATTTTGAAACTAAAAAGAATCAGTTTAAGCGCGAAGTTTTGGCCATTGAAAATGGCAGCACTTACCTAATTGGTGACGGAAATACAAAAGATGGGCAATTTCCTTTTATCGACGAATTCAATTTAGAAACATTGAAGTCAAAACGCCTTTATACTTCGAAAATGAAAGATAAAAAAGAGGATTTATTGGGGTTTGAAGATTTTAAAAAGGGAGAGGTTTTGGTAATGATTCAATCTAAAAATGATTACCCAAATTATTACTTTAGAAATATTAAATCCAAAGACAAGTTAACACAAATCACATCTTTCGCCAATCCCTTTGAAAGCATAAAAGATGTTTATAAAGAAGTGATTAAATACAAGCGTAAGGACGGTGTTGATTTAACAGGAACCTTGTATTTACCAGTTGGATATGATTTACTGAAAAAAGAAAAATTGCCACTATTAATTTGGGCTTATCCTGCTGAATTCAAGGATAAAAATTCTGCTGGTCAAAATGATAAAAATCCGAATGAATTTACCTTCCCATATTATGGTTCTTTTGTCTATTGGGTTATGAAAGGATATGCTGTTTTGGATGATGCATCGTTCCCAATTATTGGGGAAGGAACAACTGAGCCAAATGATAATTTTATGGCGCAATTGATTGATGACGCGGAAGCTGCGATAAATGCAGTCGATAGTTTAGGATATATAAATCGCAAAAAAGTGGCGATTGGTGGGCATTCTTATGGTGCTTTTATGACCGCAAATTTATTAACTCATTCTAACTTATTTGCTTGTGGAATTGCAAGAAGTGGCGCATATAATAGAACCTTGACGCCTTTTGGATTTCAAAGTGAACAACGAAATTATTGGGATGTTCCAACTGTTTACAATGAAATGTCGCCTTTTATGAATGCTGAAAAAATGAAAACACCACTTTTATTAGTTCATGGTGATGCTGATAATAATCCCGGGACATTTACTTTACAATCTGAGAGGTATTTTCAAGCGTTAAAAGGTCTGGGCGCTCCTGTTCGCTTGGTTTTATTGCCAAAAGAAAGTCATGGCTATGCCGCAAAAGAAAATATTTTTCACCTACTTTGGGAACAAGATCAATTCTTAGAGAAATACTTGAAGAATTGATTATATTAACGACTTCAGTTCATGAAAATTCAAACTATATTTGTATAACTAATTCTTAAATCTTTATAATATGAAAATATTCTATGCCATTTGTTTAATGATTTTAATGATAGGTTGCTCAGAGCAAATCAAGAATGATAAAAAAATTCAGGATGAGGTCCAATCTTCTCCTTCAGATTCAAGCTCTAAATCTTCTAACTCTGAATCATTAGGAAATAACAACGTAATCATTAAGAATAAAGAGAATTTAATTGGAAACTGGGTTGGCTGGTTTGAATCTGATATGGGCAATCAAGATAATGATTTAGCAAATGAAGCGATATATTGGGGTAGAGAGAATAAGATTACAATATCCATTGAAGAAATCGAAGGAGGAAATGTTAAAGGACATTCTATTGTTGCCGGTAATTACAGACCATTCTCTGGAACAATATCTGATTTAGAAACCGAATTCACCCTTGAACTTAAAGAGCCAGGAGATAACCAATATGATGGTAGTTTTCAGATTTCAATGGAGAAAAATCAAAAAATTCTTTCTGGTAAATGGAAGGCATATAAAAGTATTCAAATCAACAAGAGAAAATATGAACTAACGAAAAAAATATTCGAATATAATCCAAATCAGGAATTAGAAAATTCTAGTTCCTATGTTGATTGGACAAAATTAAAAACAGAAAAATTCAAAGAAGAGTATGAAGGCGAAATTTTTGAATCTATTTCAACTTCTTTTTCAACTGCCACTGATAGCATCTATTCAATAAATGCCTCAAATAGAATGTTAAGCAAAAATGATCTTGAAAATCTTAAAAAAGGAGATTTATTGATAATCCGAAATACTATTTATGCTCGACATGGATTTTCATTTAAAAATAGACCTTTACGGATTTTCTTTGATGCTCAGGAGTGGTATATGCCAGTTAATATGAATATTAAACCCCAATTGACTGAAATCGAAAAAAAGAATATTCAATTATTGCTTAAGTACGAAAAAAACTCCATTGAGTATTATGATAGTTTTGGTCGATAAGCACTTTATTTTTAATAAAGTATCCCTAAAAAAAATTAACTTCAATACTTGAATTTAATAATTTAGAATCTTGGTTAAAAAAAATAAAAAATAGGAAATATCTAATTTTTCATGGGTTTGCAATTAAAGTTAATTTTTCAAATATGTATTGTAATTGCATTTATTTATTTTGCACAATTACTCATATTAATTACTCTGCAATATGTTCCATTAAATTATGAAGTCTCTTTTCTTCAACTAAAAACAGAAATTAACCTATTTCATTATCGTATTGCATTCTTTACACACGTATATTCTAGTATTTTTGTTTTACTACTTGGATTTCTTCAATTTATTCCAATAATTCGAAAAAAATACAAACAGACTCACCGAATAATTGGCAAGCTGTATGTCTTAATTATTTTAATTTTATCCGCTCCTTCAGGTCTAGTTATGGGCTATTATGGAAATGGTGGTTTTTATTCTCAACTATCATTTTGTTTACTCGCTATTTTTTGGTTTATCTCCACTCTACTTGCTTTTCTATATGCAAAAAAAGGACAATATATAAAGCATTTTGATTTTATGACGATTAGTTATGCTCTCACACTCTCAGCTATAAGTCTTCGGTTATTTAAGTGGATTATTGTCGGATTTTGGGGACTTCCTCCAATGGATACATATAAAATTGTTGCTTGGTTAGGTTGGGTTTTTAACCTTATTGTGGCATATGGAATTATTAAATTTAACAATACAAAAACAACTATAAATCATAAGACCAATTTATAAGATAACTAAATGTAATTCAAGAAAATTATAATTTTTATTAATAAAAAATCACCATCAAACTAAACAATATAAATTGTCCTTTTTTAATATCAGAATTTATAATTTATATTATGTAATTTTATATTATAAAATAAAAAATTATAACGTAGAAAAAAGGCTTAAGAGCATAAATAATAATAATAATACCTCTAAAAAATATTTCAATCAATTAATACTAAAACTAAAAATAAACCTATATTTGATTTACCCAAGTCCTAAATAAGGGGGTGGGATTATACTAAAGATAGAATTGACAAATTGAAAATAGAGAAACAAAAAAAAAGATATTAGAGTTATGGGTTTCTACTCTTTTTGCTTGATAATTAACTAATCAGAACCTTTAAAAATTAAGTATTATGGACAAATCAGAAATTTATGAACGCATGAAAGGCAGAACGCCTGAGCAAAAGAAAGTGATTAAGTATTTTAATGGTCTAGGTGGTTGCCTATCAGCTGGATTAAAAGATGAGGATTATGAAGCTATTGTAATGGCAATAGCTAAAAGCACAGATTTTAAACAAAAAGCCCTAAATAAAATGGGGTTGGACGAATCACAAGTTAATGAAATTGAACCAGTGCATTTTGAAGGCTATTTGTTTGAAGCTGAAGCTGGGTGCGATATGATATGTGGAAAAGATAAAGTTTGGCGAAGTTCAAAATATCAAATTACATGGCTGTTTTTTAGTTCTTCACAAATTTATTTGTATCAATATACATTCAATTTGAATGAAGACGGCAAGAAAGAATCTACACAAGAGTATTTCTATGAAGATATTACAAATTTCACCACTTCTTCAGAGACAGTTGAAAGAATGGTATTAGATAAAGTAAGTTGTAGCGGCAATCGCACTTCAGTTCGAAAAAATATTGATTACAATATTTTTACTATTGTAGTTCCAGGAGTTCAATTGAATTGCTCAATGGTCCAAAATGATTTATCAGAAAAATCAATTCAAGGTATGAAAGCAAAGTTGAGAGAAAAGAAAGGGTAATGCAAAATAATTTTTCATTCATGGCTATTATTAAACTCCTAACAATCACACGTTATTCTTCAAAAAATGAAGAAATGCCGAGTCAGTTTGAACAAGATATTTCAGAGGCTTATGTTTGCAATCGTCAGATTAACAGACCTGATTTAAATATTTGGAAGGCAATTAAAAAAGTGACGGTTATTACATTAGTAACTGTATTATTGGCACTTATATTAAATTACGTTTTTTATACATTTAGTTTGTTTACTCATTTACCGATAGAGATACAAAAATTTAAAAGCGATAATCCAAAATTGTTTTTTCTTTTTTTTACAGCTGGTTTCGGTTTTTTGGCTTTTTTAATGTTTTTGAGAAAGATTTTAATAGGAATTGTTGAATTGTACCAGCATTATGCCTCTGAAGATGTTCGTAGGAGATGTTTATTTAAACCAACTTGTTCGGAATACACAATATTAACAATGAAGAAATATGGTGTTATAATTGGACTTTACAAAGCATACATTCGGATTTTTAAAAAATGTAGAGGGAATATTTACCGTATTGACTACCCTTAAAACTTTTAAAATCATTTAAAACAAATAATCATGGGACTTTTCAATAACAAAAATCCAAACGAAACGGAATTTACAGGTGGTGAAAAACACTGGGCAGATGTAATAAAAAATACTGGTTCTGGTGAACTATTAATTTGGCGACAACCAGAGGAGGATTTTAATACAAATTCTACTCTTATAGTTATGCCGGGAGAAGAAGCTATTTTTATAAAAGGTGGTACAGTTGAACAAACCTTTGAAAATGGAACTTATAAACTGTCAACAGAAAATTATCCTTTTATTAGTCGTTTAAGAAACGCTTTTACTGGTGGAATAAGTGCTTTTAATTGTGTCGTTTATTTTGTTCGTAAGGCACATTCAGAAGAAATTTTGTGGGGTACAGATTCACCAATTCAATTGCGAGACAAAATGTTGGGTATTGCAACTAAACTAAAAGCAAGAGGAGCATACAAAGTTCAGATAGACAACCCTGTTTTGTTTCTTGAAAAACTGATCGGTAATAATGTGCCTTTTCAATTTCAGGAAGAACTTAGCAAGTATTTCATAAATGAATTTCAAAGCAAAATAAAGTCAAGTATTACAAGTGCAGCAAACGAATCAACTCAAGAACTTTTAGGCATTGAAGCCCGATTAGATGAATTTGCAGATGCTATAAGTCCATTCATGCAGGAAACGCTTAATGAATATGGATTAAAATTAGTTAAGTTTTCAATTTCAGCAATCAATATTGACGATGATGAACTAAGAAGGCGTTATGATGAAATTGGAATGGATGCCATTGCAAAAATGAGAAATGCACAAGCAGACAAATCTGTTATGGGAATAATGGGTGATGACTGGGCAAAACAGCAACAAATTAATATACTTAAAGGTATTGCAAATAACGAGGGAGGTGGCGTTGCAACGGCGGGTGCAGGTTTAGGGATGGGTTTGTCTGCTGGTGGTGTATTTGGCGGTATGGCTCAACAAGTTTTGGGTTCTTCTCAAAATCAGCAACCTACAAATCTTAGCCCAGTTGAAAAAATCAAACAAATTAAAGAAATGTTGGATATTGGAGCAATTACTCAAGAGGAATTTGATGCAAAGAAAAAGGAAATACTAAATAAAATGTAAAAAAGGGGGATACTATGCAAAAAACAAAAATTTTATGGCACTTGTTAGATTTAATCTTTTTGATTATTTTTAATCTCTATTTCTTTCTGCTCAAAGGAGTTGAAAATCCTGCTTCTGTTTGGGTTTCCTTCGCCTCAATTCACTTTGCATATTTAATGCTTCTAATAACGCCTTTTTTAGTAAGAAAAGGAAGTGTTTCGGCTGATTACGGTCGTCCATTGTTTGTAATTACAACAAGTTATTTTTTTTTAGCATTAATAGTTGGCCTTGTCTTTATAGTTATAACGCCCGAAGCAATTACAGTTGCATTATTAGTGCAAATTACAATTGCTGCATTTTTTGCATTTCTATTGCTTACAAGCCTAATTGCAAACGAACACACGGCAAATAATATTGAAAGGCATGAGCTTGAATTAAAATATGTGAAAGAATCTTCTTCAAGGCTTGACGCTTTGCTAAAGCAAATATCAGACAATACAATTCGGAAAAAAATTGAAAAGGCTTATGATTTGATACATAGTAGTCAAGCTAAGTCTTCATATAATGTTAAATCAATTGAGCAAGATGTAATTGATGAAATTGATAATCTTGAAAAAGCATTGAAACAAAATAATTTTGAAAACATTCAATTGATAGTTGATAAAATTTGCAATTTGGCTAACGACAGAAACCGACAATTAAAACTTTTAAACTGATTAACCGATTAAATATGGCTCAACAAATAGTAGAATTAACTTGTCCAGGTTGTGGTGACCGAGTTACAACAGGACAGTCCGAATGCAAATTTTGTCATAAACCGATAGTAATATCAACCTTCAATAGTGTGTACTCAATGCCAATGCCAGAGTTAAAAAAATACGCAAACGAATATCGTAAAGCACTTTCTGACAATCCCGACAATCTCGACTTGAACACTTCAATAGCAATGTGTTATTTGAAATTGAAATTATATGATAAAGCTCATTCAGCTTTTGAAAAAGCAATAGAAAATAATTTTGACAATTCAGAAACATTTTTTTATGCAGCAATTTGTTTGTTACAAGGTAACAAGGCTTTCTTGACAATGCGCCCGACCATTGATAAAATTGAAGTTTATATCAAGGCAGCTTTAATGATTGAACCTAAAGGAATATACTATTATTTCTGGTCTTATCTCAAATATGACTATTTCAATCGTAAATTTTTTAACACAAAACCGACATATCAAGAAGCTTTACAAATGGCAACTGACAACGGAGTTTCAGAGTTTGACAAAGAACAACTATTTTCAATATTAGGTGTACCAAAACCCGACTTTATTTAACAATAGAAAACAATTATAAATCATACAACCAATTTATTAAACGATATATCACAAAACAAAAAAAAATAACTTGCAACAAAGACAATGGCTTTTCGTCTTTTTTTAAAGGGTTATCATCATCTTCCATATTATTAAACTAAGTAATAAAGTTACTTTTTTCATCAGAGCTAATCACCAACCGGCGAAAAAAGATAAGTAGCAGGCTCTATCTCACAAAAATGACCACCATAAAGAGTTGATTTAACAACAATCTTTGAAGGCATCTGTTCTTCATTTAAAGGATTTTCATAAACGATTATTACATTTTCGTGATCTCCTTCCTCACCTAATTAATAAGGTACATTCAACCACTAAATCCATATTTATTTTCATAAATATATTTAATAAAAAGATATTTACGGTTTCATAGTAAAATGATAAGTTAAGCTTCTTATCAAGTTTAATGCTAGTAGATCAGCTGATGCCACATCCTACAAAATAATCTACTTGGCTAAGGAGCCAAATGTTATGTGTAAATTTGTAAAAAATAAGCCTGTAGCGAATTGACTATTAATTATTATAACAACCTTTTATTATGAAAACTAAGTCAAATTTTACTTTTTTATTTGTTTTAATTTTCAGTTTTCCCTTTTCGCAAAACAAAAAAGGACAGATAGCAATTTTGAAATACAGTTTTGATAGTTTATATCAAATTAACAATTCAACCGTTATTAAGAATCATGTTTTGAATACGTGTATGGACAGCTTAAAACTCTTTGTAAATTCTCAAAACAATGCTATTTCAGACTTCAAAATAAAAATTAATGAGTTAAATAATACAATTATTAATTTAAAGTCAGAGCTAAATACTAGCAAATATGAAATGTCGCTAAATCAAAAAGAAATTGAACGGCTATTAATAAAAATTGATGACCTAAAAGACAGTATTAAGCAATTACAAGACTTAACTTCAAATTTTAGTTTTCCTTACAGATATAGCCAGCCAATTTATGTTCCTAATGAGGGTAAATTCATGTCAACCGTATATTTAGATTTTAAAAATGAAAAACAAATAGTAACCGACTCGCTTATTGTTAAGTTTAACGAGAAGGATATTTATCATTTTTATTATTTTACGCCAATAACTGAGGATTTCAACTTTCAGTGTCCAGATGAATTTGGATACATTGTCTTTGATAATTCTGGCAAAGAAATATTTAGGGACTTTAATCCAGGAGGCAATTCATACGGAGGGTACTTAGAATTTGATCTTATATCAAAAAAAAGGCGATTAATTTGTTTAATTTCTTCTGCATGCGGATCCGGTGGTTCCATACAATATTATGACCTAGAAATTTTAAATGGGGAACTATTACAATCAGGAAGTATTAACGCAAGTAACGGCGGTTATGAAACCACCATTTTTTTAGCTAAAAGAAATATATATGTGGAATTAACACGTATAAATCCAGAATCACATTGGGGGGAAGACAATACTCGTTATACGTTAGATATTTACAGCTTGATAAATGATCAAAAACTTGTAACGAGGTCAACAAAGTATATATATCCGCATTTTGGAGATATTGGAGAGGATGAATTATTGAAAAGTATTGAAAAACGCGAACCTAATATTTTTAAATATTGATTTATTGAATTGGTAGTGTTACAAATAACAGGAATTACAGAACTAAACTAATTTACTTATGTTAAACAAGAAAAATACACTTTTTGTCATACTGTTTCTTATGCTTGCTAGAACATCCTTTGCACAAAGCTTCAGTAAAACAATAGTACGCTTGCCAGACACAGGTCAAATAATCAGTTACACTCCAACTTTTGGCGAAGACAATGATTACACGATTAATTCACCATCATATACTAATAATAGTAATGGAACCATTACGGATAATGTAACAGGTTTAATGTGGCAACAAGTAGATGGTGGAGAAATGACGATTGAAAATGCTACAATATATTGTGATAATTTAATTCTTGGCGGATTTTCGGATTGGCGTTTACCAAATCCAATTGAAAGTTTTAGTATTTTAAATCATCAAAATAACAATCCTGCAATGAACACTACATTTTTTACAGCAAGTACAGCAGAATATTGGTGGACAAATACCTATGAATTAAATTCAACAACAAAAGTTTGGTGCACAAATGCTGGTGGTGGAATAGGAAATCATCCTAAATCTGAGACAATAAGCGCTGGGGGCATTAAGAGATTTCATGTTCGTGCTGTAAGAGATATTTCCTTGCCAACTACTCTAGCCAATCATTTTACAGATAATGGAGACGGCACAATTACAGATAATTTGACGGAATTAGTTTGGCAGAAGACACCGAATATACAAACTCAAAACTGGGAAAATGCATTAGTTTATGCCGAAAACCTAGCGTTAGCAAGTCTTTCAGATTGGCGCTTGCCAAACATTAAAGAATTACAATCCTTGAATGATGAAAGTAGAACAAACCCATCGATAAACCCTCTTTTTTTTCCATCAATTGGAGTGAATAATTATTGGAGTTCGACAAGTTTACCCAATCAAACTACAAATGCTTGGTATTTGAATACACAATTTGGAATAAGTACTTATAGCTCTAAAACGACTGCTAATTATTTGTTATGTGTAAGAGGAATTCCGGGAACTTTATCTAATTCTAATTTTGAAAATGAACTCTTTGATATACATGTCTTTCCGAACCCTTTTACTTCAGAATTATTTTTAAAGAATAATTCTAAAACCGACTATTTTGAATTAGTTAATGCTCATGGCAAAAATATATATGCCGGAAAAGACATTGATAAACAAGATTTTTCTTCTCTTCCAAATGGAATCTATTTTTTAAAAATAAATAGTGAACAAGGAATGACACTTAAATTAATCAAAGAATAATATTTCCCCCTAAAAGCAAAAACCATAGAACATTGATAAATTCGAGGGTTTTCTGAGTCTACAGCCATATAGACTTTGCTTTTAACGTAAGCGACTTCGTAAAGTTTAGCAAGATCCATGTCGAGCATTACTTTCTTTCCACGGATTTCGTGAATGCTGTTTTTGATGATTTCTAGTTCCATAATGTGAGATTTCTATTCGCACTACTTAACTCCATTCTTTTTAACTTATTGAGTAGATCGAGGGTACTGTTCCATTTCAAATGAATAAGTTTACTACCAAAAAAATAGGTTTGCTCAAAAGAAAAATCTGAGAAATGATCGGTTTTTAAGCCAATTTTCAGGCGATTTTGGGAAAATAATGGGTTGCATTAAATCATTTTTTCACCTTAAGTTAGTGAAAAAGGGAAGATACCACAAGAAAATAATGATTAAAACCTTACTAAGTTTTGCGTCCGAATTATGCGTTTATTTTGATTGCCCGTCTGGCTGCGATCTTGTCTTTAATTCTATCGACCACGTAGTACATCATTGGCACAACGATAATCGTTTGCAGCATCGACGAAGTAAGTCCACCAATAAGTACCCATGCCAATCCATTTTTCCAAACGGCACCAGCTCCTGTTGCGAATGCAATGGGTATCATACCAATCACCATGGCAATAGTGGTCATTAAAATTGGACGCATTCGCTCCCGAACAGCAATTAGAAGGGCCATATAGGTTGATTTGCCATCTTCTTTAAGTTTATTGGTAAAATCAACAATTAGGATAGCATTCTTGGCGACTAAACCAAGTAGCATTAACATACCAAGCATGGTAAAAATTCCCATACTCGAAGCAGAGAGGTTCAAGGCTAGAATAGCTCCCACAAGCGCAACAAGAATAGAAAAAAGGACAACAAATGGATAAACATAATTATCATACAGAACCACCATAATTAAATACACTAAGATTAGACCAATTCCCATAGCGGTTCCCAATGAGCCAACTGATTCTTTCTGCCGCTTAACTTCTCCACCCCATAACATTCTTACATTTTTATCCAAGGGTGATTTTTCTAAATATTTATCTAATCCGCTGGCAACATTCCCTGCAGCTGTACCCAATACATAACATCGAATCGTAGTACTTGCAATTCGGTTTTTACGCTCTAAACTTCCATTTGCTTTATCAATTGAGAGGGTGGCAAACTGACCTAAAAGAACTTGTTTTCCATCAGTGGTAGTAAAAGGAATTTGCTTTAAATCGTCGATATTTTCTCTATTAGCTTTATCTAGCATCACTTTTATTGCATATTCCTCGCCATTGACATCGAATTGTGCGTCATCATTGCCGCTTAGTCCATTTTGTAACTGCATACCAACAACGGCAATTGGTAAACCTAATTGGCCCATTTTTTCGCGATCGAGTTCAATCCTAATTTCTGATGTGATATCATCTGTTGAAATAACAGGATCTTTTGCCCCTTTCGTGGCTAATAAAACGCCTTTTATCCGCCTTGCTTCTTTCATCAATAATTCACTGTCATCGGAAGATAAAAATATTTCGATGGGCGCCTCCTCCGATTCAATCATTCCCATATTAATGGCCTTGACCTCAATTCCCGGAAATTTATCTTCAATTTTCTTACGAATCTTGTTCATGTATGGAATTGTCGGATACGTTAAATGTTTGTCTTTTTTGAGTTTAACCGTCAACTCTGATTTATTTTCAACTCCAAAAGCGGCTGCTCCCATGCCAGAGCTTGGTCCGCCAATATTTGAAAAGACAATATCAACCATGTCTTTTTGAGCAAGAATGAGTTGTTCGATTTGGAGTGTTGTGGCATTATTTTCCTTAAAAGTGGTGCTTTTATCGTATTTCAACTTAAGCATAAATTTTCCCTGATCACCTTGAGCAACAAACTCTTGACCAACAATACCTAGGGCCATCGTTCCGAAACTCGCAATAAAAATGAGTAAAACTGCTGAACCCATAATTATTTTATGTTTTAAGGACCAAGCCACTAGCGCAACATAAGCATCGGTAAAAGCGAGAACCCTTCTTTCAAACCAAGCCAAAATCGCATGAAACCAATTTTTTGGATTTAAGACAACCTCCTTAGCCATACGAGATGCCAGCCATGGAGTTAAAGTAAAACAAACGAGCAAAGACATGAGCGTGGATACAACGACTACCACAGAAAATTGACGAAGTATATCGGCAATAATACCGTCAATAAATACAACTGGAGAGAAAACGACCACATCAACTAAGGTAATTGCAAGTGCTGTAAAACCAATTTCATTTCGACCATCTAGCGCAGCTGTTCTCTTATCTTTACCCATCTTCAAATGCCGGTAAATATTTTCAAGCACTACGATCGAATCATCCACCAAAATTCCAATTACCAAAGACATAGCTAAAAGGGTCATGAGGTTGAGGGTATAACCCAGCAGGTACATCACAATAAAAGTTGAAATTAACGACGCTGGAATAGAAATAAGAACAATGACTGCGTTACGGAGCGTATGTAAGAACATCAGCATAACCAGTGCAACAAGAAAAATAGCAATTTCTAAGTCATGAATTACCGCATCAACAGATTCTAAAGTAGGAATAGAAGTATCAGTCGCTATCGTAAAACGCAGGCCAATATTTTTATATTTTTCTTCTATGGCTTTCAGTTTTTCTTTGGTTGCGTTCGCCATATCCACCGCATTGGCGTCACTTTGCTTACTAATTCGAAGTCCAATACCGTTCACCCCATTTAAGCGACAAATCGTTAATTTATCAATTTCCGAATCAAGCACCTCAGCCACATCTTTTAAACGAATGGAAGAAGAACTAAATGAAAAAATGATAAGATTTTCCAATTGATCAATAGAAATAAACTTCCCCGAAAGACGAACGGTAAATTGATCATTATCGTTGTTAACCTTTCCGGTCGGAAATTCTACGTTTGCTCCCGCAATGGCCTGATTAATGGAAGATAAGGTCAGGCCCATTGTCTTCAATTTTTCATTATCGACATTAATTCTAAAGGCGCGGTTTTCACCCCCAATCATTTGAATTTGCGCTACCCCATTTGTTTGCTTAATTTGCGGTAGAATTTGATCTTCCATGAGAGCCATTAATTCCCTATCGGAAGTTTTAGTAGCTACCACAGTTGCTTGAAGAACAGGCGAAGCATTCGGTTCTATTTTAGTAATTACTGGCTTAAAGGCTCCTTCAGGCAACTTGTTTTCGACGTTATTTATTTTTCGTTGGGCATCTTGAATTGACTTATCCATGTTTGCAGATGCTGTAAATTCAAGAAGTACCATGGATGCATTATCCAAAGAGAAAGAGGTGATCTCTGCAATATTTTCCAATCCACTTAAGGCATCTTCGAGCGGCTTAGAAACTTGATTTTCTACTGTTTTAGGAGACGCTCCAGGGTAAGTGGTGGTAATCATCAATACTGGCGGAGAAAAATCAGGCAGTAATTCATAACTTAACTGCTTATAGCACAAAATTCCACCACCAATTAGAATGGTAAAGAGGACAATTATAAAAGATGGTCTTTTTATCGATAATTCTGTTAATGTCATTTTAGGTTTTATTTCAATGTTTTAACTGGAGATCCATCCGTTAAATTAACTTGACCTTTAAGGATGATGCGATCATCTTTAGTTAGGCCATTGATGACTTCAATATAATCACCATCTGAGGTTCCTGCAGTAAAATAAGTAAGCGCTGCTTTTCCGTTTTTAATAAGGTAAACTGCAGGATTTTTAGTGGAACCAACCAAGGCCTTGCGAGGTACAGATAAGACCGTTACGCTATTCGAAGATAATAAACTGGTAGTGGCAAACATACCTGATCGCAATTCTTTATTGGCATTAGAAACCAACACTTGCACTTTAAAATTATGCATTTTATCCGCTTGAATACCAATCAGTGATACCTTACCAGAAAATTCTTTTCCTGGAAAAACATCCACTTTTACCGAACCTTGCTGATTAAGCGCAAAGTTTTGAATGTCTCTTTCTGGTACACTTACTGTTAATTTTAATTGTGAAATATCGGTGATTTCAAAAACAGGAGTTCCAATACCGACCACCGAACCTAAATCGACTAGTTTCTTAGTGATAACACCTGAAAATGGAGCTTTCAATACGTTTCCACTTAATTGTTTTAGCACTTGCTTTCGTTGAATTTGAGAAGATTTTAATGCAAATTTTGCTTTTTCCAATTGCACTGCCGGTACCGCTTCAGATTTTGCCAAAATAGTAAGGCGTTCCAAATCGTTGGACTGACTTTCGATAGAAACATCCAAAATTTCAAGTTGATATTGCAGCATTTCATTATCTAATTGCAACAAGATTGCTCCCTGGTTTATCAACTGACCTTCTTGCACATTAATACTTATTATTTTCCCTTGTCCCTCTGAACCTATTAGATTAGATCGGTTTGGCTCGAAAGTCCCTAGATACGAAAACTGACTATCGAAAGTATGAACTTCAGCACGACCGTCTTCTACCAAAATTGGGGTTGATGTGTCGTGAATGTAAATTTCTTTTGCGATCTTATTTTTATTTTTCAGTAATTGAAAAACTGAAAGGGAAATAAGAACAATGCTAATGATACCAACTGTGATGACTCTTTTATTCATTTTAAACTTTAATTAAATTAATCAATTCCATTTATTTAATACTGCCTATTGATCTCAAATAAGCTAATTCTGCTTGTCTTAACTGAATGTAGGCCGCCACTACATTTGTTTGGGCTTGTTGAAGACCATTATCAGCTTGTATCAGCTCGTTGCTGCTAATTGTTCCAGCAGTAAATTGGGCTTGTGTTTGCGCATACACTTTATTAGCAAGGCCCAATTGCTCTTTGGCCGTCTCCAGTGAACTCGCCTGAACATCAATTTGGTTTTTTGCGGTTTCACTAAGAAGCGCTAACTGCTTTGTCAATAACGCTTCCTGATTATCAAGTTTATCCTTATTTAGAGCATTCATTTTTTGCTTGTTGTATTTTTCGAAACCATCAAAAAGGGTCCAATCTAAATGCAAACCTAGAAAAGCAGAATTAATACCGGTACGGAAATCATCTTTTGGCTTAATGTTATATGCGTAATTGTACGAAGCATAAAATGAAAGGCTTGGCAAATACGCCATCTTTGTCCCCTTTCTTTCCTCCGCGTTCATTTGTTTCTGTGCGGCTATTAATTCAAGCTCCGGATGACTAATGTTATTTTGATCCACTAAAATGGTGTTTTCCATCATTTCATCGCTTACTAAGCTTAATGCGCCATCCGAATTAACACCGATAAGTATCTTTAATAAAGAACTTAATTGGGTCCTCGTTGCTTCCGTTGAAAGTTTAGTGTTAAGAAGCGTTAATCGGCTAATTTTTAGTTTGTCCACTTCCGTTTCAATGACCAATCCCAATTCGTACGATTTTTGAAGATTAGCAATTAATTTAGTTAGGTTAGCGATATTCGATTCAACGAATTCAAGTTGTTTTACAATCGCTTGAAGATTAAAATAAGTGCTAGACACCTGCTGTTTAATATCCTGCTGAATCAAACGTTCCTGAGCCGCGACAATTTTTTGATTAATATCCAAAGCCGCAAATCCAAAATTCAATTGAGGATTGTACAGAATTTGAGTAAGCTGAATGCTATTTGAAAGATTATAAGGGACACCAAACTGTACCGTTGAGTACGTTCCAGGAGCTCCACCAAAAATTTGACCAGGAACAACCTGCCCAGCGATAATCGCATTGTATCTGTAATCGCCCGTTGCTGTAAGTTTTGGGAGTCGGGATGCTAAATACACTTTTTTCTGAATCGCATTCATATCGATATCTAATCGAGCGTTACGAATGTTGGTATTGGCTGTATCTGCCATTTTCAAGCACGTTTCTAAATCCAAGGCTTGAGAAAAGACACTTGTTGAAATAAAAAAGGTGGCGATTACAATTAATCTAATTTTCATTGTTATTATTTTAGTTCGGTTTTAATTTCAGTCGGAAATAAATAGCCGATAATCATTTCTGAAACCATTCCTTTGTGCAACTCAAGATGCTGTTGGTATTGCTCATCGCTTAAGTTGTGAAGGTTTTTAATCAGCGGTTTAGCCATGAAGGGATATTGACAATTGGAAATAACCAATAAAGTGATGCCCACCATATCCACTCGTCTCATTTCTCCTTTTTTCTGCGCTTCTATAGCTTGCTTAATGACGCCGGTATTGTAAATCACAGGTAAAACATGCGTCAACTCAATCAATTCGGTATCCTTCCTAGATAATTCGTTGATGATAAAACGTGGAATTTCAGGATGTTTCGATAGAAAGGCATATTCACGCTCAATTAGAAATTTTAGCTTTTCTTTTAAGGATAAATCCGAAGAAAATACACTCACCATCGACTCAAAAAACTCCTCAATGACCGTTTGAAAGATCAGCTGAAATAATTTATTTTTCGATCTGAAATAGTAGTTGACAAGCGCCACATTCATCCCGGATGCCTTTGCTAACTCACGCGAGGTACATCCCGAAAAACCTTTCGAAATAAAAACCTGCTTCGCTGCAGCTTTTATTTTCTCTTCGGTGGATAAAGTAGAAGTCATTTAACTCAATTGGGATACAAAGTTAAACACTTAATTTAAACAATTGTTTAAAACAATAAAATAAAAATAAATTAAGCAGATTGAATTCCCTTAAACGAGTGGATTATTCCTCCTCTTCCTCCCAGAGTTTAATTTGTTTTTTGTTGGGCACATTGATGACCGGAATGATCAATTCTGAATAAACAAAAAAATCAACCCTAAAATCAACCCTATCTAAAAAACAAAAACCCTAAGAAATTTGATACTTCTTAGGGTTTTCTGAGTCTACAGCCATATAGACTTTGCTTTTAACGTAAGTGTTTCGCGGTCTGGACGGGACTCTAAATAACCATTATTAGTTTTTCTCAATTTTTTCTATTTTTTATTTATTTTCCTTTATTTATATAGGTTTTAACCCCATATTAAAGCCAATTTTGAGAAGAGAAAATAAGATCAATTAAGATAAATTAACTTTTTTCTGTCAACGGTTTGTCTCACCTAATAGTTTTGTATATTTGTATAAAACAAGATATATGGCTATAGTAAATTTTTATCTCAGAGATACAAAAGCGATTAAAAAAACATCAATACTATTGTCTTTTTCATATTCTGGAAACAGAATTAGAATCTCCACAGGAAAACAAATTTTTCCAGCTTATTGGAACAAACGAGCTGAGCGAGTTCGCGAAGTAATAGATGAGCCAAATGCAACTCAAATCAATAGCGATCTAAAGAGCTTAGAAAGCTTGGTTATTGAAGTTTATCAGAATTATATTCGTGAGGGAGTAATTCCCTTACCTAATGAGTTATTACAAACTATAGAAAATCAAAGAGGTCATCCTACAATTCAGGAAAAGGACAAGGGTTTTTGGGATTATTTTGATGAGTTTGTAGCTTACAAACAACAACATAGTAACGATGTGAGAGATTATAATAAAAGTTTAAGAAAACATCTTTTAAAAGGGGAAATAAAGTTTAAAAAACCAATAACTTTTATTTCATTAAAAATAAAACACAATGGTTTTATAGAAAAACTTGATACTTATTTAACCTATGAAGCTGAAAACTCAAAAGGTGAAAAAGGATTAGCAACGAATACAATTGGAAAGCAATTTAAAAATCTAAAAGTGTTCTTAAATTGGTGCTTTCAAAATGAATACATTCAGCGATTCGATTTATCCCATATGATAACTAAAACAGAAGAAGTTGATTCTATATTCTTAAACCAAGAAGAAGTTGATTCTATTTTCAATCTCAAAGATTTATCAGAAGAAGAAGATATTATTCGTGATCTTTTTATTATTGGTATTGAAAGTGGCTTAAGATACAGTGATTTCATTCGCTTAAAACCTCATTACTTCGATGAGGACATATTGTCTATTAACCCAATAAAAACTGAAAGCCATAAAAAAAATAGACTTAAAATACCCATAAGTAATAAAATTAAAGAAATACTATTAAAACGTAATGGATTGCCTCCAGTTTACGAGGGTAAACTTGTAAATTTCAATAAAACCATGAGGAATTTAGCTGAGAAGGCAGAGATTATTAGCCAAATTGTAACGTATAAAAAAATTGGGGGCAGAACAAAAGAAAGTGTATTTAAAAAATACCAACTCGTAAGTTCTCATACTTGCAGAAGAACTTTTTGTACTCTGAAATTTTTAAGTGGTATGCCTCCAATAGGCATAATGCAATTTTCTGGACACAAAACCGAAAGAAATTTTCTACGATATTTAAAAGTAGATAATCAAGTTGCTGTAGAAAAATACAGGCATTTTTTTGAATGAAATAAAAAAAATATAGAAAAAAATGTCACATTTTTCAATTTTTTTGTAGTATTTTCTCTTTAAAAAAAATATTTTTTTTCAATTATTAAAAATAATAAATTACATATAATCAATTGATTTATAAATATATATATTTATAAATTCGCTTTATTTATGCTAATTTACATCTTTAAAAAAAGTTTTTTTAAAGTTTTAGGTTAGTTTTAGATTAGCACCTGAAAATCACCCATTTTTTCTTCTTATTTACTATATATAATTTTATGAGATAACTAATATTTTATAAAATTTTAACGCAATGAAAAAACAAAATGAAATTAAAAAAAGCATTATTCATCTCAAGGTACACGAACTAAAAAAGTTGTTTGAAGATGCTCTAAAGGAATGTGGAAGTCAAATTAATTCTAGCATTGAAAATATATTAAAACCTGATGATAGTATTATAGAGTTGAATCAAGATGATTTGAGAAATTTGATTTTGAATGCATACTCTTCCAATATGCAATTAAGCAATAAGGAAATTAAGGAAACAAGCAAAGATGAAAATCAATTAATTAGCCGAATAGAAATGGCAAGGGAACTAAAAATAAGTCTGCCTACTCTAAGAAAATGGACAGTTAATAAAATTATTCCTCAGCCTACCAAGTTAGGTGGTTCAGTTTTATACAACAAGCTGAAAGTTTTAACTTTTATTTATAATCTCAATTTATAAAAACATGATAATTTACTTTACTCACCAGTATCAGTCGAACTTAAAAAAATATAAATCTTAATAATAAAACAAATGATAGAGAATTATGAACAAGATGAAAACACACGCAGATTAAGAAATTTTATTCTTCGATACAAAAGACGACCTCTATACACTCTTTTAGTAGAAGAATTTATAGAGTTAAGTAGAATGATTGCTGTAGATAACAGCTTTCTTTTAACCTATACAGATTCGGAGGACAAAATGCAAAATGACATCATCTATTTAGAAGATGTTATGGAATTAACAAGCTATAAAGATAGTACGGTATATTCAAAAGTTAGTCGTAAAGAAATACCAGTTGTTTCAGGTGGTAGACCTTTAACTTTTTCAAGAGAAGAAATCATCCAATGGATAAAGGACGGTAGGCCAAAAATTGCTGAAATGGAGTATATAAAAAGATGGGGGAAATTATGATGGATTATGAGCAAAGACCTTATAGTAGAAACAATTTACAGGAACGGCTCTGCTTGTATTGCTCCGAAATCTTTGATGCAGATCATGGTCTTAGAGAATATTGCCCTGAGAAGTATGGTAAAAAAGATTATTGTAAGGCTAAACAAAAAAAATGGTGGATGAGAAACGCCTAGCTGAGCGAATTATTGAGTTATCCCACACCGGAATGACTGTTTATCCAGAAACCCAGTTAAATAAGAATTATCAAGCCTTATCTATAATAATGGGCTCTGATTTGGAGAAAACGGTGGAATGTACGCTTTTGGATTACTTTGGATATGAAATAAGTCATTTTAATTCAAGGACAGCTATAAATGAGGGAAATAATTTTTTAATTCATGTTGGTGATTTTACGCTTGAAAGGATAGGGCAAAAAGGAACAGTGTTAACATTTAAAATAACAAGATTATGAGAATTGATGAGGTAGATAAAATTTTCGGCAAATTACTACAAACGCCAAAGAATTTGCCAAATGGAAATAAGATTAATAATAAATTATTAATCGGGGCAGGAATATTATTACTTGCAGGCATTGGATTCTTTTTTATTCATAAAAATTAAAGCATAAAAAGAATTGGTAAAACCTTAAATAAAATTCAAAACAAGAAATTCATTTAAATTTTTCAAGCCAATTTCTTGTTGTGCTATTATATGCTGTGGTTATTGTTTTTAGGGCGAATATTTTTATTCCTGGCAATTCGATTACTTGATTTATTTTAGAAATTATCAGAAATTTTAAAACAGAAAATAATTAATCAATTATAGAAAACTATAAGAGGGCCATATACAAATGTGAAACACGGATTTTTAGGGTGTTATTTTTGGTGATGAAATTTGGGCTTTTTTAAAAGTTGCTGAGCTTGTGAATTTGTTAATTAAGGATGGGTAATTTTAATTTGTTTTAATTTTCAAATCTTACTATTTTTTTAATTCGAATAACTGTTTTTGGCGTAATAATTTTATTTTGAAAGAGGACAATTGCCCGTTGCTCTATTGTCCACAAATCTCTAGATTTGTTCATTATGGACATTAGGAAACATATAGGAAATAAAATCAAATTATTACGGCTGGAGAAATCATACTCTCAAGAAGAATTGGCATACAAAGCGGAAATAGATAGAAGTTATATATCTGACATAGAGAAAGGTGAAAGGAATGTCTCGATTTTAATAATTGAGAAACTTGCAAAAGCATTAGAAATAGAAGTTTTTGAATTGTTTAAATAATAACCATTAAATGGTCTCAAACCCCCTTGTTGAAGAGTTAAAAAAACTTAGAGAATCTTCAAAATATGCTGTGGCTCATGGATCACACAATAATTTGGATGCCTTTAAAAAGTACCTTCACATTGAACGAAAAGTAGAAGATGTTCTAAAAAATACGCTTATAAATTGCTCGAAAAATAGTATCGCGCAATTGTTATTAGTTTGTGGTAATGTTGGTGATGGTAAATCGCATATTCTCTCCCATCTCTATTCAGATTTGTATTCAGAAATATCGCAATTTAAAATCCATAATGATGCAACGGAATCTCATAATCCTAATGAATCTTCTAATGATACATTGTACAAATTATTAGATGGATTCAAGGATGAGAATATTAACAATTGTAAAGATAAAATTATTCTTGCTATTAATCTTGGGACTTTAAGTAAATTTCTTGAAGTATATAAATCTGAGTTTAGTCAATTATCAACTTACGTTGTTGACCAAAAAATATTAGACACAGATATAGTGCATAATGAAGTGTTCAATAATGTGAGTAATTTTCATCATATTAATTTTACAGATTACCACATGTATGCTCTCACCGAAAACGGAGCTGTGTCTGAAATTATATCAAACTTGTTGCAAAAAATCATTTCTAATGATTCAAGGAATCCAATTTACAATGCTTATATAGACTTTAAAAAGGAGTATAAAAATCCAGAAAAATGCCCAATAGTATATAATTATGAGTTTCTTTTCGATTTGAAAATGCGCGAAGTTTTGATTCAGCTTATTATTAAAGCAATTGTAAAAAGCAAAGAAATCATCTCACTACGGTCTTTATTAAATTTCATTTATGATGTATTAGTTCCAATTGATTTATCATCAGTTAACCCAAGCGATTATATTAAGAAAATTGAATCAATGAATGACATTGAATTTGTTTCTAATATCATTCCAAATTATCTTTTTGAGCACTCTGAACTTTCAAGCTTATTCGAGAAGATTTCGGCACTAGACCCTTGTAATTATAGAGATTCGAAAATAGACGATATTTTATTGAAACTTATCAATTCTGAATCTCCAATCGAGATTTTTGAAAAAAATATTTCTAGAACTGCACTGAAATCAATTGATGAGAAAATTAATTCCAAAAAAGTTCAGAAAGAATATCTTTCAATTCTTTTTATAAGGTTACATTACTTCAGTAATTATTATGAATCCATCAAAAATGGCGATTCAGACTATATTGAGTACATGGAATTATTGTTTCATTATAATAACAACAACCCCATTTATTTAAAGAAACTATATCGATTGGTTGAAAATTCAATTAGAAGTTGGAATGGCGATCCTAAAACGGCAGAAAAGGTAATTATTAATGTTGGCAAACGACAAACAAGATATAGAGTATTTAAAGACTTTGAAGTTCGTGCAGAAGTTGGTAATTTAATGCAAAAGGAAGATGAAATTATCTTTAAATTCGTGCAAGAGTTTAAGTTGAATTTCAAAATCAACAACGATACTGAAACGTTAAAAATCCATGTCGATTATAGTTTATTTAAGATTTTGAAGGCAATCCTTTATGGTTACAGACCAAATAAAAAAGACAATAATAACTATGTCTATTTTGTCATTTTAATCAATAATTTAATCAACCAAAATAATGAAAAAGCATCGCTTTACATAGACGAGGTAAATATTGGAAAAGCTGTAGATTATAAATTTTCAAAAGACGTTGCTTTTAATACATATAAGTTTGAACTGGTATGAAAAAAATTGAATTAAAACAAACTGGTTCAGGTAGTTTAGAGTCAAATTATCTTACAAAAAATGGCACTTTTAGAAATCATTCAACTGGAAATCAGCTTAAAATTTTTCCATTTAAAACAAATCCAAGTGGGGATGTCTTTATTGAAGATTTCAAGTCGTTTCAAGGTATTGTAGGTGAATTGTTTCGTATTTCCAATAATAAGGAACAATTGGATTTTACTTCTAAGGAAGAATCCTATAAAACTTTTTTGAAAACAACTATTATTAAAAATGCTATATCAAAAGTAGAAACTAAAAACAAAGAGGAATTCAGATCGATGCTTTCCAATTTATTTTTTAATGATGATAATACTTTAATTAAATTCAATGTAAAAACAATTAATTACATGAATTTGATAAGTTCAAACAATGCAATCAAAGACTTCTCAAAATTTATTAAAGAGGTCTTTTTGAAAGATGATAATTCGATTACGCAACTTGATGAAAAAAATAAAAATGACAATATTCTACATCAATTAATTGTTGATTGTTTACCAGAATTATCAAATGTTAAGAGCAAATCAAGCTTAATTCCTTATTCAAATTTATTTCCTGGAATTAGTGAATTATTTAAAGTTGATTTTTATTTTCTATCAAAGGATGTTAGCTTTTTACTTCAACACATAGAGGATTTATTTAAATATTATTCTTTTTTCTATTTTACTCAAGTCTCTTTAAAGCTTAATTCTTTTGGTCTTGGAAATACCGAAGTTGAACCAATTTTCTTTTCATTGGATTGGGAAACTTTATCAGAATCAAGACTGTCCGCTCAAGTACCTGGATGGAAACAGTTAAATAGAAATTATGATTCTATTTTTGCACATGCCAATACTTTAGAGCTTTTAAACTATATTATTGTTGACAATCAGAAAATTGGTGATTATCTCCAAATTCAAAATCTAATAAAATCATTATCACTTGATGAAAAGACAACATTCAAAAATAAGATTGCTGAATTAAATTCATTTTACACGTCCATAATTAACGTATTCGATCCAGGGTATAATTGGAATCATTGTGAAGACCTTCTAAGAACAGTGCTAATAAGTAAAAAATTTGACGATGAATTTGTCGTAGAAATTTATTCGTTATGGTATCGAATAAACTATCAATTCATTAATTCACCGAGGAAAACACCTTATCAGAACTATTCAAAATGGTTAACAAGTTTTACTAAAGTGAATTACATTAAAAACAGGGGTCGACTTGGCGCAACAACAGTTTTGTCTCAAGAAATGCTATTGTTTTTAACCAGGTTATGTATTGGCAATGAAAGCAAAATTAGGCTCAAGACTTTATGGGATAATTTAAAGCTAAGAGGAATTGTATTTGATGAGATATCAAAACTAGAGATTACAAAATTGTTTGAAAAAATAAACTTAATAGAGAAAAAAAGTGATAGCGGAGATGCACAATATATCAAGTCAACTATATAATTACGTTTCGAGATTAATAATCGAATATTTTAGCTCACAAAAAATTCAAGCTGGAGATAGATTTAATCTCTACTTGGAAGAAGAGAGACATATTGTAAATTTATATAATGCTCTTAAAAAAAATAATTCCAAAGAAATTACGGAATTCAAATACAAACATCCAGAAGGTGGTGGCGAATATATTTCATATCGAATCAAAATTGGCGAAATATATCTAATTGTAGCATCAAGTCAAAATGCTTCTGAAGACTATTTCACCATGTTACGGAATAAAGTCGCAGATCAAAAAGATGGATTTGAAAATACAGCAATTTTAATACTTTTCAGTGGGAAGCTTGATAGTTTATTAGGCGGAAGTGGAAGTCTTATTAAAGAGGGAATGCCACTCCATTATTCTAGCTTTAAAAAACAAATTCAGCATGATATTGAAAATGTTCAAACCCTTAAAAAGTATGAAAAAGACATTCTAGTATCAGTTTTAGATCGTAAAACTAAAAGTGTAATTGAGGATAACAATTCAATTTTTGATTACGAACAAGTAATTAATGTTATTGAAAAAGGAAATATAAACCTAGATGATTATGCTCAACTTGGTATGTTTCCTCACGAAGAGTTAAAAACAAAAGGTACAGATATTGCAAAAGACCTATCGGGAAACTTCACTCTATATGAAGAATTTGAAAATATCTTTTTGAATGGAAGTCCAGAGATAGATTTGAGAGAAAGACTATCTGACTCAGCACTGACAAAAATAATTAAAGAGGATTGGAAAAAAGTAGATTATGCCCAACTCACAAAGTGGATTGATGCAGAAAAAAGCAAACAACCACCTAGAATTATAGAGGTTAAAACAGAAAGTTCAGATGTGAAAATGTGGATGAAAGACGACGGAAATTCTGTTTCTAAAAAAAGAAATGTTAACGTAGTTTTATTTAATCCAAATTTTGAACAATCAATAAAAATAAATGTCAAATTTGACCAATTCATTAAAAAGGAAGGAATAAATGTTGTTCAGGGGGTTAATGAATTAACTGCAATAAATAGTGGTCATAGCATAAGTATTGAAGTGAAGGAATTTAATTCAAGCGAGATTTTTGGTCAAATTGAATATAAAGATCCTGAAACGGAGAAAAAATATATTATTCGAATTTTACATTTACCGTTTACTGAAAATATAATTAACCAATTTGAAACATGTTTCCAAATAAAAATGGGAAAAGCCAACAGTTTCATCATTAATAAAGAATTTCAAACGCTTATTTTCAATAAAGATGGAGAGCATAAAGAAGATGTTTCTTTTGAAGCTGATAGCCATTTGATATTAGAAAATGACCAGGAATTAACGCTCAAATTTGATGGTTCAAATAACCAGGAAGAGTTAATCAATTTTACAATTCAATTCAATAAAACTAATATTCCATTTCAAATTAAGCAAAGTATTGATAGGCCTATTCCTATTTCAGGTTTTGATGTTTGGAAAGAAAAAAGAGTTCATTGCAGCGATTTTAAATTTCTTAAAGAAGAAGACATTATAAAATTGGTCTTTAAAAACACAGAAAGAACTGTTAGTGGTGAGTTTAGAAATAATTTAATTCAGGAAATGCAAATTATCGATTCACATGAATATTCATGGTTTGTGGATAATGACAATAATTTGAATTCTAATGAAATTGAATTAGATGAAAAAATAAAAGTTGCATTTGATTCAATTCGATCATTTTTTAAGTCAAAAGATCTTCAACCTAGTTTGGTTCATTATGATAATGAACTAAAACAGATTGCTTCAAACTATATTAGGGTTATTACCGATGAATTGGAATCTTTATCAGTCAACCAACCTTTAACTAGAAATCAAAAAAACTTATTGTGGCTTGGAGTAGTTAAAGAAAATTTTGGTGAAAGAAGAATTAAATTAAGTCCTCTTCATCCAATAAATGTAGCCTACCAATTATTTTTGAACGAAACATTAAAAAATGAAGACATTTATAATGCTGTTTTAAAAAGACTAAATCCAACAAATCTTATCCCCTACCTTGAAAATAAAAAGGAAGAAATCTATATTCCTGTTGAAACATATCATTCTCCGGAATGGTTATACTATTCTGTTTATTTGAATTCAAAGCAATCTATCCCTAAGAGTTTTGTTTCAAATTTGGTCACAAACAAGTTAAAGGACTTTACTACGAATTTTAATTTTCTTTTTGTTAATTCAAAAAGTGCCCGAAGCAAATCCACATGTTTTTCGAAAGCCCCAATTAAGATTAATGTTATCAATTTAGGAGATTGTAAAGAAGTTGTTCAAGGAATTTTCGAGTTTTACAGAAGAGACTTATATAACCATCCTAACAAACGACTAAATCAATTGTTACCGATTGAAATTAATATTTACGGTTCTGAAAAATTGGTAACAAAATTCGAAGAACTAACCTTTTATGAAAAGGTAGAAGATGTTGAAAGAGAACTCGAAATTAAACTTTTAACTTCGAATTTTGATAAAGAAGATCTATTAAACATCTTTTTGGACAAAGTAAATTTTTACACAAAAAAAGTCCCATCTGAAAACGAAGAGTATGAATATGCGCATGTAACGTTTTATCAATTTGACCGAACTAAAACTAAGTCGTCAACAAATATGATGAATGATGTTAAAACTGGTTTGTCAATGAACGGATTAATGGCCGACGTTTCTTCTATTCCATCGGTTGATACTTATCGAACCGGTTTTGGCTCTAAATATTTGCCTGAAAATAAATCTTCATTAACAAATCTTAGTTGCCTTTATAATTCTTTTGTCAGAGTGGCATCTAATGACGATAACTATGAAAAAAACAAGGTTATTTGTACAACTATCAATTATGACATTAAAGAACAATTAAGTAAGCTATACACTAAATCCCAATGGGTCACATATATTGATCCAAAAGTTGAATTGGACTTTTTTAAAGAGAATTCTGATTTGGTAATTGTTCATTATAGTGATCAGTATACAAATTCAAGTGGATATGACGCAATTACAGTTAGTCGCAAGACGGACCAATATAAATTCGTTGTCAAAGAATTTTTAGAAAAACATAATGTAACATTTAATGCTTCCATTGACACAATCCAGGTGATTAATTTCTTTAATGCAATAAATGGCGAATGGCTATTGAAATTAATCAGACAAGACAGTCAATTTCCTAGAGAAAAACTTAGTTTACTTTCAGGTATAAAAACAGCCTTAGCTTTTCTTTATTCACCAAATATCATCTGGGTACCTATTTCCTTAGAAGAAATTTTAAGGGTGTCTGGAAATGCTGGTTTAGCAATGGACGAAGGGCTTTTTTCAACAAAAAACTTAGGAGGTATTGGTTCATTTAGTGACGATTTACTTTTAATAGGACTGGAAGAGTGTGAAGAGGAATTGTTAATGCACTTCTATCCTGTAGAATTAAAAATTGGAGGCCTCGGGATTGTTAAAAAAGGGAAAGAGCAAGGTCAGAAAACTGCTGATTTATTAAAAGAACACTTAAACAAGGAAGGATTTCTCGGGCAATTCTACAAAAATTTCTTTGCGAAAATAGCTTTGACTAATGCTGAAAAAATGAGTTTATTCCATGTTTGGGATAAACAAAAATGGAGTGTTGTTTTTGAAGATTATCGAGAGGACTTATTGAATAATAATTTCAAGATTAGTTACAATTTGAATAAAGCAATTGGCGATTTTGGGTTGGTGTATTTTGGTAAAGACACCATAAAAAGAACATTGAATACTTCCGAAGGTCTAATGAAAATTGATTTACTTGAAATCGATGGTTATGATTTTCTGGTGAAATCTGTTGATGATTCAATTGACCTATTTCATAATTCAACAACGACTATTGAAACATCTAAACTACTAATCAACAATTTACCATCCTGCTCTGATACTCAATCTCTGGTTCAAAACAATCAAGAGGTTATTATTGATAAAAGTGATACAATTGTGGCGAAAGTTGAAGAAATAATTTCAATTGAAAATGAAAAAATTCAATCCAACACGAATAATAATAATAATAATAATAATAATAAGGGAATAGAAGTAATGTTTGGCACTAATTTGAATAATTCAAAGCCTGTTATTTGGGAACCTAATAATACAAATAAGGTTATGCATACAAATACAGGTATCATTGGAACAATGGGTACTGGTAAAACCCAATTCACAAAGTCCTTAATTACCCAATTGCATAATAAGACAGCTGATAATATCGGAGATGAAAAGTTAGGAATATTGATATTTGATTACAAAGGCGATTATATAAAAGAAGATTTTGTTAGTGCTACCAATGCTAAGGTTTACAATCTTGAAAAACTTCCTTATAACCCATTGAAATTAGATGTTCAAAATGCAAAACCTAAATTGCCTTTACATACTGCTAATGATTTAAAAGAAACAATTTCAACTGCTTTCAATTTAGGAAATGTTCAGAAAATAAAATTGCGAGATATAATAATCGAGGCATACCAAAATAAGGGAATAGAAATATCAGATAGTAAAACTTGGGGAAAATCCTCACCAACAATAGGAGATTTCTGTCAACTTTATTTGGCTGATGAAAAAGTGCCAAGAGACAGTCTTTATGCTGCAATCTCAGATTTAGATTTGTTTGAGATTTTTGAACCAGATGAAAGCAAAACGAAATCATTATATGACTTGATTCAAGGGGTAGTTGTTATTAATTTATCAGGGTATGACGAATCTATTCAAAATTTAATCGTTGCGATTACTCTAGATGCTTTTTATACCCAAATGCAACGTAATGGACACAGTGAGATTAATGGAAGTATGAGAGAAGTTAAGAAAATTATTTTAGTAGATGAGGCGGATAATTTCTTAAGCAAGAATTTCAATTCCATTCGCAAAATCTTAAAAGAAGGCAGGGAATTTGGTGTTGGAACGATACTATCAACGCAATTCTTAAATCATTTTGCAACGAGTGAAAACGAGTACTCAAATTATATTCTAACATGGGTCATTCACCGAGTAAACGAAATTAAAATGAGAGAAGTCGAGTCCTTGTTTTCTTTGGATAGCAAGCTACAAAAAGAAAACCTAATCAAAACTATCAAAGGGTTGGATAAGCATCAAAGTATTGTAAACCTAGCTGGATCTGAACCGATATTGATTCAGGATAAGGCGTTTTGGGAATTGTTGAAAGATAATTAATATGGATTTTGAACGCGAGATCATTAAAATATTTCAAAGCACCCAAAATAGTTATAAATATTATTGGTGGTATTCAATATTAAATTTGGTTAAAGAGAAAAAAAAAGTTCTCGAACTGGATGAGATTGCTATTCAAATGATTGTTTTTTCTTGGTATCCAGTAAACTACTTTAAAATATCGTTAGGAAAACAAGACCAGATATCGAAACATATTATAGAATTAAAAAATAATTTTGAAGAGCTAAATGATGATATTAAAGAACATGATTTATTATCGTTTTTAAAAAGAAATAAGCAAAATAACGTTGTACGTGAAATTTTAAAAAAGCTTGTTCGTTATGTACCTTTTCGATTTATTAGACCTTGGTTTAATGAAACAATAAGTATGAAAGATGGTTTAGTAAATAGCCAAATTATTTCTTTGCAATCTTCAAGAAATCATTTAACTCCTTACTTTATTGACATAAATAAAAATGAAATCATTTTAAATCCAAAATGGTTTGAATGGCTCTATTCGAATATGAAATTAATTGAGAGCTTTACTCTATTTGAATTATTTAAATATGTAGAAAAGAACAATCCCTACGTGACAAATATATCACTTAAACTGTTCAAGCCTCAATATAGAAAATTAAGTGAACCTACTAAGTTGTGGAAAAATTTTATTGAAATCAAAGGGCACTCTAACAATTCAGTATTTGAAAACAAACCATTATTGTCTATTCAAAAACTAGCTATTGATCATTATTTACCTTGGTCTTTAGTTACACACGATAAACTATGGAATTTACACCCAATAGAACAAGAAGCAAATAGTTTTAAGAGCAATAAAATTCCAGATGATAAATATTTATGGGATTACACAAATTTGCAATTCAAATTTATACACCATATCTCATCATTAAATCCGAAATACCTAGAAGATTACTTTACTTTATTTTCAATAAATAAAAGTGAGCTTTTAAATATTCCAAATCGAAAATTTACTGAATTGTTAAGTACAAAAATTGCTATTGAAATCGAACTTGCAACTAATTTGGGGTATTTTACTAAATGGTCATACTTAAACCATCATTAATTTTTTCACTTAAAAAATCAAAACCATCAATATTTGAACGCTCTTCAACTTCTTTATTCAAAAGTTGTAACCCTTCATCAACGTGCATTTTAATGTATTTTGCGATATCCTTATCTGTTTTATACAAATTATAATGAGTGCAAACCATAGCCATATAGATATCCGCATAATCACCAAACAAAACTGATTTAGAATATTCCTTACCCATTGAATTTTCAATATTATTAAGGTCTAATTGGTTTCCTTTTGACAGAGAATAAGAATAAGCAATTCGCGCAATTATATTCTCGGTACCTAATCCAAGTTTACGTGTCAGATGAGAAACAATCTCTTTATTTTCTTTACTAGTTTTAATTTGCGTAAACATTGTCTTCTAAATTAAGTTGTTCAAACAATTTATTAATATCAGCCTTCACAAAAACAGATCTGTTTATTTTATTTTCAATGAGATACACTTGATTGATATTTTCTTTCAATAAGTTAAATTCTTTTTCAGAAAGTTCTTTTTCCAAAAGTGGGAACAATACTACCTGTTCCGAAATTGATGGATAAAATTCTTGAATAATATTCTTCGAGTGGTATTTATCAAATTTCTGCAAAGGACTGTCAATGAATACTGGGAATTTAATCCCAGATTCTTCAACAAGCGCTTTTAACAAAGCTGTTGCATACAATTGTTGTTCACCTTTGGATAATGAATCCTTTTCGATAATTTGACCTTGCTTATCAATTAGATCAATATCCATTACATCCTCGTAAACATTAATTCTTATGTCATGAACAAAATCCTTTTTATGCATTATCTTATTCAAACCAAGTAATAAAGATTTTTGTAAAGAGTACTTTTTATCCTCCTTGATTTTCTGAATAATTGAGTTGATTTTCTCCAATGTTAAAACAGCAACATCATACTTTTTAGAATCAATATCCGCAATTTTCAGATTTTTCTCATATTCAGAAAGTACTTTTCGAGTTGATGCTAAACGTTGATGTAAACTTTCATTTTCTGCTAAAATCTTACCTTTTTCGGTTTGTAATGCAGCTGCTTTTGAATCAATATTGATTTTTTCTTCTCGCAACTTTTGAGCTAAAGGATTATCTTGTCTTGCTTCGGCCTGTCTAATTTTCTGTACTATTCTGGTAAGTAAAATTCGATTGGTTTTCTCTTCTTGAACTACTGCTGCAAACTGATTTGAAAATGCTCCTTTTATATTGTCTACTATCGCTTCAAATTCGCGAAATTGATCTATACTGAAATCAACAAGTACTCTGGTAGCACTACTTTTTTTAGAAAGCGATGCTTCTTTTTCAGATAGTGATTTTAAAATTTCATCATCAATTTTTCTTTGCAATTCATTATCAATATTTAAAGACTTTAGTGAGGAAATGATTGATTCAGAAAAGTTCTTCAATTCATAAATGAAGGAATCGTGATTATGTGAAGCTGTATTATTCTTTTGTTCTGCAATTAATTGATTTTTCAATTTATTAAATGATGTTCCAGCAATAACTAAAGGCGCAATATCTAGTAGCTTTTTTAGTTTCTGTTTAATCTCAATCGATTCATTTTTCAATAAATCACGTTCTTTTTTGAATGATTGTAACTCCGTTAAAGTGATTGCATTCCCCTCACGAATTAACTTTTCTTGTAGGCCTTCAGATCGTATTTTCAGAGTTTGAAGTTCAGATTCAATGTCGAATAAATTATTGTCATTGATTTCTATTAGCCCATTTATTTCATTCTCTTCATCCAACAAGGAAACCAGTTTGGTTTGTTGTATCGGAGAAGCACCAGTTCGCTTCAATTTTGAAATTAAGCTTTCTAAATTTTTCTTTAAATCCTCATATTTTTTTATTCCAAGTACCTCTGAATATGCTCGACTTAGATTTTTCAATTCTTCTTTAGTCTTCGCTTCTGCAAGACTTACAATTTTTTCGGCATCGAAAAAGAAAAACTTTGCAATCTCACGAGGCAAAATGAAATCATTAATAAAAACCTCATATCCTACTTCCTTGGTTAACTCATTTTCAAGACCATCGATGAAGATTTTTAATTCCTCCTTGTTACTCTTGAAATCATACGAGCGTTTTATCAAAACTGATTTACAAGGAATCGAAGGAATCGAAATATCTCGCAACTCTATCTCAACCGATAACTTTGCTTTGTCAATTAATTTATTCTCATAATCACTTTTGACATCTCGATTAAGTAGTGTTTTTAAAAACCTGTCATATCCACCTACACTTTTAATATCATTGCGGTATTTGTCTTCAACTTCAGACATCATCTTGCCGTAAAAGACCCAAATTAAAGATGTTAGAAAAGTAGTTTTACCGTAACCATTTCGTCCTGCTATAAGACTTATATTTCGCTCGGAATTTGGGTTAAAGGAAATAATATTTTCTCCTTTGTAAATTCTAAAATCAGTTAAATTTATTTTGTGAATTTTCATAAACCTTGGTCTTTTACAAAAGATTCAATTCTGTTTTCAACATCATTATGCAAACCATATTTAGAGATCAATAAAGTTTTTGTTTCTTGAAGTGTAATCAGATTATCAATTAAGTCATAGTATTCCAAATTATCTTGACAAACTTCACGCAATATTCTTCTTTCTGTATCATCAAGTGTTTTAATACTACTTGTATTAATATCCTTATTGTAAATTTCTTTATATAGTTGACCAACACTATATTCAAAAATTCCATCACGTGTCCAAATAACTTGTATTGCGATTAACTCTTGATTATTAATCAAGGTAACAAAAGGTTTTTCCTTTTGTACCATTTTTTGAATGGTCAATAAATCTTTTAAAATAGAATACCTGTAATGAGGCAAATAGCTCCCATTATGAGACCCATCTTCTCTTACAGCTTCTTGACCATTTCTTCTGGTTTCAGAACGGTTTTCTGTCAAATTTCTATTTTCAACTAATCTATTTCTAAAATCCATTAACGGTTGCATCCACTCTTGACCATTCGATACAAGGGCGGTCATTGATTTGTCATTTTTCACAACTGTGCATGTCCAACATCCAAATCGACTTTGACCACATGAACTATGTTCTTTATTTACAACAACAGTGGGGCATTCATAATCGTCAGCACTGGCATCAGAATAGATTTTAAATAAAATCGAATTATCAAACCCCCATGGAGACTTAACTGAATTAATAATATACCAAATTTCTTCTAAATGAAGGTCTCGTATTGGGGCATAAACATATGTATTTCCTGTGGTTTGATGTTTAGATAATCGACTCCCTGTCACCTCATGTTTACGCATCGTTTTTTCACGATTTTGACTTTCATCATATCTTGTCCCTAAAAGGACAATAGCCTCTCCCTTTTCATCAATCTGCTCTAATAAGAAATTGGAAGTGGGACGTATTTTTAATTTATCAGTACACCATCTAAATGCATTATTTGGAACGGGATAACCTTTTCCAATCACATTTATCCAGAATGTTTCGTCTAATTTTGGAGTCGTTTTTTGAACAATAATTGGTAAGTTTTGATCTCTTGCTGCTTCACTGATTTTAGCAAGAACATCATCAACATAGTTTTCAATTATTGGATTCTCTACCATTGTATCGTTGCAAACAACATAAACAGGACGCTTTAATTGAAAAGGCGGTTCGAATTCAGTCCTTATTTTTTCTAGTGCAAGCCAAACGAGTGTTAGTAGAACTGTTGAATCTTTACCCCCACTAAATCCTATAATCCAAGGTCTTTCAGACTTATCAGCGTAGGCGTATTGATCTATTATTTCATCAATAATACTAATTATTTTTTTACTTTTTATACCGTTCATTCGCGACTAAAGTTTTTCGAATTATAATATTCAAAGATAGAAAATGTTTGTTGCATTAAGTATTAATAAGAGAGCGCATTTATCAACATTTTTTTTACTAATAAATTCTCTTTAATTAATTATAGCTTTGAATTTATTCTCATATTATTTTCTATGAAATATTAAAGGAAGAATATTAGCCTAAAAAAAAAGCTATGATTCTGAAAATAAAAAATTAATCTTTAGCTTCTTTTCTCTAAAAACTTGTTTTATAATATTATACTCTTAACTTTGTTGTATCATTAAGAATCCTTAAGTGGATGCCAACCGAGCCGAGAGGCCACGGTGGTAAAAAAGATGAGGACAGTTACAGTCAAAATAAATCGTAATTCCTCTTTAATTTTCTTGGTGTATTTTTTAACTTTTAAAATTATATGCAATGAAAAAAAATGAAAAATCAAAGAAGAAAGTCTTAATGCATTCAGACTTAGTAAGAATGGCGATGTTGTTTCCACCAAAGGAAAGTACAGAAAGTCAAGATTTGTCGACAAGGGAAGTTGGCAAGAAGTTTTTAGAAGAATTAAAAGAACAGGGCCCCACCTTGGATAGAGTGGGGAAGGTGTTTGTGAAATTCATAAAGAAAAGAGATTAATAAGCCTCTAAACATTCTATCATATTGCGTTTTTTTTGAATATGTCGAAAAGAACCTCGATAAAAGTACTTGAAGAATTATCTTTTTATAATTCTATTAATTCCTAACACTTGTTGGTTTTGAATAATTCGAATAAAATAAGTACCTGCATATAAGTGACTTAAATCCAATAATGCACTCTCAGATAGAGTTTTGCTGAAAAGGATTTTACCGGATAAATCTAGAATCTCAACTTGATTATTTTCAAAGTTTTTTGGAACTTGAATGGTAACAAAATCGTTTGTAGGATTCGGATAAATTTTAATTTCAGAATTATTAAACTCTCCAATATTAGCCGAATTTTCATAAATCACTTCAAATACAAAATTCTTGGTTGTTATGCCAACAGGTGTTCCATTGTCGGTAGCTGTTAGACTGACATGATAAATACCTGGTGTTACGCCTGTAGCATTAAACGATGCTTGAATTTCATAATATTGATCACTAATCGGAGTCATGCTATAGCTGAATGCCCCTGCAGGTGCATCTGAATTAGTTGAGATTTGAATGTTTTGTCCAATTTCCGGCGTCATAATTCCAATAATGAAATCACTTGAATTCATGCTTTTTAGTAGGGTGTCTCCTGTTAGTACATTTATCGTATCACAAAGAGCACTACTAATTAATAATGGAGGGGTGTTTGTTGCAGAGATTCCAGCAACATTAAAATAAATCTCTTGGCCGTCGAGAAAATCTACGCCATCAAAATTATTTGTTGGGCCATCAAATGATGTACCTGATTGTACAAATTGTCCCACTTGAAAATAATCGGTTCCATTTCCAACGTTTACTCCAACTGTTGCAGGAGTTCCGCCAAATCCTCCAGATCCACCGGAAGCATCACCGGTTGTCCATTGCATGTCTTCATAACAAAAAGAAACATTTCCTCCCGCTGAAACTAAAGAGTCTGAACCGTTTGAAATGATCAATTGAAAAGTAGAAACGAGGTCATTGTGCATGCTAAAATAGCCAACTTGATTCCAATTGATGATTAAGGCAGTTGGTGTTACCTTGTACCAAACATTTCCTCCATTTCCAAGTAAATTCCCTAAAGTATCCATTCCGCCACGTGTATCCACATCACCCCAGAATGGAGCAATCATATTATAAGAAGAATCAGGGAAAGAGTTTGAAGTCCATGTAATATAAGGTGAAATAAATGAAATATTCCCGTTGTTGTTGATGTAAACTGAATTGTATTGATTTCCGTAAAAATCAAACGTAAAAGGAAGATTTATTAATCCGGATGAACCATCATCATTGGGTAACATAGCCAAAGAAAAAGTTGAATCCAACGGAACAATACAATCACAAGTACCATTTTTTTCTATTCCTCCATTATATTTGATGTTGGAAGGAAAAGAAAGATCAGAAAAACTATATTGCGTGTTTGGATCAATTAACCCTGCTTGTTTCATTTCTTGGTATTCTACCTGGGTTACAGTAACTGAGTTTTGACCGTATGCAACTGATGCAAAAAACAATACAATAGATAGGATTTTTTTCATGAGATATTAGTTTAGTTTTTATTAGACATGTATAATTTCCCCCTTATTTAGGACAGGGATAATACAAATTTAGGTTTATTTTTAATAATCAGATTAATTGGATTAAAATATTTTTCAGGGGTGTTATTATTTAGGCTCTTAAGCCTTATTTCTGTTTTATAGTTTTTTATTTTATAAAATAAAAGTCCTTAATAAAAATTATAAATTCTGATATTAAAAAGTATGATTTATAATGTTAAGTTTGATCAATATTTTTTTATTAATAACAATTATAAAATTTCTTGAGAAATCCCTATAAATTTCAAAATCTGTATAATAAGTATCAATATAAAACAAGATAACAATTAATATTTTTTTTTACGCATAAACTATTAAACAATTAATGATAAAAGTCCTTAATAAAAATTGTAAATTCTGATAATAAAAAGGATGATTTTAATTCTTTAGTTTAACCGTAATTTTTTTATTAATCTCAATTATAATATTTCTTGAGAAATCTCGAGAAATCTCTAGAAATTTCAAAATCTATATAAAAAGTCTCAAAATAAAACAAGATACAAATTAATATTTTTTTTACGCATAAACTATTAAATAATTAATGATAAAAGTCCTTAATAAAAATTGTAAATTTTGATATTAAAAATGCTTAATTATATTGTTTAGTTTAACCGTAATTTTTTTATTAATCTCAATTATAAAATTTCTTTAGAAATCCCTATAAATTTCAAAATCTACATAATAAGTATCAATATAAAACAAGATACCAATTAATATTTTTTTTATGCATAAACTATTAAACAATTAATGATAAAAGTCCATAATAAAAATTGTAAATTTTGATATTAAAAAGGTTTATATATTTTATTTAATTTGATAGTGTTTTTTTTATTTATTCTAAAAAAAAGTACTTGCTTTCGATTTTTACAATTTTTTACAATTTTGAATCTCTAATTTTGGATTCTAATAAACCTAAAAAATTATTAAAGAAGTTGTAACAATTAAAAACTAATCAATATGAAAGTAAATAGAACTTTAATTTTTAATTCCTTACTTATAGTTATTTTGTTTATGTCTTGTAAGAAGGAAGATAATAATCCGACTCCGACTCCGACTCCAAATCCAACACCAACTATAGTAATACCTACGCTAACAACTACAGCAATATCTGCAATAACTACTTCCTCAGCAAGTAGTGGCGGTGCGGTTACTTCTGATGGTGGTGCTGCTGTATCAGCGTGGGGAGTTTGTTGGAGTACTTCTACTAACCCCACATTAGCAAATAGTTTTTTACAAAATAATGAAATCTCTGGAGGTTTTAGCAGTGTACTAAGTGGATTAACACTAAATACTACTTACTATGTTCGTGCTTATGCCATAAATAGTGCAGGAACTGCCTATGGAAATGAACTGAGTTTTACTACTGCCAATACTGTTCTTTTGTACATTGGTCAAAGCTACCAAGGAGGCAAAATCGCCTATATTCTACAAGCTGGCGATTATGGTTATGATGCAACTATTCAACATGGCTTAATAGCAGCACCGAATGATCAATCTACTGGAGCACCGTGGGGATGTGCTGGCGGGTCACTTACAGGTCAGCCTGATGAGAGTGTATTTTTTGGGACGGGCAGTGGTAATACCGAAGGCATAATTAGTAATTGTCAACAAGCAGGTATAGCAGCACGCATCTGCGGAGATTTAGTATTGGGTGGCTACAGCGATTGGTTTCTGCCAAGTAGAGATGAACTATGGAAGATGTATTTAAATAAATTTACTATTGGCGGTTTTGCTAATGACTACTATTGGAGTTCGTCTGAGCACTACGATGATAATTACTGGGACAGTGGAATTTATGCGTGGTGGGTGCGTTTCAGCAATGGCGAACAGGGCTGGGGCGATAAGAATGCTCCAGACTATGTTCGTGCAGCTCGGTATTTTTAACTAATACCAATTTAATTATTTCTTTTTTAATTATAATAATTACAAGCATTAAATTCTGCTAAAAAGTTAATTTCTACGATTTTTTATATCTTATTCAGTTATCAATCTTCGAAAAAACATCAACGAGGGTGATTCTATTTTTGAAACACATTTTTTTAGCTAACAACTATTTACTGCAACATGAATCTTTTATCTATTTTTATAAAAGCTTTCATAGATGCTCTTTTTAATTTATTAAGAGTCATCACTTTACCATTAGAATTATTATTAGAACAATTACATCTATCCAACATATTGTGGGATAAATCTAATTCAACTAAATTATTTGAGGAGCAATTCAAATATTTTAGAGCTTTATTTTTCGATACATCTAAATGCTCTAATTTATTTTTAGAGCAATTTAAAGATGTCAAATATGTAAAGTGTTGGATTCCTTCTAAACTTTCAATACCTCTACCAGGGCATTTTATTTCTTCTATTTCTTTTATGTCCTGATATAATACTTTACTATCCTTAACAGCTACACTTAACTCCTTTATTAAATATAATTGAAAGTTGGCATCTGGTATTGAAACTGAACGATTATTTTTATTTCTTTCCTTAATTTTTTCATATTCAGTTAAATCATCTTTCCATAGTATTAAATAATTCTCGGTCCAATTGGGTTGGAGTTTTTTAATCTTATCTTTTTCACTAAAGTTAAATCGTGCATTTATCCATTGTATGAATTGTTTACTACTTTTCTTCTCAACTAGTCCATTATTTTCTAGAAAATGGAAATAATTTGCAAACATAGTGTTACTATTAGGTCCATTTTTTTTTTCAAGAAAAAAATAAAAATCTCTTACATCATCGTTTCCAAATGGATTCCACTCAAGATGATTTGGCTTATAATCTGCTATTTTACGGTTATTCGAATCCAGCTCTTTGATATAATCAACAAATTCTTCAAATAAACTTAGATGCTCTTTAAAAATTCTTTTTCTCTCTCTATTATTAATTATTTGTGCGTTAATAGAAGTGGTGTTTATTTTAAAATTTGGAAGTTTAACGTTATATAGCTCATTTAATCTTTTATTTGATTCGTTAGAAACCTTTCTAAAAAAATCATTAAGGTCCCAATCAGATAAAAAATCAACTTTTAGAATAATTTCTGGCTGTAACAACAAATCATATAGTGCTATGTCATGATTTAAGTCAACAAATACTTCTATTTTTGATTTTATGTCATTGCAAAATTCATCTAATTGTCTAATGTAGGATAGTTCGCTAAAAATCCAATTAGCTATTTGAATGTCATATTCATCTACATCATCTTGATAATCGGTAAGAGCAGAGAACTCTTTTGATACATTATCTACAATAATTCCAAATTGTTCCAATTTTTCATAATAAAGATATTGTTCCAATTTTAATTGACTCAATTTATTTTGACTAGAAAACTCTTTCATAAATTAAAATTAATTAAATAAAATTACCATAAGTAATTCAAAAATAAAAGTGACAACGGATCTGTCAACGGTTTAAAAAATCGAAGGGCAAAGCCCCTAAAAGCAAAAACCCTAGAACATTGATACATTCTAGGGTTTTCTGAGCCTACAGCCAGTATAGGCTTTGCTTTTAAGCTAAGCGTTTTGCGGTCGGTAATCGACTCTCTGATAACGATTTGCATGCTAGCGATGGCCGCGATACCGAAGCACTGAACTGCAAACCTATTATAAATTTATAAAAGAAATTCGAACTTCCAAATTAGCGCTGAACTAGCGGCTATCGCTAGCATACTGTTACCTGCTGGGCTTCTCTTCGGTCAACGGTCTGTCGTGTCAAGTTTGAACTGTCCCCGTGCGTTGACTATTTTGTCGGTTTTGGTTTTGTAAAGTCAAGGTGTGAAACCCAAGTCAGTTGCAAATAATATTGATGAAACCAATTGTTTCCGCCAGTGTTCCAAGTGATGTAAAGCGGTCCAGTTTCTATTTTATTTTTGTCGTTGAGTTTTACTCCGATTGCAGCATAAGCCCAATTCTCTCCGTATACTGCACCTGCATTTTTGAAAGTATTAAAAAATGCTTCTTCGTATGCTGTGAAGTATAAATTATTTTTCTTGCTTTTTATTGGAAAGTCAAGTCCAATTAGATAACGCAAACGATGTGTGTAAGGCGTTTCGTCTGTGGTTCTGTTGTGAACAAAACGGTTATCAAAACGCAAACGGTGCTTTAGATTAACTGTATTTGCCGAGTGTTTGAAAGTGGCTTGAATGTGAACACGATTCTCGTTTGAGTAGTTGTCTTTAGTTACATTTTCTCTTTGATAGACATAACTTCCAGTAAAAGATAAATGCTTGTTTACATTGAATGTCAAAGCTTGTTCGGAATACAACAATAGAAAATTTGCATCTTTAGAAATATCGGGGTTATTGAAGTTTACTAAAGGAATTGCACCAAAATAATAGAAGCTATAATCTAAATGTTTAGTGATTGTTCCAGAGTGGTCAATAGTAGGGAAAAGTCCACCTACAAAGGTTGATTGTGCTTTTGAGGCTCCAGTGACACAAAACACCATTACAAAAGTTCCTAATATTTCAGCTACATATTTTTTCATACGCAATTGCAAAAAGCTTATTTTTTTGAAACTAAGTCCATTATGAAAAACATTTCTCTTGCAATTTGACGGCAACGTTCGTCATACTTTGCTTCTTTTAATGGGGAATTGTCAAATTCTTTTGGGTCTTGATATGGTAAGCCAATTCTTGATTCAGCACCCTCCACAAAAGGACATGCTTTGTCGGCTTCGGAGCATACCATAACAGCGGCAAAATTATTTTTTGGATTGGTAGCATCTGTATATTTTTTAGAAAAAATAACCCAAGGATTGATTTTAATTCCAATCCTAATATACCTCAATGGGTTGTCGCCCTGATTATTTGAGTAAATTTCAATTCCTGTTCTATTTAAAGCATCAATGGCATTAATGTTTACACGAGTTTGTTCAGTGCCTCCCGAAAATGTAAATACGCTATCAATGCTATAATAATAGGAAGCAATTTGTGACCACACCTGTGCCATGTGACTTCTTCGTGAGTTACTTGTGCATACAAACAGCAAATTAGCTGGTTTATGTTCCTTTCTTTGTTCCACTATAAAATTAGCTATATCTTTTAGTTCTGCTTTTCTTTCTTCGGGTATTTGAATAAACTCCTCTGAAAGCTTATCACAATAAGTTGAGAGCTTTGGAAATAATTCTACTTTTTTCATTTGTTTATACGAAGAAACAATTAATACACAAATGGTGCATAAAGTCAGAAGAATTGTTTTTTTTATAATTTTCATTTTACTTTAATTAAATTAGCAACAACCTCCGCCAAGTTTGCGAGAATATTGACTCATCATTTCATCTAAACTCACCTTCAGATTATCTTGATGAATTCCACAACTGTCAGAAGCTAAATAATTTGTTTGTTTTGAAACAAGTACAAAGTTTTTTCCTTTAAAATCTAAATCATACTTGGCCATCCTTAACTTTATATTTATATTGCAATATTACGATAAAGATTTTGAACTGAGCAAATAAATTTTCAGAATAATTCTTGTCGTCCGAATTGCGGGTTGGTGGGGTAGGCTTTGGGTGCGGTTGGGCAAAATTAAACGTGCTGCAATTTGGGTGGCTTGTGGGTGGCATTGCAGCTCTTTTAATTTTGCGAAGGGTTGGCATTTTGTCGTCCAATGTTAGCACGAATGTTTGATGTTAGCACATCCGCGAGCCTTGCAGGTAACGTTTTCGGGCTTGGCGAAGGTGGCGATTTTCACCACAAATGTTGATGCGGAGAACCAAACTTTGATTAACCACAAATGTGTCTGCGGAGCACTGAACCGCCACTTTTGCCAAACCCGTGTTAGCGGTTCGTTGTATTTTTCTTCATTACAATATTCCAAATTAAAATCGCTGAAAGTCCAGTTAATATAGCAAATAATTTCTCGAAGGTCGTTTTCGCAAAAATGTTTCCAATTGTATTTAGAACGAAAATTGCTAAGAAAATCCACAATATTATATTTACTACTTTGTTTGAAAATTTGTGTTTAACAAGGCTGCCCTTCATTAACAACACCCAAGATAAAAACACATTAATTAGAATTGAAATGGCTTCAAAAACGTACATTTCAGTATCGTTTGTAAGCCTTCCTCCCCAAGTTATATCATAAGGAATAATTTTGGTGATAATACAAAGATGAAATAGAATTACTGCTAACAGTAAACCTAAATATATCTTTATTGAGTATTTTGAAATAAAATTCATATTCAGTTTTTAATTACAGTTAAGCTCGGAAAATAGAGAAGTTGTCAATTTATTCATTTGTCGTATGGCGTTATTTACAATGACCGCTAACGTTTTGGAGCTAAAAGAAGTGCGGCTTTGAAACCGAAATGTTTTCTGCCGACACAATATTAATTAGTTGCCGAAATACTGTACTCTTTTTTGCCTACATAAAAATACAAAACTTTCGCGAAGCGACAACTTGTAGGCAAAAAACTTATACTTCCGCCCGCATTTTTTTTAGGTGCTGTTAGCAGTTGTGCATTATTTCTGCTTTATTATTGACTTCTCCCAAGTATTAACAATTATAATCCAAGAGAATAAACATATTCCGAAAATTATATAACGTGTTTGATTGTCAAACGAGTTTGATATTAATGGAGAAAAAGTCAAAATGCTACCTATTAAATGAAAGCAAGCACATGCAAATACTGATTTGGTTTTTTCGGCAATAGCACCAATTCCCCAGCTTGCAAAAACAAGTATTCCGAAAAATTTTAATTCGTCAAATACTGTTGTCTCGTTTGATATAAAACTTAAGTGCCATAAATACCAAATTGAACCAATTATTATAGCCCTCAAAAATGGTTTGAGATTTGAAAATTCATTTTGTAAAAAACCACGCCAGCCATATTCTTCAAATACTGCATATAATGTTAAAGAAGTCCCAACTATAAAACCATAGTAATGTCTATTTAAATTTTGGTCATTATTTCCGCCAAAAATTGTAAACAACAATATTGGGATAATTACCATTAT
>JBIKNN010000010.1:0-59850 GCA_044358575.1 Crocinitomicaceae bacterium
ACTTAACAATTACACCAAGTTCTACAAACACAACCACAATTACAGCTTGTGACTCTTATGTATGGAATGGCACAACTTATATTGAATCTGGCGTTTACACAGGAACAACTACAAACTGTGTTACTGAGTCTTTGAACTTAACAATTACACCAAGTTCTACAAACACAACAACAGCATCAGCTTGTGGTTCTTATACTTGGAATGGAACAACTTATACTGCATCTGGAGTTTATACTGGAACAACTACAAACTGTGTTACTGAGTCTTTGAACCTAACAATTACTCCAAGTTCTACAAACACAACAACAGCATCAGCTTGTGGTTCTTATACTTGGAATGGCACAACTTATACTACATCTGGAGTTTACACAGGAACAACATCAAACTGTGTTACTGAGTCTTTGAACTTAACAATTATACCTGCAACAACAACAGGAAGTGTAACAACATCAATTTGTGCTGGAGATTCTTATGTATGGCCAGCAAATGCACAAACGTATAATGCTTCAGGATCTTATGATTTTGTTTCAGGATGTAATACTGCTACCTTGAGCTTGACAGTAACACCATTAACAACCGCAGGAAGTGTAAGCACATCAATTTGTGCTGGAGCTTCTTATGTATGGCCAGTAAATGGACAAACGTATACAAGTGCTCAATCAGGACTTACAGTAATTACGGGTTGTAATACTGCTACCTTGAACTTGACTGTAACACCAAGTTCTACAAATACAACACCAATTTCGGCTTGTGGAACTTACACTTGGGCAAATAATGGTCAAACCTACACCGCATCTGGTGTTTATACAGGAACAACTACAAACTGTATTACTGAATCATTGGACTTGACAATAACTCCTGCAACAACAACAGGAAGTGTAACTACATCAATTTGTGCGGGAGATTCTTATACATGGCCAGCAAATGGACAAACGTATAATGCTTCAGGATCTTATGATTTTGTTTCAGGATGTAATACTGCTACCTTGAACTTGACAGTAACACCATTAACAACAGCAGGAAGTGTAACAACATCAATTTGTGCAGGAGCTTCTTATACATGGCCAGCAAATGGACAAACGTATTCAACTGCTCAATCAGGACTTACTGTAATTACGGGATGTAATACTGCTACCTTGAACTTGACTGTAACACCAAGTTCTACAAATACAACACCAATTTCAGCTTGTGGTTCTTATGTATGGAATGGAACAACCTACACCGCATCTGGAGTTTATACAGGAACAACTACAAACTGTGTTACTGAATCATTGGACTTGACAATTACACCTGCAACAACAACAGGAAGTGTAACAACATCAATTTGTGCAGGAGATTCTTATGTATGGCCAGCAAATGGTCAAACGTACAATGCTTCAGGATCTTATGATTTTGTTTCAGGATGTAATACTGCTACCTTGAACTTGACAGTAACACCATTAACAACAATAGGAAGCGTTACTACATCAATTTGTGCTGGAGATTCTTATGTATGGCCAGCAAATGGCCAAACGTATACAACGGCCCAATCAGGACTTACTGTAATTACGGGTTGTAATACTGCTACCTTGAACTTGACTGTAACACCAAGTTCTACAAATACAACACCAATTTCAGCTTGTGGAACTTACACTTGGGCAAATAATGGTCAAACCTACACCGCATCTGGCGTTTATACAGGAACAACTACAAACTGTATTACTGAATTCCTTGATCTTACCATTACACCAAGTTCTACCAATACAACAACAATTACAGCTTGTGGAACTTACACTTGGTCAGATAATGGTCAAACCTATACAGCAAGCGGTGTTTACTCCGGCACGTCAATAAACTGTGTTACGGAAACTTTGAATTTGACAATTACACCAAGTACTATAAATAATACTTCAATTATTGTCTGTGATTCTTCTTATTTCTGGGGTGAAACAGGTCAAACTTACACAACATCCGGAAGTTATACCGGAACTACTACAAACTGTATTACTGAAGTTTTGAATTTAACAATTATAACAAGCACTACAAATACAACTTCCATTACAGCTTGTGGAACATATACTTGGGCAAATAACGGTCAGACTTACACAACATCTGGCGTTTACACAGGAACAACAACAAACTGTGTTACTGAATTTTTGAATTTAACAATTTCAACAACAGGCACTACAAATACAACCTCAATTTCTGCTTGCGGAACATATACTTGGGCAAATAACGGTCAGACTTACACAACATCTGGCGTTTACACAGGAACAACTACAGATTGTGTTACTGAATCTCTGAACCTAACGATCACACCAACTTCTACAAATACAATATCAATTTCAACTTGTGGAACTTATACTTGGTCAAATAACGGTCAGACTTACACAACATCTGGAGTTTATACAGGAACAACGACAAATTGTATTACTCAATCGCTAAACCTTACGATTATACCTCCTGATACAAATACTGTAAATGTTGATGCAACTCCTTCTTTCTTTTGGGTATTTACCGCTCAAATATATACTGTTTCCGGTACGTATCAATTCTTAGACGTAAACAATTGTGTTCTTGAAATTTTGAATTTGTCATTGACAAATGATATAGCTGAGGAATCTTCTAATGCGTTCACGATATTTCCAAATCCAACAAATGGAAATGTTGTAATATCATTATTTTCAGATGATCAGTGTAGATTAAATGTATATGATTCTCAAGGTCAATTAGTTTTTGAAAACCCCTCCATTTCAAATGGTGAGGGAGTGAATTTAAGCGATTATAGTCCTGGTGTATATATCTTTAGAGTTTATACGTCAAATCAAATCCATACACGAAGAATTATTAAGAATTAGGATAAGTTATAATAGGTGAATTTCACTTACTTTTTTATTGCTTAAAATAATCTACGTTTGAAATTAGCACAGGCGAAATACATGTTTTAATTAAATGCATAAATCTTTATTAATTTATTTTTAACTTTGTATCCTAAAACAAGAATGAATGTATCCTGAGGCAATGGTATTACCAATGAAAGAAGACTTAACAAATGTGGGCTTCGAACAACTAATCGATTCTGAATCAGTAGATCAATTTTTAACACAGGAATCTGGAACATTGTTAGTTGTAGTGAACTCTGTTTGTGGCTGTGCTGCAGGAAATATGCGCCCTGGTGTAAAATTATCGTTGCAACACTCGAAAAAACCGGAGATTCTTACAACAGTTTTTGCAGGAGTAGATACAGATGCAGTAAGTCAAGCAAGAAAATATTTTTTACCTTACCCTCCTTCATCTCCTTCCATTGCGCTTTTTAAAGATGGAAAATTAGTTCATTTTTTAGAGCGACATCACATTGAAGGTGGAAGCGCACAAATGATAGCTGCGAATCTTGCTGCAGCGTATGATGCTCATTGCTAATAGTTTTAAGCAGGATAAAAAGGAGCGATCATTAGGTAAACAATGACGCCAGTTACAGCAACATAAAGCCAAATAGGAAAAGCAAACTTGTTCCATTTTTTATGTCTTTCAAAATCTCCTTCCCAAGCAAATAAATAGGTTAAAAGTACTATAGGGATAACAGCAATACTCAATAGTATATGAGAAATAAGAATAAAGTAATAAGCTGCAGGATACTTACCTCCATAACTTGTCGGGTCTGAGGTCATGTGATAAGCAATGTATAAAAGAAGAAATAAAATAGATAGTAAAAGACAGATTCGTATAAAAAATCGATGCTGGACGATATTCTTCCTTTTTACAGCTAGAAGTGCTAGGATTAAAAAAAATGCAGTTAATGCGTTAAGTCCTGCATAAATTCTAGGAAGAAAACCAAGATCTATTCCTGTTATTTTAACTTTAAATAAGGCAGCAACGACAAGAGGAACAACTATAGCAACAGCTATAATTATTTTTCGAACAATTGCAACTTTTTCTTTAGGGAGTTGTGTTATACTCATATTTTAGCAAATCAAAAATGTCTTGTTTAAGACGTTTATATTCATTTTTATTAACTGATAAATCAAAATTAGTCACTTCATAAACTCCTCTTACAATTCCTTTTTTGTCAACCAATGTAAAGGAACCGGAGTGTGCGTAGCCACCTGCAGCTTCATCATCTTTCCCCGCAAAAGTAAGGAAATTATTAATCCCTAATGCGTGGGTTTCAGCTTCATTTCCTGTTAAAAAAGCCCAGTTTTCTGTATTAATTCCATATTTTTTTTTGTAAGCTTTTAAAATTGACGGAGTATCATATTCAGGGTCTATTGTAAACGATAAAAACTGAATGTGTTTGTTTAGTGCGTTAGTTTCCTTATTAAGTTTCTTTAATTGCAAGTTCATTATGGGACAAATAGTAGGGCAACTTGTAAAGAAGAATTCTGCTATCCATATTTTATTTTTGAAATTTTTATTCCCAACAAATATAGAATCTTCATTAAGAAAGCGAAACTCGGGGATTTTTTGAAAAATACTATCGGCAACTTTTTTACCATTCACCACTCTGTATTCAAGGTCTATCTTACCTAATTTTGGAAGAATTCTTTTAGATTCACAAGCTGAAAAAAAGAGTGCTGTAACTATCAGAATAATCGAATTTCTAATTAGCATTAGTTTCGTTCTTTATCATATTGTTTTTGCAACAGTGCTAAATGCTCTTTCATTCTGCGAAGGAGTCCTTCTTTATTTCCTGGTAAAACCATTCTCAAATGCTGTTGCTTATCTAAAAGTAATACCAACTCTTGAAAACTTTCGCCACCATAATATTGCTTCCCTTTTTGCAATAAACTTTGTCCATTTTCTTTAAAATCATAAACTTTTCGAGTATCTCCTGTTGCAACTATCCAAATTGTTGGATCATATCCTTCAACATAATCTTTTAGTGCTTCTTTAATTGTACTTACTTGCTCTTCAGGAAGGGGATTTCCTAAACCGTCTGTAGCAAAGGAAATGATTCGAACTTGTTTTAATTTCTTGCGTTTATTCTTACGAATGTGTTGGTATAGCATTTGATCGATATGCCAAAAAGAAATAGCGCAATTTTTAGGGCAAGTTGTTTGGATAGTAGTAACCAAAAGAATGTCTCCGTTAAAATCACTAAATTTTAATGCTTCTTTCTTTTTTGCTGAATGATTTATAAAGGAAATATTCTCTACTGCCCCAAAGTCTTTCAGAACTTTAAACTTATGTTGACAACCTCTTGTTGCGATAAAAATTAAGAATAAAGCAGGCCCAAAAAGAATAAGAAAAGCAAAAACCGATTTTTTTTTGTTTGAAATTTTTTCTCTGATTCCCATTATATATTATGCTCCTCCGTATGTTGACCAAGCATCTCCAACTGCCAAAGCTTCCCAAAGGGCAATAAATATTAAGTAGAGGATAAACAAAAAATACGGAATTAAAATCATGTATTTCAGGGACTTTTTCTCATCTCCTAAATGCATAAATACCAAGACAATATAGCTTGCTTTAAATACAGTTAAGATTATAAAACCCCATTTTACAAAGGGCCAAACCCACGAACTTTGCTTAATAAAAGCACCTGTAAAAACCTCTACAACAGTAATAATTGTTAAAAGTAATGTAACCATCCATATCTTTTTACGGATTTCCTTTCCTTTTTCTTCAGAATGATGTGCGTGTAAAGAATATTCAATTAAATCATCTCTTTCCATGAGTGTATGTGTTTAAAATTAAACCAAGTAAAAGAAGGTAAATACAAATACCCAAACTAAATCTACGAAGTGCCAATACAATCCAGTTTTTTCAACCATTTCATAATGACCTCTCTTTTGGTATGTACCGGAAATTACACCTAGTAAAATAATTATATTAATGATTACACCAGAAAAAACGTGAAAGCCATGGAATCCTGTAATAAAGAAAAAGAATTGTCCATATTGTTGAGGTCCGTATTCATTCTGTTCGAGATTAGCGCCGTAAATTACACGATTTTTTTCTCCTGCATAAACTGCTTCATAATATATTTTCTCTGCTGCCTTCCCTAAAATTGGAGTGTCACCTACTTTATTTTTTGAGCCATCACGTTTGATGATTAATTTCATTTCGTGATCTTTAGCCTTGTTTATTTTTGCGAGAGAACCATCGTGCAAACGAATCATGCCGTCATCATTGATTTTACCATTTACTGCTGCATGCTGAAATTCATGTAATAAATCATCTTTAATCACAGCACCTTTTTTGTGATGTCTCCCTGCCTCTATGACTGTAAAATTTTCAATTTCTCCAAAATGACCTTTAACAATAGCTTGAGAACCATCTGATAATTCAATTTTACCAAATTCAGAACCATGAATAAAATGGCTCCATTCCCATGCTTGTGAACCTACGAAAAAAGCACCACCAATAATTGTTGCAATTAACCATTTAACTACACCTTTTTGATTCATACGATGTCCAGATTCAACTGCCAAAACCATTGTTACAGAAGATACAATTAAAATAAATGTCATCAGGGCAACATAAAGTAGCGGGTAGCCATGACCAAGGAAAGGCATTGAGTTAAATGTTTCTTCTCCAATTGGCCAAGCATCTTGTGCGTCATGACGTGAAAAACCATAAGCAATAAGAAGCCCACTAAAGGTTAAGGCATCTGAAACAAGAAAAAACCACATCATTAATTTGCCATAACTGGTTTGAAATGGTGATTCTTTACCTCCCCAAAGAGTTTTTGAATCAAGCTTAGGTGAATGTTCTGCCATTACTTTTTTTTTGGCGAAATTAATGAATAAAAACTAAAAACAGTAGCAAATATATCCATAAAATACCGAGAAAATGCCAAAAAATTGCAGCAAGTCTTAGCGAAAGATTATTTTCTGATGTGAATCTCCCTGAAAATGAGTGAATTGATACTTTTACAAGGTATAGAAGTGCGACTAAAACATGTAGTAAATGCAAGAAACTTATTATAAATAAAAAAGAGGATGCTGCATCTGCAGTTTCTGCTGCTTTAATTTGAAGATTAGGCTTAAGAGTTTTGCCTTTGTATTTTAAAGAGCGGTTCTCATATTGCAATTCTTTTCCTTTGAAATACAACTTAAAATCTTTTCCAAATTCTCCTCTGACAAAAAAATCACCTCTTTTATCTTGCACGTTTTGAGCTAAATAACTTAAGCGCAATTCATCTAAATATTCAAAAGCAACACTATCATTGCGAAACAATAATTTATCTTTTATTATTACAGGATTATTATCTAAGTACAATTGAAAGTTATTTGAATTATTAATTTTTAATGGATTTTGTCTGTCTGTTTTTTCAAATTGAGACATGAAATCTTGATATTCTTCCATGATTTCATTTGAAAGTTCTTTTCCATTAATCATAAATTTATTACCGTCAACAGCAATAAACTCTCCTTTGTATTTTACCTCAAAATATTGTCCATATTTTCCATCAGTTACGATAACATGGTTATTTACAGGATGAATTCCGCTATCGGTTAATTGGTTATACCCTTGAAATTGAAAATAAATAAATCCCAAACCTAGAAGAAGAGTTGTAGCCATTAAACTTTTAAGTCTTCCCTGCTTATCTTTTCGTGCAGCAGAAATTGCTAGAATAAAACTCAAACTACTAAGTACAATACATAAAGTACTTAGCCAAAAACCACTTGGTAAAGGATATTTCAACCAAAAGGAATCTCCCATGGTTACAATATAAGCTGAAGTAAATCCAGCAAAAAGCATTACAACACTAAAAATACTAACATAAACAAGGTTCTTTTTCATTTTCTCCTTAACAAGAGGATCCATTTCTTTTTCGTAATTCATTTTCTTTTATTTAGGAATTATAGTTTCTACGCGATCAAAAACGTAGACAAATTGTATTATTGGAAGATAAACAAATGAGGCGAACATAAGTTTACGAGCATCTGCAGTTTCACAATTAACAAATAATTTGTAAGCATATAAAAAGAAAAGAATTCCCAATCCTGCTGCTACATAAAGTGTCAAAGACCCTGTCCAGCCCAAAAGCCACGGCACTAAACTAAATGGAATCAAAGCCAAAGAATAGGCCATTATTTGAAAAGCTGATGCTTTTGATCTTCCGGACTTTGAAGGCAGCAAAGAAAACCCTGCAAGTTTGTAATCATCGTATAAAACCCATGCTATTGCCCAAAAATGAGGAAATTGCCAAGTAAACTGGACGAAAAATAGAATTCCTGGAAGAAAGCCAAAATGATCCGTTGCGGCAATTGCTCCCAAAAATGGTGGAATTGCTCCTGGAAAAGCGCCAATTAAAACTGCCCAAGGACTTACACGTTTCATCGGTGTATAAATGAAAACATAAGTTACAAAAGCTAAAAAACCCAAGGAAGCACTTTGCCAGTTAATTAATAAAAGTAAAATAGTGCCTATTATGAGTGAAAAAATACAAATGATATAAGCTTCTTTTAAACTCATCCAACCTCTAGGTAAAGGACGATTTGCAGTGCGTTTCATTAAGAAATCTAAATCCCGCTCCCATATTTGATTTGCTCCATTTGATGCTGCTGTCACCAATGTTCCTCCTAAGAGCAAATAAAAAATTTCCAAAAGGTCTGTACCTCCAGCAAATAAATAACCTGAAAGCGCAGAAAGAATAACTAAAAAAGAAAGCCGAAACTTTGTAAAGATCAAGTATATTTTAAATTGTGAAGGCTTGGGGCTAAGGTTTTTAGTCATCGGCGACAAAATTACAAATAAAAACAAAGTCGCAATGATGATTTATCTTATTAACTAGCTATTTATTTTATGTCAAAATTAATTCCTGATTAAGAAATTGAATCACTTGAAAAAACTAACTTTGTCAGAATTCAACTAACAAAAAAAATGGCGCTAATAAAAGCATGTAAAGGGATTTTACCGCAATTTGGCAAAGATTGTTATTTAGCAGAAAATGCAACTGTTGTCGGAGATGTAATTATGGGAGATCTTTGTTCAGTATGGTTTTCTGCAGTTATTCGTGGTGATGTTAACTCCATTCGAATTGGAAACAAAGTAAACATTCAAGATGGCGCTGTTCTACACTGCACCTATGAAAAAACGAAGGTTATTCTTGGAGATCATGTTTCTATTGGGCACAATGCACTCGTCCATGGCTGCACTATTGAAGACAATGTCTTAATTGGAATGGGAGCAATAATTATGGATAATTGCTACATTGAATCAAATTGTATAATTGCTGCTGGCGCTGTTCTTCTTGAAAACACACGAGTGGAAGCATGGAGTATTTATGCCGGTGTTCCTGCAAAAAAGGTGAAAACACTTTCTCCAGAATTATTTGAAGGAGAAGTGCAAAGAATAGCCTCAAATTATGTGATGTATTCAGGATGGTTTAAGGAATAAAATTACCATAGACCTAATTAATAAAAAGATAAATCATGAAAAATCCTCTACTAAATATCTACTTAACTTTTTTTATAGCATCAACTTTAAATTCCCAGACAACGGTTGGTCTTATTCAACACAACCCTGGAACCTTAGATGACGGTTTTGTTTTATTTGCTCCAACTAGAAGTAATACAACCTATTTAATTGATAGATGTGGAAAAGAAGTTAAATCATGGACAAGTACTTATAATCCAGGTTTGTCTTGTTATCTGTTATCTGACGGAACATTATTGCGTACAGGTGTTGTTCAAAGCCAAATATTTAATGCCGGAGGTCACGGAGGTGTAATCGAAAAAATTGATTGGAATGGAAATGTAATCTGGACTTATTTCATTTCGGATGCAACAAATTGGCAACATCACGATGTTAAAGCTCTACCTAATGGAAATATTTTAGTGATTGCTTGGGAATCCAAAACCAATACTCAGGCGATTGCAAAAGGTAGAAATCCTCTGTTAGTACCAACTACTCTTTGGAGCGAACAAATTTTAGAAATTCAACCAACGGGAGCAACTGGAGGAAATGTAGTTTGGGAATGGCATTTGTGGGATCATTTAATACAAGATTTTGATAATACGAAACCTGATTTTGGAGCAGTAAATACGAATCCTCAATTATTAAATATAAATTACAATGCCACTGCTGGAAATTCAGATTGGATTCACTTAAACTCCATTGATTATAATGTAGCCTTAGATCAAATCTTAGTGAGTTCTCGAGTCTTAAATGAAATTTGGGTCATTGATCATAGTACTTCTTCTGCTGAAGCAGCAAGTCACTCGGGAGGAAATAGTGGGAATGGCGGAGATTTTTTATTCCGTTGGGGAAACCCACTTGCTTATAATACCGGAACTAGCACCCAATTTTTTGGGCAGCACAATGCACAATGGATTCAAACGGGCTTACCATATGAAAATCAAATAATGGTTTTTAATAACGGAAACGGAAGAACTGGTGGAAATTACTCTACAATCGAAATTATTAATCCTCCAGTTGATGGATTCAATTACACCTCTTCGCTGCCCTATTTACCAGCTTCAACTTCATGGATTTACAATGATGGAAATCCGAACAACTTTTATGCTCAGCTTACTTCTGGATGTCAACAACTTTCAAATGGAAACGTCTTGTTCTGTAATGGACCAAAAGGCACCTTTAAAGAAATATCAGCAAGTGGCACAATACTATGGGAATATGTTAATCCGGTTTCTGTAACAGGAATTTTAACTCAAGGTACAACAGCTGCTTCAAATGCAGCTTTTAGATGCACGTTTTACCCGAGCTCTTATAGTGGCTTTAACAATCAATTATTTTCATCTCCAACCATTATTGAAAATAGCAACTCAGTTTCTAGTACTTGTACTTTATCCACAACAATTGATGAAGAAACACTTGGCGAAGAAGCTGTTTTTGTTTATCCAAATCCAGCAAAAGAATTTATTAATGTTGAGTTTTCTGGCTTAAATTATGAGAATATTAGCATTGAAATAACGGATGTATTTGGGAAAGTAGTACAAAAAGAAATCAGTAAGAATGAAAATCAGATGTTTAATTTAAATGTCAGTTCACTTGCCGCAGGATATTATGTACTGAAGATTTCTTCGGGAAATTCTGTAATTCAGAAAAAAATCATAATTTCGGAATAAGCAAATCTTAATAATGTCAGAACCTACAAAAGAAACCTTAGATGAATGGCACAAGGATCCAAAAAATTGGAAATGGGGCATCTTTTATTATAACAAGAAAGACAAACGACTTTTTCCGCCAAAAAAAATAAAGTCTTTAGGTTGGACTGTTAATTTCTCAAACCCACTTTCAATAAGCGCTTTATTTGTAATTACTGTAATCATTTTAGTGCTTTCGAATTACCTTTAAAAGTATTGATACAAGACGCGAGTGAATAAAATCTTAAAAAGTTCTCTATCTTCGTCATTCAAAATACCTTCAAATGAAATACGATAGAATAAATTCAAGTTTATATATATCAAATCGCAAGAAATTCTCCGAAAAAATGCTAGAGGGAACGCTTGCGGTTTTCAATTCCAATGATATTTATCCGATTAGTGCAGATAGCACAATGCCTTTTCAGCAACACAGAGATATTTTATATTTGTCAGGAGTAGATCAAGAAGAATCAATTTTATTGATTTTTCCTAACGCGAGTAACCCTGCTCACCGAGAAATTTTATTTTTAAAAGAAACCAGCGACCTAATTGCAATTTGGGAAGGCGAAAAACTCACAAAGGAAACCACTTTTCTTACTTCAGGAATCAAAACAGTTTACTGGCTGCCGCAGTTTCCTGCAATTTTTAAACAACTCATGTCAGAGGCAGCAGGAATTTACCTTAATACAAACGAACATCTTCGTGCTAACACAGAAGTTGAAACGCGAGAAGATCGTTTTATTTCAAAAGTACGTCAAGATTATCCAGCACATATTGTCCATAAAGCTGCACCAATAATGCATAAAATTCGCTCTGTAAAAGATGCAATTGAGCTAGAATTGATGCAAAGGGCTTGCAAAATTACAGAGGCGAGTATTCTTCGCTTATTGAAATTTATTAAGCCCGGAGTTTGGGAATATGAAATTGAGGCGGAATTAGCACACGAATTTTTACGAAATCGTTCCAAAGGTTTTGCTTACACGCCAATTATTGCTTCAGGAAAAAATGCCTGCGTTCTGCATTACATTGAAAATAATCAGCTCTGCAAAGATGGGGAGGTTATTTTATTGGATGTCGGTGCTGAATATGCAAATTACTCTTCTGATTTAACACGCTGTATTCCTGTAAATGGTAGATTTACCGCCCGACAAAAAGCAGTTTATAATGCCGTTTTACATGTTAAAACAGAAGCTGAAAAGTTATTGGTTCCAGGAACAATAATGGCGGAATACCATAAGCAAGTTGGAAACTTAATGGAGGAGCAATTAGTAAATTTAGGATTGATCTCCATGGACGATATTAAAAATCAAAAAGCAGATTGGCCGGCCTACAAAAAGTATTTTATGCATGGGACATCTCATTTCATAGGCCTTGACACGCATGATGTTGGACTTTGGCATGAGCCAATTTCAGAGGGAATGGTATTTACCTGCGAACCGGGAATTTATATTCCAGAGGAAGGTTTGGGTATTCGTTTGGAAGATGATTTAGTTGTCCAAAAGTCTGGTGCACCATTCAATTTAATGAAAGATATTCCTTTACAAGCTGATCACATTGAAGAATTGATGAATGCAAATTAATTCGTAATGTTAAATTTCAGAGTTTCAGGAGAAGGCAAAACCATTGTTTTCTTACATGGATTTTTAGAATCTCTTACAATGTGGGATTATTTACCACTTAAACAACTCGGGTCTAGAAATATTTTTATTGATTTACCCGGACACGGAAAATCACCATTAACAGATAAATCAGAACATGCAAGCCTAGAATTTATGGCAGATGAGGTGATCGCTGTTCTAGCGCATCTCGAAGTTGCTGAATTTTCCCTTGTTGGCCATTCTATGGGCGCTTATGTTGGACTGCTAATAAAACAAAAACTTGAATCCTGTAACTTGCTGGTTTTACTCAACTCTAACTTTTGGTGCGACAATGAACAGAAGAAAATAGATCGCCTGAGAGTCGTAAAAATTGTTTTAAAAGCAAAAAATATATTTGTAGATGAAGCGATACCCAATTTATTTTGGAAGCCAGAATTACACAAAGCCGAAATAAAAAAATTGAAAGATGAGGCACTTAAAATGTCCTCTGAAGCAATCGTTTACTCGACCTTAGCAATGCGAGACCGCAAAGATTTTTCGAAAGAAATCAATCAGAATCAATCAGATTATGTATTAATTCACGGAGTGTTTGATAAATTAGTTTCAATCTCAGATTTAGAAAGTAGAATTAATTCTAGAAAGCAGCTAAATATAATTACAAATGCCGGTCATATGTCTCATATTGAAAATAGTGATGAGATAATGGAGGTTTTATCTAAAATTATTTTTTAAATGATTTGTAAGTGTAAAAAAGTCTAAGTTTTTACAATAATAAATGGGGCCTGGATTTGGATAAACAAGCTATTCTAATCCTTAGAATCCATAATAATCGTTACTGGTCCATCGTTGATAAGTTCAACCTGCATGTTCGCTCCAAAGACGCCATTCTCAATTTTTCCGCTAAATGATTTTTTAAGTTGGGATAGAAAATAATCATACAAAGGTCTTGCTTGTTCTGGCCTTGCCGAACGAATAAAACTTGGGCGATTTCCTTTTTTTGTATCTGCAAATAATGTAAATTGACTTACAATAAGCAAGTCGCCAGAAATGTCGGAGACAGAAAGATTCATTTTCCCCTCTTCGTCGCCAAAAATTCTCAGATGTATCAACTTTTGAATTAAATAATCAGCATCAAGTTCGGAATCAACATGCTCAATTCCTAGTAAAACAAGAAGTCCTTGTTGAATTTCTCCTACAATTTCATCATTTATTTTTACGGATGCTTCTCTAACACGTTGTATTACTATTCTCATGCAAATGTCTTTCTACGGTGAGGGTCACTTGGATCTTCGTACATTAAATCTAAATAACTTTGATAACGAGAAAAGGAAATCTCATCTTTTTCTACAGCGTCCTTCACAGCACAATTTGGCTCATTTAAGTGCAGACAATTGTGAAAACGACAAGCGCCAATTAGATTTCTCATTTCCGGAAAATAGTGTGCCATGTGCTCTTTCTCTAAATCAATTACTCCAAAAGCACGAATTCCAGGGGTGTCAATAATATAACCGCCACTTGCTAAGCTGTGCATTTCTGCAAAAGTAGTGGTGTGTTTTCCTTGTTCGTGAACCTTTGAAATTTCTCCTGTTCGTAGGGTTAAGGTTGGATCTAACGAATTCACCAAGGTTGTCTTTCCCACACCGCTGTTTCCGGAAATCATAACTTGTTTCTCTTTGAGTTCCTTTCGAAGAAAACTTATTTGTGCTTCATTTTCAGCGCAGATTCGATGACAAGTATAGCCTAAACTAGTATAGATTGCTGAAAGCTCAGTAAATAAGCGTTCCTCCTCAGCACCAAACAAGTCGATTTTATTGAATAATAAGGTTGTTGGTATTCTAAATGATTCAGCAGAAACTAAAAATCTGTCGATGAACCCAATTTGCGTGACTGGAGATTTTAAGGTCACCAATAAATAAGCATGGTCAACATTTGCCGCAATAATCTGCATTTGCTTACTCAAATTTGTCGATTTCCGTACAATGTAATTCTTGCGAGGAAGAATGGATTGAATTGAGTATGATACAGGAGAATCTTGAGAATTTGTGTCAGATGAAGCTGTTAATTCTACTCGATCGCCAGCAGCTATAGGATTTGTTGTTTTTAAACCTTCAATTCGCAATTTTCCTCGAATTGTAGCTTTTATAATTTCTCCATTCTCCAAAATAATGTTGTAGATTTTTCCTGTAGATTTTAAAACAAGTCCTTGCATAGCGTACTACAAATTTATGTTTTATTCTTTTTAATCACTTTATTATTTAGCTGTTCTATCAAAAATTAGCAATCTTAAACGATATTTTGCGTTAATTCTACTCAAGCCCGTATCTTCGTTGTACATGTTGCGTTTACTTTTAATTTCTTGTTTTTTTATTTTCTACTGTACTTTTTTCACGAACGCGCAATTATCAAATGAGCGGAGCTTCAAGAAATTAGTTGGAGAGGAGATAATCACAATCGATACGCTCGCGATTTATCCAAATAGTTTTATTGTTTTAATTGGCAATGACACGCTCGATTCAAAAAAATATTCGCTGAGTTTCGGAAGTAACAAATTTCGACTGTATGAAAATCAAAAAGATACTTTGACATTTCATTACAAGGTTTTGCCATTCAATTTTCAAAAAACAAATCAAATACACGATTCAAAAATAGTTTTTAATACAACAAGCGATGAAAGAGAAAAATTTAAAATCCCAGCCTCTTATTCAGTTCAAGATATTTTTGGAGGAAATGAATTAAGCAAAAGCGGAAGTATTTCTCGTGGAGTTTCATTTGGGAATAATCAAGATTTGGGAATCAATTCTAATCTTAACCTAGAATTATCAGGAGATTTAAGTCCAAATTTAAAGCTTCTAGCTGCAGTTTCTGACGCAAATTTACCCATACAACCAGACGGAAACACGAATAAACTTCAAGAATTCGATCAGGTTTTCATACAAGTTTATAACGATAAATTTAAATTAATTGCAGGGGATTTTTGGATATCAAAGCCACAAGGTTATTTTTTAAACTATAAAAAACGAGGGCAAGGTTTAACGGGCGATTATTCTTGGTTGAGCAAAAATCAAAATCAGTGGAAGTCGCAAGCAAGTGCCGCCTTATCAAAAGGAAAGTTTAATAGGCAAATTATTCAAGGCATCGAGGCAAACCAAGGTCCTTATCGGCTAACTGGCGCTGAAAACGAACCTTTTATTGTGATATTGTCGGGAACAGAACGCGTATATATTGACGGAAAATTACTTCAAAGAGGACAAGAATTAGACTATACAATAGATTACAATACCTCAGAACTTATTTTTACAGCACGAAATCAAATCACAAAAGATATCCGAATTGTTGTTGAATTTCAGTACTCAGATCAAAATTATGCGCGTTCACTTTTTCAGTCATCATTAAGTTACAAAAGTAAAAACATGCAGTTTTGGGTCAATGCATACAGTGAACAGGATGCCAAAAATCAAGCATTACAGCAAACATTAAGTGGCGATCAAAAATTTTATCTTTCTCAAATAGGTGATAATTTAGATTTAGCGCGGATAAGTAGTATTGATTCTGTCGGTTATTTGGAAAATCAGGTCTTGTATAAAATGATGGATTCTCTTTCCTATGATTCAGTTTTAGTATTTAGTAATGATGCTGAGTTAGCAGTTTTTCGTGCCACTTTTCAATTTGTGGGAGCAAATCAAGGCAACTATATCTTCAGTAATTACACTGCTCTTGGGAAAGTTTTTAAATGGGTTGCCCCAATCGCGGGAATTCCTCAAGGAGATCACACACCTTCTCGTTTAATTATTACACCCAAACAAAAACAGGTTGTAAGCTCAGGTTTTTCGGCAAAGTTGGGTAAGCGATTTTTTATGGAAAGTGAAAGTGCTCTTTCTACAAATGACCTCAACACTTTCTCAAAATTTGGAAGTAGCGATAACAATGGCTTTGCCCAGAAGTTCAAGGGGATTTATTCACTTCCTTTCGGACTTGATACCATTAAAAAATGGAAGTTTGAAGCAAGTGGTGATGTGGAGTATTTAACTACAAATTTTAGTCCTATTGAGCAATACCGCAGCGTAGAATTTGACAGAGATTGGAATACGCGAAATAAAGGATACAATGGCGATCAATTAGCTACAGCTTTAGGAACACATTTGTCACACCAGGACTTTGGAAAAATTAATCTTGAGGGGCAATATTTTAGCATTGGGGATGATTACTCTGGAAATAGAGTGGCGACAAATGGTGCTTGGCAACAAAATGGTTGGAAAATACAATGGGATGGAAGCGCTTTAAAAAGTGAATCGAATTCAAAAAACTCCTTTGTCCGTCATCGTGCTGCAATTTCTAAAGATGTAAAATGGCTCACTATCGGATTTAAAGATGATCATGAAAAAAATATATTTAGTGACACAAACAAGCTTGTTTTGAAGAATAGTTATCAATTTTTCGATTACCAATTTATTATTTCCAATAGAGATTCATCTAAAGTAAATTATAAACTTTTTTGGAGAGAAAGGTTTGACCAACGAGGAGATTCTTTGCAATTAACCGCTGTTGCAAAGGCCAAAACAATTGGCGCAGAATTAAAATTATCAGAATTTAAAAATCAACGGTTGAGTATTCTTAGCGCTTATCGCTCCTTGGCTATTTTAGATTCTGTTTTGCTTCCACAAACACCTGAAAATTCCTTTGTTGGCCGCATAGAATACGATGCTACATTTTGGAAGTCAGCACTCACATTTAATAGTTTTTATGAAATTGGTTCCGGGTTAGAGCAAAAAAGAGAATTTCTTTACCTAAAAGTAAATGATGGTCAGGGAATTTATGCTTGGGTAGATTATAACGCAGACGGAATTAAGGATTTAAATGAATTTGAAGTCGCACAGTTCATCGATCAAGCGAGTTATATTCGTGTATTTACTCCTAGCAGTGAGTACATCAAAACGTACTCTAATGAGTTAAACCAAAGTTTATTTTGGCGCCCAGAAAGAATTTGGGAAAAGAAAAAAGGAGGACTTAGAATTTTAAACCTGTTTTCAGACCAAGCTCGTTTAAGAATCACAAAAAAAGTAAACGAATTTGATGCGCAGGTTATATTTAATCCTTTTGCTAGTGATATTGATCTACCGAATTTAGTAAGCACAAATACAAGTATTCGGAACACGCTTTTTTTTAACCGTTTATCACGGGTTTTTAGTGCAGAAATTACAAGTGAAACATCAAAATCTAAAACGCTGTTAACTTCTGGCTTTGATTCAAAACAAAATCAATTTAATCAAGCGCTAATCAGATGGAATATCACAACTACTCTTTCTCTAGAATTATCAGCTTTAAAAGGAGTAAAAAAATCTCTCGCAGATTATGTTATCGGTAGAAATTATGCCTATAGCACCGAATCCTTTGCTGGTAAAATTATCTTTCAGAAATCAAGTAATTTCAGAATTTCATTGCAGACAAGGGCAGCAGATAAAATCAATGATCTTCTTTTAGGGGGAGAAAAATGCTTAACGCGCGAAATAGGTGGGACACTAAAGTACAATCAAACTGAAAAGGGAAGTTTCCAAAGTGAATTTAAAATGCTTACCATGAAATATAGTGGAAATCCAAATTCTGCGATTGGATTTGAACTTTTAGAATCTCTTCAGCCGGGGTTAAATTACACGTGGACCTGCACTTACCAAAGAACTTTGTCGCAAAATCTACAGCTTTCAATCAACTATTTAGGAAGAAAATCTGAGGTTCTACGAACTATTCATAGCGGAAGCATGGAGCTTCGAGCTTATTTTTAACGACTACAGATCAAATTTTATTCCTTGAGCAAGCGGTAAACTATCGGTATAATTAATGGTATTTGTCTGTCTTCGCATATATACTTTCCAAGCATCAGAACCCGATTCTCTACCGCCGCCAGTTTCCTTTTCTCCACCAAAAGCACCGCCAATTTCTGCCCCTGAAGTGCCAATGTTTACGTTAGCAATTCCACAATCAGATCCAGCAGAAGATAAAAATGCTTCCGATTCCTTTAAATCATTCGTCATAATTGCAGAAGACAATCCTTGGGGAACAGCATTTTGCAACTTAATGGCATTTTCAAGACCTCCATTATATTTTATTAAGTATAAAATTGGAGCAAATGTTTCATGTTGAACAATTGCAAAATGATTTTCAGCCTCAATAATACAAGGTTTTACATAGCATCCTGACTCGTAACCAGCTCCCTTGAGAACACCGCCTTCAACAAGCACCTTTCCGCCCTCTTTTTTAGCGGCCTCAATAGAAGCTAAATAAGCATTTACTGCATCAGTATCGATAAGTGGGCCAACGTGATTTGCTTGATCCAAAGGATCTCCAATTCTCAATTGTTTATATGCACTTGTTACAGCATCCCGAATTTTATCGTAAACACTTTCGTGAATGATTAATCTTCGTGTTGATGTACAGCGTTGTCCGGCAGTGCCCACAGCACCAAACACAGCTCCAGGAACCACCATTTTTAAATCTGCACTTGGAGCGATAATAATGGCATTATTTCCTCCTAATTCTAATAATGAGCGACCTAAGCGCTCTCCAACTGCAGCACCAACAGATTTTCCCATTCGTGTTGATCCAGTTGCTGAAATAAGCGGTAAACGCTTGTCGTTGGCCATTAATTTACCAATTTCAGCCCCGCCAATTATCAATCCTGAAACTCCTTCCGGAACATTATTTGCGGCAAAAACTTCATTCGTAATATGTTGACAAGCAAGAGCCGTGATAGGCGTTTTTTCAGAAGGCTTCCAAATACAAACATCCCCACAAACCCAAGCTAAGGCTGTATTCCAATTCCAAACTGCAACAGGAAAATTAAAGGCAGAAATAATTCCTACAATACCAAGTGGATGATATTGCTCATACATTCTGTGGCCAGGACGTTCTGAATGCATCGTTAAACCATATAATTGGCGCGATAAGCCAACGGCAAAATCACAGATGTCAATCATTTCTTGTACTTCCCCAAGTCCTTCTTGTAAAGACTTCCCCATTTCATAAGAAACCAAGCGGCCTAGAGGCTCTTTATAAAACCGAATTTTTTCTGCTAGCTGACGCACAATTTCTCCTCGTCTTGGAGCAGGAAGTGTTCTCCAATAAATAAAAGCTTCTTGAGCTTTTTGAACAACAAGCTCATAATCTTGCGCAGTTGCAGAATTTACTGTAGCGATTAATTTTCCATCAACTGGCGAAAAAGAAGAAATCACTTCCCCCTTAGTATTTAAGAAATCGGCCCCTGTGGATGCCCCACTATTTACTGGCTTAATGCCCAAGTCTTTTAATACTTGCTGCATTTCTGTGGTTGTTTCAATCATTTTTTAAAATTTTAAGCAAAATTAAGAGAATTCTCTGATTAAGATATTGGATATCTTTATTTAATCTTTAGTTAATCATATAACTTTGATAGTTTCTTATTTTTGAGGATAAAATTGACTTAAGCTGAAATTATAATGAAAGAATCCCTCGATAAACGAGAATAATCATAAAAAAATGGATGTTAAGATTAATTTTTTTTTGAATGCCCTTGCAGCTAATTTTAAGTATGCTTTTATACACACAAAATCAAGATAGCCTAAACAAATATTGCTAAAAATGCGTTTATAATTTTTTTAGAACACTAATTTTAATGCCATGGAACTTTTTTTAATTATCGTTTTTGTTTTAGGATATATCGCTATTTCTATAGAACACACCATAAAAATTAATAAACTTATCCCAGCCTTGTTGATGATGGGAATTTGTTGGGCAAGTATCTCTTTCGGCATTACTGGTATAACTTCTTGGCTTGACCCTCAATCTTCTGAGTTAATTAATATTTCTTCTTTTGGCTTCGAAAAAAGAATGGTCTTACTTGAACAAACATTACTGCACCATTTTGGAAAAACTGCTGAAATTCTGTTTTTTCTTATAGGAGCGATGGCTATTGTTGAAATGATAGATCATTTTGAAGGGTTCAATTCTATAAATCGCCTCATCAAAACAAATAAAAAAATCACACTGCTTTGGATCATTTCTTTTATCGCATTCTTTCTTTCTGCAATTATTGACAACCTAACAACAACGATTGTTTTAATAACAATAATCCGAAAAATACTACACGAGACATCAGATCGCATGTGGTTTTCTGGTTTAATCGTAATCGCTGCAAATGCAGGGGGAGCATGGACTCCAATTGGGGATGTAACTACTACAATGCTTTGGATGGCAGAAAAGGTAACTACTCAAAAGTTAATATTACTTTTAAGTATTCCTTCTTTTATTAATATTTTAGTTCCCCTAATTATCGCTTCTTTCATGCCTGTTTTTAAAGGAAATGTTACAAAAATCGAAGATGATGGGGTTAAGAAACATTACAGCTCTATAATTTTAATTGCAGGCTTAGTATTAATTATTCTTGTTCCTATATTTAAAACAACAACACACCTCCCAACTTACATTGGTATGATGCTATCATTATCAATTTTTGCTATTCTAGCTGAAATACTTAGTAATCGAATGATTCGACTTAAATTAGGAGTTGAAAGAAAGGAAGAACATACTGGTCCAACCTTAAGCGCATTAGGTAAAATTGATATTCCTTCCGTTTTATTTTTCTTAGGAGTATTAATGACTGTTTCTGCAATGGAATCTATAGGTACGATATCAAATTTTGGGCAAACTGTAAGTCAATATATCCCAGAAACACTATTTGTAACCTTATTAGGTCTTTGCTCTGCAGTTATAGATAATGTTCCATTAGTTGCTGCAAGCATAGGAATGTTTACTGCAGCTCCTGACGCAAATGTTTGGCATTTTATCGCATACGCAGCAGGAACTGGAGGTAGTATTCTTATTCTCGGATCAGCTGCAGGCGTAGTTGCAATGGGAATGGAGAAAATTTCTTTTGTTTGGTACTTAAAGAATATTTCTTTGTTAGCAATTGCGGGTTATTTTGCAGGAATCGGCGTTTTTTTACTTTTAGTATAGCAATCAATAAAATAAACTAATCACAAACTTTTTGTCCTTCCGCCGTCAACAGGCAAGTTTATCCCATTAATATATGACGCTTCAGGAGAAGCAAGAAAGGCAACAGCAGCAGCAACTTCATGAGGTTTTGCAATTCTTTTCATAGGAGACTCATTTGCCATTTCTTCAAATATCTCTTCAATACTTTGTCCAGTTTTTTGGGACTTTATTTCAGCCAATTCCTTTAAGCGAATGGTATCTGTTGCTCCAGGAAGAATATTATTAACCGTAATTCCATATTGCCCTAATTCATTCGCCAAAGTTTTACTCCAACTTGCGACAGCTCCTCGAATTGTATTTGAAACTCCTAAATTTGGAAGCGGTTGTTTTACAGAAGTTGAAATAATATTTATAATTCTTCCATATCCTAATTCTATCATTTTGGGATAAAGTGCTTGCACTAATATATGATTGCAAATTAAATGCTGGTTAAACGTTGAGATAAATTCTTCTGTACTTGCATCTTTAATCGGGCCGCCTTTTGGACCTCCGCTGTTATTTATTAAGATGTGAACTCCAGAGTGATTCTTTAAGAAGGAATCAAGTTCTTGTTTTACTTGTATAGGATCTGAAAAATCGACTTGCAGAAATTGATGTTTTTGCCCTTGCGAAGTGTCTAATTCAGTAAGAGTAGCCTGCAATTTTTCTTCATTTCTAGAAACAAGAATAATAGCGCATCCCATTTCAGATAACTTAAGCGCAATTGCTTTTCCAATTCCTTGTGTACTCCCACAAACTAGCGCTATTTTATTCAGCATTGAATTTTCCATACTATACAAAGTTAAAGTTTATCGTTATTGTAGAAACCAAAATCAGGCATTTAATTAATAATAGACCAATCAAATTTACCCTTTAATTAATTTTAAAGTACGAAAGCACCTAAACTTCATTTTATTTTTGTCTTTTTTCCTAAGATTATTCATTAATTTTGCAGTGATTTCAACAAATTTATTTAATGATTAAAACAGACATAATTATTATTGGTGCTGGGCCAGTTGGTTTATTTACAGTTTTTGAAGCAGGCCTTCTAAAATTAAAATGCCATTTAATTGATTCCTTGCCTCACCCTGGAGGACAGTGTTCGGAAATATATCCTAAAAAACCAATTTATGATATTCCGGGTTTTCCAACTATTCTTGCTGGTGAGCTTGTTGATAATTTAATGGAACAAGCCGCACCTTTCAAACCGGGATTTACGCTAGGTGAAGCTGCTCTTTCTATTGAAAAAGATACGGAGAACCAATTTATAGTAAAAACCGAAAAGGGAACTGAGCACACTGCTCCGGTTGTTATTGTTGCTGGCGGACTTGGTGTTTTTGAGCCGCGGAAGCCACCGATTGAGAATTTAGCAAATTATGAAGATAAAGGAGTTGAATACATTATAAAAGACCCTGAGTTTTATAGGGATAAGACCTGTGTTATTTCTGGAGGCGGTGATTCTGCATTGGATTGGGCTTTTTTTCTAGTTGATCAGAAAATTGCCAAAAAAGTCACTTTGGTACACCGAAGTAGCTCTTTTAGAGGGCACCTTGATTCAGTTCAAAAAATAATTAATCTTGCTGAAGCTAATAAAATCGAATTAATTACAGAAGCTGAGGTAATTGATTTGGAGGGCGCAAATCACTTAGAACGAATAGTTGTAAAACATCAAACCATAGGAAATAGAACAATAGAAGCAGACCATTTCATACCTCTTTTCGGTTTAAAACCCAGCCTCGGTCCGATTGCAGATTGGGGTTTAGAAATAGAAAAAAATGCAATTAAAGTAGACCCTAAAGACTATTCAACTGCTATTCCTGGAGTTTATGCGGTTGGAGACGTAAATACGTATGAAAATAAGTTGAAACTCATTCTTTGTGGCTTTCATGAGGGAACAATGGCTGTTCAGTCAGCATTTGCTAGAATATACCCAGATAAAAAAAATATCTTGAAGTATACAACTGTAAATGGAATACAAGGGTTTTAAGTAATATAATTGCCAAACTTAATAAGTAGTTTTATCCTTTATTGACTTTATGAAGAGATTCAGAATAAATGCGGTTATTATTTTAGGAGTGCTTTCTTTGTCAAGTATTTTGCTAGTTCAATTACTTTGGGTCCGAAAAACAATTGAAATTCAATCAACTAGTACTGCAATCCAACAAAAATCTGATAGTTTAAATTTGAAGGAATTCTCAGAACAAACAAATTTAGCATTGAGAAATGTTTTGAATGTTATCTCCAATGCAATAGAAGATAGCTCAGAGCATTATGGCGCGATTAAGCAGTTAAACGTAAATCAATTTAAAGTAGATATAATACAAGAACTTGATCCCTATTATTTAGAAACATTATTAAAAAAAGCGCTTTATAATCAAAACATTCACGAAGATTTCACTTTTGGTATATATGATTGTTTTACCAATCAATTAACTTTTAGTAAACTATATAAATTTACCGATGACTCCTTATATACATTAGTTAACAACAATATAATTGGTTTGGATTCTGCGCGACTAAAATTAAAAAATGATGGTCATTATTTCACTGTTTTTTTTCCAAATGTCCAAAATAAGCTTCCTCAAAACACTGTTTTTCTGTCTCCATGGATTTATATTTCAACAATCGTGTTCTTAGTTTTAATTTTTTTCGGTTTTAGTTTAGCTACTATTATTAAGCAAAAAAGATTATCAGAAGTGATAACAGATTTTATAAATAATATGACACATGAATTAAAAACGCCCATTGCAACAATTAGTTTGTCTAGTGAAATGATTATGCGACTAGAGACCGATGTTGATTTAGAAAAAGCTAAAAAGTATGCCGGAATTATTTTTAAAGAAAATAAAAGATTAGAAACCCAAGTGGAAAGGGTGTTAAATATTTCTACTTTAGATACAGAAAACACCACCTTAAATAAAAAATCATTAGATTTTCATGAGCTCCTTGTTGAAGTTAAAGATACTTTTGATTTTAATCAATTGGCAAATGGCGGAAAAATATTAATTGAAAACAATGCAAGTGTTTTTACAATTCAAGCAGATCCTATTCATATTACTAATGTAGTTTATAATTTAATAGATAATGCTGTAAAATATTGCACTACAAAACCATTCATATCGATTACAACAAAAAATGAACGAAATTATTTAGTTATTGAAATTAAAGATAATGGAATAGGTATTCGGAAAGAGGATCTAAAAATGATTTTTGATAAGTTCTATAGAGTTTCAACAGGAAATATTCACGATATAAAAGGATTTGGTCTTGGATTATTCTATGTTAAACTGATTATTAATGAGCACAATGGATCTATAGATGTTAAAAGTAAGCTTGGAGAAGGAAGCACTTTTACTATTAAACTTCCTTATTGATTTTTTAAAATCATGCTTAATTTAAAACACAGCAAAAATTTGTTTGTTAAGCTATTATTACCCAAAGTTTAATCATTTGTAATTTTTTTATCATTTTTTTTTAAAAAAGTTTTTTTTTCTAAATTATTAATTTATATTTGTTAAGTGGTTTTTATAACCGCCAAATTGTAATTAGATTCCTAAACATATTTTTTAATTTTAAAACCAAAAACAATGAAAAATTTTTATCAAGTTCGAGATTTAAACTCTAAATTCTCATTTCAAGTAACACTAGTATCTTTATTTATGTTTTTGTTATCGTTTAGCTCGATGGCTCAGGAACAAATTACAATGTCTTTAGAGTGGTTAAGTTCAACACCAACTACCGCAGATTTTCAAGTTAGATTAACAAATACTGGTAATCTACCTGTAAAATTTAATAGCATTATTGTTCGTGGTAAGCATGCTGAAAATTTAATAACTCAAGGCGCAACATTATCTTGGACAGCTTTAAATAATAATACAAATTCATCTTGGAACAATTGGCCAAATTTTACAAATGTATTACCATATAAAGCAGATAAAAAAATGCTAAATTATTCGTCAAATGTAAAATTTTTCGATTCTGAAACTGCTCCTTTAATCCCTGCTGGTGATGGTTTAGTTGTAGGATCTTTTAGATTAGCTGTTGCAGGTGGAACATGGTCTCCAAATGCTGATTTTGCCTTTGATTTTGAACCTACTGCAGCTGTTATAGGTTATGTAGATGGCGCTAAATATGTTTCAAGTTTAGCTACTCACGGAAGTAACATTATTTGTCTTGTTTCAGGTCAATCTCAATTAGGAGTTGCTGAAAATTCAAATTCAGACTTTAGTGTATATCCAAATCCTACTAATGGTAAATTTAATATTACTTTACCTTCAAACATTAAAGCTAATGTTTCTGTAGTTGATGCAGAAGGGAAAGTAATTTTAGAGAAAAATAATTTATCTAATGGTGCTTTAATGAATTTAGGAAATGTAGCTCCAGGAGTATACTTAGTAAATATTTCCTCTGCAACTGAAACTCAAACTGTAAGAATAGTTAAAAACTAAAAATTTCTTACTTAATTATTAAGGGGGCAAATTTAGCCCCTTTTTTTTTAAATAAATTTATCATAATTTGGTGATAGATTGTACTTTAACTATTAGCTTTTTCAACGACGCATATATTTAAAGTATAGTAATGTTCTATTTGCTGAATAGTTTACCTTAATTTTTTAATCAAGTTTTTAAGATCAAAATAACTTTTTGGTTAACTATTAATAAAAACTTTAATAAATTTCGAAGTAAAACAATTAATTTTGCAGTGTAACTAAATTTTCTAACAATGAAATCATTTCTTCTTTCAGTCTTAATATTACTCGCTCAGTTTGCTAGTTCACAAATTAAATTAAAATCATCTGCCCCTTTAATGGATAAAGTCTTTCCTAGTACGCAGGAATCCTCAATATCCTTAACTGACATTAAAAAAGAAAATGGATTGATAGTAATCTTTAGCTGTAACACCTGCCCATTTGTTGTGGGAACAGAAGATTTTCCGGGTTGGGAAAACCAATACAACCCATTATTCAACATGGCCTTAAAAGCAAATATTGGTTTCGTTTTAGTAAATTCTAACGAGGGCAAAAGAGCTGGAGTAGATTCTTTTGAGGAAATGAAATCCCATGCAAAAAAGATGTCTTATCAAATGCCATATTTAATGGATGAGAATTCAGAATTGGCAAATGCAATGGAGGCAAAGACAACTCCGCATGTTTTTTTCTTCGATAAAAATAATAAGTTGATTTATGCTGGATCTATTGATAATATCTGGGACAATAAACGAAAGAAAGAAGAGAATTATTTGAGCAAGGCTATTCAATCTGTTTTAAATGGTAAAAAGGTTAAACCAAATTTTACAGCAGCAAAAGGTTGTAGTATTAAAAGAGTATCAAAATAAAAATTAAAGTAACACGATGACAAAGTCTTTTTTACTATCGTTTTTTTTACTTTTAAGCTTAGTGATCTTTTCTCAGCAAGGAGATGGAGGGCTTCCTAAAACTTTTAAAGAAGTTATCGATTATAATAAAATCGATAAGCGTGTTTTTGATGAACCGAATATAGTGGCCTTAAAGATTGAAGATTCGCTAACTGACAATTCGGGAACCGCTCCTTGGCGCTTTGGATTTAATAATAATACGAACATCAACATCTTAAATTCTGGAACTTGGATTAATTTACCAAATGGAGATAGAATTTGGCAACTTGTTGTTGTGTGCAAAAATGCATTAACGGTTAATTTAACTTTTTCTCAAACTACTATTCCTTCAGGAAATGAATTGTATGTCTATAATCCAAGCAAAGACTTTATTCTAGGAAAATTTACAGCATCTCATCTATATAATGGTGAACTGGGAACAGAATTAGTACCTGGAGAAATGACAATTGTTGAATATTTTGTGCCTAAAGAATCTTCTATTGGAAATGTAAATATTTGTACCGTTACCCATGGCTATCGAACACCAAATGAATTTTTACTTAAAGCTTTTGGTGGCTCTGGAGCCTGTAATGTTAATGTTAATTGCCCAGAAGGTGCTGCTTGGACACAACAACGAAATAGCGTTGTTATGCTTGTTTCAGGGAGTAACGGTTTTTGTACTGGGGCCTTAATAAATAATACATTGAACGACGGGAAACCTTATGTTTTAACAGCTAATCATTGCTATAGTAATCCTGCCAATTGGATTTTCCGATTTCAATGGGAATCTACTTCTTGTTTAAATCCTTCAACTTCTCCTACATTTCAATCATTGTCAGGCGCTGTTTTAAGAGCACAAGGAACACCATCCGACTTTTGTTTAGTAGAAATTACGGGAGGCTTAGTTAATGGTACTGTTCCAGCAGCTTACACTCCTTACTTTTCTGGTTGGGATAATACTGAAACAATTTCTCCATCAGCAGTTTGTATTCATCATCCTTCTGGAGACATTAAAAAAATTGCCATAGAAAACAATGCATTAATTTCTACAAATTTTGGAGGAAGTCCATCTAATAGTCATTGGGGAGTACTTTCTTGGGACCTTGGAGTCACTGAGCCCGGATCTTCAGGTTCGCCACTTTTTAATCAAAACCGCAGAATTATTGGACAATTACATGGTGGCGCATCAGCATGTGGCGCATCAGTGTTATCAGATGAATACGGGAAAGTAAGTGTTTCATGGAATCCTGCGGGAAGTACTTCTAGTGGACAATTAAAATACTGGTTAGACCCAAATAACACCAATGCAAGTTTCATAGATGGCTATGACCCATCAAATGCCCCAACAATAACGCTTGATGCTGGATTAAGTAATTCTACTTTCATACAAACATCTCTTTGTGGTTCTAATTATATTCCAAATGTTACGATTTCTAATGGTGGCAGTCAAACAGTAACTACTGCAGTTATTAGCTATTCAATTGATGGGGGAACTGCACAAAATTATAATTGGAATGGAAGTTTAGCTCAATTTCAAACGCAAGTAATAAACCTACCACCCGTTCAATTACTTCCTGGTAATCACACTTTTTTTGCTACTGTTTCTCAGGTGAACAATGGAGTTGATGAATTATCAGTTAATAATGCTACAAATACGCAATTTCTTGTTACTGCGATCAATCAAACTTCAAACTTGCTCAAAGTTACGCTGCTAACGGATAATTATTCTTCAGAAACATACATGGAGTTACTTTCAAGCAATGGCACGGTAGTTTGGTTTCAAGGAAATGAGAGTTTTGCAGGGACTTATGGGACAAATAACACCCCCGGACCGACAGATCCTACAAGTCCTCTTTTAGATAATACAACTTACAATTGGGATGTGCCTCTTTCACTTAACGATTGCTATACATTTAAAATCTATGATTATTACGGTGATGGTCTAGATGGATTCATGGCAGATGGTAGCTTGTCTTTGGCAAATCATAACAACATAAATTTTTATACACTTAACACCCCTAATTTTGGAGCAGAACTTGGAATAGTTTTTAAAAATAATAGTTCTATAGGAATAGAAGAAAGTGAAAACCAAGAATTGAATGTTTTTCCAAATCCAGCAAATGATTTACTGTTTATTAATTTACCTTCTTCTGCAAAGCAAATTAGCATTGTTGATATTTATGGAAAATTAATTTACAGCGAACCTGCATTATTAGATTCCAATGAATTAAAAATTTCTTCTGTTGCGAGTGGCACCTATTGGATAAAAGTCGATTTAACAAACGGAAGAACAGCTTTGAAGCGCTTTATTAAACAATAATTTTCAAGTAGGGAATGGCTGGAATATACACACACATTCCTTTTTGTAAACAGCGCTGCACTTATTGTGATTTTCATTTTTCCACCTCTTTTGAGGTTTATAGGGAAGCAGTAATAAAAGCCATATATCAAGAACTAATTCTTAGGAAGAATGAAATTTCTGAAAAGATTCAAACAATTTATTTTGGCGGCGGAACTCCAAGTTTACTTTTAAAATCTGAGATAGAGCTTATTATTAACACGGTCAAAGACAACTTTATTCTTGGGCAGAATGTCGAAATAACGCTAGAGGCAAATCCTGAAGATATTTCAATAGAGAATTTAATTCTTTGGAAAGAACAAGGAATAAATCGTTTATCAATTGGATTACAATCGTTTAAAGAAAGTGATTTGACTTGGATGAATCGTTCTCACAATGTAGCCGAGGGAATAAAGTCTGTTAAACTTGCGCAATCATATGGATTTAAGAATATTAGTGTTGATATAATGTATGGACTTCCAAATTTAAGCTCGAAGGAATGGAAGGAACATTTACAATCAGTTCTTGCTCTAAATGTTACGCATATTTCTGCCTACTGCCTTACCATTGAACCAAAAACAGCCTTGTTTCAAGAGGTAAAAAAGAAAAAAATACTTCCTGCAAATAATGAAATTCAAAGTACACAATTTGAGGAGATGATTGAATTCTTAGCGATAAATGGATATGAGCAATATGAAATTTCAAATTTCGCAAGAGATGAACAGTATTCAAAACACAATTCAAATTATTGGAAAGGAGTTCCATTTCTTGGCATTGGTCCTTCAGCTCATTCATTTAATGGAACACACCGAAGATGGAATATTTCTAATAATACAAAATATTATAAAAATGTCGGTTTAAATGTTTCGTGGTATGAAGAGGAATTACTCAGCAAAGAAGACCAATGGAACGAACTTTTTTTAACAGGATTAAGAACAAAATGGGGTGTTTCCAAAGAAAAAATAAGTTTACTTGGCGGTTTTTCTGAAAAAGAGGAAAGGTGCATTAATAAATATATTTTGGGAGGGGAGATTTTGGATACGTCAACTGTTTTTTTGTTAACTAAAAAAGGTTTGCTTTTTGCAGATGCGATTGCTGAAAATCTTTTTCGTTTGAATGAAAGCAAATCTTTACTTTTGTAATCTATGAAAGAACAAAGTAAGCAAGCGAGATATGATCGCGCCTATTTGAGATTAGCTGAAAGTTGGGCAGAATTATCCCAATGTGTCAGAAAAAAAGTAGGAGCAATTATTGTAAAAGATGCAATAATTATTTCTGACGGATACAACGGCACTCCAGCTGGCTTCGATAATACCTGCGAAAATGAATCCGGCGAAACACATTGGTATGTTTTACATGCTGAAGCAAATGCAATTTTAAAAGTAGCAAAGTCGACAAATAATTGCAAAGATGCGACGCTCTATTTAACACACTCTCCCTGCAAGGAATGCAGTAAGCTAATTTTACAATCTGGAATTACAAGAGTCGTGTTCAAAGAAAAATATAAAGATGTTTCTGGCATAGATTTTTTGAGTAATGCCGGAATTATAATAAACCATATAGAAAATATATCCAATGTCTGAAGCTCCAAAATCAAATTATACCTTACCCCTTCTTTTATCTCTTTTTTTAGCCCTTGGTCTTTATTTTGGGGGTCTACTAAGCCACGGCTTTTCAAATAATACAGATAAGGCAGCAGATGTCCAAAAGCTAGAAGATATTTTGGATTTACTCGAAAATCGTTACGTTGATAAAGTCGATAAAGACAGGGTTTTTGAAGAGACTATTTCCGAAATGCTCCATAAACTTGATCCACATAGCAACTACATTGCATCAAAAGATATGGCGGCAGTCAATGAATCCATTGAGGGGGAGTTTGGAGGCATTGGAGTGCGTTTTCTCTTGCTGCGAGATACAATTTGTATTACAAATATTATTGGCGGATCACCCTCAGAAATGGCAGGAGTAAAAGCCGGGGATAAAATAATAGAAATTGAGGGTAAATCTGTTGTTGGTAAAAAAATAACCAATGAAAAAGTAATGCAAAAACTAAAAGGGCTCGCGGGAACAAACGTTAAATTTAAAGTCCTCAGAGGTAAAAAGTATAAATTATTTTCACTTCAAAGGGGAGCAATTCCATTGGAAACCATTACTTGTGCATACATGCTCAACGCAACGACAGGTTATATTTTAATAGATCAATTTTCTGTTCCTACTGCTCGAGACTTTAATATTGCTGCTTTACGATTGAAAGAAATGGGGATGACAAAATTAGTGCTTGACTTAAGAAATAATGGTGGTGGCGTTTTAACAGCAGCAACAGACATTGCCGATGAATTTTTAAAGGGGGGACTTATTATGCTGAAAACAAAAGGTAGAAAAAGCGGAGAGCAAATATATAAATCGAATTCAGGGGGTTTATTAGAAAACACAAAAACAGTTGTGCTAATTAACGCATATTCCGCTTCTGCAAGTGAAATATTAGCTGGTGCCTTACAAGATAACGACCGAGCTATTATTGTTGGGAGAAGATCTTTTGGAAAAGGATTGGTACAGGAAGATCGTTTACTGCGAGATGGGAGTAACTTGCGCATTACTATTGCACGTTATTACACTCCCTCAGGACGTTGTATTCAAAGGCCTTATAATGGTAAATACGAGGATTATATGGCTGATGAAGAGCGCTTTAGTAATAATGAGCTGTATGTTCAAGATAAACGTTTGCTTGCAGATTCATTGAAATTTAAAACACTAAAAGGGCGTTTTGTTTATGGAGGAGGTGGAATTCAACCAGATGTTTTTGTGCCTTTTGATTCTTCTGGAACCAGCTTTTATTTAACCTCCCTTCAGTTTAGTGGAGCATTTACTGCTTTTTCATTTGATTATGTAAGCGCTAAGAGAAACTCATGGAAAGATGCAAAAAGTTTTAATGAGCAATTTATTGTTGATGAAATACTCTCTAGAAAATTTATAAACTTTGCAGCTAAAGACTTCAAGGTTGCATTAAACGAGAAAGAATATCAACACAGTCAAAAAAATATTGCTAAACTATTAAAAGCTGAGATTGCTCGCCAAATTTGGACTGAAGAAGGTTTTTACAGGACTGTAAATCCTCTTGACAATGAATTAAATACTGCGTTAAAAGAATTAAAATAAGCTCTAAAAAGTTTTTCTTAGATTTTTATTTGCGATTTTCGCAACTAAGACGCATTGATTTGTGAAATCAATTTTTTTTTCTTCATTAATTGTGTTTACTTTTGCTTATAACTCAAAATGAACTCAAAATGAAAAAACTACTATTAATCTCTTTCTTCTTTGCATTTTTCATAAAAATAAATGCTCAAAAAGATCAAGTAACCTTGAAGACAGGTGAGACGCTAACAGTCAAAATATCTGAAGTTACACCAAGCCAAATAAAATTTCTAAAAACATTAGATGGTCCAGTTTATTCTATGAATAAATCAGAAGTTTTTATGATCTTATATGAAGATGGTAGAAAACAACTTTTCGAGCAGGAAAATAACAGTAATATTAAAAATAAGAAAGCTAAAATTGAAGATGAAGACGAATTATTGAATCCATCAAAACACTATGGAGGCCCACGAATTGGCGGCACGTTTATAGACCAAGGTACATCAAGAGTAAAAATCGCTGAGGCATTTAATAGGGGTGCAATTCAACCTGTTATAACTCAATTTGGTTGGCAATTTGAAACACAAATCTTTAAGCTTAAAGATGGCTCAAAGGCTTTATTTGAATTTGTTCCGATGATTGGTGGCTTAGAACAAGGCTTATTTCTTCCTAGTGCTACAGCAATGTTTGGTTATAGAACAAAGAGAGGTTTAGAATTTGGAATGGGTCCAAATCTATCCCTTTCAGGAGTTGGCGTTTCTTTTGCTGCTGGCTTTTCATTTAAATCAGGGGGAGTTACATTTCCTATTAACTTGGTTTTTTCACCTTCTATTGCTAAAACGACAAGAGGGAAAGATGAATACACAGATTGGAACGGTTTTCATCCAGCTGAACCTGGCGTAACAACCCACTCAGGTTCTCGTGTAAGTCTTATAATTGGCTTTAGTACTTATAAAAGATGAATTAAAAAAAATTAATGATTATGAAGAATATTTTTAGTTTTGGAATCATTCTTTTTTCAGTGTTGACTTCCTTTAGTCAAGACTCAATTGTAAACAATAAAGGATTAATTTTTTCAGGAACAATAATTGGCTCTGACTCTTTATTTGTTTCCTACAAATCAAATGATTCCCTTTCAAGTGAAGTGAATCTTGTGAGTAAATCCACCATTCTTTTAGTTAAATACAGTAATGGTAGGGTTGAACAGCTTTACAAAAATGATACTTTATTGACAAAAAATGGAGATAAGATCATTGCGAAAATACTAGAGATAGATTCTGACATGTTGAGTTATTTTCGTTTTGACGGGAAAATAAATTCTGTTCAAATAACTCCTTTGGCTTCACTTTTTATGTACCAACTTTCTAATGGTGAAAAAGTAGTCATCAATGAAAAACCTCAAGACATTACAGATTATAGAGCTTTAGGAGAGGCAGATGCTAAAAAATATTATAAAACAGCTCCTGGATTTAAAGCAGGCGAAGTTTTTTTAGGTGCTACATGGTGGCTTTTTGGTATTCCTTTAATAACCGGTATAATTCTTCCCTCGATAAAACCTGTTAAACTTGAATCATCAAGTAACCCAAATAATGCTCTTTTAAAATCAAATCCTGCTTATAAGAGTGGTTTTGAAAAAAAAGCATCTGGAAAAAAAATGACTGCAGGTTTTACTGCCTTATTGTCTGGATTTACTGGTTCGTTATTAGCCTTAATTGCAATAGTATCCTATAGTTTTTAATAATTTATCTCCACTGCAATCTCGTTTTTTCTTCCAATAACTTTCCATGGAGGATTGTACCCAAGATACTGAAATGTACCAACCTTAGTTAATTTTTCACGAGAAATTAAATTTTGTAGTTCTTGACTTTTCTCTTTAATTTTTTCGTCAGAAGCATAACCAGAAAATTTTATTACTGCATATTTTTTTGGCTCAATTACAATTAATTGAACATCCAATGAATTGGGTTTTGGGAGCGCCTCTAATTTGTAGTTCTTTGGCATTACAAATGCCATTTTTGTATTCTCCCCCATTTCCATAAAAACAGGTGAGGTCATTGAAATTGATTCATTTTTATCGTTTCCACCAAAAATATATGATGCCACACGACGAAATCCCATGCTTGAAGAAGCATCATAGGATGATGAAGGAAGAATTGTTTGTGCAATAATCATTGAGTCGTATTGCCGAATTTCAAATTCATCGTATTTTTTTAAAACGGTATATTTTGGAGTTTCGATTTTATCGGATTGAAAAGACATAATTATTTGTGAAATAAAGAAAATACTAATTATCACTGCAAGAATTAGAAAAATTTTATTCATTTTTATTTTTTTAGGTGTTTCTTTTTAAAAGCGTTGAGTCTGGGTTTACTCACAGAAATAACATATGGATTATCGGGATTGTCTCTTTCAAAATTTTGATGGTAGTCCTCTGCCTTATAAAATTTTTCGAAGAGAGTACATTCTGTAGTGATGGACTTAAATTTTTTATTAGCCAACAATTTTTGAATATATGCTTTTGCCTTCTCTTTTTCTTCATTTGAAGTATAAAATATAACCGAGCGATACTGTGTTCCTTTATCAGGTCCTTGCTGGTTTAAAGTTGTTGGATCGTGAGAGTTGAAGAATACTCTTAATAAATCATCATAGGAAATCAGTTTAGGATCATACACTACTTTTACCGTCTCGGCGTGACCAGTAGTTCCAGTACAAATTTGATTATAACTAGGATTTTTAACTTTCCCGCCTGAATACCCCGACTCAGCATATTCGATGCCCTTAACACTTTCAAAGATTGCTTCAACACACCAAAAACAACCGCTTCCAAAATAAGCAACTGCAAATTTATCCTGCTTTGTTTGGCAATATGTTATTTGAGAATATGAAATAAGTAACAAAACAATGCTAATCTTCATAGTTTAAACTACAAATAAAAAGTATAATTGTTCTATTTATTAGGTTCTTTAAACATTGCAATTGCAACAACAACAAATATTACAACCACAGTCCCCACAGCAATTAACATAGTAAAATCAACCACAAGAAAAAGATTATTCATGTCCGACCAATTTAATTTTTAAGAAAGCTAGTAATTAACAATTTGAAAAACAGCTATTTATGTTCATAGCTGCATTGTTAATTATTAAACGCTGACTCTCAATGAAAATTTAATTGTATCAAAATCCTTTTGGGGTTAATTTATTACTCTAAATTTCTTGCAAAAAACTGCATTTCATTTAATTTACGGTAAGCACCATTTTTTTTCAGAAGCTCTTTATGGCTTCCAAGTTCCACAATTTCACCTTTTTCTAATACAACAATTCTATCTGCTTTTTGTATTGTGGATAAACGATGCGCAATGACAATAGCAGTTCTACCTTTAGTAAGTGCTGCAGTAGCTTTTTGAATTAATTCTTCCGATTCATTATCAACACTTGATGTAGCTTCATCCAAAATTAATATATGTGGATTGTATACATAAGCACGAATAAATGCGAGTAATTGCCTTTGACCTACGGATAGAACGCCACCTCTTTCGCCAATTTTATAATCATAATTTCCTGGTAGCTGCATGATAAAATCATGAGCACCAACTGCTTTAGCTGCTTCTATTACTTGGTTTCTACTAATATTTTCATCCGTTAATGTAATGTTGTTGTGTACAGAGTCTGAAAAAAGAAAAACATCTTGTAAAACAATTGCAATATTACTTCTCAAGTAAGTAATGTCTATTTCATTAATATTTGTTCCGCCAATAGAAATTATACCTTTATCATATTCATAAAAACGTCCTAAAAGATTTACGATTGTAGATTTTCCTGCACCTGTTGCACCAACAAAAGCGAGTGTTTCTCCGGGCTTTATTTCTAAGTTAATGTTTTTTAGCACACTATTTTTTGAATCATACCCGAAATAAACATTCGAAAAGATAATTGCTTGGTTAAAGTCAAGCTTAGTAATTGAACCCTTTGTCTGTACATTTTCTTCTTCATCTAAAACATCAAAAATACGTTCTGCTCGAACGGTTCCTCTCTGTAAAACATTAAATTTATCTGCTAACTGTCGAATTGGCCTATAAAGTTGGTAAATCCATAAAGTAAAAGCAATTATCTGCCCATACATTAAGCGAATCTCTACTTGTGTTTTTCCACTTACGTTAAGTGCTCCCCAAACTAAAAGAAAGGCAATAGATAAGGAAGATAAAAGCTCAACTATTGGGAAAAAAATAGAATTTGCCCAAACTGCATTTACATGTGCCTGTCTATGGCCTTTATTTATCTCTTCAAAGTTTTCAAACTCTTTCTTTTGACGGTTAAAAAGCTGTACAATCGACATGCCAGTCAAGCGTTCTTGAACAAATGTATTTAGCCGCGTTACTTGCTGTCGCTCAAGCTTAAAAGAATCTCTCATAGCGCGCGCAAAAATGCGGGTAGCAATTAATAAAAATGGAATTGGGATTAATGTCATTAAAGAAAGTTGCCAGTTTGTAATAAACATTAGCGTTAGAATAAAAAACAATGAAATAATGTCTCCAGCAATTTCCATTATCCCTGCGGAAAATACCTCTGTTACCGCTTCAAGATCTGAAACAACACGTGTAACCATAGCTCCAACTGGATTTTTATCAAAATAACGCATACGAAATGACAATAAATGCTGGAATATCTTTTTTCGTAAATCTCGAATGACAGATTGCGCTAATAAATTAGATATGTACGTAGAGCAAAGTTGTAAGATTCCCTCGAATGTCAAAATTAGAACTACAATCATTGACCAAAAAAGTAATTTATTTTGATTTTGACTTTTGATAATGTATTTGTCAACCATATCTCCAATAATATATGGCCTCAAAGGCCCTAAAACTGATAAGGAGAGGATACAAATGACGGAAATCCCGAAAAAGTATTTGTACGGAAGGGCATACTTAATTAAGCGCCCAAAGAGAGAATAAGGAATGGTTTTTTTGGTTGACATCACCACAAAATTAGTCTAATTGTCCAAAACTCAAGTATTACTTTTGCTTATTTAAAAGCTTATTAAGACTATGATTTTTTTATAAAAAATAAAAACCTTAATTTTGCAACCTTATTAAGAAAAAAAAGTGGGCGTAAAAATATTTTCGGGTAGGGCATCTTTAAAATTGGCGAATAATATTGCCGAAAATTTTGGTGGAAAACTTGGAGATGTTAAAGTTACTGTCTTTAGTGATGGGGAATTCCAGCCTTCATTTGAAGAAACTGTTAGAGGACAAGATGTATTTATTGTACAATCAACAATGCCCCCCACTGAAAATCTTTTCGAACTACTTTTATTAGTAGACGCAGCAAGAAGGGCTTCAGCAAGAAAAATTATTGCTGTAATACCTTATTTTGGCTTTGCAAGACAAGATCGAAAAGACAAACCTAGAGTTGCAATTGGCGCAAAATTAATTGCAAACATGCTAATGGCTGCAGGAGTTGATCGTGTTATTACAATGGATTTACATGCAGATCAAATTCAAGGATTCTTTGAGGTTCCAGTAGATCATCTTTATGCTTCTACATTATTTTTAAAGGAAATTTCTGCAATTAATATTGATAATTTAGTTGTTGCTGCACCTGATGTTGGTGGAGCTAAAAGAGCTAATTCCTATGCTAAAAATCTAAATTGTGGGCTTGTTCTTTGCCATAAAAACCGCAAGAAAGCCAATGAGATAGCAGAAATGACTGTCATTGGAGAGGTTAAGGGCAAAGATGTTATTATTATTGATGACATGTGTGATACAGCTGGCACACTTACCACAGCTGCAGATTTATTAATTGAAAAAGGCGCTAAAAGCGTTAGGGCTTTTTGTACACATGCAGTTTTGAGTGGTCCTGCATATGATAGAATATCAAACTCTAAATTAACGGAACTAATTGTTACTGATACAATTCCATTGATGAAGCAGAATTATAAAATCAGAGTCGTTTCTGTTTCAGAATTGTTTGCGGATGTTATCAAAAGATTGGTAAATAACGAATCAATTAGTTCACATTTTGTAATCTCTTAAAATTAAATATAAATGAAAACAGTACAATTGAGCGGTTCGCTTAGAGCGAACGTAGGGAAAAAGGATGCTTCGAGTCTGCGCTCTGCGGGACTAGTTCCTTGTGTACTTTACGGACAGGGTCAACAGACACATTTTTCTGTAAAGCAAGTGGCGATTGAAAAAATCGTATATTCTCCAGATGTTTACCAAGTTGAGTTAAATATTGATGGAAAAACTGCAGTTGGAATTATCCAAGAATTACAGCAACATCCTACAAAAGATACCATACAACACGTAGACTTTTTAGAATTAAACGAAACTAAAACGATTCGTATAAAATTACCTGTTAGACTTGTTGGTTCTTCTCCTGGTGTTATGGCTGGAGGAAAATTAATGCTTGTTTTTAGGAGCCTACAATGTGTTGGTCTTTCCAAAGATTTACCAGAAGCAATTATACTAGATATTTCTACATTAAATATTGGTGGTGCTATCCGAGTAAATAGTATAAATATACCAGGAATTACATTTCTAGACCCTGCAAATGCAGTTGTTGTCTCTGTAAAAATGGCTCGTGGAGCGGTTAAAGGAGAAGAAGCTGAAGGCGAGAGTGAAGAAGAAGTGGCTGTTGCAGCAGAAGTTAGCGAGGCGGCAGAAAATACTGAGAATTCTACAACTAGCCCTGAGCCTAGTGAGGAAGAAGCAACTTCAGAAGAAGCTTAATCTTTTAATATATTTTAAAAAAAAGCCCGATTTTAAAAAAATCGGGCTTTTTTGTGCCTCTATCATTTTTTAAAAGCTATGGTCATAATATATTTTGATCTTTATTGCTTAACTTCGTTTTTAAGATGCTAGTCGACACATTAATTATAATTCCAACATACAATGAAATTGAAAATGTTTCATTAATTACAGAGGAAATAGTAGGTTTAAAAGAGGGCTACCATATTCTTTTTGTTGACGATAATTCACCAGATGGAACGGCTCAAGAGATAGAAAAATTGCAAATAAAATTCCCGGGACTTGTACATTTAGAAAAAAGAAGTTCTAAAATGGGTTTGGGAACTGCTTATCTTCATGGCTTTGAGTGGGCATTAAAAAATGAATATACCTATATTTTTGAGATGGATTGCGATTTTTCCCATAATCCAAAATATTTAAAAGACTTAAGACAGGCGTGTATTGAAGGTGTAGGACTTGCGATAGGATCACGCTATTGTAAGGGAGGAGGGGTAAAAAATTGGCCTATGAAACGCATTCTAATGTCCTATTTTGCAAGTGTTTATGTCCGATTAATTTTATTAATAAATATCCGCGATACAACATCTGGTTTCAAGTGTTACCATAAAGATGTTCTTAAAACAATTCAATTAAAAAATAATCCCTTTAAAGGCTATGCCTTTCAAATATGCATGAAATATGCTACGCTAAAACATGGTTTTAAAGTCAAAGAACTACCAATTATTTTTATTGATCGTTTATATGGCTCATCCAAAATGAGCAGTGGGATTTTTAAAGAAGCAATTTTTGGAGTTTGGAAAATGAAAAAAATGAAATTGTGAATTATCTACTGAAAAACGGAACTATTATAAATGAAGGCCGAGTATTTACCTCTGATATTCTAATAAAAGAGGATAGAATCGAAAAAATTGGGGGCATCATTGAAAATAACTGTGGGGCAGTTGAAATAGATGCAAGTGGGAAATTAATTATTCCAGGCTGCATTGATGATCAAGTTCATTTTAGAGAACCAGGACTGACACATAAGGGAACAATTTTTTCTGAGTCTAGGGCAGCTGTTGCCGGAGGAATAACTTCTTTTATGGAAATGCCAAATACAGTTCCAAATGCATTAACTCAAGAATTATTAGAAGAAAAATATGCGATAGCTTCAAAAAGCTCAATAGCTAATTTTTCTTTTTTTATGGGTGCATCAAATGATAATTTAGATGAGGTTTTGAAGACGAAACCTACAAATGTTTGCGGAATTAAAGTTTTTATGGGCTCCTCTACAGGAAATATGCTGGTTGACAATGAAAAAGCACTTGAAGGTCTTTTTTCTCAAGTGGGAATGTTAATTGCAACTCATTGTGAAGACGAAAACACGATAAAAGCAAATTTGGAAAAAGCAAAAACGCTCTATGGTGAACATATTCCGATACAAGAACACCCTATAATTCGCAGTGAAGAAGCCTGTTATAAGTCGTCTGCATTTGCTGTTTCTATGGCCCGAAAACATGGGAGCCGTTTGCATGTTTTACATATTTCTACGGAAAAAGAAACACACTTATTTGACAATACAATTCCTTTAGAACAGAAGAAAATAACTGCAGAAGCGTGTATTCATCATTTATGGTTTACAGAAAAAGATTACAATTCAAAGGGGAATTTCATTAAGTGGAATCCGGCTGTAAAAAAAGAAAGTGACCGCTTAGGAATATGGAAGGCCTTGCTTGATAATCGTATTGATGTGATTGCAACGGATCATGCACCACACACTTTACAAGAAAAAAATCAATCCTATTTTAATGCTCCTTCTGGAGGCCCGTTAGTGCAACACGGGCTACTCGCAATGTTAGAAAAAGGAAAGCAAGGTGAAATTAGCTTAGAAAAAATAGTAGATAAAATGTGTCATTCTCCTGCTATTTTATTTAGAATAAAAGAGAGAGGTTTTATTAGAGAGGGCTATAAAGCAGATTTAGTAGTTATTTCCCAAGAGAAATCGCCGATCGTTACAAAGGAAAATTGTTTATATTCTTGTGCTTGGTCGCCTTTTGAGGGAATACAATTTTCACATACCATAGAAAAGACATTTGTTAATGGCAATATTGTTTTCAAAGACAACACTATTTATGATGACAATTTGGGGCAAAGATTAATTTTTAATGATAAATTATTATGAGGTATATTTTTATATTTTTTTGTCTTTTCTTTTTTTTATTTGCTTGTGAGCAATCACAAAACTTGCCAGAAAATGAAATTATTAGACAGGATAAAATGATTAATATTATGGAAGAGGTAGTAGTTATTGAAACATATTATAAATCTGCGCCTGGAAATCCAGCAGCAAATAAACATGCTCTTGACTCAACTGTTAATCTTATTTTTAAAAAAGAAGGCGTAACAAGAACTAGATTTGAAAAAAGTTATCTCAATTATTCTAAAAATCTCCCTGAATTTCAGAAGATGCAAGAAGAAATAATGAGACGTTTAGAGAAGAAAGCCCTTTAATTTTATAACTCGATGTGCTGCGCATTTATTTCCTCACCCAAAAACTGCGAAGCTTTCTTATTAAAAATTATGGCGTTTTCGGTTGTTCGGTAGCTGCATGTTCCTCCTCTAGAAATTCTTGCTTCCATGTCTTTGTTTCGGTCTAAATAAAGACTTAATTTTTCTGCAACTATTGGTCCTTGAGAAATAACCTTAATTTTTTCTCCAACTATTTTTTGAATTTGTTCTTGTAGAATAGGGTAATGTGTGCACGCTAATATAATAGCATCAATTTTTGGATCTTGCCGCATTAGTTTTTGCACATCGTTTTCAATAAGCATTTTTCCTGCAGAAGTGTCATAAGCATTATTTTCAATTAATGGAACCCACATGGGACAAGCGTGTTGAGAAACAATTATTTCTGGAGCATACTTTTGTAATTCAATCCTATATGAATCAGATTGTATTGTTCCATTTGTCCCTAAAATGCCAATATGCTTAGACACTGTAAGAAAACCTATTTCTTCAGCGCTTGGTCGAATTACGCCCAAAACACGTTTTGTAGGATCGATCTTTTCTAAATCTTTTTGCTGAATTGTTCTCAGGGCTTTTGCTGATGCTGTATTGCATGCTAATATTACCAATGGACAACCTTGAGAAAAAAGATAGTTTACGGCTTCCAAGGTGAAATCATACACTAATTCAAAGGACCTATCTCCATATGGCGCTCTTGCATTGTCTCCAAAATAGATGAAATCATAATTTGGCAACGATTTTCGTATTTCAGAAAGAACGGTTAAACCACCATATCCAGAGTCAAAAATTCCAATAGGAAAATCATTTTTCATAGAGTAAAACTAAATAAAAAAGGCAACCCTAAGATTGCCTTTTACTAAATAAAAAAATTATTTATTTTTTTTTAATTGCTTCTGTATCTAGTCGAACTAATTCAATCATTACTTCTGCTGTACAGTCAATTCCGCCTTTTGAGTAGAGTGTGGCACTTTCATCAATAATGTAACTTAATTTCTTGCGGTCTGCAACAATTTCTATTGCCTGGGTAATTCTATCTAAAATTGGTTTATTAAGTTCTTCATTATAAATTTGAAGACCTTTTTCTAATTCCTGCTGACGGGACTCTAGTTCTTGTTGTTTACGCCCCAATTTTTCTTGTTCCATTTTTAATAGAACTGGAGAGTAATCTTTTTCCTTCTGCTGAAAAATAATATAGGCTGCTTCAAACGCTTTATTCATTTCTTGAAGTTCTTTCATTCCCTCTAGTTTAAAGTCGTCAAGTTGTTTTATCGCTTGTTTTCGTGATTCAAGAGTATCAAGTAATTCTTGCGAATTAACATGCCCGATTTTAGTCTGTGCAAATGAACTTACTGAAATAATGAACGTAATTGCAATTAAGATGTTTTTCATATTATTATTTTATATTTATTTACTAATTCCCATTTCTTCTAAAACATCATCACTGATATCTGATTCCTTTGAAGCATAAACTAAATTACTTTGGTTCGCTTTATCAAAAACAAACGAATATTCATCTCGTTTCGCAATTTTTTTCATCGCAGTATAAATTCTGTCTTGAATAGGTTTTATTAATTCTTGTCGTTTTTGAAAATAATCTCCGTTAACGCCAAAATGTTGTGTTTGAAGTTCAATAGTTTCTTTTTCTAGTTTTTCAATTTCCTGCTTTCTTTTTTCTTTTTCTTCTTTGGGAAGAAGTACTTCCTCACGGTCAAAATTTCCCTTTTTTATTTTAATTGCTGCAGTTCTATCTTCAACTTCTTTGGTCCATTTTGTTGCTAAACCATCTAATTTTTCTTTTGCTTGTAAATACTCAGGAATATTTTTTAAAATATATTCTGAGTCAATATATACGAACTCTTGCCCGAAGGCAAAATTTATACCAAGATTTAAAAAAAGCAAGAAAATGTATTTTAACATACTTTATATTTTTTTAAAAGAACGACGAAGATAAACAATTATTGTTAATATTTACTAGAGTTCTCCCAAGTTCATTCCAATTGAAAAACTTAATTTCGGATAATACCCTTTTGTTTTTATTGACTCATCACTTACTCCTCCAAAACCTGTTGCCCACGGATCTAATTTATCAAAGCCTAATCCGTAGTCTAAACCTAACATTCCAAACATTGGCAAGAAAACTCTGATTCCAATTCCTGCAGTACGTTTCACATTAAACGGATTAAATTTATCAAAAGTAGGGAAGGTATTTCCGCCTTCTAAAAATGCTAAGGCAAAAAATGTTGCTTGTGGGTTTAATGAAATAGGATATCTTAATTCTAGTGTGTACTTAGCTACGATCGGATCCCCACCTCTTGAAGAAATTGCCTGGTCTTCATAGCCCCTCAAGGCAAGAATTGAAATTCCCCCGATTTGGTTAACTCCAGACAAACCACTTCCACCCATAGCATACCTTTCGAAAGGACTAATACCCTTAGATTTATTGTATGAACCCAAGTATCCAAAACCTATTCGCGGCATTAGAATAAGTTTTTTGTCTTTACTTAATGGAAGAAACCATTCAGCAGTAAACTTTAACCTATAATATTCTAAGTATTTATATTTCTCTTGGTCAGAAGCATTATTATAATCCTTATCAGAAAAAAGAGAATAAGGAAGAGTTGCTTTTGCCAAAAAAACAAAATTCGAACCACCTTGAGGGTAGGTTGGAGCGCTAACAGAAGTTCTCTGTATTGTTTGTTGCAAGGAAATATCATTTGCAAATCCCTTAGAAAAAATAGGAAACCTAGTATCGTTTACTACGTCATAATACTTATATCCAAGTTCGTACAATGTTGAAAAATAGTCGTCGGGCCACTTATTTCTTTTTCCTAATGCAATACCAATTCCAGAGATAGATAATCCGGCATATCCATCTTCTGACTTAAGTTTACCGTTGGCAGATAAGGCAGTATGATTAAACCAAAAAGAAAGAGAATTTGGTTTTTTACCGCCTAACCATGGTTCAGTAAAGGAAGCTGTATAACTCTGATAAAACCGGCCATTAGATTGTGCTCTAATTGATAGGCGCTGCCCATCTCCTCCTGGTAGCGGTGTCCAAGCATCTTTTTTGAAGAAATTACTTGTAGAAAAATTATTGAATGTTAAACCAAGTGTTCCAATAATGCGCCCTGAAGAAGTTGGTCCAGCACCGCCGTAGCCTCCTGAAAGTTCTATTTGATCAGAATTTTTCTCTTCTAGAATGTATTCAATGTCTACTGTTCCTTTTGTTGGATTTGGCATTGGATTTACTTGAAATGCTTGTTCATTAAAATACCCAAGTTGCGCTAATTCCCTTTGAGTTCGCATGATATCGGCTTTGTTAAATAAATCCCCGGGCTTGGTTCTTATCTCTCTTAAAATAACATAGTCGTTTGTTTTGGTATTCCCCTTGATAGTTATTGTTCCATTCCTGGCTTCTTTCCCTTCAATTATTCTAATTTGATGGTTTATTTGATTATTAGCAACATTTAATTCGACAGGCATAACTTGAAAAAATAGATATCCATAATCCATGTACAAAGATGTTATATCTCGTCCATCACCTGACCCATTTATGCGCTGAGCAAATAGCTCTTTGTTGTATAAGTCCCCCTTTTTAATGCCTAAAACGGTGTCTAGATAACTTGATCTGTATTTTGTATTTCCAATCCATTGCATTTCTCCAAAATAATATTTATTTCCCTCAGAAATTTTGATTTCAATAACAAGATTTTTAGAATCTACTTTATAAACGGTATCAAAATAAATACTAGCATCTCGTAAGCCTATTTTATTAAATTTTGACAACAAGGACAGCTTATCTTTCTCATAACTAGACTCTGTATATTTTGATCGCTTTATGATTCTTAATATCCCTTTTTGTTTTGTGTCTTTCATGGCCATCTTTAATTTCCATGTTGGGATTTCAGTATTTCCAGATAGCACAATTTCTTTTATGCCAATTTTATTTCCTTTATTGATGTTTATTATGAAAATTTCCGAGTCATTAATTAGCGTATCTTTAACTCTTACTATATTTACTTCAGTATTATAAAAGGCTTTCTCCCGAAAATAACCCCTTATCTTATTTTTTGTCTGAGAAATTAGATTTTCTGTAATGGTTTTTCCAGTGAATAATTTTATTTCTTCACGCAATTTATCGGCATCTCTTTTAGTTACGCCTCTAAAACTGAATTTAGATAACTTCTTTCTTGCCTCAAGTTCAATTGTCAAATAGACAACACCTGCGATTTCTTTTGTAGCGTATATTGCTACGTTTGAAAAAATCCCTTCATTCCATAAATTTTTTATGGCATTTGAAATATCATTGCTAGGTAAAATAATTCTCTGCCCCTGCCTTAACCCTGCAATTAATTTTATTGCTTGATGGTCAAAATTATCTGCTCCAATTACACGAATAGGACCAAGTTCATATTCTTTTGGTTGGCTATAACTGAAATCTATATCTCCTACAGTTATTCCATTTTGTCCGAAAAGGAAAAATGAACCAAGGATATATAAGGACAAAATATACCTCATTTTTTTGCTTCTAGTTGAATAGAAAGTTTTCCAAATCGCCTTTCTCTATTTTGATATTCTATCACTGCGCTAATCAAATCATTTCTCCTAAAATCTGGCCAATGCGTATCTGTAAAGTAAAGCTCTGCATATGCAATTTGCCAAAGTAAAAAATTACTTATTCTTCTTTCTCCACTTGTTCTAATAAGAAGTTCAGGATCAGGAATCCCTTTAGTTGAGAGATGCTGACTAACCAAGTCATCGGTAATTTCATTAGTAGTTAGAGATCCATTATTTACAGCATGAGCAATAGATTTTATTGCCATTTTAAGTTCCCATTTGGCACTGTAATTTAAGGCAAGAATTAATGTTAAGCTCGTATTGTCTTGTGTTTCTATAATTAAGTTTTTTAGACTTTTAGCACAATTTTCTGGAAGGCCGTCAATATCTCCAATCATTAATATCCGCACCCCATTTTCCATTAGTTCAGGTGCTTCTTTCATAATGGATGCGACCAATAAATCCATTAATCCGTCAATCTCATCTTGTGGGCGACTCCAATTCTCGGTAGAGAAGGCATAAAGCGTTAAAAATTTAATCCCTAATTCTTTCGCTGTTTTAATGCTGCTTCTAACAGATTCTACCCCTTCACTATGTCCGAATAGTCGATTTTCTCCCCTCTCTTTAGCCCAACGACCGTTACCATCCATTATTATGGCAAGGTGTTGTGGGATTTTTTCAGGAATTATATTTGCAATTAAATCAGTCATAAATTATCTGAGGATAACGAAAGTAACTAAATATTCTTGCCCAATCAACTAAATATTGTTTTTACAACAAAAATACATTTATGAAAAGCTAGCGTTAAAATAGTATTTCGACGAAAGATAGTAAAGTTATTCAGCAAGAACAATTAACTTATTGTCAATTAATTCAACCACGCCACTATTAATGGAAATTGAAATGTGATTAGCATCTATTTGTTTAATCATAGTATTACTTCCAGACTCTTCAAATTTTTCTGCTAATTCCACAATGATTTCTCCTGTCATTAAGGAAGAAATAATTGATGAGTGATTATTTAGAACTTGAAAAATTCCAGCTTGCCCAGGGAGTGAAACTGACACGACTTCTCCGTCAAATATTTTGTTCGTTGGCGTGATAACGTTTAATTCCATGATTTAGGCTTCAGCTAACATTTTATCTCCTGCAGCAATTACATCTTCAATTCCTCCTTTTAAATTGAATGCAGCTTCAGGATATTTATCAAATTTTCCGTCTAGGATGTCATTAAATGCTTTAATTGTATCTTGAATATCAACTAAAACACCTGGGATTCCCGTAAACTGTTCTGCAACGTGAAATGGTTGAGACAAGAAACGTTGAACTCTTCGTGCACGATGTACAATTAACTTATCTTCTTCAGATAACTCGTCCATTCCAAGAATCGCAATTATATCTTGTAATTCTTTGTAGCGTTGAAGTGTTAGTTTTACACGTTGTGCACAATCGTAGTGTTCGTCTCCAACAATTTCTGCAGTTAGAATCCGAGATGTAGAATCCAAAGGATCCACAGCGGGATAAATTCCAAGTTCTGCAATTTTACGAGAAAGTACTGTTGTTGCATCTAAGTGAGCAAAAGTGTTTGCTGGTGCCGGATCTGTAAGGTCATCCGCAGGAACATAAACCGCCTGAACAGAAGTAATTGAACCACTTTTTGTTGAGGTAATTCGTTCTTGCATTGCGCCCATTTCTGTTGCCAATGTTGGTTGATAACCTACTGCAGAAGGCATTCTTCCTAGTAAGGCAGAAACTTCTGAGCCTGCTTGTGTAAAACGGAAGATGTTGTCAACGAAAAATAAAATATCTTTTCCTTGCTCTTCGCCGTCTCCATCTCTAAAATATTCTGCAATTGTTAAACCAGAAAGAGCAACTCGGGCACGTGCTCCAGGAGGCTCATTCATTTGTCCAAATACAAATGTCGCTTTTGATTCTTTTAAAACTTCTAAGTCTATTTTTGTAAGGTCCCAGCCTCCAGCCTCCATTGAGTGCATGAATTCATCACCATATTTTATAATTCCAGACTCGAGCATTTCGCGCAACAAGTCATTTCCTTCTCTTGTTCTTTCTCCAACACCTGCAAAAACAGATAAACCTCCGTGTCCTTTTGCGATGTTGTTTATTAATTCTTGAATCAAAACTGTTTTTCCAACTCCAGCTCCTCCAAACAAACCAATTTTTCCGCCTTTTGCGTATGGTTCGATTAAGTCGATAACTTTAATTCCTGTGAGTAAAACCTCAGTTGCTGTTGAAAGTTGGTCAAATTTTGGTGCTTCACGGTGAATAGGAAGTCCACCTGTGCTATCCATAACATTGATTCCGTCGATTGCCTCACCAACTACATTAAATAAGCGACCTTTAATTTTATCTCCCGTTGGAACTTTTATAGCCATTCCGGTAGCAATCACAGGCATTCCGCGCATGAAACCATCAGTTGAGTCCATGGAGATTGCGCGTATAGAATTTTCGCCAATATGCGATTGCACTTCTAAAACAACCCTTGTTCCATCAGCTCTTCTTACTTCAAGCGCATCATAAATATTTGGTAGAGAGACTCCGATTTCAAATCGAACATCTACTACTGGTCCGATAACTTTTGAGATTTTTCCTTCAATAACTGACATCTTCACTATGGATTTTAATTTTGCGCAAAGATACATATTTTTTTAAGTGACTCATATTTATGAGAAACTTTTTAAATCTTATTTTTGTAAATTCTTTAGTAAAAATTTTACAGGGAAATAAGAAAACAAAACACTAAGTGTGCTCACTGAAATGAGTATCAAGAAAAAATCCTTAAGCGCTAATTTTACAGGAAATGGCATGCCAGCACCAGGAATCTGAAGTAAACCAAATTCTTGTTGCACTAAACAGATGGTATATCCAACGAGCAAGCCTAAAAAAATACCTGCTCCCGAAATCAACAAGCCCTCTAAGAAAAAGATTTTAAAAACATTCTTTTCGGTGAGCCCCATGCTTTGAAGGGTCTTAATATTTTCTTTTTTTTCTACAAACAACATTGTAAGTGAGGCAACTAAATTAAAAGAAGCTAGAATAAAGATAAATATCATAATGAAAATAACTATTAATCTCTCTGACTTACTCGTTTTAAAAATCAACTCGTTTTTTTCATAATTTGTTTTTACAACAAAGTTATCTCCAAGGATGCCCATGATTTTAGTTTTCATTTCATCATTTGATATCTTGGGCTGCACATCAATATAAATATGAGAAAGTTCGCTAGAATAGTTTAATAAGTTTCGGGTATTTTCTAAGGGCCAGAGTATTTTTTCTTGGTTGATTTCAGTGTTGTAATTCATAATTCCTGCTATCGCAATCTGTCCACTGTAAAATGGTGTTTTTCCAAATCGTATTTTTATATTTCGTTTTGGTGCATAAATTAAAATTTGCTCGTGTTCACTTTGGAAGCCTTTTTTCGCGTTAAGCTTTTGCATAAGTTCCACTCCAATTATTCCATAAGCAGCACCATTTTTTTCTTTAAATAATTCATTTCCTGCTAGTAAATGGGATTTAATTTTTATAGATTTTAGAAAATTACTTTCAACTCCTATTAAGGTTGCGTTTACCCATTTCTTTTCGTGCCTTAAAACGACAACTTCTTCAAGCCCTTTTGAAATACTTGAAACTCCCTTACATTTTTTTATTTCGCGCCAATTAATTTCACGCTCATCAAATGTTTTTCTTTTTTTTGCGGTAATCGTTATATCCGGTTCAAATTCACTGTAAAGTGATTCAATCATTGTTTCTATTCCATTAAATGCTGAGAGCAAAATAATTAATGCTGCAGTTATTACAAATACACCAACAATAGATATTCGCGTAATTAAGGTAATAACATTCTTCTTTCTTGAAGAACGGAGATACCGAAACGCTATGTAAAAAGGTATATTTATGATTATTTTTTTAGAAGCTCATCAATTTTCATTGCATAATCTATTGAATCGTCAATATGGAAAGTGAGATTTGGTATTTTTCGCATATTTTTTAAGCGTTTCCCTATATCTAGTCTTACCTTGCCTTTATTTAAGTTTATATTTTCCAACACAGTTTGTTTATCCGGCCCGGTAAAAATACTGAGAAAACACCTTGCGTGAGAAAGATCAGATGTAACGCGCACGATTGTAACTGTAACCATTGCACCAAGGCATATTTCTGCACTGTGTCTTTGGAAAAATACAGCAAGCTCAGTTTGAATTACTGCCTCAATTTTATTTTGACGAATTGATCCCATAAAAACAAAGTTAAAGAATTTAGACGGATACAACTTCATACGTGAAGAAATACAAGGCAAAATGCTAATTCAATTTTAGAATTAATAGGAAATAGCGTAAGTCTGCATTAATTTTAAATAATCAACCAAACCTAAAAAATAATAGATAAAAAAGCACACTTGATAAACTAACCTTAAATATTTTTGCTTTTAATAATTTGTTAATGTAGATTTAACAGTGCTTAATAACATATTGATTCTTAAATATTTAAAATATTAACAACAAAAATTTTAATTAATTCAATCCTTAAATTTTAAAGTAATATCATGAAAATATCTACAAAAACAACCACCACATCTTCTGTTACCTGTGCTCAGACAAAAACTAGTTTTAGTGAAACTTCAACTAAAGAAAATACCAAACGAGGATTTAATCACTTTTTAAAAACTGCGCTGCTTACACTTGTGATTTTTGCCGCGGGGATTGGGAGTTTTTGGGGGCAGGTTTCTTTGATTACAGCAAGTGATGGAGGATTTGAAAATGCGACATCAGCATTTGCCAATAATGGATGGACTGCTGTTGGCACTTCAGCAAGAACTTGGCGTGTAGGAACTTTTGGTGGTGCTGCAACAGGAACTAAGGCAGCTTATTGGGGAACCGCAACTGCTTATGGTGGCTCTGCAGTATCAGCAGTTGGTCATTTCTATCGTGATATTGCCATACCTGCTGGTGCAACTAACGTTTTTTTGAACTATAAATTTAAATTTCCGACAACAGATAGCGGATATGATTACTTTTATGTATTCACAACAACAACAGCAAATACTCCTTCAAATGGAGCGATTCCTTCAACAGGATATACGCAGAGATTTGTTAATACTGCAACAGCTTACTCTGGCTTTACTGCGATGCCGCAAATTGACTTAACTGCTTTAGCTGGGACAACAGTAAGACTAGTCTTTACCTTTAAATCAGATAATTGGACTCCAAATACTGCACCAGTTGTAGATGATATTACTTTAACATATATTTCTGCTTCCGCATGCACAGGAACTCCAAATACACCAAGCATATCAGGTGCTACCTCGGCATGTTCTGGTGTCAACTTTACTTTAAATTCTGCTGGTACTTCTGCTGGTACAGGCATCACTTACCAATGGCAGCATTCCACTGATGCGGGTGCTTCATGGACAGATGTTTCAGGTGCAACAGCAACTTCATTAACTACTAACGCTACAGTAAATAAACAATTTCGTCTTATAACTACTTGTAGTGGCAGTGGCAGTTCAAGTACATCTGCTGCTTATGCTGTAAATATTACGGCGTTTGTTGCGTGTACTTGTGGTGCGTATTCTGTTGTTACTGCTTCATCCTCCTTTGATACTGAAATTAGTAGTGTAACAGTAGGCTCAATGACGAACGCAAGTAATACTTGTACTGCAGCAGCACCCGGAAGTGGTTCAATTGCAGGGACATACGCTAATTTTGCTGGAATAATAGCAGGTCCAACTGCTGTAATGGGTAATTCTGTGCCCTTAACAGTGGTACAAGGTTCTTGTAGTGGTTCTAACTATGGAAATATAGTTCAAATTTATGTAGATTGGGATCAAAATGGTGCATTTACTAACGCTGAAAGGGTTTATGAAAGCACTAGTGGATTAAATACAGCACCAGGAGTATCTGGAAGTTTTACTGTGCCTACTACAGCGTTAGTCGGCACAACTAGAATGAGAATAATGGTCGTAGAAGGGGGAACTGCTGGAACAAATTATACGAATACAGCGTGGCCTATACCTTTTGGAGCATCTTACGGAGAAACAGAAGATTATTGTTTTACAGTCACTGCTCCAGTTCCTCCAACAATTAGTTCAGTGCCTGCAAGTGCTTGTCCAGGATCTACTGTAACAATTTCAGGATCAGATTTTATGTCGATTACTGCAGTAACTTTTGGAGGTGTACCTGCTACATCTTTTACGGTTGTTAATTCTACAACTATTCAAGCTGTATTGAGTGCTCCAGGTACTGTTGTTGTTACAAACTCATATGGTAGTGCAACAAGTTCGGGGAATATTACATTTTCAGAGCCTGCTTTAGCTGCACCAGTTACCAACGTTAGTTCAGTGAGTGCGCAATTTGGGGAAGCAGTTACAGTTTTTGTTGTGACTCCTTCTTCTTCAGTAACATATAACTGGTATACTTCAGCTAATCCAACTTTTGCTTTTGCAACTGACACAATTGCAACAACGTTAGCTTGCAGTAATATATCTGTTGCGGCAGTTCTGCCTGGAGGAGTTTGTGAAAGCCCAAGAACATTGGTTAGTGTAACGATTTCTTCTTACCCTCAAATTATTTCTTCTGAAGATGTTTTCTGCGGAACAGGGGGAGGTTTTTCATTAACAGCTGCGCCTATTAGTGCCTCAGCCACTACAACTTGGCAATCCTTAACTCCTAGTGCAGTTTTGTCATCAACTACAGCTAATCCGACAAGTACAACAATTTCTGAAACTTCAGACTTTATGCTAACAGTTTCTGCGCCCGGTTGCCAAGATTATACTGTTTATAAGAGTATTGGTGTTTATCCATTACCTACTGCCATTGTTACGACTTCTGCAACTGGTGTTTGTCCAGGAACTTCTGCAACAATTAACTCAGGTTTAAGTGCCGGAAATTTCACGGTACAAGCAGTTCCTTACGCAGCTACTGCAGCGCCTGCTTCTGCTGGTGTTCTTATGAACAATGGAGTTGCAACTACCCCTCTTTCAGGAGGTTCTCTTGATGATGGTGGTTGGGCAAACGTTCCTATTGGTTTCAGCTTCAATTATTTTGGAACTAGCTTCTCAACAATTGCTGCAGGTACAAATGGACTGTTGATGTTTGGAGCTGTTCCGGGTTATGGAACTTTTAATGGACAATTAGGGCAGTATACTTTTAATACAACAGGTGGGGTTTTCCCAAATGTTAATAATCCTGGAAATGTTATAGCATTGATGGCTACCGATATTCATACGGGTTCTAATACTTCAAATGGATCTATTAAATATTGGACAGAAGGATATGCTCCAAATAGAAAATTCGTAATTGAATATAAAAATGTGTACGGGTTCTTTTCAAATCCACAAGCAACAGTTCAATGCCGTTTATTTGAAACTCAGGGAATCGTTGAAATTCATATTTTTGAAAAAACTTTTGCCAATTCATCAACTGTTGGCTTACAAGATGGATCCATGACTATTGGTGCTGTTGCTCCGGGGCGTCAAAGTTTTACCGGTTCAATTACAACTCCGGAAGCTTGGCGTTTCGCTCCTCCTACGAATTATACTACAATTTGGACGGCAAATGGAGAGCAAATTGCTTCAGGAACAAATATCTTTACTCAAACTGTTACTCCAGCGGCAACAACATTATATGACATTTCATATACAAATCAAACAACTGGTTGTGCAAGTGAGCCAGGTTCTGCCCAAGTAAATATGGTAGTTCTTACGCCAACTCCTGTTACAGGTGTTACTACTACATCTACTGTTTCTCAGGTTTGTGCAGGTTCTACGGTTCCCTTAGCACACGACTATACAGTATCATCTGCTGGTTTAACATACAGCTGGCAAACTTCTATAGATGGTGGCACTACATGGGTAGATGTCGTAGGTGCTACAGCGTCAACTTATTCAGTTATCCAAAATGTTGCATCTTCCTATCGCATAGGTATTTCAAGTTGTGGAGGAGAAATATCTTATGCTACACCTGTTGCTATAGCGATGTCTTCATTCGTAGATTGCTATTGCACGCCTTCAGGTGGATCAATCTATGACGAAGAGATTACCAACGTAACAATTTCTACATTGAATAATTCATCTACTTGTACTGATCTTGCTCCTGGAGCAGGATCTATAACTGCAATTTATGGAAATTATTCAGGTCTTCCTGCTACGAATTTAATTCAAACTGTACCAGTAAGTGGCTCTTTAACTATTGGTACCTGCGGAACATTTAATTATTCTAGTGGAGCAGCAATCTTTATCGATTACAACCACAATGGTTCATTCTCAGATGCAGGAGAGAGAGTTTGGTCAAATGGCTCATCATCAAATATTAATTGTTTACCAGCTTCTGTTGTGCCTGTATCATTTACAGCACCATTAAGTTCACTTTCTGGCCTTACTAGAATGAGAATTATAAATTCTGAATATGTTAGTGGTGATGCAATTAATCCGTGTGTTACTCCTTCTTATGGTGAGGTAGAAGATTACATTGTAAATGTAGTAGGTCCGCCAGACGCTCCAGCAACACCTATAGCTACTAATGGTGGAAGCTGTATTTTAGGAGATACTATTACAATGGTAGGCATTGCTCCAGAAGGAGTTGCTTATTACTGGCAAACAACAGCAAACGGAACTAGTTTTGATAATAGCGCTAGTACATGGGTTGTTAATGGAAATGGAACATACTACATTAGAGCGTATGCTATTATGGGTGGTCAATGGTCAACTGCAACTGCAATAACATTGAGTGCTTTCCCTCTTGTTACACCTCCAACAGCAATTACAAACTTATCAGGAACTCCTTATTGTGCAGCTGTAACATTACAGGCAGGCACAGCTCCTCTAGGTATAACATACTACTGGCAAGGAACAAATCCTACAGGAACTTCTATTGCACTTCCTGCAGCTGTAAATTCTACAGCAACTGCTTCAGGAACATATTACATAGCAGCAAGAAACGACACAACTTTATGTTGGTCAGTCGCTTCTTCAATTAATGTTGTTGTTTATCCTGCACCAACTGGTACAGCTCTTGCCTCATCCCCAGCGTCTTGTGCAACATTAGATGGTTCAGTATTGTTTAGTGTTTCAGGAGCAGGCACTGTATTTGCTTCAGATTTTAACACTACTACACTTCCTGCTGGCGCAACACTTGCTGGAAATGATGCTGGAATCACAACTAATGGTTTACTAAGATTAACAAGTGCAGCAAACTCTAAAAATGGTGGTGTCTTAATTGAAAATCTTTCCGGAGTATCTGCAAACGATTATCAAGTGGATTTCGACTTCATAACAACTCCTGGCACATCTCCTGCAGCTGATGGTTTAAGTTATAGCTACGGACCAGACGTTGTTGCTCTGCCTTCAGTAACAACTAACCCTGAGAATGGTTCTGGTTCTGCCTTGAAATTAGCATTTGATGCTTATACTAACGGTGCAAATCTAGAGGGTGTTTATTTAATGTATAACACTCCTATTTTGGATCAAACTCCAACTTCAACAGGTGTATTAAACTATAGTAATAACGTTGCATGGAGAGCTACAGCATCAGCTGGTGCTTCTACACACGTTACTATAAAAGTTAATTCTTTAGGTCAGGTAAGCATGTGGTTAAATGGCGTTGTTGCTGTATCAAACCAACAACTTCCTCCATCTTACTTATCAGACGATAAGTCTACTTGGAAGCACGCATTATCTGCTAGAACAGGTGGTTTAAATCAAGGTCATTTTATTGACAACTTAACTATTCAATACAATATGTTTGAGTATTCATTAACAGATACAACTTGGACTACTACTAATCCTATTTCTGCAGCTCCTGGAACATACAATGCTTCAGTTAGATATGCAGGTGTTGGAGGATGTGTTGTTTCTTTAGGATCTGTTACTATTTCTCCATTCTCAATGAATTCAGTTTCAATCTCTCGCGCAGACTCTCTTGCTTGTTCTGGAGAGGTGATGACGGTAATTGGTACTGTTGTTGGTCAGGCGGCTGGTTTAACATATCAGTGGCAATCTTCAAGTGATAATGGTGTAACATGGGCTGATATTTCAGGAGCAAATAACATCAATGTTTCAAATACCCAAACTGTATCTACTCTTTATCGCTTAGGTGTTTCTTATTGTGGAGGTGAATATGCTTATACTTCATCAGTGAGTATTGCAATGGATAATCCTCAAAATTGTTTCTGTATTCCAGCTTATACATATGGTACTACAGCAGGTGACCTTATTTCTTTAGTGAATATTGTTGGTACTACACTAAACAATAATACCGGCTTTGTTGAGGGAACCCCAGCTTACATGTTTTATAATTCATTGCCAAACCATACAGCAACATTAATGCCTTCAACAACTTACACGATGAGTGTTGCAACAGGCGCATGGGGTTCTCAAGGTATGGCTGCTTGGATAGACTATAATGATGATGGTGTATTCTCAGCAACTGAAAGAATTGGCGCTACTCCTACACAAATTGGATCTGGATATACACCTGGAGCTGTTAATGCAACAGGATCATTTACTATTGCTTTAGCTTGTAATCCTCCAGTTGGTATTCACAGAATGAGAGTAAGAACTGTTTATGCTACTAATGGTATTGAAATAACTTCTTGTACAAATTATTTTTATGGAGAAACGGAAGATTATATGGTTACTATTGCTCCGGCACCAGCATGTCCTAATGCAGGTCTTTTAAGTACAAATCTTAATACTCCCATGTCGTCTACATCAGCTGACTTTGAATGGGAGCAAGGATGTTCTTCTGCCACTTCATATGATATTGAGTATGGTCCAACAGGCTTTACTTTAGGTTCAGGAACACTTGTTGCAAACCAAACAGTTACAATAACTGGAACATTAGCTTCATACACGCTTCAAGGTCTAGCTTCAGCATCAACGTATGATGTGTATGTGAGAGCGCACTGTGACTCTGTTAATTTTAGTGCTTGGTCGAATGTTGTTGCTGCATCTACAGCATCTAGTGGTCCTGCAACCTCACCTCAAACATTCTGTCAAGGAGCAACTGTTGCAAATTTAGTAGCAACGGGTTCTGCCGGAAGTACGATATACTGGTACTCCTCTGCAACAGAAACAGCATGGCTATCTGCTGGAGTTGTATTAAGTTCAGGCACATATTATGCTAGCCAAGTTGTTGGTGGTGTTGAATCATCAGACAGAACGGCAACTGTTGTAACAATTTTACCAAATACCTCTGTTACTACTCCAGTTACAACATGTGGTACATATACTTGGGCAGACAATGGTCAAACATACACTGTTTCAGGAATATATAATGGATCGGTAACAAATTGTGTAACGCAAATCTTAGATTTAACAATTACACCTTTTGCTATTCCAACGATTGCAGTTTCTTCTGCGCCTGCAGGTCCAGTATGTGTTGGAACACCAGTTACTTTTACAGCAACTACAGCAAATGCAGGAGTTTCACCTTCATCTTGTGACTACACGTTTAATTTATTAGACTCATGGGGTGATGGATGGAATGGAAACACGATGTCTGTCCTTCAAGGATCTACAGTTGTAGCAACACTTTCTTTTCCTGCAGATGAAAATTGTGATCCATGTACTGCTACCTCCCTTTCTCAAACAGTTTCATTACAGTCTGGACAAACATATACTTTGTTCTGGAATCCAACACCAACGTCGTTCACTTATCCTGGAGAGGTTGGAATAAATGTTGTAAATCCTTCAGGAACAACAATTTATAGCATGCCTTTCTTCAGTCAGGCTTTGAAAGGAACAACCTTAACGACGATCAACGCAAACTGCTCATCAAGCACGCTTGCTTGGCAGGTGAACGGAGTTGCAGTTGCTGGAGCTAATGCTTCAACATATACAACTTCATCATTAAACCCTGGTGATGTTGTTACTGCAAGTATTGTTGCAAATTCAGCGTGTGTTTCATCTACAGCGGTAGTTTCTAGTCCTTCAACTTTGGTTGTTAATGCTCTTACAACACCAACTGTAGTTGTTACTTCAAGTAATAGTTCTGTTTGTCAGGGTGCGGCTGTAACTTTCACAGCAGCTGGAAGTCCTGCAAATGTTGCAACAGCAGCATTCTGTAACTACACATTCAACATGCTAGATTCATATGGTGATGGATGGAATGGAGCTCAAATGACAGTAATGAATGGAACAACAGTAGTAGCGACCTTAACAGGCCCTGCAAATTCATACCCATCACCTGGTTTTCTTTCTCAAACAGTTTCATTACAATCTGGCATTAGCTATTCTTTAGTATGGAATGCAGCAGGTGCATATCCTGAAGAGGTTGGAGTACAGGTTATCAACTCTTCTGGAGTTAACGTTTATTCTATGGGTTATAATAGTCAGGCATCTGCTGGCACAACGCTTGCTACTATTGCAGCAGATTGTCCTTCAGTGTCTCCTTACCAGTGGAGTTTAAATGGCTCGCCTATTGCAGGAGCTACAGGTGCAACATACACTAGCTCGGCATTGAGTAGCACAGATGTTGTAACTGTTAGTTACACTACAAATGCACCATGTACTTCAACGGCTCCAGCTGTATCTTCAGGTGTATCTGTGAATGTTATTGCTAATACTGTAAATACAACTACAGCATCTGCATATGTTTCATATTCATGGAATGGACAAACGTATAATGCTTCAGGAGTATATACTGGTGCAACAACAAACTGTGTAACAGAGCAATTAAACCTTACTATACTTACAATGCCAATGGTAACATTCCAAGTTGACATGGCACAAAGTAATGCCCCTGCGGGTGCAATACCGTATGTAAATGGTACATTCAACGGTTGGTGTGGTAACTGTAACCCTATGACAAACATAGGTGGATCAGTTTGGTCTCTTACAATTCCGTTGATGCCTCAAACGTATGAGTATAAGTTTACATACAACGGTTGGGATGGTGCAGAAAACCTTCTTGCAGGAACATCTTGTACAGTTACAAACTTTGGTTATACAAACCGTTTCTTAGTGTTGGGCACAACAGATGTTGTTCTACCACTAGTTTGTTGGAATCAATGTTCAGCGTGTGTTACGCAGGCTCCAGTTACTTTCAGAGTAGACATGTCACAAAGTGGTGCACCAGCAGGTTCAATACCTGAGGTTAATGGTACATTCAATGGTTGGTGTGGAAACTGTAACCCAATGACAGATGCAAACGGTGATGGAGTTTGGGAAACCACAATTCTTCTTGCTGAGGGACCATATGAATATAAGTTCTCTTATAGCAACTGGTTAGGTCAGGAGGCACTTACTCCAGGTTCGTCATGTACAGTAACAAACTTTGGTTACACGAATCGTACGCTTGCAGTTGCAGGTTCACAAGCAATGGTATTACCAGTAGTTTGTTGGAACTCTTGTGCAGCTTGTGTTATTACGCCTTCACTTTCATTAAATGTGTTTTTAGATGGTTATTATCAGAATGGATCAAATCCTGCAACAATGGTAGCTGCTAGATATCTCAACCTTGTGGAAGCGGGATCAGCAACTCCAGGAGCTGTTACAGATGTTGATTTAATTACTGTACAATTGCGAAGCGCAACAAACACAGAGACGATAGTTCATACTGCGACTCCTATGTTACA
>JBIKNN010000007.1:0-146482 GCA_044358575.1 Crocinitomicaceae bacterium
CTCTGGTGTACCTGTTGTGGCGCCAGCTGCATCGCAGGGTAGCTATGTATGGATGAGATAAGCGCTGAAAGCATCTAAGCACGAAACTCGCCTCAAGATGAGATTTCTTTTAAGGGCCGTGGAAGACGACCACGTTGATAGGCTATAGGTGTAAAGACAGTAATGTCATAGCCGAGTAGTACTAATAACCCGTAGACTTACAAACTTGTTTTTTTTAGTATTGAATACTACTTTAATCGTCCGATATATCACTAAAGTTTTGTGGTACTAAGATTTTTTTATAAAATCTTGGCATCAACGATTTTGGGTGTTTATAGCAGCACGGTCCACCTCTTCCCATTCCGAACAGAGAAGTTAAGCCTGCTTGCGCTGATGGTACTGCCCTTTTGAGGGTGGGAGAGTAAGTCGACGCCGATTTTAAAAGAGCCTCTTCAGTAATGAAGGGGCTTTTTTTATGGATACAAATCTCATAATCTACAAAGAGTTTCTTTATTCTATAAAAAGTTTCTATTTAGATTTATTATAACTTCTTCCGATTGATTATTATCGCATATAGCAACAAAAAAATAGGCCAATCTATTAAATTGACCTATTGTTTGTAGCGAGACCGAGAGTTGAACTCGGGACCTTTGGGTTATGAATCCAATGCTCTAACCAACTGAGCTATCTCGCCCTAAATAAGAGCTTGCTAATATTCATCTTCATTAAAGAGAAAATCTTCGCGAGAGGGGTAATCTGGCCAAATTTCTTCAATGTTTTCATACAAATCCCCTTCATCCTCTAAATCTTGTAAATTCTCAACAACTTCTAATGGTGATCCTGTACGAATAGCAAAGTCGATTAACTCTTCTTTTGTCGCCGGCCATGGTGCATCTTCTAAATACGATGCTAATTCTAGTGTCCAATACATATGTTGTTGTGTTTGTAAATTTCTATTTCGGCAAAAGTAAACTTTATTTTATATAAAGCAAATAATTAGTTCATTCTTCTTGCTTTTTTTTAAGAAATAATAAAATTTAGAGTCTTGGCTTCCATATTTCTTCGACTGCTCCAAAATCTTGCGATAGTTTCCTGCAAACTGTAAAGAGATAATCACTTAGTCTATTGAGATAACTTAAGACAATAGGGTCAACAAATTCTAAATCACTTAATTCTACGACAATTCTTTCAGCTCTTCTGCAAACGCAACGAGCTACGTGGCAAAAAGATACAGCTTGGTGTCCGCCAGGTAAAACAAAAAATCTCATTTCTGGTAATGTAAGATTCATCTCATCAATCCAATTTTCTAAATTACAAATATCTTCATCGCTAAGGGAAGGTAATTTCATGCTTGATTTTTCAGGATCTGCAGCCAAACTGGAACCAATAGTAAATAATCTATCTTGAATTTCTATTAGTTGAATTTTAGTCTTGGAATCGATTTCAAAATCTCTCACAAGTCCAATAAATGAATTAAGTTCATCTATCGTGCCATAGGAATCAATGCGTAAAGATTTTTTTGAAATTCTTGTTCCTCCGATCAATCCGGTGATTCCCTTATCTCCTTTTTTAGTATATATTTTCATTGTTTTGAATTCAGTTTAAATTTTCTAAAGAATTTTCTAAATTTTTAGCTTCTTCTCCAATGAGTAAAAGAATTTTTTGTAGTACTTCATCAACAATAATATCTGGACATGAAGCGCCAGATGTTACAATTACACGAATTGATTCTTTTTCAGGAAGGAATTCTTTTTTCATTTTTAGCTCTTGCGTATGAATGTCGTAACTTAAGATTTCATTTTTAGAATAAATAGCATCTTGATTACTAATAAAAAAAGTAGTGAACTTGCTTTCTAAAAGTTCAACTATGTGCGTAGTGTTTGAGCTATTATGTCCGCCAATAACAATTGCTATATCTGCTTCTTTTTCAAGTAAACCATAAGTTGCAGATTGATTGTCATTCGTTGCATAACAAAGTGTATCTCTCGTATCGGCAATGTGAGATTTAATAGCATCTTTCCCATATTTATTTTCCATTACAGCACGTAAATAGTCTGTAATTTTTTGGGTTTCAGAAGCAAGCATAGTTGTTTGGTTAATAACACCTATTTTTTCTAAATGACTGTGAGGATTGAAACCCTTTGAAATTTTACCTTTAAAAAAGTCAAAAAAAGCCGATTCATTTTTTTTTCCTTCAATAAATTCTCCTAGTTCTTTAGTATCGTCCATATTTTCAAGAACAATTACAGGCGCATTTTTTTCGCTGTGAGAGAATGTAGCTCTTGTTTCCTCGTGATTTAGTTTACCATGAACGACAATCGTATGATCTGTTTCCCCTAATTTTTGAGAGCGATTCCATACTTTTTCTACAAAGGGGCAAGTTGTGTTGTAGGTTTCAATATTCACACCAATTTTTTTCAAGCGATTTTCTATTTCAATTGTCGTTCCAAACGCCGGAATTATTACAATATCTTCTTTTGTTATTGATTCAAAAGGAATTAATTGTTTGCCATTAGGATCTTGCAAGAATTGTATCCCATTTGCTTTTAAATCCTCATTTACATTTGGATTGTGAATCATCTCACTGATAAGAAAAATACGTTTATCAGGATTTTCTTTAATTGCCTTGTAACTTCTTTCTATTGCATTTTCTACACCATAACAAAAGCCAAAATGACGCGCAAAAATAAATGTGACTTTATCTAAGGTTAATTCTAATGCACTAAAATCTTTTTTTCTAGGATCATCTAATTTTCGTTTTGCTTTCACCTTTGAAATAATTGGTGAGTGGTAAAAATTAGGGACTTCAAATTGCTTCATTCTGAAATTATAACGATAAATAGAATTATTTGTTCTGAACAAAATTAGCAAAACGATGTTTGAATTCATACTATTTATTTCCACATTTTAATTTAAGTTGTTTGCTGTTAATAAAAAATATAAGATATTGTTACCTTATTTAGTTTCTAGTTAATTTTGTTAAAAGATAAATGACAATTCAAGAACTTATTCAACTAAAGTACAGCGGAGAATTAAATCAAACAATCTCCTATGTCAATGTTACTATTCAAGCAGTTTCAGTGTTGATTGGTGGCTTGTTAATTTGGCGTTTTATGAGTTCTTGGCAACGAAAAAAAAAACTAGAAAGAAGAAGAAATCCTTTTTTTGAATCAGCTTATTCAAAGCACTGGAGAAAATAAAAGTTTATGGAAAAAGGTAAAAATGTAGTTATTGTTGGTGCTGGTTTAGTTGGATCTCTTTGGGCTGTTTATTTATCAAAAGCAGGATACAAAGTAACCATTTATGAAAGAAGATCAGATATCCGAAAAGCAGAAATTTCTGCAGGGAAATCGATTAATCTTGCCTTATCTGTTCGTGGTTGGACGGCCCTAGATGCTGTTGGAGTTGGAGATGAAATTAGAAAAATTGCCATTCCAATGCATGGAAGGGTAATGCACGATTTAGAGGGGAATTTAACGTATCAACCTTATGGGAAAGAGGGAGAAGCTATTTATTCAGTCTCCAGAGGAAAAGTTAATGCGGCAATGATGGATATTGCAGAAAAATATGGTAAAGCAACTATTCATTATAACCATGAATGCCAGAATGTTGATTTGACAAATGGTATTGCCTTTCTTAAAAATTCTCTAACTGGAGAGAAGATTGAAGTAAAAGCCGATTTGATTTTTGCTGTTGATGGAGCATTTTCTGCAGTTCGATTTAATTCTATGCAGAAGTTAAACCGCTTTAATTATAGTCAAAATTATATTGCTGATGGTTATCGTGAATTACTTTTACCTGCAAATGATGATGGATCTTATAAGTTAGATAAAAATGCACTTCATATATGGCCAAGAGGACGTTTTATGATGATTGCTCTTGCAAATGAAGATGGGTCGTTTACCTGCACTTTATTTATGCCACATGAGGGCGATAAGTTTGCTTTTGATAAATTAAATTCCCCTGAGGCAGTCAATACATTCTTCAAAACTGTTTTTCCTGACTTTTACGAAATGGTTCCAACTGTTGCAGAAGCATGGGAAGATCATCCTTTATCTAATTTAGCGATTATTCGTTGCTCTCCTTGGACAAATGGCAAGGTTGCTCTCATGGGAGATGCTGCACATGCTACTGTACCGTTTTATGGTCAAGGAATGAATGCGGGTTTTGAAGATTGCACTGTGCTCTCTAATCTAATGAAGAAACACAATGAGAATTGGGAGGCGATTTTTGAGGAATACAGTCGCGAGCGCAAACCGGATGGAGATGCGCTTCAAGATTTATCCTTGGATAATTATTATGTTATGCGAGATTATGTATCAGATCCTGAATTTTTATTACGCAAAAAAATTGAGGCTAAATTCAGTGAACTCTACCCAAAAAGTTGGCTTCCCCTTTATTCTCAAGTAACTTTTAGTAACATTCGCTATAGTGTGGCTTATCAACAAGGTAAAAAGCAAAGCGAGATAATGGATATCATCATGCAAATACCAAACATTGAGAATATATGGGATTCTGAAACTGTTATGAATGAAATGAAGGTTTTAAGTAAAGATTTTAACTTTTAAGTTATGAAATATATACTAATTTTATTTTTGCTTCCACTTATTGCTTTCACTCAAGGGGGATTTAAAAAAGGTAAAAAAGCCGACGATTATCGAATTGTCACTAAAAATGGCTATCATTTTGCTTTTGGACCAACTTATATGCTTTCTTCAAAAACTATTTACGGAGAATTATCAGACAATTCAGGAGCAAGAGGAGATTTTGAGATTAATCCAGTTGGACAATTTGGTGCTTTTGCAGAATTTGGTTTCTTACAGTTTCCCTCTTGGAAGGGAACTCCGATTAAGTTTCTTAAAAAAAGTAGAATAATGGATTACATGGAATTTGCAGTAGGCTTCCGTCAACTCGCAGGTTCTGAAAAAACAACGATTAATTACCGTAATATTGATAATACTCTTGCTTCTTCTCAAGAGTCAATTGGTGATTTTAGAAATACACACGTTTACCTTCGAGCATCTCTTCACTCTTTAATTTTTGTTGGAAAAAAGAAAATAGATGTTACTAGAAAGTATTTTATAGATCAATCTATTGGCTTGAATTACGATTATAATTTATTCCCAGGAGCTACAACTTACCCGGATAATTTTATTTTAAATACAAGCATTGTGAGAAAATTTTACAATCCTTCGGTTTTACAATTCCATTATAGTTTATCCTATGGCATTAGACTAAACCGAGCTTGGATGCTAATTCCTGGAGTTTCTTTACCTCTTCTTGGTATTTATGAGTGGAATGGATTTGGATCAAAAATGTCTTGGTTTTCCTCGCAATATAGGCCAATTCAATTCCAGATTAAGTTTATAAAATTATTTGAAAGGGCACCAAAATGCAATGCTTTTGGTGATCCAAATGATATTAAGTTAGACCAACAATATAGAATGGGAAATTAAATGACCCATTTCTTTTGAACTCTGGCTTCAAGCACTTTTCTATACTTTTTAAGTACTGAATCTCTATCAGAGATATTACTAACTTTAATTATATCAGTAAATATCATTTCATTGTTTTTGAAAAAAATAAACTCAAAACTTACTGAAGTCGATTCATCGCGGTAAATAGAATAGATACTTGTTCGTTCTAAAATTTCGTTTACTGTGATTTTAGTTTTGCTAGACTTAAATTTTCGGTCGTATCCTTTTACATTTACAAATAAATAGGTGTCGTATCCTTTGGTTTTAATGTTTTCATGAAGGGAGTCACTTGTTAGATTATTTATGTTTGCACCTTGTTTTAAGAAATTTAATGAGGGCTGCGCTTTGATTCCAAGACTATTTAGAATTTCAGTTGTGTTTAATTCAATAGTATAGCGGTCTTCTGGTCTATCAAACTGAGCGATTACTATAGCGTTAGTTAACTTTAATCCCTGACCTAGACTATGAAAAGAGACTAATAAAAGTAAAAAAAATACTAAGGTTTTCAAGAAATGTATTTTAAAATTTGAATTCAAAGATACTTATTTCAATGAATGTTAAGCTATTTGTTATCAGATTTCGATTTAGTTACTTATTTCATCTAGTGCTTCCAAAATTAGTTTTGTAGCTTCATTGACTTGGTCTTCAGTTATGTTTAATGGTGGCGATAATCTAAAACTATGAGGATTTGAAAGAAACCAAAAAGTAACCAATCCTTTTTCCATGCATTTTTCAACAAGCTTTGTCACTTTTTCGCCTGATTCCATATCAAATGCAAACATTAGTCCAATTCTTCGAATTGCCTTTATTGAAGTGTGAGAAAGTAGCTTGTTTTCTATTATTAAGCCAAGGCGTTCAACTTCAGCCAAATTTATTTCAGTTTTTAGAACTTCTAAAGTAGCTCTTGCTGCTGCACAAATTACGGGGTGTCCGCCAAATGTGGTAATGTGTCCAAGCATTGGATTGTTTGTAAAAACACTCATGATTTCTTTGCTAGATACAAGAGCTCCAACTGGCATACCTCCACCTAATGCTTTCCCTAGTGTCAAAATATCTGGGGTAATTCCAAAATGCTCAAAAGCAAATATTTTTCCAGTACGACCCATTCCGCATTGAATTTCATCAAAAATAAGTAGGGCTCCAACTTCATCACAACGCTTTAGTAAAAGCGAGATAAATTCTTTTGATGGAATACGAACACCAGCATCACCTTGAATTGTTTCAATAATAACTCCGGCTGTTTTATTGGTGATATTTACTAGTTGTGCCGCATCATTCCACTCCAAAAAGCGCACCTCTGGTAATAAAGGTCGGTAAGCTTGTTTTTTGGTTTCATTTGAGGAAATACTTAAACTACCATTTGTGCTCCCGTGGTATGCTCCGGTAAATGCAATTAACTCCATTCTACCTGTTTTTCTTTTTGCAAGTTTTATAGCAGCTTCATTTGCTTCCGTTCCGGAATTGACGGCATATACACAATTTAATTTTTCAGGGAGTAATTCCAATAATGTTTTGCCAAATTCATTCTGTGCTTCTTGAACAAATTCACCGTAAACCATTACATGCATGTGTTTATCTACTTGATTTTTTATAGCTGAAATAACTTTCGGATGGCAGTGACCAATATTATTTACGGCAACACCAGCTATCATATCCATAAATACTGCGCCAGATTTATCATAGATATATATTCCTTCTGCTCGTTCAACTTGAAGTAAAAAAGGATGTTCGTTTGTCTGAGCTAAGTGATTTAAGAAAAAATCTTTTTCCATGTTTTATTTTCTAAAAATCTCTTGAATCGGAATTCCTGTCATAGCTCCAGTTTGTTGCAGATTTAGCAAATGACTAAGTGTTGGGGCAATATCAATTATTTGATAAGGAGTAAACACATCTCCTTTAGTAATATTTTTTCCATACCAAAGTAAAGGTACATGTGTATCATAACTAAAAGATGATCCATGAGAGGTTCCCTGATGTGCGCTCGGATTATCAGATGATTTAAGTAAATATCCTGGCTCTAGTGTAAAAATTATTTCGCCACTTCTTTCATAGTCATAACCATTCTGGATCATCGTTTTCCAAGTATTGTTAGCACCATTGTCTTCGATTAATTCTTCTGAAGTATAAACTGCCTTCACTTCTGGCCAAGTTCTTATTTCATCTCTGAAATAGTCTGCTATAAGGTTAATGCTTAGGTTTAAAGATGAAATTCTAGTTTTATTCAAATAGATATTCTGATTTTCTTCTTTTTCGATAAGATTTTCTCCAAATTTTTCAATACTTTTTTTTGCTAATTCACTTAATTTTGCATCTAAAAATAGATAGCCTCCAGGTAGTTTTTTATCAATTAACATTTGAGGAACAGGAACTACGGCATGGTCTGCTGTTAAAAAAACAGTAAAACCATCTTTTCCACACTTTGCAGATAAAGCATCTAACAAACGACTTATTTCCAAATCTAAACGCAGGTACATATCTTCTATTTCTAGTGAATACGGTCCGAAAGCGTGCCCTGCAATATCTGGTGTGGAGTAACTAATGCATAGCATGTCTGTTTGAAAATCCTCCCCAAGTTTTTCATTTTTTAGGGATTCCAATGCTAAGTCAGTTAGTAATGTATTGGCAAATGGTGAAATTGTAAAAAGTTGATTAGCCGAAGCTTCATTTCCCATTTCTAAAAAATTATAGGGAAATTCAGCACTTGTTTTTCCTCCAATTATTAGTTCATAGGGACTTTTATCAATAGAAGTATAACGGTCTTTTGAGAGTAGCAAATCCCAGTTTTTTGTATAGCTTTTGGCATTGTTTTTCGAGTTAAATTGCTGTAGCCAAAGAGGAAGTTCTTTTTTAAAAAAGCTACTCGTGATAAATGTCCCTGTTGAATAATCAAACCAATAAGAGCCATCACTTAAGTGTCCTCCTGGCAAAATAGCAGAACGGTCTTTGTAGGATATAGAAATTACCCGAGCACTTGGATATGTCAATTTTAACTGATCCGTTATTGTATAGGTTTTTAAATTTCTCGGAGATCTTTGTCCATCATTTGAAATACTTCCAATAGTTGACTCTCTTGTATCAGTAACACAATTGATTATACTTGAAGTTTTTCTGTCGTACCATTCATTTCCTACGATGCCATGATCTGAAGGAATACTTCCAGTGTAAATTGAAGCGTGACCAGGACCAGTATAAGTTGGAACATAATTGTAAAGCATGTTCCGAATATTCATGCCTTGGTTTAAAAACCTGTTGAAACCAGTTTTGCAAAAGTTAGCTTGGTAGCGGTAGAGATAATCGTAACACATCTGATCCACAACAATCCCAACTATAAGTTTGGCGTCTTTGTTTTTCTGTGAAAAAAGTTGAGCGACATTTAAAAATAAAAAAAGAAAGAGAATATTTTTCATCTGCCAAATTTAAGGAATGAACTCGTAATTGTTTTATTTTTCCTACAGAATTATCAATTGAAATTAATTGAAGTAATTTAATATTCGAATTTACTTTTTCTTCCTTCTATAATTTATCGTCAAAAAGACTTTGTATTAAATCAAAAAAGAACGGTTAATTCTTTATGAATTTATAACACTTTCCATTGTTCTCTAGCAAGTAAGCACCATTTTTAAGATTTAATACATTAACAGTTTTTTCGAATGTGCTAATAACTTCTTTTCCGCTTAGGTCTAAGATTCTTGTCTTCTCTGATGAAAACCCAGATAAATAAAGATTTTCATTCGTTGGATTTGGATATATTGAAAGGGAATTTTTTTGTTCAATTAAACCAACACTTGGTCGCACATCAAATACAATAGTTCCAGGGGAAATACCTACGTTAAAGTTTGATAGTTCAGTATTGTTATCGTCAAAAATATGGATTTTCCCAAAAGAGAAAAAGTCAGTTTCGCTGGTGTAAAATTGACCAGAAACAGGCTCCTGAGCTAATTCATAATAATTGATGGAATGTCCAGAGATTGGTCCACTTAAGTTCATTAAGTTGATGTCAAATTCATTTAAAGTAGTTTCCATAGAAATTTGGTAAACTAATTTATCATCGCGTAATGCAGAAGTCCCACATCCAGTTGCTGCAGATTGTATGTTAACAGTTGCATTACTACTGCCATTCAAAGCTACTTTTGAAACGGATGCGTTAGACCAATCTTTATTGTTTACAGTATACAGAAAATCTCCTGATTTCATCAAATTATCTGGATTTTTACCATCTGGACCAAGGTCTACTTCATTTCCATAACTTAAGTTATCAAGGTTTAATTTTCCAATGAGACCTTTTTCATTTCCCCACTCGTAGCCATTATTAATTGCAATATAAGCTATTGAACCATCAACAACGATATTTTGACTTGCCCATTTTGGACCAGAAATTGTATCTATTGCTTGAATTAAGGAAAGAGTAGTTGCATCATAAATATGTAAATATGAATCATAGGTTGTGAGGTACTCTCCACGTGTTGCAACTAATTTATTTTGATAGACACCTAAATTTCGCACGCCTTGACAAACTACTGAAGCCAATTCCTGATGGGTATTCAAATCCATTTTGTAGATTTTCGAATCTGCAGCGACATAATAAAAATTTCCATCGATGATAAGATCAGACCCAAAACGCATTCCGTTTAAGGTGCTGACTACACTATAAATTTGAGTTGATGGGTCGTAGCTGCCAATAGTTACTGGGTCAATAATTTGATTTGTTTGATAATCAAAATATCCTTCGTTTAGAACAAGAACTTTGTGTAGGTAGTTTTGCGAGAATGCAAAAGCTGAAATTAATAATAGAACGGAAGTAAAAAGTTGTTTCATTTTTTTTTAAGTTTTTAAAACATTAATAAATAAAACAGGCTAAAATGGAATCATAGGGATACGTCTATCCCATTATTGAGTCCGACTTTAATCTGAAGTCATATCTCTGTTCTCAGGCAAGTCTTCTGGCTCACACCCTTTTAGTTTCTACCTTCCCGTTTTAAAACAGTGGCTTATGGAAACCCATTTTAAGTGCTTACAGCTGCAGACACAGCTCCGGAATTTAACCGGATTCCTTTTTAATTTGCTTATAGGCAAAACCAAAGAACACGACAAAATTAAATGAATTCTTGAGCAATTGCAGTTTTTATTTTATTTTTTGCAATTTAAGTGAAAGTGCCCCTGAATTTTTAATCACCTGAATCAGGTAGTTTCCAGCTGGCAGTTCGCTTGTCTCACAAGGAATTAAGTGAGTTCCTTCACTTAAGTCTTTTGATCCAATTTCTTTAATCATTTGTCCAGTTATAGAGTAGATATAAACGGATACTCGTTCGTTTAATGTTGTAATTTTTAAGGTGCAATTACTAGGAGTTGGGTTCGGAAATACGATGTTCTTTAAATCTAGTGATTCGTCTTCGCTCAAACCTAAAGTACAGCCACTTAAAACGTTTATAAATGTAATATTATGTTCAAATAAATTTTGAATGGATGAAACCGGAACTTCAAACCAATCTTTCAAAATCGAGGCATAAACATCTCTAAAATCAATTTCCATTTCTACTCCCGATTGTCCATCTATTTGATTGTTTATTTGAGGATTAGGACCAATTATTCCTGAATTAACACATTTTCCAAAAAGGAAAAGAGGGGCGGCATCTCCATGATCTGTACCAAAACTGCCATTTGAGGCTACTTGTCTTCCGAATTCAGAAAAAGTCATTCCTGCAACCCTTTCCTCTAGACCTAATAATTGCAAATCATTTTGAAAAGCAGCAATTGCGTCTGAAAGTTTTTTTAATAAATCTGCATGTTCACCTTGAGTAGTATTTGTTTGTAAAACTTGCGAATCATGCGTGTCAAATCCATTGATATTTAAAATGTAAACTTTAGTTTTTAAGCCTCCTGAAATCATTTGTGCAATGTATTTCAATTGAACAGCAATAGAATTTGTTGGGTCATATAGTGTGGATAGTGAATTACCGGAATTTGAAGCTACACTAATCTGATTCCCATATTCATTTGTTTGATTTAGCATTGTAGCAATGTACTCTATCTGCGAACCATAGTATGTTCCATCATTTTCAACGCTTGTCTCCAATAAATTTGCAGCATTAAACGGGTCACTTACAGCATGCGAAAAATTACCCATTAAACCTTGACAGGTTGTTGATAATTCGGAGCCCAAACTGATTGCAAATGGATCAGGGAAATCAATATTTGGGTAATCTTCTGGGAAATTGGCTTGCTCGCTCTCAAAATACCTACCCATCCATCCACTTGTTTGATTGATATCTAAAGAACCACTTGTCCAAATATCCGAAGATCTGAAATGCGAACGATTTTGCTCAGGATAACCAACATTTTGCACTACTGTTAATTTACCCTGATCAAACATGGTTTTCATACCAGTCATTATAGGATGAATTCCAACTGAATTTGTCAATGAAAGAATTTGATTTTGTGGTAAAATAATATTTGGTCTTTGGATCATTAGGTTATCATATTGATCTATAGGAATAATCATATTTAATCCATCGTTCCCGCCATTTAATCTAATAATAATAAGTACTCGATCTTCGGCATTTTTAGATGAACCAAATAATTTTTTTGTAATAGCTTGCATTCCAAATCCATTTGAAATAAATGGCAAGGACAAGGAGGCCAGAGATAAATTTTTTATAAAGTTTCTTCTTTTCATGCTTAATCGTTGGTTTTCTATTATAATGTTTCGTACTGTGGCATTTTAAAAACGGTATTTAGGACAAAACGCATTCTTATTTTAACAGGATCAGAGACAACTATATTTGTGGGGTCTGAAATGTAAGCATTGTATTGATCAGTCCACTCAAAATCTGGTAAGCCGTTGGTTAATATACCTTTTAAGTAAATTTTATCTGCAGTATTTATGTCTTTTGGAAAGAAAATAGTGCAAATATCATCGATAACAACACTTGCATTATCAGGTATTGATAGCCCATCTAAAAATCCAAGTATATTTAAGCTAAAATTATTTGCACCAAATGTTACTCCTGTGAAAAGCATTGCCCCAATGAAGTCAAATCTTTTTTTAATGTAAGTAGAATTTATCCAGAGCTTTGAAAATGCTGGAGCTTGGTAATAGGCAGTCCATCCAGAAACACTTGGTGGTCTAGCATAATCTTGTCCCATGGTACTAGCAAAGTAATAAATGTTTAAATAGATATCTGAGTTTACAGCAAGCCCAAAATTTGGGGCAGTTCCAGTAGCATTCAATATTCCATAGATCATTTCATAAGGATTGCGGATAATTGCTCCTCTAATACTTAGATCATAGAAATGTTCGCTAGTAAATAATTGATGAAGCACGGGTAAAATTTCATAATTGTTAGAGATAAGAGTTAAAGCCATACTGGGAATAATGTCAGACATTACAAAGGCATTCAAATCATAATTAACAAAATAACGATAGAGTTTTGAACAAATAAATGTCGCAACTTGACTTTGATTAAAGATTACATCAATAAAATCGGAGTATTCTTGCGCGTCGTTTGCATTTATAATTTGACCATTGAAATGATAAGAAAGTTGTTTGCTTGAATTATCATGTAATATTGGATTAAAAGATACTTCTACTTGTGTTAAGCTATCACTTCTGATGCCAGTTACAACATAAGCAGTAAGAATTTTAGCACCTGCAGCAACATCATCTTCTGTGTAATGGGAATAATCTCCTGTTGCAATTTGAGCGCCTTTTCCAATTGAAAATAATTCAAGTAATTCTCGAGAATAGTTTTCATTTGGAGAATAAACAGTATTTGAAGAACCGTTTAAAAAAAGAAGCATGCTTGGGTCTATTGTAACATCTTTAACTAGTTGCTTGAAGTTTCCTAGAGAACTCTGGCGTAAAAGCATTAAAAAATGATACATTGCTCGAGATTCAGTAGTGTCTCCTGTAACTCCAAAATGATTTTGCCAAAAAAAGACTAATTTTTCTGCAATACTTCCATTTTCCTCATTAATATTTTTATTTGTCCAAGCGGCAAGAGATCTTGAGCGTGCGTTTTCGCATTCTTGATTTTCAGCTTGATTTGAAGGGTATACTGAATTTACCCAAGTACTTCCTTGCGCAACAATTGTTTCGCCGGGATGATATGCTAGTGGTGGACTTGTTGGAGGGATTTGAAGTAAGCTTGTAACGGTATTTTCCATGCCATTTACAACAGCAGCTATTATCTGCTGATTCGTTGCACCAAAAACTGTCCTTCGCAATAAATGTGCTGCTTCTGCTTTTGTCCATGGCCCACTGTAAGGAGTCATAAAGTAGGGTTTAAATTATTAATTTTTTATTGTTTCATGAAAAATAGTCGGCTAATCTTACTATTCTGTTTTAGTTGTAAGATATATGTTCCTTTCACAAAATTAGACAGGTCAATTTCAACTTCTTTTCCAGAAAAGCTAGCAGTATATACTTCACGATTTAAAACATCTAGAATAACCAATTCACTCTTTCCTGAAGCATAATTTGTAGTTAAAGTAAGATGCTCAGAAGCTGGATTTGGAAATAGATTATTTTCTAATTCTTGCTCAGTTAAAGAAGAAGGCAAACAAGCTTGGCAAGAAAGCATACTTGTATACAAGGAAGCAGAATAATCTATCATTCCTGAAATGTTTGAACATCCTGAAATCATTGCGCATTGTCCGTTGATAATTCCTATTCCAAGAGGCATTGAACAAAATCCAAAATCAACGTTTGATAAATCAGAACATGCAGGGGCAAGATCAAATTCCATGCAGTTTGCTTGGCAATTTTCTAGACTTGAATCTATAGCCAAAGCATAATCAATATTCCCCACAATTGTTCCACAGCCGCTAATTGGACTGCAAATACCATTAATTAAACCATAACCCATAAACATTGTGCAAGCACCAAAGTCAAGACCCGCTAAATCTGCACAAGAATCTGCAAATGTTATAGTTCCTTGACATTCCCCTGGAGTCCACGAAGTTACACCGCCCCAATTTTCAGCTTCACAAGAATTGTTGTATGTAACATTATTACAACCACAAACAGGAATGAAAAATGTTGGGCAAAAAATATTAGGATTTATTAGTGACGAATCAATGCAAGTTATGATGTCTCCACAGGGGTAAGGCAAAACACATATATTATTATCATAGTTAAAAATAACGGATCCTATGAAATTTGGAGGAAAAGGAGCTGAAAAAATAGAGTTAGAGACTGAATAAGGAATTGTAGTTCCTCCCTCTTGTCCAAAATACGCTAATTCTCCACTTGCTATGACATCACCATTTTGATTTAGTACTTGCGAAACATATGGGTGCATAATCCAATCATTAAAATCACCACTAAAATTAATTGATACATTAAGTATTCCAGAAGTGTCAAAAGAAATATTCTCTACGCAAAATGATGAGCATGAAATAGTACTAGAACATGCTCCCTCTGTCCATGCAGTTACACCTCCAAGATTTACTGCAATACAGTCATTTGAATACGTAACGCCATCGCATCCACAAACTGGAGCGTAAATCATTGGACAAATGGCAAATGAATCAATTAAGGCTGGATTTACACATTGAGAAAAATTATAGGTTTTAAATCCAAAAATTAGAAGTAGAAGTAGGATGTATTTCATGATTTTTATTTTTATTGTTTAGTAAATTTAATCTAAAATTTAATCTAAAATCTAATTCTTTTCAATTATTTCTTATTTTATTAAATTTAAAACCCAATGAAATCAGTCAGAGGAATATATATTAATGCGTGATTAATGCTATCTTTGACAAAATTTATTTCCATGCGCGTTTACTTGGATAATGCAGCTACAACTCAAATTGCTCCTGAAGTGATTGATTCTATGTTGCTTGTTTTAAAGGAGAATTTTGGCAATCCATCTTCTACACATTTTTATGGAAGGAATGCAAAAGCTTTAGTTGAGACATCAAGACGTTCAATTGCAAAACAAATGAATTGTCTTTCTTCAGAAATTATTTTTACTTCTGGAGGAACGGAAGCCGACAATATGGCAATCCATGCAGCAATTAACGAATTAGGTGTAAAACGCATTATAACTTCTTGCATAGAACACCATGCTGTTGGTCATACGATTGAATCTCTAACAAAAGAAAATTTAGTTGAAAGCGTTTTTGTTAAAATTGATTCAAAGGGGCATGTTGACCTTAATCATCTAGAAGAATTACTCCAAGAAAATATTCCAACATTGGTTTCTTTAATGCATGCTAATAATGAGATTTCGACCATTCTTCCTTTGAAAAAAGTGACGCAAATGTGTCGTAAATATGGCGCTTTCTTTCATTCTGACACTGTTCAAACAATTGGTCATTATCCATTTGACTTACACGATTTAGATATTGATTTTATAGCTTGTTCAGCACACAAATTTCATGGACCTAAAGGAATTGGTTTTTTATATGTAAACAAGAAAACAAAGATTTCTGCGTTAATACATGGCGGAGCACAGGAACGTGGGATGAGAGGCGGAACAGAAAATATAGCAGGGATTGTTGGTTTAGCAAAAGCAATGGAATTGACATACGAAGATATAACAGCTCACCAAAAACATATTCAGGAACTTAAAAACTATATGATTGACCAATTAAAAAAACAGTTTTCGGATATTCATTTTCATGGAGAAACAAAGCCTGAGGAATCTTTGTATACTGTTTTAAATGTCTGCTTTCCAAAGACGGAAAAGTCTGGAATGTTATTATTCACATTGGATCTTAAAGGTGTTGCTGTAAGCGGAGGAAGCGCTTGTTCTTCAGGAGCAACAAAGGGCTCACATGTTTTGGAAGGAATTTCTGCAGATTTAACACGCCCGAATGCTCGTTTTTCATTTTCTAGGTATACAACAAAAGCGGAAATCGATTATGCTTTGGACCAAGTTAAAAGTGTCTTTCAATTTAATATTTGCTAAGAAATGGCAATTCAGCGCCTAAAGATTTTAGCACTTTGCTCTTGGTATCCGAATGACTTCAATCCGACCTTAGGAAATTTTGTAAAAAAACATGCCGAAGCTGCTTCTCTTTATAATGATGTAGTTTCTCTATCTGTTTTTCCTTCGTTACTTGATAAAAAAATACGTTTGGTTGAGACAAGAACAAGAACTTTCTCAGAGATAGTAGTTTACTATCCAAAAACAACTAGCAAATTTCGTCTTTGGAATATGTTTCGAAATTATTTCGCTCATAGAAAAGCGTTTAAAAAAGGATATAAAACTGTAAAGTCGATTATTGGCAAGCCGGATTTAATTCATTTAAATATTACTTATCCTCTTGGAATTTGGGCATTTTATTTAAAATGGCGAAAAGATATTCCTTATGTAATAACGGAAAATGCAACAGGTCTTCATGTAGGAACTGATCATTCGTACCCAAAGATTATTTTGTCTTTGTGTAAGTTTATCGTAAAAAGAGCTTCGATTTTACTTCCAGTTAGCGAGGATCTTAAAAGTTATATGCAGATTCTTAGCCCAAAATCACAATTTGCAATTATTTCAAATGTTGTAGATGAAGAAATATTTAAGTACAGTGAAAAACAAAAAGAATTAAAAACAAAAACTTTTATTCATATTTCAACTGGAAAAGACGAGCATAAGAATATTAGTGGAATACTGTCATGCATCTCTAGCATTTCAAAATATAGAAAGGATTTTCATTTGAAAATTGTCAGTGATGGCGATGTAGCATATGCCAAGGAAAAAATCGAAATTTTAGGAATCCAAGATTCAGTGACATTTTATTCAACAATGTCGACGAAAGAAATTGCAAGTATGATAGAAAATAGTTCTGCCTTATTGCTATTTAGTAATTATGAAAACTTCCCGTGCGTTATTGCAGAATCACTTATGATGGGAAAACCTGTTATCTCTACTGATGTAAATGGCATACCTGAACATGTAAATTCGAAAAATGGTATTCTTATTCCTAAAGGAGATGAAGCGCAACTTGAAAAAGCAATATGTGAATTTTTAGATGCTAAATTCACCTTTGATTCAAATGAAATTCATTCTTATGCGTTTAAACATTTTAGTTATCAAGAAGTGGGAAAACAATTTGACGAACAGTACAGAATAGTTTTAAACTCTAAGATTCAATAATGCTGAAATCAATTCTCGGTAATTTTAGTGTACGCTTTTCTTCTGCTATCTTTAATTTGCTAATAGCGGTTTTAGTTTCACAGTTTTTAGGTGCCGCGGGAAAAGGCGAGCAAAGTCTGATATTAGCTTCAATTACGATTATTTTATTGTTTCATAATCTTGTAAGTGGTGCTTCTATTATCTATTTAGCATCTCGACTGAATCCTCAAAAATTACTTATTGTATCCTATTTGTGGACAATCACGGTTAGTTTTTTTAGCTATTTAATATTAATAAAGTTAGCATATTTCATTCCCTTTATTTCTTTTGCAATTGTTATGTTGAGTACTTTAAGTTCATTTACAGCCATAAATTCATCCTTATTAATTGGCCGTGAAAAAATTGCAAAAAGTAATATTGTTAATTTCTTAGTCCCTTTTTTAACCTTATCATTTCTTTTTGTACAATTTTATTTTTTTGACAATAAAAGTATTTCAGCTTATATTTTCGCATTGGTTTTCTCATACTTACTGTCACTAGTTTGTAGTTTATATTTTATAAAAGCTTATTTTTTTGAAAAAGAAACGCAAGATTCAAAATTCCAAGCGACCTTCAAGTCCCTTTTTTATTATGGCTTTCAGAATCAGTTAGCGCATATTTTTCAGCTCTTGAGTTTCCGAATCAGTTATTTTGTAATTGAACATTACAATGGAAAGGAAGCTGTTGGAATTTATTCTAATGGAATTTCTATCGCTGAAGCAATTTGGATGATAACGAGTAGTATTTGTTTGTATCAATATTCTAAGATATCAAATTCAACCGACAAGGAATATTCTATGCGTTTAACCGAGAAATTAACGAAAGTAGCTTTATTTATCTCTTTCCTTGTTATTTGCTTTGTTGCTATTATCCCAACAAATTTTTACACTTGGGTTTTTGGTAAAGAATTTTATGAATTAAAGTCATTGATTCTACTTCTTCTTCCTGGAGTTTGGATTTACAACTATTATTTGATTATCGGACATTATTTTTCAGGACGAGGTAAATTCCTTTCTAATGCGCTAGCCACTTTTATAGGTCTAGTTTTCACCTTTCTACTTATATTTTCACTAGTTCCAAAATTTGGTATTCAGGGTTCAATTCTTTCGGCTATTCTTTCCTATATACTTACCTCTCTAGTTGCAATAATAATTTATCTTTGTCAGGGAGGTAAATTTGTACTTTTTCTAAAGTTTTCTGAAATACAAAATTATTTATTTGCTAAAACTAAAGTAAATGAAAAAAGTAAGTAAGGCAATCAAAGCATTTATTGAAATTCTCAAAAAGCCATATTTATTGAATGCTGTATTAAATAGTGAGGAACTTTTGGAAACAGAATTTCAAGGCCTATTTCCTTCTGCAAACGAAAAGAAACAGATTTCATTTTCGACCTTATTTCCCCTTGAGATGGATGTGAATGTATATCCATATTCTTTTTTAAGTGGTTCCTCACTTGCCACAGACTTTGCATTGTTAAAGTTATTGTGCAAAAAAATAGAGGCGGAAGATTATTTTGAAATTGGAACCTGGCGTGGAGAAAGTGTTGCGAATGTTGCTTCATATGTCAAAAATTGTTTCACTTTAAACTTAAGCGATGAAGTAATGTTGCTAAAGGGATTAGAAAAAAGTTATATTCAAATGCATCGATTTTATTCTAAGAATATTATAAATGTAACTCATCTTTTTGGGGATTCAAAATACTATGATTATTCTAGTTTAAACAAGAAATTTGATCTTATTTTTATTGACGGAGATCATCATAAAGAATCAGTAAAAAGTGATACATCCTTGCTTTTTCCATTTTTAAAAAATGAAAAATCTGTAATAGTTTGGCACGATGCAAAACTAGATACAGAAACTTGTAGATATGATGTATTAACGGGGATATATCAAGGGATGCCTCAAAAAACCCACAAACATATTTATTTAGTAGAAAATACCCTTTGTGCAATTTATTGGCCTTATGACTTAGCTTTTTCTACCTTAATTAAAAATACTTCCCCTGAAAATACTTTTGATATTCAGTTAAGAATAAAAAAGTAAAAATTACCTAAAACTAAATTTGCGTTGGAGTAAGTAACTAATTACAACAACAATACAGGACGAAACTATATTTGCTATTGAAGGAAATAAATGAAAAGATTCAATGAATAGTTTTAGTAGGATCCAGCTTGTAAATCCTGTAATTGCAGCACTTGTAGCATAACGAAACAACTGTATAGTTCCTTTTAATTGACTTTTTGTGAAAACCACATATTTTAAAAGTGTAAATCCGATTGAAAAAGAGATAATAAAACATAGAAAAGCAGTCATTGTATACGAAGAAAGTGTAAAGTTAATTAGCGGTAAGTCCCAATTTTTTTTCTTAAAAAAATAGTGGAAAAAGATAAAAAATAAAAACCAACTTAAAACTAAATTACTAGCACCGCAAACGGCATAATAGTAGGTTGTACGATCAAAAAAACGTTTAAAAAGTGGGTAGAAAAAATCTAAGAAAGAATGAATTAACTTAACTAATTTCATCGAATTCAATTTGATAGGATGTATGCCTACGAATATTTAAAACCTGCCCGTCCTCAAATAATAAATATTGTCCTTTTATTCCTTTAAGCATGCCATTTATTTCCGGTGTTTTGTCAAAAGTCAAGCTTGCTACTTTTGTCGGGTAAATTTCAACGGGATAATTAAAGGTGTGGATGCTGTCGTCCTCACTCCAAAAGCAGGTTAAGTCGCTCGGAAGTATTTCGTGAATTCGCCATTTCTCATTTTCTAAATTTATCGTTTCGTCTTGTAAGTTACACAACATACTTTGCCAGTTTGTTTTATCAGAAAAATGATCTTTCAATGCAACTTCAATTTTGCCAGCTAAATAGCGATTTGGCACTTCAGCTAAAATAATTGCTTTATTTGCACCTTGATCAATCCATCTTGTAGGCACTTGACTAATTTTTGTGACACCAACTTTAACGATATCTGTTGCGGCTAAATAAACTATATGTGGCTGGTTATGATATTTCAATTCATATTCAATATCTCTTCCTTTTCCCAAATGCGCTTCACATAATTCAGGATGTAAAATACAAGGACTAGCCTCAGGAGCAGAAATAAAACAAGAATAGCAAAATCCCTGTCCGAAAGATTTATCAGTTTGTTTAAGGCATTTTGAGCAGTCTATTCTCCCATTCCATTTTAAAGAAATTTGTTTTCCTATGAAAGTATTTACATGAATGTCTTTTTCTGGGCATTCGAAAAAATAATCAATTTCAGTCCCCATTTGGGTTTTCATTTTTGTAAGGAGGAGTTTCATTTTTTAGGTAAAATATTCATTTTTTCAGCAAAATGAAAGCAGTAATCGCGTAAATCTTCCGAAATCAAATGCTCACCAGTTGCTTTTTCAAAACTATCCGCCATTGTTAATAAACTTTGATGAAAAAATTGTTTCATTTCTTCTATCGTCATTTCTCTTGTCCATAAGTCAATTTTCATTGTATTTTTTTCTTCCGGATTCCATATTGAAAGTAGAAAAGCACTAGCATTTTGATTCTCGATTCCTCCATCACTAGCGCTCCAATTCATTTGAATAGGAAGATTGTTTGCGTTTAAATCAACTTTAATATTTATTTCGGATTGTTTTGAGATTCTATCTTCCATCTTAGTTTGCTTTATAATTTTGCAATAATTCGTTATAGGATTTTTTGTTTAATTCAGCGATGCTAATGTCATGGTTTTCCATATATTGGTGAACGATACGCCAAGCTAAAAATTGCCCTAGTCTATCAGGACTATTATTTGATAAACCACTCGTAAAAGGGCCATCATTTAAAAAATTAGACCTTGTTTTTTCATCTGTTTTAAAGAGTAATTCATTTTCTACAAGGTATTTCCAAAACAATCCTTCATTTTCAAGAGCCCAATTATATTGCTTTTCAGTGTAACGCAAAATAGTATTGATTTCTTCATCAGGCATTGTTGCCTCGGTAATGTATAGGATTTTACCCCAGCGCATCATTTCACTAGCATAGTTTTCTGCTGTCTCTTGGCAATAATTTGTCATAATCCAACCAGATACAACATCACGAATTAAGTATTTTTTTAACATGCCATTTTTTATCCAAGCAAAGAATTGTTGATTGGGAAGTTCTATGATTTCTTTTGTCGTCGGATCTAAATATCGTTCCGATCCAATTGCTATTTCTTTATCAGTACAAAATACACTTGCATAAAAATAGGAATTAATAAAATATATACAACTTGGTGTTTTTTCTTTAGGGAAAAATGCTTTGAGACGCCTAAAGGCTATTAAAAGTTGTTTTTTTTCTGGAGAGAAGTCACCGTGTTTTTTTTTAATTGCTCGTTCAAGTCTGAGAATGAAATTATTACTGTGAAATCTCCTCACACTATTTATATAGGAGGTATCATTCCGCAGACTTCCTCCAATACAATAAGAAACAGTATAATCAAGAATGGATAACTTATCTTTCGAAAATTTAGATTTTAAATTTAGTAACTCTTCATCACTTGAATTTCTTAATGAAGAATCGAGGTTTAAAAATTTTAAATCAATTTTTATGTTATCGATAGAAATTTTAAATCGATTATCGGAGCAAGCTAAAAATATAGATATTAAAATTATAATTATAGAAAATATATAAAGTAGTATTTTCACTATTTTTTGTAAATTTGCTCAAATTTAATTATTAAAATCATTAAATATGAAATTCCAAAATTTGAAATTAATTAAGATAACATTTTTAATTTTTCTTATTTCTCACTTTTCTATATCACAGGGTATCGAAAATAAAAAAATTCAAGCTGGGATAACAACTAATTTTGGCTTAAATTTAACCACAATGGGTACTTCAAAAATAAATGATAATGGTACAGGTACAAATTTTAGTATTGGTCTATTGTTTCATAAGTCATTTGAAGATTCAAAAAACTTTGGGCTTGCATCAGGTTTAGAATTTGATTTTAGTTCAATTAAGTTTGCGTCAAATCCAACTGAAGATACAATTTATTATAATTACAATGACAGAGAAATCCTACCTTCTTCATCTACAAATCAGAGCATTTTCCAGCTACAAACTCGAAAACACAAAACATTACTTGTAACATTACCTGTTTCGCTTCTTTTCAGAACAGATCCTATTGGAAGTTTTCGTTATTTTGCAAAATTTGGAATTAGGAATTCTTTTTTGATTTCTAATAAAATGGTAGATAAAGGAATAGATATTACTAATCCAGCAATTTTAAAAGAAAAAGAAAATATAAATATGACTTCAAAAAATGATATGTTTTTTTACCAAGCATCTCTAGGTTTATCTCTTGGTGCCGAATGGAATTTTGTAGGTTCAACCTCGTTAGTTGCTGAAATGAGCTACTATTATGGCCTTACTCCTTTATTCTTGGATAGAAAAGAAGAGAACAAAACCTTGTATCATAAAGTTAATGGAGAAATTACTCCATTTTCTAACAAGGCTACTCAGAATCAATTAAACTTAAAATTTGCTGTCCTTTTCTAATTTGAATCCCCTAAAGAATTTTATATCATCTTGGTTAAATTCCTATCTAGAAAACACATCCATTCAAGGTTTTGTTGTTGGAGTTTCTGGAGGAATTGATTCTGCTTTAACATCAATTCTATGTGCTGAAACCGGAAAAAAAGTCATTCTATTGAATTTGCCAATTCGGCAAACTGATGCAGAATATGATAGGGCACAACTACACATTGCAGATTTAAAAAATCGCTATCCAAATGTAGAATCTTTTATAATTAATCTGTCGGAAACACTTGCTATTTTTGAGAAAACACTTCCAATTGATATTAAAGAAAATAATTTAGCACTTGCAAATTCCCGTGCTAGATTAAGAATGACAGCTTTATATGCTGTAGCTCAAGCAAATTCATGTTTAGTAGTAGGAACTGGAAATAAAGTTGAGGATTTTGGTCTAGGTTTTTATACAAAGTATGGTGATGGTGGCGTAGATATTAGTCCGATAGCAGACCTTACTAAATCTCAGGTTTTTTCTCTTGCAAAAAAACTTAAGGTTATTCCTGAGATTTTGAAAGCTAAACCAACAGATGGTCTTTGGGAAGACGGAAGAAGTGATGAAGATCAAATTGGGGCTTCATACCCAGAGTTAGAATGGGCTATGGATTTTTCTGGAGATATTGAAAACATTTCTGAACGCCAAAAAGAAGTATTAAGAATTTTTCAGTATTTCAATAAATCAAATAAACATAAGATGATGCCAATCCCAGTTTGTAAGATACCGATTAACTTATATTCTTGCCTAGATTAAGTATGTATTCTTTTGATTTATTTGGTTCTATGAATATGGAATTAAAATCTGTTTTACCAGTTAAATATAAAGAAATAATTAATTTTAAAAAGGAATATTTACTTGTTTCAGATGGCAATAAATTCACTTTGTTTACTATGCTTGGCAAAGAATTACCGCCAAAGGTTTATGATCGTATTGAAGCTTTTGATAGTAATTACCTATCTTTGACAGAAAATAATTCTACTTCGTATTTTTTATTGAGTTCTCGAATTTACTTACACAACCAATGAAAGGGAATCTTAATCGCTCTGATCATGTTATTTTAGCTATTGTTTCAGCTTTTGGTGTTTATGTTTTTCTCTTTGGTTATTTCCAGTTAACTGAATATAAACAATCTATTGAAATTGTTGTTCCAGAGAATCTTTCACGAATTGAAGAAAAAAAACAAATAGAAATTCCTATTAAAAACATTGAGGTCCCCACTGTTAGTTCTAAGGAAATAAAAAATATCGTTCGAAATAAAGAGGATAAAAGAATAAAATCAGATGAAAACTGGTCTGAAAATACTCCTACAGGAGATCCTGAAAAAACAATTAAAGAGTATGAAAAAAAATTATTTGAGGATACTAAAGGATTTAAGGAATCTTTAACAATTAAAAAAACTAGTGATATAGAAAAACCAGAAAAAACAGTTGTAAATTCTAACACTAAAGATAAAAACCAAAATGGAAAGACAAATCAATATAGTGGTAATGTAATGGTCGATTTTTATCTACCAGGAAGGACTGCTTATGATAATAATAATTGGTATATAAGAAATCCTGGTTATACGTGTGGATTTGGTTCTTCTGGCACTGTTGTAATCAATGTTAAGGTAAATTTGAATGGTAAAGTATTAAAGATAACTTTTGATGCATCTCAAAGCTCAAACGCAACTGCTTGTATGATAGAACAAGCAAAAAAATATGCGCAAATGTCACGCTTTAATTTTTCTGGAGAGGCAAGTGACGAACAATCAGGATATATAAGATATCAGTTTATCTCTCAATAATTGGTTATTTAATCATCTATTTTTTGCTTAGTTTCTAAATTTATTTTCTATTTTTACATAAAATAAGAAATATGATTGTCGGAAAAAACCTAAAAGCCCTTCGTAAGTACAAAGGAATGTCTCAAGATCAAATTGCACAGGCGCTTTCAATGAACCGCTCTACTTATAGTGGCTATGAAAATGGAGTCGCGCTTCCCAATATTGAAAATCTTATCTCATTTAGTGAATATTTTAAGATCTCGATTGATGATTTAGTTAAAAAAGATTTCTCGGGTTTTTCAATAAAGGATTGGGAAAATTATTCGTCATCTTGGAAAGATGACGCAAAGGGAACTCATCTTCGTGTTTTAGCTGCTCTTGTAGATCAAAATAACGAGGAAATGATAGAGATGATTCCTGAGAAAGCAAGAGCAGGTTATGTTGCAGGATTTTCAGATCCAGAATTCATGAAGGTCTTGCCTACTTTGCAAATTCCATTCTTAAGTAAAGATCGAAAACATAGGGCTTTCCCAATTTCAGGTGATTCAATGCCTCCAGTAAATAATGGCTCACATGTAATTGGTGAATTTATTCAGGACTGGACGCAACTAAAATCGGGGACAGCTTGCATTGTTGTTACCAAAGAAGACGGAATTGTTTTTAAGTTTGTCTACAATCATTTAGAGGAAAATCAGTCCCTTTTACTGGTTTCTTCAAATCCTCTATTCGAACCTTATTCAGTAAAGATGAAAGATATTATAGAAATTTGGAAATTTTCCGCTTATTTTTCAAAAGACTTACCTGATGTTCAAATGGATGCATTGCAATTAAGTTTATCTTATAGAAATTTACACAAGGATATTCAAAGAATTCTAGATAAAATTAAACCATAATTTTTGTTTTATTCTAATCTTATTTTATAATAGTTTAGAGCCATTTTTATTACTTTTGTTTATGCGACTTGTTAAACAAATTCCACATGATCGGTTTTTGATTCAAATTCACCAATACAATGGTAAGTTTATTTTGAAAATTGAATTAAGTGGCTTTGAACAATTGTTTAAAATATCCGAGACTGATATTTTAGATATTGATTTGATTGAGAAAAACTTGAACCCTCAATTTTTCTCAAATTGTTTAACACGATTTATTGCCATGCGAGAAGATTGGAATCAACTTATAAATTAAAAATAAAAAAAAATGAAAAATTATATCACGCTTATGTCTATAAGTCTAATTGTTTTCGCTTGTGCAAACGATGATAAAAAGAAAATTAATTCAAAACCAACTATTGAAGCAAGAGATTTAAATGGGTTTAAAATTGCTTACTACAATAATGATAGCATAAAAGAATATTTTGATTATTATAAGCGAGAAGATTCTTTGGTAACTAGAAAGCAAAAAATATTTCAAGCTGAAATTGATAAAAAATCTTTAGAATTACAGAATTTTGTTCAACGAAAAGAACAGGAGGCAAGAAGTGGTTTATTATCCCAAAATGAAATTGCTTTAGTCCAGCAAAAAGCGCAGCAAATGGAGTCTAATATTATGCAATATCAGCAAACTGAGGGTGCAAAATTAGAGGCGGAAACTGAAAAAAAATTAGAGGATATAAGTAATAAAATTGAAGTTCTTGGAAAAAAATATTGTGAAAAGTATAAAATTGATGTTTTATTTATGCACGGTAAGGGGGGGCAATTAAATTATATATCTGAAAAAATGGATGTTACAAATGAATTTATTCAGTTTTTGAATGAAAATCAGGAGAAAATTGAAAAGGATTTAAAGTAATGCGTGTCGCTCAACAGAAATTAAAAGAAAATATCGCTGAATATTTGTTGTACATGTTCCAAATCGAACATGTTATTCGCTCTTTTAACTTTAATCTCGATGCTATAATTGATGTCTTTGTCCAGCCAACTTTAGTAGACGATTCATTTCTAAATCAATACAAGACATGGTATTCTGAGTTAATAGTTCAAATGCAAAAGCAAGGTATTGAAAAAGAAGGTCACTTGGATTCGCTAAATGAAATAATTATTGAATTAATTTATTTACACAATACTCTTTTAACTGTTGTAAAAGATGAAAAATATATCGCTCTTGTTACTGCTGCAGAGGAAGACATAGTGGCATTCAAAGAAAAATCTAATTTTATGAAACGTCACGAAATTGAAGTTTTACTTCATGCAATGAATATGAAATTGCAGTTAAAAGTTAGAAAGCAGGAAATTTCTACTGAAACAGAATTAGCAATGGATAAAATGCGTGTTCAGTTGGCTTATTTGTCAAGAGAATACGGTCGAATGAAGTCTGGAGAATCAAATTTTATTCAGAACTAAAATATATTGGAATTTCTGAAACTTCAATAATCTTCTTTTTTAATTGATCTACTTTCCAATTTATATGTTCAATTCCATTACTTAAGACAATGTATTCGCAGTTTAGCTTATTTTGATAAGAAAAAACTTGTTTATGCGCTTCCTGGTTTAATTTTATATTTGGTGCTTTACATTCCACTAAAATAATTGGCTCGAATAAATTATTATAGACTACAATGTCCCAACGTTTTTTGAGTCCAAAGTAATTTAACTCTTTTTCGACACTAATAAAACTAAGTGGATGTAGCAGATATGAGGAGAGATAATTAATGTAATGTTGTCTCACCCATTCTTCAGGTGTTAAGATTATTTTTTTTTTTCGAATCAAACAATTTACAAATATAACATTGTCTTTTCTTGTTAATGTTAAAGTTGCTTTTGGTAAATTCAGAGGAATTAGGGCTTCCATTACATCCCTGGAAGAAGTAGGTTAATGTCCTTGTAATTTAAATCAAAGACTTTCCCCAAAATTTCATTGGTTAAAATCCCCTTATAAATATATACTCCATTTCTGAAACCACTGTGCATTCGAACTAAATCTACTACTCCTCCTTTTTCACCCATCTCCAAAATTAGTGGTGAAAAGATATTAGACAAGGCAAAAGAAGCTGTTCTCGAAACACGTGATGCAATATTAGGAACACAATAATGAATGACTCCATGTTTTGTAAATACTGGATCTATGTGATTTGTAACTCGTGATGTTTCAAAGCAACCACCTTGATCAATACTTAAATCAATAACTACTGAACCAGCTTTCATACTTTGGATCATTTCTTCAGAAACAACACAGGGGGTTTTTCCTACGTTTGATCGAAGCGCGCCGATTACAATATCTGCTCGTCTTATTGCTTTGGCCAGCACTTTAGGCTGAATAATTGAAGTAAATACCCGAGATCCTATATCATTTTGTAATCTTCTTAAGCGTGTAAGAGAACTATCGAATACTTTTACAGAAGCTCCTAATCCACTTGCAGCACGAGTTGCAAATTCCCCAACCGTTCCTGCACCTATAACTACAACTTCAGTTGGTTGTACTCCAGCAATACCTCCTAACATAATACCTTTTCCATTAGAAAATGAAGAAAGTAATTCTCCTGCAATCAGAATTGAAGTTGTTCCGGCAATTTCTCCCATTGTTCTAACTATTGAAAAAACACCTTCCTCATCTCGGATGTAATCCCATGCTATTGCAGTTATTTTTTTTTCAATTAGTTTTTGTAAGATTTCTTTTGGTTGAGTTGCTATTTGTAGTGCAGAAATAAAAGTTTGATTTCCAGACATCATATTAACTTCATCTTCAGAAGGTGGAGCAACTTTGCATATGATATCACATTTATATATTTCTTGCCTGTCCAAACAAATTTCTGCACCTGCTTCGCTATATTCGTTATCAGTAAAATTAGCACCTTCTCCAGCTTTTGCTTCTATTCGAACTCGATGTCCATTTGCTACAAGAAGACCAACTGCTTCTGGGACTAAGGCAACTCTTTTTTCTTGAAAAGATGTTTCCTTAGGGATTCCAATAAATAAAGCGCCTTTTTTTCTTGGAACTTCCAACATTTCTTCTTTCGGCATCAAGCTTCCTTGCTGCATTAACGATTTCAATAATTCAGGATCAGTAATCATAATTCAAAGGATATTTCTCTCGTTATTGAGTTTTCATTTTTACGAATATACACCCAAATTACGTCTTTTGGTAAAATAAATGCCAATTTTTCAGCCCATTCAATAAAGAAATAGTTTGGTTCATCTATTAATTCATCTAATCCAAGTTGCAATACTTGCTTATTATTCTCAATTCGATAAGAATCAATGTGGTATACTTTTTTTGACTCATTGATTTCATATTCGTTAACAAGAGAAAAAGTAGGTGAGCCATCAAAGTCTGTAATTCCCATCTGATTTAAAATAGCACGTATAAAAGTTGTTTTTCCATTTCCAATTTCGCCACTTAATGCAAATATTTTTGGTTCTGGGAATAAGGAAATAAATTTCTTGGCATAATCGTCTAAATCCCCAACAGATTCGACCTTCCAATTATACATCATTTTCTGCAAGTGTTTTATAGGGGTGTTCCTTACCATTTTTCCATTGAAGTAATTCAAAATTTTCTCCATCAAATTTCCCAAATGTCTGATAATTTATCCACTCTCCTAAATTAAAATAAACTGAATTGCCAAAAGGAATTTTCAATGGTAGGTGACGATGGCCATAAATAAAAAAGTCAAACTTGTTGATTGTGTTGACTTCTTTTGAATAATTATAAAGCCACTCATTTTCAATTCCATTAAATTGTTTGTCAAGAGGTCCATTTTTAGACCGACTCGTTTTTGAGAAAAAGTTAGCTGCTGAAAATCCAAAATTTGGATGCAGTCTTGCAAAAATCCATTGACAAAAAGATGATCGAAATATTTTCTTGATAAATTTATAACCCTTATCTCCTTTTCCGAGACCATCTCCGTGGGCTATAAATAATTTTTTTGTCCCAATGCTTACTTGAATATCATCAGAATGAATTTCTACTCCAAGTTCCTTTTTAAAATATTCAAACATCCACATATCATGGTTTCCATAAAAAAAATGCACCGGAATTCCATTATCTGTTAGTGCTGCTATTTTTCCTTGAAGTCGAGAGAAGCCTTTAGGTATTACATGCTTGTATTCAAACCAAAAATCAAAAATGTCGCCAACTAAATAAATGCAATTTGCGCTTGATTCAATAGATGTAAGCCAGGCAACTATTTCTTTTTCACGTTGTAAACTTTCAGCATCATTAGGAGCTCCTAGATGAAAATCAGATGCGAAATAAGTATATTTTTTATTTGTTTCAGACATTTAATGACCATAAATTTGGAGTAGTTCATTTGACAATGCTTCACCTCTTAAATTGAGTTTAATTATCTTTCCGTCTTTGTCAATCAGAACTGTAAAAGGCACAGAATTTACTTTATATATTTTTCCGACCTTACTATTCCAGCCTCCTAAATCACTTACATGATTTGACCAAGTAAGTTTATCAGCAATGATTGCGGACTTCCATTTTTCTTTATCAGTATCAAATGAAACACTCATTATTGTAAAACCATCACCTTTATATTTTTTATAAAGTTCGACTAAAGCAGGATTTTCTTTTCTACATGGTGCACACCAAGATGCCCAAAAATCTAATAAAACTAGATTGCCTCTTAAATTAGAGAGTTTCATTTTTGTTTTTTGATCTAACATAAGTTCTTCAAAATCAGGTGCAATTTTGCCAGGCGCAACTAAAATAGCATCTTCTTTTATTTTTTTACTTTCAGTATAATTTCTATAAATTTCTTTTACGGTTGGACTAATGTTAAATGCAGAATTTAGTTCATTAATTACTGACTCTAATTGCGCAACATCTTTTGTTTGGATGTGCGGTAAAGCAAAATATAAGGCTGCAGTGTTTTTATTTGCTCGAATAAAAGTTTGTAAATCATTCATAAAAAGTGTGTGTTGCTTTTCCATGTAGTCATTAATTATTTTTATTCTACTTGTATCTTTATTGATAGCGATTAATGCCGAATCAGTTTTTTGATTCCATTTTCTAGAGATTATCGAAAAGTCGTTTATAATTTTAGATTCATCGGAACCTACGAAGTTGCAAAAATTAGAGATGTTTGAACCGTCTCCATAAATCTTAAAACTACTGTTTTCTCTTAAAATTAAGTTTATATCATCATTTCCCACTCGTAAAACATAGTAGTCTGTTGATGGAACTTTTCCTTTAAAACTAAAGTTACCTTGTTCATCTATTGAGAATTTATGGTAATCTTTATAAAGTTTCTTTCCTTCGGGACTTGTGTAAATTTGAGCTAATTTTAGTTCTTTAACAGGAGGTTTAAATATCATGCCTGATAATGTGACTTCAATTTCAGATTGACTAAATATGTTAATAGATATCAAAGCTAGAAAGCTGATAAATAGTTTTATTTTCATGATTTATTACTTTATAATTTCTGCGATTTTTTGTTCGAGTTCAATGCCCCGCAAATCTTGGCCTATTATTTTTCCTTCTTTATTTACTAAAACTGTATGTGGAATTGCGTCAAAATTATACGAAGAAATCACATCCGAACCCCATCCTTTTAAATCGCTAACGTGATTAGGCCATTTTAAACCGTCAATTTTAATTGCACCCCTCCAATTAATTATATCTTGATCTAAGGAAACAGAGAGAATTGTAAAATCTTTATCTTTGTATTTTTCATACAATTTAACTATAGTTGGATTTTCTTTTCTACAGGGAACACACCAAGATGCCCAAAAGTCAATCAGGACTATTTTCCCTCTCAAATCGGATAATTTTATTGGCTTTCCATCTGGGTTATTTGCACTGATTTCTGGTGCTTCTCTTTCTCCATTATTGCTATTTAGAAATATTATATACGCAGATTCAAGTTCATCAACTTGTTTTCTAAAAGATTTAGAAACACTAGTGCGCGGATACTTAAGCTCAAAAGCATTAGCAATGACTTTCATTATTTTCAAATTGTCTTTATCCCAATTATTAAAATTTGAGCTTGGTAGAAGAGAGCTGGAAATCACAATATTAAATGCATTAGAGGGATCGTTAAGCATTTTTGTTTTTATCGTGGAATCAAGTTTAGATTTTATAATTAAGAACTGATTATTGATTTCATCCGTTGTATCTTCTGTTATTTTTGCTTCTAAAACATCCTTGTCTATTTGAAATTGCTTTAAAAGTTTAAGGTAATCATTCAATGCACTAGTCCATTCTGTTCCTGAAGTATTTGGTTCTGTTGAAAAATTATCTAAAGTGCAATTTATTTTGAGTACATCTTTGGGGACTAAGGTTATGGGAATTGTATTTGCTTGATTTTCACCAACACGCAGTAAATAGTATCCTATATCTGGGATATTCCCTTCTAATTTAAAACTTCCCGATGAAGAAATAATCGTATCTGCAACTTGAATCATGCCGCGATTGCTTGGTGCCTCAACATAAATTCTTTGGTTTTCTGCACCTTCTATTTTTCCCGAAATGGAAAAATTTGGTGTTAATTCTTGATCGACCACTATAGATTTATTCCAAAGCATATAAATAGTGGAACTCATTAAAACAATAAGTAAAATAACTACGGCTGTTTTATTTTTTAATATTAATTCTTTCATTTTTTAAGTGTTTAACATTTGTTGTAATAAACTATTCGCAATTTTTGGGTCTGCTTTACCATTTGAAACTTTCATTAATTTACCCATAAAGAAACTTGTAAGTTGTTTGTCTCCAGATTTATAACGTTCAACTTCTGTTTTATTTTCTTCAAATACTTGCAGAATGAAATTTTTTAAAGTGTTTTCACTTGAATCTTGAATTAAATTTAGTCTTTCAGCAATCAACAAAGCGGGTTCTTCGCATCTTAACATTTCAGGAAAAATTTTCTGTGAAGCAATAGAACTTGAAATTTTCCCCTCGTCAATAAGTTTAATCAAGGAAGCAATTCGCTCAGCATTTAGTGGAAACTCATCTATTTCTTTTCTGAATTCATTTAAATATGATTTTATATCACCCATAATCCAGTTTGCTGCAGCTTTGTAATTTTTAGTGTGACGAATTAATTCTTCGTAATATAACGCAATTCCTTTATTATCTGTTAAGTTATAAGCGTCGTATTCAGACAAACCAAATTCTTTGGTGTATTTCTCAAAAAGTGCGCGTGGCAAAGTTGGCATGTCCATTTTTATTTCGTCAATCTGCTCTTGTTTGATAAATAAAGGCTGTAAATCTGGTTCTGGAAAATACCGGTAATCGTTTGCTGCTTCTTTGCTTCGCATAGAAATTGTAATTCCTTTTAACGCATCAAATCCTCTTGTTTCTTGTGAAAGCTTTCCTCCTGACTCAAGCACTTCTATTTGTCGAGTTATTTCAAATTCAATTGCTCGCTGCACATTTCGAATAGAATTCATATTCTTTACTTCGACTTTCGTTCCAAAAGCATCCTGCCCTTTAATTCGTACGGAAATATTAGCATCACATCTTAAGGAACCTTCCTCCATATTTCCGTCACAAATATCGAGATAGCGAACTAATTTTCTAATTTCACTGACATAATTATAGGCCTCCTGAGAACTTCTTAATTCAGGTTCTGACACAATCTCAAGTAGGGGAGTGCCTGCTCTGTTTAAGTCAACTAGAGTATCATAAACATCAACATCGTGTATGCTTTTTCCAGCATCTTCTTCCATGTGAATTCGAGTGATGTTAATCTTCTTTTCTTGATTTTCTTCCGTTCGAATTACAATACTTCCACCGGTACAAATTGGTGTGGTATCCTGGGTAATTTGATATCCCTTTGGTAAATCCGGGTAAAAATAATTTTTTCTTGCAAAATGTTGTTCGCGTGCGATAGTGCAACCGAAAGCTATTCCTAAACGAATTGCAAAATCAATCGTTTTGGAGTTCATCTTTGGTAAAGTTCCGGGATGTCCAAGTGTTATTGCGCTAATATTCGTATTTACTTGCGCACCGTATTCATTTACATCGTTGGAATACGCTTTAGTTTTGGTCAACATTTGCGCGTGAACCTCTAATCCAATTACTGCTTCGTATTTATCGCGTACTTCCTTTTCCATTCTTTTATATTCGAGAAATCAATTCTTTCATTATTAAGGTCATCTTTGGTTCTTGTTTACCCGCAACTTCAATTACATCTTGAACACTTACTTTTTGAATTTTTCCAGGAACTCCTAAGTCTGTGATGATTGATATCGCAAAACAAGGAATATCCATGTGTCGAGCTACTATAACTTCAGGAACAGTCGACATTCCAACTGCATCAGCTCCTGTATTTCTAACATATTGGTATTCTGCTGGCGTTTCTAGTGTTGGACCTGTTAATCCGGCGTAACATCCTACTGCAATTCTAATATCGTTTTCTTTCGCAATTGTCTGCGCCAAAGCAATCATGGTTGAATCATAAGGTTCGCTCATATCTGGAAATCGTGGTCCTAATTCATCAAAATTTTTACCGATAAGAGGATTTCCAGGAAAAAGGTTAATGTGATCGTTTTGAATCATAATTTCCCCAACTATAAAATCTGGGTTTACACCTCCTGAAGCATTGCTTACAAAAAGTCGTTCAATTCCCAATAATTTCATAACTCTAACAGGAAATGTAACTTGTTGCAATGTGTAACCTTCATAATAATGAAAACGACCTTGCATTGCTACAACCTTTTTTCCGCCTAATTCACCAAAAATTAATTTTCCCGAATGACTTTCTACTGTTGAAACAGGGAAATTCGGGATTTCCTCATAGGGAATTTCATCGATAATATTTATTTCATTTACTAATCCTCCTAAACCAGTTCCAAGAATAATTCCAATATTTGGTTGAACGTTGGTTTTTGAGCGAATATAAGCTGCAGATTCTTTAAATTGCTGTAACATATTTTTTTATTAAAAAATTAAATTCATCTTCATTTTCAATCTTTAATTCAATAGGCAAATAATACCAAGGAAAGGCCTCTAATTCGTCAGCTGTTAATTTAGTTTGAAGACGAACATAATCTTTTTCAGTTGTTAAAATTGCTGCACCATCTCCTACAAAAGTATTAAATTTTTGGTGGATTCCCTTTATATCGGAGGAATCAAAATTATGATGGTCAGCAAAAAGAAGTACTTCAACTTTATACTTTTTGCGAAGTTCAATAATTAGGGTTTCTGGTTTAGCAATTCCACAAACTAATAAAACTGTTTCAAATGAAGTTCTTTTTGCACCAAAAGAGATCAATTCACCATATTCTATTGAACTAAAAAAAATGGGTTTTGAATATTTTTGCATGCATTCTATAATCCTATTTTTATGAGCGGCTTCAATTGATTCGGGACATTTGGTGATAACAATACAATCAGCTCTTTTTGCGCCACATCTCGCTTCTCTAAGGTTGCCAACAGGAATAAGAAAATCACTTGTGAAAATTTGCTGAAAAGGTGTTAATAGAATAGAAAATCCGGCATTTACTGATCTATGTTGAAAAGCATCATCGAGTAATAAGATGGAGTTTTTAGTTTGAATTTTTAAAAGTTCATTTGCTCCAAGACTTCTTTTTTCTGCAACTGCAACTGTAATCTCTGTTTTAAAGCGTTTCTTATACAGCAGTGGTTCATCTCCAACATCATTTGAAGTAGAATCTACAGTTACTTCTTTGTAGCCAGATGTTTTTCTACCATAACCACGACTTAAGATTTGAACTTGGAAATCATTTTTTAATAAATTTGTCAAGTAAATAGTCATTGGTGTCTTACCACTTCCTCCAACTGATAAATTTCCAATACAAATTGATGGTTCTTGAAGTTTTTGAGATGTAATAATTCCCCAATCGAAGAAAAGATTTCGTATTAAGGTAATTATATAATACAAAAAAGAGAATGGAAATAGGAAATACCGAAATAAATTCATTGAGCGAATTTACAAAGCATTCTCTTAATTTACATGATAATCAGATAATTCTTGCTCGTCGGCATAATAAAAAACTCTTATTAGAGCAGTATCGTTTAAGAAATCAATCTTTCCAATATCAAAGCGATTAATAGATAAGCCAGTACGTTTTTCTAAATCTGCTTTCATTTCTTCATATTTATCTGGTGTTATAAGATCTATTCGCTCATAATTGATTGTTTTTCGGGTTTCGTGCTTCATTAACCAAACATATTCTAAAATATATGTTAAGATTACAACAGAAAAATTTATAGTGCCTAATTCAGCCATGCTCAATTTATTTGCACCTAAAGCATTTACAACACTTATACCAATTATCAAAAATAAGTAGGTCATTTCTTTAATTTCAATGGCATCTGTCCGATAGCGAATAATACCAAATATTGCAAAAAGGCCCAAACCCATTCCAGTATCAATATCTAATTTCTTTAAACCGAAGCAAAGAAAAAAGGTAATTGTACCAATTAAATAGTAGGTGAAAAGGTAATCTTTGCGTTTTGTTTTAGGATAATAGAGGTAACGAATAATGATTGTAAGGAAAAATAAATTTATTGCAAACCTTAATAAAAGCATGTAGAAATCGTCATTAAACCAAGTGATACCCATAGTATCTGAAATAATGTCTGTAGATTTTTTTAATTGGAAAAAAATAAAGTTAAATAGTTGTGTCATTGTTCATTTTTTTTAAATAAAGTAATTTTCTTTTAAAGCGGTTAAATTTTAATTTGCCTTCTCCATATAATTCCATTGACCCTAAGCAGTATTTACTTAGTCGGTAGGGTCTTAGACTTTTACTTTTCATGATTTTGAAAAATGGAGAAGAACGATTTAGTTTCTCTTGTTTTAATTCTGAGACAACCAAATTAGGAAAGGGGCAAGAGATCTCCCCATATTTAAATTCGATGTTAAAATCTAAAGTCAATCGTTCGTTTAAGACATTGTGAACAAGTGTTAAACGTTGAAATGTATTCCACATAGTTGGATTCAAAGCTATGTCTTTTTTAAGTTGTTTTGCAATAAATTTTTGCTGAATCTCATCAAAAATTGGAGTGAAATCAGTGGTTTCAATTCTTTTTTTATCCGTTCGCCCTTTAAATTTGTGTTTTATTTCTAAGAATAGTAGATTTGATTCTACGTATTTCCGAATCCGGACTTTAAATCGATTTGTTTTTCCTTTGTGATGGTCTTGAAAAAATGAAAATTTCTCGTCATCAAAATAGAGGCTTTCGTATTTTGGTATCCGAATAGTGTTTATTTCTAATATCTTATATTCTGCTTTAAGCTCGTGTAACAAATCTTCTAATAGATGAATGCGAAAAGCAAACTTTGTATCGATACGATTCATCAATTTTACACGATCCATTTCAGCAAGTGAAATAGGTGCAAACTGATTTAGTATGTTAAGTATATCTTGCATTTATGTTAACACAAAGTTAAAATATTTAGGATATAAATTCTAATAAGTTGACTAATAATTAAGTATTCATATTTGAGAATTATAATTATAGTATAAATCTTATTCTTTTTAGAATACCAAAAGTGCTTTTTTTACTTGTTTTCCTATCTTTGTTTTATGAGGAAAAAAATTATTCTTTTGGGTTCTGGTGAATTAGGAAAAGAATTTGTGATTGCCTGTCAAAGATTAGGTCAATATATTATTGCAGTTGATAGTTATGTTGGTGCTCCAGCAATGCAAGTTGCCCACGAATTTGAGGTTATTGATATGTTAAACGGTTCAGAACTGGATCGTATTATTTCAAAACATCAGCCAGATATCATTGTTCCAGAAATTGAAGCGATTCGAACAGAGCGATTTTATGACTATGAAAAACAAGGAATTCATGTAGTTCCAAGTGCGAAGGCTGCAAATTTCACGATGAATCGAAAAGCGATTAGAGATTTAGCTTCAAAAGAACTTGGAATTAAAACTGCAACCTATCGCTATGCTACAAGTTTTCAAGAATTAAAAGATGGTGTTGAAGTTTGTGGAATTCCATGTGTCGTGAAACCATTGATGTCGAGTTCTGGAAAAGGTCAATCTGTTATAAAATCACATTCTGATATTGAAAAAGCCTGGCTTTATGCTATGGAGGGCTCACGGGGGGACCTAAAAGAAGTAATTGTTGAGGGGTTTATTGATTTTGATTATGAAATCACGCTTTTAACAGTTACTCAAAAAAATGGTCCAACTTTATTTTGTCCGCCAATTGGTCACCGCCAAGAAAGAGGAGATTACCAAGAAAGTTGGCAGCCGATGCCAATGAATCAAATTTATTTAGCTGAAGCTCAGGAAATGGCTCAAAAAGTCACAAGAGAATTAGGTGGAGCAGGAATTTGGGGCGTTGAATTCTTCATTACCAAAGAAGGCGCATATTTTTCAGAATTATCACCTCGTCCTCACGATACCGGAATGGTAACATTAGCAAACACGCAAAATTTCTCCCAATTTGAATTGCATGCACGAGCAATCTTAGGTTTATCAATTCCTGAAATATCCTTAAGCCAAAATGGTGCAAGTGCTGTAATCTTAGCAAGTGCTCAATCGGATAGTGAACCTGAATTTAATGGTTTTGAAGTGGCAGCATTGATTCCTAAATCAGATTTTAAAATTTTTGGAAAGCCCACAACTCGCTCTTACAGAAGAATGGGAGTAGCACTTGCATATGGAACTGAAAATGTTGAAGAATTAATTAAAAAAGCAAAACTTGTTGCATCAAAAATTACTGTAAAATGAAAAAAATAGTTTTTATAACCCTCTTTATATCTTTTCTAAAAATTGAGGCTCAATCGATACATTACAATCTTCGGATGCCAAAGCCTCAGAATCATTATTTTGAAGTCGAAATGGTCCTTACAGATTTTAAGGAAAAGCAAATTGAACTAAAATTGCCTGTCTGGGCTCCCGGATCTTATTTAGTTCGTGAGTTTTCTAAAAATATAAATCTTGTTAAAGCTTATGATCAAAAAGGAAATTTGATGGAGCTGGATAAAAAAACTAAAAATTCATGGTCCTTAAAAATTAATGGCGAAAAAAAAATAGTCGTAAAATATGAGGTGTATGCTTTTGAACTTTCAGTGAGAACTTCTTTTCTAGATTTAAGTCATGGTTTTGTTTCTGGTTCCGGTGTTTTCATGTATGCCGAATCATATCAAAATAACAAAGGAACTTTGGATATTTTTCCATATTCAACTTTTGCCAAAATAACAACTGCTTTGCCAAAATCATTAATTCCTGAAAAAATAGGGGGCGTTGAGAAATTTACTTTTGAAGATTATGATCAATTAGTAGATTGTCCTATTGAAATTGGAAATCAAGTGGTTTTTGATTTTATGGCTTCAGGTGTAAAACATACTGTTGCAATGTATGGTGAAGGAAACTATGATATCCTAAGCTTAAAAACAGATATGACCAAAATCATTGAAGCTGAAACTGCCGTTTTCGGGGAAAATCCAAATAAAGAATATGTTTTTATTGTTCATAATGTTGTGGATGGTCAAGGAGGTCTTGAACACAAGAATTCCACAACTTTAAGCGTAAATCGGTGGACGTATGCTACACCAAAAAATATCGACTTTTTAAATTTAGTTGCACATGAGTATTTTCATCTATGGAATGTTAAAAGAATCAGACCGATAGAATTAGGGCCTTTTGATTATTCACAAGAAAATTACACAACCTTATTGTGGGTGATGGAAGGATTTACTTCTTATTATGATGAGTTAATTTTAAGACGAACTGGGCAATATTCACAAGAAGAGTTTTTAAATAAACTGCAAAGTTCAATAAATTATGTTGAAGGTTCAGTTGGCGCTCGTGTTCAACCTGTTGCTCATGCTAGTTTTGATGCTTGGGTAAAAGCATATCGTCCTACTGAAAATAGTTCTAATACTTCGATGACTTATTATTCTAGAGGATCAATTCTTGCAGCAATTTTTGATGTTATGATAATAAATAATTCAAAGGGAAAAGAGGGATTAGATGCATTCTTAAAACACCTTTATACAAAATTTCATAAAGGTTTAAACAGAGGATTTTCAGATATTGAATTTAAAGTTGAACTTGAAAAATTTGTAGGAAAGGATTTAACAGATTTTTATAAAAAGTATATCAATGGCACAGAGATTTTACCTTATGCAGAAATATTCGATAAAGTAGGATTAACAGTGAAGGATTTAACAAGTTTTTCACCCTCTTTCGGAGCCACTTGCAGACAAGAAGGTGGTAATGTAATCGTAAAAAGTATTCGTGCTGGATCTTGTGCAGAAGATGCTGGTCTTAGTGTTGGGGACGAAATTGTTGGCTGTAATTCTTATCGCGTTGATCAAGGAATGTTAGATGGAATGATTAATAGCTTGACGATCGGAGAAACAGCAGAATTACTTGTCGCAAGAGATGAAAACCTATTTTCCGTAAAAATTAGAATGACAAATTACCGAAAACCAGCATTTAAATTTGAAAAACAAACTAACTCGAAATATGAAATGTACTACAACTATTGGCTGCGTTAAATTTACTTTTTTAACTCTTTTTTTTAACTTTTCCTTTGTTATCATCGGACAAGAAAAATACTTGAATGTTCAAATTCCTCCTGTGGATAACTGGTATTCATCAAATGAATGTGAACCTTCCATTGCAATAAATCCATTTAGACCGAATGAAATGGCAGCTGGTTCAATTATAGCGGGCTATCATTATTCAAGTGATTCAGGAAAAACATGGCAAAGTAAGGAAATAAAAAGCCCTTATGGCGTTTGGGGTGACCCTGTTGTTTGCTACGATTCAAAAGGTCGCTTGTATTATTTTCATCTTGCTAATTATACAAAGACTTCATGGATTGATCGTATTGTTTGTCAAACTTCAGACAAAATTCAAGGTCAGTTTTCTACTGGTTCATTTCCAAAGCCTAATGGAACTAAAGCACAGGATAAGCATTGGGTTGTAATTGATCCAATTTCTGATGTAGTTTATATGACATGGACACAATTTGATGCTTATGCTTCTCCTGATCCAAAGGATAGTTCTTTTATTATGTTTTCAAAATCAATAGACCGCGGTGTTTCTTGGACTGACCCAGTTCGAATTTCGAATTATGGCGGTGATTGTTTAGATAAAGATAATACTGTTGAAGGTGCCGTTCCTGCACTGGGTAAGAATGGAGAAATATATGTGGCATGGAGTGGACCTCGTGGCTTGGTATTTCAAAAGTCATTAGATTATGGAAAAACCTGGCTTAAAAAAGAACGCACAATTTCAAAACATCCTGGAGGTTGGGAATTTTCTATTCCGGGAATGGATCGGGCAAATGGGCTGCCATTCCTTGTTTCAGATATGAGCGAAGGTAAAAATAGTGGGACGCTTTATTTAAATTGGGCCGATCAAAAAAATGGAAAAAATAATACAGATATTTGGATGAAGTCTTCAAAAGATGGAGGTGAAACTTGGACGGATGCAGTAATGGTAAATCAAGATAAGACAAAAAAACATCAGTTTTTTACTTCAATAGCAATTGATCAAAGCAATGGTGATTTGCATTTTGTTTATTATGATAGGAGTAGAGATAATGCTGATGAAAATAAAACTGAGGTTGTCTGGTGTAGAAGTGAAGATGGAGGAATTACTTTTAAAAGTGAGATTATATCTACTTCAGCCTTTATTCCTACTAAAGAAACGTTTTTTGGTGACTATCTCGGAATTGCTGTCAATAAAGGTGTAGTTAGACCAATTTGGCCAAGAATGGATAAGCAAAAAATCACCTTGTGGACGGCCTTAATTAATTTTAAGTAAGTAATTGAAAAACATCCAATTAAGAATACCATTATCTTGGTCAAATGTAATAAATGAAGAATTTCATAAAGATTATTTCATACATCTGAATGAAACTGTCACCAAGTTTTATGCAGCAGAAACAAAACGTGTATTTCCGCCTGAAGAATTAATTTTTCGTGCTTTTGATTTATGCTCTTTTGAAAAACTTAAAGTTGTTATTTTAGGTCAAGATCCGTATCCGACTTTGGGTAACGCAAACGGACTAAGTTTTTCAGTTGCTGATTCTGTTAAAGTCCTTCCTAAAAGTTTAAAAAATATCTTCTTAGAAGTTCAAGAGGATTTAAAAATTGAATTTCCAAAGAACGGAAATTTAGAGAGATGGGCAAATCAAGGTGTTCTTATGTTAAATTCAATTTTAACAGTTGACGAAGGAAATCCAAATAGTCATAAAGATATAGGTTGGGAGAAATTTACTGATGCTGTAATTCATAAAATCAGTGCTGAAAAATCACAGCTTGTTTTTTTACTTTGGGGAACGAAAGCCATTGCAAAAAAGGAAATTATTGATTGCAAAAAACATTTAGTTTTATCAGCTCCTCATCCCTCGCCGCTTTCTGCTTACCGTGGTTTTTTCGGATGCAAGCATTTTAGTCAAACAAATCAATATTTTCGGAAATTAGGGATAACAGAAATAAATTGGTGATTTTTTTCGTTCAAAAACGTAACTTTGCAGCAAATGAAAATTAAAAATGATCTGCTATTACGAGCTCACAATGGTGAATCATTAGAGCGATATCCTGTTTGGATTATGCGACAAGCAGGAAGAATCCTACCAGAATATAGAATTGTTCGCTCAAAGCTTTCAGGATTTAAGGAATTAGTTGAAACACCAGAATTTGCTGCTGAGGTTACAATTCAACCAGTGGATTTATTAGATGTCGATGCTGCCATTATTTTTTCTGATATTTTGGTTGTTCCAGAAGCAATGGGTTTGCCCTATCAAATGATAGAACAAAAAGGTCCATGGTTTGAAAAAACAATTCGAAGCAATGAGGAATTAAGTTATTTAGACACTAATATTGATGTTGAAGATAGACTTTCGTATGTTTTTGAAGCCATTAAATTAACGAAAATTGCTCTCGACTCGCGTGTACCATTAATTGGTTTTGCAGGTGCACCTTGGACTGTTTTTTGTTACATGGTGGAAGGAAAAGGATCAAAGACTTTTTCTGAATCTCGAAAATTACTTTATACAAACCCAGTTTTGGCACACGAATTGCTAAGCCGAATAACTGATGTCACGATTCGCTATATGAAAGCGCAAGTTTCAGCAGGTGCTGATGCATTGCAGTTATTTGATTCATGGGCTGGAATTTTAGGGACAGAGCAATACAGAGAATTTGGATTAAATTACATTGAAAAAATAGTAGCTGCTTTTCCAAATTTTCCTTTTACTGTTTTTTCTAAAGGAGCACTTGCTTCTTTACCTGAAATTGCAGCGTTAAATTGCTCAACATTAGGATTGGATTGGAATATGAGTATTGAGGAAACTCGAAAATTAGTCGGGGAAACAAAAACTTTACAAGGCAATTTAGACCCTTGTGTATTGTACGGTTCTGACGAATTAATAAAAAAAGAGACAATAAAAATGCTAAAATCATTCAAAAGTCAAAGACATATTGTAAATTTGGGTCATGGAGTTTATCCTGATATTGACCCCGAAAAGGTAAAAGTATTTATTAAAACTGTTAAAAACTATGAAAATTAATCTTCCAAAATTAGGTTTTTTTGCCTTAATTATTTCTTCCTCTTATTCATTTGCTCAGAAAAAAAATGCTACTGAAAAAGAAATTTTGAAAATGACATTTGAGAATAAAACTGATGCTGTAAGTGAATTAGGTGGAATTGATTTATTTGAAAATGGTATTTGCTCTCCTACAGATATAAAGGCAGATTTGTTTTCTTCTTCCGGTTCCTCTGACGTAAGAATTCCTTTAAATATATATGGTACTGAAGAACATATCAAAGAAGGTGACGGAGAAAAGTATGTTGGCTTAGTTCTTTATAAGCCTGGTAAGTCAGCCGGAGGAAGAAGTTATGTTACAATACCACTTGGGAATAGTAAAAATCCGATAACATTGAAAAAGAATTTGAAATATTGTGTGGAATTTTCAATTTCTTTGGCTGAGTCTTCAAAGTTTTCTGTAAATAATATTTCGGCTCTTTTTTCTAAGGATTTACTCCCAATTTCTACAGGAGCAATCTATAATTCATCTGATAGATTAATTAAGAGTCAGGGTAATAAAGTTTATTCAGGTTTCTATGGTTGGGAAAAAGTGTGTAATATTTATACTGCTAAAGGAGATGAAAAATTTATTACAATTGGGAATTTTGATAAAAATGAATCTACAAATTTTATATCTGTCAAAAAACCAAAAGATAGTGAAATAGAAACATTGTCTCATTCATATTATTACATTGACAATGTATTTGTTACTTTAATAGATAATGAAACTGAATGCAAATGTTATAATACTGCGCCTCAAAGAATAGAGGATTCATTTTCAAACTTAATTTATTCCAAATCACCTGAAATAACAACTAAAATGAAACCCAATGAGAAAATAGCAGCTCAGGTAGCTTATTTCAGATTTGGTAAAGCAACGTTTACTGAAAATTGTAAGGAAGCAATGAATTTTGTCATTAATGAAATGAAAACCAGCAAAGGGAATATTGAAATACAAGGGCATTGTGATGCTAAAGAAATAAAAGTCGGTGAGGGAGATGATGAGTATTCTGAAATGGACAAAAAACGTGTGGCTGCAGTTGCACAATATTTTATAGAACAAGGAATTGCTGCAGACCGAATAGTAAAAACCTACAAAAGCGCAACAATCCCAAGTACCGAAATCGAAGAAGACGATGAGGATGAAGTGAAAGATGCAAAAAATAGAAGAATAAACTTTATTCTAAAGTAAGAAAGTAAAACGTTTTACAAAAAGCTGACTGTTTAAGTCAGCTTTTTTTTTATAAATTCTTCTAATTTTTAAATAAGATTGATAAATAAAGTTCCAAATTTTCATTTATTGATGTTTTAACATAAAGTTCTTAATTTTACTTCATGAAGTTTGGTTTAATTCTCTTCTTTTCTCTAGTATTGTCAAGTATCAATGCGCAAGCAATAAATCCAGACGATTCTTTTACTTTTGAATTAGGATTGCCAAACGCAACCAATAATAAAGCCTATAGATCGATTATGCAAGGTTTGGTTTGTATCTCGCCATCTTATCAATACGCGCTTAAAAATGGTATTTCTTTTGGAATAGGATTGCATTATTCCTATTTTGCAATCAATGAATTTAGAGTGCAGCCAAAAATATTTGGGGGTGTTCATTCTGCTACCGCCTTCTTAAAACTTGGTCACGAAAAATTTTGGACAGAACGTTTTGGAACAGAAACAGGTTGTAAAATCGGGTATTTAAATTCTTTTGCTGTAAGTGACTTAATAAAAAATTATAGGAGAACTGAAGCGACCTTTGTTGAGCCATTTATTTCATTTGTAGCGACTTCTTCTGTTAATAGTGCGTATCGTTTTACAATTGGTTTTCCTTTTTATGGGTTTAATTTCACCCCTGAAACGATAGGAATTTTAGATTCAAACTTGGGTTATACCACTGCCGATTTCTCTAAAATAGCATCAGCATTCACAATAAGTTTTGGCTACACCTTTTATTTCAATGGCAAAAAAAATACGGACGAAGATTAAGTTTGAATTACTCCAACATTGTATCTTTTTTCAATAGGTGCATGATTGGCCATTTCAATTCCCATTGATATTATTTTGCGGGTTTCAACAGGATCAATAATGGCATCTATCCATAAGCGACTAGCAGCATAATATGGAGATATTTGCTCATCGTACTTATTTTTAATAGAGTCGAATAGTTCTTTTTCTCGTTTTGGAGTTATTTCCTCACCTTTTCCTTTTAGTGTGGCAACTTCAATTTGAAGAAGTGTTTTAGCAGCAGCAGCTCCTGACATAACGCCAATTTCAGCACTTGGCCACCCAACAATTAAGCGAGGATCATACGCTTTTCCACACATAGCGTAATTTCCAGCACCATATGAATTTCCGATTATTACGGAAAATTTTGGAACTACGCTGTTTGCCATTGCGCTGACCATTTTTGCTCCATCCTTTATGATTCCACCATTTTCACTTTTAGAACCCACCATAAATCCTGTAACGTCATGCAAGAAAACCAAAGGGATGTTTTTTTGATTACAATTCATAATAAATCGAGCTGCTTTATCTGCAGAATCTGAATAAATAACTCCTCCAAATTGCATTTCACCTTTTGCATTTTTTGATATTTCACGGTTGTTGACCACGATTCCTACGCTCCAGCCATCAATTCTAGCATATGCTGTAATAATTGATTTACCATAACTTTCTTTGTATTCTGTAAATTCAGAATTATCAAGAAGGCATTTCAATATCTCTTTTGTGTTGTATGGTTTTGATCGATCAGCAGGAATAATTCCGTACACTTTTTTTAAGTCCTCTTTTGGCTCCATACTTTCTATTCTGTCAAATCCAGCCTTTGGTTTTTCTCCAATCTTGCTAATTAAATCTCTAATTGTTGCAAGACATTCTTGGTCGTTTTCAACTTTGTAATCACATATTCCGGATACCTCAGTTTGAGATCTTGCTCCACCCAATGTTTCATTGTCAATACTTTCTCCAATAGCAGCTTTAACAAGATAGGAACCTGCTAAGAAAATGGTTCCTGTTTTATTTACAATTAAAGACTCATCCGACATAATTGGTAAATATGCACCTCCAGCAACACAAGAACCCATTACTGCAGCAATCTGAACGATTCCCATGGAGCTCATAATGGCATTGTTTCTAAAAATCCTTCCAAAATGTTCCTTGTCGGCAAAAATCTCGTCTTGCATTGGAAGATAAACACCTGCAGAATCGACTAAATAAATAATCGGCAAATGATTTTCCATTGCAATTTCTTGTGCCCTTAAATTCTTTTTCCCACTTATTGGAAACCAAGCTCCAGCTTTAACTGTGGCATCATTTGCAACAACAATTACTTGTTTCTTTTTAACGTAGCCAATTACAATTACAACGCCTCCAGAAGGACAGCCACCATGTTCTTTGTACATGCCAAAACCAGCGAGTGCGCCAATTTCAATACGTTCAGTTTCTGGGTCTAAAAGAAGATTAATTCGTTCTCGAGCAGTTAGTTTTCCACTGTCGTGTAATTTTTGTCTTCGAGCTTTTCCACCTCCTTCATATATCTTTTCTGATTCTTGCTCTAAACCTCTTATTTTCAAGCGCATTTGATCCTCATTGAAGTTAAATGCTAATTCTTTTTCTGAAATTGCCATATGAAATACTTAGGAGTGTAAATATACAAAATGTCTGCAAAGTTCTAGTGAACTTAAGCATAACAAAAAACAATCTATTCTATTTTTCTTGTCATGTTTTCACTTTTTCTTACATTCACACATTAAAATTTAATTCAAGAAACTATATTCAATGAAAGACAATTTAAATCCTGAAAAGCAAACGCGTAGTTTCTTAACACTTTACATTCTTCTTGCTATGTTGCTTGGTGCCATTTTAGGCTCTATAATTCATACATATTATCCTCATTTAGCAGCTAATTTCAGTAAGAATATTAAATTATTGGCAACGATTTTTATTCGTCTCGTGCAGATGATTATAGCGCCACTTGTTTTCACAACATTGGTAGTTGGCATAGCAAAATTAGGAGATATTCGTGCCGTTGGAAGAATAGGAGGGAAGGCGCTTGCTTGGTTCTTTTCGGCGTCTTTGGTATCGCTTTTAATAGGAATGTTTTGGGTAAATTTTCTTCAGCCAGGAGTTGGACTAAACCTTTCGGATATTGATGTTTCAACAGCTTCAGATGTAACAGATAAAACACAATCATTTTCCATACAGAATTTTATAGAACATATAATTCCAAAGTCAATTTTTGAGGCCATGGCAACGAATGAAATACTTCAGATTGTGATATTTTCAATTTTCTTTGGACTAGCAGCAGCATCAATTGGCGATAAAGTGAAGCCTGTTATTTCTGCTCTTGATTATACTTCTCACATCATCTTAAAAATGGTAAATTACGTCATGAAATTTGCTCCAATTGGTGTCTTTGGTGCTATTGCTGCCGTTTTTGCAACAAAAGATATTTCTGATTTAATGCTTACCTACACAAAATTTTTTAGTTCCTTTTTGGTGGGGATTGCATCCTTGTGGCTTGTTTTATTGCTTGTGGCTTTTTTCTTTCTTGGAAAGCGCTTAAAAACATTGTTAAAAAGAATAGTTAGCCCGTTGGTGATTGCTTTTGGAACAACAAGTAGTGAAGCTGTTTTTCCTAAGTTAACAGAAGAACTAGAACGTTTTGGGGTTAAAGATCGAATTGTTTCATTTATGTTGCCACTTGGTTATTCTTTTAATTTAGATGGCAGCATGATGTATATGACTTTCGCAAGTATTTTTATTGCTCAAGCGTATGGAATTCCTCTTGATATTGGCACGCAATTTACAATGTTACTTGTTTTAATGCTTACTAGTAAAGGAATTGCGGGAGTTCCGAGAGCAAGTTTGGTGGTTATTGCTGCAACGTGTGGAATGTTTAATATTCCTATTGAAGGAATAGCTTTAATTTTACCAATTGATCATTTTTGTGATATGTTCAGAAGTGCTACAAATGTCTTGGGTAATTCTATAGCAACCTCAGTAGTTGGTCAATGGGAGGAAGCTAAGGAAGCTTAAATCTTTAGCTTTGTGAATGTAATTTCAACTAATTTCTTTAGCGGTTTTCACCTTCTCTTTTAACAAGGTAAGATTTAAAACCTCGTTCATTTTTAGACAGAAAACATTTTTTTTTTTTTTTGAGATTAGATTTATTTTTCGTTAAATTTGCTGCAATTAATTCCAAAACCTATGAAAACTAACATATTGTACTTACTTTCTTTATTGCTTTCTTTTTCAGTAAAAGCACAAACAAGTCACCAAACTTTTAATGCTGCTGGTGGAGATGTATATAATACTTCAGGTTCTATATCTTCCTCAATAGGTCAGGTTTTTTACACTTCATCTTCAAGCTCTTCTGGAGCAGTTATTTCGCAAGGTGTCCAGCAAGCAAGAAAATCAATTACAACCCTTTTTCTAGACCTTAAAGTATTGGTCGATGGATATTATATTTATCAATCTAATCCTCCATTGATGGTACCTGCTCGCTATACGAATTTAGTTGAAGCTGGTTCTTCTAATCCAGGATTACCAACAGATGCCGATTTGATACAAGTTGAGTTAAGAAAACCATCATCTCTAGAAGTTGTATCCTATGCTTCAAATGCAATGTTGAATACCAATGGTACTGTTCGATGTAATTTTCCAACAAGTGCATTAGTTGGTAGCTATTATATAGTTGTAAAACATAGAAGTTGTTTACCATTATGGAGTGCAAATCCGATTTCTTTTACAAATACAACAGAATATAATTTTATTCAAAACAATTCTAATTCCTATAGTTTAACTGGAATACCCGTTTTACATCAAGTTGCCCCTGGTGTTTTCGCTCTTTTTGTTGGAGAGTTAAATAGTGACGGGTTTATAGATGGGGTAGATTACTCAATTTTCGAAATCGATTCCTATTTATCAGCTTACACGGGTTTATTTCTTTTAAATAGTGACTTTAATGGAGATACTTATGTGGATGCAGCAGATTACTCAAAATTTGACTACAACAGTCAATTAGGTTTGTATTATCAGCGACCCTATTAATAAATTTTACAAAAAAAATAAAATAATAAATATATCATAAACCTTTAAACAATAAAAACCATGAAAAATAAATTCACAAAAATAAGACTGGTCTTAATTATCGCATTAGCACATTTTTTACTTAACTCATCAATTTTTGCACAAGCACCTCAAAAAATGAGTTACCAAGCTATTATTAGAAATAGCAATGATTCTTTACTAGTTTTATCACAAGTAGGAATGCGTATTAGTTTAGTTCAAGGATCTCCTACAGGCACTGTTGTGTTTTCTGAAACTCAAACAGCAACAACCAATGCCAATGGACTAGTTAGTCTTCAAATAGGAATGGGAACAGCAGTCAGTGGTACTTTTTCAGGTATAGATTGGGCAGCAGGACCATACTATGTGAAAACAGAAACTGATTTAAATGGAGGTAATAATTACACAATTACTAGCAGTAATGAATTACTGAGTGTTCCTTATGCCTTATTCAGTGCAAATGGCACATCAGGACCGGCAGGCTCTCAAGGCCCTCAAGGAATAGCAGGAACCAACGGAAATGATGGAGCAACAGGAGCAACAGGCCCTCAAGGCCCTCAAGGTTTAACGGGTGCAACTGGTCCGCAAGGTGATCAAGGTATTCAAGGGTTAACAGGTCCACAAGGCCCAGCGGGTGCTGACGGAGCAACTGGAGCTCAAGGCCCAATTGGATTAACAGGTTCAACAGGTCCACAAGGTGACCAAGGTATTCAAGGTATTCAAGGGTTAACAGGTCCACAAGGCCCAGCGGGCACTAACGGAGCAACAGGCCCACAAGGCCCACAAGGAGAACAAGGACCTCAAGGCGATCAAGGACCTCAAGGCCCAGCAGGCTCTTTCCCTCCAGGAACAGTTGCAGGCGAAATGAACTATTGGAATGGTACAGCGTGGGTTACAGTTGGACCTGGTTCTAACGGTCAGAATTTAACTTTTTGTAACGGTGTTCCTACTTGGGGGCCTTGCGGAATTGGCCAAAGCTACCAAGGAGGTATAATTGCCTATATTCTGCAAGCTGGTGACCCTGGTTATGATGCAAATGTGCAGCATGGCTTAATAGCAGCACCGAGTGACCAAGGATTTGCACCATGGGGATGTGAAGGCACAGGAATTTCAGGAGCAGATGGAACAGCCATTGGAACAGGCGCTCAAAACACCATTGATATAATGAATGGCTGTAGCTCAGCAGGAATAGCAGCACGCCTTTGTGGAGATTTAGTATTGGGTGGCTACAGCGATTGGTATCTACCAAGTAAAGATGAGTTAAACCAGTTGTATCTAAACAGAGTTGCCATTGGAGGTTTTAATAGTAATGGTTTTGCCTATTGGAGTTCTTCGGAGGGCGATAACGACCGTGCATGGGAACAGGACTTCAATCAGGGTTCCCAGTGGAGCTACTATAAGAACTATGGCTTCGACATTGTGCGTGCTGTTCGGTCTTTCTAGACCTGAACCTGTCGAAGGTTTACACTGCGAAGCAGCACCGCAGGTAATTTAACTATTTAACACAGCGAAGCAGCTACGAAGTGAATTTATTTTCGCATACCGCCTAAGCGGTCTATTTTTGAGAAAAACCTATAAAAAAAACCAGTATGCTTGTACTGGTTTTTTTTGTGATCTTTACTTTATGAGTGCTTATTTTCGAGAAATTTTAATAAATTTCTTTAGGTGCTTTCACCTTCTCTTTTAACAAGGCAAGATTTAAAACCTCGTTCATTTTTGAGGCATAATGAATCGTTAAACCTTTAAGATAATCTTGGTTTATCTCATCTACATCTTGTTTGTTTTTATTACAAAGAATTAGGGTGGTAATACCTGCTCTTTTTGCTGCAAGAATTTTTTCTTTAATGCCACCAACAGGTAAAACATCTCCACGAAGTGTTATTTCACCAGTCATCGCTAAGTTTTTCATTACTTTTCGCTGCGTAAAAAGCGATGCAAGAGAGGTAAGCATTGTTACTCCGGCACTTGGTCCATCTTTTGGTGTTGCGCCTTCAGGAACGTGAATATGAACGTTGTGTTTTTCAAATATTTCTTGGTCTAAACCTAAGTAAGCGCTATGTGCTTTTAAAAATTCTAGCGCAATTACTGCAGATTCTTTCATTACATCGCCTAAGTTTCCTGTAAGCGTTAATTTCCCTTTTCCATTAGTAATACTTGATTCAATGAAGAGAATATCTCCACCAACACTTGTCCAAGCTAAACCTGTTACAACTCCTGCAACTTCGTTGTTATCGTACTTTGTGCGGGATCTTCCGGCTCCAAGAAAGGTAAATAAATCCGCTTGAGAAATTTTTGCAGTAAATTTTTCATCCATTGCAATTTGTCTCGCTCTGTTTCGAACCAATTTAGCAGCCAGCTTATCCAAGCCTCTCACACCGGACTCATTGCTGTATTCTTCGATTAATTTCTCCCAAATGTTATCCTCAACAAGTATGTCTTTTTTGGTAATGCCATGTTCTGTAATTTGTTTTGGAAGCAAATGACGCTTTGCAATTTGAATTTTTTCTTCAATGGTATATCCATTTACTTCGATTATTTCCATTCTATCGAGTAAGGGACCTTGCACCATCGAGAGATTATTTGCTGTAGCAACAAATAGAACACGAGAAAGATCAAATTCCGTTTCTACATAATTGTCATAAAAGGCATGATTTTGCTCTGGATCCAAAACTTCAAGAAGGGCAGAAGATGGGTCGCCATGATTACTGCGCCCAAGTTTATCTACTTCATCTAAAACAAATACTGGATTTGCCGAAGCTGTTTTCTTAAGGTTCTGAACAATGCGTCCTGGCATAGCACCAATATATGTTTTTCGGTGCCCGCGAATTTCCGCTTCGTCGTGTAAACCTCCCAAAGACATCCGAACATATTTTCTTCCCAAAGCTTCTGCTATGGATTTCCCCAAGGAAGTTTTTCCAACTCCCGGAGGTCCATAAAAGCAAAGAATGGGGGATTTCATATTTCCTTTTATTTTCAAAACTGCCAGGTATTCGAGGATTCTTTCTTTTACTTTTTCCAAGCCAAAATGATCTTTTTCAAGAATTTTTCGTGCGCGATTGAGGTCTAAGTTGTCTTTCGTATATTCTCCCCAAGGTAAATCTAATAATAGATCGAGGTAGTTCATCTGAACGGTATATTCTGCGCCTTGCGGGTTCATGCGCTGCATTTTCTCTAATTCTTTCTTGAATAATTTTTCAATGACACTGTTCCACTTTTTCTTTTCGGCACGATCTTTAAAGTCTTGAACATCTTGCGTTTGAGGGTTATCGCCTAATTCGTCTTGAATGGTACGCATTTGCTGCTGTAAAAAATAATCGCGTTGCTGCTTATCAAAATCTTTCCGAACTTTATTTTGAATTTCATTGCGCATTTCAAGCATTTGAACTTCTAATGTCAGGTGTTCCATCACCATCATCACGCGTTTTTTGATGTCAGTTTCTTCTAACATTTCTTGTTTTTTAGAAACATCGGCATTCATATTTGAAGAAATGAAATTCACAAGAAATGATGGACTATCAATGTTTCCGATTGCAAATTGTGCTTCAGAAGGGATATTTGGGCTATCACGGATAATGTCAAGAGCAAGATCTTTTATGGTTTTAAGCATGATGTCCAGCTCTTTATTGCCTTTTTTAATTGGAATTTCGTTGAAAACAGAAACTTTTGCCCGCATGTACGGTTCCGTTTGAAGAGCCTGAACAATTTCAAACCTTCTTTTTCCTTGGATGATAACAGTCGTGCTTCCATCAGGCATTTTTAGCATGCGAATGATTTGAGCAACTGTTCCTGTTTTATTTAAATCTTCAAATTTTGGTGCCTCTTCCTCTTGGTTTTTTTGTGAAACAACACCAATTATTTTATTTCCTTTGTTCGCTTCTTGAATTAATTTTATGGATTTATCTCTTCCAACGGTAATTGGAATAACCACTCCAGGAAATAAAACATTATTTCGAAGGGGTAAAATTGGAAGTTCATCTGGAAAAACTTGCTTGTTTACATTTTCTTCCTCTTTAGCTGTAATTAGGGGGATAAATTCAGCATCGTTTTCAATTCCTGAAAATCTAAAAAAATCCAGATCGTTTATTTTACTCATATTCGCTTTATTTAGTGCGACAGTTTGTCAGTTAGTTGTATAAGCAGCGCTAATTTATTAATAAATTACTTTGCGCTATATTCTTGTCAATCCATGTGCCAATTCTTTAGCACTGAAAATTTGTCTTATTTTCTGTTATTTTCAAATGGAGTGTAACCCTACATGAATTCAATCCGTAAAGTGAGCAATAAATTTAATAACTGTAAATAAAATGCAATCTTTAAGAATTCAAACCGCAGCACAAATTGAAATAAAGTTATCTAAACATCGCGATTTAGGAACAAATAGTCCTTTGACAATTTTTCAAGTTGCTTATCTTTTAGATGTTTTATCGCGAGGAGAAGATTCTGAAGAAAACTATTCGGAGTTGTTTAGCATTCACCTAAATTAATGCGCTATAACTGCAGAACCTATCAGTTCTTCTTTTAGGTACCAAGCAGCAAATTGCCCTGGAGTTATTCCTCTTTGTTTTTTCTCAAATAAAATATAATATTCCTCATCGTGAAGTAATAATACTGCTTTCTGAAAGTTTTGACGGTATCTAATTCGCACCATGCAATTCAATCCTTTTGGAGGAATCGTAATTTCCTGAAGCCACGACAAGCTGCTTTTCTCTAACTTTAAAGCATGTCGGTTTAAGCCGGGATGGCTGTCTTTTTGCCCTGTATAAACGATATTTTCTGTCGTGTCTAATCCAATTACATAACTTGGCTCTGGTCTACCGCCAACATGAAGTCCTTTTCGTTGACCAATTGTGTAGTAATGTGCTCCTTGATGTTTTGCAACTTCAATTCCATCTTTTTCTAGAAAAGAAAAAGGATTTGACAGTTCAACAATGTTTTCTTTGTTGACAGGTATTTGGTGGTAGCGCATTAAGTCTGGAAAAAATTCTGGAATTTCAATAATTATACCTTCTTTGGGAGCCAGTTGTTGCTGCAGAAAAATAGGAAGACTTATTTTTCCTACAAAACAAAGTCCTTGAGAGTCTTTTTTATCTGCAGTGATAAGATTCGTTTTATGTGCAATTCTTCTTACTTCAGATTTCTCAAGTTCGCCAATTGGAAACAATGCTTTGGACAACTGCTGCTGTGATAGCTGACACAAAAAATACGATTGATCTTTGTTTTTATCTTTTCCTGCCAACAAGCCAAAAGAACCGTCAGCATGAGGAATTTTCCTGCAGTAATGTCCAGTAGCCACAAAGTCTGCACCGAGTTCCATTGCTGCTTTCAGAAACACATCAAATTTTATTTCTCTGTTGCATAAAACATCAGGATTTGGAGTTCTTCCAACTTTGTATTCCTCAAACATGTAATTTACAATCCGCTCTTTATATTCCTTGCTTAAATCAATAACTTGAAAAGGAATTCCCAATTGTTCTGCAATTAGAAGCGCATCATTTGAATCATCAATCCACGGACAATCATCAGAAAGAGTTACGGATTCGTCGTGCCAATTCCGCATATACATGCCGATAACTTCATATCCTTGTTTGACTAATAAATGTGCTGCAACGGAAGAATCTACGCCTCCAGAAAGACCAACAACAACTCTTTTCATGCTACAAAGTTAAGAGAAAATCAGCTGTATGAAGCAATCAGAGTGCCCGATTCCATTCAGCTAAGAAAATACCACAGGCAATTCCAACATTTAAGGATTCAGCATTTCCTCTTCCAGGAATTAAAATAGGATGTGTAATATAGCTTAAAACATCTTTTGAAATCCCATTTCCTTCGTTTCCAAGCACCAAGTACTTTATTTTAACAGCGTTTGTCTCATAGATAGATGTTCCAGCTAATAAAGCACCATGAATAGGTTCTTTTATACTTGATAGAAAATCTGGTAAGTCTGTATAGTGAATGGAAATTCGAAAAACACTTCCCATGGATGCTTGGATTGTTTTAGGATTAAACTGTTCAACATTGGAAGGCGAACAAACTATTTGTGTGATTCCAAACCAATCTGCTGTTCGGATGATGGTCCCAAAATTACCAGGGTCTTGAATACCATCTAAAATTAAGGTTCGCGTATTATTTTTAATTGTTTCTTTTTCGGGTTTTTCAAGCACAGCAATAGCATCTGGGGCGTTTGAAAGCGAACTCATTTTCTCTAATTCACCTTTTTTAGCACTATAGCAATCAGCACTAATTTTATTTTCCAAGAGAAATTTCTCTGAACCAACAATTAGTTTTACCCTGAATCGTGATTGAGAAAGTAATTCAAGCACTATTTTCTCTCCCTCCACCAAAATTAATTGTTCCTTTTCCCTATTTTTTTTAATTTGTAGGCTTCGAATCCACTTTAACTTTTGTAATGAAATTTTTTCCAAAGTAATATGCTTAAATTTGTATTTGAAAGTGAAAGTAGCAAAATTTATTTATTTATCATTTGTATTTGTTTGGAGTATAACTTCCTGCAGTTTAACGCGCAAGTTACCTGCTAAGAATTATTTATTAAAAGCCAATGAGATTTCAATTGATAGTAAGCTAATTAGCAAGGATGATATCTCATATATTTTAAAACAACAACCAAATAAAAAAGTCTTAGGTATTTCATTAAAATTAAGGATTTACAATTCAATAGATTCATCAAAAGTAGCTGAAAGAAGACAAAAATCTTCTGAGAGATTTGCCAAAAAAATAGAGCGAAAAAAAGTTCGTTATTCTAAAATAAATCAGCGTAGAATACAAAAAGCTCGCTCGAAAAATAAGGATTTTTATATAGAAAAGGAACTAAAGGATACAATTTATTCCAAACTACTTTTTTTAGAAAGGTTGAAATATAAGTCAGGGCAAAAACCAATCGTATTTGATTCCTTACTGTTTTCTAAAAGTCAAGAACAGATTGTATTATATCTTCGAAAAAAGGGATTTTATTACAGTCAAGTGAAAGGTGAAGTGACCTATAACGAGAAAAAACGATTCGCCAAAACAAACTTTAAAATTGAAGTAGGGCCTCGCTACATTATTGATTCTGTAAAATACAATGGGCAGGAAAAAATCAAATCCTATAATTCTGGTTATATTCAAAGTCAAATAAGTGCAAATGGAAAAGACCCACTCGTAAATCAACCCTTTGACCTTGATTATTTAGATGAATACCGAAGTACTATCTCAAAATACATGCGTGATAGACAGATATATAAGTTTTATGCTAGTACAATTAGTTTTAAGGTTGACACGCTGAAATCAACAATGAAAGTAAATCTTACTGTAAATTTTGACGACAGATATATTCCATCTTCTATAAATCCAGATAGTTTAATAAAAGTTCCCTTTGTAGAATCTTATATTAATAATGTTTATTTCCATTTAGCTGATTCAGTAAATGTTAAAGGCAACTTTCAAGCTTTACTTAAAGAAAAACAGCTTGACATCCGAGATCCATTGGCAGCTCAATTTATGCGTACAATTAATTCTTTAGATTACACAAAATTACGAGCAACAAAAAAACAGATAAAAGAATCCAAGGGAAAAATAAAGACTGGTGATCCAAACTTATTCCGCGTTGTAAATTTATCCTTCAATGGTGAAAAACCTTGGCTGAAGCCAGAAATTTTGGAGCTTCAAAATTATTTGGAGCATACAAATAAGTACAAAGAGTATTATTTAGATCGGTCTTACCGTTCTTTAGTGCAACTTGGAGTTTTTAGCGCTGTAAAACCCATTCTTATTGAAGTTCCAAATTCAAATTTAATTGATCTTCATTATTACTTAGAGCCAAGTGAAAAACAATCCTTTGGTTTTGATCCAAAATTCACCACTTCTTTTGGTCTATTGGGTGCTTCCGCTTCTTTGAATTACACGAATAAAAATCTATTTAGAGGTGCAGAAAAAATTACCTTATCATTTGGAGGTGGATTTGAATCGCAGCCAAAAATTTTTGATGATAATACGAACCAACGAACATTTAATACTTTAGAGTTTGGTCCGAGTATCAAATTTGATTTTCCAGGATTATTTCCTATGCCACTGACGATGCTTTCAAAAAGACAAAAACCAAGAACACTCTTTTTGTTGGCTTACAATCTTGAAAAGCGTTCAATTTTTGATAGACAAGTTTTTCAGTTAAACTACATGTGGAAATTTCTCAGTGGAAAAACTCAGGTGTTCCAACTAGGACTTCCATTTATGTCTGGTATAAAATACGTACGAATTGATAAAAGCGAGATCTTTAATCAGCAGTTGTCACAAATTAACGATCCGTTTCTAAGCAATAGTTATAGCAGTCAATTTATTTGGCAAGATTTCAAATTTTCAATAGAATATAACAATAAAGACCGAGATTATTTGAATGGTAAAAAACGGTTCTTAGATGCTTATATTTATTTTAATTCTACCATTGATGCTGCAGGAAATTTTCTTTATATGTTCAGAAAAATTCAAGAAAAAAATGAATTAGGTCAAAATATGTTTCAGAATTTACCTTATTCACAATTTGTTCGTATAGACAATCAATTTATTGCTTCAAGAAATTTAAAGCATGCGCAATCACTGCACTTAAAATTCAGTATTGGTGGTGGGAAACCTTTTGGAAATTCAACAACTTCGATGCCCTACGATTATAGTTTTTTTGGTGGTGGATCAAATGATAATCGTGGATGGCGCTCCAGAGCATTAGGGCCAGGCGGGTACAAATACCATCTTGATACAAATAGTCTAATTACGCAGGTTGCAGATATTCGTATTGGAGGTTCTTTTGAATATCGCTTTGCGATTACTAGTTCTTTAAAAGGTGCTTTTTTTAGTGATTTTGGAAATATTTGGACGTACAAAGAAGATTCAAGAATTGGTGGAAAATTTACTTGGGACTCTTTTTTAAGTCAGTTTTGTATTGCTTCAGGATTTGGTGCACGTCTAGATCTTGATTTTTTCGTGCTCAGGGTTGATATCGGTTTTCCAATTTATAATCCTTCATATCAAAATGGTGCCAAGTGGGTTTTTAATGATTTATTTAGCAACTATAGAGAAACTTACTACCAAGAAGGGGTCGCTACTCATGGTTCATTGGAAAATGCAAAAGCTAAAATGCCAAAACCATTTGTTCCTGTTTTTCATTTTGGTATCGGATATCCATTCTAAATTCTATGAAAAAAAATACCTTTCTATTTTCATTTTTGGTCCTTATTCTTTCTTCTTGTATGAAAGGGGAGAAAGTTGATTTAATCGTTCATAATGCGGTCATTTTTACGATGAATAATGAATCTTCTATTCAGGAGGCAATGGCAATTAGAAATGGAAAAATAATTGAAGTTGGACCTGAAAGGCAGATATTAAATAAATACAGAGCCGATGAAACAATTGATGCAAAAGGCAAAGATATCTATCCTGGATTTACAGATGCACATGGGCATTTACTGCTTTATGCACAGCAAAAATTAAGCTTAGACTTAGTTGATTCAAAATCATTAAATGAGGTGCTCGTTCGCTGTGAAAAGTACAAAAGTTTAAAAGGCAAAGATTTTATTATCGGAACAGGTTGGGATCAATCTTTATGGGGAACGAACGATTTGCCAACAAATGCAGAATTAAACAAGTTATTTCCTTCAATTCCAGTCTGTCTTTATAGAATTGATGGTCATGCAGCACTCGTAAACGATTGTCTTCTGAAGAAAGCAAATATTACTGCAGCGTCTTTTGTCGATGGGGGTGAAGTTAGTTTAGATCAGAACGGAAAACCAACTGGAATCTTGATAGACAATGCAATAGGACTTGTTGAAGCTTCAATTCCAAAATTTTCGGATGCAGACTTATCTAAAGCAATAATAGAAATCCAAGAAGAACTTTTTCAATATGGAATAACTGGAGTTCACGAAGCTGGTATTGACTACCGACACATTTCGCTATTTCGGAATATGGTGAAAAATGGATCTCTTAAACTAGATGTTTATGCCATGTTGAGAATGAGTAAGGAAAATCTAAATTTTGCAAAAAAATACGGTCAATTTCGATATAAAAACTTATCCATTCAAAGCTTTAAAGTTTGGGCAGATGGTGCCTTGGGTTCTAGAGGTGCATATTTGAAGAAAAGTTATGATGATGCTGCTCATTCTCATGGTTTACTCTTGACAAGTGTGAAGGAATTAAAGGATATGGCGCAATTTTGTATTGAAAATGATTATCAAATGAATACCCACGGTATTGGTGATTCCGCAAATGCTTTAGTTTTAGAAATTTATAAGGATGCTTTTCAAAAGAAAAAGGATCATCGTTTTCGAATCGAGCATGCTCAAGTTATTGATCCAAATGATTTTAAAAAATTTGCAGATTATTCTGTTTTTCCCTCAGTTCAACCTACGCATGCAGTTTCAGATCAGCGCTGGGCAATAAACAGAATAGGAGCAGAGCGCATAAAAGGTGCTTATGCTTACAAAACGTTGTTAAGTCAATTTGGAATGCTCGCAATTGGAACAGATTTTCCGATCGAACGAACGAATCCATTTTTGACAATTCATGCGGCAGTTCAGCGAAGAACAGCGACGGACGAATCTATCGAGGGTTTTTATATGAATGAGGCAATTTCTTTGGAAGAAGTGCTACGTGGAATGACAATTTGGGCAGCTTTTGCCTCATTTCAAGAAAATAAATTAGGATCGCTGGAGAAAGGGAAGGATGCTACTTTTGTCATTTTTGAACGCAAAGTTCAATCGCAGGTGAAATTTCAACAAAACTATTCTTGGATGACCTTCGTAAAAGGCCTAATTGTCTATGATGCAAATGAATTGTAAATCTTTTAAAAAAGACGAGTAATTAACAACTTCTTAAGTTAATTTGCGTAGGAGACAGATAGTATGCTTAATTTTGTCTAAAAATTAGAATTTATGGGATTACTAGAGAATAAAGTTGTTTTGATTACTGGTGCCTCTCGTGGAATTGGAAAAGCAATTGCAGAAGAATGCCTTCTTGAAGGTGCAACAGTTGCCTTTTCTTATCTTTCTTCAAATAATCAATCGCACGAATTAGAAATTGAATTATCGAAAAATGGTGGCAGAGTAAAAGGTTTTCTTTCTGATGCTTCTAATTATGATGCTGCACAGAAATTGGTAGATGATGTTGTAGAGGAATTTGGCACAATCGATGTTTTGGTAAACAATGCAGGAATTACAAGAGATACTTTATTGATGCGAATGACTGAGGATCAATGGGATGCTGTAATAAATGTAAATTTAAAGTCTGCATTTAATTTAACCAAAGCTGTTCAGCGACCAATGTTGAAAGCAAGATCAGGTTCTATTATTAATATGTCAAGTGTAGTTGGAGTTAAAGGAAATGCTGGACAATCTAATTATGCTGCATCGAAAGCAGGTTTAATTGGTTTTACGAAATCAATTGCTGCTGAATTAGGATCTAGAAATATTCGTTGTAATGCAATTGCCCCGGGCTTTATAGAAACAGAAATGACAAAATCATTGGATGAGAAAGTTGTGGAAGAATGGCGAAATGGAATTCCATTGAAGCGCGGAGGTCATCCACTAGATGTTGCAAAAGCAACAGTTTTTTTAGCTTCAGATATGTCTTCCTATATCACTGGGCAAACACTTCATGTTTGCGGTGGAATGTTAATGTAATAACGTATGAATATTCGCCCTCGAAGAAATAGAAAGTCTACTGCCATTAGAAATTTGGTTGAAGAAACAAATTTAGGTCCACAGCATTTAATTTATCCGATTTTCCTGAAAGACGGAAAAAATATAAAAGAAGAAGTAAGTTCTTTGCCAAATAATTACCGTTGGTCGCTTGATCGTTTATTGCCTGAAATTGAAGAATGTATGAGTCTTGGTGTTCAGACATTCGATATTTTTCCATGTGTTGATGAAGTTTTAAAAGATAAAATTGCTTCTTATAGTTATGCTGAAGATAATTTTTATTTGGAAGCCATTCTACAAATTAAAGCACGTTTTCCTGAATCTGTTCTTATGAGTGATGTTGCAATGGATCCTTATTCCTCTGATGGTCACGATGGTTATGTGGAAAACGGCAAAATAATCAACGATACAACACTTCCTATATTAGCAAAAATGTCATTGGCTCAAGCTCAAGCTGGAATTGATATTATTGGACCTTCAGATATGATGGACGGCCGTGTGGGAGTAATTCGTGAAGCATTAGATCAAAATGGTTTTAGTGATGTTAGTATTATGTCGTATACAGCAAAATATGCAAGTGCATTTTACGGACCATTTCGAGATGCTTTAAATTCTGCTCCAAAATCAGGAGATAAAAAAACATATCAGATGAATCCTGCCAATAAAAGAGAGGCCTTGTTAGAAGCACAGTTAGATTTTGAAGAAGGTGCTGATATGTTGATGGTAAAACCTGCTTTATGTTACTTGGATGTCATTCATATGTTGCGGGAGAATTTTCCGATTCCAATTACTGCTTATAATGTAAGTGGAGAATGCGCAATGGTTTATGCAGCTGCTAAAAGCGGTTATCTAAATTATGATTTAGCAGTTTATGAAATTTTATTGAGTATTCGTAGAGCCGGAGCAGATGGAATTCTAACCTATTTCGCAAAAGATTTTGCTCAAATGATTCGAAAGTAATACTTTAATTATGGAAACTTATTACATTGACAATCAATATATTTCTATTTTAGAATTTGAAAAATTTTTCAATTCAAACGCGATTGTTTCCTTAGGAGATAATGCAAAAAAATCCATTGTAGCTTGCAGAGAATATTTAAACACGAAACTCGAAAAATCAACGGATTTAATTTATGGAATTAATACAGGTTTTGGTTCTTTGTGCAATACAGCGATTTCAAAGAATGAACTTTCTCAACTACAAGTTAATTTAGTTCTATCTCACGCTTGTGGAATGGGTGAGGAGGTTCCAAAGGATATTGTCAGGAGAATGTTGCTCTTAAAAGTTATTGGTTTGTCAAAAGGAAACTCTGGAGTGCAATTAGAAACTGTTGAGCGACTTTTATTTTTTTATAATCAGCATATTACTCCAATTATATACGAGCAAGGAAGTTTGGGTGCTTCTGGAGATTTGGCTCCGCTTGCCCATTTGTCATTGCCATTAATTGCAGAAGGGGAAGTAGAGTTTGAGGGTCAACGATACACTGGAGCTGAAATAGCTAAGAAATTTAATTTACTTCCTATAAAACTTCAATCAAAAGAGGGCTTAGCTTTGTTGAATGGCACACAGTTCATGTCTGCTTACGCCACATCTTGCATTACAAATTCTAATCACTTATGGAAAAATTGGAACCTAATTGCTAGCATGTCTTTAGATGCATTTGATGGAAGAATTAATCCTTTTCAGGATAATGTAAATTCAATAAGAAATCATCCAGGTCAAATTGAAACAGCTAAACTAATTCGCAAATATCTTGAGGGAAGCGAAATTATTTCCAAGATAAAAGAACATGTTCAAGATCCGTATTCATTTCGCTGTATACCACAAGTTCACGGAGCAACAAAAGACACCTTAGATCATTGTTCTTTGGTAATTGAAAGAGAGATTAATGCTGTAACGGATAATCCGACACTATTTCCTGATGAAGATGAAATTGTTTCTGCAGGAAATTTTCACGGACAGCCTTTGGCCTTAATTTTAGATTTTATGGCGATTGCAATGGCTGAAATGGGAAGTATCTCAGAAAGAAGAATTTACAAGTTGATTTCAGGAAGTCGAGGTTTACCTCCATTTTTAGTGGCAAATCCAGGATTGAACTCTGGTTTAATGATTGCACAGTATACCTGCGCGTCAATTGTTAGTCAGAACAAGCAGTTATGCTCGCCAGCATCCATCGATACGATAGATTCTAGTAACGGTCAAGAAGATCATGTAAGCATGGGCGCGAACGCAGCTACTAAATTAGCACGCGTTATAGAAAATTGTTTTGCTATTCAAGGAATTGAATTATTAAATGCTGCACAAGCTTTAGATTTTCGCCGACCTTTAAAAAGTTCTCAGAAGATTGAAAACTTGCATGCTAGTTTTAGAAATGAAGTCTCCTTTTTAGCAGCTGATAGAAATACCTCTTTAGATATGAAAGCAGCTCTAAATTTTGTTAAAAATTCACTTTAAATATACTGTTATGGAAGATGAGTATCAAATAAAAGAGTATCAGGAAGAAAATACGGAGCGTCCCAAATTCTTGCTTGTTTTGTGCATTATGACAATTTTGAATGCAGGGATTACATTAGTTAATGGTCTTTTTTCTTTATTTTCTGGTAAACCATCAGAAGTTGAAATAGCAAAAGTAAACAGTCAAATTTCTAAGTCACTCGACTTATTGATAGATCAGGAAATGTATTATTGGGTGGATGTTATCAAAAAAGTTCAAATAATGTCTGAAGCGATGTATACTAATTTTACTACTTCTATTACTATTTCAATTATCATTTCTCTCTGTGGTTTACTTGCAGCAATTTTTATGCTAAAAGGAAAGAAAATAGGTTTTCACGCTTATATTATCTATAGTTTTTTATGGATTTTACAATCTTACTTATTTGAAGCGCCGCAGAATGTACCAAGTGTATTAGTTATATTTAATGTATTATTCTGTGCGGGTTTTGTTTATATGTATTCTCGAAATTTGAAATGCTTGCGTTAAAATGAAATTAGTTTAAAGTTCCAGATTCGTTGTATTAAATTGAAGTAAATAAATCATTCTGACTTTTTCTCACTTTTAGTAGGGATGAATTTAAATCATCACTAGATCTATAACCAAAAGCACAAACAAGAATTGATTTTAAGTTCTGTTCCGTAAGACATAAAATCTCATCGTATTTATCAGCTTTGAATCCTTCCATTGGAGTAGCGTCAATTCTGAGATTCGCGCAGGTATGAAGAACTTGTCCCAATGCAATATATGCTTGTTTTGAATTCCAGTTTGCTAGTAGACTTTTATCCATCGGAAAAATTTCCTTTTTCATGTAATCTCCAAAACCAACAATTTTTTCAATTTCTTGACTTCTAGTTTTAGCAATATTCTCTATGTATTGATCGATGTGATTTTCTTTTATATCGATAAAAGAACAGAATACAATCATATGAGATGCATCCGTAATTTGAGATTGATTAAAGGAATGTACTTTTAATTCTTCTCTTAATTCTTTATTTTCAACAACAATATATTTAAGTGGTTGCAAGCCAAAAGATGAGGGGCTAAGTCGCAAAGATTCCTTAATTGTATTAAAATCCTCAGTACTAATTTTTTTAGTGGTATCGTATTTTTTAACAGCGTAGCGCCAATTTAAATCTTCAATTATTTTATTCATTCTTTTGTTTTTAAAATTTCATGGGGACTTCTATAAGTAGTAGTTGCGAATCTACTTCTGAGAAAATATTTACGCTTTCAGTTTCCCAAATACCAATTGCATCTCTATCTTTCATTTTTTTATTGTCAATTTCAATAAATCCATCAATCAGCATTATATAAACACCATTATCCTTATTTTTTAAAGTATAAGTTGCAGTTTGGGCTTTTTCAATTTTTATGATGTGAATCCATGCATTTTGATGAATCCAAGCGCCTTTATTTTCTTTTTTTGGAGAAACCAAAGCTAAAAAATTATTTTTCGCGTTTTCCCAACTATAATTTATCGTTGCGTAACGCGGTTCTAAATTTTCTTTATCAGGAAAAATCCAAATTTGGAATAACTTTAGTTCTTCTGTTTTGCTAGAATTAAATTCACTGTGGTAAATCCCGCTACCAGCAGACATTACTTGCACCTGATTTGTTCTGATAATTTCTTTATGCCCCATTGAATCTTCATGTTGGATTTCGCCATTTAAAGGAATAGTAATAATTTCCATGTTATCGTGGGGGTGTTTGCCAAACCCTGTTCCAGCAGCAACAATGTCATCATTCAAAACACGCAAGGCGCCAAAATGCATACGTTCTCTATTCTGCCAATTAGCAAAACTAAAGGAATGTTTTGCATTTAGCCAGCCGTGATCAGCTTGACCTCGACTTTCTGAAGAATGAAATATTGCTTGCATAATTTTTTTACGAGTTCAAAGTTAAGTATTTTGTTCTTCTTTTAATTATATATCAATGCATTCAAAGTAATTCAATAGAGAATGTTAATAGATTTTTAATAGCTTCTATTTATTTATTAGAAATAATGTGCAACTTCGTTTTATGGTACTGAGCAGATTTTGGTTGGTTATTTTTATTTCTTCGATAATTTTTATTGTAGTTAGTCTATTTTCATCAAACCAATATTCTATTGATTTTGTTTTAAATGGCAAAAAAGATGATCCAATTTTAATTGGCGAGTCTTACTTAAACAAATTACCTAAATCTATTCAAGACACCCTTAAAAAAGTACCAGAAACATTTGTTAATATTAATTTGAATAAAAAGGATTCCGATACGAGTTACATTTTTAAAAATAAAACAGTTCAGATTTATAGCGGTGTTCAAAAATCAGATGGTCTTCTGGCAACTTGTAAAAATACCTTACTCGACTTAATCATTCCCTTAATTGCTTATTTGGCATTTTTCTGTGGTTTAATGCAATTATTAATCGATTCCGGAGCAGCAGAAAGATTAGCTAAGCGCTTGAGTCCATTTTTTATCAAGGTTTTTCCCTCAGTTCCAAAAAATCATGAGTCAATTTCCTATATGACATTAAATTTTGCTGCAAATTTTCTTGGACTAGATTCTGCAGCTACTCCTTTTGGTTTAAAGGCGATGCAGAGTTTACAGGAAATTAACCCTGATAAAGACAAGGCTAGTGACGCTCAAATTATGTTTTTGTGTTTGCATGCAGCAGGCTTAACCTTAATTCCAACTTCAATTATAGGATATAGAGCTGCTGAAAATGCAAGTAATCCTGCTGATGTTATGTTGCCTTGCATTATTACTTCTTTTGTTGGAACAATTGCAGCATTTTTAATTGTAGGAATTCGCCAGAAGATCAATTTTAAAAGCGCAAGCTTGGTTACAGTTATTTTTTCTATTCTAGCAGGTATTATTGGTCTTCTTTTTTATATAAATCAATTAGATATAATTGGCAAAAACTTTTTCACTTCTAATTTTTCTGGTTTATTATTAATTGGAATTATTGGTTTTACACTGATATTTTCATTTGTTCAGGAAAAACGTTTTACTGAAAAAAATACAACTATTTTTGATGCCTTTGTTTCTGGTGCTCAAAATGGATTGAAAACAGGCGTTACTATTTTTCCATACGTATTGGGAATGTTGGCTGCCATTTCTTTATTTAGAAATTCAGGATTATTTGAAATAATGAGTAATGGAATTTCCTATTTGTTTTCATATATGGGTGTAGCAAAAGATATCACAGACTCTCTTCCTGTTGCCATGCTTCGTCCATTTAGTTCAGGAGGTTCTCGTGGATTTATGATAGATTCTATGCGAACTTTTGGCGTTGATTCTTTTACAGGTAGATTGAGTTGTATATTTCAATGTAGCGCAGAAACCACCTTTTATGTAATTGCCGTATATTTTGGTTCTGTAAACATAAAGAACACACGCTACACTTTAGGGACGATGCTTCTAGTAGATTTAATCTGTGTAATTATTGCAATATTTGTTGCAAGTTGGTTTTTTAGCTAGGTAACAAAAAACTTAGATTAGCATTGAAACTGGATTCTCCATATACTGTTTAAAGGTCTGAAGAAATGCAGCGCCTGATGCACCATCAACTACACGGTGATCGCAGGATAATGTTACTTTCATCACATTTCCAGGAACAATCTTTCCATCTTTAACAACTGGAACTTCCTTAATGCCTCCAACTGCCATTATACAACTATCTGGAGCGTTAATAATCGCTGTAAAAGATTCAATTCCAAACATTCCGAGATTTGAAATTGTAAATGTATTTCCCTCCCAGTCACTAGGTTGAAGTTTTTTGTCTTTTGCTTTTTGGGCGTATTCTCTTACCTCTGAAGCAATTTCAAGAATTCCTTTTGAATCTGCAAAGCGAATAACAGGAACAAGAAGTCCGTCTTCAACAGCAACGGCAACACCAACATGAACATGCTGATTTTTACGTATGAAATCTCCCATCCAAGCACTGTTTATTGTTGGATGTTGTTTTAAGGACATGCCAACAGCTTTAACAACCATATCATTGAATGAAACTTTTACGCCTTCCACGCTGTTTAATCCCTTCCGAATAGTGATTGCTTGATCCATATCAATATCTAGTGTTAGATAGAAATGAGGAGCACTAAATTTACTTTCTGCTAAACGCCGTGAAATTGTCTTACGCATTTGACTAACTGGTTCATCAGTAAATCCTTCAACTCCAATTTGAGCTTGAGAAAAAGTTCTATTTGCAGGTGTATATGGCGTATAATGGTCAACATCTTTTTTAATAATCCTACCATTTTCACCTGTTCCAGAAACAGCGTTAATGTCAATGCCTTTTTCTTTCGCCAATTTTTTTGCCAATGGAGATGCAAAAATTCGTCCTGAATTTGAAGATAAAGGAATACTTTTTACCTCTGCAACGGGAGCTTTTTCTTGCACTACAAGTGGAGTAGAGGCAGCTTCTTTTCTCTCTTCCACTTTCTTTTCAGAATTTACAGGTACTTCAGGTGTAGCCGTAATAAGTGAAGCAATGTCTTCTCCTTTATCTCCAATAATTGCTAAAATAGCATTTACGGGAGCAGTTTTACCTGTTTCAACTCCGATATAGAGAAGAACGCCATCATAGAAAGATTCAAATTCCATTGTGGCTTTGTCAGTTTCAATTTCAGCGAGAATTTCACCTGTTTTTACAGCATCACCAACATTTTTTGTCCAAGCTGCTACAACACCTTCTGTCATGGTATCACTCAACTTTGGCATGTATACGATTTCAGCCATTTTCTTTTAGCGTTTAGTTTTTATTAATATTCTTTGATGTAAGGATAATCTGTTTGAACATAAATATCTTCATACAATTCGTGTGCTTCAGGATAGGGAGAGTTTTCTGCAAATGTTACAGATTCATCAACTTCTTTTTTCACCCAATCATTGATTTCGTTAATCTCCTTTTCTGTCAACCATTTGTTATCTTTTAGTACATTCAAGCAATGCTCAATTGGATCTTGTTCAATCCATTCATTTACCTCATCTTTTGAACGGTATTTTTGTGGGTCGGACATTGAATGACCTTTATAGCGATAAGTTCGAATATCTAATAATGTTGGTCCATCTCCTCTTCTTGCGCGATTACAAGCTTCTTCAATTGCATTGTGAACATCTTCAGGACGCATACCGTTTACAATTTTTGAAGGCATTTCATATGATAGTCCAATTTTTGATAAATCTGTAACATTTGTTGTTCTTTCAACAGATGTTCCCATTGCATAATTGTTGTTCTCAATAATATAAACTACGGGTAATTTCCACATCATAGCCATGTTGAAGGTTTCATGCAATGCACCTTGTCTAACTGCGCCATCTCCCATTGATACAATAGCAACATTATCTGTTCCATTGTATTGTTCAGCAAATGCAACACCAGTTCCCATGGCAATTTGAGCTCCAACAATTCCGTGCCCACCCATGAAGTTTTTTTCTTTATCAAAAAAGTGCATTGAACCACCTTTTCCTTTAGAACAACCTGTGCTTCGTCCATAAAGTTCGGCCATTAAAATTCTTGGATCGGTACCTAAAGCAATTGGATGACCATGATCACGATAAGCCGTCATGTGTTTATCTGAAGGGCGACAAGCACTTGCAGTACCTGCAACAATTGCTTCTTGACCAATATATAAATGACAAAATCCACCAAATTTTTGTTGAATGTATAATTGTCCAGTTTTTTCCTCAAACTTTCTTATAAGAAGCATGTCTTTGTACCATTTAACATATGTTTCTTTCGAAAATTTTGTTTTTTCTGGACTTTCTTTTTTACTTACAGCTGCTGCTTTTATGGCCATAGTTTAAAATTAATATTTTACGAGGACAAAGATAAGAATCAATTTGAATAAAATTACATATTGTCATTACTACACTAAGCTATCTTTTTTTATGCAAGAATTCAATTTTACAAAGTCGTTTCTTGATTTTTTTGAGAACGGTAAATTAGTATAATTCCTGCAATAATAAATGGAATGCTAAGCATTTGCCCAGTATTTATTAGTAATTCAAAATCACGTGCTGTTTGTCCTTCTTTTATGTATTCGATAAAAAACCGAGAGCCAAAAATAAAAATCAAAAAAGAACCAAATATAAAACCTGGTTTTTTCCAAGAATTCATTTTCCAATACATCAAAAGTAAAATTAGAAAAGCTATAAAGTAGCAAATTGCTTCGTATAATTGTGCTGGATGTCTTACAGGAATTGATTCCCAAGTGCCATTATATAAACTATAATCGTGGTATAAAAAGCGAAAGCCCCATGGAACTGTTGTAATATCGCCAACCATTTCGTGGTTCACAAGATTTCCTAGGCGAATACAGGTGCAACCTATTGCAATTGAAGCAGAAAGTCGATCTAAAACCCATAAATATGATTTTTTTATTACATTTCTTGAAAAAAGATACAGAGAAATGAGAAGTGCGATTGCTGCTCCGTGACTTGCGAGACCACCTTCCCAAACTTTAAAAATATCGAGAGGATTTGAGAAATAACCATCCGGTCCGAAATAAGGTCCATAAAAAAGAACATGCCCAAGTCTTGCTCCAATAATTGTGGCTAAAACCATGTACATAACTAATTTATCTAATATTTCGTTTGAAATATTTTCTTTCTTAAATATCTGTTTTACAATAAAATAGCCAATTACAAGTCCACCAACAAAGAGTAAACCATATAAGTTAGGTGTTTTCCATCCTTCTATTATTTCGGAATCTACAGACCAGTTAATTGCTAATAACATTTATTATTTATTTGATTGTTGAATCAAAGATAAAGGTTTTTCCTTATTGGATTTAAATAATAGTTTTGGCGAGCGTCCTTTTTTAAATATTTGGTTACTATTTTCAATTCCTTTTCTAAGGTCTTTTTGTGTTTCCTCAGGTAAATGTGTTATTTCAAGGCATTCTTGTGAGCAGCAATTCTCCATTTTTGCCATACAAGAGGTGCACTGAATAAAAAGTAAGTGACACGAGTGATTCATGCAATTTGTATGCGTGTCAGCGGCTTCTCCACATTGGTGGCAAACGGCGATCACATCATCTGTAATTCTTTCTCCTCTTCTCTCGTCGAATACAAAATTTTTACCGATAAATTTATTTTCAATTCCTAGTTCTCTAACTTCGTTGGCATATTTAATTATTCCTCCTTCTAATTGGTGTACATTTTTAAATCCGCGGTGTTTGAACCATGCTGATGCTTTCTCGCAGCGTATTCCTCCAGTGCAATACATCACGATATTTTTATCTTCTTGTCCTTTTAAATAAGTGCTTTCAATATGTGGAAGGGATTCACGAAAAGTATCTACATCTGGTAAAATTGCTCCCTTGAAGAAGCCAACTTCAGATTCGTAATGATTTCTAAAATCGATTAAAATGGTTTCATTGTTGTTTGTCAAGTCATTAAATTCTCTGGCATTTAGATGTTTACCTTTATTAGTGACATCAAAGGTCTTATCAATTAGTCCATCTGCAAGAATTTTATCTCTAACCTTAATTTTTAATTTCAGAAAAGTAAATTCTGCTTCTGCATTGTCTACTGCAAAATTTAATCGAATTCCATTAAGGAAAGTAATTTCATAAAGTTCTTCTCTAAATTGACTCAAGTAATTTGTTGGAATTGCAATTTGAGCATTGATTCCTTCAGTTGCAATGTAGGTTCGTCCCACAATGTCCAACTTTGACCACATTAGAAATAAGTGATCTCTGAATAAGCGAGGGTTTGCTATATGAGCATATTGGTAAAAAGAAATCGTAACAAATTTATGTCCAACCTCTTTTAATTTTGCTTCAAGTTCCTCCTTATTTAATGTATTCCACAGTTGCATGCTATGTTGAATTAAATAATTTGATTTCAAAATTACGGATATATTTCTTGAAATTTTTATTTTAGATTTTAAAAGTGCTTTCAATTTGACGTTAAAATAATTTTATCTTTGTACTAGCCTCAAAAAGGCGTTTATGAAATCAAGCATACAATTTATCTTTAATAATTCAGAACTTGGAGCAGGGACTAGAGGATCTTCTCTTGGTGCAAATGCTATTTTAGTAGCTGCAAGATCCAAGGCTAGTTTACTTTTTAAAAATCGCAGTATCAAAACAGTTAAAAATTTTAATGAGTTTTTGGATCATGAAAATACATTTCCATTTGCAAAACACATTGATGGAATGCTGGATGTTTTTGAGGCCACATCAAAAGAAATAAGTAATGTGTTAGCGGAGAAAAAATTTCCATTAATCATTTCTGGAGACCATTGCTCTGCTGGTGGAACAATAAAAGGCATTCAATCAGCAAATCCTGGAAAAAGAATTGGAGTTGTTTGGCTTGATGCTCACTCAGATTTACATTCTCCGCATACAAGTCCTTCTGGAAATTTACACGGCATGCCAATAGCAACGGCTTTGGGTATTGATAATTTAGAATCTCAGTGTAACAATATTGATACTATAACTGCTAATTCTTGGAATAAATTAAAATCATCCGCTCTTAGACCAGAAGATTTAGTTTATATCGGTGTCAGAGATACAGAAAAAGAAGAGGATTATTTAATTCAAAATTTAAACTTAAAAAATTTCACAGTTGAAGATGTTCGTTCTTTGGGAATTTCAAAGGTAATTACTGATATTTCTGCTCGTCTTGTTTCCTGTGATATCATTTATGTTTCCTTTGATGTCGATTCGATGGATCCTGATTTAACATCATATGGAACAGGAACTCCAGTAAAGGGAGGGTTTAGTCCTGAGGAAATAAAAGGTATTTTGAAAGGTCTTTTACTTTTTCCAAAAACAATTGCGCTTGAGTTAGTGGAGGTAAATCCATGCTTAGATGATAAAAACAAAATGGCTGAAGTTGCTTTGGATATTCTTGAGCACATTGTTGAGGTATTAGAGCAGAAGTAATGGAAAAGAAAATTAAAGCGTTATTAGTTGAGTATTCCAATCTCTTGTTTGCTACTGAGATTAGCCAGGATTTAATTCAATTTCAAGCAACACGAAAGGATGTTGAAGGCGATTTAACCTTACTTGTCTTTCCTTTTGTAAAGCTAATGCGTTGTTCTCCAGTTGAAGCAGGTGAGAAAATAGCAAATTTTATTATCGAAAAAATTCCAGAGATTAAAAAATGTGCTGTTATAAATGGCTTTTTAAACATTGTTTTCTCGGATGATTATTGGTTTAATAAATTAAAAGAAATACATCAAAATGAACATTTTGGGTTTTCAAAGAAAGATTCAAAGCCAATGGTTATGGTGGAGTATTCATCTCCAAATACCAATAAACCCTTGCATCTTGGACATTTAAGGAATATCTTCTTAGGTCATTCAGTTGCAGAGATATTAAAAGCAAATGGTCATGAAGTGATAAAAACACAGGTTATTAACGACCGTGGCATTCATATCTGTAAAAGCATGCTTGCTTGGGATAAGTTTTCTCCTTTGAATAAGAATGGTGAGCGAGAAACTCCATCTAACACTAATTTAAAAGGAGATAAATTAGTTGGAAAATACTACGTTGAATTTGATAAGCGCTTCAATGCGGAAGCAAAAGAAATCATTTCCCTTTGGGAAAAAGGAAATTTTGAAGGTTTTTCAGCGACTATTTCTGAGAACTTCAAAAAATTTCAAGTTGCATTGATAGGAAAAGACGCAAAAGCACAGCTTGCTATCCACGATAAAATAAAAGATTTAGCAAAGAATGAAACAAGTTTGTTGCGCGAAGCCAAAGATATGTTGATTAAATGGGAAGCGCGAGATCCACAAACGTATTTACTTTGGACAACCATGAATAATTGGGTTTATGCCGGATTTGATGTCACCTACAAAAAAATGGGCGTTTCGTTTGACAAATTATATTATGAGTCTGAAACATTTTTATTAGGCAAAGATCAGGTAATTGAAGGTTTAAAATCTGGAGTGTTCTTTAAAAAAGAAGATGGGTCTGTTTGGATAGATTTAACCTCAGAAGGCTTAGATGAGAAATTAGTATTGCGTTCTGATGGCACAGCTGTTTATATGACGCAGGATATTGGAACAGCAATCGATCGTTTTAATGACTATAAACATTTAAGTGGAATGGTTTATACCGTTGGAAATGAGCAAGATTATCATTTTAAAGTACTATTTCTAATTCTCCAGAAATTGGGTTATTCTTGGGCGAAAAATTGTTTTCATTTGTCTTATGGCATGGTAGATTTACCGAGTGGAAAAATGAAATCTCGAGAAGGAACAGTTGTTGATGCGGATGATTTAATGGCTGAAGTTGTTGAAAAAGCAACCGAGTTGACCAAAGAACGAGGACATTTAGATGGTCTTTCAGAAAGCGATAGAAATCTTTTGTACGAGCAAATAGGAATGGGTGGATTGAAGTATTATTTACTAAAAGTAGATCCAAAAAAACGCATGCTTTTTAACCCAGAGGAATCTGTAGATTTAACAGGAAATACAGGTCCTTTTATACAATATGCTCACGCTCGTATTTGTTCTTTATTGAAAAAAGGAGAAGTAGGAAAATCTATGGATATTTTACCTTTTGAACTACAAGCTGAGGAAAAAGAACTTGTGAAATGCTTGGCGTTATATCCAAGTATTATTAATGAAGCAGCTGAGAATTATTCTCCGGCACTTCTGGCAAATTATTTATACGAACTGGTAAAACAGTTTGGCCATTTTTATCAGACAATTCCGATATTAATAGAACTAAACGAAGAAGTTAAACTTGGTAGATTAATACTCAGTGCAAATGTTGCCAAAGTTATAAAAAGCGGTTTGTTTTTGTTGGGAATTGAGGCGCCTAAGAAGATGTAATTAATTTAATAATGCACTTATTTATTTATCAGCTTTTACTGCTAAATAGTAATGCATTTTTTTTTTAATTTAAAAAATCTAAAATGAAAATATTTAATCTCACTAATAATCTGTATATTCTTCAATATCAGTTAAACGAATCCAACCATTCGTTGATTTTCCATTATTAGAATTATAAAATTGAATATATCCATAGCCATTTCTCATTTTAGTTAGTGTTCCAATATCACCATAGACTAAATAAGATTTTAGTCTTGTTGATGAATTAGGTTGACTATGAAAATATGTTTTGTTTACAATAACAATAACATCTGTTATGTTTTCTATAGCTAATTTGTTGTCTTCTAAGTTTATTTTTTCTTTTTCTAAAAGTTTTATTTCCGCTTTCAAATGTTCTTTCTTAGAATCTGAATTATTTTGATTTTTAGTATTCTCTGCAGGTGAATTAAAAGCAGAAATAACGAAAAATAAGGTAGAAATATATAAAATGGTTTTTGGCTTCATAATTTTATTTTTTTTAATAAGTTAATTTTTTTTATCTAAACTACAAATTTTCAAGTAAATTAATGATTGGCTTAAAACAAAAGAAAGAAAAAAAGGATTAAACGCATTTATCTTTTATAAGAAGAGGGAGGGGATTACGGTATTAATTTATACTATAAACCTCTATAATTCTATCATCCTCATCAAGAACAAATTTTAATAGGTCTCGTTTGCTATTGAGTTTTGTAGAGTTATACTTCCTCCACTTGTATTGAATTTTTACTAAAAACACATTATTATTAATTTCATCAATGTCTAATAAAGTGTTTTTTGAGTATGAGTTTACTTTCCAAGCTTTTTGATACAAATTTCTTAAACTATAATATGTAGGTCTAGTATGACCATAATACCTCCTTATATAACTAGAAAAAAAACCAAAGATATAATCAAAATCTCTTGAGTTTTCAGCAATTAAAAAATCTTCAATCATGTCATAAGGATTATTATGACCAGCTTCACTTATTTTTTTTTGATTCTTTAAGTTTATTTTTTCTTTTTCTAAAAGTTTTATTTCCGCTTTCAAATATTCTGTCTTAGAATCTGAATTAATTTGATTTTTAGTATTTTCAGCTGGTGAATTAAAAGCAGAAATAACGAAAAATAAAGTAGTAGTATATAAAATGTTTTTTGACTTCATAATTTTATTTTTTTTGCTAATTTATAATTTTTTATCTAAACTACAATTATTAAGTAAATTACTTTTGTCTTAAAGTAAGAGAAAACTCAACGATTGCTATACGTTATCCTTTAATAAGTTCTAAACGTGCTTGGGATTACGGTATTAATTTATACTATAAACCTCTATAATTTTATTATTGTCGTCAAGAACAAATTTTAAGTTATCATATTTACTATTAAATTTTGAAGGGTCAGAATACCTCTCCCACTCGTAATTAATTCTTACTAAAAACTCATTTTCAACAATCTGATCAATAGTTACTACAGTATTTTTAGAGTAGGAGTTTGAGTTCCAAGATTTTTGATACAAATTTTGTAAACTAGAATATGTCGGGTTATTGTGACCAAAATAACGTCTTAAATAGGGAGAATAAAAACTGTATATATATATTCAAAATCTCGAGCGTTTTCAGCACTTAAAAAATTTGAGATATTAGATTCAGCATCACTGTAATAATCAATATTTGTGCTATTCTCGTATTCTCTATTTAGAACTTCCTTATTTTTAACAACACGATTATTTTCTTTAAATTTTGCTTCTTTATCTGAAGCTATTTTACTATTTTCTAAGTTAATTTTTTCTAGCTCTAGAAGTTTTTTTTCACTTTCTAAAAGTTTTCGATCCGCCTCTAAAAGCTCTTTTTCATGATCTACTTTTACCTTATCTTTATCTTTTTTTATGGGTGGATTGCATGCATAAATCCCAAATGATAAAGTAATAATTAATAATAGGATTTTCATATTTATAAATTAATTTCAACTAAAATACAATTTATTTACTAATTAATAAATTTTAATTAAAAATAACTTCATCACTAAGTTCCCACACCATTTTAAATAATTCTATTTTAAAAGTTTGCGGATCGTAGGTCCCTTTTTCGATAAGGCGCAATTTATGTTCCCATTGTCCGGTTAGCTCTGGGCTTTTTAATAAATCACTTTTAATGGTGTCAATTAAATTCATACCTGTTTCAGTGGCTATAAGATTTTTCTTTTTCTTTTCAATGTATTTTCGTTTGAAAAGCGTTTCGATAATATTGGCTCTCGTTGAAGGTCTGCCAATACCGTTTTCTTTCATCAGTTCTCGCATTTCCTCATTTTCCACTAATTTTCCTGCGGTTTCCATGGCTCGAAGTAAGGTTGCTTCGGTATAATATTTTGGGGGACTTGTTTTTCCTTTGTGAATCTCTGGGGTATGTGGCCCGCTTTCTCCTTTTTCAAAAATTGGGAGTATCTTTTCTTCTGTTTCTTTTGGTTCTTTTTTTAACTCTTTTACTTCAGCTTCGTCTACTTTTTCTTCTTTTAAATCTTCGTAAACTTCTCGCCACCCCAAAGAAATAATTTGTTTTCCTGTGGCTTTGAAAATTAAGGCATCTACTTTTCCCAATACCGTAGTGTTCGATACTTTACACTCAGGATAAAAAACAGCAATAAAACGACGACAGATTAAATCGTAAATTTTCTGCTCATCCATAGAAATACCTGAAGGGGCAATTCCGGTTGGAATAATGGCATGGTGATCAGTTATTTTTTTATCGTCGAAAATCGTTTTTGATTTTGGAATGGATTTCTGAAGTAAAACTTCTGTAAATCGCTGGTATTCCTTTAGATTTCCTAAAATACCCGGAATTTTTGGGTGTAAATCTTCCGAGAGGTAAGTAGTATCAACCCTTGGGTAAGTCACTAATTTTTTCTCGTATAAACTTTGAATGAGGTTTAGCGTTTGTTCAGCACCAAAACCAAATCGTTTGTTTCCATCAACTTGAAGTGAGGTCAAATCATACAAGCGTGGATTTCCTTCTTTTCCCTCTTTTTGTTCAAAAGAGGTGATTTCGAAGGGTTTATTAAGAAGGTATTCTAGTCCTTTTTTGGCTTTTTCTAAAGATTTTAAGCGATCAATTTGACATAAAAATTCTGATTCACGATACGTTGTTTTTAGTTCCCAATATTCTTCTGAAGAAAACGCATTGATTTCTTTTTGACGGTTGACAATCATTGCCAGTGTTGGTGTTTGAACACGCCCAACAGACAATACTAACTTATCTTTCCCGTATTTTTTGGTATAGAGTCGGGTGCCGTTTATTCCAAGCATCCAATCTCCCACAGCGCGTGAGTTTCCAGCAGCAAATAAATTATCAAAATCTTTTGAATCTTTGAGCTTGCTGAATCCTGCTTTAATTGCCTCTTCGGTTAAGGAAGAAATCCAAAGTCGTTTGATGGGAACTTTACACTGCGCTTTCAAGAGCACCCATCTTTGAATCAATTCTCCTTCTTGCCCAGCATCGCCACAATTTATCACTTCAGAAGCTTTAGCGACCAATACTTTAATAGTTTGGAATTGTTTTTCAACGCCTTTATCACCTTTTATCTTGATTCCAAATTGCGCTGGGATAATAGGTAAATCTTCTAATTTCCAATATTTCCAATTAGGATTGTAATCTTCAGGATCCTTTAAAGAGCAAAGGTGACCAAAGGTCCAGGTTACGCAATAACCGTTGCCTTCAAAATACCCATCATGTCGTATTTTTGCGCCTAAAATCTCTGCTAAATCTTTAGCAACACTGGGTTTTTCGGCGATACAAAGTTTCATGACTTAGCTAAATAATGAGAATATAAAAATAGCGTTTATTACTTAACTTTAGTTTTTAGTATCTGCCTTTTTATATTCTTCTAAACCTTTCTCTAGCCAGGCTTTAAAATCAGTAGCATTGCCATGGTGTTCGTAGTCTGCCGACCCAATATCTAAATCTTCATTCTGTGGACCCAATAAACGGTAATAAGGCTGTGTATTACTTTTGTATCGAGTAGTTTGCAAATAACTCCATTTGTGACCAATTTGAGTGATTTTCATTTTTTTACCCGGCGCATATTCTAATTCCTTATGTTCGGAAACAGGCAGGGCTGTTTTTTCATCAACATATAACGAAACAATAACCATTTTATCTCGCAGTATTTCAATTACTCCGGGCTCACCCCAGACCTTTTCCTCCATTTTTCGACAGTTGACACATGCATGTCCAGTAAAATCAACAAAAAGAGGTTTTTGTACTTCTTTTGCATACGCCTCAGCTTTTTCTAGATCATGAAATACCATAATGTTTTGAGGTCCAAGATGCATGTCATTATTTTCGGAATGAGAATTCGTATTTTCTGAAGATCCAATTCCACTTGGAGATTCGCTGTAAGAAAGTGGTGGAGGAAAGCCACTGATTAATTTTAGAGGAGCTCCCCACATACCTGGAATTAAGTAGATGACAAACACTAAACATGTACTGGCTAATAAAGTCCTAAATACAGATAGTTTTTCAGTTGGGCTATCGTGTGGAAGTCGAATAAAACCAAAAAGATAAATTGTTAGTACAGCAAATAATCCAATCCAAATCGCTAGGAATAATTCTCTTTCCAAGAAATGACCTTGCACCACTAAATCTGCATTTGAAAGAAATTTGAAAGCCAACGCAAGTTCCAAAAACCCGAGAAATACTTTAACAGTATTTAACCAACCACCAGATTTAGGAAGTGCATTCATCCATCCTGGAAAAGCAGCAAATAAAGTAAATGGAATAGCCAAGGCCAATGAAAACCCAAACATTCCGACAAATGGTGCAATTCCGCCTATTGTTGCAGATTCAACTAATAAAGTACCAACAATTGGTCCTGTACATGAGAAGGATACTAGCGCAAGAGCTAAGGCCATAAAAAAGATTCCAATAAATCCTCCTTTATCTGATGCTTTATCAGCTTTGTTTAGCCATGAGCTTGGCAACATGATTTCAAAAGCTCCTAAAAATGAAATGGCAAATACAACTAGAAGAACAAAGAAAAGCAAGTTAAACCAAACATTTGTGGATAGTGCATTCAATGCTGAAGGGCCAAATATTGTAGTGACAATAGTTCCTAAAATCACATAGATAGCAATTATAGAAAAACCATAAAGTATTGCATTTCTTATACCCTCAGATTTTGATTTACTTTTTTTTGTGAAAAAACTTACCGTCATTGGGATCATTGGAAAAACGCATGGAGTGAGTAGGGCAGCAAAACCACTTAAGAAGGAAATAATGAAAATAAGCCACATTGATTTTTTAGTTTCAGGTGTTTTTTTAACAGATATTTTTTTGACAGGTATTTTTTTTGAAGGTGGAATAGTTTCTTTGACTATTTCCGTTGCTGTATTTGATGCTACAGTGTCAACTTTTTTTTCGGATATAGTGTCTTTCTCAACAGCTAATTTATATCCTTTAACACTAAGGGAAAATGGGTATTCGTGGGGCATCAAACATTTTCCAGCTTCATCGCAAACTTGAAAGGAGAATACACCGGAAACATTAAAATCAATATTTGAGTTGATTAAAATTTTTCTTTTCATCGTGAGTGAACCCTTGTGATGACTTTGCATTTCGCCAATATCCTCATCAATGTATTGCATTGGCATTGGCTCAATAGTTTCTTTAATAGTAAAATTTTTATTTTTTGTTAGATTGATTTCTGTTGGTTTAGCAAAAGATCCTTTGGGACGTTTATTGGAATTGATATGCCATCCTGGAATGATATTGATTTTTGCAACAACAAAGGCCTCATTATTTTTTTGTTCAATTGAAAAATTTACTTTCACTACATCCTCATGATTTATTATTTGAGAAAATAAAAAATTAAGTTGCAATAAAAAAGTAATTAAACCAAGGTATTTTTTCATGTAATTTTAGTTTATAATTATTTCAAATGGAACTTCAATAGGAGGAAGGCATTGTGTGTCATTGCAGACCATGTATTGAACGCTTCCTTTTATTTGATTTGTATTTTTTAGTTTTATTTTTTGAAATGCTAAGTAGGAATTTTCGAAAAGATACACTTTTGAATCAAAATTTACATCAAAAATTTCGTGAGGAACCAGTTTTTCTTCACATTTACCAATTAGTTTTAAGCCATTTTTTTTATTTATGTTAACAGTCACAGGAATTGGTCCAGAATTGGCTGGTGTTTTTTGAGAGTAAAGGTGCCAACCTTCGTCAATAGTTCCATTAATAAGAATGATTGAGTTGACATTATCGTAGGTAAAGCTCCAAGCTACATGGTTTTGCGCAATCAAAAGAGAAGTGCATTGTAGAAAAAAGAAAAAAAGAAAAAAAGGCATTTTTTTTAATAGAAGGAGATAAAATAAATGATATTTCAAATTTACAAAAAAAAATATATAAAATGAAATTTCTAGGATTTCTATAAAATGGGATTCTTACCAATCCATTCTAGCTTTTGCACTAACAGCTTGTGTTGCAAAATCCCCTGAATCAAAGAGAAATTTTCCCGTAATTGCAATCATTGCTGCATTGTCTGTACAATATTCAAATTTAGGTATGTAAACTTTCCAATTGTCCATTTTTTTTTCATTTAATGCTTTTCTGAGCTCACTATTTGCTGAAACGCCTCCTGCTAAGGCAACTTGATGGATACCTGTTTGTTGAACAGCCATCTCAAGTTTTTTAATAAGAATACTGACAATCGATTTTTGTATTGAAGCGCATAAATCATTGCGATTTTCTTCAATAAAATTTGGGTTTTCTTTTTGTGCATCACGAATACTGTATAAAATAGATGTTTTTAATCCACTGAAACTAAAATCAAGTCCTTGTATTCGTGGCTTTGAGAAAGTGAATTTATTGGGATTTCCTAATTGAGCAAATTTATCAATTAATGGTCCTCCAGGATAATAAAAACCCAACATTTTTGCTGCTTTATCAAATGCTTCTCCGGCTGCATCATCGATTGTTTTTCCTAAAATTGACATTTTTAAGTGACTTTCTACCAATACGATTTGTGTATGACCTCCAGAAACAGTTAAACATAAAAAAGGAAAAGTAGGTTTTTCTTTCTCCGTATCGTCGATAAAATGGGCTAAAATATGCGCTTTCATATGGTGGACTGCAAGCAAAGGAATATTTCTGGCAAGAGCAAATGATTTTGCAAAAGAAGTGCCGACAACCAGTGAGCCAAGAAGTCCAGGTCCTTGAGTAAATGCTATTGCTTGTATGTCTTTTAGCGTGATTCCTGCTTGTTTAATTGCTCGTTTTACAACAGGCAAAATATTCTCTTGATGTGCTCTCGAAGCCAATTCTGGAACCACGCCTCCGTATTTCTCATGAATCAATTGAGTCGCTGTAACATTTGACAAGATTTTTGTTCCAGCCAAAATAGCTGCTGATGTATCATCGCACGAGGATTCAATTCCGAGTATAATTGTATTGTTTACAGCCAAAAGATTCTTAAATTTGTTATTGAAGGTATGGTAAAATTAAAGAAAATAGCGATTAATTCATTGGGTATATTTTTTGAATACTTGCTCATCTGTATAATCATATTTGCTTTTCTCATACGGACAAGTACTTTTCAGAGCTTTTTAGCTCATAAAGTTGTAAATTATCTTTCCGATGAATTAAACACAAAAATTGAAATAAAAGGTATTGAAATCATACTTTTTGATAAACTTTCTCTAAATGGCGTTCTAATTTTAGACATGAAGAAGGACACGCTTCTTACTGCAGAATCTATTCTTTTGACTTTAGATGATTTTGATCTTACTAAAAATAGTTTTGATATTGGAAAAGTTGAATTCAATAAGGGTTCAATATATCTTAATCGAACTGAGAAAAATGGAGCTTTTAATTATGCATTTTTGGTAGACTATTTCTCGAGTAATAAAAAGAAAACAAAATCAAAAAAAATAGAACTTTGTGCAAAAAATATTTCTCTTTCTGATTTCTCATTTCGTTTCGATGATTTCCGTGTAAAGTCTCAAAAATATGGAGTTGATTTTGCTCACTTGCATTTAAAAAATATTGAAGTAAATCTTCGTGATTTAGCTTTACAAGGCGAAACGATAAAACTTCAAATTCAGGACTTCAAATGTAATGAAAAATCAGGCTTTAATCTCGGAGAATTAAGAGCTGGATTAATAATTGGACCTAAGGGGATATTTCTAAATAAGTTTCACTTAATAAGTAATGAAACAAATTTAAGCGCAAATAAATTGAATTTGATTTTTAGAAATTGGTCTGCTTTTTCATCTTTTTCCGATTCTGTAATTTTTGATGTTGAAATTAATCCTAGTATTGTTTCATTCAAAGATATTTCATATTTCGCAACAGATTTAGAAGGAATGAATTCTAAAATTAAAATTAGTGCAAGTATCAAAAATCCTGTAAGTTCTTTAGTGTTAAATAATCTTAATTTACATTTTGGAAAAGAGTCTTTTTTTAAAGGAAAAATAGCTTTGCCGAATTTCAGTATTGGCGATCGAGGAGTTTTAGATGCAAAGATTTCAAAATCTCTTTTAACACTTAAAGATATTCAAGCTTTTGCTCTACCGAAATCAATGGCCCCATTAAAAATAGATGATGCTATATCTAAACTTGAATTTTTTAATATTTCTAATGCTTCATTAGTTGGTCAAATAGATCATTTTAATCTTGGATTAGACAATTTAGAAACAGCATTAGGATCTGTTTCTTTGAAATCTAATTATATATTTGAAAATAATGATTTAGCATTTAAATTCACACCGCAAAATCCGAATTTGTCTGCTATAAACTTTAAGAATTTTAATCTTGGTTATCTAATTAATAATTCTGATTTAGGTTTTATTGATGGGGTGATTCAAGTCGATGGAATGTTAAAATCTTCTGGTGAGCTAGTGCTTCCAAACATAAATGCATCGATCACAAAAATTGATTACGATAAATATTCTTATCAAAATATTAGAATTAATAAAGCTAGTTTTTTAAATGATGTATTCTATGGTGATTTTGTAATAGATGACCCCAATGTGAAACTAAGTTATGTTGGAGATATTTGCATTGCCGGCATGCCTAATTATGATTTTACAATGAATATTGAGCACATAAATTTGGCTGCATTGAATTTAGTTAAGGGTAGAAATTCTCATATTTCAGCTGAAATAGCGTGCAATTTTTCAGGTACAAATTTCGAATTAGCTTCTGGTACAATTAATATTAATAATTTTGATTATTCTGAAACTCAAGAGATTTTATCCATTCCTTATTTTAATCTAGATTTTTCTAGAACAAAGATTAGTGATTATTTTGAAATTAATAGTTCAGCTTTTAATGCAGTTATAATTGGAAAAATAGATTATAAAACTGTAATAAATGATATTATAAGTGAACTATCGATTTTAATCCCATCCACAAACAATATCAAAAATAAAGTAAATTCTAGAAGGAATAATAGCGATTTCACTTTTGATATAATAACAGGTGAAATAAATGATATACTCCCAATCTTTTTTTCCGAAATAAAAATTGCACCTGGACTTGGTTTAAAGGGTAATTTTAGCCCTAAGGGTTTAGATATTGCAATTACTTCGGATTATTTTGCATATCAAGATTTAGAATTAAATAATATACATTTCACACAAGAAATATCAGATAATAGTACAAATGGCAACTTATTTATTGAGTCTTTTTCTTTAAATGATTCTTTAAAGTTCAATAATTTACTTTTTGAGAATTCTGGTACCAAAGGGTTATTTAATTCTTCTTTGTCTTGGGATAGAGAACTAAATAGTTTTTCAGAGATTAAATGGCAAACAAAAATTTTGGGTGAAAATAATTTTAATTTTTTATTGCAGCCTTCATTTTTCTCATTAATTGGTCTTCGTTGGGAAATTGCTAATGAATCTGAAATATCTCTTACTCCAGACGATTTGTATATCTCAAATTTTAAATTATCTCGTTATGATCAAATAATTAAGATTGATGGTTGCTTGTCTAAAAATGATTATGATAATTTAAAAATGGATGTTGAGAAATTAGATTTAGATGAATTAAGCACAGTCTTAAGTTTTCCAAAAAAATTAAAGGGGAGTATTTCTGGTTGGGGTATGATTTCAAATCCATATTTAAACTTTAAGTATTCAGGTGATATTTCTCTTAAAGATTTTTTTCTTGATGACCAAGAGATTGGAAATGTTTTAATTCAAACTGATTGGAGTGATTTAAGAAATAGCATACTTTTAAATGGTTTACTTGATTATAGAGATCACCCTACACTAGATTTTGGAGGTGCTTATTTCATTAACACCAATCAACTTGATTTGATTTTGAAATTTAAAGATACAGATATTCAGTTTGCTAATTCTTTTCTCGATCCAAGTATTGCTAAAGACTTAAATGGAAAGATACAAGGATTTCTTACTGTAAAAGGCAAGCCAGATAGACCAAAATTAGCTGGTAAAATTAATATTGATCAAGGATCTATTATGGTTGAGTTGTTGGGTGTTAAATATAAGTTTAACGGAAAAATTGATGTAATTGAAGATGGGTTTTTAATAAATAATTTGCCGATAAAAGATGAGGATGGTAATATTGCATCGATGGTTGGTACAATTTACCATAAAGACTTCAAAGGATTTAATTTTGATTTGAACTTAAATTTTGAGGATGATTTGTCTAAAAGAGATCTTTTAAAACCTCGGAGAGTTATCCCTTTAGATCAATTTATGGTTTTAAATACAAACTATAAAGATGGCGATGTTTATTTTGGAAAAGCTTACGCAAGAGGCACAGCAAATATTTCAGGAACAGCAAATAAACTAGATATTCTTGTTGACTTAGAGACAAAAAAAGGGACATTGATTAATTTCCCAATGTATGGTGTTTCAGATATTGAAGAATCAGAAGATTTTATCCAATTTGTTCAGAAAGGAATTAATAATGCAATCGTTGAAGATAAAATAAACTTTTCAGGCGTCAATCTTGATTTGAAATTTAAAGTAACACCAGACAGCTATTTAAAATTAATTTTTGATGAATTTTCTGGTGATGAAATTACAGCAAAAGGTTTTGGAGAAATAAATATGAAATTAGATCAGTTGGATCATTTGACAATGAACGGAACATATAATATTGTGAAAGGAAGTAAGTATAATTTTGTGATGATGGGCATTAATCAGCCTTTTAATATTGATGAAGGATCTTCTATTTCATGGAATGGTGATGTTTTGGATGCTAATCTTGATATTAAAACATCAATAGATTTAAAGAAAATTTCTATTTTGGAGTTAAGCCCAGAAACTGCTGATAAGTCACTTTTAAATCAAGATGTATTCTGTTATTTAAATCTATCAGATAAACTGTTAAAGCCAACGATTACATTTGATATTGCAGCTCCCAAAGCACCAGAAACAGGAAAAGCTTTGATTAGAAGGGTAACAAATGAACAAGATGAATTAAATCGTCAGTTTTTTTCTCTTTTGCTAGTCCGAAAATTCCAACCATTAAAAGGCACAGTTACGGCTAATGGTTCATCAGCAATTGATTTAGTTGAATCTCAAATAAATGCAGCTCTTGGTAAATTATCAGATAGCTATAAATTAAATGTTGATTATGGAGCAGATAAGGTTGCTGGTGATAATTCTGTTGAGCTAGGAGTTAAAACAGGTTTACTCAATGACCGCTTAATTGTCTCTGGAAGTTTTGGAGTAGAAAATAAAACGGATGGTGAGAGTGGCACAAATAAGAGTTCTACTCAGAGTTCACTTATTGGTGATGTAAACATTGAATATTTGATCAATGAAAAAGGTACTTTTCGTGTAAATGTTTTTAATCAATCAAATGCAAATTCTGTAAATGAAAATTCAGGTCCATATACGCAAGGTGCAGGTATTTCATACCATGAGGAATTTAATTCTTGGAAAGATTTTGAATTATTTCAAGCCTTTCTAGATATTTTTAGAAAGAAAGAGAAAAAACATTTTAAAAATAAAAAAGTGAAAAAAAAGCTTCCAACTTTGTAGTTTTTTTTTACTCGAACATAAAAAAAATAATTCATTCAATTAATTTTAACAATGAAAAAGGTATTAATTGCAAATCGTGGGGAAATAGCAAGACGCGTAATTCGTACACTCAAAATCATGGGTATTAAAAGTGTAGCTATTTATTCTGATGCTGATAAAACTGCGCCTCATGTTTTGGAAGCAGATGAAGCGGTATATGTTGGTAAAAGTCCTTCTAGTGAAAGTTATTTACAACAAGATTTAATTTTAAAGCATTGCAAGGATTTAGGTGTTGATGGCATTCATCCTGGCTACGGATTTTTGTCTGAAAACGCAGGCTTTGTTCGTAATGCTAAACTAGCAGGAATAAAACTAATTGGTCCTTCTCCTGAATCAATGGAGCTTATGGGGGATAAATTAAGCGCTAAACAAGCAGTAAAGAAATTCAATGTCCCTCTTGTTCCTGGAGTAGATACTGCTATTTCAGATATCGCTGAGGCAAAACAAATAGCTGAAAAAATTGGTTACCCAATTTTAATTAAAGCTTCTGCTGGAGGAGGTGGAAAAGGAATGCGCCTAGTAAATAGCACTGCAGAATTTGAAGAACAAATGTCGATGGCTCAAAATGAAGCCCTTTCTTCTTTTGGAGATGATGCGGTTTTTATAGAGAAATTTGTAGATAAACCTCGTCATGTTGAAATTCAAGTATTTGCAGATCAACATGGAAATGTTGTCTATCTTTTTGAAAGAGAATGTTCTATTCAACGAAGACATCAAAAGGTTGTTGAAGAAGCTCCAAGTGTTGTTCTAAGTGAAGAATTAAGAAAACAAATGGGTGAGGCCGCAGTTGCGGTTTGTAAAGCATGTAATTATGAAGGTGCTGGAACTGTAGAATTTCTCTTGGATGCTGAATTAAATTTTTTCTTCTTGGAAATGAATACGCGCCTTCAAGTTGAACATCCTGTAACTGAGATGATAACTGGATTAGATTTAGTAGAATGGCAAATTTTAGTTGCTAGAGGGGAACGACTTCCAAAATTACAACCTGAACTTAAAATCAATGGTCATGCAATCGAAGTTCGGGTTTATGCTGAAGATTCATTGAATGGTTTTGCGCCTGATATTGGAACATTGAATCGCTACCGAATTCCTGCAGGAAAAAATATTCGTGTAGACGATGCATTTCTTGAAGGAATGGAAATTCCAATTTATTACGATCCGATGATTGCAAAACTTGTTGTTTGGGGTAAAAATAGAGAAGAGGCAATGGGCAGAGCGATTGAAGCAATTGATAATTATCAAATATCTGGTGTGAAAACAACATTGGATTTTGGGAAATATGTTTTGAAACATCCTGCATTTAGGAGTGGAAATTTTGATACTAATTTTGTTAAACATTATTTTCAAGATCCAAAGGTGATGAGAGAAGCAATGCAAGAAGAGGCCGAAGCTTTGGCACATTCAATTGATGCTATTTGGAGCGATTTAAAAAAACAAGAGGTAATGGAATATTCTTCACGAGAAATTAGTTCGTCTTGGAAAAATAGAATGGAATAGATTTTTTTCTTCTCTTACTACACTTCTTAAAAAGAAAATCTTACTTTTACGTTCCAAAATTTGAATTATGAATTTGCATGAATACCAGGGAAAATTAATACTTAAAAGCTACGGTGTAGCCATTCAGGAAGGAATTGTTGTTGAACGTGTTGAAGATGCTTTGGCAGCAGCAAAAGAACTTACAGCCAAAACTGGAACAAGTTGGTACGTAATTAAAGCCCAAATTCATGCTGGAGGAAGAGGAAAAGGTACAATTGAGGAAACAGGTTCGCATGGTGTTGTCTTAGCAAAGGGAATAGACCAAGTGGAAGAGAAGGTAAGGGGAATTTTAGGCGGACATCTTCAAACTCTTCAAACAAACGGAGTTGGAAAGTTGGTTAGTAAAGTATTAATCGCTCAAGATGTCTATTATCCAGGTGAATCAGAAGTGGAAGAATTTTATATGTCTGTTCTTCTAGACCGTGAAAAAGGTAAAAATGTGATTGTATATTCTACTGAAGGCGGAATGAATATTGAACATGTAGCAGAAAACACTCCAGAAAAAATCTATCGAGAACTAATTGATCCTCGCGTGGGAATTCAAGCTTTTCAAGCTAGAAAAATAGCATTTAACTTAGGATTATCGGGTGAAGCTTTCAAGCAGATGGTGAAGTTTATTCCTACTTTGTATAAAGCGTATGAAGGAATTGATGCTTCGATGTTTGAGATAAACCCGCTTTTTAAAACTTCAGATAATAAAATTATTGCCGTTGATGCAAAAGTTTCGCTTGATGGTAATGGACTTTTTCGACATCCAGATTATGAGGCAATGCGCGATAAATCAGAGGAAGATCCTACTGAAGTAGAAGCAGATGAAGTTGGGTTAAATTTCGTTAAACTAGATGGAAATGTTGGTTGTATGGTTAATGGTGCAGGTTTAGCGATGGCTACTATGGACATTATCAAACTTTCTGGTGGAAATCCTGCAAATTTTTTAGATGTTGGAGGAACGGCAAATGCAGAACGTGTTGAAAAGGCATTTCATATAATTTTAAAGGACCCGAACGTAAAAGCAATTCTTATTAATATATTTGGGGGAATTGTTCGCTGTGATCGTGTTGCACAAGGAATTGTAGATGCATATAAGAATATTGGCGAAATTCCAGTGCCTATAATTGTTCGTTTGCAGGGAACAAATGCTATCGAAGCCAAAAAGATTATTGAAGATTCTGGACTAAATGTTCATTCTGTTGTTCTCTTACAAGAAGCTGCAGATTTGGTAAAAGAGGTATTGGCAAACTAAAAAATAATGCCGCTGGCCGAGTGATTCCGCCCTCTCGATACAATCGCCAATGGCGACCACTCGATTGGCTGAATCAGAATCCTAGATTCCATAAAACGACCTCGCCAATCGAGTATCCGCCGAAGGTGGATGTATCGAGATGGCGGATAAAAATTCATTGAAAAAACAGAGGGGAAATAGGGTAAAAATAGGGTATTCCTTAATTATTTGATCAACATACCTTAAGGTATTTTAACTTTAACTGATGAAATTAGCTCTAGGATTTTTCTTTTTAGTGTTCTCCTATTTATGTTTGGCACAAAGCTATCGTTTCAATAATTTAAACCCCTGCGTTTTTTATAATTATGAAGTAGATAAATTGTGTGTTATCGACGATAGCTCACAAATGTTGCTCATTTCCTTGGAGTCTAAAAAGGTGGAGCGACGACCCATTCATTTGGATAAGCAAGTTACCTTTAGTCAACTTTTATCTGAGTATGTTCCTTTATCAGAGAAAGGCAGCCCAATTTATTTTGTAGATAGGGGATGCGGTTACGTTTTGCAGCTACGAAATGATTCCATTGTACGCATTGACAATTCATTTCATCATCAAAATCAGTTTGGAGGTGCCTTTTTCTTGCACAAGGGAGATCCTTATATATTTGGTGGATACGGACTTTTTTCAGTTAAAAATTTTATTACTCACTTTGATCCCAAATTGAAAGAGTGGTATCTTAAGAACCAAAGTAACAAGGTGGAACCTACTATGTCCACTCCATATTATAAGGACAAGGATAATTTATATGGACTATTTAATATAAATGGAAATTTTGAAAAAACGAATTTCAAAAATTATTGGCGCTATAATCTCACAAACGAAACATGGTTTTTTGAAGGACAAATAAACTATTTTGATTCTATTAAGTTTGTCCCAAGTAAAGTAATTAATAATATATTAATATTTCCGACTTTTTTCTTGGAGCTAGATTTTATAAATAATTGTATCAATCGTTTCAATCTTACGCCTTCTAATTCAATTTTAAGTCTATATAAATTTAACAATTATTACATTAAGCTTCATCATCAAACGAATTTAGATGTTGAATCTAGTTTAATGCTAATTTACGATGAAAATGCATTCAAACGCGAGTTCTTTATTGATCAAAATACATTGTTATTTAAGGAAAAAAATACGTTTTACGTGAAAGTTTTCGCTTTAATTGTGATCTTTTTGCTTTGTATTATTTTCGTAATTTTCTGGGTTCTCCGAAAGAGAAAAAGGCTTGCTCCAATTTATCCTATAAGTGATTCGTCCATAGAATTGTTAAATTTATGGGTATTCAAGCATCATGGAATCATGGAATTATCAGATTTGAATGACTTAGTGAATCCTGAACATTTATCCATTGAAACTATGAAAAAACGCCGTGAGGCCTTATTAAAGACCTTCCTTATTGACATGGCTAAAATTTATAGATTGACACCAAAAAATGTCTATACTGAAACATTCAACCCAATGGATAAAAGAATGAAGCTCCTAACTCTACATTCCAAAATAATGGAAATAGCACTAAAAAAGGGTAATTAACTTGAATTAGCTTAATTTTTTAAGGTGCGTCTTTAATTAAACCTGAATTTTGAACTTATGTTTAATATAAAAAATTGAAGTCGTATGAAAATTAACAAACATTTATTTTCTGTCATTGCAATTATTGGGTTTTCAATAATATCCAATGCACAAATTCCTAACTATGTCCCAAGCAACGGTCTTGTAGGCTGGTGGCCATTCAATGGGAATGCCAATGATGAAAGCGGAAACAACAATAATGGAACCGTAAATGGGGCTACATTAACAAATGATCGTTTTGGAAGTGTTGGACAGGCTTATGAATTCGATGGTATAAATGATAATATTGAATCTATGAATCCACTTTCAAATTTAGCAACTGATTTTACAATTAGTTGCTATGTTAGTATTAATTCATGGCAAGGTGGTGAATTTGTTCATGTTGGTATTGATCAAAATTCATATCCAAGAGATGGATTTGGTTATGGTTACGGAGCTTCACAAGCAGTGTTCCCAGGACAAAATTATCTTGCTCTTGTTAGCGATATTGACTGGTATCAGAGCGGTTACCAATTTATCAATCTATCAACTTGGTATCATGCGATTGTAGTTAGAATAAATAATACTTTAGACTATTTTGTTGATGGTTCTTTTGTAGGCTCCGATACTATATCAAGTATTATTCCTCCATCAAATTCGTTATTTTTTGGAAGCGGAGCACCTTTAACCAATAATTTTAACGGGAAATTGGATGACATCGGTATCTGGAGCCGTGCATTAACACAATGTGAAATTCAAGCCCTATACAATTCTCAATTTGGTTCACAAGCAATATCTGCCGGTCTTGACCAAAGCATTTGTGCTGGAGATAATGTTGCCTTAAATGCTTCTGGTGGTAATTCGTACCAATGGAATAATAATATTGTAAATGGCGCGCCTTTTGCACCAACACAAACTGCTACTTATGCGGTAAATGGAATTGATTCTTTGGGGTGTACAGGATCAGATACCGTAGTTATTTCCGTGTTGGAAAATGCGTCGAGTACTTTAATTCAAACCGCCCTAGATTCCTACATGCTCAACGGACAAACCTATACACAAAGCGGTACCTTCACACAAGTAATTCCTGCAGCAAATGGGTGCGACAGTACCATAACACTTAACCTCACCTTGAATTTTACAGGAATCCATGAGTTGGGTAATTCCACTAAAACGCTAGTAAAAATTATAGACCTTAACGGAAAAATTATTCAGCGCCGAAAAAACACGGTTATGCTTTTCATTTACGAAGATGGAACCGTGGAACGAGTAGTTGAGATGGAGTAAATAACATGCCGCTGGCCGAGTGATTCAGCCCTTCTCGATACAATCGCCCATGGCGACCACTCGATTGGCGGAATAGTATCAGGCGGGAAATAGTTACTAATCCTCTAAAAGTAAATCGCCACATTCAAAATGTCCTTTCGGACAAGATTTATATCCATGCAATCCGCAAGGTTTGCAAGATAGATTTTTAACTTCTATAATTTCAGAATCATCAGATAATGGTCCAAACCCAAAACTTGGACTTGTTGAGCAGAAATAAACTGTAACAGGTGCATTCATTGCTGAAGCAAGGTGCAAGGGTCCAGAATCATTTACGAAGGTTCTAATTGCTCCTTTTATCAGAGCCGCAGATTCCATTAGACTGAGTTTTCCTGCGAGATTTTTTACTTCTATATTTTTAATTTCAAAACTAATTTCTTCACAAAGATTAAAATCTTCAGAACCACCAATTAGATAAATTATAGCATTTTTATCTTTAATTGAATGGATTGTTTTTATCCATACAGATTTTGGTGCTTGCTTTGTAAACCAAACAGAGGATGGTGCAATACAATAATAACTTTTACTCTGAAAAGTGGAAATTTTATCAAAATCACTTGCGCTTGGATATAATTTTGGTGATTTAAATGTTTTCTTGCATAAATCTTCAATAAGAGCTAAATTTCTCTCTACTTCATGAAGTCCATTATTGACTGTATGATCAAAAGATTTAGTAAATAAAAAGGAAAGTGGATTTTTTTTAAAGCCACGTTTTTCCTTTGCACAAGAAAAAGCTGTCAATAATCCCGAGGAAAAAAAACGTTGTAAATTAATTGCTAAATCATATTTTTCTTTCCTTATTTCCTTAAGAAGAGCTAGTAAACTTTTGATTTTTTTTGATTTATCAAATACCAATACTCTGTTTAAGTTCGGATGATTGATTAAAAGATTTTGATTGCCATTTTTAACTAAGAAATCAATCTTAGAATTCGGAAATTGTAAGCGCAATGTTTCTATAAGTGGTGTAGCTAAAATTACATCTCCGATAAAAGCAGTTTGTATGATTAAAATTTTCTGCATCTTAACGAACCATTGTTATCGTTCCTTTCCGAATGTACTGCTTTTCGTATTGGTCTTCCAAAACGATGTAGTACAGAAATAAATCATTCGTTGCTTGTTCTCCAGATTTACTAATCGTTCCATCCCAACCTAAATTAGGATCGTTTGATTCAAAAATAACACTTCCCCAGCGATCAAAAATCTTTAGGCTATAATTATTTGTGGATACATTTGATAGAATAGGTTTAAAAATTGAATTTAAACCATCTGGAGTAAAGGCATTTGGAATAAAAATTAATGGAGAATAAATAAAACAAAAATCATTTGATCTACTAACTTCAGCTAAATTATAAGAATTTAATCCTTCAATTCCTTCAATATGGTAACAGATTTCACCATTACTTTCAACTAATCCTACATCATCGATAAGTGAGAATTGTGAGTTTGGAACTGTTGCAATTTGCTGAAATACGCCATTTACTCCTCTAAATACTTGGTATTCAGTAATTGGGCCATCAAATCCTGAATAAGGCGACCAATTAATTTGATTTATCATGTCGTATTCATCTGTTGTGCCTTGAACAAAAATTGTTTGATTAGAATTTACGTAATTTCCGTCATTCCCACAACTATCTATGTATTTTGTTCTGTATTCCCAAGCATTAATACTTGTCGTAGCTTGATTGTCTACAAATAATGTTACATCAGTGATTGAATTTGCTCTTCCAATTTCTTCAAATAATAAGCTAGTAGGATTTTTGCGTTCAAATACTATTTCTTTAACGCCAACTGAGGCATCACAATAATCATAAAGCTCAATAGTTTTGTTATTAATTGTTGCGAGTTTAAAATAATGGAAAGCTGGTTGTAGTGGTTGAGGAACGACAAAACAAGAAGGATTTGAAAATGCTGAATAGCCATTTTGAAACATTGCTTCGACAATAAAGCAATAATTTTCTCCACCTTCAACAGAAGTTGAAAATGTATTAGAACTTATATTGTCTAATAGGACCCAATATTGATTAGTTTTCACCCAGATTCTATAATAATTGACAGAAGTCCCAAAATAGGATGTCCAACTTAATTGCGCAAGTTCATCACACATGCTGACACTATTTGAAAGAATAAAACTAGAATGTATTGGACTTTTTGCTGATGTTTGATAGGTAATTGGAATAGAACTTGTAAAACAAGAATCAAAAGCCGCGACTGAATAAGAAAATGGTCCCTGTCCACTTGGAGCAGAATAGGAATAACTTGTAGAACCTATTCCGAAAAGAGTGTCTAATTCAATAGGAAAACCATTGGCTCCAACTATATAAACAACATATCCATAAGTATCTAAAAGAGGATTTTGATTCCAGTTAATTGTTATATTGCTGGTTAATGTGTCAAAGCTAACAGAATAGATTGTGGGAATAGAAGGTGTAATCATATCAGAAAATACTTCGCCTGGCCGATTGGATGTAAAATTACAGCTTGTTGTGGCTAGATTTACCCTGTATCTAATATATTCTTCGCAGACAGTAATAGTATCAACATATGTTAGTGTGTTGTATGGCACACTATCCATAAATGAGAAAAATCCTGTTGGGAATTCCCTATATAAATAGTAATAAGCATTAAAATTTGGTAACTGTGTAGAGTAGGGCATATTCCATTGCAAAACAGCAGTTCCATTAATTGGATTTACTATGTCAAGATGAATATTAGAAATTGTATCGCTGTATTTTAGAGTATTTCCTACACAACCCGATTGTACAGCAATGTAATAATCTTGTGCTGAATTAACGGATGTTGTAGTAAATTGTGTTGTATTAATGTTATTAATAGTTGCAAGTAAGCCATTTTGAACAGAATATACTTTGTAGGATATAAATGAACTTGAAGGATCTAATACCGATGGCCAAAAAATAGTTAAACTATTATTATTGTTGGTTTGAATGCAAGAAATTTTTGGTGCTTGAATTACACCCTGATTTAAGAGCTTAATTGTTACAGTTTTGTAGGTAACTTTTGGAACTTGGCAATAATCGTCTTGTACTCTAAAGACAAAATTATAACTTACTTCATCAGAAACAGTTCCATAAGCATTAACTAAATGGTCGCAAGATGTTTGCCAATTAAATTGAGCGGAAACGTTTTGTTGTCCCGAAATCGGAATTCCATTATCTAAAGTTGCGCAGGGAATAATATTGCAGCCAGTATTTTGTGTAAAATTAGTTCCAAACATAGGACCAGAAGCTGTTAGAGAAAGTGTTTGTTGGCTACCATTTTGAAGTAAATCATTGTCAATTGCTTGGATATTAAATGAAATTGGATCACCCGCGTTGATAGTTGTTTCAAAAGAATTGCCAGGAAATGGTGCGCTTATAGTTGGAGCAGAATTTAAATTGTTACAAGCAAAAACAACCAATTGCATTTCTCGTTCAACCTCAGAAATTAGAATTCCTTGACGATATGATTTGACCAGTATTTTAACTACATAATTTCCAATAGTGACACTTGTAAATTTTAATTCTCCAGTTTGATTGTTAATTTCAGCTGCAAAATTTGCAGGATTTATAATTGTATTTGGAGTTGGACTGAGAAATGAAAAGTTCGGTTCAAAAGGAACGGGTATTGGATTTAATGGCGGATTATAAACTCCTGTAGGAAAATTATTAAAAGGGATTCCGAATTCAAAAGAAAGCGAATCTAAATCGGGGTCTACAGCATTTGGATTGTATTGGTATTCATTACTTGCACAATGAACAAAAGATGGTTTTTGAAGGAAAAGTGGAGAGGAGTCGCTGCATCCGTTTGCAGTAGAATTTGGATTGGCATATATTTTTGCAACCAAAGTTATTCCATAAGTAGAGGGATTTGTAATATTTGTTATAGTATTACTTCGGGAGAAATTTTCGTAGGTAAAAGCCCAACCTTGACTTGGTGGAATTCCTGCAATAGTAATAGGATCACTTCTGTAAATAATTTTCTCGATTGCTCCAATTCCATTTCCTCCATTTGCATTAGTTCCACAAAGCAACGGACTTGGACCTCCAGAAACGGGGGAGCAAGTTGGCGAAATATCTTCTCTTGAAATAAAAGGAATTGAAATTGAAGTTAAAGTAGGGTGGTTCCAAACTCTTAAAACTTCAGGGCTAATAGTAACATCAGAACCATTGCAATCGCGGTAAAAAGTTAGTTCAAAAATGTAGGTATTTCCACCAATGCATTTATAGGTAATTTCTCCTCCCATAACATGCGAAGCATTGCTTTTAAAAGCAACTAAAACAAATAGTAGAAAGAGGAAACGCATTGTTTAAGAACGAATTTTAGCAGACTTTAGTATAACGAAAAATACGGAGTAAAGTTGCTATCCTGCGATAACGATAGTCATTGAATCCCAAGCAAGGTATTTAACGGCTAATGCTCTCAATTCTTCTGCATCGATATTCTTCACTTTTTGAATGTAGTTTTCATAAAATGAAAAATCTAAGTCATATGCATTAACAGATAGAAATAAATCTGTCATAGCATAGGGGCCATCTGCACTTTTTAAAAGTTGCCCCAATAAATAATTCCTCACCAATTCTAATTCTTCATGGGGAACTAAATCTTTTTGAAGTCGTTCAATTTCATTTTTTATCTCTTGTATTGCCAAATCTTTTTGAGCGGAACCAACTTCGGTTCCAATCATAAAATAGCCGCTTTTTGCTAATTCAGCATCTGTGCTACTAATTCCGTAGGTGTAGCCTTTATCCTCTCGAATATTTTTCATTAAACGACTTCCAAAATAATCTCCTAAAATGGTATTTAAGATAGAGAATCCAAGAAAATCAGAATGGTTTTTATTGAAAAGAGTCTTTCCAATTCGCACTGCACTTTGAACAGCATCTTTCTTTTTTAACTGAAATACACCCTTATTATTATTGAAATTATTTTCAAAAAGTGGCTTTTCAGGAAGACACCATTTCTTTGATTTTTCAGCAATTTCTGTAACTTGAACTTCATCTAAAGCTCCAACAAGAACGACTTTACGCAGACCATTTTTATAGTTTTTAGAAAAGTATTCAATGATTTCTTCTCTGCGAACAGTATCATAGTCTTCCAATTCGGTTTGGCGGGCATAATTTGTGCCATGAAAAAGGTTTTTTTGAAATGCTCTCTGGGAGAGAAACCCCACTTTTTCACAATTAATTTTGAGTTTCTGTTTTCTGTCGGTGATTAATTCATCGATTTCATTTTGCGGAAAGTTAACATGCTCGAGTGCATCTTCAAAAATTTTAAAAACTTCTAAAATATTTTTTTTAAGCGCATAAAATGAGACTAAAACACTTTCATGTCCCAAGCCAACATCAAAGAATGCTCCTAAATCATCTAATTCATTGTGAATATCTGTAGAAGTTTTTTTAGCAGTACCCGAAAAAAGTAAGCCAGCAACTAATGAACTAATTAAATTTGATCCTCTTGTTGTTCCTGCATGAAAGATAAAATCCAAGCGTGCTGTTTCATTTGGAACTTCTTTCATCCAAAAATAAGGTGTGTGCTCGCCTAACTGAATTTTTACGGGAGAAATAAAGTTGATTTTTTCTATCGCCTGTAAACTTGGCGCATTTTTTCGCTTTATCATGCTTGTTGGGCTTTAATTTTTAGTAGCGAACAATTTGTTTTTTGAAATAATTCATTTGCATAGGATTGAATATGATCGCAACTAATTTGCTCATAAATTAAATGCTCTTCATTGATTCCATTGGCATCTCCTAAAAGTTCAAAATAACATAAATTCATAGAGCGGTTTAAAATTCCCTGCTCTTGAAAAGCACGTGCAGTTTGCATCTTGATTTTTAAGCTGTTGAGTTCCTTTTCTTCTATTGGATTCAAACAAACTTCGTTTAATACCTCCCAAAGTGCATTATCAAAATCTTCAAAGCTTATTCCATCATTTAATTTTCCTGATATAATAAATAAGCCCTCGTCAATAGATCCTGTTATGTAAGCTACAATTTCGGATACAAACGGTTTTTCTTTCTTTAATTTTAGGTAAAGCAAGGATGATTTTTCTCTGCTTAATGAATCACTTAAAATATCTGCAATATAGTAATCAGGATGTTTTCTTTCAGCCATTTTAAAGGCATAATAAAAAGCAGATGCTGGAACATTGCGTTCAAGTTCTAATTCTCTAAATTCTATTTGTTTGGGTTCAGAGGCAATGATTCTTGCTGGTTTTTTTCCTGAAGCAATATCTGAAAACCAGTAATTTACTCTTTCTTTAATAAAATCTAATTCAAAATTTCCCGCAATGCAAAGAATCGCGTTTGATGGGCAATAATACTTTTTAAAAAACGCACGAACATCTTCCATAGTGGCATTTTCGATGTGGCTAATTTCTTTGCCGATAGTTGCCCATTTATAAGGATGTTTTTTGTAAGCCAGTGGACGAAGTTCTAACCAAACATCTCCATAAGGTTGATTGAGGTAGCGTTGTTTAAATTCTTCAATAACAACACTTCGTTGAACTTCTAAACTTTTTTCGGTGAAAGCAAGCGATAACATACGATCGCTCTCTAACCACAATGCTGTATCTAGATTATTTGCTGGTAAAACATCATAATAGTTTGTAATATCGTTACTTGTAAAGGCATTGTTTTCGCCACCAGCTTTTTGTAATTCTGTATCAAAATCAGGAATATTAACTGATCCGCCAAACATCAAGTGTTCAAATAAATGTGCAAATCCAGTTTTTTCTTCAGATTCATCTCTTGCTCCAATATCATAAAGCACATTCACAACAGCCATTGGTGTTGATGTATCTTTATGGAAAATCACTTTTAGTCCATTTGATAATTGAAAACGCTCAAATTTTACCATTAAAAAATAAATTTAGTCTTTGATTGATTGTTTTGTGCTTCTTTAAATTCTCGAATAATTTCTGCCACAATTTCTTTAGCAGGCATGATTTTATGAATAGTTCCAGACACTTGTCCGACTTCTAATTCCCCAGCATCTAAATCACCTTCAAACATTCCTTTTTTTGCTCTTCCTCTACCTAAAATTGCTTTTAATTCTTCGGTATCCGCATTATTTGAATAAGCAAGTTCTAATTGTTTATAAAAGTTATTTTTTATCATTCTAACTGGAGTTAATTCCTTTAATGTTAAAATTGTATCTCCTTCCTGACAAGCTATTACCTTTTCCTTGAAATTTTGGTGTGCACTGGATTCAGGACTTGCAATAAAGCGGCTTCCAATTTGAACAGCATCAGCACCTAAATTCATTGCTGCAAGCATTCCTTTTCCAGATCCAATGCCTCCTGCTGCAATTAGTGGTAATGAAATAGCGTCAGCAATTAATGGTATCAAACAAAAAGTTGTTGTTTCATCACGACCATTGTGACCGCCTGCCTCAAATCCTTCAGCAACAATAGCATCAACACCAGCATCTTGTGCTTTAAGCGCAAATTTTAGACTTGAAACGACATGTACAACTGTAATTCCATTTTCTTTTAGGTGTTTTGTCCATGTACTAGGATTTCCAGCTGATGTAAAAACAATAGGCACCTTGTATTTAATAATTGTTTCAATATGTTTTTCGCTATCGGGATAAAGCAGAGGAAGATTCACTGCAAATGGCTTACTTGTTGCCGCTTGACATTTTATAATTTGCTGCTCAAGAATCTCAGGATACATCGAGCCAGAACCAATAATCCCTAGTCCACCGGCATTCGAAACAGCAGAGGCTAATTCCCATCCTGAACACCAAATCATTCCCGCTTGAATAAGAGGAAATTCTATTTTAAACAAGTTACAGATTCTATTCTGATTCATTTTTTAAATACCTAGTTGCGAATTTAAGTAAATACTCTAATTCTCAAGTTATAATCTCGAAGTAGTTTACGATTCTTTTTATTATTGATAAATTAACTAATTTAGCTACAAATTTTCTATTGAATGAAAGTCCTTGGAATTTGTCTGTTTTTCTTTGTGTTTTGCCTTAAATCGCAGGCGCAGTTAGCTACTGAAATACTTTCAAAAAATAAAGGGCAATTATTACTTGAAAATAAAGGTCAATGGCCAAAGGGAGTTTTATTTCGCTCAAACATGCCGGGAGGAAAACTTTGGGTGCAGCAGCACAAACTTATTTTCCATCTTCAAGATTATTCGACAATGCACAAGTTGCATGCAATGGCTGAACCTAATTACAAGGGGCAAGATGTAAGTCAAACGCTCGTTCATCTGAATTTTAGAGGTTCTAATGAAGTAATTAACATTGAAAAAAAAGATCCTTCAAGCAGTTATTTTAATTTTTTTAAAGGAAATGACCAAAAAAAATGGACATCTGAGGTTTATTCTTATTCTGAAGCAATTTTAAAGAATTTCTATCAGGGAATTGATTTTAAAATTTCAGGGATAAATAATGAGGTTAAATATGAATTTATAGTTCAAAAAAATAGCGATCCATCTCAAATTATTCTTGATTATAGCGGTCAGAAAAAGATTCAGATCGACAACAAGGGAAATTTGATTTTAGAAACTGATTTAGGGAAAGTAATTGAGGATAAACCTGTCGCCTATCAGTTAATAAATGGACAACGGAAAGAAGTAAAATGTCGCTTTATTTTAAAAGACAATGAAGTCCGGTTTGACCTTGGAAATTATGATCCTAACTCTCCATTAATTATTGATCCTATATTAGTTTTTGCAACGTATAATGGTGCAAATTCTGATAATTTTGGAATGACTGCCACCTACGGAAATGATGGAACTGCATACACCGCAGGAACAATTTATGGAAATGATTATCCCGCTCCTGATGTTTTGGCTTATGATATTCAATCAAATTTTGTGGCAGGTGCAGTCGGATACGGTATTTCAGATGTATTCGTTTCAAAATATTCTTCCGATGGAAGCGCAATGCTTTGGGGAACATTTATTGGAGGTGGAGATAATACGCAAGGAACTGAAACAGTTCATAGTTTAATTTGTGATCAGAGTAACAATGTTTATTTGATGGGCGCAACATCTAGTTCAGATTTCCCTATAACAAGTAATTCTTTTCAACAGATTCATCAAGGAGGAACTGCTGCCCAGTTTACATATAACGGCATCACTTTTTCTAACCAAGGAACAGATATTTATGTTTCAAAAATTAGTGCTAACGGACATAATCTATTAAATTCAACATTTGTTGGGGGCAGTGGAAATGACGGTGTAAATTACAATCCTCTTTCTTTGCCATACAATTCAGTTGCTGCATATTCTGCTTTATCTTCTAATTATGGAGATCAATTTCGAGGTGAAATAATGCTAGATGAAAACAACAATATTCTAATTGTATCCTCTTCTCGTTCAACTGACTTTCCTATCGTTAATGCTTTTCAAAGTGCAAATGCCGGAGGGCAGGATGGAATAGTTTTTAAATTAGCTTCAAATTTTCAATCCTTGTTATTTTCAACTTATTATGGTGGTTCATTAGATGATGCGTGTTATTCTGTTAAAATTGATACGGCAAATCAAATTGTTTTTTCAGGGGGAACCCAATCTACTGATTTACCGGGAACTGTTGGAGCTTATTCACCAACCTATAATGGTGGAATAACGGATGGATTTGTCGTTAAATTAAATTCCACTAGTTTAGGAATTCAACAAGCAACTTATTTAGGAAAAAATAATTACGACCAAGCTTTTTTTGTTGAAATTGATAAAAACAATAATATTTATGTTTTAGGTCAATCAGTTGGCGGAACTTTTCCTGTTGTTAATGCTACTTTTTCAAATCCGAATAGTAGTAACTTTATAATTGAGTTAAATTCAAATTTAACAAGCAATATTGCGTCTACGGTATTTGGTAATGGTTCGACATCAATACATATTTCACCCTCTGCTTTTCTTGTTGATATTTGCGGTAATATCTATGTTTCTGGATGGGGAGCAAATATTCTTCAGGGCACTCCATTAAATGGTATGCCAGTAACAACAGATGCTTTTCAAGGAACTCCACCAAATGGTTTTGATTTTTATCTTATTGTTATAAAAAGAGATTTTCAAGGGCTCTTATATGGATCTTACTTGGGCGGCAGTCAAGCACAAGAACATGTAGACGGCGGCACCTCTCGTTTCGATAAAAATGGCGTCGTTTATCAATCTGTTTGCGGTGGTTGTGGAGGATTTAGTGATTTTCCAACTTCTTCAGGAGCGTGGTCGGCAGCAAATAACAGTTCTAATTGTAATAACATTGTCTTTAAATTTAGTACAGATGTAATTCCTATAGCGAATTTTACGGCTAGTTCTACATCATCTTGCGAGGATATCCCGATAACTTTTCAAAATAATTCAACAGAAAACGACACGTATTTATGGGATTTTGGAAATAACAACTTTGACTCCACAACATTTTCGCCAAGTTACACCTATTCAATTCCTGGAGTTTATACTGTATTTTTATACGTTACAGATAATGATTGCGACATTACAGATACTGCTCAGATTACAATTACTATTTATGAAAATATTCAATTAAATTTAATCGATTCAATTGACCTATGTTCTCCAGTTCCAATTAACTTAATTTCTTACACAAATGGAACAGCAAGTAATTTTATTTGGTCCACAAATTCTCTTTTTACAGATACCTTAAATTTTGATTTTTCTGATTCTCTTTTTGTATTAAATGATCCGCAAGCTGGTTATTATTATGTGCAAGTTTCAAATTCTGAATGCGCACTTGTTGACAGTGTCCTACTTTCTTTCACTAGTTCCGATTTAATATTAAAGGGTGGAAATAATTTATGCTTGGGTGATCAAACAACATTGACAGCAACAAATACAAATCCTACAACTTCTTTTAATTATGTTTGGACACCAATTGCTGGGATTATTGGTTCAAATACCTCAAGTTCGATTGTTGTTCAACCTCTTTTTTCACAGTATTATTATCTATCAGCAGCATCTTCCAATGGCTGTTTTGTAGAAGACTCTATTTTTATTTTAGTTTCTGTTATTAATCCTGCATCAGTACTTGCAAGTGCATCGGAATATATTGTCGTTCCTGGAGCTACAGTTGTTTTAAGTGGTTTGCCGAATAGTCTTCCAAATTATTCTTGGTCGCCAACTACGGGTTTATCATCTCCCAACTCGCAGGAAACAAATGCACTTATTCAAGAAAACACTATTTTCACATTAACTGTTTCGGATGGTATTTGCACACGTTCAGATACTGTACAAATTAAGGTGTATGAAATTATCTGCGAAGAACCCTATGTCTTTATTCCAAATGCTTTTTCTCCAAATGGTGACGATAACAATGATGTTTTATTAGTTCGTGGAATTTTTATTGAAAAAATGATTTTTCGAATTTTTGATCGTTGGGGAGAATTGGTATTTGAATCAGAAAATCCACAATTTGGATGGGATGGAACTTTTAGAGGTAAAAAATTAGATCCAGATGTTTACGATTTCTATCTGGATGTTACTTGTTACAATGGGTTAAAATCAATTACAAAAGGAAATGTTACATTAATGAAATAAAAAAATATGAAAAAGATTATCACAGCAAAGTCAGAAAAATTCTTGGAGAAATACCTTAATAATTCAAGTCCTACAGGATTTGAATCAGAAGGTCAAAAATTATGGTTAGAATATATTAAACCTTATGTAGACGATTATTTTACAGATAATTATGGTTCAGTAGCAGGGATAATTAATCCTGGAAAAGATTACCGAGTTGTTATAGAAGCGCATGCTGATGAGATTTCTTGGTTTGTTCACTACATTACAAAAGATGGTTTTATTTACCTCAAGCGAAATGGGGGCTCTGACCATATGATTGCACCGTCAAAACGCGTAAATATCTATACGGATAAAGGAATTGTTAAGGCTGTTTTTGGTTGGCCAGCAATTCATACGAGACATCAAAAAGAAGAAACCCCAAGCATGAAAAATATCTCTCTCGACTGCGGTTGTGCTAGCAAAAAAGAAGTGGAGGATTTAGGAGTTCATGTTGGTTGTGTAGCGACATTTGAAGATGAGTTTATGCTTCTTAATAAAAATAAATACGTTGGTAGAGCATTGGACAATAGAGTAGGTGGCTTTATGATTGCTGAAGTTGCACGTATGTTAAAAGAAGAAAAAATCAGACTTCCTTTTACCTTGTATGTTGTAAATGCAGTGCAAGAAGAAATTGGACTTAGAGGTGCAGAAATGATTGCACACAGAATTAAACCTCATCTTGCCTTGGTTACAGATGTTTGTCATGACACGAGCACGCCAATGGTTGACAAAATAGAAAATGGAGATCAGAAGTCAGGAGATGGTCCTGTATTAACGTATGGCCCAGCTGTTCAAACAAATTTTTTAAAGCAAATTATTTCAGTTGCACAAAAAAATAAAATTCCTTTTCAGCGAGCTGCAGTATCTCGTTCTACTGGGACTGATACCGATGCTTTTGCTTATTCAAATGAAGGTGTGCCAAGCGCATTAATTTCTTTACCTTTAAGATACATGCATACAACCGTTGAAATGGTTCAAAAAGAAGATGTTGAGAATTGTATACGCTTAATTTATGAAACGCTAAAAACAATTCAAGACGGTCAAGATTTTAGGTATCTGAAATAAAAATCTTTATTTAATTTTTTATTCGCTAAGACAAGATTATACTTTGATCTTCAATTAGAATTTTATCTCCTTTGATTAATTTCGCTCGTCTTCGCGTCTCAATTGAACCATTCCGATAAACGATTCCAGAATCTACAATATGCTTAGCATGACCACCTGTTTCAGCTATCCCCAAAGCTTTTAGTAAAGCCATGAGTTCAATGTATTCTCCTTCGATTTTAAAATTCGTATTCATTTTCCTTGAAGTTCAAGAGCTTTTAAGGTATTCATCATTAAGGATGCAATCGTCATTGGACCAATACCGCCAGGAACAGGAGTAATAAAACTACATTTTTCAGCCACTTCATCAAATTTAACATCTCCGCATAGGCGCCAACCTCTTTCTCTTGAAGGATCTTCAACACGAGTAGTGCCAACATCAATAACTACAGCACCTTCTTTTACCATCTCTTTTGTAACAAATTCAGGTTTTCCCATAGCTGCTATTAAAATATCCGCATTCCGACAAATTTCCGTTAGATTTTTTGTTTTGGAATGCGCCAAAGTTACAGTACAATTCCCAGGATTTGAATTCCGAGCTAACATAACAGAAAGTGGCATTCCAACGATGTTACTTCTTCCGATAACCACACAATTTTTCCCTTCAGTTTGGATATTATTTCGAGAAAATAGTTCGATAATTCCAGCGGGAGTTGCGGGCAAGAAGCTCGGAATATTGAGCATCATATTTCCTAAATTTTGAGGATGAAATCCATCAACATCTTTTTTAGGATCAATTGCTTGTGTTATTTTTAACTCGTTAATATGACTTGGTAAAGGAAGTTGAACGATAAAGCCATCAATATCTTTATTACTGTTCAGTTCTTTAATTTTATTTAATAAATCTTCCTCACTTATTGATTCATCAAAGGAAATAAGGGTGCTTTCAAAGCCAATTTCTTCGCATGCGGCAACTTTTGCATTTACATAGGAAATAGATCCACCATTCTGCCCAACAATTATTGCCGTTAAATGAGGAACTTTTTTATTTTCTAACTTGCGTAAGCGAACGATTTCTCTTAACTCTGAGCGAATTTCAGCTGCGCAAAATTTTCCATCAATTAGTTGCATATAAAAATTTTAACAAAGATAGAAAGAACTTATTTGTATTGACCTAAAAGAACTTATCTTTGTAAAAATCTTCTAAAAAATAGGATATGAAAAAGTTTTTATTTGTTTTTTTAATTTTTACAATTCAAGATATAACAGCTCAAATAGATGTAACATCACAAGAGCTTGGTATTGAGGGATATTTTGGAGCATCTAATCAGGGTGGATCTTTTGGACTTGGACCAAAATTTGGTTTTATTTTGAATGAAAACATTGCAATTGGTCCGTCTTTTAGAATTCAACGAAATTGGTCAAATTTGCTGGGTAATTCTTTTTCTCAAACTGTATATGGAGGTGGTGCTTTTGCACATATTCGATATAAATCAAATGGAAAAAGCACTGTTTTTGGAGCAGTCGAATTTGAATACCTAAGAAGTCCATATAATTACGCAACAAATCAACAATTGAATTCAAAAAAATGGGCGCCAACTTTATTTATTGGGGGCGGTTTTTTAGTTCGAGTAAATAAGGTCGTTGGAATTAATGCAGGAATTCTTTACGATGTTATCAATGCTGATAATAGTCCTTTCCGAAGTTCATACTTTTTAAAACAAAAAAACCAAACCGGCGGGGTTACAAAAATTTATCCTCTTATTTATAGATTAACATTCCTTTTCAAATTAAAATAGTTATATGAAAATCGGAATGGTGCTTTACCCAACATTCGGTGGGAGCGGTGTAGTTGGAACAGAATTAGGAAAAGCATTGGCCCTAAAAGGTCATGAGATTCATTTCATCACTTATTCACAACCTGTGAGACTTGGAAGTTTCCGAGAGAATATTTTTTACCACGAGGTTGTAGTTTCTGATTACCCACTTTTTGAATTCCAACCTTATGAAACGGAGTTAGCGAGTAAAATGGTAGATGTTGTCCGTTTTGAAAAACTGGATATTTTACATGTTCATTATGCAATTCCTCATGCATCTGCTGCTTTTATGGCAAAGCAGATATTAAAATCTCATGGGATTAACATTCCGTTTGTTACTACACTTCATGGAACAGATATTACCTTAGTGGGTCGAGATCCTTCATTTGAGCCGGTAATTACATTTTGTATAAATGAATCAGATGCTGTCACTGCTGTTTCTGAAAGTTTAAAAGCAGCAACTTTTGAGCATTTTAAGATAACGAGAGACATTCATGTTATTTCAAATTTTGTTGTCCCAGAATCCGAAAAATCAGTCTTTTCAGAACACATGCGTCTAAAATATGCTTCAGATGGAGAGCGCATTGTTTGTCATATTTCTAATTTTAGAAAAGTAAAGCGTGTTGATGATGTTGTACGTGTTTTCGCTTTGCTTAATAAAACTATTCCTTCAAAGTTGATTCTAGTTGGTGACGGTCCAGAACGCTATTTGTGTGAGCGCTTATGCCGCGAATTCAATTTGTGCGATAAGGTTATTTTCTTGGGGAAAGTTAGAGATACAACTCATGTACTTGAAATTGCAGATGTTTTCCTTTTACCATCGGAAACAGAGAGTTTTGGACTTGCTGCATTGGAAGCAATGGCAGTTGGAGTTCCTGTTATATCCTCAAATACCGGAGGAATTCCAGAAGTAAATATTCATGGTTATTCTGGATATTTATCAAATGTTGGTGATGTTGAAGATATGGCTAAAAATATGATTCATTTACTTCATCCAGATAATTTACCCACCTTTAAAATCAATGCAAAAGAACGTTCCAAGGAATTTAGTTTGGAGAAAATACTACCTCTTTACGAGGAAATTTATCGTAACTTAGTTTTGAATAAGTAAAAATTCTTTGATGCCTAGTCAAAAACAATTGGATGATTGGTTTTACAAACGAAAAACACACAAACAAAGTTTGTCAGCTGCTTTGCTCTTTCCTGCACTAATTAGCGGAAATCGTGGAGCTTTAAGTTCTGCTATTACTTTAGTAGAAAGTCAGGTTTCAGAGGATAGGAAAGAAGCTAATAAATTAATTAAAAGTTGTTCGGATCTAAATAAGAAAGCCTGGAGAATTGGAATAACAGGTGTTCCAGGGGTTGGAAAAAGTACTTTTATTGAAGCTTTTGGAAAAATAATTTTAGAAAAAGGCTTGAAATTGGCTGTTTTGGCAATTGATCCCTCTTCGAATGTTTCTGGCGGAAGTATATTAGGAGATAAAACACGAATGCCTTGGCTTTCACAACAAAAGAATGCATTTATTCGTCCAAGTGCAACGAGAAATAATTTGGGAGGTGTAGCTCTCAATACACGAGAGGCAATTTTACTTTGCGAAGCTGCTGGCTTTGATATTATTTTTATTGAAACAGTTGGAGTTGGTCAATCTGAAACTGTAGTTCATTCAATGGTTGATTTCTTTTTACTTTTAATGTTGTCTGGAGCTGGAGACGAACTTCAAGGAATTAAAAGAGGGATAATGGAAATGGCAGATTTATTAGTTATTACTAAGGCTGATGGAGATAATTTGCAAAATGCCAAGAATGCTAGAAGTCAATATGCAAATGCACTTCATTTATTTCCAAGTAAACCAAGTACTTGGACTACTCAAGCACTAATTTCAAGTAGTGTGTCAGGAGTCGGATTACATGAAGTTTTGGAAGCAACTGAAAATTATTTTAATAAAATAGTGCTAAGTGCTTGGCTTGATGAAAATCGAAGATTACAGGAAATCACTCTTCTAAAAGAATGTCTTTCAAATCTTTTAAAGCAAGATTTTTTTGGGAATGATAAATGGAAAAATAAATTCTTAATTGCTGAGCAAAAAGTTGCAAATGGAAAGCTTTCAGCATTTATTGCCGCAGAACAACTTTTTAAAGAATATGACCTGAGAAAAACATAAGTTCTTTTTTTTTTGTTGTAAGATAAATAAAATATTTAACTTTATAACTGAAATAAATTTTACTAAAATATAAACTATGAAATTTTCTACTCTCTCAATTATCCTTTTTTTTAACATCTCTTTTTTCTATTCTCAGTGTACAACAACAAATGCAACTTCTTGTGTGTGTGAGGATGGAACTCAAAACTGCTTGCTTTTACCAGATATTACTGCCTCTTGGAAAGGTATATCAAATAATGGTTGGACTGAATATCCACAAGTAAATGCAGGTACTTCTCAGAATGGCCAAGGTCCAGATAATGGAAGACTTCGTGTTACAGGTTCAACACCAAATATTGGCCATGGATCTTTTACTGTAAGAGGAGTTGACGCAAACGGAAAAAGAGCTTTCTTGTGTGGTTCTGATACTATTTTTAACGTAGCAGCAACAGGAGATTTCACTTGTCCCAATGGAATAATCAATCCAAAGCAATTATTAAATCAACGAATTTACAAAAAAGAAGGTTCACAAATGAGCTATGTTGATCGTTGGACTGGGAGTATGGCTTATCATCCATCTCATGGTCACAATCACGTAAATGACTGGGCTGTAATGACGCTAAGAATTCCTACTTCAGATCCAAATCCCTTATCTTGGCCAATTGTTGGTGATGGAGCTAAAATAGGTTTTTGTTTAATGGATTATGGTCAATGTGGCACATCAACTGGAAGTACTTATTACGGTCATTGCCGAGATGAAAATACGGTTTATAATCAAGGAAATACTCTACAGAACGTGGATTTTCCAAATTGGAACTTAGGTGGTGGAAATTATAATTGCTCTGTTACTGAGCAAGGGATATCATCTGGTTGGACTGATGTTTATAGCAAAAATTTAGATGGAATGTGGGTTAATCTACCTGAAAATACGTGTAATGGAGATTACTATATTGTTATGGAAGTTGATAAAAACAACTATTTTCAAGAAGAAAGAGAAGATAATAATTTTACAGCAGTACCAGTCACATTATCTCTTCAACATCCTGCAAACTCAGGTCAAGCACCTAAAATTTCTTCAATTGGATCTAATAATTTATGCTCTGGTGGAAGTGTATATTTAAGTGTCACTGCAGGAAGTTCTTTTTTATGGTCAACTGGAGAAACAACTCAAAATATTACAGTATCTCAAGCTGGAAGCTATTCTTGTCAAGTAACAAATTATTGCGGGACATCAACATCACTTCCATTTGCTGTAAACAGTGTAGTTCCAAATGCACCATCTTTAATTGGAGATACTGTTTGCGTTGAAGGAGCAATGACATTGACTGCTAACGGAACAGGAACTATTTCTTGGTATGATGCTCAAAATAATATGCTTGGAATGGGTTCAAGTTTTACAACTCCTATTTTAAATACTACAACACAATACTTTGCTGAAAATACAGACACTTTCTTAGACTCTACATATGCTGAGCCACATACAAATGGTATTGGTGGTGGAGGATATAGAACTTCTGTGCAATCGAATATTTTTAATGCTTTGCAAAATTTCACACTTCAATCTGCATTAGTTTATTCAACAAATGCAGGAAGCATAACTGTTCAATTGAAAAATAGTGCTGATTCTATTTTGAGTTCACTTGTAATTGCTGTTCCTTCAGGAGAAAGTAGGGTAAATTTAAATTTCTCTGTTCCTGCTGATAGTAACTTAAGATTAGGTATTTCATCATTTACTGGATTTTCAACTAATCAAGGGCTTTATCGAAATGATAATTCAGCTATTTATCCTTATGAAATACCAGGTTTGTTATCCATAACAGGAACTACCGCAGGTGCTTCTTATTACTATTATTTATATGACTGGGAGATTTTAACTGAAAATGGCACTTGTACTAGTCCACGTGTTGAGGTGTCTGCAGTTGTTGAATCATGTGCAGCTCTTGGTGAAGATGTAGCATTTAAAAATTCTATTTCTCTTTTTCCTAATCCTAACAATGGTCAATTCGAAGTAAATTTCAATACTAGAAAAGATGCAGATGTCACAATCGATATTATTGATATTGTTGGAAAAACTATTCAATCTCAGTCTTTAAAGAATCTAAATGGATTTGTTAAAAAAGCGATTGATATTAAAAATTTCTCAAAAGGAATTTACCTAATGAATCTTACTTTTGAAGGAAAAACGTACACTAAACGTTTTATAAAAGATTAATGAATTGTTTTTATAAATGGCTCTCAGTACTTTTATGTTCTGGGAGCTTTTTTGTTTATGGGCAGCCTGTAATAACGACTTATTCTAGTTCAAATTCCCCTTTACCCTTTAATACTGTTCGTTGTATTGCTATTCAAAATCAATTTAAATGGTTTGGGACTGATGATGGCCTTGCCCGGTTTGATGGGGTAAATTGGTCTGTTTATACGACACTAAATTCTCCGCTTTTGGATGATGATATTCGTGCTGTCTGTGTCGAAAATGATACAATAGTTTGGATTGGAACAGTACAAGGCGGCTTGTATTCTTTTGATGGATTAAATTGGGAGAATTACAATCCAACTAACTCGGGCTTACCAGATTATTTAGTTAGAGGCATTGCAATAGACACTCAAAATAATATATGGTGTGCTACCTCAGAAGGAATTGCGATGTTTGATCGTGTAAATTGGTATACTTGGGATGTCCTAAGTCATAATTTACTCACAAATAATATTACTTCAATTGCAATTGGTCAGCAAAATGAAAAATTTATCGGAACGATTAATGGCGGTTTAAATTATTTTTCGTCTGACAATCAACTCACTATTCTTAGTATTGTTCAATCTGGTCTTCCTGACAATTCCGCTCTTGGAATAGTTGTAGATGCTACAAATCACCCTTGGTATGCTACTCCGGCTCAGGGCTTGGTGTATGATCAAGGATTTGGAGGTCCATGGTTGCGCTTTAATATGAGTAATTCACCTTTGCCAACAAATGGTATAAATGCAATCGCTATAGATGCAATTGAAAGAATATTTATGGGTACAGATTCTTATGGTGTTATTATTAAAAATGGAGATAATTGGCTGCAATATTCGACAGAAAATACTGATTTACCCGAAAATTATATTTTATCAATTGCAACTGAATCAACAACTGTAAAATGGTTGGGGACCTATAATAGTGGCGTTGTCCGCTTAGAAGAAGATCAATCAGAATTATTTGAAAACACAAGTAATAGTTATGTTTATCCAACAAGTTTAAAAGCTGGAGATTTGATTTTTATTTCAACTCTAGTTCTAGATAAGCAGATTTTTGTTTACAATCAGTTGGGGCAAGCAATTAATGGATTTGACTTAAATGATTCACAATCAATAAAAACTTCATCTTCCTGTCTTCCAGGAATGTATTATCTAAAAGTCCCTTCAATAAACAAAATCATTCGGTTTATAATCGAATAATGTCACATAGACTGACAAAAAGACACTTTATTTATTGCTGATTAGATCAATTTGTCATTTTTCTCGCATAAAATTGCTATGGCATATAAATTGAAAATGTGAAATAGTAAAAATTGAAAAATTAATTTAAAAATGGGAAAAATAATAGGAATCGACTTAGGCACAACAAATTCATGTGTTTCAGTTATGGAAGGAAATGAGCCGGTAGTTATATCGAACTCAGAAGGTAAAAGAACAACTCCTTCAGTTGTTGCATTTGTAGATGGCGGTGAACGAAAAGTTGGTGATCCAGCAAAACGTCAAGCAATTACAAATCCAGAGAAAACAATTTCGTCTATAAAGCGAATGATGGGGTCTAGTTTTGATGAATGTAAAAAAGAAATTGGACGAGTTCCTTACACTGTAGTGAAAGGAGATAATAATACGCCTCGTGTTAAAATAGATGATCGTCTTTATTCGCCGCAAGAAATTTCAGCGATGATTCTTCAAAAAATGAAGAAGACTGCTGAAGATTATTTAGGTCAAGAGGTAACAGAAGCTGTTGTAACTGTTCCGGCTTATTTTAACGATGCACAACGTCAGGCAACGAAAGAAGCGGGCGAAATAGCGGGCTTAACAATTAAAAGAATCATCAATGAGCCAACTGCTGCAGCTTTAGCGTATGGTTTAGATAAAAAAGGCATCGATCAAAAAATAGTTGTTTTTGACTTTGGTGGTGGAACACATGATGTTTCTATCTTAGAATTAGGAGATGGTGTTTTCGAAGTTCTTTCTACTGATGGTGATACACATTTAGGTGGAGATGATGTAGATGATGCGATTATTCAATGGCTAGCAGATGAATTTAAGTCAGATGAGGGTGTAGATTTACGTCAAGATCCAATGTCATTACAACGATTAAAAGAAGCTGCTGAAAAAGCTAAAATCGAATTATCGTCAACAACATCTACAGAAATTAACTTACCGTATATTATGCCGGTAAATGGAATTCCAAAGCACTTAGTACGCACTTTACAGCGTTCTAAATTTGAGCAATTAATCTCAGAAATAGTTGAACGTACTATCAAACCATGTCGTAAAGCATTAAAGAATGCAGGGTTAACGCCAAAAGACATCAACGAAGTAATTTTAGTAGGTGGATCAACACGAATTCCAATCATACAAGATGCTGTTGAACGCTTTTTTGGAAAAGCACCTTCTAAGGGTGTAAATCCCGATGAAGTTGTTGCTGTTGGTGCTGCAATTCAAGGTGGAGTTTTATCTGGAGATGTAAAAGATGTATTGTTGTTAGATGTTATTCCTTTATCACTTGGTATTGAAACAATGGGTGGAGTTTTAACAAAGCTTATTGATGCAAATACAACAATTCCTACAAAAAAGTCGGAAACGTTTTCAACGGCTTCGGATAATCAACCAAGTGTCGACATTCATGTTTTACAGGGAGAACGACCTATGGCAAATGATAACAAAACTTTAGGCCGCTTTCAATTAACAGATATTCCACCAGCACAAAGAGGAGTTCCTCAAATCGAAGTAACATTTGATATTGATGCAAATGGAATAATGAATATATCTGCAAAAGATAAAGGAACAGGAAAAGAGCAATCAATTAAGATTGAAGCTTCTTCTGGACTATCTGACGAAGAAATTAAGCGTATGAAAGCAGAAGCAGAAGCAAATGCTGAATCAGACAATAAAAAACGTGAAGAAGTTGAATTGATTAATAAAGTAGATTCTGCGATATTTCAAACAGAGCGTCAATTGAAAGAATACGGAGATAAAATTCCAGTAGATAAAAAACAACCTATCGAGGATGCTTTAGCTGAATTGAAAAAGGAATTTGAAGCGCGTAATATCGAAAATCTAGAGCCTGCGATGGAGAAATTAAATACGCTATTCCAAGCAGCTTCTCAAGATATGTATAATGCAGCAAATCCTCAGGGAGCTCAAGATGCTGGAAACTCTTCAGATTCAGGTGCTGAAACAAATCCACAAGATGAAGTTACAGATGTTGATTTTGAAGAAGTAAATGAGAAAAAGTAATATAATAAATTTTTAAACTGAAAAGGGCACTCATTTAGAGTGTCCTTTTTTTTGCTTAATTTTGCATATGCTATATTTTAAAAAAATACTTAATACAAATAGTAAAGAATGGTGTGTTTTCATCCATGGTGCAGGTGGTAGCTCAAGTATTTGGCATAAGCAAGTTAAGGCCTATTCTGAAAATTTTAATCTATTGCTAATTGATTTAAGAGGTCACGGAAAATCAAAAGATTTAAAAACTTCCAAAAATTACTCTTTTGAAATGATTGCCCAAGATGTAATTGAGGTTGTAGAATTTAATAAAATAGCTTCAGCACATTTTATCGGTGTTTCTTTAGGGACAATTATAATTTACCAAATTTTCGACCTAAAACCAAGTATTGTTAAGTCAATGATTTTCTCTGGAGCAATTACACGCTTAAATATTAAGTCGAGGTTGCTTTTACGAATTGGAAGAATACTTAATCCTTTTCTGCCTTACATGACTTTATATGCTTTGCTAGCAAGAATTATCATGCCTAAAAAGAACCATAAGACATCTCGTATCTTGTTTATTAATGAGGCAAAAAAACTTATGACAAAGGAATTTAATCGCTGGTTTAAATTAACTGCCAGATTAACAACTTACCTTAATCTTGTGGAACATGAAAGTAATAATAAACCTACTATTTATATAATGGGTAGTGAGGATCACATGTTTCTCGAGCCTGTAAAAGCGATCGTAGATTTAAATCCGCGGATTGAATTAAATGTCGTTCCAAATTGCGGACACGTAGTAAACATTGAACAAGCGGAGATTTTTAACGCTATTTCTATTCAGTTTATAAGAAAATTAGCATAATTTTAAGTAAAAATGGGAAGCATTGCATTCTCCTGGGATTTATTAGATACTTCATTCATCATTGATGTTCGTAGCGAAATTGAATTCGATAAAGGGCATATTCCTGGTGCTGTTAACATTCCTATTTTAAACACAGAAGAACGAAAAATTGTTGGAACTACCTTTAAGCAAGCAGGGCAAAAACACGCTATTTTAAAAGGATTAGAGTTAACTGGCCCTCATTTAAGCAAGCGCTTAAAACAAGCTGTTAAATTAGTAGAAAATAAAGAAAATATAGTTGTTCATTGTTGGCGAGGAGGAATGAGAAGTTCCTTTTTTGCTTATCTCTTGGAATTTTTTGGTTTAAAAGTCACTATAATTAAAGGAGGTTATAAGTCTTATAGACAGCGAGTTATAAAATCTTTTGAGGCAAACTATAACTTTTCTATTCTTGGTGGCATGACTGGAAGTGGGAAAACACATATTCTGCATGAGTTAGATAAAAAAGCTGCAGCAATAATAGATTTAGAGGGTTTGGCAAATCATCGGGGTTCTTCTTTTGGAGCTTTAGGTAGGGGAAAGCAACCCAGCCAGGAACAATTTGAAAATAATCTATCCTTCCAACTAATTAGAACAAATAAAAAGAATTCTTGGTTAGAGGATGAAAGTAGAACGGTTGGTGCAAGAATTATCCCAGAAGGAATTTGGAATCAAATGCGTCAAGCACCACATTATTTTCTTGACAAGACCTTCGAACTGCGTTTAGATCAAATTATGGAAGATTATGGTGCTTTTTCAAAAGAAGATTTACAATTTTGTATGGACCGAATTTCCAAGCGCCTTGGACCTCAACATGCAAAAAAAGCAATTAATCATATAGAAATAGGGGAGCTTCGAGAAGCTTTTTCAATAGCTTTAATTTACTATGACAAGACTTATACCTATCAAAAGGAAATCCATCCTTTGGGTAAAAAATTTCAAATTGAATGTAAATCGAAAAACAATTCTCAAATTGCAAAACACCTTTTTGAATTAAGCAATGGAAAATAACACAATAAAATTAACTGAATTTACCAAAGGTGGCGGCTGTGGTTGTAAAATTCCACCTCAGGAATTAAAAGAGCTGTTAAAAGGAGTCAATGCAGTAAATACAGAGCAGTTATTAGTTGGTAATTCAAGCTCAGATGATGCAGCAGTTTATTTATTAAACGAGGACCTTTGTTTAATAAGTACAACAGATTTTTTTACGCCAATTGTAGATTCTCCATATGACTTTGGAAGAATTGCCGCAGCAAATGCAATCAGTGATGTTTATGCTATGGGTGGAAAACCAATCTTAGCATTGAGTATTCTTGCATGGCCCACGTCAAAAGTACCACTTACTATTGCTACTGAAGTTTTAAAAGGTGCAACAGAAACTTGCCGTCTTGCTGGAATTTCGCTCGCTGGAGGTCATTCAATTGAAAATAATGAGCCAATATTTGGATTAGCTGTAAATGGAATTGTTTCTAAAAATAAGATAAAGAAGAACAATACTGCACAAGCTGGCGATACTATATTTATTACGAAAGCTATTGGAACAGGAATTTTATCTACCGCTATAAAGCGTGGTATAGAAAGCGCTCATTTTTCAGAAACTTTAACTGAGAGTATGTGTCAATTAAATTTCATGGGAGAGAAATTAGCTGAATTACCTTCTGTTTCAGCAATGACTGATATAACTGGATTTGGTTTATTAGGCCATCTTATTGAAATGACAGATAATGGGAGAATCTCTGCGATCATACAGAATCGAAATATTCCCCTTTTGACCGGCACAGCTGAACTTGCAAAACAATGGGTCTACCCTGATAACACAATGCGAAATTGGAAAATGTATGGTGCTGATGTCAGCGGAATTTCAGGAGAAATGTTACTCACATTATGCGATCCACAGACAAATGGTGGACTTTTATTTTCTGTTCATCCTGACTTTAAAGATGAAGTATGTAAATTATTTGAGGCCGAAAAACTTCCCTTGTTTGAAATAGGAAAGTTTGAGCTTAAAAAAGAATTTGCAATTATTGTTGAATAAAGAAGCTTGTTTTATTCTATCAAACTTTTTAAATCAATTTTGCCATTTAGTTCCATTTTAGAAACCTTTCCAATTAAATTCATTGGTCCAACAGAGATAGTTAAACTATGTGGAAATAGAATCCCAGATACATTCTTGTAATCGTTGTATGTGGTAGTTGACTCATTTGTTTCTTCTCCAACTTTTTGTATAGAAATACTTTTTTCTTTTAAATAAGTAGTTGTATTATAATAGTCATAGCTTACATTTTCACCATCTATCAACTTTAAAACATAGTAATCATTGCCATTGTCGTTCTCAATTCCTGTTAATTCATAGTTTGTTCCATTTGTTTTGTAATTCATTTCTGGAAATAAACCACTTGACTTCTTCTTAGAAGCTAATTCATCAGGTGTCATATCTTTTTTGCCACTTTGCATATCGAGTTTAAATCCAGTCGATCCATCATAATAAGAAACTATTCCTTGGCCTTCCATCTTTTGAGCTTCCGTAGTTGGAGATACAAAATATTCTGTCATTTTCAAGGGGAAAGGAATTTGAGGAGATGACATGTCAATAACACGTTCATAGGATTTCACTTTTTTTACTTTTTTAGCAAGTTCTTTAGCACTACTTGTTAAACTTACTGCAAATAGATACTTTTCAATTAATTCATCTTTAGAAATTGTTGCTAATTTTATGTCTTTTACTTCTTCAGCAAAGGCATCTAGAAATTCAATCTTTCCATCTGAGTCAAATTTCTTTAAACTTTCAATAATCTCTTCATTTCCAACAACAACAATGTTGCAGTTAGTTGAAGTAAAATAATTCTGACTCATTGCTAAAACATCTTCTTTCGTAATAAGTTCTAAGCGTTGAAGATAAGTTTGATAGTAATCTTTTGATAATTTATCTTTTATTATAGAATATGCAAATCCAGCAATTGTTTGAGGGCTCTCTAAAGATCGTGCAAAGTCACCGGCCATTGAAGATTTAGTAAGGTTTAATTCTTCATCTTTTACCAAATCAGTTTTTATTAATTGAAATTCTTTTAATATTTCAGTAATAGCGGAGTCGGTAACAGCATTTCGGAAATTTCCACCAGCTGACATCCAAGATCCAAATTCGGTAATTTCTAAGGAAGAGTAGCAGCCGTAAGTATAAGCTTTATCTTCTCGTAAATTCTGCATTAATCGTGTTCCAAAACCACCACCACCAAAGATGCCATTTAGAACTTTTAGTGGCAATTGGTCTTGCTCACCTGTTCTAATTTTAACAGGGTAAGTAATGGATACAACAGATTGAACAGCTCCTGGTTTTTTAATAAAAACAACACGATTTCCTGTCGGGAAAACACCATCATTTGCTGGATTTGTAAAAATTGGACCATTAGTTCGCCATGAAAGGAAATATTTAGCTATTAAGTCTTCCAATTCTTTGCGGTTAATATCGCCAACGACTACTAAATATCCGCCATTTGGCTTAAAAATATTTTTATAACTAGCAATAATATCTTCTTGTGTAATATTATTTAAAGTACTTTCCGTCATTATTTCTCCATAGGGATGTTTTGGAAAATTTAGTTTTGAAACTGCATTTTTCGCCATTGAACCGGCATCTGATTTAGTCGTTAATAAATTAGATTGGAGCTGTTTTTTCACTCTCTCAAACTCAGATTGAGGAAAATTTGCATTTTGCATTACATCATTCATTAAGTCAAGACCTTTATCAAGATGCTTAGTCAAACAAGACATATAGACATTAGAATTGCTAGCAATTAAATTTGCACCAATAAAGTCAATTTCATTGTCTAGTTGATCTTTAGTTCTTTTTTCTGTCCCTGACATGATTAATGAACCCATAAAATCCGATAAGCCAGCTTTATCTCCTTCAATTCTTGGATCAGACCCAATGATAAATTGAAAAGCTACTCGAGGTAATTTATGGTTTTCAGATAAAATCACTGTAATTCCATTTACTGTAGTAAAAACCTGAGATTCAGAGATATTAATTTTTTTAGCTTCTGTTGGCTTAGGCATTATAGACCTGTCAACTTGAGCTTGTAAAAAACTATACGATATTAAAAGAGCACTAAATAGTATTTTTTTCATAGAATTATTTTTCTTTTGGGAGGTAATGAAGAATTACACGAGCATCTTGTGTTAAATATTTATTTGCAACTCGTTTTATATCTTCTTTTGTAACTTTCATATAATTGTCTAGCATGGAATTTACACGATTTGCATTTCCGTAGTAAACGTGATTATCGGCTAAATTTTCTGCAATTCCTGCTATAGAAGAATTTGATGAAACTAAGTCATTTTCAAATTTATTTCGTGCTTTATTAAATTCTTCATCACTAATTAATTCTGATTTTATTAAGTCGATTTGCAAGTCAAATTCTCTTTGAATACTATCTAAATTAACGTCTTGTGAAGCAATAGCTGCAAAAATTCCAATTCCAGCATCTTCTAAGCCGTAATAAAATGAGAAAGCAAAAGTTGCCATTTCTTTTTTCTCAACAATTGTTTTATTGATGCGAGAACTACTTCCACCAGATAGAACCTCGTTTAGCATTTCAATTGCGTAACTATCAGTATTTAATTGTTCAGGAAATTTATATCCCATAAAGATAGCTGGCAACTGAATATTATCATAAATAACTTCTTTGGTAATACTTGTGAGAACTGTATTATCTTTTTGAGTACGTTTTATTTCAATTGGTTTTGCAGCATAAGTAGCAAGTATTTTTTTTGCTTCTGGATCTTTTGGGTTCATGAAATTAAGCGCATCAAATTTTGACTTCGAAATACTGTATGTTTTTTCAAAATTAGCGTCAGAAAGAGCAATAAAATCTCTGTAAACGTTAAGAGCTTGACCTTTTGGTATTGATCCGAAATACGTTTGAATCCACTTTTTTGTTTGCTCAATATCAATATCTCCAGCGATAGAAAGTGTTGAATTTGATGGAACGTAAAAATCTTTGTAGAAATTTATGTAATCAGTTTCTTCTGCTGCGTCTAAATGTTCCATACTTCCGATTGGAGCCCAATTATATGGATGAGTCGTAAAAACTCGCTTGAACATTTCTGTAAAAAATGAACCGTAGGGTTGGTTATCAACCCGTTGTCTTTTTTCTTCTTTTACAACACTGCGTTGCGTTTCAATTCCTTTTATATCAACTTTTGCATGTAGCATTCGTTCACTTTCCAACCACAAGCCTAGTTCTAATTGATTAGAAGGAAGTAATTCATAGTAATAGGTTCTATCTTGAGAGGTATTTGCATTTAGTTCACCACCATTTTTTTCAACAATTTTGCTGTATTCACCTCTCTCAATATTTTCAGATCCTTCAAATAATAAATGCTCAAAAAAATGAGCAAATCCTGTTTTATTTGTATTTTCATTTTTTGAACCAACATGATACAAAACAGAGACTGCTACAATTGGAGTTGAAGTTTCTTGATGTAAGATTACATGTATCCCATTAGCTAGGTCATATTCTACGTATTCTATTTTTTTTTGAGAAAATGCTACCAGACTTGTTGCAAAGAAGTAGCTTACTAATATGTATTTTTTCATTTATTGATTTTGATTACGCAAATATAACCGAGATTCTTTAAAATAAAAAAAATACTTTAATACTACATATTAATTTAGTGTTTAGGATATAAATTTTCCTTATTTTTGATACTCTTATGAAGCTTATTTTCAAGTGCCTTTTTATATTCAGTAACTTTTTATCTTTTGCACAAGGGGTTGTTCCAACAGTTGATTTCAATAATTTTCTAGTTTCTTTTGAAAATGGTTTTTTTCGTCAAATAGAAGTTCAACCAGTTTCAAATTTGAAAGCGGGAGATGAATTTGTTACTTATTTAGATACACGAGGTAATTTAAGGATTTATGATGGAAAAGAACGCAAAGATATCACGCTTCTCAATGCAGAATATGAAGTTTCAGATCATTTAATGGCTTATAAAATTGCGGGTGCTCTTCGTCTTTGGGATGCAGGACAAATATATAATCTCACCAATTTTGCAATGGATTTTGCTGTTCGCGATAGTTTAGTTGTTTATCAAGATAGAAGATATAGTTCTGTGAACGTTTATTGGAACAAGCAAATGATTCCAATTATGACCGTGCTTAATGAAGTGAAATTACCTTCTTTTATTGGCGAGAACATCTTGGTTTTTAATGATAATAGTAACACATATCACGCTTTTTGGAGAGGAAAGAATTATGAAATAGGAACGTATAACGATGAAAATATGAATTTCAACATTGGCACGGATATCTTTTGTTTTAATGATCCTTATTCCCAAACATTTGTTGTTTTTCAGGATGGGATTTTTACAGAGGTAGAATCAATGTTAGCTCAGAATTTTAAATCAGGAAGAGGATTTGTGACGTACCAAGATATCAATGGGAATCTATATTATTATTCTAATAATGATAAATTTCAGCTTTCAAATTTTGCGCCCAATTTTACAGATACTAAAGATGACATAACGATTTGGGGAGAAAGTAATTACCTTTTTGCTTTTGTAAACGGGGAGAAAAAACAAATAGCCAATTACATTCCAAAAGATTATAAACTTAAAAACAATATTTGTGCTTTCCGAAATATTATGGGAGGCGTAAGTGCAGTTATAAACGGTAGGGTAGAAGAAATAACAAATCTACAGGATGCCGAATATGAAATTTATGGAAACAAGGTATTGGTTAAATTATTCAATAAATCAATTATTGTTTTTAGTAACGGCAAGAAATTCACAAATTAAATAATATTCTATTTCTGTTCAACTTTATTTTCTGATGATATTAAAAGCACAATAATTAAAAAAATAGATCCTTTAATTATTAAGTCAATAAAATAGTTGGTGAATAATAGGTTACTAAGAATTGAAATTCCTAAAATCGCAATACAGATCTTTAAGATGTTGAAAACTAATTTGTTTTTTCGTAAGGCAAATTCTAAAAAGAGAAAACAAATAAAAAGTATTGTCGGAATAAAAAGTAAATTCCAGTACAACTTTAGGTAAACAGGATTTATTAAAAAATAAATTGCTATAAAAAATTGAAGAATTATAAAGCTGTAAACTACTTTTAAGGTTATAATTTTTTTATCTTGAATTAAAAAGGAAAGTAGGAATATAATTAATGGAAGAACAGAGGCAATTGTAAAATTTAACCAAGGAAACAATTCCCCTAGAATTATTTGGGAAACACTAATTAAGAAAACGAGCCCTAAAATTATTCCAATAAACGCACTTAACTTTAGTTTCATAGAGTGAATTGTCTTAAAATTAGTGTGATCTTCTACTTTTTTCAGTAATACAAACAAGTTCCCACAATGCTCTTGCTCCAACATTTGCATCCCAATCACCTTCTTTTCCTGGGGCAACTTCGTTTAAGTCGAAACCAATAATTTTTTTACCTGAAGCAACAACTTGTGCAAATAGGTAAGATATTTCTTGTAAATTAAATCCGCCAGCTACAGGTGTTCCAGTATTTGGACAAAGTGAAGGGTTAAGTCCGTCAATATCAAAGGAAATATAGACGTTTTCGGGTAGTTGCTGAATAATTTCATTTACTTGTTCCTTCCAAGTTTTACCAGCGTATGCTTGATTTTTTATATCCCAATCGTAAAATGTTTCAATGCGATTGTCTTTTTGTGTCAAAAGTACTTCTGTTTCAGAAATATCTCTGATGCCAACTTGCACTAATTTATGCATGTTCTCACAACTTGAGAGTACATTATACATAATACTTGCATGCGATTGCGTAAAACCCTCGTAGGCAGTTCTTAAATCTGCATGAGCATCAATTTGTAAGATTCCAAAACTTGAATATTTTTCATTTAAAGCTTCAATTAATCCAAGTGGTGTAGAATGTTCACCACCAAGAACAGCAGGAATTTTACCAGTAGAAATTAGCTTTAGACAGCGTTCTTTTAAATTTTCTTTTAACGCAACTTGTGTTTTATTTATTTCTGTTATTTCTGTGCTATATTTTTCTTTCGCTGCACTTTCTCCATGTTTTTCCAAGTAATCTAAATAGCTGACACTTTTAGCGCTTAAATTATCATTTAGTTCTTTCCATTCTTTTGAAATCGGTGACATAAACACTTTAGTATCATACGCTTTTTCAAGATCAGGATGAAAAAAATCTAGTTGTGTTGAAGCATCTAAAATAATTTTTGGACCATTACTCGTTCCTTTTCCATAAGATGCAGTTGCATCCCAAGGAATTGGAATAATTACAATATCTGCATCCTCTTCAGTACAGGGGAAACCAAAAATATTTCCATTTGCAATGCCAACGCCATTTGGATCAAAATCAGTCATTAGTTACCATTTTTATAAGCTTCAATTGCTTTTCTAACTGAACCAAATTTCTTCAGTAAAACTTCAGCTGCTGAATAATCAATTTGTGTTTCATCCATAATCATTTTAGTTCCTCGATCTATAAGTTTGTCATTACTCAATTGCATATCAACCATCTTATTTCCTTTTACACGTCCGAGTTTAATCATTAGTGAAGTAGAAATCATGTTTAAAACAAGTTTTTGCGCAGTCCCTGATTTCATGCGTGTACTTCCAGTGACAAATTCAGGTCCAACAATTGGAGTTATAGCAAATTGCGCTGTTTTCGCTAAAAGTGAGTCTGGATTACATGAAATTCCCGCTGTTAAAATTCCGTTTTGCTTTGCTTTTTCTAAACCTCCTATTACGTAAGGTGTAGAGCCGGAAGCTGCAATGCCAATTATTGTATCATCTTTCGTGATTTTATATTCTAGAAGATCTTTCCATGCTTGTTCTTTATCATCTTCTGCAAATTCTACTGCTTTTCGAATTGCAGCATCACCACCAGCTATTATCCCTACTACAATTCCATGATCAATGCCAAATGTTGGGGGACATTCACTCGCGTCAACAATTCCTAATCTTCCACTTGTGCCTGCTCCGATATAAAACAAACGACCTCCAATTTTCATTCTTTCAAAACAAGCATCAATAAATGAAGTTATAGATAAAATTTCCTTCTCTACTGCAAGAGCTACACATTGGTCTTCCTTATTTATGTTTGCTAACAATTCTTGGGTTGACATTTTATCTAAATGTTCATGATTCGACGAAGATTCGGTGATTTTTTTCACTTTCTAAACTAAATATGCTTTGAAATCATTGTCAACTAGTTCGACCTCAACCCGATCCTTTAAAGTAGTTGATAAACCCAAGCCAATGAAGTCAGTTTTAATAGGATATCGTCTGTGTGCTCTATCAACTAAAGCAACAGTTTTAATCGCTTTTGTTGCTTGCTCAAGAAATTTCATAACTGCATATTGCATTGTTTTTCCTGAATTTATGACATCATCAACAAGAATGATATATCCTTTTTTTAATAATTTTTCATCAATTGATAAGCGGATTTTTTCACTCCACGGTTCTTCTTTATTTATTGAAACTTCGAAATAAACAATTTTTATAGTAGAATTAGCATTAATTACTTCTACAATTTTTTTTGCAAGAATGCTACCATTACCTATGATTCCTCCAATAAAAAGTGTTTTTTCTTCAAAAGAATTCTCTAGGATTTGATGTCCTAAACGAGTGATTTTTTGCTCGATTTGCTGGTGGTTTAATATTACTTGCATAATTTCAAGTGTGTTTGTACAAATATAGCAAAATCAATAAATCATCTTGATTAATGAGTTCACTTTTTTCTTGATTGAACAGCTTCGTAAACAACATGTTGAATTTTAGTCCTGATATTTAAGTCGCGTAATTTCCAGTTTTCAGCATCAGGATTTACACGATTTGAGAGGAAAATAAAAATTACCTTATCTTTTGGATCTGCCCATGCCAATGTTCCTGTGAATCCAGAATGACCAAAACTTTCCTGCGATGCTAAAATATCGCAAGGACCTCCACCGCTTCTATTTGGCCTGTCAAATCCTGCACCTCGGCGATTTCCTGAAAATTGAGCTTTTGTGTATTCATTTATGGTTTTCTCATCAAAGTATGTCATTCCTGCGTATCTCCCCTTTAAAAGAAATAAATTCATAATGCTAGCTAAATCAGTTGCATTAGAAAATAATCCTGCATGACCTGCAACACCTCCAAGCATTGCGGCTCCTGGATCGTGAACATGACCATGAATAAGTTGTTTTCGAAAGATTAAATCATTTTCAGTGGGAATAATTTTTGTTTTTGTGAAATAGTTTAATGGTAAATAGCGCGCAAACCTCAAGCCCATTGTTCCGTAAATATTTTTAAGTAAATATTCATTTTGCTTGCCATTAATTTGTTTTTCAAGAATTTTTTGCATGAAATAATAGCACAAATCAGAGTAAAGATATTTTTTCTCGCCAAGGGGAGTTGCCAATATTTTTGAATACATCGTGTCAACATATGAAGTTTTCATGAAAATATTTTCAGCAACAGGAAGATTAAAAATATCAGACTTTAAATTATTATAAATTTGAGGATTTAATTCACCATTTATTAAAGTTCGTTTAAAAAATGGAATCCATGATACTAAACCAGACTGGTGCGCCAGCATCTCTCTTAACCCAATCTTTCCATAAGCTGTCTCTCCTGTTAATTCAGGTATATAGTCATTTAGTTTTTTGTTTAAATTAAATTTATCTTGCGCTTGTAAATGCATTGCGAGTAAGGTTGAAGAGGCTATTTTTGTAATTGAGGCAATATCATAAACGTCATCGTTTTCTACTTTTCTAGCTTCGTTTCCGTAGGTTTGATTCCCGAAGCTTTTTCTATAAACCACTTCATTATTAACAGCAACAAGCACTTGGCAACCAGGGTAAGCGCCACTAGTAATTCCATTTAACGCTAAACGATCAATTTCTTCAAGACTTTTTGGGTTTAGCCCTAATTCTTCAGGATTACTAAATTTTAGACGCCCATTTTTTTCAGTAGTAATGCCGTTCCCAGAATTAAATAATTGGTCTTTTGAGCTTATCTCTTGTGTAATTTTCCCAGAAAACGAAAGTGCACCAAAAATACCTTGAGAAACACGATTTTGAGAGATGGGATTATTTTCTTTACCTAAAATCAGCGCCGATATATTTTTTGTTTCAATCTGTTTTAAAATTTCCGCATCCCCAAAAACACTTACTATAATTTTTGCTGACTCAGGTATTTTTTTTAAAAGCTTAGTATTTATTGAATCAATAAGATTTTTTTCACCAGTAAAGGCATTGGCATGTAAGCTAAGTAAAATAATTTCACTGTCTTTTACTGTATTCCAATCTTCAGAAGTAATTAGGTTGAATTGAGGTGCATGTATTGAAGTCCCAGAGACAAAAAGCTTACAGGTTTCTATAAATTGATTTGGATCTCCACCAATATTAATCAAACTAATTTTTGAGTCTAATTTATTAAGAGGTAGAATATCTCCCTTATTTTGTAAGAGAACAATTGATTTTTCAAATTCTAAACATTGCTGATGTAATGGAAGTAAATTTAAATGACTTAGTTCTTTTGAAAGCCATTCAGCTGGTGGTGGTGGATATGCCCAAGTGATTTTATTTTTTCCTTGTGTGCTCAAACAAAAAGAAAATATACACAATAAAAACAATAGGAATGAAATTCGTAAAATAAATTTTAAATTATTCATATTCTCGTTTATTGCAAATTTATTTAATAAATTACAATGGTTTATTATATTACTAAAAAGAATATTAACAAAGATTTTTTATAAATTAATTCAATAATTAAAAGTGTTTAAATGACACTAACCTAATATACAAATCTTCCAAGAGTAAACCAAATTAAATTGTCAACAATATAATTTACATTTGTTAGAAAAATCTAAACTTTTAATCATTTTTTCAGAAGTGTTAATTGTACTTTTGTGAGATATAGATACTTCATATACTTAGAATTTTACACTATGGAATTAACTGGGAAATTTGGAATTAATAATGATTTAGAGTCTTCTCTAGGTTTGTCGGGTTTAGGGCAACAATTTTGGAATCTTTCACCAGCAGAATTAATTGAAGACTGTATTATTATAGGTGATGGAATGCTAACTGACACTGGTGCACTTGCAATTGAAACTGGAGAATTTACAGGTCGCTCTCCCAAAGATCGATTTATTGTTAGAGACGAAATTACTGAAAAAGCAGTTTGGTGGGGAGATGTAAACATTGGATTTTCCTCTGAGAGATTTGATGCACTTTATACTCGAATGAAAAGTTTTTTGGTAGATAAAGATGTTTATGTTCGAGATACATACGCCTGTGCTGATGAAAAATTTAGATTAAATATTCGAGTAGTTTCTGAATTCCCTTGGTCAAATTTATTTGCGCACAATATGTTTCTCCGGCCGACTAATGATGAAATTCAAAATTTTATTCCAGACTGGCACATAGTATGTGTTCCAAGTTTTAAAGCAGATCCTGTGATTGATGGTACAAGACAGCATAATTTTGCGGTTTTGAACTTCACAAAAAAAATGATTCTAATTGGTGGAACTGGCTATACTGGTGAAATTAAAAAAGGAATATTTTCCGCATTGAATTTTTTATTGCCACATGAAAAAAATGTTTTGTCAATGCATTGTTCTGCAAATATTGGAATGAATGGCGATACAGCAATATTTTTCGGCTTATCTGGAACAGGTAAAACAACCTTATCTTCCGATCCTAATCGAAGATTAATTGGCGATGATGAGCATGGATGGAGTGACGATACTGTATTTAATTTTGAGGGTGGATGCTATGCAAAAACAATAGATTTAACCCGAGAGAAAGAGCCACAAATTTATGATGCAATTAAATTTGGTGCATTATTAGAAAATATTGGTTTCGAAAGTGAGTCTTCAACTCCTGATTATACTGATAATACAATTACAGAAAATACTCGGGTTTCTTATCCTATAAATTTTATCGATAATATAGCAGTACCTTCAATTGGTTCATCTCCAAAAAATATATTTTTTCTGACTGCTGATGCATTTGGTGTTTTACCTCCAATATCAAAACTAACTAAAGCCCAAGCTATGTATCATTTTATGTCAGGCTACACGGCAAAGGTCGCTGGGACTGAAGTTGGCGTAACTGAACCAACAACCACTTTCTCTGCTGGATTTGGCGCAGCATTTTTACCTCTTCACCCTGCTAAATACGCTGAATTACTCGGTGAAAAATTAAATCGTGGAAATATCAATGTTTGGTTGTTAAATACAGGATGGTCAGGAGGTTCTTATGGTGTTGGAAGTCGCATGAAACTTTCTTACACTAGGGCAATGATTACAGCTGCTTTAACAGGAAAATTAAACGATGTTCTTTTTGAGACTCTACCTGTATTTGATCTAGCATTTCCAGTTTCTTGTGATGGCGTTCCTTCAGAATTATTAAATCCAAGAAATACATGGTCTAACAAAGATTTGTATGATCAAACAGCAAATAGTTTAGCCGGAAAATTTGTAAAGAATTTTGAAAAATTTGCTGAAGGGACAAGTAATGATATTTTGAATGCTTCACCAAGGGTAATGGCGAATTAGCATTATTTAAAAAATTGAGTTATCTTTCAAAAAAACTCAAATGAAATTTAATGAACAATAGTAGTTTTTTTTTGTTGTTAATTTTTAATAATTTACAATCTCAATCATTTCAATCAAACTATCAATTTACATTCATGAATCTTAAAATCAAATTATTCTATTTATTGGTTTTTATAAATTCAATTGGTAGTGCTCAAGTATGGGTAGATGATATGAATAACTCTAATTTAAGTCTCTACGAAATTCAAGAATCGTTCGAGGAGTATTGGAAAAATAGAGTAGTGGAGAAGGGGAAAGGATTTAAAGCATTTAAACGTTGGGAAAATTATATGGAGCCTAGAGTTTATCCTAGCGGAGACATAACCCTACCATCTCAAACGTATGGTAATTATAATGATTGGAAATCTCAGAATTTAAATTCAGATATTCCAAATACTATTAATGGTTCTTGGACAATTATTGGGCCAGTAGGAAAACCATCCGGCGGTGGAGCAGGTAGATTAAATTTTATTCGTTTTGACCCTAACGATAGCAGTATAATGTATGTTGGCGCTCCTGATGGTGGACTTTGGAAATCAATTAATGGTGGTGTAAGTTGGACTACTAATACAGATGATTTAGCTGTAATTGGAGTTTCAGATATTGCAATTGACCCTTCAAATTCTCAAATTATGTACCTGGCAACAGGTGATAATGATGCTGGAGACACTTATAGCATTGGAGTTTTAAAATCTATTGATGGTGGGGCTACATGGAACCCGAGCGGTTTAGTTTTCACTGTGGAAAGTGCAAGGAGAATTAGTAAAATATTGATAAATCCCAACAATACACAAATAATAATGGCCTTTGCAAGCAATGGAATTTGGAGAACAACTGATGGAGGTGTAAATTGGACGCAGCCAACGGGAACATTCAATAGCATAAAGGATGCAGAATTTAAACCAGGAGATCCATCAGTAATTTATGCCGCAAGCACTGTTTTTAAAAAATCAACAGATGGTGGACTTAATTGGGTCACTATAAGTACTGGTTTGACAGGTGTTAGGAGATTAGCAATTGCTGTGACACCAGCAAATCCAGAATATGTTTATGTATTAGCAGCAAAATCAAGTGATAGCGGATTTTTGGGTTTATTAAGATCTACAAATAGCGCAACATCATTTACAACAAGAATGTCATCAACTTTAACGAACAATATATTGGGATGGGATGATGGTACAGATGAGGGAGGTCAAGGTTGGTACGATTTAGCACTTGCTGCCTCACCGACAAATGAAGAGGAAATTATAACTGGCGGTGTCAACCAATGGAAATCAATAAATGGCGGAACTACATTTTCTTTAATCTCTCATTGGTCTGGTGGATATGGCAAGCCTTATGTTCACGCTGATGTTCATGATATTATTTATTTTCCTGGTTCAGGAACTACTTGCTTTTCAGCTAATGATGGTGGTATTTTTAAATCAATTGACAACGGCGTTTCTTGGACGGATATTAGTTCAAATTTATCAATAGCACAACAATATAGATTTAGTTTATCAAGTACAAACTCCACAATGGTATTAGCCGGTCATCAAGATAATGGAACAAATAGGACTGTAAATGGGACTTCATGGACTCAAGTAAATGGCGGTGACGGAATGGATTGTTTTATAGATCGAACAAACAATAATTTCCAAATAGCTTCTATTTACTATGGTAATTATTTTCGAACAACATCAGGTTCATCAAATTTTTCAAATATAGATGACCCTGCGGTTGAAGGTGATTGGGTAAGTCCTATACATCAAGATCCTGTTGCTCAGGCTGTAGTTTATGCAGGAGGTAGACCAGCTTTGTATAAAACGAGTAATATTGCTGCTTCTACAGTAACATGGACCGAATTAGCAACTTCAAATCCTGCAGCAAATACAATTATTGAATTTGCTATTGCTCCTAGCAATAATCAAGTAATTTATGTTGTGAAATCGGGTAGTGGAGGGATTTCAAGATCTGTAGATGGAGGTGTCACTTTTACATCTTGTACAAATCCTACCACGGCTGTTTCGCCAACTTGGGTTGCAGTTTCAAATACAAATCCAGATGTAGCATTTGTTGTTTATTCAGGATATACTGCAGGTGATAAAGTATTTAAAACCAATGACGGTGGATCATCGTGGATTAATTTGTCGTTAGGCTTACCGAATATCCCTGTTAATTGTATTGTTTATCATAATGGAACATTAAATGGAGATGCCATATATATCGGAACCGATGTTGGAGTATATTACAGAGATAATTCTTTGATTTCTTGGGTGGATTTTACCTCAGGTCTTCCAAATTGTGCAGTGAGAGACTTAGAAATTTTTTATCCTAACAACAAATTACGCTGTGCAACTTATGGCAGAGGCACATGGGAATCTGATTTGTACATAAGTGTCCCAGTTGCTCCTGTAGCAAGTTTTATAAGTGATAAAACATCAATATGTCAAGGTCAGTCTGTTCAATTTACAAGTACTTCAACTGGAACACCCTCAACTTATTCTTGGACATTTCCTGGAGGCACGCCTTCAACAAGCTCCGAACAAAATCCAATTATAAGCTATAATTCTGCTGGAACATACACTGTAACGTTAAATGTTGCAAATTTAAATGGAGATGATTCAGAAATACAAACGACGTTTATAACTGTTCTCTCTCCTCAAAATCTCCCACTAATTGAAGGTTTTACCGGCATTGCTTTTCCTCCTCTTGGTTGGTCGATTTTGAATACTGATCAAGGATCAACTTGGACAAGAAATTCAACAGTTGGTTTAGCACCAAGTTCTGGTAATTCAATGATTTTTTTAAATTATTCTGAAAATGACATAGGTAATCAAGATGAATTCCGATCGCCAATTTTAAGTTTTACAAATTTATTGTCTGCCCAAATTTCTTTTGATGTTGCTTATGCAGCCTACAATGCCAGTTATATTGACGGATTAGAAGTTCTAATATCCTCAGACTGTGGAATTACTTGGAATTCACTTTATCTAAAAACAGGACTAACAGTAGGTCCTGGAAATCTTCCTACAGCGCCGCCAACTACATCGAACTTTACACCTACTTCAGCTCAATGGAGAAACGAAACGATCAATTTAGACCAATATATTGGGGAACCAAGTGTAAGAATTGCTTTTAGAAATCTTCCTGCTTATGGAAATAACTTATACATTGATAACATAAATATTTCAGGCGTTTTTGTACCACCTCCTGTTGCTAATTTTTCTTCATCAACACCATTAATTTGTCAGGGTAACACAGTTCAATATACAAGTACTACATTAGGTTCACCCACATCTTATTCTTGGTCGTTTCCTGGTGGAGTTCCCTCTACAAGCTCTATAGCAAATCCAATTGTTAGTTATACTTCTGCGGGATCTTATACTGCAAGTTTAATAGCTACAAATAGCTCTGGAAGTGATACAATAGAATTCTTAAATTATATTAATGTTACAGCTAATGCCGTAAACACAACTGCAGTATCAGCTTGTGATTCTTATAATTGGAATGGAACAACGTATTCATCATCTGGAATTTATAGTGGAACAACAGTCAATTGTGTTAGCGAATCTTTGAATTTGACAATTACGCCTAGTTCTGTAACTACTTCATCAGCTTCGGCATGTGGAAGTTATAATTGGAACGGAACAACGTATTCATCATCTGGAATTTATAGTGGAACAACAGTCAATTGTGTTAGCGAATCTTTGAATTTGACAATTACGCCAAGTTTAACAAATACAACAGAAGTATCAGCTTGTGGAAGTTATAATTGGAACGGAACAACGTATTCATCATCTGGAATTTATAGTGGAACGACAGTCAATTGTGTTAGCGAATCTTTGAATTTGACAATTACGCCTAGTTCAACAAATACAACAGAAGTATCAGCTTGTGATTCTTATAATTGGAACGGTACAACGTATTCATCATCTGGAATTTATAGTGGAACGACAGTCAATTGTGTTAGCGAATCTTTGGATTTAACAATTACGCCTAGTTCAACAAATACAACTGCAGTATCAGCTTGTGATTCTTATGAATGGAACGGAACAACGTATTCTTCATCTGGAATTTATACTGGAGCGACACTCAATTGTGTTACCGAATCTTTAAATTTGATAATTACGCCTAGTTCAACAAATACTACAACAATTACTTCGCTTGATTTATATACGTGGGATGCAAATGGAGTAAGCTATACTCAATCTGGATTTTATACTGGACCTACAGTTTCTTGTGTAACTCAATATCTTAATCTCACCATTAATTCATCAGGAATATCAGAAGAAGAACTTGCTCTTTTTTCAATTTATCCAAATCCAGTTGAAACTATTCTTTATATTGACTTCAGTGATCAAAAGCAAAGAGCGTATTTAATTTTTGATAATTTTGGATCAATTGTTAAGAAAGGATTATTAGAAAAAAAATCTGAGGAGATTTCTGTTTTTGAGCTTAGTTCTGGCTTTTATTATTTTCATCTCGAAGGAACAAAACCGCGAAAATTTAGTAAAGTAAATTAAGAGAATATTAAGTTAATCTGGTTTATGATATTATTTTTAGGTTATATTTAAATTAAAAATACTTATGGTTGAATCTTAATAAGTATTTTTGTTTAAATATCGTATTTATAACCAAACGACTTAAAAAATAATTACTTATGAAATCTCTTTACTTATTTTTATTTTTATTTGTCAGTTTCTTATTTAAAGCACAAACTTTTGAATCATTTAATTTCACTGGAGCTTTAAATGCAAATGGATGGACTTCACATTCAGGTACTGCAGGGCAATTACAAACCTTAACTTCTGCATCTAATTCTGGCGCAAGTCTTTATTACAATAACCTTCCACTATCAGTGGGAAACAGGCTGCAGTTAATCGCAGGTAATAGTGAGGATGTAAATAAAGCAATTACAGGAATTTCAGGAGCTGGGTATTTTTCATTCCTAATTAACGTTCCCAATACTACGGGTATGAATGCAGCTGGTGAGTATTTTGCTAGTTTTGGAGCAACTTCAACATCATTCGCTGCTAAAGTTTATGTTAAACCGGGAACAGAACCAAATACTGTAAAATTTGGTATATTAAATACAACTGGAACTGCTACTTATGGCACAACAGATTACCCTTGCAATACAACACATTTTGTTGTTGTTAAATTAAAAGCATCTGTTGTTACTCCTGCTCAACTAGCTGAGGCATCTATTTGGGTTAATCCAGTTCCAGGATCTACTGAACCGACAGCAACTGCAATAAATGCTGCTGGTAGTTCGCCTTTTACAAGCTTTGCACTTCTTATTTTAAGACAAGCAGGTTCTTTAGCAACCTCAACTACTACAGGAAATTTAGAGTTAGACGAAATTCGTTACGGTTCAACTTGGGCTTCAGTGACTCCAGTTAATACTGTAAGTTGTGTTTCATATGATATTTCCAATGTATCGAAATGTAGCTCTTATAGTTTTAACAACCAAATTTATACAACATCAGGCACCTATATGATAACCCTTCCAAATGCAAATGCTGCAGGTTGTGATAGTGTAATCACTTTAAATTTAATCATTAAACAACCATCTTTCTCAACGATTAATATTACAAATTGTGGAGAATATACACTGAATGGCTCAACCTACACAAGCACAGGTCAATATACTCAAACTTTAATTGATGCAAATGCTGTAGGTTGTGATAGTACTATTACCTTAAATTTAAACATTGTGAGTTCTATCAACTATTATCAAGATTTAGATAATGATGGTTATGGAAACCCAAATGTTGTTGTTTCTGCCTGTAGTGCTAACCCGGGGTACGTCACTGTAAGTGGTGACTGCAATGACAATAATGCTCTAGTTTATCCTGGAGCAACAGAAGTGCCTGAAAATGGAGTAGACGAAGACTGTAATGGTCTTGATGCACCATTGCTCCCAATTCAGTTAGGTATCTATCAATTTACAGGTACTACAACTTGCCCAAGTGCAGATAATGCGGTAGTTTCACAACCTAACAATGCAACATTTTCCTTGTTTAGCACTTTAAATACAACATGTTCTTCGTCTTCTGGAGTTTTTAATAACAGTGCTTGGAATCAAAGTGCAACGATTGATTTAAATGAATACAACCAGTTTTCTATCAGTTCTTCTACTTGTAATAAATTAAAATTAGATCGAATTGCTTTTCATCATAGAACAAGTTCAACAGGAGGAACTCCAACTTGGGTTATTCGATCTAGTCTTGATAATTATTCGTCAAATATTGGATCTGGGCTTTCAGGAAATAATGGGAATCTAAATTTAGACGACACTGTTTATTTAGGAACTTCTTTTCATGATTTATCAAATGTTTCATTTAGATTTTATTTAATAGGAATGGGATCGTCATCTGCTACTTGGCGAATGGATAATATATCTCTTTTCGGAAATGTTATTGCAATTACAACACCTATACTTCAATCTGCAACAATTTCTTCAAATGCAACTTCGGTTTGTGCCGGAACAGATGTTATTTTTACATCAACATCTACTAATACATGGTCTTCTGCAACTTATCAATGGCAATTAAACAATGCAGATATATCAGGTGCAACAAGTAGTTCTTATACTTCTGCAAATTTGGCAAATCTTGATGTTGTAAGACTTCTAGTTTCTACATCTCTTGGGTGTATTGCTAATCCAATTTTTACAAGCAGTGGTATTGAAATAAGTGTGAACAGTAGTTCAACAAATTCAACATCACAAACTGCTTGTGGCTCTTATCTTTGGAATGGAACAACGTATAACACATCTGGAGTTTACACTGGTGCAACTACAAATTGCGTAACAGAATCATTGAATCTGACAATAAATCCAAGTTCTACAAACTCAACATCACAATCCGCTTGTGGAAGTTATACTTGGAATGGAACGACGTATAACGCATCTGGAGTTTACACTGGCGAAACTGTAAATTGCGTAACAGAATCTTTGAATTTAACCATTACACCAAGTTCTACAAATTCAACATCACAATCTGCTTGTGGAAGTTATTCATGGAATGGAACGACGTATAACGCATCTGGAGTTTACACTGGCGAAACTGTAAATTGCGTAACAGAATCTTTGAATTTAACCATTACACCAAGTTCAACAAATTCAACTTCAGCATCCGCTTGTAACTCATATTCTTGGAATGGAACAACGTATAATACATCTGGAGTTTACACTGGTGCAACTACAAACTGTGTAACTGAATCTTTGGATTTAATCATAACACCAAGCTCTACAAATTCAACTTCAGCTTCTGCTTGTAATTCATATTCTTGGAATGGAACAACGTATAATACATCTGGAGTTTATACTGGTGGAACGACAAACTGTGTAACTGAAACCTTAGATTTAACAATTACACCAAGCTCGACAAACTCAACATCACAATCAGCTTCGGGTTCGTATACATGGAATGGACAAACATATACCAGCTCTGGAGTTTATACTGGTACTACAGAAAATTGCGTAACACAAGAATTGAATCTTACAATTACACCATTAGCTGCTTCACTTTCACTTCAACTATTCTTGGATGGATATTACATTTATGGTTCAAATCCTGCAAGCATGAGAGCGGCTAGATATATTAATCTCATAGAATCTGGATCAGCAAATCCTGGAGCTATTACAGATGTTGACCTAATCACTGTCGAATTACGAAGTGCAACCAGTCTTAATGTTGTCGCTTATAGTGTTTCTCCCATTTTACAAAAAAATGGGAGCGTGCAGTGTACCTTTCCAATAGGTGCATTAGGTAATTCATATTACGTTGTAGTTAAACATAGATCTTCATTACCATTATGGAGTGCAAATCCTGTAACTATATCAGGTTCAACAGTTCTTAATTTTTCCAATAATATTGCAACTGCTTATACTGATGCTTCTGTAGCCCCAATGTCAACATTAGTTTCAGGTTTATATGCATCAAGATTGGGAGAGTTGAATGGAGATGGGTATTTAGATGGTGTGGATTATACAGTTTTTGAAACCGATACTTATTTATCGCAATATGGAGGTTTATACTTGCTAAATGGAGACTTCAATGGTGATGCGTATGTTGACGCTAGCGACTTCTCAGTTTTTGATTTTAACGCAAGATTAGGTTCTTATGAACAAAGACCGTAGAAAATTCTTTTTTTAAAAATTTGAATTGTTGTAATTTTTCATTGAACTTATAATTGATTTTACTTGCAGAAGTATAGATAATCAAATCAAGATAGTTAGCTCTAAAAATCAAAATAGAATTTCTATCTTTGCTATCGCTCAAATCAATTATAATCAAATGGAAAAGAATAGGGTAAATGAACTTATTGCACTTGAGGATAAATTTGGTGCACATAACTATCATCCTCTTCCTGTAGTATTAGCAAAAGGAGAAGGAGTTTTTGTTTGGGATGTTGATGGTAAAAAGTATTTCGATTTCCTTTCCGCATATTCTGCGGTGAATCAAGGTCATTGTCATCCGGGTATTACAAATGCTTTAATTGATCAAGCTCAAACTCTCGCATTAACATCTAGAGCATTTTACAATGATTGTTTAGGTGAATATGAAAAATATGTCACTAATTTATTCGGTTTTGATAAGGTTTTACCAATGAACACTGGTGCTGAAGCTGTTGAAACTGCAATTAAACTTTGTAGAAAATGGGCCTATGAGAAAAAAGGAATTGAAGAAAATAAAGCGGTAATTGTTGTTTGCGAGGGAAATTTTCATGGGAGAACAACAACGATAATTTCTTTTTCTAGTGATCCAGATTCAAATAAGAATTTTGGTCCTTATGCGCCGGGTTTTCTTGCCATTCCATATGATGATATTCCTGCTTTAGAAAAAGCATTAAAATTACCCAATGTTGTAGGATTTTTAGTTGAACCAATTCAGGGTGAAGCTGGTGTTTATACTCCTTCAGATGATTATATTTCAAATTCACGCAACTTATGTACTGAAAATGGAGCTTTGTTTATTGCAGATGAAGTTCAAACAGGAATTGGTAGAACTGGAAGTTTACTAGGAGTTTGTGGAAATTGTAATTGCGAACAAAAATGCGAACGTCAAAAAAACACATACAGCCGTCCTGATATTTTAATACTTGGGAAAGCACTTTCTGGAGGCGTTTATCCTGTTTCTGCAGTATTGGCAGATGATGAAATTATGCTTGTTATAAAACCTGGTCAGCATGGTTCTACATTTGGTGGAAATCCAATTGCAGCAAAGGTTGCTATTGCGGCATTAGAAGCTGTTAATAATGAAAATTTAATTCAAAATGCACGGAAATTAGGAGCGTTTTTTCGTAGTGAAATGAATAGAATCATATCTAAATCCGATTTAGTACTAAAAGTTCGAGGAAAAGGCTTGCTAAATGCCATTGTTGTTAACGATTCTGAAACAGGAAAAACTGCTTGGAATTTATGCCTTGCATTAAAAGAAAATGGACTCCTAGCAAAACCAACTCACGGCAATATTATTCGTTTTGCTCCGCCTTTAATTATTACCAAAGAGCAAATTACAGAATGTATTGAGATTATCGAGAAAACACTAAAATCCTTTAAAAAATAAGTAGTATGTCAGAGCTAATAAAATTTGGAACAGATGGTTGGAGGGCAATTATTGGAGCGGATTTTACTGTTCAAAATGTAGCAAGTGTTTCTGAGGCAACAGGACTTTGGCTTAAGCAAAAATATATTAATCCTACAGTAATTGTAGGCCATGATTGTCGCTTTGCAGGAGAATTATTTATGGAAACTGTTGCAAAAGTGTTAGTTCAACAGGGAATAAAAGTAAAAATGGCTAGGGGTTTTGTTTCTACACCTATGATTTCTTTGGCTGCAAATCATTTTAAATGTGAGGTTGGAGTTATTATTACTGCAAGTCATAATCCTCCTTCTTATAATGGGTTTAAGTTAAAGGCACATTTTGGCGGACCTTTAGAACCGGAAAATGTCCAAGCCGTTGAAGATCTAATTCCTTCAAGTTGTACAATGGATTATTCTTCCGTTTCGATTGAACATTCAATTCAATCAGGAAAAATTGAATTGGTTGACATCGAAGAACTTTATATCAATCACGTAAAAAACAACTTTGATCTAAATGCAATTTCAAAATCAGGAATGAAGCTAGTTTATGATGCAATGTATGGGGCAGGGCAGCGTGTTATGCCGAGAATATTACCAAGTGTAGAATTACTTAATTGCGACCATAATCCTTCTTTCCGAGGACAAGCTCCTGAACCGATTGCGAAGAATTTGAAAGAATTAGAATCTTATATTATTCAAAATCCAGGTGTGCAATGCGCGCTTGCAACCGATGGAGATGCAGATAGAATCGGACTATATAATGGTAAGGGAGAATTTATTGATTCTCATCACATCATTTTGCTCTTGATTCATTACATGGTTAAATATAAGCAAATGACCGGAAAGGTTGTAATAGCTTTTAGTGTTACTCCACGTGTAGAAGTACTTTGTAAACATTATGGCTTAGAGTTGGAGGTAACGAAAATCGGCTTTAAAGAAATTGCCAGTATTATGGTAAAAGAGGATGTTTTATTGGGTGGTGAGGAATCAGGCGGCATTGCTGTAAAAGGTCATATTCCTGAACGTGATGGGATTTGGATGGGGCTTATTATTTGGGAATTTATGGCGAAATCTGGAAAAACACTTGATGAATTAATTGATGAGGTGTATGCTATTGTTGGCCCATTTAAATTTGAAAGAAGTGATTTACATATTACAGAGGTCTTAAAGCAAAAAATAATTACTTCTTGCAAAGCCAATAATTACAAATCTTTTGGTGACTACAAGGTGAAAGAAGTAAAAACAATTGATGGATTTAAGTATTTCTTTGATTCAGAACGCTGGGTTATGATTCGTCCTTCTGGTACTGAGCCGGTTTTAAGAACCTATGCTGAAGCTCCAACTTTAGACGAGGTAAGACAAATTTTAAAAGCTACAGAGGAAGAAATCTGTAGCTAATTTATTGGTTTATAAATAATTTAAACCTATTTATTATTTAATTTGTTTAATTATAAAATATAATTTACATTTGAACATTCTACTTTTTTTTAAATATTCTAACATCTTACTTGCTATGAAACAAAATATACCCTTAAGTTTAATTGGTAATTTTTCAGTAAAAAGAACTATTTTATTTCTGATTTTATTCACTTCAAGCTTTTTAAGAGCTCAGGATGCAACACTCAGAATGGACATGGAGTGGTTGAGTTCAACCACAAATGCTGCAGACTTTCAGATACGTTTAACAAACTTGGGGTCCTCTGCTGTTACTTTTAACGCTTTAATTATTCGTGGTGTACATGCCCCTGGTTTAACAACGGGAACAATAAGCTGGAGAGCGTTGAATGACAATACGCTTCCTGGATGGTTAAACTGGCCAAATACAGGAACAACCAACTTGCCGTATAATTCAACTACAAGAAAATTAAATTTCTCGTCATCTAATAGCATTTTTAACAGCTCAACGGCACAAGCCATTCCATCTGGTGCTGGTGTAGTTGTGGGCACATTTAGAATATCAACAACAACAACATGGTCTCCCAATAGCAACTTCGGTTTTACTTGGGAAATGACATCAGGAGGGGTTGTTGGTTATATAGATGGCGCTTCTTCTGTAACTAACATACAACATTACGGTGTAAGCGGGGGCACAATTTGTGGCCAATGTTTAACAGTAACAGCTCCCTCAGCACAACTATTAAATCAACAAGAAGTGCCCCCATCATCATCTATTTTAACAGGTGATGCAACTATTTGTGCCGGGTCTTCTACAAATTTAAGTGTAGCAGTAACAGGAGGCGTTTCTCCTTACACAGTAACAGTAACAGATGGTACTAGCAACTATACTGCAACAGGCGCAAGCCCAGTAAGCATTCCCGTAAGTCCAACATCAACTTCTACATATAACATTGTATCTGTAACAGGTGGAGGAACAGGCACAGGGAACACCGGGTCTGCAACAGTAACAGTAACACCAACTTCTACTAATACAACAACAGTTACCGGCGTTAATGGCTCATATACATGGGCAAATAACGGTCAAACTTATACAGTTTCTGGCACTTATACAGGTAACGATGTTAACTGTGTTGCACAAGTATTAAATTTATCAATAAATGCATCACTCAGAATGGACATGGAGTGGTTGAGTTCAACCACAAATGCTGCAGACTTTCAGATACGTTTAACAAACTTGGGGTCCTCTGCTGTTACTTTTAACGCTTTAATTATTCGTGGTGTACATGCCCCTGGTTTAACAACGGGAACAATAAGCTGGAGAGCGTTGAATGACAATACGCTTCCTGGATGGTTAAACTGGCCAAATACAGGAACAACCAACTTGCCGTATAATTCAACTACAAGAAAATTAAATTTCTCGTCATCTAATAGCATTTTTAACAGCTCAACGGCACAAGCCATTCCATCTGGTGCTGGTGTAGTTGTGGGCACATTTAGAATATCAACAACAACAACATGGTCTCCCAATAGCAACTTCGGTTTTACTTGGGAAATGACATCAGGTGGAGTTGTTGGTTACGTAGATGGCGCAACTGTTGTAACTAACATACAACATTATGGGGTAAGCGGGGGTACAATTTGTGGCCAATGTTTAACAGTAACAGCTCCAGCAGCACAACTATTAAATCCACAAGTAGTTCCTCCACCAACATCGTCTGTTTTAACGGGTGATGCAACAATTTGTTCAGGGAACTCTACAAACCTTAGTATTGCAGTAACGGACGGCACAGCTCCTTATACAGTAATAGTAACAGATGGCACAAACAACTTTTCAGCAACAGGCGCAAGTCCAGTAAGCATTCCTGTAAGTCCAAGTGCAACATCAACCTATTCTATTGTATCTGTAACAGGAGGCGGCACAGGAACAGGTAACACGGGATCTGCTACAGTTACCGTTGTTCCAGCACCAGCTGCAACAATTAGCTATACGGGCTCACCATGGTGTTCAACATCAACGTCTCAGACAGTTACTCAAACAGGAACGACAGGAGGAACTTACTCCTCTACTACTGGCTTGAGCATCAATTCAAGTACAGGAACAATCACCCCTAGCACAAGTACAGCAGGAACTTACACAGTTACTTATACTATTCCTGCAACAGGCCCTTGTGCAGCACTATCAGTTACTACAAGCGTAACAATAACAACTGCTCCGAGTGCAACAATTTCTTATGCTAGTTCTACATTTTGCTCATCTTCGTCAACACCTCAATCTGTCACTCAAACTGGAACATCAGGTGGTACTTACTCTTCAACGACAGGATTAACTCTTGATGCTTCAACTGGAGCAATTACTCCAAGCACAAGTACAACAGGATCATATACAGTAACCTACACGCTTGCAGCATCTGGGTCTTGTTCACCTGTTTCTGCTACTACAACTATAACAATTGCTGCAGCACCAAGTGCAAGTATTAGTTATGTAGGTGCCCCATTTTGTAAATCGCTAACAACTGAACAGCCTGTAACTCAAACAGGGTCAACAGGAGGTGTTTATACTGCTAGCCCAGCAGGATTGAGTATCAATGCAAGTACAGGGGCAATAACTCCAAGTACAAGTACTGCAACAACTGCTGTAGTTATATACACAGTTACTTATTCAGTAGCAGCTTCATCTGGCTGCCCTGCAGTTTCTGCTACAACAACAGTTTCCATTGGGCCAATTCCTTCTGGAAGTATTAGTTATGCAGGAAATCCATTTTGTAAAACCCTTACAACTGCAATTAATGTTACAAGAAGTACAGTCCCTGCTTCAGGAGGCGCTTACACTAGAGTTCCTACTGCATTGGTTATAAACGGGTCGAGTGGACAACTTGCGCCACCTAATACTCAAACTGCTGGAATATATACAGTAACTTTAACTTTAACAAATGTACAAACTGGTGGTTGCGGTATTGCAACATTTAACGCTCCTGTTACTATTACAGCTGCGCCAACTGCAGTAATTAGTTATGTTGGTGCGCCATTTTGTAAAACAATCACAACAGAACGTGCTGTAACTCTAACTGGAACAGCAGGAGGTACTTACAGTGCAAGTCCAGCTGGCTTGAGTATTAATTCAAGTACAGGTGCAATAACTCCAAGCACAAGTACAGCAGGAACATATACAGTATCCTACACAACCCCTTCTGGAACTGGCTGCACACCAATTACTGCAACATTAAGTGTAACAATTACAACACCGCCAAGTGCAACTATTAGTTACGCTGGTTCTCCATTCTGTAAAACTCTTACAACTGCACAATCTGTAACTCGTGTAGGAACAGCTAACGGAACATACAGTGCAAGCCCAACAGGTTTGACCTTTAGTGCAACTTTAGGAACAGTAACTCCAAGTACAAGTACAGCAGGGACATATACTGTAAGCTACACACTAGCTGCAACAGGAGGCTGTTCTGCAGTAATAACTACAGCAACAGTAATCATTACAGCAGCTCCAGTAATAGGAACTTTATCAGGGACCCAATCAGTTTGTAGCAACTCTACAACAACATTTTCTTCTACCACAGTTGGTGGTACCTGGACTTCTGGGACTACCTCCATTGCTACAATAAACCCTTCCACAGGTGTTATCTCACCTGTTGGAGCTGGAACTGCAACGATGACTTATACAGTAACGGGTGGCCCTGGTTGTGCGAATGCTACTGGTACACGGACAGTTACAGTAACCGCGCTTCCATCTGCAACAATTTCATATGCTGGCTCACCATTTTGTAAAACCCTTACAAATGCGCAGTCTGTAACTAGAACAGGTACAAGCGGTGGAACTTATACTGCAAGCCCAACAGGCTTGATTATAAACGCAAGTACAGGAGCCATCACTCCAAGCTCTAGTTCAGCAGGAACATACACTGTTACATATACAATAGCTGGAATAGGAGGCTGTACATTAGTAACAACTACAACATCAGTTTCCATAACGGCAGCACCAGCTGCAACAATTAGTTATTCCGGCTCTCCATGGTGTGCTTCATCAACTGCTGATCAGCCGGTAACTCAAGTAGGTACAACAGGAGGTGCTTATTCCTCAGCTACAGGCTTGAGCATCAATTCAATCACAGGTATTATAACTCCAAGTACAAGTACAGCAGGAACTTATACAGTGGCATATACAATAGCCGCTGCATTAGGTTGCGCTGAAGTTGTAGCAACAACAAATGCAACAATAACTGCAACACCATCACAACCAACACTTGCGTGTTACCAAACAGCAACTTTCAATACAACAACATGTTCTTGGGATTTAAGTGGCACACAAGCCGCAGCACCAACAGGTTTAGCATGTTACGAAACTGCAACTTTCAATAATATAACATGTGTTTGGGATGTAAGTGGCACACAAGCAACAGCACCTACAGTAGCATGTTATGAGACATTAGGATCATTCAATACAGCAACTTGTTCTTGGGATGTAACGGGTACGCAGCCACTACAACCAGTACTAGCATGTTATGAGATAGCAGCGTTTAACACCACATCTTGTACTTGGGTAGTAATTGGTACACAGCCAGCACAACCAACATTAGCATGTTATGAGACAACATCGTTTAACACAACATCTTGTACTTGGTTAGTAAGTGGTACACAGCCAGTACAGCCAGCTTTGGCATGTTATGAGACTGCAACTTTCAACACAACAAGCTGTACTTGGGATGTAACGGGTGCTCAGGCACCAGCTCCAACAGGTCTTGCGTGTTATGAAACAGCAACATTCAATACAACATCATGCTCTTGGATTGTAAGTGGCAGTCAAACAACAAATACAACTACAATTTCATCGTCTGGTTCTTATACTTGGTCAAATAATGGTCAAACATATACAACTTCGGGAACCTATACAGGTAACGAAATCAACTGTGTTGCTCAGGTATTGAATTTAACTATAACTTCAGCACTGAGAATGGATATGGAGTGGTTGAGTTCCACAGCGAGCACTGCAGACTTCCAGATACGCTTGACAAATACTGGTCAGATTCCTGTTACATTCAACGCTTTAATTGTCCGTGGAATTCATTCCCCAAGTATAACTACGGGAACAATAACATGGAAGGCATTGAATGATAATACACTACCAGGTTGGTTAAACTGGCCAAATACCGGAACCTCCAACTTGCCTTATATTTCATCTCAAAGAAAGTTAAACTTCTCATCAAGCACGGGAATCTTTACTTCAGCGACTGCTCAAGCTATACCATCAGGTTCAGGTGTAGTTATGGGTACATTTAGAATGTCCACAACATCATCATGGTCACCAAACAGCGACTTTGGTTTTGTATGGGAAATGACATCAGGAGGAGTAGTAGCTTATGTAAATGGTGCAACAGTAGTTACTAATATTCAGCAATATGGAGTAACTGGAGGTCAAACTTGTGGCCAATGTTTAACAGTAACCGCTTCTAGTGCTCAACCATTAAACACAATAACTCCTTTGTCAGCTGTATTAAGTGGTGATGCAACTATATGTGCAGGAAGCTCTACAAATTTAAGTGTAGCAGTAACAGGTGGTGAATCACCTTATACAGTTACAATAACAGATGGTACTAATAATTATACAGCCACAGGGACAAGCCCTTTAAGTATAGCTGTTAGCCCAAGTGAATCATCAACGTATTCAATCACATCTGTAACAGGAGGTGTCACAGGAATAGGAACAGGCTCTGCAACTGTATCAGTAACTCCTGTACCCGCACCAACACTTTTATGTTACCAGACAGCAACCCTTAATACATCAACATGTTCTTGGGATATAACAGGCACACAACCAACACAACCAACACTTGCGTGTTACCAAACATCAACTTTTAACGAAACAACATGTGCTTGGGATGTAACAGGCACACAAGCAGCACAACCAACACTTGCATGTTACCAAACAGCAACATTTAACACTACAACATGTGCTTGGGATGTAACAGGCACACAAGCAGCACAACCAACACTTGCATGTTACCAAACAGCAACCTTTAACACAACAACATGTATTTGGGATGTAACAGGCACACAAGCGACAGCGCCAACAGGACTTTCATCTTGGCAGACGGCAGTATTCAATACAACAACATGTGTCTGGGATATAACAGGAACTGAACCACCTTCTTCTTCAACCCTTAATATAACCATGTTTATTCAAGGTTATTATGTTGGAGCTAGTGCAATGACCCCAGTAAAAGCAAATCAAGGAATTGGATCAAGCTCTACTGATGTGGATGACATTCTAGTTGAATTAAGAAATCCAACAACCCTTGAATTAGTTGCTTCAGCTCAGGGAGTACTTCAAACCAACGGAACTGCTGCATGTATATTTTTGACTTCACAAAGTGGTTCTTACTATATTGTTGTGAAACACAGAAACTCAATTGAAACGTGGAGTACTACTCCTATAACAATCGGAGCATCTTCTTCATATAACTTTACTACTTCAGCTAACAAGGCTTATGGAGATAATATGAAAGAAATGGAGCCAGGAGTTTGGGCTTTTTATTCTGGAGACATTAATCAGGATGGATTTATTGAAACTTCAGATTTCCCCATTTTATTTAATAGTAATGATAATTTTGAAGAAGGATATTTGATTACCGATTTAAACGGAGATGGCTATGTGGATTCTAGCGATTATCCAATTTTATTTAATAATTCAGATAATTTCATAGAATCAATTCACCCTTAATAAAAATTACTCTTCATTCATAATTTTAATAAATAATATGAAAAAAGCAATAAAATCATCTGTAAATATTTTTGGTTTAGTATTTTGTTTTCTATTGTTTTCTGTTAAAGGATTGGCTCAGACACAATATACAATCAGCATAGCTTCTGTAACTTCAACAGCCAATACTATGGATGTTGAATTGATAGTTACTGCAACCAATCCAAGCCCAGGAGTTAGATTTGGAGGTTTTGCAGCCGGCATTAATT
>JBIKNN010000001.1:0-446054 GCA_044358575.1 Crocinitomicaceae bacterium
ACTTGACAAAGGCATATAAGACCAATGCCATTTCTCAAGTTCATAACCAGTTCTTTTTGTAATTTTTTTATCATCATAAACCTGACAAAAACCATATTTAATGGCGTTTTCATTTAGCCATTTATAAGCTTTCAATCCAATACCTGAGTCAAAATAACTATTATTTAAATCAATTAAATCCATATCAGTACCCCAATGATGTCTTGATGTACATGGCATTGAGCTATATAATAAAATCTTTTTCGCTGCGGCAAGACTATCCATTGAAACGATATTTTTCTCCCATTTTCTATTCCAGATTTCTTTTTGCTCATAAAAATTTCTAGTGGCAGAAATAATTGTTAAAGTAACTCCTTCTTTTTTGGCCGCGTCATACATTTCTATAAATTTTGCATACGTTTCTTTACGAAGATACATTGATTTAGATGCATACTTAGATTCAACAAAAATAAAGCTAGAATCTTTTTTGTAATCAAATTTACCCAACAGGTGATTTATTTCGTTTGTATCAATTTGTTTTTGATACTTATTAGGGGATACCTCAGTTATTTTTGTTGTGTTCTTTTTTTCAAAATTTTCACAAGAAAAAATTATTAATAAGTTAAGAATAAGAATTTGGAACATAAAAATTTATTAATTAAAAAATTAAACAAAAAAATACGTATTAATTAATGAAGTAATTATCTTTTTCATTACTTACAAGACTTATTAATTCCATTAACATATAATTCAATAGTATTTAGTTTTTTAGCTAGGTTGCTTCCTGCAAAACCATTTATCATAGAATAATTTATTAGCTCGTTATATCTTTTTAAATATTTACTTGACAAAGGCATATAAGACCAATGCCATTTCTCAAGTTCATAACCAGTTCTTTTTGTAATTTTTTTATCATCATAAACCTGACAAAAACCATATTTAATGGCGTTTTCATTTAGCCATTTATAAACCTTTTCTCCTTGTCCACCTTGAAAATAACTTACCTCAACAGAATTAATGTCAATATCTGTCCCCCAATGATGTCTTGATGTACCAGGCATCGAACTAAACAATAAAATCTCTTTCATTATGGAAATACTATCTCCTAAACGACTAAATTTCTCCCATTTTTCTGACCATTTACGCTTTTGATCATCAAAATTTCTAGTACCAGAAATAATTCTTAAAGTAACTCCTTCTTTTTTGGCCGCGTCATACATTTCTATAAATTTTGTATACGTATCTTTACGAAGATACATTGATTTAGATGCATACTTAGATTCAACAAAAATAAAGCTAGAATCTTTTTTGTAATCAAATTTACCCAATAAGTGATTTATTTCGTTTGTATCAATTTGTTTTTGATGTCTTGGTGAGATCTGATTTATTTTTGATATTGACTTATTTTCAAAATTTTCAGAGGAAAGAATTATTAATAAGTTAAGTACAAGAATTTGAAACATGTAAATTATTATTTAAGGATTAGATAAAAAAATATTTTGAATGTAAATTAATAAAGTTCTTTAACATATTTTCCAAAAACCCAGCCAACAAGTCCACTATTTGTTTTAACCTTATACCATTTTTCACCATTTATAAATTCTAAACTATTAGAACTAATTTTTGCAAAACCTGTACTACCATCAAGATGTTTGAATGAAATTCTATATTGATCTTGATCTATATTCTCTATGACTTTAACAGCTTTTCCGGCATCTAAGGAAAAAACAAAACTGCCATTTCCGTCTCTATCATAAAAATTAGTTTTTGTTCTCAAAAGAGCCTCATTATAGTTATTAGATGGATAATAAACATCTAAGATATCAACTTCTTCGTTTAATTTCAATGAGCCCCTTTTAGCGCTGCTTATTGAATGATCTGAACGAATTGAAACTCCTGATCCAGTAATAGATCCTTGTTGAGAATATCCTGATGGACTTGAATAAAGTTCTTTAACATATTTTCCAAAAACCCAGCCAACAAGCCCACTGTTTGTTTTAACCTTATACCATTTTTCGCCATTTATAAAATCTAAACTGTTAGAACTAATTTTTGCAAAACCTATACTACCGTTAGGATTTTTGAAAGAAATTCTATATTGATCTTGATCTATATTCTCTATGACTTTAACAGCTTTTCCGGCATCTAAGGAAAAAACTAAACTGCCATTTCCGTCACTATCATAAAAAGGTGTTTTTGTTCTTAAAATAGCCTCATTATAGTTATTAGATGGATAATAAACATCTAAGATATCAACCTCTTGATTTAATTTCAAAGAGCCCTTTTTAGCAGCACTTGTTGAATGATCTGAACGAATTAAAACTCCTGATCCAGTAATATATCCTTGTTGAGAATATCCTGATAAACTTAACAATAAAATAAATGTCAAGATGAAATAAAGTTTAAAATTCTTCAAGTGTTTGGTTTTTTGCATTTAATGTGAAGTTAAACAAAAAAAATTAATAACCAATTAAAGCAAATACAGAAAATGAAGATAGCCAGTGGTCAATATCATAATTTCCTTTTCCTATACTTTCTTGAGCATAATCCCACATGTCGTTCATAGCAGTCACCCACTCTTTCTTTGTATTCTTATCAATGGTTCCTTCAGGAAAAGTTTTTAGAATTCCATTTAAACACCAAATTCGATTTAAATGATAACCATCCCAGTGAGCTTCATAACCATCATGCTTTAAAGATCGTTTAATTTGCAAAGGGATATTTACCTGTTCAGCCAAAAATAAATCAGGACAGAAATCTTTCAGCCAAGGAATAAATTTTTCCTTTGGTAAGACTTTGCGCATTACATCTGTAACCAATAAACTTGCAGACATAAAATCATATTCAAATGGCTCTTGCTCAATAGCAACATCTTTTACATCACCATAGAATCTTACTGCAGCTTTTGCGAGCACTTTTTTAAGGGCAACATTATTTGAACTAAGGGCATAATCGTAGGCAAAAGAAATACCCAGAGCAGGACTATCATGACTACCAGATAATTCAACGCTTTCAGTACTTGGCCATACTATTAAATGAACATTGACAATGTATTCAGTTAGTGGTTTCAGATTATTCAACCAGCGTTTCGCGTCCTCATCATCCCAATTTATCAATTCATCTGCAACTTTCAAAAGCCATGATTGACCGTAAGGAAACTCAAATAAGCCTTCATCATTATTTTTCACGAAATCCAACTCTACTAAAATTTTATCTTTTGAAAAACTCAATTCTAATTTTTTACGTATTGCAGCAGCCTCTGGAATAGTTGGATACAACTTTAAGATTTTTATCAGAGCCCAATGATTGTGAACAGAAGAATGCCAGTCAAAACAGCCGTAAAACGAAGGCCATAAATCTTTAGGTCCTTCAGCATTGCTTTTGTTGAAAAAGGGATAATCGAAATAATGAGGAGAAGATTTGCGTGTACAATCCAATGATAACTTAGCAAAATAAGATGCTCCTTCATTGCTTAAGGTATAACGACCATCTTCGAGTTTGTTTACTAATGATACTTGAGCAGTTAGATTAGTAAAATATACACAGCAACAAAAACAAATTAATTTTTTCATTTTAAGGGGGTTTCAGGTGGTTTTTTAAATCCTTTTGTAGCTATTTGATATGTTTCTTTTCCAATTCCAACAATAGAAACCATGTTTAATGGGAATTCTAGCAGTACATGCGTAAAACTCAGGAAGAAAAGGAAACTCAGTCCTAAAGAATAATTATAGGCGTACAAAGCACAAGCTGTTAGCCATAAAAGTAAAACAGCAACAAAACGTATTTTAGGGACTTTGTGCCAACGAATGACTTCTGTTTTACTGAACCAATTTAAGTAGTGGTACATGTACGCAAAAGCAATAAAACGCATGAGCATGATGCCGAAACCAGAGAAAAATACGTAGTTCCAATAATAATCTTTTGATTCAATAGGAATGGCTAATTTTGCGGGTATTGGTCGCATGTAATACTCACTTTCTGGATTTGGAACAATGAATGCCTGGTTTAATTTATCGCTCAATGAATCTGTAATTCTTTGTCTTTCCGCAATTGGAGTCTGATTTGTTTTGGAATCTTTATTTATAATAGAATCAAGGTATTGCTTGTTGGTTAGATTAGGTTCATTCATAAGTCTAAAATGATCCATAATACTCACATTTGTATAAAAGAAACCATCTCCATCTGCATAGTATGCCTCTTTTCCATAGTCAGAGATATAATTTTTTTTAGGCGTAACTGGAAGTCCATAAACAAGATAGATTGGGATGATTAGAAAAGCAGCTACAGAAAGAAGACCTGTTTTACTTCTTGATTTCAAAGCACCGAACAACATAAATAAGCCCGTAAATACATACACATGAATTAATGTTGGAAGCAAAGAGGTTAATGCAAAAATAGTTGTGCTTTTCGAATTTTCAGTTGCATTTTCAGGAGCTAACCAACCGGAAATAAAAATAAATATGAACAAAATTGAGATAATCTTTACCAATAAATTTTTAACAAAAGCGAAAAGAAGTGAACTAAATAGCGCCAATACAAGCAATTTGTCAAAAAGGTTCAAAGCAACAAATTCTTTGTAAAAATCAATGTTAAAATCAAAATCTTTAGCAAAAGCAGCGTACGATAATGCTACACCAATTAATAAAAGGGGCACGAAATCATATTTTCCCTTCGTAAAATATTGTCGATCGTGAAGCCAGCTTATTTCAGTAAGATAATGCAAAGGTCCAAGGAATGCATAAGCAAGTAAAAATGTCTCGAAAGGCAAGAAAAAAGCAAATACTGCTGTGATTAACATTAAGCCAATGTTCAAGAAATTTATTTTAGAATCTTTAGTCAAGGCCATTGAGTGCAAGTTAATTTTAAACAAATTTACGATATAAAGTTTATTATTTGAAAAACAGAAAACTTAAATTAAAGTTTAAAATAGTTTTAATTGCTCCTCATCATCCTCATTAGAATCATCGTTATCCTCAGAGGTTTCATTTGTAATTTCCCATTCCATAGTCGTCGCATCATCACTTGTTATTTCAGAATCGCCGGACTTCTCAAAACTATTTTCTGGCCAAGGTTCTTTGCCTTCATCAATTGGGTGCGTAAGAACGATTTCTTTTACCTTCAATTTTGTAAGTTGATTTCCTTGTGCCTTCATTCCCTTAACCTCAATCAAATCTGCTAGTTGCATCTTGTTATCAGGTAAGTTTTTGGTTTCTTTCAGCAACTTATTGTATACAATCTTAACCTCTGGACGAAATGCCGTAGAAACCGCATCGAGATAAGAACCCTCGCTATCGCTAATATAGGAAACACGCTTATCGGAATAAACCTCACACAAAAAACGTTTTACATAATGCATGTCCTTTTCACCGTCATAGTAAACTGCAGAAATCGGACGATCTTGCTCCCATTTTTCAATGTGCAGCATGTCTTCATCAAAATGTGTCGCTAAGTCAAAACTACTTAACCTATAATCTCCATTTTTATACAAGCTTAAAATCTTATTTTCTCCTTTAAAAGAACCAAGAAACTTTCCGCGACCTTCATCGTTTAGACGCCCAACAATACTATCGTACCAAATCTTTCGTGCAGCAAGTGTTGAGCCACCAACTTCTTTCTGCACAATTTTCTGAACGATTTCTTTTGTTACGCGATTACCAGCAGAATTTCTTCCCTTTATCAATAATTCTCCTAAATCAATATCAAAACGCAATCTTTTTAAATGCGGACGAGGGCGCAAAAGAATCGAAACCACTTCTCTCTCACCATTCGGATGAACGGAGAAATACAACATCTTGGAACCTTTTGTTCCTTTTGTGAGATCATACTCTGTATCCCGCGTAATTCCAGTTACATAAAACCGCTTCATCATTGTAGAACCACCAGTTCCATCTTGGTAGAACAAATGATAAATTGTTCTCGTATCTCCTCGTTTCCAAACACTCGCAAAAATCAAGTCTTTACCAACGAATTTTTTTTCGGTAACTTTACTAATCATTAATTTACCCGTAGAAAAGAAACAGATAATATCATCAATTTCTGAGCAGTCACTGATAGATTCAGTTTTTTTAAGACCATAACCCACAAATCCTTCTTCGTAATCAACATATAACTTACGATTTGCGATAATTACTTTAGAAGCTGTAATATTATCGAAGGCCTTTATTTCTGTCTTTCGCTCCTTCCCTGCTCCGAATCGTTTTTTTAAGTCCTTGTAATAATCAATAGCATATTCTACTAAATTCGCCAAATTCGCTTTCACAAGAAGCATTTCTTCCTCAATTTTAAGAAGTGCATCATCTGCTTTTGAAGCATCAAAACGCGTAATACGAATCATTGGAATTTGCGTTAATTTATGCAAATCCTCATCTGTTATTTCCCGCAAAAGCTCTTTTTTAAAAACAGAAAACCGCTTATACAAATATTCGTAAAGTGTTTCTTTATCAGAATAAAGCTTGAAATCAATGTACATTTCATTATTAATAAACAACTTCTCTAAAGTCGAAAAATGCCACATTCTTTCCAATTCATCCAAGCGAATTTCCAATTCTAATTTCAACAAACGAACTGTAGTGTCTGCCGTGACTTTGAGAATTTCAGAAACCCCCATAAATCGTGGTTTATCTCCATCAATTATCGTAGAATTTGGAGAAATAGATACTTCACAGTCAGTAAAAGCATACAAGGCATCGATTGTTTTATCGGGAGAGACTCCTGGAAATAAATGCACGATAATTTCAGCTTCCATGGAGGTATTATCCTCGATTTTTTTAATCTTAATCTTGCCTTTATCGTTTGCTTTAATTACCGATTCAATTAATGATCCAGTGGTTGTTCCAAAAGGAATTTCATAAATAATTAAAGTTTTATTGTCTAATTTTTTGATTTTAGCACGAACTCGAACTCGACTACCTCGCAAACCATCGTTATAGCCAGAAAAATCTGCCATTCCACCATTTGGGAAATCTGGCAAAAACTCTACTTTCTTTCCGCGTAAATGATTAATCGATTGGTCAATTAATTCGATGAAATTATGCGGTAAAAACTTACACGCCATTCCAACTGCAATTCCTTCTGCTCCTTGAGCAAGTAAAAGCGGAAATTTCATTGGCAACTGATCTGGCTCCTTATTTCGACCGTCATAACTGGAAAGCCAGTTGGTAGTTTTTCCATTAAAAGCAACGTGAAGGGCAAATTTAGAAAGTCGAGCTTCAATGTATCGTGGAGCAGCAGCGCCATCTCCTGTAAGTGTATTTCCCCAGTTTCCTTGGCAATCAATCAATAACTCTTTTTGTCCCAACTGCACCAATGCATCGCCAATGGACGCATCTCCATGCGGATGGTATTTCATAGTGTTTCCGATAATATTTGCGACTTTGTTATAGCGTCCATCTTCCATTTCTTTCATGGAATGAAGAATTCGGCGTTGCACCGGTTTTAAACCATCATAAAGCGATGGAACAGCTCGCTCTAGAATAACATAACTCGCATAATCCAAAAACCAATTATGATAAAGACCACCAACAGGTATGATTTTCTCATCCACTTCCTTGTGCTCAAAAGGATTGTGCTCTTCACCGTTTGGCTTTAAATTTTCTATTTCGTCCTCAGCCATAATCTATGAAGCAATTTCAAGTTCTGAGGAATCATTTTCAGTGGATTTATCTTCCGCCAAATCTTTTTCAACTCTTAAGTTATCAATAATAAAATCTTGTCGCTCCGAGGTATTTTTTCCCATAAAATAAGAAAGAATCGAATCGATAGATGCATCTTTTGTAAGAATTACTGGCTCCAAACGAATATCAGCACCAATAAAATGAATAAACTCATCAGGAGAAATTTCTCCTAAACCTTTGAAGCGCGTAATTTCTGCACCTTTTCCGATTTCTATTAGGGCAGTTCGTCTTTCATCTTCAGAATAGCAATAAATTGTTTTCTTCTTATTTCTAACCCTAAAAAGTGGTGTTTGGAGCACGTAGACATGATTTCTTTTTACCAAATCTGGAAAAAATTGCAGGAAAAAAGTCAATAATAACATACGAATATGCATTCCATCAACATCGGCATCTGTTGCAATTACAATTTTATTGTAGCGCAAATTGTCCATGTCGTCTTCAATGTCTAAAGCTGCCTGAATCAGGTTAAATTCTTCATTTTCGTAAACGATTTTTTTGGTAAGTCCATAGCAATTTAGCGGTTTACCACGCAAGGAAAAAACAGCTTGAGTACTAACATCCCGAGATTTTGTAATCGATCCACTTGCTGAATCACCTTCCGTAATAAACAGGGTTGTCGCTTCGCGTTTTTCGTCTTTTAAATCTGTCAAATGAGAGCGGCAATCACGCAATTTTTTGTTGTGCAAACTTGATTTCTTTGAGCGATCACGCGCAATTTTACGGATTCCCGCAAGTTCTTTTCGTTCTCTTTCTGATTGCTTAATTTTCTTTTCAATCGTTTCTGCAATAGCTGGATTTCTATGCAAGTAATTATCCAATTTATCTTTCAAGAAATCATTGATGAAAGCACGCATTGATTTTCCTCCTGGCTCAATTTCTTGAGAACCCAATTTTGTTTTTGTTTGAGATTCAAAAATTGGCTCAATAACTTTCACTGCAATTGCAGCAACAATAGATTGACGAATATCAGAAGCCTCATAATTTTTATTGTAAAAATCACGAATCACCTTTGCAACAGATTCGCGAAATGCACTTTGATGCGTTCCACCTTGTGTTGTGTGCTGACCATTTACAAAAGAATAATAATCCTCACCGTAAGTTCGTCCGTGCGTAAAGGCAACTTCAATGTCTTCATCTTCAATGTGGATAATTGGATAAAGAGGATCACCATCCATGTTATTTTCTAATAAATCCTTAAGTCCATCTTTAGACTGAAATTTTTCACCGTTGAAATACATTGAAAGTCCGCGGTTCAAATAACAGTAATTCCACATCATTTTATCCAAATACACTGTTTTGAAAGCATGCTTCTTAAAGATTTGCTCGTCCGGAATAAACTCAACGTATGTTCCATTCAATTCATCTGTTTTTTCAATTGGATAATCTTGAATCAATTCTCCTTGATTAAAATCCGCGCGTTTTTTCTCGCCTTCACGAACAGAATAAACAGAAAAATAACTCGACAAAGCATTAACTGCTTTTGTTCCTACTCCATTTAATCCAACTGATTTTTTAAAAGCTTTTGAATCGTATTTTCCACCGGTATTCATTTTAGAAACGACATCCACCACTTTTCCAAGCGGAATTCCACGACCATAATCGCGCACGCTAACTTTACCGTCTTTTATCTTTACTTCTACTTTCTTTCCATTCCCCATAACAAACTCATCGATGCAATTATCAATGGTTTCTTTTACGAGAATATAAATTCCATCATCTGCAGCTGCTCCGTCACCAAGCTTACCGATATACATTCCTGGTCGCAGCCGAATATGCTCCTTCCAATCAAGGGAGCGGATATTGTCTTCGGTATATTGATTTTCGACCATTTAAAAGGAAAATTCAGATTTTAACAAAAATAATGTAAACATCTTCTTTCACAACAAATAAAAATGCATATTTATCAACGAATTATGTTGAAAACGAGTTTTTTTGAAAGAAGCAGATTAAAATTGTAATAGTGAATTTCATCTAAATTCAAGTCCAAAAAAAACGATTTTTTGCTACTGTAAAATAGATGACTTTGATGCTTGAACACGTCCCAACCACATCCAAAAGAGACCAGCAAAAATAAAAGCTCCAGGTAAAATGAGCATTCCAATTCTTAAGCTTTTAAAATTATCAGAAACGTGTCCTACTAATTCGGGCGACCAAATATCGCCAAAAGCATGGATTAAAAATATACAAATAGCCATTGCACTTGCCCTCATATTTGCCGGAACACATTCGACTAAAACAGTATTAATAGGACCTGTTGCCTGAAAAAGAAAAATTAAGGAAATACCAATACACACCATACTCAAAGTAGTGTCGGTAGTTAAAAAAGAAATAAAAGAAAATGGGACGGCAATGAAAACAGAAAGACTTAAAAGTAGTGCATATCCGGCAGGATTCTTTTTCTTCCATCTATTAGCAAGATAACCCCCAATCAAAGTGCCTAATAAACCTCCAATAACAAGTGTTGGACCTAAAAACATCGTTGCATCATTGACTTTCATACCGTGTTCCCTAGCTAAGAAAGCAGGGCCCCAAAAAGAAAAAGCACCCATTGCAAACGTATAAAAAACATAGCCAATCGTTGCTAAAACATATTCTTTATTTCGAAATAACGAAGCTATTTTTTTTAAATTTACTTTGTCTGAAGCTGTCTCTCCGCGATCACTCTGACCACGAGTAGGCTCAGGAATCGCAAATAAAAGAAAGGCTAAAAGAAAGCCAGGGAGCCCCGTAATAAAAAAGGCAGCTCGCCAACCTAAGCTAGCTCCAATTAATCCACCCAATCCAAAACCTAGAGCAGCACCAATTGGAACAGCGATTGAAAAAATAGTAATTGCTTGGTTCCGTTTTTTACCTGAAAAGGCATCGGAAATAACAGCAGGACCAATCGCACCAAAACTTGCCTCGCCCAAACCAACCATCACCCGACAAAAAATCATAAATGCATAAATTTGTGCCACACCTGTTAAACAGGTTCCCAAGCTCCATCCTATTACTCCAATTGCCATTAATTTCTTACGAGATATCCGATCTCCTAAATAGCCGAAAATAGGAGAAGTAATAAAATATCCAAGCATGAATGCCGTGGCCAAACGCCCCATATCTGCATCATTTGTAATACCAAGATCTTGTTTGATTGGTTCTAGAACAGCAGAAAGCACATATCTATCTATGTAATTGAATAAATTGATGATAGTAAGAACGATCAATATTTTTCTCGCTCCGGGGATTGCATAATCTTTTTCTAAAGTTTCTTCTTTCATTCCGTTTCCGCTAAAATCATTTTCACTCATAACTTTAAATTTCTTACAAACATAAATAATACTTTTAATTTGCTGCGACTTAAAACAAGCGAATTCTAATTAATCTTTAGGACTTTGTTTTTCTTTTTTAATTTTAAAGTACTTTCGTAAATAAAAAAAACAAGATGCAATCTATAATAGAATCTGCTTGGGAAAATCGGGATTTATTAAAGGAGTCCGCCACAATTAAAGCCATAGAAACTGTAATCGAACAACTCGATAAAGGATTGTTGCGAGTTGCAGAACCTACAAGTGATGGGGCATGGATCGTTAATGAATGGGTAAAAAAAGCAGTTATCCTTTATTTTCCAATTCGAACAATGGAAACTATTGAAGTTGGTCCATTTGAATTTCATGATAAAATGGCACTGAAGAGGAATTATAAGGAATTAGGTGTTCGTGTAGTGCCACATGCAATAGCGCGCTATGGTGCTTTTGTAGCGAGAGGCGTAATCATGATGCCTTCTTACATTAACATTGGTGCTTATGTTGATGAAGGAACAATGGTCGATACTTGGGCAACTGTTGGAAGCTGCGCACAAATCGGAAAAAATGTGCACTTAAGCGGCGGCGTTGGAATTGGAGGAGTTTTAGAACCACTGCAAGCTGCTCCTGTAATTATTGAAGATAACGCATTTATAGGTTCACGGTGTATTGTAGTTGAAGGAGTCCGCATTGGTAAAGAAGCAGTTTTAGGAGCGAATGTTGTACTGACGCAATCAACGAAGATTATTGATGTTACTGGAACTGAACCAAAAGAATTAAGAGCTTATGTACCAGAACGAAGTGTTGTAATTCCTGGCTCGTACACAAAGCAATTTCCTGCAGGAGAATTTCAAGTTCCCTGCGCACTCATTATTGGACAACGAAAGGCCTCAACAGATTTAAAAACATCCTTAAATAATGCACTTCGTGAACACAATGTTGCTGTATAATACATCTTTTTTGAAGCTACTATGAAATTTAAAGACGTTTCCTTAAGTGAAATAAATAGTCGTAACTCATCTACCTTGATGCAATCTTTAGGAATAGAATGTGCCGAAATAGGAACAGATTTTCTTGTACTTAAAATGCCGGTAGACGAACGCACAATTCAACCGATGGGAATACTTCACGGCGGAGCAAGTGCAGCATTAATTGAAACAGTTGGTTCTATGGGTTCTACCTTACTTATCGATTTAAATAAACAAACTCCCGTTGGATTAGAGCTAAATTGCAATCATGTAAGATCAGTAAAATCTGGGTTTGTTTTGGCAACTGGAACTCTTGTTCACTGCGGAAGAAGATCGCATGTTTGGCAAGTAAATATTCACGAAGAAGGAACTAAGCGATTGATTTGTACCGGCAGATTAACAGTCATGATTATTGAAAAAGAAGCTTAACTATGCTAATTTATCGATTTCCAAATCAAGAAATCACCAAAAAAAATGGGGGATTTACAAAAATTAAGACCTTTCCCAAAAATGGCTTTGTAATACAGAAATTTAAGGGCTCTGATGCTTATGTTTTTGAAGAAGATGAGACACAAAATTCTTTTACTTTTTTAAAAAATCAAGCTCCACTTTTTACAAAAAATGACTATTTGCAAGCAGGCGAAAAACTTGTAATTGCTCTTCAAAATTCTGAAGTTAAAAAAACGGTCTTATCAAGAATTCATTCACAAACTTTTGATACTTCAAAATCACTTGAACTTTTTTACCTCATTGAAAAAGAATATCCAAGTGCTTTTGTTTACTGCTTTTCGGATTCTATTTTAGGAACGTGGCTTGGAGCAAGTCCTGAAATATTACTAACGAAAGAAAAAGACATTTTTCAAACTACAGCTTTAGCATCTACTAAAAATGCTGATGATCAGTCGCCATGGAATGAAAAAGAAAAAAAAGAACAAGAATTTGTAAGCGTTTTTATCAATGACAATCTTCAATCCTTGGGAATCGATACAATCAAACAAACTGAAGTGTATGAATCATACGCTGGTCCGGTTAAGCACTTGCGCTCAGACTTTCATTTTTCTTCCTCTATTAGTGTGGAAACGATTTTAAATTGCCTCCATCCTACTCCAGCAGTTTGTGGTTTACCCAAAAAAAGTGCGCTCAAACTAATTGATGAGCTCGAGCAGCACAAGCGAGAATTTTACGCTGGATATATCGGAGAAATCAACGATGAGCAAACTGCCATTTATGTAAATCTGCGCTGTTGTCAAATAACTGAGAATAAAATTCATCTTTTTCTTGGTGGTGGATATACACGTGAATCAAATCCGCTTTTGGAGTGGGAAGAGACAGAAAATAAAAGTAGAACTATTCTTGACATCATTCAAAAATTGTAATTTTGCAGCATGCTTACAAGCGACAAGGTAATTGTTCAATTAATCGTCGATCAATGTGAAAAATATGGTATTAAACACATTGTTTTTTCTCCCGGCTCAAGAAATGCGCCACTAGCAATTGCTTTTGATGAAAACTACTCATTTATTACACACGTCATCCACGATGAACGCAGCGCTGGTTTTTTTGCACTTGGTCTTGCTCAAGAACTAAAAGAAGCTGTTGCAATTTGCTGTACCTCTGGCTCTGCTGTTTTAAATTATTATCCGGCTATTGCAGAAGCATATTACCGCTCTATTCCACTTTTAATTTTGAGTGCCGATAGACCTCCTCACTTAATTAATCAAGGAGACGGGCAAACAATTGTCCAAAAAGATATTTTTAAAAATCACATTCACGAAAGTTTGAACCTCAACGATCAATTGGTTTCTGATTCAGAAATTTGGGAAATACAAACACAAACATCAAAAGCATTAAACAAACTAAGTAGCGCATGGAAAGGACCAGTTCACATAAATATTGGACTTGATGAACCACTTTACAATAAAGTAGAAAAAACCAAGAATTATGCTCGAACTATTAGCGAAATAGAAAACGATAAACAACTCAGTCCAGACTTTTGCGATGAAGCGCGTGAAATTTTACCACGAAGTAAAGTACTTGTTTTGTGCGGTCAGATGGAAAATAATGAGCGTTTATTGAGAGAATTAGTACTTTTTAGCGACAATACAAATGTGCTTGTGCTTGTTGAAAATACTGCTAATTTGCAAGACCAACAATTTATTCATTGCATTGATCGCAGTTTAAATCAATTTGACTACAAGAAGGAAGAGTATCATCCAGATTTACTAATAACTATTGGAGGAGCTGTTGTATCAAAAAAGATTAAAACCTTTCTTCGCAATTCAAAACCAAAACACCATTGGAGAATTGGAGCAGATTTTCCAGAAATGAATACCTACTCTTGCTTGAGTTGCTCCTTGGAAATGACTCCTGAAAAATTCTTTCAAGAACTAAATCAACTAAAAATTGAAGTTAATAAACTAAATTACTCGGGACTTTGGAAAAAGCAGGATATTCTTGCTAAGGATAAAATTCCAGCAGTGGTAAAGGAGCTAAAATCCTTGAGCGATTTACTAGTTTTTTATAATTTATTTGACTATTTACCTGATAACTGTGTTCTTCACATGGCAAATAGTTCCGTTGTTCGGTATTGCCAATTATTTGATCCTATTAAAACAGTTCGTTATGAATCAAATCGTGGTACAAGTGGCATTGATGGTTCTACAAGCACTGCAATTGGAGCTGCAATAGCAAATCCCAATAAAATACATTTTTTTATATCTGGAGAAACTTCATTCATTTACGACAGTAATGCTTTATGGATTCGTCCCTTTCCTAAAAATTTAAAAATAATAGTAGTAAATAATTCTGGAGGCGGAATTTTCAAAATAATACCTGGTCCAGCTGATTCAAAACAAGGTCCGCGGTATTTTGAGGCGCAACATTCACAAAAAGTGAGTACTATTGCAGCAGCTTTTGGATTAACAACAAAAACTATTAGCAATAAAGACGAATTAATGATGGTACTACCTGAATTTTTAAAAGACGAAACTCAAGTTCTCGAAATTCATACAAACTCAGAACAAAATCCAATTGATTTAAATTATTTCTTTAACGCGCTAAAACAATGATGCATTTCTTCGACATATTAGGAACTTCTCAAGGTTGGATGTACCTATTTATTCTTTCGATATTAGAAATTGTATTGGGAATCGACAATATTATTTTTATTTCAATCGTAACAGATAAATTACCAAAAGAAAAAAAACGCTTAGCACGAAATATCGGACTAGGACTTGCGCTAATAATACGCCTTATTTTACTAACAATGGTTTCACTGATAATGCAGATGAAAACCCCCTTATTCGAAATCTTTGGACATGATTTTACAGGGCAAAAAATAGTTTTACTGCTTGGTGGTTTATTCTTGATTTATAAAAGTACTATTGAAATGCACAAAAGTGTTAAAGGATTTGAAGAAACCGCTTCTGAAAAATCAAAAAAAACAATGTTTGGAATTATTTTTCAAATTGTATTAATTGACATTATTTTTAGTTTTGATTCCGTAATTTCTGCCATCGGAATGACCAATGGTATTGGACAAGAAACGCAGCAAAATCCTATAGTAATTATTTACATCGCAATCATAATATCAATGATTGTAATGATGCTATTTGCTGGTAAAATAAGTAAATTCATTACTGATAATCCAACTATTAAAATGATTGCCTTAAGTTTTTTAATTACGATTGGGGCATTACTTGTAGCAGAAGCATTTGATCAAGAAATTCCAAAAGGCTACGTTTATTTTGCGCTCGTTTACTCTTTGCTTGTTGAATTACTAAACATTCGCATGAGAAAGAATAAAGTGATTGAGAAAAAATAAGGTAGAATGTTTTTGAATTATTTACCTTTCCTTAATTTTTCCATTTCTTTAAAAGAATCACAAGTTTTTAACTCTTCCAACATTTTCTTTTTTTCTTCATCTGACTTGCCTTCTTCTAATTTTGTGCATTTTTTCAAATCAACTTCATATTTCTTTTGAATAGCTTCAATTTTTGTATAATCTCCTTTTATTTGTTTCATTTCTTTAGACATCTCTAACATTGAATCAGAACACTTACATACTGGAGAACCTGTGCAAGAAGCAAGTACAATTAATAAAGCTGAGATACTTAAAATATTTTTTTTCATAAAATTGTTTTTTAAAATTTCACTAAGTTACCATTATTTTTTTACCCAATTAGTATTGAGTAGAGTTCGGAATTTAGAGCCTATTTCATTCCCATTATTTCAATAATTTCTTTGTACTGAGGGAATTCTATTAGTAATTCTGCTCTTTTTATTAGTTCAAAGTCTGCAAAATCAAAACCTGGAGAAACGAGACAAGAAACAAGACTATAACTATTTTTTTCTAAAACTTGACTTCCAAAAATGGTATTTTTTGGAACTATAAAATGTGGAGTTTCCCCTTTGTTTAATTCCAATCCTACAAGATGTTTATGATGTCCATTTTTATCAAGGGTATGAACTACTAGTGGACTTCCAGCATGAAAAAACCAGTGTTCATCGCTCTTTATACGATGAAAATGAGAAATATCTTCCGATCGCAATAGGAAATAAATAGTTGTCACTAAATTACGATTGACATCTTCTAGCACTTTTTTTGAACGATAAGTTTCGCGGTAAAAACCACCCTCAGGATGAGGAGTTAAATTTAATTCTTGAATAAGCAATTCAATTTTATTATTCAATTGGACCATTTTGAAAAATTGAACCACTACGATTAGAATTATGAAAAAAGTACCTTAAATCAATAGAAAGATAGGAGCCATTAACAACCTGATAAACGCTAGAAATTCCAGTATTTACATAAACATAAGTTGTACGAATATCGAAAAGCTTTGAAAATGGAATTTGTGCAGAAGCACCAATATTAAAAAATCCACTTTTCTTTGTTCGGTATTCAAAACCTATATTGGCATTTAAAGAAGCTCCAAACATGTTTGCAATTGAAGTATATCCCTGGTGGACAAATAAATTCTTGTTCTCAGAAACATCTTTTCTGATATTTGTAGGTTTAAAACTGACAGAAACTCCTAATGCAGCAGTAGCATAAATTTCGTTTGCCAACTTAATATAAATTAACCCGTTTAATGGAATATCATATTGAATGTAGGAAACAACTGTGCTTGCAGAAAAATTAGAGTCCAAAACAGCCGCACTAATTTCAAATTTCCGTTCTAAGTAATTTATTCCTGTTTCAATTGCTATTAATTCTGTTAAGCCAACACGAACATTTGCACCGTAAGAAATTCCGGGTAATTGACGAATTGATTGTGTAAGATAATTGTTGCTATCAGAAATAGTACTCGTTCCTCCGCTCAATACAGATGGAATTATAGCTCGAACTTGAAATCCAAAATAATTTGGAAATCGACCATTTTTTCCTAACTGAGAATACGCAGTGGCTATTTGTAACAAAAAAAAGAGTACAAGAAGATTCTTCATCGCGTTGTTTTTACTGGTGTTCCTTGTTTTGATCCATTAATAGAATATCCAATCGCCGCAAGAATAATCATTGTTAATCCAAATAAAACTATAAACCAACGAAAGAACTTTCCTGGAATTAAGAATTTTTTGTGTTTGGCTTCTACTGTAATATTTATTTTTTGAGCTTTATTGTAATCTGAATGATGCAAGCCAAATAAGTAAACTAGCAGCTGTCTTTTTTGATCTTGACTTTCTTCAAACCAAATTTTTTGTTCTTTCAATAGCTCACGAAAAGAATTGGCGCGGTGTACGTCCGCGAAACGAAAAACAACATAATCATTGTTGGTTGGATGATTCGTGTAATTTACAAAGCCTAAATCTAAATGCTCTATTTTTTTATCCATTTCGTATTAAATTCAAGAGGTTTGCGGTGTGCTGTAGGCCAATCAATAGATGGATAACCAATGTAAAATAAACCCAAGCATTTATCAATTTCATCCAATTCTAAAAAGTCATTCATTTCTGAAGAATAAATTAATTTTGGTGTCGACCAAAATCCACCAAGTCCATATGCCGTGCAAGAAAGATGCATGTTTTGTATCGCACAAGCTACTGCCTCTATTTCCTCTATTTCTAAAATTTTATTCTCTATTTGACGCTTCATAGAAACTGCAACAACTGCAGATGCGAGGAGAGGTCGACGAATTAATTTTGCTAATTTCATGTCATTTTGAAGTTCTTTTGGTGTGATTTTTAAATAGCTGGTACCCAAAAAACTACTTAATGTAGATAAACCATCTTCCACAAAGACATGAAAACGCCAAGGTTGCGTATTTCCATGAGTAGGTGCCCATTGGGCATTCGTAAGTATATTTTCCAATTGTTCCTTATGAACTTTTCTATCTGAAAATTGTTCAGGATATATAGTTCTTCGTGAACGTATTAATTCATTAATCTCAGATAGATTGAATCGCATTAGCAACTGATTTTAGACAAAAGTAAAACGATATTTACAATAAGTGAATTATTAGCGTAAAGTTTTAAATTATATAATAAAGAAGGTAAATCGTTTTTAGATTGTAATTAACTAGATGTATTGTTTATTTTTGTGTCCCTATGAAATTTCTTTTTGCTTTTTTACTAACTTCTAACTTGCTGTTTTCTCAAATTCCTAGTGGAGAAGGAATTATTTTTGGAAAAATTAGTGATAGTAAAACTTCTGATCCTTTAGAATATGTCTCTGTTCGCTTGTTTAATCAAGTAGATTCGAGTCTAGTTACCGGTGCATTTACAACTCAAAACGGAAAATTTAATTTTGAGCGAATTGCAAACGGAAACTATTTTATTCGGCTATCGCTTATTGAATATGAGGATTTTCTTGTTTCAGATATTATCCTAAGCGCAAGCTTAAAAATTATTAATCTTGGTAATCTTCGCCTGATTAAAGAAAAAATTTCAAATTTAAATGAAGTAAAAATTGAAGGAAAACTAAATTTACTCCAAACTGGAATAGATAAGAAAGTTTATAATGTAGGGGAAGATATTTCAGTGAGAGGTGGAACTACCAATGATATTTTAAATCGTTTGCCCTCCGTTGAAGTTGACCAAGAAGGTCGAGTTATGCTCCGTGGAGAAGGAACTGTAATTATTTTAATAGACGGGCGTCCAAGCTCTCTTTCTGGCGGAAATGGAAAAACACTTTTAGATGCATTGCCTGCTAGCTCTGTTGAAAGAATTGAAATTGTTACTAATCCATCTGCAAAGTATGACCCAGACGGAACCTCAGGAATTATAAATATTGTTCTTAAGAAAAATAAACTGAAAGGATTCAATGGTTTAGTCTCAAGTAATCTTGGTTCAGGAAATCTAAAAAATGGGAATGTACTTGAGGGATCGCTGTCTTTGAGTTACCGAAATGCTGGTTTTAATGTCTACGGAAGTTACAACGAACGCTACACGGATGGTTATAGAGATAACATTTCTTACATTAAGCAAAGTCCAGAAAACGGAATTACGAGCATTTTAGATCAAAAAAGAACTGGCGAAGATTTGAATGCCGGAAGGACTTTTAGACTTGGCGCCGATTTTAATTTAAAAGAGCGAAACACGATTGGCTTTTCAACGACAGGAAATATTGGGCAACGCGATCGCACTGGAGATTTATGGAATTCATCATTTGATGAAATCGGAAATCTTACTCAATTCTGGCAAAGAACTTCCTACGATCCATCTCAACAAAAAAATATTGATGTAAATGTCAACTACAAATATGATTTAAAAAAACAAAGAGGGAATCTTATCGTAGACTTAAATAAATCCTTTGGAAATGATGCAACCCAAGGATTTTATGAAGAAAATTATTTTAATTTAGACTCCAGTATTTCCTCTACTCCTTCATTGTTACAGCAATTATTCAACAAAGAAAAAAACAATATTACAACAGCTCAAGTAGACTTTAGCTACCTTTTACCAGAAATAAGTGCTCGAATAGAAACTGGGGCAAAGATGATTCTCAGAAATCAAAAAGTTGATACCTATTCTGAGCAATACGATTCCTTAAGCCAACAATATATAGAAAATAATTTAGCAAACTTTCTTTATTCCTACGATGAACAAATTTATAGTCTCTATGGTATTTTTGGGCAGCAACTCGGAAAATTTAAATACCAAGGTGGCATTCGAATAGAAAAATCCTATCAGATTCCAAATCTAATTTCAGATACAATTCGCATCGTAAATGATTATTTTAACTTTTTTCCTTCAGCACATTTACGTTATTCCTTTTCAAAAAAATCAGAACTTGGATTGAGTTACAGTAAACGTATTACGAGAGCGGGTTCTGGTGAACTAAATCCTTTTACAAGTTACTCTGATCCTTTTAATTTGAGGAAAGGAAACCCTTACTTACAACCAGAATTCATCAATTCATTTGACTTATCATATACATTGGAACAAAAAAAAATAAGTTTTTCAGCAAGTACATTCTATAGAAATAATACTGCAGTAATTTCTCGTGTGAAGGAATTTTATCCAGATAACACGAGTGCCGTAACTTACAAAAACATTAATGAAACAAACAGTTTAGGAACTGAATTTACCATAAACTACAAACCATTTTTATGGTGGCGCACTACATTTTCATACAACGGAAACTATATTTGGTATATTTCAAATCAAGAAGATTTACCAAATAGAGAAGGATACAATCATAACTTTAAAGTTAATAGCACCATTGATTTTTGGAAAAAATCTGCCAGTATTCAATTAAGTTATGCCTACAATGGACCAAGAATAACAATTCAAGGAACTGCTCAACGCACAGGTCCATTTGATATAGCATTTGAAAAGAAATTGATGGAGGGAAAATGGTCAGTTGGCACTCGAGTTTCTGATATATTCAACCAACAAGGTTTTAATATGGAACTTACAAGAGCAGGGGTTTATCAAAGCTCTGAATTTAAATGGCTTACAAGAAGAATCTATTTGACCTTGAGTTACAAATTTGGTAAATTAGAAATATCAAATAAAAATAAAATGCCAGGAACTGAGGGAGGAGATAATTAAATACAAGGCTTTCGAATTTATTTCTTTCAAGAATAAAGTGTAATTTTACTGCTAAAATGTTATTGCCACTCTTTTTAAATGATGTAGCTGGTTCTGAAATAATCGTCATTATTTTAGTTGTTCTTATTTTTTTTGGATCTAAAAGCATTCCAGGAATAGCCAAAACACTCGGAAAAACACTTTATCAAATTAAAAATGCCTCTGCTGAATTACAAAATGAAATTAAAAAATCAGGTTTTGATATAAAAGAAGATTTAAAAATAAGTAACTTAATTAAAGAGCAGCAAGAAGAAATAACACGTCCAATGGATCAAGTTTATTCAGAAATAGAAAATACAATTCATTATTCTTCTGAAAATGTAAGTACTGAAAAAATAATACCAGAAAAGAAAGAAGTAATAAAAGAAGAGCTTAAACCGACAACTAAAAAAGTAGAAAAATGATTCAAGTAGGAATAATTATGGGCAGTAAGTCAGATTTACCTGTTATGAAAGCTGCAAAGGAATTTTTAGATGAAATTGGTATTTCTTGCGAATTAAAAATTGTTTCTGCTCATCGAACACCGGAGTTGATGATTGAATACGCTCAAAATGCTTCAGCAAGAGGCTTAAAAGTGATTATTGCAGGAGCTGGTGGCGCTGCGCATCTTCCGGGTATGACAGCATCTATGACCTCTCTTCCTGTAATTGGTGTCCCAATCAAATCCTCCAACTCAATAGATGGCTGGGATTCAATTTTAAGTATTCTTCAAATGCCAAATGGAATTCCTGTTGCAACAGTTGCTTTAAATGCAGCTAAAAATGCTGGAATTCTTGCAGCTAGAATAATTGGAAGTTTCGATAAATCAATACAAGGAAAATTGGATGCCTACGCACTAACAATGAAAGAAACCGTAATTAAAAGCGGTGAGAATTTATAGTTTATTCTAAAAACTAGTTATACAACAAATATTTCTTTCGGATATCTAAAAATTTATCCAAGCCCGGCTTCCAAGTTTCCCGTATATCTTTAACCGACAATCCTTTAAGTAATTGATCTTGTAAAGAAGAATTTCCAGATAAAAGATTGAAAAAATTAGGGTTATCAATAAATAGAATAGAATCCCCCAAGAAATCACGAGCTTGAATTAAATAATCTAAGTTAATTTGATTAGGTCTTTCAAGTTGATTTTTTGATAAATCAAAACCATAACAAAGACGATTGATTTGTGGAGGATTTTTAGCGCCAACTTTAGAAATTGGAGTAAAAGAAAAATAGTTTTTTGGGAAATTTGGATGACCATAAACTTCAAATGGCGTATTTGTTCCTCTTCCAACACTTACAGTAGTAGCTTCAAATAAACATAAACTTGGATATAATGCAATTGCTTGTTCAGATTTTAGATTTGGAGAAGGTGCAACAGGTAATTTATAGCTTGTTTCATGTGTGTAATTTATACAAGGTATTACCCAAAGATTGCAATTTAATTGTTTTTCTAACCAAGCTTCTCCATTTATCATCATAGCATATTCTCCAATGGTCATTCCATAAACAATTGGTACAGGATGCATGCCAACGAATGATTTAAAAGGGAGTTCTAAAATTGGCCCGTCAATGTAATTAGCGTTTGGATTGGGGCGATCTAAGACAAGTAGTTTTTTAGTTTGTTCAGCACAAGATTCCATGACATAATGTAAAGTTGAAATATAAGTGTAAAAACGTACGCCAACATCCTGAATGTCAAAAATTACAATGTCAACATCTGCAAGCTGACTTTCTGTTGGTTTTTTATTATTTCCATAGAGTGAGATTATTGGGATGCCCGTTCGTTCATCCACTGAATTGCTAATTTTTTCTCCGGCATCTCCTTGACCTCTGAAACCATGTTCAGGAGAAAAAACTTTCACGATATTTAATTTTAAGGCAAGTAAAGTGTCTACTAAATGTACATCTTTTAAAATTGAAGTTTGATTACATACAAGCGCTATTCGTTTTCCAACTAATGAATCCAAATAAATATCTAAACGATCAATACCCAAAATTAAGGGCGAAGAACTTTTAGTCTCTTGCAAGAAACTATTTTTATTACTAAGAGAATCATCATTATAAATGCCATTTAATAGAATCTCAAGCTCGCCATTTGCATTTCTAGAACAAGAAAGTAGTAAAATGAATAAAATAGTTTCAAGACAGAGAAGCTTTCCGTATTTTTGGAAATTAAATCTCTTATTAGTGTCTTTTGAATTCTTCATATCAAAACGTTTCGTCCAAATTAAGACGCAAGATAAAAAAGTTTCTAAACCTATTATACTAATATCTGTCTTAAGTATTACACTAGCAATTGTTGTTAACTTAATTACTGTTGCTATTGTTACTGGATTCCAAAATGAAATTAGGAAAAAAGTAACTGGTTTTAATGCTCCATTATTTATTTCTAAATCAGGAAGTTCAAGTATTTATGAATGTGATCCGTTTAAGATAAACAAAAATAGTATTGCAAAAATTAAAAATATTGAGGGAGTAAAAGGAGTAACAACTATTTCTTATAAACCAGCTTTATTTCAGTCTTCAAAATTCTTGGATACAATTAAATTAGTAAATGGAAAAGATTCACTTATTCAAAGGCAAGAAATTTCTGGAGTAATGATGAAAGGAGTGCCAAAGTCATATGATTGGGAATTCATTCAAAAACATTTAGTGAAAGGTCGAATTCCAAGATATAATAAAAATAGCATTTCAAATGAAATAATTGTGTCCGAAAAAATCTGTAACAGTCTAAATTATAGCGTTTCCGATGAAGTAAGCTGTTTTTATGTAAAAAATCAACCCATTTCAAGACGCTATAAAATTGTTGGTGTTTTTAATACTGGGCTTGAAGAATATGATAAGAAGATTGTTTTTTGTGATTTAAGAGAGGTTCAAAGATTGAATGATTACGGAATTACTTCGTCTATAGAAATTGATGACACACTCCAAAAATCAAATTCTGTTTTAATAAAAGCTCAAATAAATGGAGGTGGAAGTAATTTAATGTACGACTGGGGTAAAGGTGCCGATATTTATTCTGGATTTTATTTAAGTGAGCTGAAAGACACTTTGATTCGTCTAATAACGTATACTGTAAATTATAAAAATAATAAATTAGATGCTCAAGATACCTGCTATCTATCAATAAATGTTACGAGTCCTTTGTTATGTAAAGAGCTTTCTCATGATGAAAATGGCTTGCTTCAAATACAAGAAATAGATTCCGATACTTACAACATAGAATCAACAAAAGGGAATGTTTCGATTAAAACAATTCCGGGAAAAGGAAATTCTGAAAATTATATCGCTGGATATGAAGTTTTTATATCTGATTGGAGAAACCTAGATCAAATAGAAAAAAACTTAAAGAATATGCTAGAAATGCGCCCGGATTCTGAAGGACAATTGATTCAAGTAAAGAGTATTTTGGACAATGAAAGTGACTTGTTTGCTTGGTTAAGTTTCTTGGATTTCAATGTGTATATAATTATTATTCTTATGCTTGTTATTGGAGTAATTAATGTTGGTTCTGCGATGCTTGTTATTATTGTTTTAAGAACAAACCTTATTGGTATTTTAAAAGCAATGGGGGCAACAAATTGGAGCATCCGTAAAATATTTTTATACCAAGCTGCTTACCTGATTTGTAAAGGGCTATTTTATGGAAATTTAATAGGAATAAGTTTATGTTGGTTGCAAAGTGCTTTTGGGATCATTGCTTTAAATCCTACAATATATTACATTGATAAAGTCCCAATGGAACTTACAATTTTTAATTGGATGGCAATTAATTTAATTACTTTCTTTGTCTGTATTGCATCTTTAATTATCCCAAGTTATGTCGTAACTAGTATAAGTCCAACTAAAGCAATCAATTTTAATTAAAAAAATGAATTTTAAGAATGGTGATAAAGTTTCTATTTTAAACGAAAGTGGATTTTTCTTGTTTATTAGAGAACAAAATAATAGAGGATTAATAGTAGATGAACATGGTTTTGAAAGAGAAATTGATAGTAGATTTTTAGTCAAGTTTAATCCAATTCCTGTTTCGCAAACTTATATAAAACAAGAAGATGAAATTCTAATAAAGAAAAATGAAAAACTTTATAAATCAATCCCAGAAATAGACTTACACATTGAGGTACTTTTAGATAAAAGTTCTCATCTTAGTTCTCATGATAAATTTTTATTTCAAATTGAAAGCTTTAAAAAATTTACAAATCAAATGCTTCAAAAAAGACAGGTTAAATTTTTAGTCATTCATGGAGCAGGAGAAGGAAAGCTTAAATCTGAAATTCGGTTCTTATTAAATAGTAAAAAGGGCTTTAGGATACATGATGAAAATATTTCTGAAGGAAAAGTTGGTGCCTCACTTATTGAGATTTTTATAACTGAGGCCGAAGGATTTTAGATTGAAATATGACTAATCCTACTAAAAAAAAAATTATAAAAAAATATTTTTTTAAATTCAAAAATAGTATTTATATTTTTATAACTGTTATAGTTTTTATGCCCTTGAGATTAATAAATATATGATTAAATTTACCTTAAATTAATCTACCTTTTAATAAAGGTAGACCACTATTTCCCTAGATTAAAAGTCCAAATATAATGTAGAAAATAGTGAGGTTTAATAAAAATAAACATGAAAAAATATTTGCTCTTCTTCTTAATTCTTAGCGCTCTAAGATTTACTTATTCTCAAGTGAAACTTGATGCCCTAGATCGTGATGATTTAAAATTAATTCAAAGTAAACTTTCAAAGCAAAATTGGGAAGCGAACGAAGCGCAATTAGAAAGATATCCAATTACGAAAATCAAGCAGAATTTCTATTTTTCATTCCTTGGAAAAATAAATCAACAGTTTAATCCTCAAAATTTAAGTGATCTTGGAATAATGGTTGGAAAGCCAATCGGTTCAGTTGTAAGTCTTAAAGTCCCACTAAATCAACTGGAGGCAATAACTTCACTTCCAGGTTTAGAATCTATGCAAATTGCCGCAAAAATTGAAAATCTTTTGGATAAAGCAGTTACAGATATTCGTGCAGACAGTGTTCATGCGGGAATTGGCTTACCAGAAGGTTATACTGGAAAAGATGTTTATATCGGTGTTACTGATTGGGGATTTGATTACACTTCTCCCATGTTTTATGATACAAGTCTTTCTGAATCGAGAATTATTGCTGCTTGGGATCAATTTAAAACAAGTGGACCAAGTCCAAATGGATTTAATTATGGGACAGAATATACAAGTCCTCAAACCTTACTTGCTGCTGAATCTGACACATCAAATATTTACAATTATAGCTCACACGGAACACATGTTGCAGGTATTGCTGCGGGCAGCGGAGCTGGTTTAGCTTATCGTGGCGTTGCTTTTGAATCAAAATTACTTTTCGTGACTTTTACTTTTAATGTTGCCTCAGTTTTAGATGCTTGGGAATGGATGTATCAAAAAGCGCTTGCGGATGGCAAAAGATTGGTAATTAATATGAGTTGGGGTATTTATCACTTTGGAACGCTAGATGGGACATCATTGTTAAGTCAAGCTATTACTGCCTATACTGACTTAGGAGTTATATTTGTTAACTCCGGTGGAAATAATGGTAATGTTAATTTTCACCTCAAAAAAACATTTAGTAATGATGTTTTAAAATCTAAAATTGATTTTTACGATTACAATGCAAATGCAAATATGTGGGGACAAAGTATTCACTCATGGGGAGAAGTTGGTAATAATTTTTCGAATGGCATTATTGTCACAAACAGCGCAGGGCTAGTTTTAGTAGAAAGTCCTTATTACGCTACAAACAATACACCAAGTTATATCGATACATTTATAGTAGCAGGTTTAGATACAGTTTGGTACAATATTTCTGCTGATGCTATTCATCCGCTAAACAATAAGCCTCAAATGCGCCTTCGTGTAAAAAATACAAATACTTCCTTGAAAATCCTTTTAAAATCTACTGCAGACACTGGCACTGTTCACTATTGGAATCTTACAGAATTAACGAATGGTGTTGGGAATTTTGGAATGCCTTTCTCAACATCCGGATCTGGAACAAGTGCAGGGAATAATTTAAATGGAATTAGCGAGCCTGCTTGTTCAGATGATGTAATTACAGTGGCAGCATATGCCACTCAATACAGCGTAGCTAATGGAACTTTAGTTGGTGGTGGTATCGCTTCTTTTTCAAGTATAGGTCCAAGATACGATGGTGCAATGAAACCGGATGTATCAGCTCCAGGTGTAGCTATAATGTCATCTATATCATCGTTCACCAATGCGCCATTTACTTCTTTGGGCTCTTTCGATTTTAATGGGAGAACATACCATTTTGCTAAATTTTCTGGGACCTCTATGTCATCTCCGATGGTTGCGGGTGTTGCTGCTTTAATTTTAGATGCTAATCCTTACTTATCAGCGCGGCAAGTTAAAGAAATAATTATGGAAACAGCACGGCAAGATAATATAACAGGGATTATTCCTGATGAAGGAAGTACACGTTGGGGAGCAGGAAGAGTAAATGCTTATGCTGCTGTGAAATTAGCACTTCAAACGATTGGTCTTGAAGAACCTAAAAATGACTTAATGTGGTCTGTTTTTCCAAATCCAGTTGCTAATGAACTTCATTTTACAATTGTTGAAGAATTACCAAAACAGGCGGAAATTGTCAATTTAAATGGACAAGCATATTTAAGAGCCATCATAAATGGAAAACTGAATGTATCAGATCTTTCCCCTGGCAATTATTTTATTCGCCTTCAAATTAATGGTAAAATAGAGCAACTACAATTTACAAAACAGTAATGGAGATTCGTCTTTTGCAAAAGCATGAGCTTTCCCTTACTCAAAATCTGGCCGAAAAAATCTGGCCTTCAGCATACGGTTCTATTTTATCTAATGAACAATTATCTTACATGCTCAATTGGATGTATTCAATCGAAACCTTAGAGAAAAGTTTTGATAAAGGCAATGAATTTTATTGTGCTTTTGACAGTGACCTTCCTTTAGGATTTCTAGAACTTGAATTTTTAAACGAAGAAGCAAGCTCCGTCAAATTACAAAAAATATATGTTTTGCCTTCTGAACAGAATAAAGGCATTGGGAAAAACTTTTTGCAATTGGCACTCCTAAAAGCAAAAAATAGAGGAGCAAGAAATGTAATACTTCAAGTAAATCGTGCCAATAAAGCTGTTGAATTTTACCTAAAAAATAATTTCTGTATCATCAGTGAAGAGGATTTTCCCATAGGAAATGATTATTATATGAAGGACTATGTAATGGAGAAAACACTCATTTAGAAAGTAAAATCAATGAAAATTTCTTAATTTTGCTCTCTATTCATTGTATGAAAAAATATAGCATTCTTTTCTTTTCAATTCTATTCTCACTAAACCTAAGCGCTCACCCCTTTTATTTTTCCTATGCTGAAATAGAATATGATGAGTTTTGTAATTGCTTTGAAGGTTTTATTTCCCTTTCAAGTCATGATTTTGAAGAATTATTGAATGAAGAAAAAAATACAAAAACAAGTATTTCAAAAGCTATGAATGACCCCCTTTTAAAAAAAGAAATTAGTGAGATTTTAAATTCTGGCTTATCATTTTCTGCAGGTAGACAAGAAATCCGAATTCAACTTGAAGGATATGAAAGTGAAATGAACGGACTTACTCGTTTTTATTTTAAAACTCAGCCATTTAAAAATTCCGAAGAAATACTTGTTGAATATGACCTTTTTATGGAAAAATACAAAGAGCAACAAAATAAATTAACTATTATTCAACGTGATAATAAAGAAACCTTTGATTTTCTAATCCAAGAAAAAACTAAATTAATAACAATTAAACCATGAAACTAGTCCTCTACATTAGTATTATTTCACTTTTTACATTTAAAGTAAGTGCTCAGAAAAAATTTGCACAATTAGATTTGGAATTGCCAACACCAAATGAATTTCACAATGCAGCAGGAGCTCCAGGTCATAACTATTATCAGCAAAAAGCAGATTATAAAATGGCCTTGACGATTGATGACGAAACCCAAAAATTATATGGTGTTGAAACTATCACTTATACTAATAACTCTCCAGATCGTCTTGATTATTTATGGCTGCAACTAGACCAAAATATTTATGCGGAAAATTCAGATTCGAAAGTGATAGAAATAGAAAAAATGGAAAATTTTAAATCCATTGGAGATATTCGAAAGAAATTCTTTAAATATGATGGTGGTTTTAAAATTGAGTACATAAAATCAACTTCTGGTCAAGCTATGCGCTATGCTATAAATAAAACAATGCTTCGTATTGATTTAGACAAGCCCTTACTTCCAAATTCAAGTATTAGCTTTCAAATCAAATGGATGTATAATATTAATGATAGAATGGCAGTTGGTGGAAGATCGGGCTATGAATATTTTGAAAAAGATAAAAACTATCTGTATACAATTGCGCAGTATTTCCCGAGAATGTGTGTATACAACGATGTAACAGGCTGGCAAAACAAACAATTCTTAGGCACTGGGGAGTTTACACTTCCTTTTGGAGATTATGAAGTTTCTATAACTGTTCCAGCAGATCATGTTGTTGCAGCAACGGGTGAATGTCAAAATTTAGATGCGCTGCTTAATACTGATGAAAAGAAACGATTGGCACAAGCAAGAAAATCAGATTCTCCAGTTATAATAGTAACGCAAGCAGAAGCGGAGTTAGCAGAAAAAACAAAATCTTCAAAAACAAAAACTTGGATTTTTAAAGCTACGAATGTGCGCGATTTTGCTTTTGCAAGTTCCCGGAAGTTTATTTGGGATGCACAAAATCAAAATGTTGGCGGCAAAAATATTCTTTGTATGTCCTACTATCCTAAAGAAGGAAATCCATTATGGGAAAGGTATTCTACAAAACTTGTAGCACATACGATAAAAACGTATTCAAAATATACTGTCGATTATCCCTACCCTGTTGCTATTTCTGTACATTCAAAGTGGATTGGAATGGAGTATCCGATGATTTGTTTTAACGGCGGAAGACCAGAATCAGATGGAACATATTCAGAAGGAGAAAAATACGGAATGTGGGGAGTCATTATCCACGAAGTTGGACACAATTTTTTCCCAATGATAATAAACTCAGATGAGCGCCAATGGTCTTGGATGGATGAAGGCTTAAATACTTTTGTGCAATACTTAACCGAACAAGAATGGGAACGCGGTTATCCTTCAAGAAGAGGTCCAGCTTACCTCATAGCCGATTACATGCGCGGAGACAAAAAAACAATCTCTCCAATTATGACGAATTCAGAATCTATTTTGCAGTTTGGAAATAATGCCTACGGAAAACCTGCTACTGCGCTAAACATTCTTCGGGAAACAATTATGGGACATGAATTATTTGATTTTGCTTTTAAAACCTATTGTGAAAGATGGAAATTAAAACATCCAACTCCAGCAGATTTATTTAGAACAATGGAAGATGCCTCTGCTGTTGATTTAGATTGGTTTTGGAGAGGATGGTTTTATGGAACTGATAATGTAGATATATCAATTGACGAAGTGAAATATTTTCAGTTAAACACTCAAAATCCAACTATTGAGAAACAATTCAATAAATCTAAAAACGAGAATAAAGATGTCTTTATTGGTGATGAAAGGAATAAAACAAGTATTACTGAAACTATTAATGAAAAAGATACGACAATCGACGATTTCTACGCAAAAAGAAATATCTATGCTGTCGATGCGCTGGATAAAAAAGAATATGAATCATTTTTGGCAAAAATTGATGCCAAAGATTTAGAGCTATTAAATTCAAATAAGCATTTTTACGAAGTTTCCTTTTCAAATATTGGAGGACTTGTGATGCCTCTAATTATGGAGTTTTCATTTAGTGATGATTCAAAACAAGTAATTCGAATTCCTGCGGAAATCTGGCGGAAATCTGAAGAAAAAGTAAGTAAGGTTTTTATCTTAGATAAAGAAGTAATATCCTTTCGCCTAGATCCTTTTTTAGAAACAGCAGATACAGATTTAGATAATAATACTTGGCCAAAAAAAGTGCTGCCTAGTCGCTATCAGTTGTTCAAACAACAAGAAAATCAAGGAAACCCAATGCAACGCCAGAAAAAAGTAGATGCTTTGGAAAAGGGTGAATAAAGTTTTTTTTTGAAAAGCAACTAATTATTTTTATCTTCGTTTTAAAATAAACTAAGTGAATGGTTAAACTTTATATAACTTTACTTCTTTTTCTTTTAATATTTTGTTGCAATTCATCCTATGCACAACCAGATTGTGTTGATGCTATTAATATTTGTGCAGATCAACCTCTACAAATAACACCAAATGGAGCAGGAAATGTAATCGAACTTACAACTGGATCATTTTCAAATCCCTCTACTAACCCCGGACCGGTTAATTCATTAGGGACTTTAAATGCTGGTTGTTTACTTTCCGGTGGTCCGAATCCTACATGGATGATAATCAACATTGCTGCATCAGGCTCCTTAGAATTTACATTTGGAGCAGATGCAAGCACAGGATGCCTAGATTGGATTATGTGGCCTTATTCCCCAACAGCATGCAATGAAATCATAGCAAATACATTAGCGCCTATTCGATGTAATTGGAATGGTGCCTGCGAAGGGTTTACAGGTATGGCTACTGTTCTTCCTCCAGGAGCAAGCCCAACAAATTTTGAAGCATCATTAAATGCAACGGTTGGACAGCAGTTCCTTATTTGTATGTCAAATTATAGCTCGCTATCTGCAACATTACCACTTAGTTTTCCAGGTACTGCAAACATTTCTTGTACTCCAGTTTTACCACTAACTGTAAATAATGCTTCAATTTGTCCCGGTGAAAGTGTTACGCTAACAGCAAATATTCCCGGAAATCCATCTACTGTATCTTATTCTTGGTCAACAGGAGACACTTCCCAAAGTATTACCGTTTCACCAATCTCAAGTACAACTTATACTGTTTCTGCAAGCGGATTTGGAATTAATGGTGCACCAATAAGTAATTCTGCTACAAGCTCTGTAACGGTAAATGCACCCATAAATCCAACCTTTTCACAAATTCTTCCTTTCTGTAACAATTCAGTTGTCACAGCAGTTCTTCCAACTAATTCTACAAATTTACCTCCTATTCCAGGTACTTGGAATCCCCCAACTGTTTCATCTGCCACAGTAGGAAGTCAAGTATACACCTTTACACCGACAAATATTTATTGTGCAAATACTGCAACTATGACTGTTATTACCATTCCAAATGTAACAGCAAGTGTTAATCCAATAAACACTTTATGTATTAATAGTGTAGCTCCAATATTACAGACTACTTCAACAAACACAATTCCTTACCAAGGGACATGGAACCCACCAATTATTTCAACTTCGACTGCCGGAATTTTTCCCTATACTTTTACACCAACACCCGGTCAGTGTGGCTTACCTATAACTATAAATGTAACAATACAAGAAGTTGCGGCTTTTAGTCAAATTCCACAATTATGCCAAGATGATCCAAACCCAATTCTACCAACAATTTCAAATAATACTCCTGGAATTACTGGAGTTTGGACCCCAGCAACTATTGATTCATCAATTCCTGGATTTTTTACACATACCTTTCTTCCAAACAGTGGGCAGTGTCAAACTACTGTTAATATGAATATTACAATAGTTCCTGCTGCACCACCATCTTTTATTGCTGATAATCTTACAGGTTGTAATCCTTTACCAGTTAATTTTACAACTATAAATCCAATTCCTGGCGCAAATTATACATGGTTTTTGAATAATACAGAAATAGGAACTGGACCAAATTTAGTGTACACTATAAATGCAAGTGGATACCATGATATAACCTTAGAATACGAATTAAGCTCTTGTTCTGAAACCACAACATATGATGACTATATTTTCATGGAGAATGATCCGATTGCTTCTTTTACTTTTAATCCTGCAGTAATTTCTTCTGAAATTGAAGCGATTAATTTTGTAAATTCAAGCATTGGTGCAGTTTCCTATTTATGGGATTTTGGAGATAATTCATCTAGTACTGTTCAGAATACAAGTCATACGTATACCGGTGCTTCAGATAACATCTTGGTTTCATTAACTGCAAGTACACCATTAGGTTGTTTTGACATCTATGAAATGACAATAGTTGTGCTTAGTGAAGCAATTTTTTATATTCCAAATACCTTTACACCTGATGAAGACGAACACAATCAACTTTGGATGCCTATTTTTACTTCTGGCTTTGATATTTATTCTTTCAATTTAGAAATTTATAACCGATGGGGAGAAATTATATGGGAATCAAATAACGCTTCAGTTGGTTGGGATGGAACTTATAGTAAAGATGGGTTAAAAGTCCCTTCTGGTATTTACAATTGGACTATTCGTTATGGTTCAAAAATCAATGATGATACAAAGCAAGTTTATGGCTTTGTTAATTTAATGAGATAATCTAAGATTCTATTTTACTTTTTTCGAAAGAAAATTTTAACTGGTACTCCTTCAAAATCAAATTGTTCTCTAATTCTATTTTCTAAAAATCGCTTATAAGATTCTGGAACATATTGAGGCAGATTACAGAAGATAGCAAAAGCCGGAGAATGTGTTGGTAACTGTTGAACATATTTAATTTTAATGTATTTTCCCTTGATTGCAGGAGGTGGAGTTGCATTAATAATATCCAACATCACATCATTCAATTTTGAAGTCGTTATTTTTCTTGTGCGATTTTCATGAACCCTCATTGCAGACTCCAATGCTTTATGAATTCGCTGTTTTGTAATCGTTGATGTAAAAATAATCGGAACGTCATTAAAAGGCGCTAATTGCTCTCTCAAATTCGCTTCGTACTCCAACATTGTCGTATGATCTTTCTCAACTAGATCCCATTTATTTACCAAGACAACAACACCCTTAGAATTTTTTTCAATCATATAATAAATGCTTAAATCTTGCTTTTGAAGTCCTTCGCTTGCATCCATTAGAAATAAACATACATCTGCATTCTCAATTGTTCTAACAGAACGTAAAACGGAATAATATTCGATGTCCTCAGTAACTTTTGCTTTCTTACGAATTCCAGCAGTGTCAATCATTAAAAAATCAAAGCCAAAAGCCTTATAACGTGTATGAATTGAATCGCGTGTAGTTCCGGAAATATCAGTTACAATATTTCGCTCTTGACCAGTAAAAGCATTCACTAAAGACGATTTACCAACATTTGGTCGACCGACAATTGCAAAACGTGGCAAGGAATCTTCTTCACGAACAGATTCATCCGTTTTATCTAAAAATTTTACTGCTGCGTCCAATATTTCTCCTGTACCACTGCCATTAATTGCAGACAAATCATAAACATCACCAAGACCAAAGGAATAAAATTCCGAAGACAGACCAACACGTTCGATATTGTCAACTTTATTTGCAACAATCATCACTGGCTTTTTACTCTTTCGCAATAATTCTGCAACAACCTGATCCATTTCTCCAATTCCGGTCATTACATCAACCATAAAGAGAATAAGAGTTGCTTCTTCGACTGCGAGTTCAACTTGTTTTCTAATTTCACCTTCAAAAATATCTTCTTTAACAGTGGCATAACCACCAGTATCAATTACAGAAAACTGATAACCATTCCACTCCCCTTTCCCATAAATTCTGTCACGCGTAACACCACTAACCTCTTTCACAATCGCATCTCTGGATTCTGTTAAGCGATTAAACAATGTTGATTTTCCAACATTTGGTCTTCCTACTATAGCTACAATATTGCCCATTGATTTCTATTCTACTAATTTATTTACTGGAATTAATATCCGTATTTTTTTAATTTCGCATCCGTTGAACGCCAATCCTTGTCAACTTTTACAAAATTCTCCAAAAAGACTTTTGCATTTAAAAACTTTTCCATTTCTTCACGAGCTGCTTTTCCAATTCTCTGTAACATCTCTCCACGCTTACCGATAAGAATTCCTTTTTGGGAATCTCGCTCAACAATAATCAAAGCTCGAATCTTTATTAAAAGCCCTTCTTCAATGTATTCTTCAATTTCTACTTGACAGCTGTAAGGAACTTCTTTCTCACAAAACAGAAATATTTTTTCTCGGATAATTTCAGAAATAAAAAAGCGCATTGGACGATCAGAAATCTCCTCTTTATCGTAATAAGGTGGATTTTCAGGAATCAAAGTCAAAATACGTTGCCAAACTTGATCAATATTTGCATTATGTAGCGCAGAAATTGGGAAAATTGCAGCAGATGGAAGTTGTTCTTGCCAATACAAAACTCTTGCTGTTAAATCTGCTTGATTTGATAAGTCAATCTTATTTATAATACACAAAACTGGGACTTTTAACTTCTTTATTTTAACCAATGTTTCCTTGTGGTTCATGTCTGTCTCAATGGTATCAGTTATAAATAAAAGAACATCGGCATCTTTTAAAGATGTATTGACATAATCCATCATTGTTTCATGCAACTTGTATGCTGCGTTAACAACGCCCGGTGTATCTGAAAAAACAATTTGGTAATCCTCATCATTTAAAATCCCTAAAATACGGTGACGAGTAGTTTGAGCCTTTGAGGTTACGATGGATAATTTCTCACCCATTAATTGATTCATCAATGTTGATTTTCCAACATTGGGACTTCCTACAATATTTACAAAACCTGATTTATGTGCCATTATTTACGCTAAATTGCTTGCAAAGGTACGACATTTAAATCTACCTTTAAGATAGAGCTATTTATATGGCTTAGCCTTGGATAAACAAATTCTATTTTGTTATAATAAAATTAGAGTAATTTCGCAAAGAAATTATATATAAAGAATATAGAAATATACAAAAATGGAACGAAAAATGAAGCCCGAAAGTTTGATGATGTCATACGGCTACAAACCTGAATTATCTGAAGGCGCTATAAAATGTCCGATTTTTCAAACCTCAACATTTGTTTTCAAAAGTGCCGAGGAAGGAAAAGCATTTTTTGAAGTCGCTTATGGTCATAGAGAAAAAAACGAAGGGGAAGAACTTGGTCTAATCTACAGTAGAATTAATAATCCAGATCTTGAAATATTAGAGAATCGACTAACACTTTGGGATGAAGCAGAGGAATGTGCTGTATTTGAAAGCGGAATGGCTGCTATTACAACTGTACTTTTGGAATTCCTAAAACCTGGAGATTTACTTCTTATTAGTAATCCTGTTTACGGTGGAAGTGACCATTTTATAAAAAAAATACTTCCGAAATTCGGGATAAGTGTAGCAGAATTTAGTGTTGGTCAAACAAAAGAAGAAATTATTCAGTTAGTTGAGAATACTGGAATTGCAGATAAGTTAGCAATGGTTTACATCGAAACTCCTGCAAATCCAACAAACGACTTAATTGATATTGAAGAAAGTAAAGAAATAGCAAAGTATTTTTCTAGCTCGGAGAAAGAAATTTATTTAGCAGTTGACAATACATACATGGGGCCAATCTGGCAGCATCCTTTAAAACATGGAGCAGATTTAGTTCTTTATTCCGCAACTAAATATATTGGTGGACATAGCGATGTGATTGCTGGAGCATGCTTAGGATCAAAAGAATTAATGAAAAGAGTGAAAGGATTAAGAACATTTCTTGGAAATATGGCTAGTCCCAATTCAGGATGGTTATTACTTAGAAGTTTGGAGACACTCAAGGTTCGAATGGATACACAGGCAATAAATGCTGAAAAAGTAGCTGCTTTTTTAAACACGCATCCTCTTGTAGAAAAAGTCTATTATATCGGAAATCTAAGCGAAAAAGATGGAGCTCAATTCCATATTAAAAATAAACAATGCCTCAGCAATGGTGGAATGATTTCATTTGATGTAAAAGGAGCAGAAAAGGATGCTTTTCGTTTTTTAAATTCCTTAAAACTTATAAAGTTGGCAGTGAGTTTAGGTGGAACTGAAAGTTTAGCTGAACATCCAGCAACAATGACGCATGTAGATCTTGATCCTACACTAAAAAATAAACTTTCCATCACTGAAAAAATGGTGAGACTTTCAATAGGTGTAGAATTTTACGAGGATATTATTTATGATATTGAGCAAGCACTAACTAAAATTGATAAGTAAAGTTGTTTGTCTTAACGTAAAATAAAAAGCACATGAATAACAATAGCATAATTCGACGAATCCGTTTTATTTTCGATTACAGCGATTCAAAGATGATTGAATTATTTGAATTTGCTGGCAAAGAAGTTACAAGAGCTGAGATTAGCGATTGGCTGAAGAAAGATGATGACGAAGCATTTCAAGCGTTAAATGATCAAAAATTAGCTTTTTTTCTAAATGGAATGATTGTAGCAAATCGCGGGAAAAAAGATGGGGAAGTACCAATAGTTGAAAAACAATTAAACAATAATATCATTCTTAGAAAATTGAAAATTGCACTTGAATTAAAAGATGAAGATATTTTAGATATCCTTGATCTAGTAAATATGCGAATCAGTAAACACGAATTAAGTGCTTTTTTTCGGCATCCTGAACACGCCCATTACAGACCATGCAAAGACCAAATACTAAGGAATTTTTTATTAGGAATGCAAGTAAAATACGCTGATTAGAAATGATTAATTCATTTTTTGTCTTTTCAGCAAATATTGTAATAAAACCTGATCATATCCTTCATTTATATCTGCAGGCATAAAATCAATGCGGTGATTAGCACAGCGAAGCGAAATTTCATTGAAATATTTTTGAATTCCCTCAACATATAATTCTTTAATTTCTGCAGTCTGCAATTTTATTTTTTCACCTGTTTCCATATCCACTAATTGATACGGCCTATTTTCAAGTTCAAAATCTACTTCAATTTTTTTGTTTACAACATGAAATAACAGCACTTCGTGTTTGTTATGCTTTAAGTGTTGCAAGGCACGGAATAACTCATCAATAGATTCAGGATCATCTAACAAATCAGAAAAAACAACTACTAAACTTCTTCTGTGAGTTAATTCGGCAATGTCATGAAGAATGGAAATTGTATTTGTTGCTTTTTTCTTTTTTTCATCATAATTTCTCAAACGCGCTTCCAATTCGCTAAACAAATAGCGATGATGTGCCGCAGAAGATTTTCCTTGAGTGTGCAATTCAAGCTCAGTATTAAATAAACTCAAGCCTACTGCATCACGTTGACGTTTTAACAATTCTATAATACTTGCTGCAGCATAAATTGAGAATTCAAGTTTTGAAATAGTATCATTAGAAAAATGCATGGAACTTGATGAATCAATTACAATTTGACATCTTAAATTCGTTTCTTCCTCATATTTCTTAGTAAACATCTTTTCAGTTCTTGCAAACAACTTCCAATCAATATGTCGAGTAGATTCTCCCGTATTATACAAACGATGTTCTGCAAATTCTACTGAAAACCCATGAAATGGACTTTTATGCAAACCCGTAATAAATCCTTCAACTACCTGTTTAGCAAGTAATTCAATATTCCCAAAATGAGCTAAACGCAAACGATCTATTGTAGGATTCATAAAGTTTTTAATTAATCACTAAGTTAAGAATAAGTTACTTAAATTACATTTAATTCTTTTCCAACCTTTATAAAAGCAGCAATTGCTTTATCTAAATCTGAAATAGAATGCGCTGCGGATATTTGTGTTCGAATACGAGCCTGCCCTTTGGCTACAACTGGAAAGAAAAATCCAACTGCATAAACACCTTCTTTAAGCAGTAGCTCTGCAAATTTTTGAGAAAGTGCAGCATCGTACAACATAATAGGCACAATTGGTGAGTCGCCTGGCTTAATATCAAAACCTGCACTCCTTATTTTTTCTTTAAAATAAAGTGTATTTTGCTCTAATTTATCGCGCAAAACAGTTGTTGAAGATAGAATTTCAAAAACTTTTATGGAAGCACCCACAATAGTTGGAGCCAAAGAATTAGAAAATAAATACGGCCTAGATCGTTGGCGTAACATTTCTATTATTTCTTTTTTTCCTGTTGTATAACCTCCCATCGCTCCACCCAGTGCTTTGCCCAAAGTACCGGTAATAATATCCACGCGATCCATTACTCCACAATGTTCTGGAACACCACGGCCTGTTTTACCAATAAATCCAGCAGAATGGCATTCATCTGTCATTACCAAAGCATCGTATTTATCTGCTAAATCACAAATTTTATCCATTTTAGCAATGTCACCATCCATCGAAAAAACGCCATCTGTAACGATAATACGAAACCTTTGTGCTTGCGCTAGCTTAAGCTGCTCTTCTAAATCCTGCATATCTGAATGTTGATAACGATAGCGCTGTGCTTTACACAATCTAATTCCATCTATTATTGATGCATGATTTAATGCATCGGAAATAATTGCATCTTCCTCTGTAAACAAAGGCTCAAATAAACCCCCATTTGCATCAAAAGCTGCAGCATACAAAATAGTATCTTCAGTTCCATAAAACGCTGCTATTTTTTGCTCTAGTTGTTTATGAATATCCTGAGTGCCACATATGAAACGTACAGAGGACATGCCGAAACCATGAGTATCTAATGCATCTTTTGCAGCCTGAATAACTTCGGGATGAGAAGATAAACCCAAATAATTATTTGCACACATCACCACTACATTATCTCCAGTATTTACTTTTACACTTGGACCTTGAGGACTTGTAATAATTCGCTCGCGCTTTAATAATCCTCCATCTTCAATGATTTTTAATTCACTTGCTAATGCATCTTTTAACTTTCCGTACATAAATTATTTTTTTGAGCGTTCTTGAATACGTTTGTTGATGAGTTGATAGAGTAATTTGGCATCTTTCTCGGAAATTTTTCTACCAAAGCGGATCATTTTACTAAAATAATCAAAATGAAATCGTTCTCCTCCTGAAATCCAAGGAGAAGCCTCCCAAATAGCGTGCATTGAACGTGGTTCAGGAATTGAAAAAGAAAAATTAGAAATATTTTCAAAATAATAAGGAACTGATTTTCCATATTTCAAAAGAGATCTTTTATACGATAAAGCCAAGTTATCAATCTTGATTAATTCTTTGCCATAAAGCAACCAAAGAAAAGACCTTGAAACTTTTACAGTATAATAGGCCCAAAAAACTAAAAATATGTAAATAATTATTTCTTCTTGATTTGATAATGGAAGATAAAAAAGCGACCAAAAAACTGTGCAGCCAATTGTAATCCACATTGCCAACCATGCGCCCATTAAAGCAGTGATTAGATAATTTTTTTCTGGGGAAATTACGATTGTAGTTTTTCCTTTGCTATCTATAAAACTTATACGATTCCCAATCCAATTCATATTGCAAAATTAAAACAAAACTGAAGGGTAAATAAGATAAAAAGTTCTTTTTTTTAAAAAATATAAAAGCTATACTGACTTGATTGTTTTTCAAGTTATTTTTAATAAAGTAAATAGACTCATTTTAAAATACAGATTTAACTTTTTAATTGAATAGCTTTAACTGCTTTCCTAATTTGCAAAAAAAAATAATTAATTTTGAACCTTAAGCAACCATTTAGGAAATCTATTCGTCTTTGAATAGTCTACTATAAATCAATTAATTAATCTTTATAAAAATCCATACTATGAAAACAATTATACCACTATTGCTTTGTGTTTTATCCTTTAACGCATTTAGCCAACTCCCAACATTAACTATCGCATCTACATCAACTACTTCTGGATGTAATCCGACAATTGATGGATCTATTTCTATTGGGACTATTAATTCAAGTAACACCTCTGAAATAGACATGGTACTCTCCCCATATCAAACAACATCGACAAGTATTGTTCTTGTAATTTCTTGGGGAGATGGAAGCACAACAACTCATCAGGGTAGTACAAATTTGGGAAGTATTACGTTACCTATGACTATAAATCCAGCAATTCAACATACTTATAGTACTTACGGGACGTATTTAGTTACAATCCAATACACAATTAATAACGCTGGATCTGGAGGCACATTATCATACTACTATAATTATAATTGTGGAGGACCAAATACTTCAAGTTTCAATGCTTTTGCAAATGTTGATTGTGATCAAGATGGACTAATCGATTATGAACTATTTGATAGCATTCCAATAAATATTTCCAATGCAAACGGTATTAGTTATTCTAGCGTAATTAATAATGGCAGCGCAGCAGTTAATTTACCAATTGCTGGCACAGTAAGTCAATATACAGTTACAATTGATAGTACTTGGTTGCAAAATAATAATTATGCAGTAACAGGTGCGCCAAGCATTATTAACTATACACCAAATGGTTGGAATTCTATTCAATTTAATCTAATTTGTACTGGGATTATAGATTGCTCCACCACTAACACTTCTATTGTGCAGGGCTACTTAAGTGGTTCTTTAACTACGTTAGTATATTCCACTTCAACCCCAAATCAAATTGCTACTTATTCATGGTCTATATCGAGTTTTGATGCCTTTGGAAATCAACTTGGAACAGCCTCAATTTCAACGCAAGCAAATGCATACATTAGTAATATTTCACAATTAAATTCTGTTGAAGCATGTTTAATTGCTGAGTTTACAAATGGTTGTATTGATACTTTGTGTGAGACTTTTAGTCTTGATAACTGTATTAGTGGCACTATATTTTGCGATGCAAATGGCAATAATATGCAAGACAGCTCTGAAACTACTATCTCCAATGCAGCAATACAAATTCAAGTTGGTGGAACTTTACAAACGGTCTACAGTAATATAAATGGCTATTATTCGTATACTTATTCTTCTAATTCTCCAATCATCCTAAATCTAAATCCAAATTGGCTTTCTGTTTTGGGTTATACTTCAAATTTAGGAGTATGGACACTATTATCTGAAGATTGCGATTCCAATCAAACTTACAATATTGGAATTAATTGTGGCTCAGGAAATACACAGGTGTCTCTTTGTTACTCAGGAATAGTATTTTGTGATGCCAATGGAAACGGATTAATGGAAAATAATGAGTTACCATTGAGTGGAGCGCCAATAATGCTTTTTGGATCAACATCTGCAGTTGGAAGTGGAAATAATATTATTGTTTATTCAGACTCTAGTGGATATTTCACCTACTGCGGACCAATATCTGGAGGGCTTAATATGCCTCCTGTAAGTTCTATAATAGCTTCTGTTTCTCCTCAGTGGTTAAGTGCAAACGACTATAGTATGAATCAAACATACATATTTTTGTATGGCTCAACAACTATTCCAAATCCAGTTATGTTTCCAGTAAATTGCGGTGGCACTACAAGTACTTGTGCTGACTTATGGACAACCGTTACACCTTGGATCGGTTATTATCAAGGAACAGTTGCAACAGTAAAATTAAATTGGGGAAATTACGGACCAGGAAGTCCAGGATCGTATACATTGACATTAACGTTTCCAGCTGGTGTAACTGTTAATACTTCAAGTATTCAAAATTCAAGCTACACTATAACAGGAAATACTATAACATGGACACTAAATTCTGCACTATCATCCTTTAACAATTATGATAATATTACCTTCAATGTACCAAGCGGCTTACCATCTGGAACGCCACATTACTTTACTTCAACGATTACACCAACAGGTAATCTAACTGACTGTTCGAGTTTAAATAACGTAGGGTCTTTACTTCAATTGCTTGGTAATAGTTATGATCCAAATGACAAACTAGTTGCTCGTCCAAATGAAACGCAGCAGATGTTTTTTAATGATGTATCTTATTTGGATATTGATGCTGTAGAGAAATTGTCCTATACAGTTCGTTTTCAGAATACAGGAACTGCGCCAGCACAAAACATTTATATACTTGACACACTTAGTTCAAACCTAAATTGGAGTAGCTTCAGTTTAATTGAATCTTCTCATCCAATGCAAGTAGTTAATTTAGGAAATGGTATTCTTCGTTTTGAATTTTCTCAAATTTGGTTAGCAGATTCAACAACAAACGAAGAAGAAAGCCATGGTCATTTAGTTTATAGCATATCAGAAAATGCGAGTGTTTTAGGTCAAGCGGGTATAGAAATTGAAAATACAGCTTACATTTTCTTTGATTGGAATGATCCAATTGTTACAAATACTACATATAATGTGAATCAATTAATAAGTGGTGTTGAAGAAAGAAACAAAACAGCTTTCAAGATTTTCCCTAATCCAGCTAGCTCAGAATTAAATCTTTTGGGTGAAGGTGCTTTTAGCTATCAAATTTCAGATATGTCAGGTAGAATTTTACTTCAAGGAGAAGTTAACGAATCTGATATAATAAGAATAGCTGAGCTTAATGCAGGTGTTTACAACATCACATGTATAACTGAAAACAAAGTACAAACACTGCGATTTATGAAACAATAAATAGTAGTTTAAAACTAATATAAGAGCGACTTCGGTCGCTTTTTTTGTGAAAAAAAATTAAGCGCCTTTTTTCTTTGTTTGGCTATATCCTTCCTTCACTAATAAATCAAAGACTTTGTCCTTAAAAGCTCCCTGAATCAATATCTCATTATCTTTAACAGTACCTCCAACTCCAAATTTTCCTTTTAAAAACTTCCCTAAGGCCATTAAATCTGATTCTAGACCAATAAATCCCTCTACAAGCGTTACTTCTTTTCCTCCTCGTTGCTTGCGATCAATTGAAACGTATAATTTTTGTTGATTCGGAGCAAGTGTTTCTGCACTACTTTCGTCCGCTGTCTGATATTCAAAATTTGGATTTGTAGAATACACAACATTCACAAAATTTTTATTTTTCTTCGACATAAAAAGTAAATTAAAGTGTAAAAATAGAATTTGTTAAGGAAAATAAATTTATAAGCTCATTTTTTTTCGTATCTTAAGTTAATGGAACAACATGGAATTAAATTTTGGGCGGAAGACGATAGGCCGAGAGAAAAACTACTTTTAAAAGGTAAAACGGCACTTTCAGATGCAGAATTGTTAGCAATATTAATAGGTTCAGGCACACGAAAAAAATGCGCAGTAACATTAGCAAAAGAAATTTTATCAGAATTTCAAAATAATCTAACTCTTTTTTCAAAAGTGCAAATATCAGAGCTGCTAAAATTTAATGGCATCGGCGAAGCGAAAGCAATTTCAATTATGGCAGCTTTAGAAATCGGGAGAAGGAGGCAGGGTGCTGAGCAGCAAAAACAAATTAAAGTAAGCAACTCAAATTCTGTTTATCAGCACTTAAAACCTTTTCTTTCAGATTTATTTCATGAAGAATTTTATGCGATTTACCTTAATAATGCAAATGATATTATTAAAACCAAGCAGATTTCAATTGGTGGTATGACTGGAACTGTAGCAGACGGAAAAATTATATTTCGATATGCTTTGGAATGCAAGGCAACAGCCATAATTCTCAGTCACAATCACCCAAGCGGAAAATGTTCTCCGAGTCAAACTGATATTTCACTAACAAAATCTATTAGAGAATTTGGAAAATGCATCGATCTAAAACTACTCGATCACCTCATTTTCACAGATAATGGTTATTTTAGCTTCGCCGATGAAGGCTTACTTGTAAATTAACATGAAAAAAATCATTACTGTTATTGGTGCAAGACCGCAAATTATAAAAGCTGCTGCTATTAGTCGTGCAATTAAAAATAACTTTTCTGATAAAATTCTTGAGGTAATTGTTCACACCGGGCAGCATTACGACGAAAATATGTCGCAAATATTTTTTGAAGAATTGGAAATCCCATTTCCTAATTACAATCTGAATGTAGGCAGTGGATCTCACGGAGAGCAAACAGCAAAAATGCTTGAAGGATTGGAGAATATTTACGTGCAAGAAAAACCAGATGCCGTAATTGTTTATGGTGACACAAATTCAACAATTGCCGCTGCTTTAGCTGCAGCAAAAATACATATTCCAGTTATACACATCGAAGCAGGATTGAGGAGCTTTAATAAAGCAATGCCAGAAGAAATAAATAGAATTGCATGTGACCATATGTCGACATTGTTGTTTACCCCTTCAGAAACAGGACACAGAAATTTATTAAATGAAGGCATCAAGAACGATCAAAAAGAAGCTGCTAGCATTGACAATCCTAAAATCTATTTATGTGGCGACATAATGTATGATAACAGTTTGTATTTTTCAGCAATGTCAGAACAAAAATCGAAAATATTAGAAGAATTAGAAATTACTACAGATGAATTTATTCTGTGTACAATCCACCGAGATACAAATACAGATGATACATCAAATCTCAATGCTATTTTCCGTGCTTTATTAAGAATTCAAAAAACAAGTAATTTAAAGATTGTTTTGCCACTGCATCCAAGAACGAAGGAGAAGTTAAACTCTCATCTGGATAAAAATCTGCTTACAGAAATAAATCAAAATAAAAATTTTAAAATAATTCCGCCGACAGGATTTTTAGATATTATTAGTCTTGAAAAAAATGCAAGGCTAATAATCACCGATAGCGGTGGCCTTCAAAAAGAAGCTTTTTTCTTTCAAAAACCTTGTGTTATATTAAGAGACCAAACAGAATGGATTGAAATTGTCGAAAATGGAAATGCATTAATTGCTGGAGCCAATGAACTCAAGATTATATCTTCTGTTGAAACATTAATTAAAAAAACAGATTATACCTATCCCAACTTATATGGAGATGGAAACGCTGCCAATTTTATTTGCAAAAAAATTACGGAGGAACTCTAATGATTTTAATTTATGTAGATCAAATTACTGAAAGACTAATTTACACCCTTGGATTTATTTTTAAGGATCGGGAGATTCCTTACTCCCTAACAAATGATTTTGTAAAGTTTGAACAAAGCGAAAAGACAAAATTTAATTATTCCGATCGAATATTTGAAAACTGTATTAACATAAATCCAAGTTCTCTTATTTTCGATGAAAATATCGGAGTTTATGAAATTGATAAAGGTCTATTTTTTGAGGAAGAATGTCTGTCATTTAATGGAAAAGTAGATCCTCTAGCAAGTATATTTTATGTGCTTTCAAGAATGGAAGAATACACTTCTGTTGATTCAGATAGCCACAGTCGTTTTGAAGGAAAAAATAGTGTCTTATTTCGTTTTAAATGGAATGAAAAAGCAAGCTGTGATCTTTGGTGTGAAGACATAATTAATTACTTACTAAAGCACCGACTTTTAAGCAATAAAGGTGTTAAACCAAGTTTAAGTTTGCTGCCAACATTTGATATTGACAATGCATACGCCTATAAATATAAAGGTTTTAGTAGAACTGTTCTTGCAACTTTAAAAGATTTGTTATTTGGAAGAAAAAAAAGATTAATTGAACGCCAAAGAGTTCAGACTGGAATTTTAAAAGATCCCTTCGATACATTTGATAAAATTACTTCATTAAAAGATAAGAATATTGACTTCAAATTATTTTGGCTTTTAGGAGATTTTGCAAAATACGATCGAAATATTTCTGTAAAAAACAGTAAACAGCAGCAATTAATAAAAAAAATGAGTGAAGTTGCAGATATCGGAATTCATCCAAGCTATAAATCAAATAGCTATGAATATTATTTACACAATGAAATTGAACGCTTAGAAGCTATTATTAATAGAAGAGTACATTTTAGCCGCCAGCATTTTTTAGTTCTAAAATTTCCCTACACATACAAAACCCTTATTGAGCAAGAAATTACAGATGACTATTCAATGGGTTATGCTGATATCTGCGGATTTAGAGCAGGAACTTCTAGGCCTTTTAAATGGTTTGATTTGACGAAGAATGAAACAACAAAATTAAACATTCACCCATTTGCTTTTATGGACGGAACGCTAAATGAATACCTGAAATTAACACCGAAAGAAGCTATTGAAAAAATTCAGTTGCTCTTTGATGAGGTAAAAAAATATGGTGGCCAGTTTAGTTTTATTTGGCACAATGAAACCATTGGAAACTATGGAATTTGGAAGGACTGGTCAGAAGTTTTTGACTTTAGTATCGATCTAAACATAAAATAAAAAAGACATGCTAAATTTGCTAACTTTGTTTAAAATGTTTGTATGGCTTCAATCTTAATTGTTGACGATGATGAAGATATCCGAGAATTGTTAAAATACAATTTAGAACGACATAATCATACTGTTAGAGCTGTTGAAAATGGTATTAAATGCCTTGAGGCTGTGGCTTCTGAAAAACCAGATTTAATTTTATTGGATGTCATGATGCCAGAAATGGATGGAATTGAGGTCTGCGAACAACTTAAAGCTAATGAAGCTTACAATTCTATACTAATTTGTTTTTTAACCGCCAGAAACGAAGATTATAGTCAAATAGCAGGTTTAGAGGCTGGTGGTGATGATTACGTTTCAAAACCTATAAAACCAAAAGTTTTAATTAGTAGAATAAATGCTTTGTTGCGAAGATTAGATTTAAATAAATCGAAAGATATTATTGACACTTGCACAGTAAAAATCAATCGCGAAAATTATACCGTTGAAAAAAATGGGGATACATTTCATCTTCCACGCAAAGAATTTGAATTACTTGCACTGTTAATTTCACAACCAAATTCTGTTTTTAAAAGAATTGTAATTTTAGAAAAAGTATGGGGGACTGATATTGTTGTTGGCGACAGAACGATTGATGTTCATATTCGAAAATTACGAGAAAAAATTGGGTCGCATTATATTACTACTATAAAAGGAATTGGCTACAAGTTTAATAACTAAAATCGGCTAGGTTTTTGATATAATTTTTTAAATTAAAAAATATGAAAAGAATAACCCTATTTTTTTATCTAATATTCCTAAGTAATGTTGTTTTTTCGCAAGATGTATTTTCTTCTGCTTTTTCAGAAATAAAAAATGACCTTGTCTCCTGGGATCCAATTCGTGGAGAATGGTTAGCAACAAGTATTCTTGCAATGAAAGACAATGCAATTATTCCAGATAGAACATTTCCTGAAGAGTATACGCCATATGAAATGTTGACGATGATTCCTCTCCAAAAAAGAAAGGAAATCGCAGAAAAAGTTGCAAGACAGCAAAGCACACAGAATACACGGTTCAGTCGAGAATGGAATTTCGTAAATTTATTTTTTAATCATAGTTTTTGTAAGCCATCAATTGGAAGAAGTTATGGTGATCCTCACTTAAATTCCTTTGATAATGCAAGTTATTCTTTTCAAACTGTTGGTGAATTTGTGCTCTCTAAATCTAAGGTAATACCCTTTGAAGTTCAAGTACGTCAAATGCCTCAAGATCAAAGTTTCTCTCTAAATAATGCTGTTGCTATGAATGTTGGAGGCGATCGCTTGAGTTTTTATACAGATGAAAAACCCGATAATCAAAAACAAGCCTTTAGATTAAATGGAGCAGCAACGCAACTATCTGGCAGAACATACTTCTTACCAAAAGGTGGGACTATCCGTTTAGAAGGTATAAATTATATTGTTTCTTGGCCTACAGGTGAATCGGTAATCATTGACAATCGTTCGACCGGAAAAATGAAGTTTGTAAATATCACTGTTCAAGTTTTTAAGTGCGATGAAAATCAATATGAAGGTCTTTTAGGGAATTTAAATGGAAATCAAAATGATGATTTTAACGGGCGTGACAATAATCGACAAAGGCCTGTTTTTATTTCAAGCTACGGAAATTTTGGACTTGAGCAAGCTACTGCAATTGCCGAAAAAGAATATTTAAATTTTTTGGCGAGAGATTTTGCAGATGATTGGCGTATTAATGACCAAACAACACTCTTTGATTATAGCATTGGTGAATCTACTGCTTCATTTACAGATCGATCTTTTCCATATATTCATTACACCCTGTATGATCTTCCCCTAGACCGTCAAAATAGCGCAAGAAGAAGATGCGAAGAAATGGGGATTTCCCTAGCAGAAATGAATGGCTGTATTTACGACCAAGGATTTCTAAATATTCCGCCGAATCCTATTCCAAATCCTAGTAGACCAACAAGCGGTGGTACAATGCAAAAATTAAATTATCCAGCGCTAAATACTAACCAAGGTCTTATTATGAATGAAATCAATAAAGGGGATGGATCTACAAAACCATTAACTATTGAAAAACCTCAAGAAATTGAGAGGGATCTCAATCAAAATGAAAGAGGGAATCAAGAAGAGATCATAAAAGTGCCAAATGTAATTACAATTCCAAAACCTGTGAGAACTGAGCCTTCAAAACCAGTTTCTCCTTCAAAACCAATTCAAAACACAACACCTATCAAAAAAGAAATAAAAGGAAAAGGGTAATCAGATTTCCTTTTGAATAAACTGAATATTTCTTTTTAATCCTTCAAATTTTGTTCGTTTTACAGCACTTTTCTGAAATAGGAGATCAAAAGTTTCTAGTTGTAAATTTTTCCAATCATTATTTGTTAAATCTAAGAGAGATAATGCAGGCTTAAACCGCGCTTCTTTTGTGACTTTTGAAAAACGATTCCACGGACAAACATCCTGACACACGTCGCAACCAAACATCCAATTATCCATTTTACCTTTAAATTCTGATGGAAGTAACTCATCTTTCAATTCAATTGTAAAATAAGAGATACATTTTGAACCATCAACAACATATGGTTGCACAATCGCTTCAGTTGGACAAGCATCAATACATTTTGTGCAGGTTCCGCAATAATCTTGGATAGGACCGTCTGGTTCAATAACTAAATCAATAATTAATTCTGCAATGAAAAAAAAACTGCCATTTTGAGGATGGATTAAATTTGTATGTTTCCCGATCCAACCCAACCCAGATTTTTTTGCCCAAACCTTATCCATTACTGGTGCAGAATCTACAAAAACACGGCCACTCACCTCCCCTATTTCCTGCTTTATATGATCTAGTAATTCAGTTAATTTATCTTTGATTACAAAATGATAATCCTCACCATAAGCATATTTGGATATTTTTGGAGCTGAAGTATCAGCCTGTTTCTCCTCTGGGAAATAATTTAGCAACAAGGAAACTACTGTTTTTGCATCATCAACTAATAAGCGTGGATCGAGTCTTTTGTCAAAATGATTTGACATATAAGCCATTTTCCCATGGTAATTATTATTTAACCATTGGTCCAATCGAGGTGCTTCCTCTTCCAGAAAATTTGCTTTTGAAAATCCACAATGAAAAAAACCAAGCGCTGTTGCTTTATCTCTGATTAATTTTTTATAATCTGCTTTTTGCATGAGAATTAGAACAAGTCACCTTGAGAAAAGCCAATATCTCTTCCAAGATGCTTATAGCTTCTTTCTGTTGCTTTTCTTCCGCGTGGAGTTCTCATTAAAAAACCCTCTTGAATTAAAAATGGCTCATATACTTCCTCTAAAGTTCCTGTATTTTCACCAATTGCAGTTGCAATAGTCGACAATCCAACTGGACCACCATTAAACTTATCGATTATAACTTTTAAGATTCGAATGTCCATTTCATCTAAGCCGTTTGCATCTACATTTAATGCTTTCAATGCAAATTCAGTAATTGCATCATCGATGGAACCCGTTCCTTTTATTTGTGCAAAGTCACGCACACGACGCAACAAAGCATTTGCAATTCTGGGAGTTCCTCTACTTCTACTTGCAATTTTAAAAGCAGCATCTTCGTCAATCGAAATATTTAGTAATCCTGAAGAGCGTTCAACAATACTAGTGAGTGTTTTAGAATCATAATATTCTAAGCGAGAATTTATTCCAAATCGAGCACGTAAAGGACGCGTTAACAAACCTGAGCGTGTTGTAGCTCCAATCAATGTAAAAGGATTCAGGTTTATCTGTACGCTTCTTGCATTTGGACCTGTATCAATTAAAATGTCTATCAAATAATCTTCCATGGCAGAATACAAATATTCCTCTACAACTGGACTTAAACGATGGATTTCATCAATAAATAAAACATCTCCCTCACCCAAATTAGTCAGCAAACCAGCTAAATCTCCTGGCTTATCCAAAACAGGTCCGCTAGTTACTTTAAATCCTACTCCCATTTCATTGGCAATAATATGCGCTAAAGTTGTTTTTCCAAGTCCTGGAGGTCCATGAAGTAAAACATGATCCAAGGGTTCTTTTCGTAATTTAGCAGCTTGAATAAAAACTTCAAGATTTTCTACAATAGCAGGTTGACCTGAAAAATCAGCTAAATATTTGGGTCGTAAAACTTTATCAATTTCCTGATCAAGATTCTCATCTAAATTTTCTCTATAATCAAAAGATTCTTCCACTTAGCTATTTTATACAAAAATACAAAAGCAAAGCAGAAAAGTGACTAATTATTTTTAATCTCCAAGTAAAAATCGCTCATGGAATCAAAGCTAAAATCTGCAAGTTTAAGTTTTGAATTAATAATATGTGTTTTTTCAGGAATACATACCACTTTCATCCGTGCAGCAAGCCCAGCAATTACGCCATTGTATGAATCTTCTATAACCAAGCATTTTGAAGGATTAACCTCTAATTTTTCAGCAACTTTTAAATAAACTGCTGGATGAGGCTTGCCATAATTTTCTGTCTCAGCCGAACAAGCAACATGAAAGTAATGCTGAATTTTTAATTCTCTTAAAACAATGTCGATTAAACGAGAAGATGAAGATGTCGCTAATCCAATTTTCACTTTTTGCTGCTTTAAAAAATCCAGAGTTTCACAAACACCATCTAAAGCTTGTGCATTTTGCGAGATCAAAACTTCCATTTTAGAGATAATCTTTTCAGCTATTTGATTTTCATCTACTACGCCCCAATTTTCGTGTTTGTTCCAAAAATGAATAACCTCATCAATACGTAAACCAACAGTTTTCTCGAAATCTTTTTTTAAAAGTTTTGAACCTAAAGATGCAAAAACTTCTTCCATTGCAATTTTCCAAAGTGGTTCAGAGTCTATTAAAACCCCATCCATGTCAAATATTACAGCTTCAAAGTCAGATAAATTTATCTTCAACCCAAAATAATTTTTATGATTCAGTATTTACTCGAACTTTTATAATTCGTCGATCGCTTACTTCTTCTATTGTAAGGATATAGTTGCTAATTTCACAGACTTTTCCATTCTCTGGAATACTCTCTAAATGATGAATTATTAAACCACCTAAAGTATCATATTCATCAGATTCTTCAAATTTTAAATGATACTTTTCATTGAGATAATCAATATCCATTCGAGCAGAAAAAAGAAATTCTGTATCGCTAATTTGCTCTTCCAATAAATTATCTTTGTCATGCTCGTCTTCAATTTCTCCAAAGATTTCTTCAATTACATCCTCCAAAGTAACAATTCCAGCTGTTCCTCCATATTCATCTGTAACAACAGCAACATGTCCACTTTCTTTTGTAAATTTCTCTAGTAATTCTTTTCCTGACATCACAAAAGGAATAAAACTGATAGGTTTTATTACTTCACTAATTTTCTTTGGGTTTTTAAATAATTCATAGGAATGAACATAGCCAATAATATTATCAATTGAATCTCGAAAAACCATAATTTTTGATAAACCCTTTTTGACAAATAATTTATTTAATTCATCGATATCTGTCTCAAAATCAACAGCAATAATTTCAGTTCTTGGAATCATGCAGTCACTTGCACGAACATTTGTAAAATCTAGCGCATTGCTGAGAATATTCATTTCATTGCTTAACTGCTCTTTTGAATTAATACGCGAATTTAAATCATCCACATAATGCTCTAAATCAACCTTTGAAAATACCTTATCTGAATTTTCATTTTTAGCACCAAAAATTCGCAAGACAAGCCAACTGATAAATAATATAATTTGAGTTGGGATAAAGAGTAAGATAAAACAAATAAACATTGGTGAAAGACCAATGTTTAAAAATTTATTTGGATTAATCTGAACAATTGCTTTCGGAAGAAATTCTGCTGTAATGAGAACTAGTAATGTTGAAACAACAGTCTGAATAACCAAAACAGCAGCTTCAGAAGTTAAACCCATGGAGATTAAATAAGGATTTAGTATTTGAGCTGCAGAAATTCCATAAATCACTAATGAAATATTATTTCCCAATAAAAGCATGGCAATCATGGTTGATTCTTTTTTGTAGAACAGCGAAATTATTTTGCTTTTAAGAGTTCCTTGACTTTTTTGAACTTCGATTTTTAAACGATTGGAAGCCAAATAAGCAAGTTCCATTCCAGAAAAAAAAGCAGAGAAGAAAAGCGAAAGGAAAATCAATAAATAATCAGTGTTCATTTACGAGATATTGAATTATTTTTGGGATAAAACATCCTGCCCTAAATCTTTTCGGTAATATGCACCTTCAAAACTAATTTTAGAGACTGCTTCGTACGCTTTTTCAATTGCTACTTCTATATTTTTTCCATAAGAAGTTACCGCTAAAACTCTTCCTCCTGAAGTTAAAACAGAAGGGCCATCAGCAATTGTGCCTGCATGAAAAACCAAGCTATCAACAACAGAATTCAAGCCATAAATCTGTTTTCCTTTTTCATAAACATCGGGATAACCTCCAGCGACCATCATAATTGTTGCAGCACTTTTATCAATAAATTGTATATCTCTTTCTGATAAAGTATTGGAAGCAATTCCTTCAAAAAGATCTAAAATATCTGATTTTAAACGTGGAATAACTACTTCTGTTTCTGGGTCGCCCATTCTACAGTTGTATTCAATAACATAAGGATCACCCTTCACACAAATAAGTCCAAAAAAGACAAATCCCTTGTAAACAATCCCCTCAGATTTTAAACCCTTTACAGTTGGGACAATGATTCGATTGTGAACTTTATCCATAAAAGCTGCATCCGCAAAAGGAACAGGAGAAATAGCACCCATTCCACCGGTATTTGGACCTGTGTCACCTTCACCAATTCGCTTATAATCCTTCGCTTCAGGAAGTAATTTAAATGAATGTCCATCCGTTACTATAAAAACAGATAATTCAATGCCATCTAAAAACTGTTCAATTACAACTTTTTTGGAAGCTTCGCCAAATTTTTCATGTTGCAGCATGCTTTTTAATTCAGCTTGCGCTTCATCCAAATCATGTATTATTAAAACTCCCTTTCCAGCAGCTAGTCCATCCGCTTTTAAAACATAGGGAGACTTCATGTTTTTAAGAAAAGTTAGGCCTTCCTCCAGATTATCAATTGTAAAAGTGGCGTATTTTGCTGTAGGAATACTATGTCTATTCATGAAAGCTTTTGCAAAATCTTTACTTCCTTCTAATTGCGCTCCATATTTACTTGGACCTATAACTGGTATCTTATAGAGATCTGGATCAGCGATAAAAAAATCATAAATCCCTAAAACTAAAGGTTCTTCAGGACCAACAACTACCATATCAATATTATTTTCTAGTACAAAACTCTTTACTGCAATAAAATCAATCGGAGATAAAGGAATATTTTTACCAAATTGGCGTGTTCCTGCATTTCCAGGTGCAATAAACAATTGATCAAGAATCGAGCTTTGGGATATTTTCCATGCTAATGCATGCTCACGACCTCCTGAACCTAACAGCAATACTCTCATTAACAATGATTTAAAATCGATTCAAATAATAATTTACCATCTATGTTCAGAAGTTTTTCGTCTGCTGCTCTTTCTGGATGTGGCATCATACCAAAAACATTTTTTCTTTTATTGGTAATCCCGGCAATATTCAAAATTGAACCATTTGGGTTTGAAAAATCATCTACAGTATTAAGTTCGTTAGAATATTGAAAAAGAATTTGGTCATTATCTTGAATAGATTTAAGAACATCATCTGCAGCAAAAAAACGGCCTTCTCCATGAGCAATTGGTATTTTTAAAGCTCTATTATTATCTAAATCCATAGAAATAGCTGCAGATTTCGAAACGGGCTTTAAAAAAACATTTTTACAAATAAATTTTTGAGTATGATTATGAAGCAATGCGCCTTCTAACAATCCTGATTCGGTCAAAATCTGAAATCCATTGCAAATCCCTAGTACGTAACCACCATTATTAGCATGTTTAACAACTTCTGACATAATTGGGGAGAATTTTGCAAGAGCACCGGAGCGCAAATAATCTCCAAAGGAAAATCCTCCAGGCAAAATAACCATGTCAACATCTTTTAAATCAGTTGACTTATGCCATAATTTCTCAACTTTTTGTCCTAGTAAATCCTGAAGGACATATATCATATCTTGGTCGCAATTTGATCCAGGAAAAGTAACAACTCCAAACTTCATCAATCTTATTTAAAATATTAGCAAATTTAACATTTACAAGCTTTGAAAAGGATTTAATATGAAAAATTTAATAACAGAATAAAAAATTATTAAATAAAAGACGATGGTAGCAAGAAGACCATAGTTTTTATGAAGAAAGGAGTAGCTTAATAAAATAGAAATTGGAATCATCAAAAGACTAAAATGCTCAATTTGAAAAAAATAATAAAAGTTAATGCTACCTAATATGATTGCTAGCCAAATAAAAACCCATATTAGCCGAATTTGATTTTTTAATCTAAGTGATGATTTTTGAAGTCGTGAACGTAAACTAAAAACACTTAAGCAAAAAAGTATACTTATTACGACAAGTGTAATCACAAAATCTGAGTGCAACTTAAGTTGTTCTGAATGAGGAAAAAAAGAAAATGATAAACTATTCTTGGAGAACCATAAATAAATAAATCCATACATTATAGGAAGTCCAAATCCAATAATTCCGATTAAAAATTCTCTCAAATTAAAAGGCCGCATTGTGAGTATCATTAATATAAAAAACGGGAAACACAGCATAATTGGAGGATGAAATGTTGCAGCTAATCCTGAAAAAAAACAGCCATTAAAAACTAGCATCCTAGCTTCTTCATTTTGTTTTATTTGAAAAAACTGAAAAAACATCAGAATAATAAATAAATGAGCCAATAATAAGCCATCTAATGTATAAAATGAATGGTAAAAGCTCATAGTAACAACATACAGTAGAGAAACAATGTAAGAATTACGTTCTAAAAATTCATTTTTATTAAAAGCCCAATTCAATAAAAGAGCATTTAACACTACAACAATAAAACTTAAAAGTTGATATATCCAACCATTACCGTTAATCAAATTAGACCATAATCCAAAATCTAGATTAGATACCTGAGTATAATAGCCATTTAGAAAGTTCAATATAAAATATATACCTACTATAAAAGGCAAAAACAACAAAACAGTAATACTATTTGAAAGAAATAAGCGAATCATACAACGAATTTATTTAATATAATCGGTCGATGGAAAAAATGTGAATAACTAGTTTGAATTGTTAAAATTGAAATTATAATTTCATAGTTATTTAATTCTTTTAAAAATGAGGCTATTTAGCTAAAAATTTTATCTTTGTTATCTTAATAAAAATACCTCAAAATAAATTCCAGATATGGCAGCAGAAAAAAACAGATTTTCTGATTCTGAATTAGAAGATTTTAAAACTCTAATTCAAAATAAACTAAATGAAGCAAATGAAGATTATAAGCTTTTAATAGGCTCTTTGTCTCATTCTGATGATCATGGTACTGATGATACTGGGAGATCATTTAATATGATGGAAGATGGTTCTGAGACATTATCTAGAGAGGAAGTAGCTCAACTAGCGGCTAGACAAGAAAAATTTATTCAAAGTCTACACGCAGCACTTGTAAGAATTGAAAATAAAACATATGGAATTTGTCGTGTTACTAGCAAATTAATTCCAAAAGAACGCTTACGACTAGTTCCACATGCTACCATGAGTATTGATGCTAAGAACGCACAAAAATAACATGGAGTAGTGAATAAAAAGCTTATTATTCTTGGAATAATTGTACTTTGCTTATTAACCTTAGATCAGGTTATCAAGATTTATATCAAATCATCATTTGAATCAAATCAAACTGACTTCATATTTGGAGACTGGTTTGCATTACATTATATCGAAAATCCTGGAATGGCATTCGGGACAACCTTTGGAACTAAAATCTGGCATAAATTAGCCTTAAGTTTACTTCGACTTTTAGCTGTATTTTTTATAGCAATTTTCATTTACAAAGAAGTAAAAAAAGGAACAAAAATAGAATTTCTAGTTGCAGTAAGTTTTATTTTTGCCGGGGCAACAGGTAACTTAATTGATTCTATGTTGTATGATTTTATCTTTCCATTTAATCCTTGTGAAGGCTTTAATCAACTTGCTGGTTCAGGAATAAAAATGGATTGCATGGATTATGGATTTAAACAAACTTTAGAAGTTAGACACCAGGGATTTTTACTCGGGAATGTAGTAGATATGTTTCAGTTTAATGTCAATTGGCCAAGTTGGGTTCCATACTTTTCTGGGAAACAAATTTTTCCTGCTATTTGGAATGTTGCTGATGCATGTATTACCACTGGTGTAATTCTTATTATCATTCGTCAAAAAAAATATTTCCCTAAAAAAGTATTGCAAGACAAAGAAGAAGAAAAAACTATTTGATATTTTTTTTACTAGAAGTTCCATTTCATGCTTCTGTCATTTAAAATCGCAAAAGATACTTTATAATTAATTCTAGGTTCCACTTTATTTCCATCTGAAAAAACTGTGTATACACCAACTCTCAATCTTCTTTTAAAAATTTTAAAGTTTCGTTCTAAGCCAGCAAGCAACTCGTAATGCTGCCAATTATACTCTTTAATATACATTGCTCCACCTCCAAAAACAAGCCCAATTCGTGTTTTTTTCATAAATGGAATTTTGTTAATTATTGCGCCATTATCATGATGTACAAAGTGCGCTTCAAAAACATAATCAATAGTTGGTAACGTTGAATCTAAACCTTGAAAAGAATATAAAGGATTGGAGAACCAAATAGGATCACTTCTTCTTTGGTATTTCATATCAGGGTCATATATTTTTTTTGAACTCAAAAACTTTCCGCCAGACAATCTGTAAGAACTTGTTCCTAAAGTTCCTATTTTAAAAGTTTGACGTATATCCATTTGTAAATATTCATGATCAACATCACTGCCAAATAAACGAGGAATTCCTCGTTCATAATTCAAACTAAAAGTTGGCCATTTTGAACCAAGTACAACTTTTCGATAAGGTTCTCGCATATACTTTTGCTGTGGTGTATAGCTGATTGTCAAATTTGTAATCAAAGTTTGATAACTTTTAAAATCTAAGGGATCGTCATTTGGAAGATATTCGTCAAAACTTCTTATAAATTTAAAATCTTTTAATGATCTTCGCTCAGAAAAATCTAGACTAAGACCTCCATAAAAGCCATTAAATAATTCATATTCAATTGAAGACCCCATTTTTGTAGCTTCAATTAAATTATTGCGTCTATAAATTTGATTAATAGCATCAGCATAGCGAATCGCATCAAATTCGTGATTTATTGAAAGACGAATGAAGCCAAAATGATAAGGATCAAACTTAAATCGCCACCATGAGCCACCTTTTAAATCATTGTTTAAAAATCCATAAGAAAGGCGAGACCATGATTCTAAAGCTCGTTCATTCTTCCACTTCTTAAAATAATCAAAGCTAGGAGACAAACGTGGACCTCCAATTGATACCGGCTGTATAAAAAGTGCTAAGGGACTGAATCCCACTTGAAATCGCTTTATTCTGTTTCGGTGATCAATTCCATACCATAAAACTTTTAAAAAAGTTATCTTATTAAAAATTTTATCAACGGAATCAAGGTATTCTTTACGGTTGTGAGCGTCTCTAATACTATCCTTTAAAAGGATAAATTCACGTTCTTCATTACTCAATTCTATCTGTCGCCTTGTTGACCAAAATACAGTGTCTTTCTCAAAAGCTTCTTTTTCAGTTATTGCTAATTCTGTACTGAAAAATTTATTTACAAATTTAGGATTGAAATCATAATTCGAAAAAACAGCTTTAGTGTAAGACTTAGACGTTTCATTCTTGTATTTCACTCCATAACTCAAATTTTGTTCAGCTAGTATGCATATTGAATCTCCTAAATGAATGAAGTTTTGTTCAATAGTAAAATTATCATACACTAATAAATTCCCTTTATTCATTGTTAATTCAATTTTTTGAATTAACCAAAGTGAATCAATCACCCAAATATATCCCTCTAAGGTAGATGTAGAAATATTTCTTGGAATGATTTTTATTTTTGAAATTACCTGTCCATTCTCCTCTATTTTTTTTTCCAAGCGGTATTTGTAGGAAATTATACCCGGAGCAGAAATTGGTGAAATCACAGGAGTTTGATGTAAATCATCAAGATAAAGCAGATTTTCAAAGAAATTAAAATTTGATTTAATAGTGGTTGTATAGTACAAGTTCTTTTCACTACCTCGAAGAGTAACTGCATTTCTAATTTCTTTTACCTTATCTTTAGAAGCATAATAACGCATTAATTCAACTTCTAATAAATTCATCTGATTTGATAATTTTAGCAATTCATCGTTTTTTTCATCTAAAGGATCGTACGATTTATTTTTTTCTTCTTCCGATTTCTTTTGCTTTGCTTTAAGATCAATTTTTTCCGCAGCTTTGATATATACAGATACTGAATGAGGATAATTCCATGGATTAATTGCATCTCGTTTCTTAACCACTTCTAAAATGATATCTCGTCCCGGATTACTTTTCTTAACTTGAACATCTATGTTATCCAGTTCAAGAACTTTACTCGGAAAAAGCTGGATATTCCTAACAACATTTGAAGAACCAATCGACACATACGTTTCTCTTTCATCATAACCTATTGCAGAAAACACCAGAAAATATTCGCCAGGTATTAAGGAAAGTTCATACTTTCCGTTAAAATCAGCTAGTGTTCGTTGATCGGAAAACGTTTTAACATAAACAGTAACCGAAGGAATTGGAATATTTCGCTCATCAGTAATTACGCCATTTATAAATTGTTGAGCAAAACAATTTAATTGAGCTAGAAAGAAAAAAGAAGAAAAAAGAAATCTAAGCATAGATGTTTTTAGATCTAAATATATTTTATTTAATCGTTTTTTTTTCTTTTAGAATCTCATTATGGCGATCCATTCTTTTCATCATCCAAGTTTTAAGGAAATAAATAGCAAGCGATGTAAGCACAAAAACATAGTAATAAGCCCATTTATTAAAACCTTTTGTAAATGACATATAAGTTACAATTAAAAAAATAGTAATGGCAGAAAACAGCCAAAAATAGGACATGATTTTATTATAGATTTTCATATTTATTCTAATTTAAGTTCTTTTTCTAATTGAATACTTCCTTTGGGAGTCAATATTTCATAAAAACTAAAATCCTGTTTAACTCGAATTCCAGAACCAAAAAGATATCCCTTTGGTGATTTGACAACAACTTGACATGTAGATAAAATCATACTATCCTTTTGTTTCCAAACTAATTCCTCAGTTTCTAAAGTTTGTTTTTTCGAAAAATTTTTCAATCGAACTGAATCCCTTACAATGATAGTCCCTGTTGTATGATTTATTTCGCCGCTCAAAGCAGTTAGTGTTGAAGTTGCATTTCCATCTCTAGAAAAGAAATTTACCCTTAAACTATCATAAATTTTTGTAATGTGCATTTTAGCTCTAAAAGTTTCGGCACGTGATGCAAAAATCTCTACACGAGCAAAGCTAAAATCATAATATATTAAGTGTAATTTTTGAGTGCTCTCATCTGGAGTTTTATTATCAAAAGATACTTTTTGAATTGAATCCATATCATTTTCACAAGAACAAAAAATAGATAAGCAAATGAATAAGCAGAACTTATAATAAAAGAGGGTTGTAATTTTTAGTAACACCTATCTAATTGATACTGTAACTCCCCAGCAAGATAATTTGATTGAGCTAGGATTATTATTATTGAATTTCTCTGTTGATGTAGGTCCATTTTGGCGATATTTCTTTGCAGATTCATTATCACCTGCTCTTTCACACAAATCTGCTGCGTAATAATAATTACATTTTCGTTCAAACGTTGTGGCACCACAATCATTTGCTGACATTGCAACGCATCTTGCAGCATATAATAAGGCTTTACTTTTATTAGACCCAGAAGTATTTAAGGCAAGACTATAAACAGTTTTATAATTTTTTAAATGATGATATTGTATTTCTAAAATACGAAAATCAATATCTTCAATTAATGAAGTATTTGTCATCGTTGCTTTTGCAGAATTAAATTCTTTAATGGCTTCACTATAGCGTTTTTCTTCAATAAATTGATTTGCTTTTGAAATATGAGAATCGTCGACTTTTGGAGTTACCGAAATAAGTGACTTATCAATTCGAATAATAGTATCTAATAACATTTTATATTCTTTACTTCCAGTACATGATTTTTCTTTCAATAGCGATAAAAAATTATTAACAGTTTGTATTTTTAGATCTTTATCCTGTGGTAATTCAGACATAAATACTTTAAGTTCAGGTAATAAATCATCACAATTTTCTATGAGATTATTAAACACACTTGTTATGGCTTCTCTTGTTTTAATGAGTAATTTATTATCCTCAATAAACCTACACAAAACAAAATATTCACTTATTAATCGCTTCTTATATTTACTTTTTGCATCAATATTACTTTCTGCAACATAAATTAAATAAAGGTTATAAAAGTAGTTATTAATGAATATATCTGTTTTTAAAATTGCTGTATCATTGTATGCGCGAACATAATAATTATCACAAACAATAATATCTTTATTAGTCTTTATCAAGGAATATTCGGCTAACTTGAGAACTATATTTTTATCTCCAAAATTAAGAGAATCTATTTTTTGATAAACTAAAAATAAAGTATCAATATAAGATATTTTGATTATAGAATCTTTTTCTAACTTCAAAATATTTTGCCCACAGGAAATAATTTGACTGTAGTTTGTTTTTGAGTATGTCTTTCCGCAAAAAGCCTGGCCCTTTAATAAAAAGCTGAATTCAGATTTGTAAAATGGCAGCTTATTTTCAGTACTAGCGGCTTGTATTTCCTTTCTCTTTTCTTGTGCCCAAAATTTATATATTTTACATGAATCAGCATTTTCTTTTAACCTTAAAATTTGAGCAAAAGAATTCAAGCCAATTATTAAAAATACGCTTACTAAAAAAAAAGTTTTTGTTCTCATGTTATTTTATTTATTAATTAATCTAATTTTCTTTTTCTAAACCAACGATCAAATTTAGCGGGCGAAAAGACAAAACCAAAATTAATGCCAAAATACTTCTCAGACAAAGAACTGCTATTTTTAGTATTACAATTACCAAAAGAAAAGCTAGCATTAAAAGACGATAAAGATTGTTGTATTATAATAGGTATGCCCAAACCAAAGGTAAAACCTATATCATTGTAGTTTAAATTTGATAAAGCATTAATTGAGTTTTGCTGTTTATAAAATCCAATTCGATAATTAATTTTTTCAAGAAATTTCAGATTAATATTATTTTCAAATATTTTTGTTTCAGGAGCAAATTGAATTCCAAAACTAATCTGATTCATTTCATTAGAGCTTTTAGAGCTTGTTGAAAAATTAGTTTCCATAGTTGAATAAGAGGCCAAAAATAGTATACTAGGATTTATGAATCGCATATTTCTTTGCCAACTTTTAAGATTTATTCTATAAGAAAGGCCGAACTTAAGGGCTGAATTATTGATTGATGATGAGATAACATTATAATTGATTGTATCATATATAACTCCAGCGGAAGATGAATTGGCATAGAATAGTCCTTCACTTACCTTTAAATTTTGTGAAAGTAAGTTTGGTGTAAATGCCCCAGTCAAAATAAAAGAATGATTTTTTGAAAGCATTTGTTCAAAAGAAATACCAAGATCAATATTTATAGCATTCAATTTAATTGTTGAATTAGAAATGCCAGCAGGGGTAGAATTACTTGTCGAAAATAATTTAGAATTTCTAGAATTAATAACTGAGCCAAAAATATAATTAGCGTTAAATCCAAGGGATAAGTTGCTTGTTTTAAGTTTGAAAATCCGAAATCCTGCACCTAAAAAAAAAGCTTGTGTTCCACCAGAGCCTTCATACTTATTTATCAATAGATTAATTGAATCATATTCAGTAATGTCATAACCTCTTCTACTATATGGCTTGAGCCCAAAAGCTGCTCCAATTTGTTTAGATAATTTAAACCCTAAAGCAAATTGATCTGGCATAATTGTAATTCTTAGAGCATCGTTATTTAACTCTGAAAATTTAGATAACCTTCCATTTAATCCAACAGTAAGAAGAGTATTTCCAGAACTCATTGAAGAATAAGATGCTGGATTAAAGATATTTAATTGTGAAGAATCATAATAATTAACACTATTTCGACCTAATGCATCATAGATTGCATTACTTCCAAAATTCTGCTCACCAATCCCAAAATAAGACAAAGGATTTTGTGTAATAGACTGAGCAATTAAATTAGAAAAGAAAATAGAAAAAAGTATGGAAATAAAACTACGCATTCAATTTATAAATTTCAATGATTCCCTTTAAAGTTAAATTTTCGTCTGCAAAGATGCCTTTTTTTTGACCTAAATCAAAATAATTTAGATCTCCACCAGTAATATAAATTTTTAAATCATGGTATTTTTCTTGATAACACGAAATTAAACCAATTATTTCTTGTTCTATTCCAATTTGAACTCCAGCTTGAATTGATGATTTTGTTGAGTTTCCAACAAGGTTCACATAAGTTGAAGGCTCAATTAATGGGAGTTTTTCGGTGAATAGATTTAGTGCTTTAAATCGTAGCTGCAATCCCGGAGAAATTGAGCCACCTTCATACTCATTTTTAGCATTTAAAAAATCAAATTTAATACATGTTCCTAAATCAATAGAAAGACGATTGGATAAATTATTGATTTTGCTTAATGCAGCTACATTGCAAATACGATCAACTCCAAGCGTTTCTGGATTCAAATAATTTATCTTAAATGGAAGTTTTACTTGATGATTTAACCAAAAAACTGGGTTATTCTTAGTCTGAAAGTTATTCTTAAATTCAGCATTAAGTACTGAAGATACTGCGATTGGAATATTTTGCTCTATTTTTTCAAGCAATAAAGAAATATCATTAAAATATTGAATGTCAATAATATTACTTTTACAGCAAACGCCTAGCTTTATTCTAGAATTTCCGGCATCAATTACATAAAGGTCAATTAAATTATTCATTCACTACAAAGATACGATGCCTTTTTAAGTTTATTTCATTTTGAATTTGAATTTAAAAAGAAAAAAATGTTAAATTTGCACGAACAAACGGCTGGTACCTTAGCTCAGTTGGTAGAGCAAAGGACTGAAAATCCTTGTGTCCCTGGTTCGATTCCTGGAGGTACCACACATTTAAAGCACAGCAATAAACTGTGCTTTTTTTATATTTACAATAATTGGGGATGTAGCTCAGTTGGCTAGAGCGCTTGACTGGCAGTCAAGAGGTCGTGGGTTCGAATCCCATCTTCTCCACAAAATGGATTTTCAACTTGTATCAGAATTTCAAGCAACTGGCGATCAACCTGAAGCAATTCGGCAATTGATAGCGGGTTTATCTGCTGGTATAGAGCATCAGACCTTACTTGGTGTAACTGGAAGCGGAAAGACCTTTACAATTGCTAATGTAATTGCAGGAATCAATAGACCTACATTGGTATTATCACACAACAAAACACTTGCAGCTCAGTTGTATGGTGAATTTAAGCAATTCTTTCCTGAAAATTCCGTCGAATATTTTGTTTCCTATTATGATTATTATCAACCAGAAGCCTATTTGCCAGTAACCGGAACTTACATCGAAAAAGATTTACAGATCAATGACGAAATTGAAAAATTGCGACTTTCTGCAACCTCTGCTTTACTTTCTGGACGCAAAGACGTAATTATTGTTGCTTCTGTTTCCTGTATTTATGGAATTGGAAATCCAAGTGAATTTAAAAATAGTATTATTTATTTGAAAATTGGGGATAGCATTCCGAGGAATAAATTTCTATTTAAATTGGTAGAAAATTTATATTCAAGAGCAGGAGATAGATTTGATCGCGGGACTTTTCGTGCAATTGGAGATACTGTTGATATTTTTCTTGCTTATACAGATTATGCTTTAAGAATTTCTTTTTGGGGTGACGAAATCGAGGGAATTACCTCCATAGATCCCGAAACCAACCAGAAAATCGAAAGCTATACTGAAATTGCTATTTTTCCAGCAAATTTATTTGTTTCGAGTCCAGAAAATACACAACAAGCAATCGAACAGATTCAAGATGATTTGGTAGTTCAAGTAGCAAATTTTAAAAAGGAAGGGAAATTAGAGGAATCAAAACGCTTGGATGAACGTGTTAATTACGATTTAGAAATGATTCGGGAATTAGGTTATTGTTCGGGAATTGAGAATTATTCACGGTATTTTGACCGGAGAATTTCTGGAGAACGCCCTTTCTGTCTTTTGGATTATTTCCCTGAAGATTATTTAATGGTAATCGATGAAAGTCATGTTACGCTTCCGCAAGTAAAAGGAATGTATGGTGGTGACCGCGCCCGAAAAATTAATCTTATCGACTATGGCTTCCGTTTACAAGCTGCCATCGATAATCGTCCTCTAAAATTTGAGGAATTTGAAGGAATGGCGCAACAGCGAATTTATGTTTCAGCTACACCGGCTGACTATGAAATTGAAAAATCTGAGGGGATTATGGTTGAGCAAGTGATTCGCCCAACAGGATTGCTAGATCCAATTATTGAAGTGCGACCGAGTACAAACCAAATTGATAATTTAATCGAAGCAATTCAGGAACGGATAGCTGTAAAAGAACGTGTGTTAGTTACGACATTGACAAAAAGAATGGCGGAAGAATTACAAAAATACTTAGATAAATTAGGGATTTTGTGTCGCTATATTCACAGTGAAATTGATACCATTGAACGTGTAGAGATCTTACGTCAACTGCGACTTGGAGTTTTTGATGTTTTGATTGGTGTTAATTTATTACGTGAGGGACTTGATTTACCAGAGGTTTCATTGGTGGCAATATTGGATGCTGACAAAGAGGGATTTTTGAGAAACGAGCGCTCGCTTGTACAAACTGTTGGAAGAGCAGCTAGAAATCTTAATGGAATGGTTATTATGTACGCGGATAAAATGACTAATTCTATGCAAAAGACAATCGATGAAACGCTGAGAAGGAGAGAACTACAAGATGCGTATAACAAAGAAAATGGATTGGTTCCAACTGCATTGAATAAATCAAAAGAGAAAATTATAGATTCAACTCAGGTTGCCGATGGAGACCAAGCAATGCGACAACTGCGCTACGAACAAAGTGAAACAGTTCCTTTAGCAGCTGAAGAAGCACCGCAGTATTCAGATTCAGAAGAATTAAGAAAACAGATAAAAGTAACCAAGAAAGCCATGGAAAGTGCAGCAAAAGAGCTAGATTTTATTGAAGCAGCAAGATTGCGTGATCGTTTATTTGGCCTTGAAAAACAAGTAAAGAAATGAAAAATAATAAATTAATCAAGCAATTTCGAATAGTAGCAATCTTAGAGGGATTTTCGTGGATTGCATTAATCATAACAATGATTTTGAAATACAAGTTTGAAATTATTTACCCAAATAAAATTGTTGGCTTAATTCACGGATTATTCTTCTTGCTATTTTGCGGATATATTTTGCTTTTTTTAATTAAAGAAAAATGGGCTTTTAGTAAAGCATTGATCTTATTTATTGCTGCATTTTTGCCATTTGGAACATTTTGGGCAGCAAAAAAGTATTTAAAGTAAAGGATTACTTATCACCAAAGCGCTCAATCACTTGTTGTGTAACACCGGTATTTGAAAATCCTCCGTCATGGAATAAATTCTGCATTGTTACATATCGTGTGAGGTCAGAAAATAAAGTAATACAATAGTCAGCACAAGCTAAAGCTGTTGCATTTCCTAAGGGCGACATCTGTTCTGAGAAATTAATGAATTCTGTAAATCCTTTAATTCCTTGTCCCGCAGTTGTAATTGTTGGCGATTGAGATATTGTATTTACACGCACCTTGTTTTTTATCCCATAATGGTATCCAAATGAACGAGTAATCGATTCCAACAAGGATTTTGCGTCAGCCATGTCATTGTAATCTGGAAAAATTCGTTGCGCTGCAATATAACTTAGTGCTAACACAGAACCCCATTCATTAACTGCATCGTGCTTGTACAATGTAGCCAAGGTTTTATGCAAGGAAATCGCAGAAACATCCATTGTTTGATTATAATATTGATAATTGCTCTCTGTATAATGCTTTCCTTTTCTGACATTTGGTGACATGCCAATGGAATGCAAAACGAAATCAACTTTACCACCTAAAATCTCCATTGATTTTGTCACTAAATTCTCAAGATCTTCAATACTTGTTGCATCTGCAGGAATAATTTGACTCCCCGTTTCTTCCGCCAATTTATTAATTTCACCCATTCGCATAGCAATTGGTGCATTTGTTAAAACAAAAACTGCGCCTTCTTCATGCGCGCGTTGTGCAACTTTCCAAGCAATCGATTGATCATTTAAAGCGCCAAATATAATTCCGCGTTTTCCCTTCAGTAAATTGTTTCCCATTGTATTTTATTTTTAACAAAATTACTAAAATGTTTCAATGTCATAATGTGCTTTAAAAACTATTCATCAACAATCAGTTGTGAGATGAATCTATTGCAATTATTTTTGTATTTTTAAATCACTATAATTTAACTTCATTTTAAAAATGTCAGAAAAGAGTAATAAAAACCAAATAATTCTTGTTCTAATTGTCGCAGCACTTGGGTATTTTGTTGACATCTATGATTTAGTGCTTTTTGGAGTTGTAAAAGGAGAAAGCCTGCAACAAATTATGTCGAATGCAAGTCCTGAGCAAATTGCTTCAACAGGAAAATTCCTCTTCAATATGCAAATGCTGGGAATGCTTTTTGGTGGTTTATTATGGGGCATTTTAGGCGATAAAAAGGGGCGATTGAAAGTGCTTTTTGGCTCTATTATACTCTATTCCATTGCAAATCTCGCCAATGCATTTGTTACAGATATTCCAAGTTATGCATGTATAAGAATTATTGCGGGAATTGGGCTTGCCGGTGAACTAGGCGCGGGAATCACCCTGATTTCTGAAATAATGACGAAAGAATCACGGGGCTATGGCACCATGATTATTGTAACTTTTGGAGCTCTTGGGGCAGTTGCTGCCTCTTTAGTTGGTGCAAACGGCCTTGGAATAACACAATTTTTTCATGATTTTACTGGTCTAAGTTTACAAAATTGGCAGGTTGCCTACATTGTTGGTGGCTTACTGGGACTTTTTTTACTTCTATTGCGAATTGGAACAATAGAATCATCCTTTTTTTTGAATGGAAAAGATGAAAAACACATTAAAAAAGGCGATCTAAAACTCATTTTCTATAAACGTGAAAATTTACTCAAATACATTCATTGTATTTTTATTGGAATTCCAATTTGGTACATTATTGGACTTTTGATTATGAACTCTAAGGATAATTTTGGTCCTTGGCTTGGAATAAATAATATTGAAAATGGAAAAGCTGTAATGTATGCATACATAGGACTTTCATTTGGCGATTTACTTTCTGGGATTTTAAGTCAAATTCTGAAAAGTAGAAAGAAAGTTGTCTATTTGTATTTAAGTTTTACATTAGTAACAAGCATTACCTTCCTTTTTTTTCTTGAGTATTTTGTAACTCTTAATGCTAGTATTTATTATTTAATGTGTTTTTTATTAGGAACAGGAACAGGCTACTGGGCCATATTTGTTACCATCGCAGCAGAGCAATTTGGCACGAATATTCGATCTACAGCAGCCAATACAATTCCTAATTTTGTACGAGGATCTGTACCCATTATTATGCTCTTTTTTGGACTTTTGACTGTTGATTTTAGTGATGGAGTTTCTGCATTGATGATTGGTTTATTTTTCATAACACTTGCTTTTTATAGCATTTCACGCTTGAAAGAAACCTATGGTAAAGATTTAAATTACAACGAGACAAGTGAATAATTTCCTTTAAGAAAGTTGAATAAAATAGACATATTAGAGGATTATCCTTATTTTTGTGAAACACACATGGCCCTAAAATTTTTCAATACAAAATCGCAGAATAAACGCTTCAATTATCTTCCAAGATATTACGACGAGCGAAAGGAAAGACTTGCCCTTAAAAAAAAACAATTAGAAGCTGCTGAAAATCTTAGTGAAGAAGATAGAAAATCATTGTTGAGAGAGCAATTCAGAGATTCATGGTCTCTTGGTCGCACGCGACAACAAGCGAAATACCAGGCAAACTATAGAACACTTATTTTAATCGGTGTTTTGATTGTGTTGGGTTATTTTGTTTTTAACGGAATAGAAGGAATTCAATCGGTGATTTATAAAATCATGAACTAATGGGACTTATTCAACGACTTCCTGAACACATTGCCAATCAAATTGCGGCAGGTGAAGTAATTCAGAGGCCTGCATCTGTTGTTAAAGAACTCATGGAAAATGCCATCGATGCGTCCTCATCATCTGTAATGGTAGTGATAAAAGATGCAGGGAGAACACTTATTCAAGTAATTGATGACGGTGATGGAATGCAGGAAGAAGATGCCAGTGCTTGTTTTTTACGACATGCTACAAGTAAAATTTCTTCAGCAAACGATTTATTTCAACTGCAAACAAAAGGATTTAGAGGAGAAGCTTTGGCATCTATCGCAGCAATTGCTCACGTTCAATTAAAAACCAAGCATAAAGACCAAACTGAAACAGGAATTTTACTCAACATTGAGGGAAATACAATAAAAAATACTGAGAAAACTGTTTGTCCAAAAGGTTCTTCTTTTGAAGTAAAGAACTTGTTTTACAATGTTCCAGCGCGTAGAAATTTTCTGAAATCTGATACTGTAGAGTTCGGGCATATTCGAGAAGAATTTGAGCGTATTGTGCTTGCGCATCCTGAAATTCGTTTTTCATTGCACCACAATACTCAAGAAATATATAATTTACAAAGTTCAAATTTACGAAAACGAGTAGTCGATGTTTTAGGGAAATCCAATAATGAAAGACTTGTTCCATTGGAAGAGCAAACCAATATTGTAAAAATAAGTGGCTTCATTGGTAAACCTGAAACAGCAAGAAAAACAAGAGGCGAGCAATTTTTTTTCGTCAACAATCGGTTTTTTAAAGATGCCTATTTCCATCACGCAGTTATAAAAGCCTTTGAAGGTTTGATTCCTGAAAGAACTTTTCCTAGCTATTTTATATTTTTTGAAATAGATCCAGCAAAAATTGATGTTAATATTCACCCAACAAAAACCGAAATTAAATTCGAAGAAGATCGCTTCATCTATTCTATATTATTGAGTAGTATAAAGCAGTCTTTGGGAAAGTACAATATCTTTCCAACCATGGATTTTGAATTGGAAACAAGTTTTGATATTCCATCTTCTTTAAGAAAGACTGATCCAGTCGAGCCACAAATTGTTGTGAATCCAAATTTTAATCCTTTTCAAGCAACAAATACAACTGCAAGATCAAACGGCGGAGCATTCTCAGAAGCGATGAAAAATCAAGGTTTTGGCAGAGAAAATCCAAGCGAAAAGGATTGGGCAAATTTTTATTCCATAAAGGAAGAGGAAAAGATTGAAAACCTAGAACTAGAATTCAGAGAAGAACTTGATTCCGATCAAAACTTTTTGATAAGAGGAAAATACCTTATTTCTAATTGTAGATCTGGTTTATTAATTATAGATGTCAAACGAGCAACAGAAAGGATTCTTTACGATGAATTGATGTCTAAGTTTATTCATCAACCCATTGTATCCCAACAATTACTTTTTCCATTTGAAAAACCGATCGCAAAAAATGAAATTGTAGCATGGGAAAATAACAAATCTTTGTTAAGTCAGCTTGGTTTTTCTGGAGATGTAAATGGAGAAATATTAGAAATAAGCGGAATACCAGGAATGCTTTCTGACGATCAAATAGAAGCAACATTGAGTGATTTATTTGAGACTCTTCTTCACCGCGACATAGAAAAAGGGGAATTAGCACACAACATTATATTGAGTATTGCTAGGGCTTCAAGTGCTAACTCAGAAATCTCAGATCAATACAAAGGAAAAATTCTCATCGAACAACTTTTTCAATGTAAAGATCATAGCTATACCGCAAGCGGAAAGAAAATTATAAGCACAATGGAAATTCAAGAAATTGCAGCAAAATTTTAAATATGTTAAATAATTTACCACAAGTCACAAAAAATATTTTAATTCTAAACATCGTTTTTTTTCTTGCAACATTTATTTTAAAATCGCAAGGAATTGACTTAATCTCAAGTTTTGGAGCACACTATGTAAATTCTCCACTTTTTCAACCTTTTCAAGTTGTTACTCATTTTTTCATGCATGCAGATTTCCTTCATATCTTTTTTAACATGTGGCTTTTTCTTATGTTAGGAGCCTATCTTGAAAATATTTGGGGGCCTAAGCGTTTTTTCATCTTTTATATTTGCTGTGCTTTGGGTTCATTTGCATTGTATAATATTATTGGAGTTTATGAGATTGAAGCGCTAAAAAACCAATTAGTCTTAGAAAAATTTGATTTAAATGAGATTAATAACATGATTCAAAATGGCGAATATAATTCAGTAAATTTTGAAAATAATCCTTTGTATCATGATTATGTAGTCAAATCCTACACACCAATGGTTGGAGCCTCTGGAGCAATTTTTGGAGTTTTGACTGCATTTGCTATTTTATTTCCAAATACAGAATTTAGAATTTATTTTTTAATTCCTGTAAAAGCAAAATATTTTGTAGGGTTTTATCTTATATGGGAAGTTTATCAAGCCTATCAAAATAATATTAATGATAACACAGCACATTTAGCTCATATTGGTGGTGCGATTGTAGGTGCTGCAATTGTTTTGTTTTGGAGAAAATCCGATCGAACTAATTTTTGGTAAAAAACATGAGTACTCGTAATTTTCTTGAAGAGTTTAAATTTCAACTTTTTTCTGGTACAATGACCAATCGTTTAGTTATTGTAAATGTTTTGGTATTTATTTTCATTGTTTTACTCGAAGCAATTTTTCGTTTGTTGAAAATGGATGGAGCTATCATTGAGAATTTCTGTAGTTTAATATTTACTTTGGATACAAACATCCAAGAATTCATCTTCAAACCTTGGGGGCTTTTTACCAGTATCTTTTCACATTTTGATTTTTTGCATTTGCTATTTAATATGGTCTTCCTTTATTTTTCAGGGACTTATTTTGAAAGATTATTTGGTGCTAAGAAATTACTATTAACCTATCTTTTTGGAGGACTAGTCGGTGGAATTTTTGAACTTGGAGCGGAATTGCTATTTCCTTTACTCCAAAATACCCATCAACTTGTTGTTGGCGCTTCTGGTTCTATCATGGCATTGTTCACAGCCCTTGCTTTTTATTCACCCAACACAAAAATTAATTTATTCGGCATCATTCCTATTAAAATATATTTTATCGCCCTATTTTTTTTAGTGCAAGACTTAATTGGACTAGGAAGTGATGACCAAATAGCACATTTTGCACATTTAGGTGGCGCAACCTTCGGAATTCTTTCAATACGGAATATTCAATCAAATAAAAATATATTAAATCGCTTACAAAAAATTATTGAAGATTTTAAGCTTACTTTTAAGGGAAAAAAGAAAACAAAAAATACTGAATTCTCAAAAGTAAAGACTGATGAGGAATACAATTATGAACGAAAACTAAAGCAAGAAAAAATAGATGTTATTCTCGATAAGATTGCAAAATCTGGGTATGAATCATTAAGTAAGTCAGAAAAAGATTTTTTATTTAATCAAAGTAAAAATGGGTAAATTTTCCGAGCGTTTCTTTAAATTTTCTTCGATCTTCAAGATTCTAAGTATCTTAAGCTACTTCGCATTATTACTCTCCTATCTAAGTCCTTTTATTCATCCCAAAACAATTGCAATTTTGCCTTTTATAGGATTGGGTTATCCTGTGATTCTTATTATTAATATTATTTGGTTGTTCTTATGGAGCATCGTTCGGTCTAAGTGGGCAATTTATAGCCTTTTAGTTCTCTTAATTGGGGGGAAATTACATTTTAGAACTTTTTCTTTTTCGATGGGAGGAGATGAAAAACAAAAGAATGAATTAAAAATTTTAAGTTACAACGTTCAACTTTTTGGAGTTTACAAACCAAATTTAGAGAAATCTTTAGCGACTCGTAATAGTATTTTTGCGTTTCTGCGCAAGGAAAATCCGGATGTTATTTGTCTGCAAGAATATTATAGAAAAGATAAACCCACTCGTTTTGAGACTCTGGATTCTCTTTACTCAATTATAGGAACAAAAAACCACCACGAAAGAAGCGCTTTTAAAAAAGTAGGAAAGCAAAATTTTGGTATTGCAATGTTCTCTAAATATCCCATAATAGAAAAAGGAGATGTTATTTTTGATTCTCAGAGTTCAACTGATTTTAATTATTGTATTTATTCTGATATCGTAAAAAATATGGATACTTTTCGAATTTATAATGTTCATTTACAATCGATTCGTTTAAATGAAACACCCTATGATTTTAATAAGACAAAAATCAGTGACAAAAAAAATTACATTGCAATTAGATCTATTTATAGAAAATTAAGAGTTGCATATTTAAAAAGAGCAGAGCAGGCAAAAAAAATAATAAATCATATTAAAACAGCTCCATATCCAGTTATTATCTGCGGAGATTTTAACGATACACCAATGTCTTATACTTACAATCAATTTAACAAAGGATTAGTTGATGCTTTTAGAAATGCCTCCTTTGGAATAGGAACTTCTTATGTCGGGCGAATTCCAGCAGGGCGCATTGACTATATTTTTCATTCTCCGTCCTTATTTTCTTCAAATTTCACTATACAAAAAGAAGTATTAAGTGACCATCGTGCTGTATCGTGTATAATTTCTAAGTAATGTTTGTAGAAATAAATCCTTTGAACATCGATCAACGTTTAATTATACAAGCTGTAAATCACTTAAAAAAAGGCGGGCTTTTAATTTTTCCAACAGATACTGTTTATGCATTGGGCTGTGACTTAAAAAATAAAAATGCATTGCAATCTCTTGCGCAAATTAAAGGACGGAAGTTAAGCAAAGTTAATTTTTCTATTATTTGCTCTGATTTATCGCATCTTTCTGATTATACAAGACAGCTCGACAGATCGGTATTTAAATTGTTAAAATATTATCTGCCTGGACCATTTACTTTTATTTTAAATGCTAGCAACGAAGTCCCAAAATATTTTGATTCCAATAAAAAAGAAATTGGTATTCGTATCCCAAATAATGAAATTACACTTGAAATTGTCCGTTTGCTCGGCAATCCTCTTGCTTCAAGTTCTTTTCACAACGATGAAGACGAAATCCAAGAATATTTTTCTAATCCCACAGTAATTTACGAGCGTTTTTCTGATAAAATTGATTTTATTATTGATGGGGGAGTTGGAAAACTAGAACCTTCAACGATTATAGATTGCAGTTCAGGAGTTGCACAAGTAATTCGTCAAGGATTAGGTATTTTTGAAAACTAAGAGCAATGATTTTAATAATTAATTGTGGTAGTAGTAAAACAAAATATATCGAAGAAATAGTAGATGAATTTTGTGATTTTGAAACAATTCCTTTTTTTGAATTAACGGAAGAAAAGGGATTAACTGCAAAAGCACTTATATTTTCTGGTGCTCCTCTATTAATTACAGAAATTGATATGAATCCATACATTGAGCACATAAACTGGTTAAAAGAATATCAAAATCCAATTTTAGGGATTTGTTTTGGACATCAGCTTATTGGTTTACTTTATGGAGCTTTTGGAAGTCGAATGAAGGAAAATAGGGATTGGTTAGAAATTGAGGTAGTTACAGAATCGCTACTTTTTGAGAAACTCCCAACTGTTTTTGATGTCATGGAAGACCATTGTGAAAGCATTTCAATTCCGGCAGGATTTGAGTTACTTGCTTCTTCAGATGAATGTATAAATGAAGCAATGCAGCATAAGAATAAAATGATTTATGGACTACAATTTCATCCTGAAGTTTCCGGGAATTTTGGAAGGGTTATTATAGAAAACTTCGTAAATTGTTCAATCTAACAGTAAATTAAAATAAGAATAATGACTTTAAAAAGCTATTAAGACTTATTTACCTCGATTAAAATATTTTTCGATTTGAACTGTCAAGAAAGTCAATAAAGATGCTAAGACAAAGGCAACAAGAATCCAAATTGGATCTTCTGTTTTTGTAGCGATAATTGAAGGGACAATTATGGATGTTAACCAGGCACAAATAATAATAATAATATTTGCTTTTGGATTAACTTTTTCAACTCTTTCAGTCCAAACTAATCTTGAAATAGCATCTTGCATGTCAAGCCCATAAGCTGGCTCTTTGTGAATTTTTCCTGATTCTTCTTCAATTGTTACCTCATATTTAAAATAACCTGGGCTTGAGCTGCTTGGTCCTATCATCTTACAGTCAATTGCTTTTCTCCGCATTTTATTTTCTTTCGACATATATTCTTTTTATTAAATATTACATTATGTATTTATTTCTAAAGACTTAGCAAAGTTAACATAAAGATTTTCAGTAATTCTTAATAAAGGTTTAAAATATCTATAAAAAAGTCTAAAAATCTTTTCTTTAAAATTACTGAGAATTAAAATTTTGTAGAAAATCAAAGGTTCAAAAAAAAAGCGACCGAAGTCGCTTTTTAAAACTATAATTAAATTTACATTTTAATAAATTTCACTGTTTCATTTTGCTTTCCTGAAACAAACTTTACAATATAAGTTCCGTTTGGTAAGTCATCGCAGTCTAAAGAAAGTGTGTTATCTCCTTTTAACATGTTCTTATTATTTATTGACTTAACCAACCTTCCTGTAATTGAATAAACCTGTACGCTAACTCCACCAGTTTCTGCCAAGTCAAAGCTTAAAGTTGTATTGTCAGTAGAAGGATTCGGATAGGCTTTCAATTTCGTTTTAAAATTCTCGTTATTAATTGCGCTATTGTTATTTTCATTTAAATCTAAATAAGCGGAAGAACTAAAAATACCACGACCATAGGTTCCAATATATATTTCTCCAGGGCGACTATTTCCTTCATCAAAAGACCTCCAAGATTGACGTACCTCATATACAGGTGTTCCATCAAAGCCTGTAGATGCATTCTCCCATGTTGCTCCTCCATTTTCAGTTACAAAAACACCTTTAGAAGTACCGATAACGATAATATTTTCATCATTTCTATCAATAATACCGTCATAGCAAGCAATTCCTGAAACGATTGATGGAAGTGTAACAGCAACAAGATTGCTAGAAGTAGCAGTATTTGCATTAGTACAACGCTTATTCGTTCCACCAAAACCAGCAAACAATACTAAATCTGCTGGATTATAAGGGTTTACTGCAATACCTTCATAAGCTGTTGAAGTGATTTTTACATTCGTCGTATGAGTTGGAACAAGTCCACCTGCAATTAAACCATAACCAACCTTAGTAGAAAATGCAGGATCTGAAGTATAAATTGAGCCAAGACCATTCACACGTGTAACACCTGATGATGTTCCAATATACAATTGATTTAAATCCCTAGAAAATTCAATGTCAAAGTAACCATTAGAACCAACATTTCTTGCAACACAAACCCACTGACCATTTGTTGCTGATAGTCTTAATGAATTTCTAGATCCCCAAATTTCTCCTCCATTTTTGTTTACATAAAAAACAAACCAAGATTGATAAGGATCTTGAACTCTTAAAGTATCCCAACTAACATTATAAATTACAGTTTCAGTACCCATTGCTACTGTTTCACCTGTAGCGGTGTTTAAACCATAATTTATCCCATTTGATGTTAGTGAAGGAGTGTAGAAAAGTGTATCATCAAAATACAATGCTGATTGTGATACATAAGTCATTGTATCTCCGGAAGCAGCACTTGGAACTCTAATTGATGCTCCAGAAGCATAATTTTTTTTAGGGATAAAAGTAACTGAGTCTTTTGAATTTAAATCGTAATACTCAGCCAAAAATATCTCAGTATGAAAAGGATGTTCTGCAGAACCCACTGTTCCTGTTGGATTATAAGATGCAGGTAAAGTTGGACTGTAAGGATTCCAAGTTTGACCCTTGTCACTTGATCTATAAAGATCATTATTATAAATAGAACCAAACATTACTTTAGGATTAAAAAATGAAATTTCGCATTCAAAACCATCTCCACCCAAAACTTCTCTAAACTCCTGATAAGTATTATTAGCATGATTATTATAAAGTGTTCCATTATCTTGTGTACCTCCCATTACAGAACCGTCTCTGTCAAATGCTATTCCATAAAATTGTGTGACATTGTAACCACGGTTAGAAGCATAAAAGCTTTGTCCATAATCTTGTGAAATACCAATTCCACCATCATTTCCAATATACAATCGATTGTTATTGTCCCATTTCATTTCATGGTTGTCAGAATGCACATAAAGTCCAGATGCAGGACTTACAAAACCAAGACTTATTTGCTCGAAGCCACCAAATGGAGGGTTGTTGATTGTTTGTTTCCACTTCCATATGTCAATTCCTCCAATTAAGATTTTTTCAGGATCATTTGGAACTACAGAAACTACAGAATTATAAGTTCCTTGATTTGTTATGCCATTACTGTATATGTTTAAATCAGAATTTATAGAAGAAGCCCCAACAAACTGACTCCAAGTTTGGCCATCGTCATGAGATACATTCATTCCAAGTAATTCACCGTTTGTTCTTACAGCATAAATTGAATATTTATTACTAGAATTTTTCATTGAAGAAATTGCATATTCAATTCTTCCAGCGCCTACTGGAACAGTAGTTGCACCTGTGCTATTTCCAGATTTATCTGCAAAAGTTACTCCAGCATCATTTGAAACAAATGTTTTGCTAGAACCAAATGCAGCAACGATTACATTGCCATCAGGAGAAATTTTCAAAGCGGTGCATGCTCCTGTTGTCACAGTTGCACCTGTAAGACCTGCATCACCAACTTTCCATTTTTTTAAACCTGCCGCGGTTGCAAGCCAAGCATAAGGAATAGCTGAAGATTCAGATGCACTTACAATTTCAGTACATTCTGTTGTACCGGGAATTTTTTGCCATGTTGCCCCATTATCAGTAGAGTACCAAACACCATTTCCAGTCCATGATTCTTGATTTGAACCTGTTGCTACAAATATAGTCCCATCAGTAGTTTGAGTCATACTCGAAATATTTGGACTTGCTAGAGCAGCTGCATAAGAATCAACTCTTGTCCAATTGCTTCCTTTGTTATTTGAGTAAAACAAACCTCCAGATACACTTCCTGCCCAAACTTCATTTATATTATTTCGATTAACAAGAACTGCACGTGTTCTTCCTCCAATATTATCAGGACCTTGCTCTATAAATGATATTGATTTAGATTTTGATAATTTTCGAATATTCTTGTCAATTTCAGCTAGACGCTCAGTAGTAACTGTTTGCCCAGTTGTTACATCAATATATCGAGCTCTCAACCATTCTTGTGCTTCATTCCCACCTGTTTGTGACATGAACCCTGATAATTCTTTTTGAAAATACGTACCATTTTTACTCTCAAAATCAAATTTTGAAATAAGAATAAATGCTGAAATACCAAAAAATACTGTAAATAAAAATATAAATCTTTTACTTTTCATTTTAATAAATTTAATTTGTTTGTTAAAGAAGTGCTAATTTAATAATAAATATAATTAATTTAAAATTTTAACATTGTTATTAATCGAATATTTTATAAACACAATTGTGTCTGTTAAGTTTAAAATAAATGTTTTTCTGCATGATAAGAAGAACGAACTAAAGGTCCACTTTCAACATAACGAAATCCCATTTCTAATCCTTTAATTTTATAATATTCAAATTTTTCAGGATTTATAAATTCTACAACAGGTAGATGCTTAAGAGTTGGTTGAAGATATTGCCCTAAAGTTAAAACTTCAACGCCAACATTTCTAAGATCCTGCATAGTTTCTAAAATCTCTTGTTCAGACTCTCCCAAACCAAGCATAAGTCCAGATTTTGTATGCATCCCACCTTTTTTTAATCTAAAAAGAAGCTCCAAACTCCTGTCGTATTTTGCTTGAATTCTCACTTGTTTTGTAAGTCGACGAACTGTCTCTAAATTATGAGAAACAATTTCAGGGGCAATATCAATAATTACTTGTAAATTCTCCCATTTTCCAGCAAAATCTGGAATAAGTGTTTCCAAAGTTGTACCAGGAGATTGCTTTCTTATTGCACGCACTGTTTGAGCCCAAATTTCAGAACCACCATCTTTTAAGTCATCTCGATCAACAGAAGTAATTACAGCATGTTTTACTTTCATTATTTTAACGCTATTTGCAACCTTTCCAGGTTCGTAAGCGTCAACTTCCTCAGGTTTACCTGTTTTTACAGCACAAAAACCACAAGAGCGAGTACAGATATTTCCTAAAATCATAAAAGTAGCGGTTCCTTCCCCCCAACATTCGCCCATATTTGGACAACTTCCACTTTCACAAATAGTATGAAGCTTGTGTTCATCCACCAAGCTTCTTACCTTGCGGTAGTTTTCACCTATTGGGAGCTTGACTCTAAGCCACTTAGGTTTTTTTATCCTCTCAAGTTCCTTATTTTCGACTTCCTTCATTCGAATAATTATGTACAAATATTGGTATAATAAACGAAAATATCTGTCTTTTTGTTTAAAAAATTCAATATAAATATTAAAAAAAATAGCTTTTAAAAACTGGCATATTGATAACTTTTTTTAAGCGACAGACAATCAAGTAAATCTAATTTCTAATTTCGTACTAAATAATCGAAGGATGAAAATTGTTGGTCTATTTTGTGGAGGATACTCATCGGAATACGATATTTCTTTAAAAAGTGCTACAACAATAAAAACACATTTCCCAAAAGAATACATAGTATATAAAATTTTAGTTAGAGAAGATAAATGGCAAGTAGAATCTTGCAGTGGATTAGTTTCATTTGATTTAAACACCTGTAGTTTTATAGAAAATAAAGTGCATATCAGAATCGATATTGGCTTAGTTTACATCCATGGAAACCCTGGCGAAAATGGAAAAATTCAGGCGTTTTTAGATCTTCATAGTATTCCATACTTAAATTCTGGACCTTTAGCTTCTGCTCTTTCATTCGATAAATGGTTTTGCAATCAGTTTTTAAAATCTTTTAATGTTCCTGTCGCGAAGTCATTATTTATGACCTGTGAAGATCAATTTAGTGCATCTTTTATTTGTTCAGAATTAGGATTACCACTTTTTGTTAAACCTTCCGACTCAGGTTCTAGCTATGGGATTTCAAAAGTCAAATCATTGGGTGAAATACCCACTGCTATTACAAATGCATTTGCAGAAGGAAAATCTATTGTTTTAGAATCTTTTCTTGACGGAATTGAAGTTACCTGTGGAGTCTACCGAACAAAAAAAGGATTGATAGCTTTACCACTTACAGAAATCGCAAGTGAAAATGACTTTTTTGACTACGATGCAAAATACAACGGAAAATCACAAGAAATCACTCCTGCAAGAGTTTCTGAAAAGGTAAAGTCTCAAGTTCAAGAGCGGTCAAAATACATTTACGAATTACTACAACTTCGCTCAATTGCAAGAATTGACTTTATGCTTGTAAAAGATGAAGCATTTGTGATAGAAGTTAATACAACTCCTGGATTTTCCTCCGAAAGTATTGTTCCAAAAATGCTTGCCTGCGAAGGAAAAAGCATACACGATTTTTGGGCTGAAATAATTAAAGCAGAACTTTAGTAGTTTGCCAATTCGTTTAATACTTTTTCTATTTCAGTCATTATTTGACTATTGCTTCCGCTAAAATTATTTACTGTAATAGCAAATGCAAGATTTTTTCCTGATTTACTTACAACATATCCAGCATAAGATTTTACTTTAGAAATCGTACCACTTTTGGCAAAAATTCTCCCCTCACCTGCTTGCCCTTTGCATAAATTCTTTATTGTTCCTGAAACCCCTGCAATAGGAAGTGTAGATTTAAAATCCTTAAAATTTTTTGAATTTTTCATGTAATTCAATAATTGACAAAAATGATCAGCACTTATTGCATTCTCTCTAGACAAACCACAGCCGTCTTTCAATTGAAAATTAGTTAAATTAATTTTATTCTCCCAGAAACTCTTAAGAGCAGCAATACCATCTTCAGTTGAGCCACCACCATTTAAATGAAAGCCTATATTATTTAATATACCTTCAGCAAATAAGTTAACACTTTTAATATTGGTCCAATAAGAAATTTCTTGCAATGTTTTGCTTTTTTCTCTAAACAATAATTTTGTTTCTGTGAGATAATTTATTTTTTTAAGATTTGCTGTTCTGAAACCCAAAGATCCATCTCTTACTATTATATTTTTTGATTTAAGTACTTTAACCCATTCTTCAGCCAACTGATATTCTGGATCGGGCATACTTCCTTTTACTTCAAATCGATTTTCATTAATTGGCAATGAACCTTTAGCAGATCGATTCAAAGAATAATTTGTGCCAAAAATGTAGGCATTATCTTCACTTATATTTGCAGAAAGAACCTCATTTTTTAGAGAAAGATTACTAATTTTTGGGTAAATTTCAATTACTTCAGTCTTTTGGCCAACTCCTTTAGATTTAAAATAAATTTTAATTGTATTATCAAAAAAATTAATGCCTTGTGCTGCTGCACCATAATAATTTCCGATATCATCCAAACCCCAACTTTTTGGACTTCCTGAGTAACCATAATCAGAGCCATCACAAATAATTGAGCCATTAATATACTTGATTCCTTTTGATTTTAATGAATCAGACCATCGCAATAAAAAATTAAATTCTTTCCCATTTTCATTAAAGAACTTACTGCCTAAGCTTACATCGCCTGCACCTCGTACATATATATTTCCGTTTAAAGAACTATCTTTATCTATGAATCCACTCATATAAATTTGAGTTGAGGTTGTAAAATTAGGTCCTAAAGCTTCAAAACCTGTAGCCGTAGAAAATAATTTTGTCGTTGAAGCACTTGGAATAGCTAAAGATGACTTGTAACTAGCAATTTCTGTTGACGAGTCTATATTAATTACCTTAAAACTAATTAGGGCATTCTTATTAAGACTATTTGAAGCAAAGCTTAGGATAGATTCTTGAATTTTATTCTGCGAATGAGCAGATAGGTTAAAAAGAAAACTTACAATTATTATGTAATTTTGCAATCTAGTTTTAAACATTTGATTCATTTATTTTTTATGAATTTAGTTGATTGAGAAATAAGCACAATTTATTTGGTATAAAAGTAATAAAAAACTGTAAAATCAATGCAAATAATTAAACATACAATTGAAGGTTTAATAAGTATCCATCCATCTATTTATGGTGATGAAAGAGGCTACTTTTTAGAAAACTTTAATGAAAAGAGTTTTAAGGATGCAATTGGAGGAATAAATTTTGTGCAAGACAACGAGTCTCTGTCTATGAAAAATGTATTGCGTGGACTTCATTTTCAAAAACCACCTCACGCCCAAGGAAAACTAGTTAGGGTTATTAAAGGATCTGTTTTAGATGTCGTTGTTGATTTAAGAAAAAATTCAAAAACCTATGGACAACATAAAAAAATAGTTCTTTCTGAACTTGAAAAAAATATATTTTACATACCCCCGGGATTTGCTCATGGTTTTTGCGCATTAGAGGACAATACAATCTTTTCCTATAAATGTACAGAATACTATCATCCTGAAGCTGAAATTTGTCTTTTATGGAATGATGAAAACTTGGGAATTGATTGGGAAGTATATGATCCGATTCTCTCAAAAAAAGATATGAATGGTATTTCTTTTAATGATTTTATAAGTCCATTTTAAAAATAATTTAAAAGTAGTGAAGAAGAATACTATTCCTGAAAATGGATTTATTGAAGTTTTTGGAGCTAGAGAACATAATTTAAAAAACATTGATCTTAAAATACCTAGAAACAAATTAATTGTTTTTACAGGTTTAAGTGGTAGTGGAAAATCATCTCTTGCTTTTGATACAATTTTTGCTGAAGGACAGCGCAGGTACATAGAAACTTTTTCTTCTTACGTTCGCCAGTTTATTGGTGGAATTGACCGTCCTGATGTAGATAAAATAAATGGCTTAAGTCCTGTGATTGCAATTGAACAAAAAACAGTTGCCAGATCTCCACGATCTACAGTTGGCACAATTACAGAATTATATGATTTCTTTCGCTTGCTTTTTGCGCGTGCTGCAACAGCAATTTCCTACGAAACTCTCGAACCGATGGTAAAATATTCCGATGAAGGAATAGTAAATATGATCGAAAAAGAATTCAAAGACAAGAGAATTGCCATTCTGGCGCCAAAAATTAAAGGTCGTAAAGGTCACTACCGCGAATTATTTGAACAAATACTCCGAAATGGCTATACAAAGGTTCGGGTTGACGGGAAAATTCAAGATATTGTTAAGGGAATGCGACTTGATCGCTATAAAATTCACGATATCGAAGTGGTTATTGACAGAATGCAATTATCAGAAATGGATTCAAAGCGAATTTATAATTCTGTCGTTACTGCCATGAAGCAAGGGGATTCAATGATTATGGTAATTGATTATGACAGTGGAAAATTTCGTAACTATAGTAGATCCTTGATGTGTCCGAGCAGTGGAATAAGTTACCCGGAGCCAGAACCAAATTTATTTTCCTTTAATTCTCCATATGGAGCGTGTGGGAATTGTAATGGTCTTGGTGAAGTTTCAGAGGCTGATATTGAGAAAATTATTCCTGATTTCTCTCTTTCAATCAAAGAAGGTGCATTAAGTCCTCTTGGAGATTATAAAAAGTCTTGGATTTTTGATAAATTGGAAACCATACTTTCTAAAAATAACTTTTCTATAAAGACTCCAATAAGAGAAATTGATGATGAGCTTCTGAAAGTTATTTTATATGGTAATGAAGGAATGGAAGTCCATCAAAATGATAACAGCTTTCGCTTTGAGGGCATTATTAATTTCATTTCCAGGCATTCTGAAGAAAGCAGTGCCCCAATTCAACGCTGGGCCTTAAGTTTTATGAATAAGATTTGTTGCCCTGTTTGCAAAGGAACACGTTTAAAAAAAGAAGCTCATTTTTTTAGAATCGATAATAAACATATTGGAGAACTAGCCTCCTTAGATTTAAAAGAATTATCCACTTGGCTAAATGATATTGAAAAATACCTAACAAAAGACCAAAATAAAATTGCTACTGAAATAATTAAAGAAATTCGATCGCGCTTAGGCTTTATCTTGGATGTTGGACTTGACTACCTGACTTTAAATCGTTCCTCTAAAAGTTTGTCAGGTGGCGAAGCACAGCGAATTCGTTTAGCAACTCAAATTGGAACAGAATTAATGAACGTACTTTATGTTCTAGATGAACCTTCTATAGGATTGCACCAAAGAGACAATGAAAAATTAATTAAATCACTAAAAAAATTAAGAGATGCTGGAAATACTGTTTTGGTTGTTGAGCATGACAAAGAAATGATTCAGGCAGCAGACTTTATAGTGGATATTGGTCCAAAAGCAGGACTGCATGGAGGACAAATAATTAGTGCCGGAACTTTAAAAACAATTTTAGAAAGTGATTCTTTAACGGCTTTATATCTAAAAGAAAAAAAAACAATTGAAATCCCTGAAAAACGCCGAAAAGGAAATGGAAGTTTCTTAAAGTTAAAAGGAGCAAGTGGCCATAATCTTAAAAATGTGAATTTAACTGTGCCTCTTGGGACGCTTACTTGTGTGACTGGTGTTTCCGGGAGCGGAAAATCTTCACTCATAAATTACACACTCTACCCAATTTTGCTAAAACACATTTACAAAGGTGTAAAAAATCCACTTTCGTACAAAAGCATCGAAGGCCTAGAAAATTTAGACAAAGTAATTGAAATAAATCAGAGTCCAATTGGAAGAACTCCACGTTCAAATCCTGTCACATACACAAAAGTTTTTGATGAAATTCGGACACTTTATGCAAGTTTACCAGAATCTCAAATAAGAGGATATAAAGCTGGACGATTCTCTTTCAATGTAGCAGGCGGGAAATGTGAAACATGTAATGGTGGAGGCTTAAAATTAATTGAGATGAGTTTTTTACCAGATGTCTACGTACAATGTGAAACATGTAATGGAAAACGCTATAACCGAGAAACCTTAGAAGTAAGGTATAAAGGAAAATCAATTTCTGATGTCTTAAATTTTACGATTGAAGAAGCTGTTCCATTTTTTGAAAATCATCCGAAAATAAAACGAGTTTTAGAAACTTTATTAAGTGTTGGACTTGGCTATATACAATTAGGGCAGTCATCTACAACTTTATCAGGAGGAGAAGCGCAACGAATTAAATTATCTAGTGAACTAGCTAAAAAGGGCACCGGAAAAACGATCTACATTTTAGATGAACCTGCAACAGGACTTCATTTTGAAGATATTCGAATGCTTTTAGAGGTCGTTCAGCGCCTGGTAAATGAAGGGAATACAGTATTGATAATTGAACACAATCTCGATATTATTAAAGTAGCAGACTATATAATTGATTTGGGACTTGAAGGAGGTGGAAAAGGAGGTCAAATAATCGCCGAAGGAAACCCGGAGGAAATTATTAAGAACAAACTTTCACACACTGCAAAATTTCTTTTAGAAGAAATGAACATAAATAAATTGCCAAAAAATAAAAAAGTAAAACTTACTACTAGTTGAATTAAAAAGCAGTAATTTTGCAAATAAAAAAATAAATTAATAGCTAAATATATACTAAAATGGCAGTAGAAATTACAGATGCAAATTTTGATGAATTAGTTCTAAAATCATCCCAACCAGTTATAGTAGATTTTTGGGCGGAATGGTGTGGCCCTTGTCGCATGATCGGACCGATTATTGAAGAGATGGCAACTGAATATAGCGGAAAAGCAGTTATTGGAAAGGTTGATGTTGATTCAAATTCAGGAATATCTTCACAATTCAATGTTCGAAGTATACCGACTATTTTATTTATAAAAAATGGAGAAGTTGTAGATAAATCAGTGGGTGCAGTGCCAAAAGCAACTTTGGTGGCAAAACTCGAAGCGCTTCTTTAAGCACTAACAAAATTTAAACCGAGTTCAACTCGGTTTTTTTATATCAAAGAAATGGATGGATTTTTTAAAAGACTCAAATATTACGGCACAGGACTATTAATTGGATTAATTTTCGTTACATTTTTCATGAGAGGCAGAGGATGCTCCTGGCTCCCTGAAAATAGATTAAAAACATCACTTTTTCAGAGAATAATCGTTCTTTCAGAAGAAAATCAAAAAAAACTTTCGGATTTAAATCTCTCAGAAAAAGAATTAGTAAAAGCACTTATTGATGGAGATGTAAAATTCACTAAAAGCAAAAAAAATAATTCTTTTAAAGTCTACTATTTTGACTGCAAAACAGAATCAGGTAAGTTATTTTCATGCAAAGCAACAATGCCTCTAGAAAGTTTTATCTCCGAAATTATTTTTTCAAATAAAGATGCTAAAAAAATAAAAAACACGAAAATTGGATTTGGAAAACCTATTTATTTTCCAAAATCAAAGGATTTTATTTACGTAGACACAAGCGATCTTTTAATTTGTCAGCAAGAGGAACTTAGTTTAACGAATGTAAATACATTGTTTAACAGAATAAAAAAAACAGGAAGTATCGATTTTAAAAAATCTATGCTTAATCGAAGTCCAAAACCCGAACATTGGATTCGTTTTAGAGGAAACAATAATGAAGTGATTTCTGTGAAAAGCATCTGGTATAAAGAAAAAATTCAAATACTCGCCATTGATTTACCTGATTCAAGTTCTTGTAAATAACTTTTTACAAAAAAACCATGTTAATAAGTTGGACTATGAGTCGTCCTAAATCACATTCCTTTTCTTAATTTTACTCTATGGAATTTTCAGCTTCGCAAATTGCTGCCATTGTAAATGGTGAAATTATCGGAAGTTCCTCAGCTATAGTTACTGATTTAGCTAAAATTGAGGAGGGAAAAGAAGGAACACTGTCCTTTTTATCAAACCCGAAGTACGAAGAATTTATCTATACAACAAAATCAAGTATTTGTATTGTAAACAAAGATTTTATTCCCGTAAAACCCTTGCCTTTATCGCTCACGCTAATCAAAGTTGAAAACTCCTATACTTGCTTTGCACAATTACTTGAGTTATATGATAACTTAAATAAAAAAGAGGCCAAAATTGAGCAACCTTCATTTATTGACAATTCCGCGGTAATTGGCTCTGATTTATATCTTGGAGCATTTGCATATATTGGAAAAAATGTTGAAATAGGAAATAACGTAGTTATATACCCAAATGTATATTTAGGCGACAATGTTAAGATAGGTTCAAATACTGTTTTACATCCAGGAGTAAGTATCTATTTTGGCTGTAAAGTAGGAGAAAATTGCATTATTCATGCAGGTACAGTTGTTGGATCAGATGGATTTGGATTTGCGCCTAATTCTGAAGGAGTTTTTCAAAAAATCCCGCAAATTGGAAATGTCATAATAGAAAACAATGTTGAAATTGGTTCAAATTGTGCTATTGACCGTGCTACAATGGGTTCTACATTTATTCGAGAAGGTGTGAAAATTGATAATCTATGTCAAATTGCTCATAATGTAGATATTGGCGAAAACTCAGCCTTAGCTGCACTTGTAGCAGTTGCAGGTTCTGCAAAAATTGGAAAACGTGTTATGATTGGAGGCCAAGCTGCAATAAATGGACACTTAAGTATTGCTGATGACACAAAAATTGTTGGGCAATCTGGAGTTGTAAAAACTGTAAAAGAAGCTGTTACTTTAATGGGTACTCCCGCAATTCCACTGAACGACTTTAAAAAATCTTCCGTTGGTTTTCGAAAATTACCTTTTATACTAAGTAAACTTGAGGAACTAGAGAAAAAAATAAAAGATTTAGAATAAGTAATTTATAGATAATGGTTGAAAAACAATGTACTTTAAAAAATTCCATCTCTTTTTCAGGAGTTGGTTTGCATACAGGTGAAAAAGTTTCTCTTGAAATTTGCCCTGCTCCAGAAAATCATGGGTTTAAATTTCAACGTATAGATTTACCTGAACAGCCTGTTATTAAAGCAGATGTCGATCTTGTTATTTCAACAGAACGAGGAACAACATTAGAATTTAATGGCGCCCGCGTTTATACGACTGAACATATTCTTGCGGCATTGTACGGTTGTCAAATTGATAATGCTCTCATAAAAATAGATGCTGAAGAAATTCCAATAATGGACGGAAGCTCTAAACCTTTTGTTGATGGGATTTTAAAAGTGGGATTCGTCGAACAAGAGGCAGAAAGAGTCTATTTTGAATTAACTGAAAATTTACCTTGGGAAGATCTTGAAAAAGGAATTGAATTTCTTGCTATTCCTGATATAAATTATCGCTTAACTGTAATGGTAGACTACAAATCACCTGTTCTTGGTACGCAGCACGCAAGTATTTACAATATTGGAGAATTTAACACCGAAATAGCACATTGCCGAACATTTGTTTTCTTGAGAGAATTAGAGTTTCTTGCAACAAACAATCTAATAAAAGGAGGAGATTTAGACAATGCTATCGTTTTAGTCGATCGCACAGACATTCCAAAAGAAGAACTCAATCGTCTTGCTAAATTACTAGGAAAAGAAGATTTAAAAGTCGAAGTTAATACATTAGGCGTTCTGAATACAATCAAGTTGCAACATGAAAATGAACCTGCAAGACATAAATTATTAGACATTGTTGGTGATTTAGCACTTCTTGGAAAACCTATAAAAGCACATATTTTAGCTGCTCGCCCCGGGCATTTTGGAAATATTGAATTTACAAAAATATTAAAGGCGCAATTAAAAAAACAAGAAAATATGGGGCGTGTTTTTGATTTAAGCAAACCTCCATTATACGATATCAATGCAATAGAAAAAATGTTGCCCCATCGATTTCCCTTTCTTATGGTAGATAAAATCATGGAAATAACGGAAAACTCGATTATCGGTGTTAAAAATGTAACAATGAATGAGCCAATATTCACCGGTCATTTTCCTGGAAACCCGATTTTTCCGGGAGTTTTACAAATAGAAGCAATGGCGCAAGTTGGAGGAGTATATGCATTAAGTAACATCGAGGATCCACATCTTTACTCAACCTATTTTCTTAAAGTTGATAATGTTAAATTTAAGCAAAAAGTTGTTCCAGGAGATACATTAGTGTTTGAATTGACTCTTACCTCGCCAATTCGCCGAGGATTAGTTGAAATGAAAGGTACAGCATATGTAAATGGTAAAGTTGCAACTGAAGCTGATATGCTAGCTCAAGTAATAAAAGATAAAGAATAAATGATAAGTACTCTTGCATCTGTTTCGCCTAAAGCAAGTTTAGGAAAAAATGTAAAAATAGATCCGTTTTCTTCTATTCACGATGATGTTGTTATCGGAGAAGGAACTTATATTCATTCAAATGTTACAATTTATCCAGGCACAAGAATTGGAAATAACTGTGAAGTTTTTCCTGGAGCTGTTATTGGCGTTATACCACAAGATTTAAAATTTGAGGGAGAATATACAACAGTGGAAATTGGAGATAACACCAAAATCCGAGAATGTGTAACAATTCACAGAGGGACAAAAGATCGAATGAAAACTAGTATTGGTTCAAATTGTCTTTTAATGACTTATGTTCATGTAGCTCATGATTGCAAAATTGGAGATAACGTAATTCTTGCAAGTTATACTGGACTCTCTGGTCATGTTATAATTGATGATTATGCAATTCTTGAGGGTAAAGTTGCAGCGCAGCAATTTGTTCATATCGGAAAGCATGCATTTATTGGAGGTGCGTCTTTAATACGAAAAGATGTTCCGCCATATATAAAAGCTGCAAGAGAACCATTAACATTTGCAGGAGTAAACTCCGTTGGTCTCAGAAGAAGAGGATTTACGGATGAGCAAGTGAGAGAAATTGAGGATATTTACCGTGTTTTATATGTTCAAAATAGTAATGTATCAACAGGAATTTCATTAATAAAAAGTTCGATAATAGATAGTGATATTCGAAAAGATATTTTATCTTTTGTAGAAAATTCCGATAAAGGTGTTATTCGTGGAATTATCTAAAATCACACTCCAACGAGGTCAAGAAATAGAAATCAAAATAACAGATTACGCATTTGGCGGTCGTGGCATCGGTAAAATTCAAACTGAAAATGGCTTGTTTGTAGTCTTCGTCGATAATACCTTTCCCGGTCAGACGGTTAGAGTAAAGATTGATGCAAAACGAAAAAATCATGCTGAAGCAAAACTTCTCGAAATAATTGAGCGCTCGGAACATGAAACACAAGCGCAATTTCAAGAAATATCTGGAGGGCCATATATTCATGTTCCAATAGAAATTCAAGAAAAATTTAAGCAAGAGTCTACAATAGAAACATTTTCTCGCTTATCAGGATTAAAGGATGTTTCCCTAAAATTTGATGCTTTTATTTCCTCTCCCGAGCATTATTTCTATCGAAATAAAATGGAGTATAGCTTTTCTGCGATAGAACATTGTCTTGAAACTAATTTAGAAAAAGATGCTGCCTTTTCTCTTGGATTTAAAAGAAGAGGGACCTGGTGGAAAGTAGAAAGTCTCAATAAAGCATCGGGTTTATTTGACAAAGAATGGGAAGATAAGCTATTCCTTATTCGCAACTTTCTTGAAAAAACAGGATTGCCTGCTTGGCATCCACCAAAAAAAACAGGTTTCTTTCGACATATTGTCGTCCGAAAATCTTTTGCTTCAAATAAATTACTGATTAACCTAGTGACGTCTAATGAAGGAATTGAAAAATTCGATATACAAGAAATTGCAGCTTATTTAAAAGAACTTTTTGGCGAGAGAATAGCAGGATTTCAGCACACAAGAAATGACAATGTTGCTGACCGATCAAAGATTGAAAATGGCACTTGTAAATTAATTTTTGGACAGGCATTTATCGAAGAAAAAATTCTTGGCTTAGACTTTCAAATAAGCATGGAGAGTTTTTTTCAAACCAATCCAAAATGTGCAGAACTTCTCTATTCAAAAGCATTAGATTATGTTTTTGAAGAAGATATTGCCAAAAATGAAGTTGTAATGGACTTGTTTTGTGGAACAGGAACTATCGGTCAATTACTTTCCAAAAGAAACGAAGACGTTCAAATAATTGGTGTTGACATTGTAGAAGAAGCAATAGAAGACGCGAAAAAAAATGCAGCGAACAACCAAATTTCAAACATTTCATTTTTTGCAGCAGATGTTGGAAAGTTTCTCAAACAACACCCTGAATTTAATGGGACAATCGCTACAATTGTACTAGATCCTCCAAGAGCTGGCATTGCTCCAAAAACGCTGCAAAAAGTTATTGAACTTGGAGCAAAAAATATTGTTTATATTTCCTGCAATCCCTCAACTCAAGCAAGAGATACAAATACACTTCTTCAAGCGGGCTATGAATTGGATAAATTTTCATTAGTAGATCAATTTCCTCATACTGGACACATCGAATCAATTGCAAAATTCAAAAAAAAATGAACATTGAACTCCTAAGTATTGGCGACGAGTTATTGATTGGACAAACAATTAATACCAACGCAGCTTGGATTGGACAAGAAATGTCGCTTATTGGAGCACGTATTGTTCGTACTACAGTTATTTCAGATACCACTGAAGCAATTCAAAGTTCCTTAGATTCAATCGATTCAAATACAGACTGCATTATTATAACTGGAGGCTTAGGTCCAACGAAAGATGACATAACTAAACATACACTTTGTAGCTATTTTAACACACGTTTAGAAGTTCATCTTCCTACATTAAAGAAAATTGAAGACTATTTCTTCAAAAGAAACCGACCGATGCTTGAAGCGAATATTCAACAAGCAGAACTACCTCTAAATTGTGTGATTTTGAACAACAATTACGGAACTGCAGCTGGAATGTGGTTTGAAGAAAAAGGAAAAATATTCATTAGTCTTCCCGGAGTTCCTTATGAAATGAAAGGAATTATGTTGGAGGAAGTTATTCCAAGATTAAAAGAAAAATTTAGTTTAAAATCCATCTATCATAAAACAGCACTAACGCAGGGAATTGGCGAGTCTTTTTTAGCAGAGATAATTTACAATTGGGAAAATTCTATTCGTTCTAAAAATCTCAGTCTAGCTTATCTTCCATCACCTGGTCTAGTGAAACTTAGAATTACCTCTTATCGTGGAGAAGAAGACAAGAAAATAATTGATGCTTATTTTGATGAGCTAAAAAATTTAATTCCTGAAGCTCTTTATGGTTTTGAAAACGAGAGTTTGACACAAGTAATTGGAGAAATGCTTCGCACAAGAAAAATGACAATTGGAACTGTTGAAAGTTGTACTTCTGGATTATTAGCAAGCCAAATCTGTAGTATTTCTGGTGCATCTGATTATTTCATGGGATCTTTACTTACGTACAGTAACTCATTAAAGATTAGTTTGGCTGATGTTTCACCTGAAAACATAGAAAAATTTGGTGCAGTAAGTGAGGAAGTTGTCAAGGAAATGGCTATTGGCGGTCGAAAAAAATTAGGTGTAGATTGCTGTATTTCAACTAGTGGGATTGCCGGACCAAATGGCGGATCAATAGATAAACCTGTTGGACTCGTTTGGATTGCCATTGCTTTACCAACTAAGACCATCGTAAAGAAATTTCAATTTGGAGATAGCAGAGAAAGAACTATACAAATGACGGTTTCAAGTGCGCTAAATTACTTGAGGCACGAATTAGAAACTACGTAATTACTTCCCTTTTCCCTGTAATTTGCAAGTATATTGAATCATGATTGTTCTGGGAGCTTCAATCTTTAATGGCCGTAAAGAATAGCTGCGATTTAAAATATTACTTCCAATTAAGGCGAATTTATGTGTTTCTGTAAGATTATAAGAAACTCTGAAATCAAAAATCCAATTACCAAAACGGTGCGAATTATAATAATCCATGTAACGCAAATCTTGAAGTATATCAACGTCAATTGTTGTTTCTTCAAAATCTTCAATAATTGCATCCATATTTACAATTTTTGAGAAATACTTTCCACTCATTCCAAAAGAAAACTTTTTATTATAAGTATATTCCGCGTCAAGCTTTACATTGTGTAAAAATCGGTATTTTAATACTTTCTGTTTAGGATCTAGCGAGGTAGTATTATAGCTAAAAACTCTACCAACAGAATCTTGTGCATATTCATAATCAGGCGTCAAAGTTGTTGGAACAATGTAATTATAACCTAATAAAAATGTAAGCTGAGATTTCTTAGAAAGATTTGCCGCGCCGGAAAATGAAGCATCAAGACCAACAACGCGAGATTCTCCTGTATTCAAAAACATAAATCCAGCACTTGATCCCATTGTTTCAACTGAAGTAATTGGATGCCAAATTCCAAACATGTATTCAATGGTATTTTGGTATTCTTGCCAAAAACCTGCAATGTCTAAATAGCCCATTACACCTCCCAATTTTAATCCTTGTTTAATCCCAATTTCTGCATTCCAGCTACTTTCTGGCTTCAAATTAGGATTTGGGAAAACACCAAAATTTCCGACACCTGTTTTTATAAAGCGCTCAGTTATAGAAGGGAAACGAAATCCTTGTCCAAATGAAGCGCGTATATAAGTTTCTTGGTAAATTTTTAAACTTGCTCCTGCTCTAAAAATAGGTTTCATGGCTGTAATTGTATCATTCAATTGAAAATACTCTAAACGTCCTCCTGCAGAAACGTTCAAAGAACCATTGAATTTACTTTCTAATTGTGTGTATGCAGAAAGGTTAAGAAGCTGATTATTGGGGGAGCCGGAACCGACATAAATATTTGCAAATGAATTCGTAAATGTTCCTGTTAAGCCGCCAATAAAATCAAGATTTTTTAAGTTTGAATATTTTTTTTGAAACATATAATCTCCGTAATAAGTTGAGGCGCGATTTGACTGATTTGCACTCATTTTATTGTCAACATGTAAAATGCGTGTTCTTAGATAATGTTTCCCATTTGCTTGTGTAAAAAAGTTTACAAATGGATCCACATTAAAGATGAGTTGATCTTGCATAAAAATTGCACCTGGATAAGCGCGGTATAAGCCAGACGAATCATTTAACCAAGCAAGCGGCATATTTGTATGCAAAGCCATGAAATTTCCATTAACGCCATAGTTTAAGCCCTTAACCTTTTGAGAACGATAGCGCAAGTTAAAATTAAGTCGAGCTCTTTTGGAAATTAATTCTTTCTCAGTGAAATTTGACAAGGTGTCAGGAAAAACAGTTGCAACTATAGAATCTGTTATCGGAGGGCCAATATAGCCATGATCCATGTTTAAATTTCCACCAACAACTAAATCTAAATTTCCATACATTTTTGAATGTAAAAAATTGAGACCATTAATGCCTGGATATTGACTCCACCATTTAGAATTTGGAGAATTTGGAACAGAATAAAATCCTGAATAAACATTAATTTTTGTTAGCGGCTTAGATGTTGGATAAGCCGTTCGGATGTGAACGGAACCCGACAATGCTGAACTTCCTGATAAAACTGAAGCTGCACCTTTTATCACCTCAATTTGACTAATGTTTTCTACCGGAATAAATCCCCATTCAGGTCTTCCAGCATCACCAGACAACATTGGCATATCATCGACAATTACTGAAACCTTTGAGCCAACACCAAATGTAAATCCACTTCCTCCTCTAATTTGAGGTTCACCATCCAAAATATTAAGACCCGGAGTTTGATCTAAGGCAGATTCAATGCTGCGGGTATTTTTATTCTCTATCATTTCTGGCTTCAGCACCAACATTGTAACTGTCTGCTCTTGAATTGGTTTATCGAACTTGCCAACCTTTACATCTACTTGCTGAAATTCTTTGATATATGAATTCAGAGTAAAATCAACATTTTTAACTTCATTTTCAGAAATCTCAATGCTTACTGTGTCAGAAATCATTCCTGTATATCGAACAACAATTCTGCATAAACCACTTGGTATGGTTAACTCATAAAATCCCTTTTCATTTGTGCTTGCTCCAAAAGTGATGTCTTTTCTATAAATAACAGAAGCACCAACAATAAGGTTTCCTTTATCATCTCTTACAAAACCCACAATCTTTGCAGTTTGCGAAAAAAGTGAATTCGATAAGCAACTTAAAATAGTAATTAAAATAAGGAAACGCATTCCGAAATTTTATGGGACAAAGATTTTCTCAGTTCTACTATTTGACTTGAGAATATAGACTCCAGAATTTAATTTTAAACCATTTAACTCGCTATCTAAACCCGACTTCATTAGTTGTCCTGATAAATTGAAAATATGATAGTTCTGATTTGATTCTGTAATGAGCAGACCATTTTCCGTGGAGTAATGAGCAAAAGGAATATTTGAGTTTGCTTCAGTAATTCCAACAGAAGAATTGTAGATTAATTGTATGTCATCAATTAAGACCTCATCATTTGCAGCGCCTCCTCCAGCAATAGCATTCGTGGCAAAAGTAACTAGTATATAAGCAGGTGTCGGTAGTGGTGGAAGCGGTGGTTGAATAAAAGAAGTAAAAGGAACAGAATGTCGAACCCATGCTGTATTTGGAGAAAAATTATATGCTGCAGTTGAAATAACATGTGGGCTCGACGCTACATCTATTGGATCGTGAACATCAAAAGCATCATGAGTTATCGCGTGAATTCTTGCTTGCTGATTTGATGCTGCAGTATATTTTGCCCAAAAAACAATTGAATCTGGCATAGAAGTTAAAGCTTCAGAAAAATTTGGATCATTCGTTAAGGAAATATTGTAATTTGCAGAAATATCCGTTACAGTTGTACTTCCCATATTAATTCTCCCAAGTGTCAGTGTACCATTCGCAACTATTCCGAAAATTGAATTAGAAAAAATTCTTGCGCAGTACATCCCAGAAGCACCTGAACGAATAGCTGTTGACCTAAAAACTTGCTGCTGTGCAAAACCCGATAAACCGCCACTTGCTGTTTTAAATCCATTCCAATTAGTGGGTTCCTCAGTTGATGCGCCAATATTATCCCATGCTTCCATGTTAGAATTTCCTATTTGCTGTTGGGCAAGAAGTGAAGAAAGTGAAAAAGCAATGAAACAAAAAGTAATAGTTTTTTTCATAATAGTTTAGATTTAATTATTAACAAATATATATAAATAAAAATAATGCTTGTAACGAACTTATTAACAACTATAAACATAGTTATTATTACTTTTGCTTGTGGACTATAGAAAAATTAATACAGAAAAGGAACTTCCTGTTATGGAGCACTTTTTCACTTTACAAGGTGAAGGATTTTACTCTGGAAGACCAGCTTACTTTATAAGATTAGCAGGATGTGACATCGGTTGTGTTTGGTGCGATGTTAAAGAAAGTTGGGATAGTGAAGTACATCCGCTGATTAGTATTGATTTTTTAATATCTGAAATCGAGAAAACAAATACCGATTTTGTTGTTTTAACAGGTGGTGAACCAGCACTCTATAATTTAGAAACAATAATTGAAAATTTAAAAGCTAGAAAAATAGAGGTTGCTATTGAAACTTCAGGGTGTTATCATTTGAAAGGAAATGTAGATTGGTATTGTTTTTCACCAAAGAAATTTAAAGCTCCTTGTGAAGAAGCTTACCAGCTTGCAAATGAACTGAAAGTTATAATAAGTCACCCTTCAGACCTAACTTGGGCCGAAATACATGCAAAAAAAGTAAACGCGGAATGTAAACTTTATTTACAACCTGAATGGTCAAAAAGTGAAGTTATAAATCCCTTAATTATTGACTACATAAAAAGTAACAAGAAGTGGAGAATTTCGTTACAATCTCATAAATTCATGAATATCCCTTAGTTTAATATCTTATGATTAAATTTTTATTTTTAAATCTTATTATTCTAGGAATTATCTCTTGCTCAAATGCTCAGTTTCCATACTCTAGTAAAAGTAAAAGTGCAATAAAATTGTTTGAAAAAGCTCGAGTAGCCCCTAATCAGAATTTAGACCCTAAAAATCAAATGCCAGATTTTAATTTAGGAATAGAAATCGCCAATAAATCAATAAAAAAAGATCCTAACTTTTGGGAAGCACATATTTTAGCAGCAGAATTAAACGTGCAAATAGGTGAATTAGAAACAGCTATTTTTCATTACAAAAAAGCCCTAAATATTGACCCCTTTCATAGCACGAGTAGTAAAACAAATTTTTTTCTTGCAGAATGTGAATTAAAAATCGGGAAATACTCAGACGCGCTCAAAAATATAGAACTATTTATCCGTAACGAAAATTCTGTTGAAGAATGGATGTTGAAAGCAAGGGAAATGAGAGCAAATGCTGAATTTGGAGTCCAAGCAATAAACAATCCTAAATCATTTAACCCTATTAATATTGGCCCAGGAATAAATTCTAGCCATGCTGAATATTTCCCCTGTTTAACAGTAGACGGGAAAACCATGCTTTTCACAAGATATTTACCAATAAAAAATGAAAGTTTATCACAGGAGGACTTTTTTGTATCTGAAAGTAATGAAAATCAAAATTGGGGGGTGGCAGAACCAATGCAAAAAAATGTAAATACTATAAATAATGAAGGGGCTCCAACTATTTCTTCTGATGGTAAAAGTTTAATATTTGTGGCTTGTTGTGATGAATCTGGAGATTATGGATATGGAAGAGCTGGTTTAGGAAGCTGTGATTTATTTTACACTAAGAAATTAGGGAATAATTGGCTTACTCCTATTAATCTTCCTGGTAATGTAAACTCTAGAAATTGGGAAACACAACCTTCACTCTCAGCTGACGGAAAAACACTTTACTTTATAAGAGGTGTAAGAAGTAAAGAAGGGAAAAGAGAGTCTGACATTTATGTTTCGCGACTTGAAAATGATGGTAAGTGGAGCGCTGCTGAACGACTTCCAAATACAATAAATACTCCTTATGCTGAGGAATCAGTTCACATTCATCCAGATGGAAAAACACTTTATTTTGCATCAAGAGGTCACTTAGGAATGGGGGGTTCTGATTTATTTGTCAGCCGAATGGATAAAAATGGAAATTGGTCGAAAGCCGAAAATCTAGGATATCCAATTAATACGCATTTCAATGAAAATTCTTTGATGGTATCTGCAAAAGGAGAAGTTGCGTATTTAGCTTCTAATAGGCCAGGTGGCTATGGAGATTTAGATATTTATTATTTTAACTTACCTGAAGAAATAAAACCAACAAAAACATTCTATTTTGATGGTTTAGTATTTGATATAAAAACAAGAAAAGCACTAGCTGGTCATTTCCAATTGATTGATATAGAAAGTGGACAAGTAGTAATTATTTCTGATGCTGATAAAACAGATGGTTCTTTTATGGTAGCACTTCCAATAAACCGAGATTATGCAATTAGCGTTTCTTATCCGGGTTATTTTCCTTATTCATTAAACTTTAATTTAAGTATAGCCGAAGGACAAGAAAATTACCATATCGACATCCCTCTTAATCCAGAAACAAGTACAACAGAGAATGTGCTTTCAAATGTCTTTTTTGATAGAAGTCAATCAAGTCTTCGTGAGAATTCAAAAATAGAATTACTCGGATTAGTACTTTATCTAAAACAAAATCCGCAACATAAAATTGAATTAGGTGGGCATACAGATTCAAGAGGAAATAATAATGATAATTTAATTTTATCGAGCGAAAGAGCGAAATCAGTTTATGAATTTTTAGTTTCAAACGGAATAGATGCAAATCGACTTTCATATAGAGGATATGGCTCAACTCAGACAATTATTTCAGATATTGAAATTGAAAAAATGATGTCTAATGAAGAAAAAGAAAAAGCACATCAAAAAAATCGTCGTACAGTTTATAAAATAATTTTATGATCTATATTTTTCGTTTAATTCGGATATGGAATTTACTATTTATCGTTGGTTCGATGTTGGGAATTGCCTATTATATCTTTGAAAATAATTCTTTTCAAAAAATTGATTTTTCAATCTTTGATTATTCTCTTTATATCTTCACGACTCTAATAATTACAGCTGCTGGAAATATGATAAATGATTATTTTGATATAAAAGCAGATAGAATAAATAAACCAGAGCAATTAATTGTATCAAAATATTTAAAAAAAAGATGGGTGATTTTATTTCATTTGATATTAAATAGTATTGCAGTATTGATTTCAATCTATTTATCTCTTAAATACAATAGCTTTCTATTTGTTTTTATTCATCTAGCCTCCATGAATTTACTCTGGTTTTACAGCATATATCTAAAGCGAAAAATAATAATTGGGAATTTAACGTTGGCTTTTCTAGGTTCTTGTATTCCTCTTTTAGCAGTTTGGTTTTTTAGAATTGCAAATGAAAGCACCAAGACTTTTTCATCGTATGATCCAGAAACTTGGACTACACATTTAGATTACTCCTTTATTTACTTTCTTTCTATCTGCACATTTCTACAGTTTTTAGCGCATGAAATATTAAAAGATATCAATGAGATAAACGGCGATAAAATTATTCATGTTTATTCCTTGCCGATGAAATATGGTGTTAACACCTCAAGTTGGGTTGCAATGATTCTTCTGCAAATACCCCTTTTTATTGCATTAATTTTATTTGGTTTTTCATACATAGACCTTACTAATTTTGCTCTTATTATACTGATTTTTGCGGGACTTATTAATTTATTCATTTTTATTTATTCTGGATTTATAAAAGATTTAGATTATAAAATTATTAGCATATTATTAAAAATAAGCTTGATTCTTCCCTTCATCTCATTGTTTTTTAATTCTAAATGAAAATAGTATTAGGTTCTGAATCTCCGAGAAGAAGAGAATTACTAAGTTCTATGGGATTTAAATTTAGGACCCTAAAACCTGAAATTGATGAATCCTTTGATAGTTCCTTAAAATTAGAAAATGTTTCAGAATTTCTTTCTTTTAAAAAATCAGATGCGCTCATTCACAAGATAGAAGCTGATGAAATTCTAATCTGTTCTGATACAATAGTGTTATTAGAAGATGAAATTATTGGAAAGCCAAAAGATAAAAAAGATGCTAAAAATATTCTGCTTAAACTTTCTGGTAAAACTCATGTTGTAATTACAGGCGTAACAATTCGTAATAAAGAAAAACATATTACTTTTCAAGATAAAACTGAAGTAACTTTTAATAAATTAAGTGATTCTGAAATTGATTCTTATCTTAAAACAAATGATGCAATGGATAAAGCTGGCGCATATGGAATTCAAGATTGGATTGGTATGATTGGAGTCCAAAAAATAAATGGGTCATACACAAATGTCATGGGATTACCAACTAGTAAACTTTTCCCTACAATTAATAAGTTCACTCTCTAAGAGTTTGAGTAATTGTAGATTTTTTAATTAAACTTATTTAATGCTTAATTGATTATTACTCGTTTGTTTGCAGAACCAATACTTGATTTGATTGAAAGAAAGTAAACACCTTTTTTCAAGTTTACATCATTGAATTCAAAGATTGAACCAGCTATTTTTCCAGAAAGCACTATCTTCCCGTTAATATCTGTTAAGATTAAATCTCCCTCGTTTACTGAAGTATTAAAACGAATTATAAATGCTCCATTACTTGGATTTGGTATAATATTGTACTCAAAATTTAAAATATCCACCAAGTTTAAAATGCCATCAACACCATCGCAGTTTTCGTCAATACCATTACCTAATATTTCTGTTGCATTTGGATAGACCTGATTATTATTATCGTTACAGTCAGTATTATTTGATACGAAACCTAAAATAGGAATACACGAAAACTGAACTACGTCTGGATTTCCAAATCCATCAGCATCTATATCTTGAAAGTTAGGGGCTGGTAAATCGCAAGGAACTGGAGTAACAGACTCCCAACTTGATCCTACTCTTATTTCATCTATTTCTACATTTCTTATTCCTGTTCCATGACGCAAATAAACTGAAGCAAAAGAATTGAAAATAGAAGTTCCCAAAGAACTTTCTATAGTAGGAATAGGTTCAGCACTTCCTGGAACTGGATTCACAAAAAGTGATGCTTGTATTGGAGAAGTTGTATTATTAAGCTTAATAACGACAAACAATGTCGTTCCCGCAGGAAATTCTGTTAACAGATAATTTGGAGTAGGAGAAGGCGTTCCTCCTGTATAATTAAGGATTCCTAATTGAAAAGTATTTGGAGAAAGACCTTTTTTAACATAAACTCGTCCAGCAAAAGCAGATAAAGAAGTTCCTGCTGCGCCACCAAATCCAATAAAATGAACACCAGTAGTCGATAGCGTATCTGCATTTGTGACATTCATTAAGAACGATACATATCCTATTCCAGAAATTCCAGAAATTGCTTTATTAACGTCTTCAGTATTTGCGGCTATAAATATTGCTCTGTTTCCAATTGAATTTTGTAAGCCGCTATACGATAAACTGCTTCCTGAATTAGAAGGTGTTGTTAGAACTTGGAATTGCCCTGGCACTGCACCACTGTGGGTTGTCCAGCCATTTGCATTTAATGCGCCATCAAAGTTGAATGATTCAAAGGTTTGAGCAAATAAAAAAGTACAAGCAAGAATTGCAAGAGAACTAAGGTAGATTTTTCGCATATTTATTTTTTTTAAAATTAAGAAATCTGATTAAAGTGAGAACTATAGTAAATAAAAAAGGCGAATTTAATCGCCCTTTTTCTATCTAAATAGTATTCTTTTTTACGAATTTGATGCTTCAGTCTCTCTTTCTGGTCTTGGCAACAAAACCTTTCGAGATAATTTCCATTTCTTAGTTTTTGGATCTTTTCCAATAACTTTAAAATCAAGCATCTCTCCCTCTTTACAAACATCTTCCATTTTAGCTACTTTCTCCCAAGAGAATTCAGAAATATGAATTAAGCCATCTGTTCCTGGAAGTATTTCTACGAAGCAACCGAAGTCCTTCACTGATTTAATTTTTCCATGATACGTAGCGCCATCTTCCACTAAAGGAGGAAATGCAATTAAGCGGATTCTTCGAATTGCCTCATTCATATCATCTGCATTGCTAGATAATATTTGAACACGCCCTTCAGTTGAAGGTAATTCCTCAATCGTAATGATCGTTTTTGTTTCTTTTTGAAGACCCTGAATAATTTTTCCTCCAGGTCCGATAATAGCACCAATCATATCATTTGGAACAACAAACATTTCTACACGTGGAGTTTGAGGTTTCAACTCAGCTCTTGGCGCAGCCATTGTTTCAGTAATTTTTCCTAAAATATGAATACGTCCAGCTTTTGCTTGCTCTAAGGCCTGAATAAGAACTTCGTATGGTAAACCATCTACTTTTATATCCATTTGGCAAGCAGTAATTCCTTTCGCAGTTCCTGTAACTTTGAAATCCATATCACCTAAATGATCTTCATCCCCTAAGATGTCAGAAAGAATAGCAAATTTACCCTCATCAGCAACCAAGCCCATAGCAATTCCCGAAACAGGCGCTTTGATTTGAATTCCACCATCCATTAATGCTAATGTTCCTGCGCAAACAGTTGCCATAGAAGAAGAACCATTGGATTCTAAAATATCAGAAACAATTCGAATAGTATAAGGATTATCGTCCGGAAGAACTGGCTTAAGCGCTCTTAGAGCCAAGTTTCCATGACCAATTTCTCTTCGAGAAGTTCCACGTAAAGGCTTCGCTTCACCTGTAGAAAATGGAGGGAAATTATAATGTAACATAAAACGCTCAGTTCCTTTAAACGTCGCGCCGTCAATTAATTGCTCATCCATTTTACCACCAAGGGTTAAAGTTGTTAATGATTGTGTTTCACCTCTTGTAAATACTGCAGAACCGTGAACCATTGGTAAATAATCAACTTCAGCCCAGATAGGACGAATTTCATCAAATTGACGACCATCCAAACGCTTGCGATCATTTAACATTACCCAGCGAACTGCTTTCTTTTTAACTTCAGAAAAGTAGGGAGAAATAAATTTTCCGACTTCCGCTAATTCTTCATCAGAATAACTTGCTTTAACTTCCGCTTTGATTTCATCAAACAATTCTGTTCGTTTTGCTTTATTTGCTAAGCCCATTCGAGCTACATCTTTACATTTTTCCATGGCTAATTCATAAACTCTCGCTTTAACAGCTTCGTCGTGAGATTCATGCGAATATGTGCGCTTTGGTTGCGAACTTGGAATTTCTGCAGCTAAATCTAATTGAAATTGACACTGCTCTTTAATAGCAACGTGAGCAATTTTGAAAACCTCGATTAATTCATCTTCAGAAATCTCTTGCATTTCACCTTCCAACATGTTGATGTCCTTCATTGTTCCTGCAATCACAATATCGATATCAGAAGCAGCCATTTCAGCCATAGTTGGATTTAAAATATATTCACCATCAACTCGGCCAACACGAACTTCTGACATTGGGCCATTAAACGGGATATCTGAAACAGCAATTGCAGCAGAAGCAGCAAAACCACACAAGGCATCAGGATTATGAATGCCGTCATACGACATCAATTGAATCATTAATTGAACCTCAGCATGATAATCATCTGGAAACAAAGGTCGCAGTGCTCTGTCCACCAAACGCATTACTAAAATCTCCGTTTCAGATGGTCTAGCTTCGCGTCTAAAAAATCCTCCTGGAAATCTACCAGCCGCCGAATATTTTTCTCGGTAATCAACTGTTAATGGTAAAAAATCTACTCCTTCTTTCGCATCTTGGGAAGATACAATAGTTGCTAATAGCATTGTATCACCCATTCTAACAACCACAGATCCATCTGCTTGTTTTGCCAATTTGCCTGTCTCCACTGAGATTTCTTTCCCACCGGTGATGATTGACCTTTTAATTCCTAAATTCATACTTCTTTTTATTTATATTATATTATATTATTAAATTCTATCTTCTTTTAAACAAAAAAGGGACAGTCGAACTGAATCGAATGTCCCCCCAATCAATAAATTTGTGCTTAGAATTAACGACGTAATCCTAATTCTTTAACCAATGCACGGTATTTCTCTATGTCTTTACTTTTTAAGTAATCCAATAAACTTCTTCTTTTTCCTACTAATAATTGAAGAGAGCGTTGCGTTCCAAAATCCTTGCGATTTTTCTTCAAGTGTTCTGTCAAATGACTAATACGATACGTGAACAAAGCAACCTGACCTTCTGTAGACCCTGTGTTTGTCTCCGAACCTCCGTGTTTAGCGAAGATTTCTTTTTTAACTTCTGTGTTTAAGTACATGCCAATATTTAGTTAAATAATTATTATGTAGCAATTCCACTCGTAGGAACAGCGGGTGCAAAGATAGATATTCTTTTGAAATACACAAAGAGATTACAAAAAAACATGAAAAGAGTTTTTAAAACCAATATAACTAAATATTGTCTCGAAATAAATTAGTGAAGCTAAAATAAAACACTAATAAGCTATTTATTTCTACTGTTTAACCTTATAAAAAAGATGCATAAGTAAAAAATGTGGCAAACTAATACAGGATAAAAAAATAAAAAGTGTAGCAATAAATTCATTTAGATTTAAAACAGCAACTGAATTATAAAATAGCATAGCACAGAGAAAAAAAATGGCGGAGAGTGTAAATGGTAAAGCCTTTTTATACAAGGTAAAGCCATCTATTTTTAGACCATGCTGTAAATGCCCCCATGCGTTAAGACTATGTTGAAATATAAAATAAAGTCCAAAAGCTAAAATTAAAGGTGTTTTAATTCCCAAAATCAATAAAAATAGTAATCCAAAGTGTGCATATTTTTTTGAAAGGATACTTTGAATTAAAATATATAGGAAAGAAATCGATGCAATCCAGACTGCATAAATTGACTGATCTAAAATACGAAGAGACAGAGGAAAGTTAACATTAAACAATGATATTATTTCTTGCGATTCTGTGTGATGTGTGAAAATGATAAATAGTAAAATACACAAGCCAAAAACAAAGGCTTTAGGGTACAAAAGAAGAGAAGATAAATTCCATCCTTCTTCTTCTAATTCAGATTCTCCAAAGTGAAAAGCAGAAAATAAAATAAAAAATAATAAAGATAACATTGGAAAAAATTGCCACACAATAAAATAGATTCCCATGATTAAAATATACTTAATACAAAATTGCAACAAGGACTTTTCTTTTCTCGCAATTAGTATATGATCTAAGGCACCATGGGGAATCCCAACATATAAAAACCCAGGAATTAAAATTAAACCAATAATTAGCGGACTTAAAAGTGTGAAATAGTCAAAAGCCCAATAAATAACAACAGCTAAAAATGCAATGATATAACGTAGATAATTATACTTTTTTAAATAAATATAAACTGCTTTTAGAAATGGAAGAATAGGTAAAGATGCAAAGATCTTTAATTCTTGAAGAAGTGTTGTTTTCTCGTCTAAGAATGAAAAAATTGTGTTGATGCTTTGCTTTTTATAGAGCTGTGTAAATATTTTTTTTCCTTCTCCCGGCCAATAAAGTAGAATTATTAATAAAAGTCTATCATACAAGCGAAATCTTTTTTTGGTTTCAAGAGAAAGCTTGTTAAATTGCTTATAATTACCCTTAAGAATTTCTTCAGATGTTTTATTTGCAAAAGCATGCATTTTTTTAAATGCATAACCTGTACTTGGCTTTATTAAATTTGCTCGGGCGCCTGTATGCAAAATTCCTTCGGAGGAATTCACTGAATTTCTAAATGTAGTCATTGGAATACAACCATCTTCATCCGCTAAAATCTCATAATTCCCGTAATCTTTTACAATAATCTTATTTAAAATCTCCTTGGCATAAGCAACATCTATTTTTTTTTCGCCAAATCTAGTGAGTTCAACTAAAGCATCTTTTTTAGAAAACGGCAGAATATAGATAAACTGTGTAAAAGCATCCTGTTCCACTTGAAAGTTCATCATTTCAAATTCATATTCATTAAAAACCTCATTTTCGCACTTAATGTGTAAGCCATAAAATGATTGATGCAGATAAATTTCTTTTTGACCTAAATTACTAAGAGATGGCGGACGGCTATCAAAAATATAAGATGCTGAATAATTTGTACTAATGGAAGAAACAGTATAGATATCACCTTCAGAAGAAATATGATTAACAGTATCTCTAAAAATGGTTGCATTGTCTATTTTCAATGCTGCTTGAGTATGATTATATAAATCAATACTTTTAATGTAATGATAAGGTTGGTCTTCAATGTTTTGAGATGTAGACTGATTTACCTCAATTTTAGTATAAGAATGAGAAATTATTGGTTCAAGTTCAAGTACAATTAAATCAGATGGTGCAGCCCAAAAGCAATAGGTTTTATCATTTGAATCTTTACCCTCTGCCTCAATAATTGCAACTTTTTTATTCGATAAGCACTTTTTTTTGAGTAAGGATAATAAAATTAAACTATTACTCGCTCCCAAGCCGATGAATAAAAAATCATACACCTTACTTTTCTCAATTGTTGGGCCTTCCAAATCTTCTTTATTTGTTTTCGTTAATTATTTGGCTAAAAAAAAGAGGCTAAACTTTAACGTATAGCCTCTTTAAAAGTTGTAATTATTAGTAACTAGTCGTTATTTCTGCTCAATGCATAAATTACTAAACCAAAACCAATCTTGTTTACAGCATCACCTATGTTATAAATGATGTCCATATCCCAACCTAAATTTGCCATGAAAGAATACCACTGTCCGTCAGCAGTTCCTATCATATAACCTATTGGATAAATAGCCCAACCAATAACAACAAACTTCAACAAAGAGTTTACTGCTTTTTGAACTGAAGGACTACTCGCTTTAGAAAGTTTTGCAACATCTCCCATCCATACTTCATAAACAATGTAGAAATAAGCTAAACCTGAAAGTAGACCCCAGATTGCTGCATGACCTTTGTCTACTGCTTCTCCAAAATAACCAGTAACTAACATAATTACAGAAGCAAAAATTAATTTCCATAACAAGTTAATTTTCGCACCCGCTTTTTTGGTGATTAAATAAAACTCAACACACATTAATGGAACTGTAAGAATCCAATCCACATAACGGAAGAAGATTGGTGATTCACCAGTACTAAGGTTGTAATCTCTCATGTAGTAGTAGTGAACTGCTGCAATGAAAGTAATTAAGCCAGAAACAAGAATGGAAGTTCTCCACTCTGGTTTAGTGTTACTTAGCTCAAAAAAGAAAAATACTGAAGCGGCCATCATAGCCATTGTTCCGATAAAGAACGTAAAAGCAACATAGTTGTCAGTTGCAATAGGTAAAACAGATAATAACATAATAATAAAAATTTACTTTATCCTACTCTTTTAAAGGCTTTTCGGATTCCGCCGTTACAAATTTAAAATCGTAATTATTAAAAACAAATATTTTATAAAAAAGTTTAAACACATAAATATTAACTTGTGGTTAATAGTACAATAACATGCTTTATTTGACCTTAAAAAATGTTAAAAAAAAATTATTGTTTCAAAGATTCATTAGAAATTTTCCTTTCGAATTTATTGTGGATAATCAGAATTAAAAGTCCAAAAGTAATTGCGCTAATAATTAATAAATTGTTTAAGCCACCACTAATGGAAAATGATATTCTAATTAATATAGTAGAAATAATAAATCCTGAATTACGAATTACTTTGTGAAATTCATCTGTTATAAAGAAAGAGAAAAGAAGCAAAAGAACATCAGCAACAATTAAAATAGTAAAGAATTGCTCAAAAAAGATATTGTTGATATTCGAAAAGGAATTAATTAAATCTTCTTTAGGTAAAAAAATATTTAATAACCAATTAGATAGAGAATAAATTGCTAAAATTAGAAATACAGGGACTAAAAAAGTTGCTATTTGATTTTTGATTTTAATGAAAGAAGAAATTGCTACAGCATGATTTTTATCTTGTTTAACAGGAGCAAATCGAATTTTACTTTGGACATAAAAAAGGTAAATCAAAAAAAACAAGAGTATTGAAGTGGCTAAATCGTAGGTAAATTGTAAATCCTGCTTATTACTAAACCAATCTGTAGTAAGCTTTAAATTTGAAAGATCTTTAAACAAGCGTCTTATTACAATTAGAGTAATAATTTCATACTGCTTGCTTATATATGTAGTAAATGATTTAGGGAGATAATAAATTAAAAGATATACTTCATACAATAGTATAAAAGAAAATGGTGTATAAATCGCAACGATTGGATTACTCAAAAGATCTGAGGAATCCACTTTAATAATTCCAAAATCAACTAAAAAAATAATTGCAAGGTGTAATGCAAAGCTTGCAATAGCTATTTTTAAGATTATCCTTTCACTTCTTGACTTTGTTTCTTCAGAAACAAATTTTTTATTAAGTCTGTTAAAGTAATTCAATATAAACATTAGATAATTTTAACTTCATAACAATGCTACTAAAAAAAAGTTCTAAAAATTTATTTTTCAACAACTTGCATTTTAGAAGCCATTGACATCCCAACATTTATTTAAGTAATTTTATGAAGCTATTCAACTTATTATAAAATAACAAAGTAAAGAATAAGATTAACATTGGAATACTTGAAGTTAAAGCAAAAAAAAACCTCCCGAAGGAGGTTGTAATAAAAAACAAGCGAACTATCTCTTAATTTTCAGATTTATTTCGAATTGCTAAAGGAATAGCAAATTTTGGTAAAAATGAGATTAATGCAATAACTAATTTCAAGGCATAATTGTAAATTTCCCTGTAAATGTAATAAGCTATTAAAATTAGAACTGACCCAACGATACATACCAATGCTAATTGAATACCACCAGAAAAATTGTCATAATCACCATAAATTGTATTTGGTATCATAAACATAAGCATATCAACCCCAGGAACAGATTGAAAAACTTGACCATACGTTAAAAGTGGAGCATATGCAAGAGATCCTACCAAAGTCGCAACTAGTTGCAATAAACCAATATACATAAAAAATGTGAAAGACAATTCACCAATTAAAGTAATTAAGCGAGGAATCATGGTGACAAAAACAAAGTGCAGCAAACTTTTGTATTCTTGATCATTTAATTGCTCAGCTCTTTTTTTGGTTACGCTATAAAGAAACCAGGTCGTAACAATACTAAGTACTAAACCAAGTACTAAACCAACTGCAGCGCCAGCTTTCTTTCCACCAGTGATAAATTCGTTATCAAAAGCCTGCTTAATAAAGCCGCTATCTCCAAATAATTCCATGAAACTTATCGCTAGCCCACCTAATAATAGAGCGAAGGCTGCAAGGCGCCAAAAAGTAGTTAAATACCACTTGAATACTTTTCCATCATCAACTCCAGTAAGGAATGGCAAAACACGATTATTGTAATTGCTATCAGCAATTCCAATAGTAATAAACGGTAAATTTTTTTCCATAATAAAATAATTTAAAAAGTTAGTACAATTAAATATAGATACTTAGGTAGATATAATAAGTTTTAATTCAGATAGTTATAAACAATTAAATTGTTGAAACCTCAAAATTTAGATTAAAACTATACTATAATAATTAGTGCTTAAGTTAATTAATTCACCATAAAAATGGAATTAACAAGCATTAACTTTCCATTCTCCCAAAATCCTCGAAATAATGGATTTTCTAGAAAATAAATTACAGTTCCAGAACCAATAGAATGGACACCTGCAATTAAAGCTTCAGTTTGTTTTTTTGCAACATTAGAGCCTACAAATCCACTTACGGGAATTGCACCTTTTTTTAGTTTAAATACGCTGCCCTCTTTAAGTTCATAAACATTTGAATTCATTCTAAGCGTAAAATAGTCAGTATACCCAAAACTAAGAGGATGAGACAAATCTAAATTACAAGGATAAATTGCACCATTTACAATACTACTTAATTGTTGACGTTCAACATCTCCGAAAAGTATTTCCTTCTTTGAATTAGAAGTATCTGCATCTTTTATTTTGAGTCCAAAAACTTCATTTCCAGCAAAACTTTCAGCCGCTGATCCAATGACAACTAAATTCCCGCCTTTTTCAATCCAATCCAAGACTGCTTTATTTTCTGAAAATTGATATTGACCTTCTGGTACAATTAAAGTGCTTAAGCTCGGCAAAGCGCTTTCCAAATCTTCCATTAAAAGCATGTGAACAGGATATTTTAATTCTTGTTCGAAAAAATACCAAAGCTCTCCAGAACTTAAAGAAGATGTATTTTCTCCTGTTAAAACACCTATAGATTTCTTTGAAATATACTTTACGCTACTTGCACCAAAATCATTTCCTTCATCTACGAACCCAGACTTAAGAGCTGTTAAAGAGATTTCTAATTGATTAGAAAGAGTAATAATTGTTTCGTCAAATGTTTTTGCTTTATTTTCTCCACGCAATAATATTAAAGTTCCTGGAGCATACTTTTTCCCTTCAATAATAAATTGTTTCTCTGTGAAATAAACCTTGATCCCTTTTTGCTGTAAAGCAGCTAAAAATCGACTTGATTTCATAGAATTCCATTCACACACATAAGCATAGCAATCAGCATCAAGACTATTTTTATCATGTGAAATAACAGCAGTACCATTTCCTTCAAGCAGAACTTCACTCGCCCAAGCTTCTAATCCATAGGCATAAGGTAAGGCCCAAGCTGTAATGTCATAGGTCAATGAATCTGTTAATTTAGTCTGAGGTTCAAAGAGCACAGAGACTAGCGTTCCTTTAATTTGGTTTGTAGAAATAATTAAATCATTTTGACTACTTGTTTTGGACTCAATGTTACCAGTTTTAAAATTATAGCCCTTAAACTTTGTAGGTTTAGAAAAGCTAACCTTGATTTCATTTTTTTTCATCAATTCCAACAAAGGTTGTAATTTATTTTGTGGACCTGAAATCACATAGGATTTATATTTATAATTTTTATTCGCACAAAAAGATTGGTATTCTTTGATGAGCTTATCGTTATTTTTTGAGCTCATCTCAACTGTGGATAATCCTGTTGTAACATGATGATCTACTCTATTTTGTAAAGTTAGAGTATCTCCTACTTGCGTAATTACAGCTAAGCCTGCTCTTCCACTCCCACCCTGCTCAAATGTCATTCCAATTGATCCGCTGTAAGTTGGATAAGTGTCGCCATAGCTTGGATAAAGCAAGTCAAAAATTTCTTTGGAAAAATACATCCATCCTTCTTTGTCAAAATAAGAAGCGTTATTTTTTCCAATATCCTTTTGAAACTTTCTTTGCCAATCAGTTATTACCTCGTGATAAGGTTCTGCAGCTGGAGGGAAATAATAAGGTTCATTTATTCCCTGTTCATGAAAATCTACATGAACATGCGGTAACCATTGATTATAGCGCTTCATACGTTGTTGAGATTCTATTTGTGTCATCCATGCCCAATCTCTATTTAAATCAAAGAAATAATGATTTGACCTTCCTCCTGGCCATGTTTCATTGTGTTCAGCACTAAAACGTTTTATATCAGGCGGGAAATTACCCTTTTGGTAGTAAAAATTAACATAGCGATCGCGGCCATCTGGATTTAAACAGGGGTCGATTATTACAATTGTATTTTTTAAATACTCCTTATTTTTAGTTACTAATAAATAGGCCGTTTGCATAGCAGCTTCAGTTCCTGAACTTTCATTTCCATGAACATTATAACTTAGCCAAACAATTGATACTTTTTCAGAAACATCGTTGTTTAAATGCGCTAAACGAATAGCCTCTAGTCTACTAATATTTTCTTCAGAACCAATAAATGCCAATAGCAAATCACGTTTTTCATATGTTTCACCATATTTTTCAACTTTGATATTTTGAGGAAATGCTGCTTGCAAGGCTGAAAAATAGTCGACAACACGATAGTGCCATGTAAATTGCTGACCAATAGAATATCCTAAAAAAGTTTTAGGAGTAAAATTAGTTTGCGAAAATAGAAGTAGTGATTGAGCAATAAAAAAAAGTATAAGGACAGGATTTCTCATTTTTTGTTTTGTAAATTTACCAACCGAAATTACTCAAAATAGTTAGCTAAAAAAAATTTCTTTTGAATCCACAAATTTACACTTCATGATAAATTACAATCCTAAAAGTTGGCTCAGTCTAATTTTTTCTCTAAATAAAAGCGATACAATTCGAATTCTTTGGAAGCAGTTACTTTTTATTTCTTTGCTTGCAACCATAATTATTTCCTTATTACATCTGCTTTCAGTCGAACATCAAGATTTATTAAGCAGCTACACCAAGGAATTAACGGCTATCTATTCATTAATCGGATTTGTAATGTCTTTACTGCTACTTTTTCGAACAAATGGTGCTTACGATCGATGGTGGGAAGGAAGAAAGCTTTGGGGTGCTATCGTTAATGACTGCCGAAGCGCCTTCTTAAAAATTTCATGCCGAATAAGCAGCAAAGAAGATAAAACGGAATTAGCTGAATTATTTAGACTTTATATTCACAATGCAAAAAATAATTTAAGAGCGAACAAAAAGAAATTAGTATTCGAAAAGTTCGAAGATTCAACCAAAGACAACAGTCCAGTGCAAGTCATGAAATTAATTTACACTAAATTAAAGGAATTAGAAAAAAAGGGGGATTTAAATCAAGGAGATTTGATTCAAATAGATGTCAATTTAAACGGATTAATAGCTTCGTTGGGAGGTTGTCAGCGAATTAAAAACACACCAATTCCTTATTCTTATAGCTTGTTTATTAAAAAATTTATTTTTTTATATGTAATTACGCTTCCAATTGTTTTCTTTCATTTTGACTACTGGGCTGTTCTTATTACCACCTTTGTTTTTTATGCATTAGTAAGCATGGAAGTTCTAGCAGAAGAAATTGAAGATCCTTTTGGATACGATGATAATGATCTTCCTCTAGACCAAATATGTCAGATAATTGAAAATGACATTAAAAACATTTTAGAAAATTAGATATTAGATAATAGAAATTTAATAGAAAATCAGGCTCTATATAAAACTTAGTGTTTCTTATTATAATTTATCTAGAAAATACACTATTCATTTCCGATATGCACTATTGCATCCCCTTTGTACACTACTGGTGATTCATTAACACAAATAATATAACCAGATAAATTGGCAATGACTTTTCGCTCTGCTTTTCCAAAAGGATCCGTCACATGTCCAATCAATTGTCCTTTCTGTACATGTACTCCATTATTAATGAAAATATGGAACATCCCTGAAATAGGAGACCTTAACCACTTAGACTTGGAAAGTAAAATAGGCGTTCGATCTTTTGAAATATCGTATTTATAATTTCTCATACCAAGAGAAGAAATAATATTTTTGGCTCCATTTAATCCTTCTTCTATAATATTTTCTTCAATATCATTAGACTTCCCTCCTTCAAATAAAAGAATTTTATTCTGCTTTTTTGAAACTGACTCGCGTAAGGTTTTTGCAATTAAATTAGAGTGCAGAATGAAAGGTGGATTAAAAACCTTTGCTAATTCTTTACTCGTCTCATCAGAAAAAACACAGCGAATTTGCGGGAAATTATTTCGTTGACTTGCACCCGTATGAAAATCAATTATATAATCACAATGTGGAGCAATTTCTTTCATGAAATGATAAGAAAATTGAGCTGCCAAAGACCCCTTAGAAGAGCCAGGAAAACTTCGATTTAAGTCGCGGCCATCGGGTAATTCACGCCTAACATTTAGAAAACCAAAAATATTAAAAACTGGTAAGCAAATAATTGTTCCTTTTGTAGGAATATTTAATTTTTTATAAATAAATCTTCGTACAATTTCAATCCCATTAATCTCATCCCCATGAATTCCAGCCATTAATAAGACAGTCGGACCATCTTCTTTTGCTCTATTTACAATAACAGGAACAAGGATAGGAGTTCGTGTGTGTAATTTTGCAACATCTAAATTCAGCTGATACGATTTTCCAGGTCTAATTTCCTCACCAAGAATAATTAATGAAGCTGCTTTCTTTTTAGCGATTGACATTTCTCTCAATATATTGAATTATTTTGGATGCAATATCAGTTTTAGTTGTTTTCTCAATTCCCTGTAAGCCCGGAGAAGAATTTACTTCCAATACTAATGGACCACGAGCAGATTGTAGAAGATCAACGCCTGCAATTCCTAAACCAACAGCTTTAGCTGCTAAAACGGCTGTGTATTTTTCCTCAGTTGACAACTCAATTATTGACGAAGTTCCTCCTCGGTGAAGATTTGATCGAAACTCCCCAGGTTTTCCTTGTCTCCGCATTGCTCCTACAACTTCTCCGTCAACAACAAATGCACGAATATCAGCTCCCTTTGCTTCACGAATAAATTCTTGAACGATTACTCGTGCTTTTAAGCCATTAAATGCTTCTAAAACTGATTGAGCAGCGTTCATGTTTTCAGCTAGAACAACACCTAAACCTTGTGTTCCTTCCAATAATTTTAATACAACAGGCGCTCCACCTGCTGAATCCACAACATGTTTAACATCTTTAGAATAATTTGTAAAAACTGTTTTTGGAAGACCAATTCCTTCTTTAGATAAAACCTGAAGACAGCGCAGTTTATCCCTAGAATGGATAATACCTCGAGAATTAACGGCTGTAAAGACATTCATCATTTCAAATTGCCGAACGACAGCCGTACCAAAAAAAGTAACAGAAGCACCAATTCTTGGAATTACAGCATCATAGCCAAGTAAATATTTATTGTCATAATACAAAGCTGGACCTTTCTGTTCTATTTCTATATTGCACTTTAAATGATCTATGACGTGTGCGACATGACCATGACCTTCAGCAGCCTCAACCAATCTTTTTGTTGAATATAAATTTGGATTTCTAGATAAAATTGCAATTTTCATTTTATTTTTTTGGATAAGTATATTTTTTGCTTGTTTCAACGATGAAATGCTTGTTTAATAATTTTCTTCCAATTAATATTGGAAATCGCATGTCTTTCCTTTCTGTTAGAGAAAATTCAGTTTGAATTAAAAGTCCAGCAATAAAAATCTGACCAAAAATAAAATAGCGACTTTGAACAACTCCAGTAGAACTTTTTACTTTTCGAATACGAAAATCATCAAAAAATAAGTGTTCAGGGTTAAATCCCGAATGCTTATCATCTAAAAAAACAACTTCTAAACGCCCATTATTTTCTTTGCAATAAGAAACATGAATACTAGAAGTATAAGCGCCAGTATCTATTTTAACTTGAACATTTTCCAAACCAAAATCTGGCAATCGAGCAGTTTCTCTTCTTCCTATAAGAATTTTTTCTTTCTTCTCAAGCATTCAACAAAGTTAAAGCATAATTCATAAAATACTGCAAAGACAGCTATTTTTCAAAATAATAGATACTCTTAATCGTTAGATTAATAACTTTGCCCCAATGAGCTATTTTCACATACTTTTATTTTGTTCTTTAAGTGCTTATTCATTAGCACAAGGAATTCGTGTGGAAGGAAAATGTGTGGGAAAGAATAATGTGCCAATTGAAAATGTAATGGTTAAAACGAAAGAAACAATAGTTCAATCGACATTTACAGATTCACTGGGTTCCTATTTCTTTTTAATAAATAATGTAGATACATTGGATTTATTTTTTTCAATTGGAGAATTTAAAGAAACAAGACGAATCCTCATAAAACTAGAAAAAAAAGTCCAAATAGAAACGATTTACTTTCCAATTCTTCAACAAGTTGGTGTTTCAATCATCAAAACAAAACAAAACCCATTTGAAATTGAAAAAATGCCAACGATTGATGCGCAGAAGATAACTGGAAGCGTGGAAAGAACTTTGGCACTAACAACTGCTGCAACATCAAATAACGAGCTAACTACAAATTATAATGTTCGTGGAGGTAATTATGATGAAAATTTAGTTTATGTAAATGGATTTCAAGTATTCCGACCTTTTCTTACCAGAAGTGGACAGCAAGAAGGCATGAGTTTTATTCACTCAGCTTTAGTAGAAGATGTTCGTTTTTCAGCTGGTGGATTTGACGCACAATATGGTGATCGCTTAAGTTCAGTTTTAGACATTACCTACAAAACACCACAAAAATTTAAAACTTCTGGATTGCTATCCTTATTAGGAGTCGAATCACACCTTGAACAGGAAGTAAATCATCGGTTTAATTATCTCGTTGGAGCACGCTATCGTTCAAATGGTTATTTTTTAAATTCTTTACCTACAAAAGGTGCCTATAATCCCGTTTTTATGGACGGTCAATTTCTCTGCAATTATAACATCAATGAAAACTTAATCTTTTCAGTTCTTGGTCATTATTCCTCGAATAATTTTCGTTTTACTCCCCAAACTTCAGAAACAGATTTTGGAACAGCAAATGAAGCCTATTCATTTAGAATTTATTTTGATGGGCAAGAACAAACTAGGTTCCAAACTATGATGGCAGGAGCTGCTCTAAAATGGCAGGCAAGTCCAAAGACAAAACTAGATTTTTATACTTCTATTTTTAATTCCGACGAAAGAGAATATTTTGATATTCAAGGACAATATTACATCAACCTCTTAGAAACCGACCCATCTCAAGAAGCTTATGGAGACTCAATTGCAGTTTTGGGAATTGGCACTTTTTTAAACCATGCCAGAAATAGATTAAATGCAACTATTTTGAGTGTTTACCATACCGGAGAACATAAACTCTTCGCAGGATTCAAAAATAATGAACGCACTAGTTATTTGAGTAGCGTTCTGAAATGGGGAACACAATTTCAAAAAGATGTTTTTAATGACGTTTTAAGTGAATGGAAAATGGTAGATTCTGCAGGTTATAGCTTACCACAATTAAATTCATCAGAAGTTGAATTATTTGAGACTATAAAAGGAAAATTACAACTGCAGACATACAGAATTACGGGATTTGCACAACTTAATTCAACTTGGTCAAAAATAAAGAATAATAAACTTGTTGAAATTAGTAAAAAGGTGAAAGTCAATGGTTCGAAACAAGAACAAATATTTACAGAAATAATTAGTGAAGCTTCAAGTAAGTTTGCTTTAGCACTTGGAATTAGAGCAGGATATACAAGTATCAATCAAGAATTATTTTTTACACCTAGAATTTCTTGTACTTTTTTTCCAAATACATACATGGTAAAAGACAATAAAATTGCTAGAAGAAATATAAGTTATCGTTTTGCCACAGGACTTTATTATCAACCGCCATTTTACAGAGAATTTAGAACTTTTGATGGAAACTTAAACTTGAATGTTAAATCCCAAAAATCATTGCATTTTGTTGCAGGAACAGATATTTACTTCAACATGTGGGGAAGAGAAGTCCCATTTAAATTGACTTCTGAGATTTTCTATAAATATCTATGGGATGTTAATCCATATGAAATTGATAATGTGCGAACCCGCTATTTTGCTGAAAATAATGCTGTTGCATACGCTTATGGAATAGACGCTAATATTCACGGAGAATTTGTGGAAGGGATAGAAACTTTTTTTAAACTTGGACTTCTTTCAACCAAAGAAGATATAAAAAATGATTCATATAAAGAATATTATAATGCAGCTGGGGAAAGAATTATTTTTGGTTACAGCGAAGATCAAGAAATTATTGATAGTGCAACAATCTATCCTGGATATGTTCCACGACCAACAGACCAGTTTTTCACATTTGGCGCTTTAGTCCAAGATCAAATGCCAGGTCTTGAAAATTTTACTGTTCAAATGGGCATGCAATTTGGCTCTCGACTTCCATATGGTCCGCCTGATCATTCGCGTTACAAAGATACTTTGAGAATGAAGTCCTATTTCAGAGTAGACCTTGGGATGTCTTATGCTTTAATTTCAAAAAAACAAAAAAAACAAAATTTCTGGAACAAGAATTTTTCTGAAGCAGAAATATCATTTGAAGTTTTTAACCTTTTGGGAATAAACAATGTTCTCTCTAAACAATGGATTCAAGACGTAGAAGGAAAATACTATTCAATTCCAAATTATTTGACTTCTAGAAGATATAATTTAAAATTTATCGTCCGACTCTAAGCAACAGGTGCAAATAGAAATTTATTCGGAGAAACTAAATTTGTTTTTACTGCATACATTACAATTCCTGCAGTGTTCTTAACACCTAATTTTGCCATAATATTTTTTCGGTGCGTATTAACAGTATGCTTGCTTAAAAATAACTGAATTGCAATTTGTTCGTTCGTTAAACCTTCAGCAATCAAGATTATTATTTCATTTTCCCTTTCTGAAACAACAACAGCTTCACATGAAAAAGAATCAAAATCTAAGTCGTTTACATCAATATTTGCGCGCTGAATACTTTCTAAAATCTGACCACAAAAAAATTTGTTGCCATTTCCAGTTTCTTTCACTGCCATTAAAATCTCATTAACATCGCAGTCTTTTTTTATATAGCTACTTATTCCAGAACGGAGAGCGTCTACAAGCGTTTGAGGACTTTGTTCTGCAGTAATCGCGACAAAACGAATACGTTTATTTATACTTAAAACCTTTGGAATAATATCGATATTAAAACCACTTGAGGTATAATCAATCAAGACCAATGAAGTATCAAATGATTTAACTTGCGCAAGAAGTTCTTCTCCACTATGAGCTTCACTAACAATTGTAATAGCTCGTTCAGTGGATAAAATTGCGCGTAAACCAATTCGAATTAAATCATTACTATCTGCAAGAATTAAATTCATCTTATTTAGAATAGTTTTAAACAAGGCAAATATACTGCTGAAATTCGACCTAAGCAAGATTATAGAAAAAAAGGTGCGTCCTAAACAAGAGCAACAAATCTGTATATTTGCAAAAAAGTAATTGGTGAGATGAAGACAATAATTGGAACAACTATTCAAGAGGCCATTCACTTATTAAAATCTGGAGAATTAGTAGCTATTCCTACGGAAACTGTCTATGGACTTGCAGCAAACGGATGCAATACAGCAGCTGTCAAGAAAATTTATGAAGCAAAAAATCGACCGAATTCAAATCCCCTCATTCTTCATTTTGCAAGTAGTGAGAAAATTCATCCTTATGTGCTTGATTTCCCACAAGAGCTCTTAAATTTAGCCTATAAATTTTGGCCAGGGCCCTTAACAATTCTTTTGAAAAAAAGTGAACTTGTGCCTAATGAAATAACAGCAAATCAAGAATTAGTAGCAGTTCGTGTTCCAAATCACCCCTTGTTAAATGCTATTCTCAGTGAATTAGATTTTCCACTTGCTGCACCTAGCGCAAACCTATACGGAATGGTAAGTCCAACAAAAGCTGAGCATGTAATGCAAGATCTCAATGGTAAGATTCCCTATATTTTAGATGGTGGCGCTTGTGAAAATGGATTGGAATCAACAATTATTGGCCTTCATGAAATGAAAGTTGTTGTTTATCGCTTAGGAAGTATTTCTCTTGAGGACTTAACAGCAGAACTTTCTTATACTCCAGAATTAAAAAATACGAGTGAAAAACAAGTTATAACAAGCGGAATGGTAGAACATCACTATGCGCCTAAAACCCCGTTTTTTTTCTTTGATGAAACTAGTATTGATTATTCAGAGAAAAATAATGGCTTTATATTTTTTAAAGATAAACATCCCTCTATCGATGATAGTAATAAGATAATTTTAAGTAAATCCGGAGATTTAAAAGAAGCTGCAGCTAATTTATACGACGCTATTATAGAAATGGATAAGCGAGAATTTACGGCTCTATTTATTGAAAGATTACCTGACTTCGGACTTGGAAAAACGATGAACGACAGACTAAATCGATCTACGCTAAAATTTAGGGCATAAAAAAAGCCTTCAAATAAAGGCTTCAATTATCTATCTGTTTCTTGAAATTTTATTTCAAATGACGACCGTAACGGGTTTTGAACTTATCAATTCTACCGGCTGTATCCACAAATTGAGCAATTCCAGTAAAGAATGGATGTGACTTATGTGAAATATCTAATTTCACTAAAGGGTATTCTTTTCCATCTTCCCAAGTAATAGTTTCTTTCGTAATTGAGCAAGAAGGGCAAACAAAAGAATAGTCGTTTGACATGTCTTTGAATACAACTAATCTATAGTCATCTGGATGTGTTTCTTTTTTCATTTTAATATAATTACTGTTCGAAAATGGATTGCAAATTTACTTAAAAGTTTTTGAAATGCAATAATAATCTCTAATTAAATCCATTTCATTAAATCATTTTAACATTTGCTAGGTGATAAATAGAATAAATCGCTTGAAAAACACAAAACGAAAGTCCTATTTTTGAACGATAATCTACCTATGAAATTAACAAGACCATATTCTCTGCTTGAAATTAGCACCTTGCTTTCTTGTGAATTTGTTGGGGAAGAAAACCATGTTATTTCGGGTATAAATGAAATTCACATGGTTGAAATTGGGGACATTGTTTTCGTTGATCACCCAAAATATTATGAGAAAGCATTGCAATCTGCTGCTACAACAATCATTATTGATAAAATTGTTCCTTGTCCACCTGGAAAAGCGCTATTAATAATGGAACAGCCATTCGATGGATTTAATTTTCTAACGAATTACTTTAGTCCAATCGAAGAACCAAAAGAAGATAACCAAGCTTTTATTCATCCAAGTGCCATTATTTACCCCAATGTATATATTGGTAATAAAGTAAAAATTGGGAAAAATTGCCGTATTTATTCTGGTGTAAGCCTAATGGATAAAACAGAAATTGGAGAGAATGTCATCATTGGTGCAAATACTGTAATTGGACACAATGCATTCTATTACAAGAAAAAAGCTGCTTCGTATGAAAGAATGCATACCTGTGGATTTGTCAAAATTGCCTCAGATGTAGAAATAGGCGCTCTTTGTACAATCGATGCAGGTGTAACTGGAGTTACAACTATTGGAAATGGAACTAAAATTGATAACCAAGTTCATATTGGTCACGACACAAAAGTCGGCGAAAATTGCCTCTTTGCCGCTGGAGTTGGAATAGCTGGTTGTGCAACAATTATGAACAATGTAATCTTATGGGGACAAGTTGGATGTGCTAGTAATATTGTTGTTGGTGAAGCTGCAGTTGTTTTAGCGCAGTCTGGAATTGCGAAAAGTTTGGAGGGTGGAAAAACATATTTTGGTTCACCATGCGCGGAAGCAAAAGAAAAATTTAGAGAAATGGTAGCACTTCGGCAATTACCGAAATTCATGAATGATCTTTAGTATGTCATTTATTAAAAGCTCAGATATTCAATATCAAATAGAATTGAAGGATGTAAAACTTCAAGCGTTACTTGAAATTACAAATGCAATCAATTCAAATTTACCAATCGAGCAATTATTGAATCTTTTTTCATTTATTTTAAAAGAACAATTGGGATTCAAGAAATTTATATTACTACATCACCAAGAAGAATGGAATTGCTTAGTCAAAACTGGATACAAAGGGAAAATAGAGCTAAAAGAAGTAGAAAAAGACTTTGAACGATTTAAGGAAATCACGCTTGTAGAATCCTCAACAAATACAATTATAAAAGAGTTTCAAGCAATTGTCCCGGTATTTCACTTAAACAAAGCCCTAGCCTACTTACTAATCTCAAGTAGTTCGGTGTCGCATGAATTGGAACCAAGTCATTTTTCTTTTACCCAAACGCTTGCAAATATTATTGCAGTAGCAATTGAAAATCAAAGATTAGTAAAGCAAAATATTATTAAAGAACGAATTTCAAAAGATTTAGAAGTTGCTTCTGAAATGCAGAAACTACTCTTTCCATCAGAATTACCCTCTAATCGGAAAATGGATTTATCTGCACGTTATATTCCTCGTCACGCAATTGGTGGCGATTATTATGACTTTATTCCTTTAGGAGATGAAGAATATATTATTTGTATTGCGGATGTTTCAGGTAAAGGAATTAGTGCAGCTTTGCTAATGGCAAACTTTCAAGCAACTATAAGAACACTTTTTAAATACCAGCGCTTTGAAATGACTTTTTTGATGGAAGAACTCAATAAAAAAGTAATGAAAAGTACAAAAGGAGAAAAATTCATAACTTTTTTCATAGCACACTACAATGCGCATACTAGAAAAATGAAATACGTAAATGCCGGACATAATCAACCATTTTTACTCCATGGAAGAAAAATTACAGCTTTAAATGAAGGTTGCATCGGACTTGGAATGCTAGATGAATTACCTTACGTAAATGTTGGAAAATTAACCTTAAGTCCAAATACTACCTTTGTTCTCTATACAGACGGAGTTGTAGAATTAGAAAATAAAGATGGGGAACACTTTGGAGTTAATCGTTTAATTGACAACGTAAAGGCATATTCTACTTTAAAAATGGAAGACATGAATAATATTTTATTTTCAAAATTAGACGATTGGAGAGGCGAATTGAATTTTGTAGATGATACAGCCGTTTTCAGCTGTAAGTTTTTCTAAACTATTTTACAGGTTTTGAAAGTTTCATGTTTATGGAAAAAATATGCGTGTAGTATCCCCCATCTGCTGCTCCTAGTCTTGTAAAAGCATAATCTAAATTAAAACCCTTAATACCAATTCCAAGCCCGATGTTTGGTTGAAAACCCCAATAAGAAGTTTCATCAATATTACTGAATTTTTGAATATTTGAAATACCTCCACGAACAGAAAAAAGTGTTTTATAGCCGACAGCAATTCCAAAATGTGGGTCTATTGAAATAGAATTTGATTGAATCAAAGTATTTCTTTGTCCATCAGTTGTTAGGTCAATATCCAATTCCCCACCGATATTAATTCCTTTTTTACCAATATCAAATTTACATGCACTTGCAAGTATGAAACGCGGAAGTGTTAATTCAATACCATCTTTCGGTAAAGCATTTCCCGTACTTAAAAAAACAGCTGTTGTTTGCTGATTTATGTCAAACACCCATGCATTAAATGTTGTAGAAACATCTCTTGCCATAAGTCCAAAACGCCAATTTTCTGGTCGCTGATATTGTAAGCCTGCATCCAAACCAAAACCCCAACTTTTTGCAAAGTCACCAATTTTACGGTAAATAACTTTTGCAGTACCTCCAATGCTTAATCCTGGAGTTTTTAACTTTCGAGCATAAGAAAACAGAAAAGCATAATCACCTGCTGAGAATTTTGTAATGTTATCATAGTTAATTACGCCATTGTTATCTATAAGCTGAGTAGTATTTGGAATATCATCTACACCGAAGCGAAGCACTGCAAAACCAATTGAGCTTTTTGCGTTAATTGAATGAGCAAAACCCAAATAATCGTATTTTGCAATTCCTGCAAAGTATTCAGAATGCATGAAGGAAACCTCCAAAAATTTATCTACATTCGTTAAGCCCGCTGGATTCCAATAAATTGAATTTACATCATTTGAAGAAGCAACAACTGCAGAACCGAAACCTAAAGATGCTGCCCCAACTCCTAGAGACATAAATTCATTCGAATATTTAGGAGCCGAAGTTTGTGAAAAACTGATAGAACTTGTTACCAAAGAAAAAAGAAAACCTAAAAAAATACGCATAAAAAGATTTTTTATATTCAATAACACCTTCTTTGCTAAAAAATTGTGTTCTTTGCAGAATAGTAGTATAAAAATAGTCAAAGAATATTTACATAATCTTTAACTAAATTAAATTAATACGAGAGGATGTTCAGGATGTTCAATATTCCAAATTTATTCACTGCTGCAAATATGCTTTGTGGTTTTGTCTCAATTATTTTGGCCTTATTCGGAAGAATAGATCTTGCTCCCTTATTTATATTAGCTGCTTTAATTTTTGATTTTCTTGATGGCTTCATTGCTCGAAAAATGAACCTTCAAGGAGAACTTGGAAAACAATTAGATTCGCTTGCTGATATGGTTACTTTTGGAATCGCTCCAGGAATTATTATGTTAGTAATGATCGTTATCGGAATCGATTTCAGTGCTTTGCTGTCTAAAGAATCTGGAACAAGTTTTCAAAATACAGAATTAAGTTATTATGCTTTCATACAAATATGGGATTGGATTCAAGCATTAATTTATGGAGTACCAAATGATTTTAATGCTTCAATAAAATACTTACCATTCACTGCATTAATAATTCCTTTTCTTGCAATGTTTCGATTAGCAAAATTTAACTTAGACAAGCGCCAAAGTGATCGTTTTCGGGGAGTTCCAACTCCTTTAAACACGATATTTTTTCTTTTTTTTCCGCTGTATTTTTCCTTTAATTTAAATCAATGGGAACATCAAGAAAATTGGATATTACTACTTTTTGATTGTTATACTTTGTCAGTAATTACAGTATTATTTTCAGTATTAATGGTTACAGACATCCCTTTAATTTCTCTCAAATTTAAAACATGGACTTGGAATGAAAATAAATTCCGCTATATTCTTGTTGGAAGTTCGTTGATAATTATTCCTCTTTTTTGGATTTGGGCAATTCTCATTATTGTATTTTTGTATTTACTTTTATCACTTATCGAAAATTATCAATTAAAGAAACATGAAGTTTAAAGCTGAAATAGATGTAATGCCGCACGACGCATTGTTAGATCCTCAAGGAAAAGCTGTATCTAATACTATGAAAAATATTGGTCTACCAGAAATTAATGGTGTACGTATTGGCAAACATATTCGTCTATTTATAGATGCTAAATCTGAGGCTGAAGCATCTGAAAAAGTCGATGTAGCGTGTAAAAAAATGCTTGTAAATCAAATTATGGAAAGCTATGCGTTTTCTATTGAAGTTTTCAATGAAAAATAACAAATAAAAAAACACGACTTTAAAAATGTTTTAATTTCAATATTTATGTTAACGAACTCTCGTTTTATCGTAATTATTTTTTTTTATTTATTCTCTTACTTTTTTGCTCAACAAACTAATGCACAAACCATTTCTGGTACTGTCAATTCTTATACCAGCGTTACTAATGTCTCCATTAATTCAGTAACTGTCTCTAACGCATCTTCTTTTAATGTTGGCGATTATGTGCTTTTAATTCAGATGAAAGGCGCCACAATCACTACGGGTAATGTTCAAGCATTCGGGACCATTACCAACCTAAATAACGCTGGAAATTTTGAATTTGCAACGATTCTTTCAAAAGTTGGAAATACCTTGACATTTGAGTCTAATCTATGTAAATCATATACAGTTAGTGGTTTTGTTCAATTGGTAAAAGTAGCGGTATATAACAATGTTACTATTTCAGGAACAGTAACTAGTCAACCTTGGAATGGCACCACAGGTGGAATTGTAGCCATTAAAGCGACTGGAAGTATAACGTTTAACTCCGACATAAATGTTTCTGGTGCTGGTTTTGTTGGAGGTACTTTCACAACAGGTTTTTTTAATTGTGGTGATATGAATTGGGCCAATCCATCAAATAATGCTGGAAAAAAAGGGGAAGGAATAGCTGCTGCTCCATTAGGGCAAGATGGAAATCGAGCACCTTTAGCAAATGGTGGAGGTGGTTCAAATACTGGAAATCCGGGAGCAGGCGGAGGTGGAAATGGTGGTTCTGGTGGAAGAGGTGGAAATGAATGGTATGGAAGCTGCCAATTAGATGCTTCTTTTGGAGTAGGTGGTTTTGGATTGAATTATTCTAATTATAAAGCATTTTTAGGTGGCGGCGGAGGCGGTGGATATCGCGATAATGGCTTGACGGCAACAGAGGGAAGCAATGGTGGAGGTATGGTATTTTTGATTTCTCCACTCATCAATGGAAATAATAACATTATCAATGCAAGTGGGGCAAATGTAATAGGTAATTCGGATTCAGAAGGTGCTGGTGGTGGTGGTGCAGGTGGTTGTGTTTATCTCATCTCCAATACAGTTTCTTCACCGCTAAATATTGACGTAAAAGGTGGAAATGGCGGTGATATTTTTAGTACTTTATGGGTTGCTGCCTGCCATGGACCTGGCGGCGGTGGTGGCGGTGGGACTGTTACTTTTTCTTCTCCAAGTGCTCCAGCAAATATTCTAACGCAAATTTCAGGTGGTAATTCTGGAATGGTACTTCATACCGGCCCGGCTTGTGCGGGAACTAGTCATGGAGCAACTCCAGGGACAAATGGACAAGTACTATACAATTATCAACTTCCTATTGCTGGCCCCAGTCCTAATCTTGGAGTAGATACCGCTATTTGTCCTGGACAAAGTATCGCATTAACATTAGACACAATTTTCCCAAGTTATTTATGGAGTAACGGAGCTAACACCTCCAATATTCAAGTGAGTACTCCAGGCGTTTATTGGGTTGAGGTTCCCAGTGATTGTGGTTTTGCCAGGGATTCTATCGTAGTAGCATTAAATTCAATTTCAGTTAATCTAGGTCCTGATTTATCCTTTTGTCAAGGAGATTCTTTAGTTATTCAAGTAAATGGAAATTTTAGTAGCCAAGTTTGGTCAAATGGTGCTGTTTCTTCAGCAATTACAACTTATGTAGCTGGTATATTTAATGTTGATGTTTATGATATTAACGGCTGTTCGGATAGTGATGTCATTATTATATCTGAACTACCAATAACAAATAGTAATGTCAGCGACTCTTTTTGTATTAATTCAAGTTATAATTTTAACGGTCTTATTCTTTCTGCTGCAGGAAATTATACCGATACCTTACAAAATAGTAATGGCTGCGATTCTATTATTTACTTGAGCCTTTCTTCCATGGCCCTGCCTGTCATTAGTATAAATGATGAATCAATTTGTGAGGGTGAATCAGCTACTTTAACTCCATCAGGAGCTCTTAGTTACCAATGGTCACCTACTCTTCCTCAAGAAATAAATGGAAGTTTAATAGTATTTCCAACTACTTCCTCCACTTACCAAGTTATTGGGACAAATCAAAACGGATGTGCTTCACAACCCGAAAATGTAATAGTAACAGTTTATCCTAATCCCACAGCAAATTTTTATTTTAGTCCTTCCACTATTTCAATAGGAGATCCCATAGGACATATAGTGAATACTTCTATTGGTGGGATTTCTAATACTTGGACAATAGAAGGGATTAGTTTTATTCAAAATCAAACTGAATTTGATTATACATTTCCATTTTCTGAAGGATTTCAATTGGTCACTCTAGTAGTAGAATCTTCATTTGGATGTATAAATTCTACTTTCAATAGTATTCAAATAATGAATGATTTTATGGTGTATATTCCGAATACTTTCACGCCCGATGGAGACGAGTGCAATAATGTCTTTCAGCCTATATTTTCTGGTCTTGTAGATCCATCAAATTTTGGATTTTGGATTTACAATCGATGGGGAGAGTTAGTTTTTGAGAGTCATGATGTTTCTGCATATTGGGATGGTAATTATGGTCAGAGCAGAGCATTAGATGGGATATATTCTTATTTTTTAAGCTACAGTGAAAGTTCAAGTAAAGAGGTGAAAACTTTAGTTGGTAGTCTATCTTTATTAAAATAGTGTAAATTCCTGTTTTCAGAGATTATAGCTAGTAAATGCAATTATTGAAAGCGGTTCCTTTTCGACTATTAAAAACTAAGTACTAGATAAATTACCTAAATAATTAATACTAATAACTATAAGTTTTATACGATGGAAGCGGCTCAAGGACAAGAAGTAAAAAGAAGGTATAGAAAAGCGGAGAATGTAGGATTCGAACCTACGGTACCTCTCGGTACAACAGTTTTCAAGACTGCCGCAATCGACCACTCTGCCAATTCTCCGTGCACAAAAATAGTAATACTTTAGTTATATGTCAAGAGAAAACGCAAAAAATAGTTTTAATCGTTAATTTATAATAGAAAGAAATAAATTAATTTTATGTTTTGTATTTTCACCAATAGCAAAAAAAACAAATGAAATATTTATATCTATTTTTAGTTACTTTTTTTAGTTATCAATATGGATTTTCACAAAAAAATGACGTTTTTTCTGGAGAATTAACCTATGAAATTGAACGTGTAGATATAAAAGATACAATTCGTTCATTAATGATAATTTATGCAAAAGACTCACTATTAAAAATCGTGAATTTTAGTTCTAATTCGGGAAAGCAGGAACTTATCAAACATTTAAGACTAAATAGATCCTTCATCTTACTGGAAACTCCCGAACAAAATTATGCAGTTCGCACAAATGAACATTTAAGCATTGATTCGAGCGAAAATTATACATTTAAAAGAAAAAAAGGAATGCGAAAAATTGCAGGCATACCTGTAAAAAAACTAAGTCTTAAGCATAATAAAATCTCTAAAGCACTAACTTTTTATTATACTGAAAGCATCTCTGCCAAATATGCAAACGTTTATAAAAATCTACCTGGACTTCCACTTCTTTTTTATCTGCCAACCGAAGATGGCTTGTTCAAATATACACTCAAGGAACTTAAAAAAAACAGCCCTCCATTAGACCTATTTATTATTCCAAAAGGATATAAAATTGTAAGTTTTGAAGAGTTCACAAATGAATTCTCAAAGTCAACAGTGGAAGAAAACAAAAATTAAGGTAGAAACAGGTAATTTAAAAATCCCTGCTAACAATAAATTGTTTATACTTCATCAGTAATCGAGCTGCTCTTGTTACTTATACTCATATCTTCGTTAAATATACTTTATTCAGCATGGAAGAGAACCATTTTATACCAAACACTCCTGATAAACTAGTTGAAAAACCATCTAAATCAGGAAAAGAAAATAAATCCAGAGCTGGAAATGTTGAAGCTGAAGAAAAGTCAACTAAAAAAACCGCTGAAAAAAGAATAATTGATTGGTCAAAATTTAAAATTATTCTGGGTTCAACTTTTACCCTCTTGTCACTTTATCTTTTTTTAGCTTGTATTTCTTATTTATTTACATGGACTCTAGACCAAGATAAAGTCTTAAATCGATCATTATTTGAATTACTTTTTAATTCTTCTCAAGAACCAGTTGAAAATTGGTTAGGAAAATTTGGCGCTTGGACATCCCACCTCTTAATCTATCGACTCTTTGGAATTTCTTCTTTTATTCTTTGTTTCCTGCTTTTTATTTCAGGTATAAAAATTCTATTTGGAAAAAGTATTCTGAACATTGGAAGGGCATTTACTATTGGTTTAACATATATGATTTGGACATCAATTTTTTTAGGTTATTTCTCTTATTCAGTAAATTATCTAGGAGGTACTTTTGGATTTTATTTGAACGAATGGATGATTTTAACAATAGGGAAAATAGGAACTATTTCATTACTTATCATGTCGTTTTATGTTTTAACTGCAATTCAATTTAATCCAAATTTTGCTGCTTTATTTTCCTATTTTAAAAACGATAAAAGCAATGATTCTTATATAGAGACTGAAGAACAGAAAAACACAAATGAGTTTGAAGATATTTTAGTCGTTAACACGATAAAAGAAGATCAGATAAAAAAAGATGCCGTCTCAGAAACTGTTGATTTTTCAGATGAAGATGATGCTGAATTTGATGAAAGTGAATTAATTGTTACAATAAAGGAAGATGATGATTTTGAAATTGAGATAGGCCAGGAACCAAATGAAAAACCAATAAAAAGTGATTCAATTACTGAAAAAGTAATGAGTAAACATGGAGAGGAAGATGTTTTGGCAGCTGGGTTAGTAGCAGAATTTGGTGAGTATGATCCAAAAAAAGACTTAGATGGGTATATTTTACCTCCTATTGATTTACTTAGAGATTTTGGGAATAAGGACATTTCGATTAACAAAGAAGAACTTGAATCTAATAAAAATAAAATTGTACAAACGCTTTCACATTACAAAATTGACATAGCAAAAATCAAAGCTACTGTTGGTCCAACTGTTACCTTGTATGAAATTGTCCCAGCGCCAGGAGTACGGATTTCAAAAATAAAAAATCTAGAAGACGATATCGCCTTGAGTCTAAGCGCACTTGGAATTAGAATAATTGCACCTATTCCAGGAAAAGGAACTATTGGAATAGAAGTGCCAAACTCAAATCCTGAAATGGTTAGCATGCACTCCCTTATTTCTTCTGATAAATTTCAAAATTTTGACGGTGAATTACCCGTTGTTTTAGGTAGAACAATTACCAATGAAACTTATGTATTCGACTTAACAAAAATGCCACATTTATTAGTTGCAGGTTCTACGGGACAAGGAAAATCAGTTGGATTAAATGCTATTTTAGTTTCTATTTTATATAAAAAACATCCTGCACAAGTAAAATTTGTCTTAGTTGATCCTAAAAAAGTAGAATTAACGCTCTATAACAAAATAGAGCGCCACTTCTTAGCAAAATTACCTGGAGAAGAAGATGCAATTATTACAGATACATCGAAAGTAGTGAATACCTTAAACTCTTTGTGTGTAGAAATGGATAATCGCTACGAATTACTTAAGGATGCTGGAGTTAGAACCATTAAAGAATATAATGCTAAGTTCATATCTCGTAGATTAAATCCTGAAAAAGGTCATTATTTTATGCCATACATAGTTGTTCTAATTGACGAATTTGCAGATTTAATAATGACTGCTGGCAAAGAAATAGAACATCCAATAGCTAGAATTGCACAGTTAGCCAGAGCGATTGGAATACATTTAATTGTAGCAACTCAAAGACCTTCTGTTAATGTAATTACAGGGATGATAAAAGCTAATTTCCCTGCTAGAATTGCATTTAGGGTATTGTCTAAAATAGATTCTAGAACAATTCTTGACGCATCAGGTGCCGACCAATTAATTGGAAGAGGAGATATGCTTATTTCAACTGGTTCAGATATTATTCGACTTCAATGTGGTTTTGTAGACACAGCAGAAGTTGAAGATATTTGCAGTTTTATTGGAGAGCAGCGGGCATTTCCTGAAGCACTAATACTACCTGAATACATTGCCGAAGGTGGAGAAAATATTGGAGAAGTAGACATGAATGAAATCGATTCTATGTTTGTCGATTCTGCAAGAATTATTGTTATAAATCAACAAGGTTCGGCAAGCTTGCTTCAAAGGAAATTAAAGTTAGGTTACAACCGTGCTGGAAGAATTGTAGATCAATTAGAAGCTATGGGAATAATTGGTACTTTTCAAGGAAGTAAACCACGAGATGTTCTTTACACTGACATAGAATCGCTTGATGAGTTATTGAGATCAAGAGGATTAATTTAACGAATTGCTCGCTCATTAAATAATACATAGCCGTAGCTGACCTGAAATTGAAAAGGTTTATCTTGTTTTGGGAAATAATTTAAAGTTGCCCTTAGCGGTCCAATTGGCGTTTGAAAAACGAATGAACTAGAACCCATAAAAGTATTTCCTTTAAGAGGCTTTGTAAATTGACTCGAACCATTTTCATTTTCTTGTAATAAAATAATCGGTTGATAAAAATAGGCGTCTATTCGAAAATCAATATTCTTTTTAAGGGTAAAAACTAGATTAAGTCCACCACCAAAATGCTGATGAGAACGGTACTCCGATAAAAAATAAGTTTCTGCATCTACCAATGGAGAAAAAGTTGGCAATGATAATAAAGTAGCAGTATAATTTGAAAATAGTGATTGAGAATTTAATTGCCCCCTTAAATGAATTCCAATATGAAGGACTTTTTTAAAGCTAAAATAATTTTGGTATTCAGTATTTAAATTTATCCAATGGTGATTTATATTAAAAATACTATCGTAAAAAGAAGTAGATCCTGCATATGATCTTTCATAACCATCGACTAATCTAACCTTAAACAAAAATAAATTACCTCTATTAGCAAATTGTTTCCGATTTAATGTGCTTTTTTTAAGCTCCCAACTTGCAGAAAAACCTCTAAAAATTGTGATATCTGCTGTATCAATATTTGTAAAATTAGTCGATTGATAGTATGAATCCTCGAGCCTAAAAAATCTTGCATCAAAAGTAGATTTTATACTATTTGTAACAGAATGTTTTATTTTAAGGCCATAATAAATCTCATTTTGAATTAAAAATGATGGTTGAACCTCTTCAAAGAAAGTAGAGAAACTTCTAAAATAATCCCAGCGATTTAAAACGAAATAGGGCGAAAAAGTAGCGGGTAAAATCGCAGGAATGTCAATACTAATATCAGCTTTTGCTGAGCTATAAAATTTACCAAAATAGGATTCAGCATGTATACTCGATGCAACACTATTAATACTTCTATATGTTATTCCAACATAAGCCATGTTTACTGCGCGCGAAGAAACATGACCACCAATATCAAATTTAAAATTACGTGCTTTTTTTAGGTTTAAATTTAACGCATAGCTTGAATCACTTTTTAATTTTAGAGTTGGAAAAATATAATCAATTTGTGGAGCTTCATAGAGTCTAAAAAATCGTTTTTCGAAGCTTAATTCTGATAAGACTTCATTCTTTTTTTCTCTAATAATTGATTTTTTAACAAAATTTAACTCAGAATTATTTTCATTTCTTGATTTTATCTCTGAAATTCTCAATGGTGGTATAGAAGATCTAAATAATGCCCTTCTTTTATTTACAAGCTCTTTAGGGACTTTATTTTCTACAAATAATTCTATTGAGTCCAAATACAATAATGTTGAATTATAACCATCGTCAATTGCTTGTTTAATATTATTAAAATCAAAGGTTTCTACTTTGGTATTTGGCCTAATTACAATTCCATTTTTGCAGGGCATCTCATACTTTGTTGGTATGGTCATCATCGTATTTAATAAGCCAATAAAATCTTGTTCGTCTACAACACTTGAATTATTTGTTACATTACTTCCAATAATAAAATCGGGGTTGAATTCATTGTACATAACATCAAGAGGAAAATTATTGTATAAACCACCATCAAAGTATATTTTCCCATCAATTTTTATAGGATTAATATACAAAGGATAAGTAATGGATGCTCTGATTGCTTCATTCAAATTACCAGATCGAAAAACAACACTTTTTTTATTTAAAATATCCGATGCAACAGAACGAAATGGTACAAAAAGGGAATCAAAATCTTCCTTGTAAGCTGCACTGGTAATTCCCAAAGAACGCAGCATTTCAAAATCCATCAAAATAGGAGTAATGATACTCAATGGAATTGATTTTCGTAAAATACTATCTCGTGAAATTGAAAAATTAAAGGTGCTAGCATTTGCGTCTTCTTGGCGGTATAAAAAGTGATGTTTTGCATCTAAAACACCTGAAGTCATATATTTAAATTCTTGACTTAATACAAATGCTTCAATTTCTTCCGGAGAATAACCGCATGCATACAAACTTCCAACTAAAGCGCCAGACGAACTTCCTGCAATAAAATCTATAGGAATGCCTCTTTCCTCTAGTGCCTTAAGAACTCCAACATGAGCAATTCCAGAAGCGCCACCACCACTTAATACTAATCCAACGCGCTGCTGAGCACTTGTAAAGAATGTAATGATGATAAATAATGGGGATAACAGGTAGATGAGTCTTGGCAATTTTGTTATTTTGTACAAAGTTAGAGTATAAAAATTTAAAATGAAATCAAAAGAAACGACAAGCGAAAGTGAACTCAAAATAACACTAAAATGTTTTTTTGGATTTGAACAAACATTAGGAGAGGAACTAATTGAATTGGGTTACGATAAAATAGAATTTTTAAATCGCGCTGTAAGAATAAATGGCTCATGGGAAGACGTTTATTTTCTCAATCTATATATTCGCTGTGCAATTTCTATATTAGTAGAAATAGAACATTTCTTTATAAAATCTGAAGATGACTTATATAAAAAAGCAGCTGGTATTTATTGGAATGAGATTTTTTCTGCAAACAAGACATTTGCTATTAAAGGCGCAGTTTTTTCGACTCTTTTTAAGAATACGCACTATCCATTTTTAGTTCTTAAGGATGCAATTGTGGATTGTTTTAGAGAAATACAAAACGAACGTCCAAATATTGATCTTAAAAAGCCTCAAGTTCTTTTTGACTTGTATATAAAAGAAAATGAGGTTACAATTTCTGTAAATACTAGTGGACTTCCACTTTTTCAACGTGGCTACCGTGAAGAAGTTGGCGAAGCACCTCTAAATGAAGTTGTTGCAGCAAGTCTCATTCGCCAATCAGGATGGGATAGGACAACAACATTCATGGATCCATTTTGTGGGTCTGGGACAATATTAATAGAAGCTGCTTTTTTAGCAACTGGAATACCATCAAATATTGAAAGACAGCATTACGCATTCAAAAATTTAAATAATTACGATGAAAAGCTTTGGAATGAGATTTATGGAAGCGCTCCTCGTATTGTTAGGTCTTTGCCCTGTGAAATTATTGGCTCAGATATTTCAGATGAAATGATTCTAAAAACGAGAAGAAATCTTCGCAGCATGAGTTTTGGACGCTTTGTAAAAACTTCTGTGCTTCCCTTTGATCAAGTTACAAAAACAGAAGAAAAGCTCTTTATTCTAACTAATCCACCTTATGGTGAACGAATGGAAACAGATATTCCTGAATTATATGATACTTTAGGGACTTGGATGAAACATTCAATGACAAATTCTGAAGCATGGATTATTTCTTCAAGTGAGGAGGGATTGAAAAGTATTGGCTTAAAACCAACGAAAAAGACCAAAGTCTTTAATGGCGATTTAGAATGTAGCTTTAGAAAATTTGAGATTTACGGTGGCTCTAAAAAGGCTAAAAATGAGGAAAGCTACTCCGAGGAATAGCATTCTATTAAATCTATAAGTGGGAATTTATCTTTTTATTCATCCCACTTACAAGGTTCGCTTGTTTGTTCATATTCCCCCATGCGGTAAATACCAGTTTCAACACATGGCTCTAAACCAGAATCTGATCTTTCTTTTTTCCAATAAAAAGGTCCATTTAGAATTCCTTCTTGAAATGATTTTTCTATTTGTAATTCTCCATACCAACTGTAATATCTTTGAACACCATGTGGAATTCCATTCTTCATATTAATAAGAAGATGCAAATTATTCAATTCGCTATTGCTATCATTAACAAAATATTGCTCTATTCTTTGAAGAAATCCATTTTCAAAAATATATCTAGCAAGTATATTATCTAAGGAATCAAAAGCTAATGCTTTACCTGTGAATAATTCATTATCTAAAAACCCTAATTCTGCTAAAGTATCTCCAATACTAATCATTGACCAGAAGTATGAATCGCCACACCATCTACCTCTCACAATTAGAGGTGGCTGAGAAGTTTCAGTATTTGAGAAGTAATTATTCCCACACTCAATCGTAATTTGATTTGCATTTATTTCTTGGGCCAGACTAATGGAATTCAGAAAAAGAAATAAAGTAAAAATGCTGCAGCTTTTTATTATTGTTCTCATACTGAAGAAACGAACTCGATGATAAACGTTACAATAATAATAAATTAGAAATAATTTAGAATGCAGTTTTAGGAAATTTGAGATTTATGAAGGTTCCAAAAAGTCTAAAAATGAAGAAAGCTATTCCGAGGAATAGCTTTACATTAAATTTGTGAGCAGTAATTTATCTTTTTGACAAAGGAACGTATTCTCTGGAAGTTTTACCAATGTATACTTGTCTTGGTCGACCAATAGGTTCTTTATTTTCAGTCATTTCTTTCCATTGAGCAATCCATCCAGGAAGTCTGCCAAGTGCAAACATTACTGTAAACATTTCGGTAGGAATCCCAATTGCTTTGTAGATTATTCCAGAATAGAAATCAACATTTGGGTACAGATTCCGAGATTTAAAATACTCATCTTCCAAGGCAACTTTTTCTAGTTTTTTAGCAATTTCCAATAATGGATCACTAATGCCTAATTTTTCTAAAACCTCATCACATGTTTTCTTTATTATATTAGCCCTTGGATCGAAGTTTTTATAAACTCTATGACCAAATCCCATTAATCTAAAAGGATCTTCTTTATCTTTTGCCTTTAATATCCATTTATCTACATTTCCACCATCTTTATGGATTTGTTCTAGCATTTCAATTACTTCTTGATTTGCTCCTCCATGTAATGGTCCCCAAAGCGCAGAAATACCAGCAGAAACTGTCGAATATAAATTTGCTTGAGACGAACCAACAATTCGAACGGTTGAAGTAGAACAATTTTGCTCGTGATCAGCATGAAGAATAAACAATTTATTTACTGCACTCACAATAATTGGATCTATATGATAATCTTCAGTAGGCATAGCAAACATCATGTGAAGGAAATTCTCACAATAATTGTAATTATTTCTTGGATACATGACCTTGTGTCTTATTGAGTTTTTGTAAGACCATGCCGATAAAGTTGGTAATTTTGCTAATATGCGTTGAATTGTTAAGTTTTTAGCTTCTGCACTTCTATTTGGGTCGAGTGATTCTGGATAAAATGTAGCCAACGAAGAAACCATAGATGATAAAACACCCATTGGATGAGCTTGAGCAGGAAATGCCTCAAAAAACCGCTTCATGTCCTCGTGAACTAAGGTGTGCTTTTTGATATTTGTTTCAAAGTTTGTTAATTCAGTTTGAGTTGGCAATTCTCCATAGATAAGAAGGTGTGAAACTTCCATAAAAGACGCTTTCTCTGCTAATTCCTCTATAGAATACCCTCTGTAATGCAAAATCCCTAGTTCGCCGTCTAAAAATGTAATAGCACTTTTTGTAGCTCCTGTATTCTTGTAACCAGTATCTAAGGTAATGTAACCAGTTAATTCTCGCAGTTTGGAGATATCTATGGCTTTTTCATTTTCAGAACCTTCAATGACAGGTAATTCATAAACCTTACCATCGAGCTCTATTTTTGCAATTTCGGACATGTGTAAATATGTGTAATTTTAGAAAAAATAATTTGTCTATAAAATTACGAAACTTTTCTAATAAAAATTATCACAGAATATGAATAATTTATTAAAAAATTAAAAATAATCTGAGTTCGGGCTTATAAATTCTTTAGAACGTAATCAAACATCATTGTAAACAAGTGATTACGTGTATTTCCACCATAAATTCCATGATTTCGATCTGGATATATAAATAAATCAAATTGTTTATTTGCTTTTACCATAGCATTAATCATTTCCATAGAATTTTGGTAGTGAACATTATCGTCCGCGGACCCATGAATTAAAAAGAATTTTCCTTTCATTTTATCAACAAAATTAATCGGTGAATTTCCATCATAACCTGCTTCATTTTCTGCTGGAGTTCGCATAAAACGCTCTGTATAGATATTATCATAATAACGCCAATTTGTAACAGGTGCAACTGCTATTGCCATTTTAAAAACATCAGCCCCTTTTGTGATTGCTAAAGAAGCCATAAATCCACCATAACTCCACCCCATAATTCCAATTCTATTTCCATCAACATAAGGCAATTTTGTCAATTCCTTTGCTGAATTAATAATATCTTCTATTTCAAGTTTTCCTAATTCTAAATAAGTAGATTTTTTAAATTTCGTTCCTTGATACATTGTGCCTCTTGGATCTACCGAAAAAACAATGTATCCTTTTTGTGCCAATAACTGATGGTACATAAAATCTGAACCATCCCATGAATCAAGGACTTCATTGTGCCCTGGCCCGCCATAAACATTAAAATAAATGGGGTATTTTTTACTCGGATCAAAATTTGGTGGTTTAATCATCCAAGCGTTTAGAGAAATACCATTTGCATTTATTTTTAAAAATTCTTTTTTGCTTAAGTTGTAATTTTTCAAGCGATCCTTTAGCTCTTTATTGTCTTGCAAAACACGAACAAGAGAGCCATCATTTTTACAAAGTGAAATTTTAGCTGGTGTATTTCCATTTGAGTAAGTATGAATAAAGAACTTCATGCCCGATAAAAATTCCGCCTCATTGTAACCTGCTTCCTTTGTTAAATTTATTTTATTTGTTCCATCAAGCTGAATGGAATAAATTGATTTTTGTATTGAAGATACTTCAGCTGAAGAATAATAAATGGTATTGCTAGATTCATCTATTCCCAGAAAATCAATCACATCCCAAGATCCTTTGGTGATTTGTGTTGCTTTTCCATCAAAACCCAACTTGTAAATGTGCTTGTAGCCATCTACTTCACTTGCTCTAAGAATGGTTTGGCCATCCTTTAAAATTAATAAATTGTCATCGACATCGATATAAGTATCAGATTTTTCCTCAAAGATTACTTTGTATGATGGTTTCGAACCTGAATAATCCCATAAATGATACGTCAATTCATTCTGATGACGATTCATGGTTTGCAAAATCAACTGATTGGAAGTTGAAGACCAATTCAAACGTGGAATGTATTCATATGAAACCATTGGTAAATTGGAAATTTTTCCCGATTTTACATTCACCAAATGTGCTGTAACTTTACTATTGTCTTCGCCAGCTTTTGGATATTTATATTCGTAATGATCAGGATAAAGGTTTCCATAAGTTTCCAATGAATATTCTTTAACAGCTTTTTCATCAAAACGCAAAAACGCAATTGTTTTACTGTCGGGTGACCAAGCATATGCTTTAGTTATTGAAAATTCTTCTTCGTAAACCCAATCTGTAGTTCCATTAATTATCTTATTGCGCTTTCCATCCAATGTTAATTTTGTGATTTTTCCAGTTTGTAGATTTTTAACAAATAAGTCATTTTCATAAATATATGAAACCATTTTTCCATCGGGAGAATACTCCGCCAAGGTCTGAGGATGATGTTTTTCGTCAAGTGCTTCTAATTTTTTTGTTGCAATGTCAAATAAAAAATATTCAGCCGTGAAACTTCTTCGGTAAACTGCTTGTGTAGCAGTTAAAAATAAAATTTTTGTTTCATCAGAATTAAATTCATAATCATCGTACTCAAGCATGTTTGAGTTGTAAACTAAATTTTTAGAATCTACCAGTGTCTTTCCAAGATCTGAAGCGTCTAATATGTCATATTTTAGAATGGATAAATCATTTCCTGGTTTTGTATAATGGGTTCCATTGTTCATGGATTTAAAACCGGCAATTCCCTTTGAAGAAAATTCGTATTTTTTCCATATTTTTTCAATTGAAAGCTCTTGAGCAACAATTTTGGTAAGACATAGAAAGAAAAAGGCGCTAAAAAAAATATTTTTCATGAGTGTGGTTTTACTTGCCGAAATTAAGATTTTTTTTTTCACTTAATGCCAAATTCAAACAATATTGACTTAAAATCTCTCGAATTGTTAACAAAAAATTAATCACAAAGCAAAAAAAAAGAATTAAATTTGTCTCATAATTTTTTGAGTGAACTCCTAGAGGCAATTTTTATGCTAAAACCATTCAAAAAAAATGAAATTACTCGTTAAAAATTATTTTTTTTTACAAAGCTTCTAATCGTTTATTCATTAATCTAAATCAACCCTTATGAAAAAAAATCTACTATTATTATCATTTTTTGCGGCAACTTTTTCTTTTGCTCAAAATTGTAGTCAATTATTTATTTCTGAATATGTTGAAGGCTCAGGAAATAATAAAGCATTAGAAATATACAATCCAACAGCTTCTGCAATCGATTTATCAGGTTATCGTATTGAACGTTTTTCAAATGGATCTGGAACTTCTGCTAGTGGTGGTGTTTTAAATTTATCAGGATCAATTGCTGCTAATTCTGCCTTTGTTATTGCAAATGGACAGATAACGACAGCGTCTAATTCTCCAGCTTGTGACCCAATTTTACAAGCAATGGCGGATCAATTAGATGGTGTTTATCCTGCACCAACTTATATGAATGGAAACGATGCCATTGCATTGTTTAATGGTTCAACAATGATTGATATTTTAGGGAAAACAGGTGATGCTTCTATGACTTCTTCAAGTGGATGGGGTGATGAATTTCCTTATGATGGTTCTGTTGGAGCAGTTTGGACAGAAAATCATACCTTAGTTCGTAAGGCATCTGTTCAGATTGGAGTAAGTGCAAATCCTTCTTCATTTATTGTTTCCAATCAATGGGATTCATTACCGCAAAATACTTGGTCTAATCTTGGAACGCATGTTTGTTCTTGCATTTCAGGATTAAGTGACTTAGCAAATAGTGTTTCTTTTGCTGTCTATCCTAATCCATCAGCTGATGGTCTTTTTAGTATTTCAAGCTCTGAGTCAATTGAATTTATTGAAGTTGTGAATATTTTGGGACAAGTTGTTATAAGTGAAAAAAAATCAAGCGACACGAAGTTTAGTACCATTGATTCTAGTCATCTAACTAAAGGAATTTATTCTGTTAGATTGTATTTTTCAGATGCTTCCGTTGCTCAAGCAAACATCATTATTCAATAAATAAGTTATTACATTTCTTTGATTAGCAACTGTAATTTTATATGAGAAGATTATTTTTCCTTGTTCTTTCTATTTTTGCTTTGTCTGTTTCTTTTGGGCAGACAAAAATACAACTAAGTGGAACTGTTTATGATAAGTATACCAAAGAAACTCTTATTGGTGTTCGAATAGTTTGTGGTAATACGCTAATAACAAAAACAAATATTGATGGGTATTATGTCTTATCAGTTGCTGCAAACACCTCTCATAACCTAAAAGTTAGCTACATTGGCTATGACACCTTAATTAAAATTATTCAAGCAGGAAGTACCGCTTTAAAAATTGATCTAACGCTATCACCTATCGAAAAGTTAATTGATGAGGTTGTTGTAAAAGCAGAAATAGCAAAAGCACGCGAAACACCTATTGCATTCTCAACTTTAAGTTCTAAGCAAATTGCTGAAGAATTAGGAACAAGAGATTTACCAATGGTTCTTAACTCTACTCCAGGAGCGTATGCTACTGAACAAGGTGGTGGTGTGGGTGATGCTCGTGTGTCAATTCGTGGATTTGACCAACGAAATATTGCTGTTTTAGTAGATGGTGTTCCTGTAAATGACATGGAAAATGGTCAAGTTTACTGGAGTAACTGGGATGGAATTGGAGATATTACGCGCTACATGCAAGTGCAAAGAGGATTAGGAGCTTCTAAATTATCCATAGTTTCTGTTGGGGGAACAATGAATATTGTAACCAAGGGAATAGATTCTAAAATGAGCACTTCAATTAAACAAGAAGTCAACGGTTATGGTCTTTTTAAAACAGCATTTGGATATAATACGGGCTTATTAAAGGGCAACTGGGGAATAACTATTGCAGGATCAAAAAAATGGGGTACAAGTTATGCAGATGCAACATTTGACGATGCTTATTCTTATTTTATGAAAGTTCAAAAGAAATTTGATAAACATTTATTAAGCTTTGGAGTGAATGGCGCTCCCCAATCACATGGTCAAAGAACTACTCGTTTACCAATAGCAGTTATAGATAAAGGATTAGCTGAAAGATCTGGGATAAATTACCAACAATCACTGGATTCAATAGCATTAGTAAGTAGTTCCCAGTTTACAACTACTTCGCAAGGAGCAAGAGGTATTCGCTACAATCCCAATTACGGGATGTTAAATGGTGAAGATTTTAATGAGAAAATCAATTTCTTTCATAAACCGCAGTTTAATCTTACACATTCATACAATCCAAATGAAAAAATAAATCTCACAACTGTAGCATATCTTTCAATTGGGAAAGGTGGTGGCACAACTATGAAAACTACTTTATCAGATAGGGACACGACAAATGGCTTATATGATATTCAAGGGATTTACGATCTGAATAAAACAAATTATTCTTTCCCCAGTGAAACTGAGCATGTTTCAAGTAATTATTTACGTGCAGCAAACAACGATCATAAGTGGTTTGGTCTATTGTCAACGTTTAATTATAAGCTAAGTAATAGTCTTTCAAGTATGTTTGGAGTTGATGCACGGTATTACAAAGGAGCACATTACCAATCGGTTTATGATTTGATTGGTGGAGACTATGCAATCGATGCTAATAATGAAAATCAACCAGTAGGTGAAGGAAATTCATCTTATTATATGAAACGTGTTGGAGATAAAATTGCTTATCACAACGATGCAACTGTGAAATGGGCAGGGTTTTTTGGGCAAATTGAATACAAGAAAGACAAATGGAGTTCTTTTTTAACTTCCTCATTCAATATGACTGGTTATCAAAGAACTGATTACTTTAAGAAGAAAGATATTGTGCTTTCAGATACAACATTGGTTCAAGCCGTTGGTTATGGTGATACACTAGTTTATAATGGTGTTTCATACAACAATAATTCAACTCAAGCACGATTTGCAACTACTGATCAAAAATGGTTTTCGGGAGCAACGATAAAAGCTGGAATGAATTACAATATCAATTCACATGAAAATATTTTTTGTAACCTTGGATATTTAAGTATTGCTCCAAAAATGAATGCTGTATTTGATAATAACAACAAAGAATTCTTGCAAATAAAAAACCAAGAAGTTTCTTCTTTTGAATTGGGGTACGGTCACAAGAGTAAAAGATTCTCTTCTAATTTAAATATGTATTACACTTTATGGAGAAACAAACCGCCACAAATACCGCCAACAGTTGTTACCCCTGATGGAACATTTTCATACAACATAAATGGATTAGATGCACTTCACAGGGGAATTGAACTAGATTTTATTTATAAAATTTTACCAAATCTTGATTTTGAAGGCTTGGTGTCTCTTGGAGATTGGAAAACAATAACAAGCAGTAAAGATTCAACCCTGGTCAATATTGTTGATAATGATAATATTATAGTTACTTCATTTTATTTTGGTGCAGACAATGTGCATGTTGGAGATGCTGCTCAGGTGCAATTAGGAACTAGTCTTCGCTATGAAATCATTAAAAATCTATATGTCAAATTAAGATTTACCTATTTTGATAAAAACTTTGCAAATTTTGATCCACTTGCGTTAACAGGTAAGAATATCAATAGAGAATCATGGAAAATGCCAAGCTATGGACTTTTAGATCTTAATTTTGGTTACGATATCACCTATGAAAAAATGAATTTTACTTTTACTGGTGGAATGATGAATATTGCCAATACCATTTATATTTCAGATGCTCAAAATGGTGCTAACTTTAATGGCGCTACTTCAACAGTATTTGTTGGAATGGGAAGAAGATTTAGTATGGGACTTAAAGTTGGGTTCTAATAAATAAACAAATAACATGAAAAAAAATAACGCCTTTACTCTATTATTAGTTCTACTAAGTTTTATGGGGAATACTCAAGCTGTTTTACCAACAAGCTGGAGTTTTACAACTACAAATCTCCCAACTGGTTGGAGTGAATCCGGAACTATGTTTTATGCTGCATCTGGTAATACACCTCCAGCCATGAAATTTGACAATACAGGAGATTACTTGCTTATTAACTTTAATAGCAATGCTGGAAATTTAACTTATTATCTTACAGGAAATAGTTTTGCAGGAGGAACCTTTACTGTTGAAGAATCCAATTTAGGAACTGTTTGGACAACCTTGCATTCTCATACTTCACCGCCGAGTGCAACTTATGCAATGTTTACAGATGTGCCATTAGCAACAACAAGATTTATTCGCTTTATCTATACGAATAAAGTTTCCGGAAATATCGGAGTAGACGATGTAAATATAACTATTGGCGCAGCAACTCCTGAGCAAGAAATTAATGTGAAACAAGGAGCAACAACAATCGTTTCTGGTGGATCTTATTTTACAAGTTCTTCCGTTGCATCGATGACCCCTTCAACCTTTACGATTGAGAATCTTGGTACTTTAACTACATTGAATATTGCTTCAGCTACAATTTCTGGAACAAATGCAGCTGATTTTTCTGTTGCTTCTTTTCCTTCAAGTGTTTTAGCTACTTCAACTGGTAATCTAGTTTTAAATTTCACTCCAGCTGCTTCTGGAACAAGGGTTGCAGTTTTAACGATCGCAAGTAATGATGCGGATGAAGCTTCTTATATCGTAAATTTAAATGGTGTTGGAGGTACTCTTTCAACAGAACCAAGTTCACAAGCTTCTAATTTAGTTTTCTCAAATGTAAAAACATACAGAATAAATGCTTCGTTTACAGGAACAGCAGCTGTTGATGGTTATCTTGTTCTGAGAAAAAAAGGTTCTCCAATAACGGGAGTTCCAGTAGATGGAACAGTTTATCAAAGAGGAGATATAGTTGGTGATGCACAGGTTGTTTTTAGCCGAAATTCAACGTCTTTTACGCCAAATAATATTATCGCAGGAACAACTTATTATTTTGCTATTTATACGTATAATGGCCCCAATAATTTTAGGAACTACAATATAACGGCTCCATTGTTAGGAAATAGTACAACTCCTGCCACAATGCTTCCTGCATCTTATTATAGTACTTTAAACACAGGGAATTCCACATTTGCGAATAATTTACATGCTTTGGTAAATCCTCATCAAGTACAATATTATAGCTATTACGCCAATACCATGATTTATTCATTTGAAGCGCGAGATACAACATTAGATAGAAGAGTTGTTACCTGCGTTTATAGCGGTGAAAATAAGATTTATACTGAACCTTTTGATTGGGCCTCGAATGGTTATAGTAGAGAACATACTTATTGTCATAGTTGGATGCCTACAAATCCTGCAACACTTTTACCAGAATATAGCGATTATCACCATTTATTCCCTACGAATTTAAATGATGTAAATATTGTACGTAATAATAATGCATTAGGTATTGTTGTAAATGTAACATCAACTTATTTAGGATCTAAATTTGGAACTGATGCAAATGGACAGACTGTCTTCGAACCAAGAGACGAACACAAAGGAGATGCGGCAAGAGCAATGATGTACGAAGCAATTTGCTATACAACCATTAGCGGAAATAGCTGGGCTTTACCAAGTTATCAAAATCAATATTTACTAAAGCAGTGGCATTTTCAAGATCCGCCAGATAATTGGGAAATTGCAAGAAATGATTTTGTTGACTCTCTTCAAAATAATAGAAATCCATTTGTTGACAGTATTGATTATGCATGTTTTGTTAATTTTTCAAATATGACCTATGAACCATTAGCGTGTGAGGCATCTATTAATGAATTATTAAACAATGGATTTATTACTTATCCAAATCCAAGCAAGGATGAAATAAATTTACATGTGGATGCTACAACTATATCTTCTTATCAAATAATTGATTTCCAAGGAAGAGTTGTATTATCTGCTGATGTTAATAATCTAGCTCTTGTGAAAGCAAATATTTCAAAATTAAATGCAGGAACTTACTTGGTTAAGGTAGTAACTCCATTTGGGACAGCGCAACGATCAATCGTTATTGAATAATGATTAGACTCATTTTAATGAGTTTTTTGGGGGCAAGTCTTTTCGCTTGCTCTTCCCATTTAATGATACATCACTTATCACCAAAACAAGCGATAGATTCTTCTGTGTCTAATTCGTCAAAAATTGACGAACTGATTCAGCCCTACAAAGATTCACTTGACAAAGAAATGAATCAAGTAATTGGTTTCTCAAAAGATAATTTTGAAATTCAACGCCCTTCTTCCTCACTTATGAATTGGTGCGCAGATGCAATTTTTGCGAACCAGACAAAAAATATAAAATTAGCACAGCCTATTTTTTGCTTACTCAATACTGGAGGTTTGCGCTCTACAATTGGCAAAGGAACTGTTTCCATAGGAGATATTTATAAATTAATGCCTTTCGACAACACAATCGTTTGGGTTGAACTTCCAATAAGTTCTATTGCCGAGATTGAAAAATATTTAGGACAATCTGGAGGTGAACCAATAGCAAATGCTAAATTAGAAAATGGAAAATTGCTAATAAATGGAAACAATGAAAAAATAACTCATTTCTGGGTTCTTACCTCAGATTATTTGATGAATGGTGGAGATAAAATGAGTTTTTTTGAACAAAGAACAAATGCAATAATGAATGGCAAACTTCTTAGAAATGCATTTATTGAAGAAGTAAAAAGTCAAGATACTTTAATTTTTAATGAAGAAGTAAGAATAAAATAATGCGCGTGTGAAAAGAAGAAATTTTATCCAAAATATAGTTTTAGGAACAGGAACTCTACTTGTTTCACCTTCACTTTTTAGTCAAGAAAATCTAAAGAAAAAAAAACGCCTTGTGATTTTGCATACAAATGATACACATTCAACAATTGAGCCTTTCCCAAGCAAGCATTCTAAATTTCCTAACATGGGAGGTGTTTCCAAACGCCACACTATTCTCCAAAAAATAAGAAGTGAAGAAGAGCATGTTTTACTATTGGATGCAGGAGATATTTTTCAAGGCACACCTTACTTTAATACTTTCAACGGAGAGCTAGAAATGAAATTGATGTCGCTTCTTGAATATGATGCTGCAACAATGGGAAACCATGATTTCGATATTGGTTTAGAGGGCTTTTTAAATGCGCAACAATTTGCTAATTTCCCGTTTTTATGTGCGAACTATGATTTTTCAGAAACAATTCTATCTGGTAAAACAAAAGCGTATCATATTTTTCATAAAGCAGGAATAAAGATTGGTGTTTTTGGAATCGGTATAGCTCTGAAAGGCTTAGTTCCTATGGATAAAAGTGGTAATACACGCTACTTAGATCCGATAAGTACGGCAAATAAAATAGCAAGTGAATTAAAATCTAAATCCTGTGATTTAGTAATTTGCCTTTCACATTTGGGATTTGAGTACGAAAATAAAAACATCAATTCCGATAGAAAATTAGCAGCAGAGACTCAAAATATTGATATAATTCTTGGAGGTCATACGCATACATTTTTTGATAAACCGCTTGTTCTTAAAAACTCAAAAAACAAAGATGTTTTAGTTAATCAAGTTGGATGGGGTGGTGTTTATTTAGGAAGAATAGACATCGATGTTGAAAGCGGATTTTTTCAAGCAGAAAAAATTTGTGTTGATTGAAAAATCAATGAATTCTATTCTTTAATTATTTCAATTGAATCAATTGAATCACCTTCACGAATTTGATCTAAAACATCCAATCCTTCGGTTACCTTTCCAAAACAAGTATGATTTCTATCCAAGTGAGCCGTATTCCTTCTGGAATGACAAACAAAAAATTGAGAACCTCCCGTATTTCTTCCAGCATGAGCCATTGATAATACTCCGGTATCATGAAATTGATTTTCACCATCTAATTCGCAATCGATTTGATATCCCGGACCACCTGCACCAGTTCCATTCGGACAACCTCCTTGAATAACAAAGTCAGGAATCACTCGGTGCCACTTAAGGCCAGTGTAAAAACCTGATTCGGCTAATTTTACAAAATTAGCAACTGTTTTTGGTGCGTCTATATCATATAATGCAACATGCATTTGTCCTTTGTTTGTAGAAATTACTGCTTTCATATTTTATTTTTGCGCAAAGGTAAGTTTAGTTTAGAAAAAAGAAAAATAGAGTTGTAAACAATTTAGTATTACTATCTCTGTTGAAAACTTGGTTAATAACCATTTTAAATATAGAATCTATACAATTACGTAGTATCTTAAATTTGTAATTATACATTTAAATAAACAATAGAAATGTTTAGCACACTGATAAAGCGAAGATTAACCGATAATCAAGTAGCAAATATATTTATCAATGCTATATTTGATAGTGTAGACAAAGGCTTTGAAGAAGTAGCGCTATTAATTAATGAGGATACAGCATTTTCTAGCTCTCCCAATATCAATAAAAATAATAATCGTGAATTTGGCTTAATTGTTATTGTAGGAAATCTTTCTTATTTAGAAAGTAATTTTGAAGCTGATCAAACCGAAAGAGTTGAAAAGATAATTTTTGAAAAACTTTCGAAATTATATGCTATAGATGTTAGCAGCTTCAAGAAATTAATAAAAGAATATCAAAGCTTTATTGCGCGTGTAAACCATCCCTCGAAAAATTGGATTTATGGTATGTCAAAAGCCATTTTTTATAAATATAAATTGAATGAATTTCAAGATGAATATTTCAAAAGGATGCAAGCACCAAATCCATTATTTCTAAAAAGAATGGATGAAATTATGGTAAACTTTATTTGGAATTGGGATGCCTTTTCTAAAAAGTTCAAATTATAATATCTAAAATATTATTTCCAATCCCAACAAAAATTTCCTTTTCCTAATCGAAATGTGAGATTTGCACCAGCATATACATACCAATCACTTGTTCTTGAATTCCCCCTAATGCCGTAGCGCGTTCCATCTATACTTTGATTTGATATAGAACCTGCAAGCGTTCCATTTAAAGAGGGTATAAGATTTGTGTTAGGATAATAAGTAGCGCCAACATCATCAATATAATCTGTGAATGTTTTGCGAATAGCCACATCAAAACTAAATGAAGCAGATTTACCTAAAGAAAATTTTGCGCCCAAACCAATGGGAATACAAAATTGTACTTTATCATACCTTTGACCCCGCATTTGTCCTTCAGTTCCTAGAGGCTGAAGTGCAATTTCTTGATTATTGTAGTTTATTTTAGGATTCATATAAAAAGCCCCGCATTGAGCTAAAATATACGCAGTTCCTGGATAGCGCTTATGTCCCAATTGAAATGGCAAATAATGAAACTCAATTCCTCCTACAAGCTCGTGAATGTCTGTATGAAAATTTAAATCTCTATTTTTATTAATGATAATCTTTGAATCTTTATCATCAGCATCCAAGCTACCATAAGTATAATTAAAACGAAGAGTTAAACGAGAATGATAATTAAAACGATACATCAATCCACCAGCTAAATTGGTTTCATAAAATGGTCTAAATTGATTTAAATCGCCAATATAATACATCGTTCCAAGTGAAAACCCAAGTTCTGAGCGCGACCAATTATTTGCCTGTTGTGCATAAAATTTAAGACAACTAAAACAAATAAATAAAGAAAATAGAAGCTTTTTCACTTGTTATTTAACGTTTTAAAGCTAAAATTATTACAATATGTAGTACTTTGAAAAAAGTAAAGACAATAAAATAGAAAAACTTATGAAATTTTAATTCCTCTTTTACGCTCCGTCTCCTTTAATAATACTTTTCTAATACGTAGATTTTGAGGAGTTACTTCAACATATTCATCACCTTGAATGTATTCCAAGCACTCTTCTAGACTAAAGAGTTTTGGAGGAGCAAGTCGAACCTTTTCATCCGCACCTGAGGAGCGCATATTCGACATTTTCTTAGTCTTTGTTACATTAACACATAAATCACCAGCACGAGAATTTTCTCCAATAACTTGACCTTCATAAATATTTTCATTTGGTGAAATAAAGAATTTCCCGCGTTCTTGAAGATTATTTAAAGAAAAAGGTATTGATGTTCCTTGCTCTAAAGAAATTAAAGAACCATTTTGTCGACCAGAAATTTCACCTTTATAAGGTTGATATTCAATAAATCGATGGTTCATAATTGCTTCACCAGCAGTTTGCGTTAATAAATAATTCCGGAGCCCTATAATTCCACGAGAAGGAATTTCAAAAGTAATAATCATACGTTCACCTTTTGGAACCATGTTTTTCATTTCCCCTTTTCGTTTTGTAACAGCTTCAACTGCAGTTCCACTATGAATTTCAGGCAAATCAATTGTCAATTCTTCAACTGGTTCGCATTTAACACCCGTAACTTCTTTAATAATAACTTGAGGTTGTCCAACCTGTATTTCATATCCTTCACGACGCATTGTTTCAATTAAAACTGATAAATGCAAAACACCTCTTCCAAAAACCATCCATTTATCTGCTTTGTCGGTATCTGAAACACGCAGTGCAAGATTTTTTTCTAATTCTTTTTGAAGTCGATCTGAAATATGTCGAGATGTCACAAATTTTCCTTCCTTTCCAAAGAAAGGAGAATCATTTATAGAAAAAAGCATACTCATAGTTGGCTCATCCATCTTAATTGTTGGCAAAGGTTCTGGATTTTCTGCATCACAAATAGAATCTCCAATTTCAAAACCTTCAATTCCAGTAATAGCGCAAATATCTCCTGCTTGAACATGCGTAACTTTTCTCCGTTCAATTCCCTCAAAAACAAAAATCTCTTTAATTCTGTGCTTTTGTAAAGTGCCATCAGATTTAGAAACAAGAATAGCCTGATTTTCTTTGATTTCTCCTCGTGTTAAGCGACCAATAGCAATTCTACCAACGTAAGAAGAATAGTCCAAAGATGTAATTAACATTTGAGTATTTCCTTCTTGAATAGTAATTGGCGGAAAATACTCTAAAATTGTATCAAGAAGTGCTGAAATATTATTCGTAGGTTGCTTCCAATCTTCCGACATCCAACCATTTTTTGCAGAACCATATATTGTAGGAAAGTTAAGCTGTTCTTCAGTTGCATCCAACTCAAACATTAAATCAAAGACTTTTTCATGCACCTCATCTGGCGTACAATTTTCTTTGTCAACCTTGTTTATCACTAATAAAGGTTTCAATCCAAGAGCAAGGGCTTTACCAAGAACAAAGCGAGTTTGTGGCATTGGGCCTTCAAAGGCGTCAACTAGTAAGCAAACACCGTCTGCCATATTTAAAACTCGTTCCACTTCTCCCCCAAAGTCTGCGTGACCGGGAGTGTCAATGATATTAATTTTTGTGCCTTTGTAAAGAACAGATACATTTTTTGAAACGATCGTGATTCCTCTTTCACGTTCCAAATCATTGTTATCCATAATTAAATCTCCAGTAAGACGCTCTCTCTCGTTTTCAACATTACCTGCTTCAATCATTTTATCAACCAAGGTAGTTTTACCATGGTCAACGTGAGCTATGATTGCAATATTCCTTATTTCCATTTAATCTCTAATTTTATAAAACAACTTTTGGGCTGTTTTTGAATGATATTATTAATATTTCTTTTTCCCAAAACCACCACCTGGGCTTCTTCTCTCTCTAGTTTCACCAGGATTGGATACTCGGTCATTCAACTTTGGGCTTGAAAATCCTTCACCTGTTCTTTTTCCAGCATACGATCCGCCGCTACGGCTTCCGGAGAATCCGCCGCTTCGAGAGCTTCCGCCACCATAACCACCACTTCGTTCTCCACCGCTTCTTGGTTTATAACCGCCACTTCGTTCTCCACTACCTCTTGGTTTATCTCCACCATATCCACCACTTCTAGAACCGCCACCAAAGCTTCCACTTCGAGATCCACCGCCGAAAGATCCACTTCTTGGTTTATCACCGCCATATCCGCCACTTCTTGGTTTATCGCTTCTATCGCTAGTTTCTGTAGATGTTGTAATTTCAATACTTACTTGGTGACCTTCAAACTCAGTTCCGTTGACAGTTTTTAATATTTTTTCTGAATGTTCTTCATCTGCTTCAAAAAATGAAAATGAGGTCATAATATCAATTCTTCCAATAGCTGCTGAATTCAATCCTGTAGCATCACAAACTACACGCAATAAAGCACCTGGATTAAAACCATCACGACGACCGATATTTACAAAAAACCTAGTTTTCCCCTCTTCACGAACACGTTCTCTTCTAGTCGGTCGATCTACTGAAGAACGATCATCATTGCGAGCAGCAGCATTTAAATCTCCTGCACGTTGATAATATTCAATAAAACGATTAAATTCAGCAGATACAAAGCGCTTGATAACATCTTCTTTCGAAAATTCCTCAAAAGCTGCTAAAATCTGAGGCATAAACTTTGTAATATCTTTTTCTTTAACCTCTTGTGCGATTGTGTTATTAATCAATTTCATTAACTGAATTTCACAAATCTCTTCAGCACCTGGAATTTCTCCTTGACGAAAGCTGGTGCGCATTTGTCGCTCAATTGCTTTAATCTTTACCATCTCTCGTCCATTTACAAGAACCAAAGACTCTCCTTTTTTACCCGCACGAGCAGTTCTACCGCTTCTATGAGTGTAATTTTCGATGTCATCTGGTAAATTATAATTTATTACGTGAGTAATATTATCAATGTCTAAACCACGAGCTGCAACATCAGTTGCTACTAGAATTTGTAATTCTTTACTTCTAAAACGATCCATAACACGGTCACGCATTGCTTGGGTTAAATCTCCATGCAAAGGTTCTGCGTTGTAACCTTCCTTAGCTAATTTTTCGGCAACATTTGCTGTTTCGTTTCTTGTACGACAGAAAATAAGACCATAAATACTCGGATTAAAATCAATAAGACGCTTAATTGTTTCATAGCGATCTCTTTCTTTTACCAAATAATATACATGATCAATATTTTCATTGGTTTGATTTTTATGACCTATAGAAACCTCCAAAGGATCGTGCATGTATGTTTTAGCAATACGTGCAACTTCATTTGGCATCGTAGCTGAAAATAACCAAACATTTTTATCAACGGGCGTTGTATCTAATATTGAATCAATATCTTCTTTGAAGCCCATGTTTAACATTTCGTCGGCTTCATCTAAAATTACATAGCGAACTTGAGAAAGTTGAATTACTTTACGATTTATTAAATCCATTAAACGTCCGGGTGTAGCAACAATAATTGCAACTCCTTTTTTTACGTCAGTAATTTGTTTTCGGATATCAGTTCCACCATAAACAGAGACAATATTGCAGTCTAAAAACTTAGAATATGTTTCTAAGTCTTTCGTTATTTGCAAGCATAATTCTCGTGTGGGACAAATTATCAAACCTTGAGGCAGTCTTGCCTTCGTGTCGATGTTATTAATGAGCGGCAAACCAAATGCTGCCGTCTTTCCTGTACCTGTCTGCGCTAAGCCGACAAAGTCGCAATCTTCCTGCATCAGGTAGGGGATTGCTTTTTCCTGGATTGGAGTTGGTGCTGTAAAACCCAATTCTTTTAACGACTTCAGCACCTCACTCTTCAATCCGAGCTCTTCGAATGTCATTGTGTGTTTTTAAATTTGGGTGCAAAGGTACACATAATTAAAGAATTCTTTCTATTATTGCTTAATTAAAGTCTTCAATCGCTTATTTTACTTAAAAAAGTAGAGCAATTATTAAAAGATTTTCTATTTTTGACCAATAAATAATTATTAAAGTTTATGAATTTAAAAGGAATTATTGCTATTTCAGGAAGACCGGGGATTTTTAAAGTTATAACGCAGGGTAAAAACAGTGTAATTGTAGAATCAATGCTTGACAAAAAGCGTTTTCCTGCACATGCTACAGAAAAAATATCAACATTAGAAGACATCAGTATTTTTACTATTGATGAAGATGTAAAATTAGTAGAAGTTTTAGCAAAAATGTTGGAGAAGTATGCTGGAAAAGAAGCTCCTAATCATAAGATTGAATTGCCAGCTTTAGAAAAAGAAATGGGGGAAATTGTCCCGAATTACGACAAAGACCGTGTTTACGGATCTGATGTCCGCAAATTATTTCAATGGTATAACTTGTTATTAAAAGCAGATCTCTTAAAAGCAGAAACTGCGGTTGAAGAGGTTGATGCAAGCGATGAAACCCTAAAAAAAGTTAAAATTAAAAAAGAGGCTGTTTCAAAAAAACCCGTAAGTACTGGAGCACCAATAAAAGCATCAAAATCTTCAAATAGCAGGAAAGTAGCCCCTGTTAAAACTGGAAGTTCAAGAGGCAAATAACTGATTTTTCGAAATGCCAGAAGCACTATAGTTTTATACCTCAAAACAATGCTATTTTTTTTGAAATTAAAATGAAAATATTAATCATCCTTTGTGGAATCCTATTATTTACGAGTGTCGATCTAAAAGCTAATTCACGTTTTGTAAGAGTAATGTTTAATCAAGACGCCTCTAATTCAGCAACGATCATCTGGGATCAAAACTCTGGGGCTTTTTTAAATTTTTACATTGATACAATAGAACCCTCTATAAATAATTACGTCAATTCTTTTAAGCTATCAAGTGTCAATTCAGCAAAAGGAATGAATAACCATATTATTCGACTAAAAGATTTAAAGCCAAATACACGCTATTATTTTATAATCCAAGATTCGGAAGGATTCAATAAAACATATTATTTCTCAACAGTTTCTGATTCTTCAGATACTAAATTGAGTTTTATTGCCGGAGGAGATTCAAGAGACGGAAGAGAAGTGAGAATTAAAGCAAATAAATTAGTGGCTAAATTAAAGCCTCATGCAGTTTTATTTAATGGAGATTTTACAGGATTGGATATCGATAAACAATGGTTAGAATGGTTTTTTGATTGGGAATATACGATTTCAGAAAATGGAAGAATTTCTCCACTTGTTGTAACTAGAGGTAACCATGAATTAACGAATAAAGTAATGGTAGAGCTTTTCGATTGTCCTCATGAGAAAATCTATTACCAAACTAATTTTGGGGGCAAGCTCCTAAATCTTATTTCCTTGAATTCTGAAATTTTGAAAATCGGACCTCAAAAATTTTTCCTACGAAAGACGTTAGAAGAACATAAGGATTATTATTGGCAATTACCTCAATACCACCGTCCTGTTAGAGCCCATGTTGCCTCAAAAAAAGAAATGCAAACGCAGTATAAAAATTTTGTTCCCTTATTTGAAAAGTATAAAAATGTGAGACTATGTCTTGAAAATGATTCTCACACCTGCAAAGTTACCTGGCCAATTGTCAGTTCTTCTGGTCCTCTCTCAGATGAAGGATTTGAAAGGAATGATGAAAAAGGAATTGTTTATGCAGGAGAAGGATGTTGGGGTGCACCACTAAGGGCAGCAGACGATTTAAAATCATGGACGCGCGATGCAGAAGGTGTAAATCAATTTAATTGGATTTTTATATCTAAAGAAAAAATTGAATTGCGAACTGTTTTGTATGAAAATGAAAATGAAGTCGAAGAATTAAGAGAAGCAAATCGTTTTGAAATACCTCTGAACTTAAAATTATGGGGACCAAAAGCAGGAACACTTGTTGAAATTTTTCCTCAGAAATAAGTCCAGAAAAATATACAAATTGTTCGTATCTTTTGTTTTTTGAATCAATGAATTATCTTAATTTTGTTGCATGTCTGATTTTGTAGTTTCTGCACGTAAATATCGCCCTCAAACCTTCGATACAGTTGTCGGACAGCACGCTATTACAGAAACTTTAAAAAAAGGAATTCAGAATAAGCACCTTGCTCAAGCATTTCTATTTTGTGGGTCTAGAGGTGTTGGAAAAACAACAACTGCTCGAATTTTAGCAAAGACAATCAATTGTTTTAATCGAAGTGAAGCAATTGAGGCTTGTGATACCTGTGATTCTTGTATTTCCTTTAATACTGGAAATTCATTAAATGTATTTGAATTAGATGGCGCCTCCAATAATTCAGTAGACGACATCCGTAATTTAATTGACCAAGTTCGCATACTTCCGCAATTAGGAACACACAAAATATTTATAATTGATGAGGTGCACATGCTATCAACTAACGCATTTAATGCTTTTTTAAAAACGTTGGAGGAACCACCAAAACATGCTATTTTTATTTTAGCGACAACTGAAAAACATAAAATAATTCCAACAATTCTCTCACGCTGCCAAATTTTTGATTTTGGTCGAATTCGCGTGAAAGATATGGCAGAACACCTAGCTCAAATTTCCCTCAAGGAAAATGTAAGTGCAGAAAATGAGGCATTGCATATTATTGCAATGAAAGCAGATGGCTCTCTTCGCGACGCCTTGTCAATTTTTGATCAAATCGTAACATTTGCTGGAAATAAAATAAGCTATTCTGATGTAATTGAAAACTTGAATATCTTAGATTATGACTATTACTTCAAACTTACCGAAGCAATTGAAAAAGAAGATATTTCAGCAACACTTATTATTCTTAATGAAGTTTACGAAAAAGGTTTTGATGGTCATAATTTTATCATTGGACTTGCGGAACATTACCGAAACTTATTAGTCTGCAAAGACGAACGCTCAGCAAGTTTAATAGAGGTTCCAGAAGCTATACAACAGCGATTTATTGACCTATCGAAAGAAATTGATTCTCCTCGCATTCTACGTACGCTAATGGCAATTAGTAAAACGGATACTGAATTTAAATCTTCAAAAAATCAGCGTTTACTCATTGAAGTAACACTCATGCTCTTGTGTTCTCTTAAACAGGAGAGCGAAAAAAAAAATCCCTGACGGATCGCATTGATATTCTTCCTTCTGCAATTCAAACATTGCGAAAAAAACAAAAGGTCGAAAAACCAAAGGAAACTACAGTAAAAAAAGTAATAGAAAAAGAAGAGGAAACCCTAAAAATTGTCTCTGAACCTAGTGGAAAATTAAATCAAGTTCATTTATCTATTAAAAAAATTATCGAAAACGATAAAAAGAAAATAGTAGATAAAAACAATGAAAAATTACCTGAAGAAACATATTCAATAGAACATCTAAAAATGTATTGGCAACAATTTGCATTTACAATGAAGGAAAAAGGAATGGAAACATTCTACCAAGCATTGGTAAAACGCGAACCACTTTTTATTGCAGAAGATAGATTTGGTGTTGAACTAGACAACAATGTTCAATTGGATTATATAAAGCAGCTTTTAACAGAATTTACTGATTTTCTGAGAACTAATCTTCAGAATTATAATCTTACAATTGAGTTAATCCTTACAGATAATCCACTTAAAGAAATAAAATACTTAACCGGAAAAGATAAATTTGCTGCAATGGCAAGTAAGAATCCAAATTTAAATACCTTAAAAAATATTTTCAATTTAGATATTGAATACTAAGCATTGAAATTAATGCATAAAATAGCGCTTTATTATGATGACACTAGCAGAAAAGAAGAAGTTACTTCTTTTATAAAAAGCTGGGGAAATGATGAAAAAGTTATTGCTATTTATACTTCTGGATCTACTGGAAAACCAAAAAATATTGAACTGGCAAAAGAAAAAATACAGATTTCCGCAAGAAAAACACTGGAATATTTTAATATAGAAGAAGGAAGTAGCGCGCTCTTATGTCTTTCTCTTGAAACAATTGCAGGAAAAATGATGCTTGTACGATCACTTATTGGAGGATTAAAACTTCATGTTGTAACAGTGTCAACTAATCCAATATTAGCGCTAAAAAACCCGATTGATTTTGTAGCACTTGTTCCTATGCAATTAGAAGCCGCAGTAGATACAGCTTTCGAAAAATTAAAGTCAATTAAGACTATTTTGGTTGGTGGAGCTCCTGTTTCAGAAGAATTAATTCAGAAATTAAAAGACAAAAAGATTACAGTATTTCAAAGTTATGGAATGACCGAAACAATTTCCCACGTTGCAATTCGAAAAATTGGATTTGAAACTGAAGAATACTATCAAGCATTACCTGGAATAACATTTAGTAGTGATGATCAACGTTTAATAATTGACTATCCAGAAGTATTAAGTGAAAAATTACGAACAAACGACTGCGTTAATTTGATTGATTCAAAACATTTTCAATATCTGAACCGCTATGATTTTATTATTAATACCGGAGGGATAAAAGTAAATCCAGAGGAAATTGAGTTAAAATTAAAACCCCTCCTCAAACAAGCTTTTTTTATTTGGTTTGTGAAAGATGTTCATTTAGGACAAAAAATTGTTCTTGTAGTTCAAGAAATGATAAATCTTAAGTTGAAAAAAAAGGATTTCACTCACTATCTTAATAAGCATGAAATTCCAAAAAAATACTGTCAAATTAAAGATTTTGTTCTTAGTAAAAGTCAAAAAATTGATAGGATTAAGACAATGCAGACGATCGATTTTAAGCAATGGAAGACTATAGAATAAAATTATTATTTAATTCAAAATGACAAAAAAAGAAAAAGCTACATATATAATTAACGAATTGGAGATCTTATTTCCTGAGACACCTATTCCTCTGAATCATTCAGATCCATACACCCTCTTAATTGCAGTTCTATTATCTGCTCAATGCACAGATGAACGAGTTAATAAAATAACGCCTTTACTTTTCAAAAAAGGCCCTACTCCATTTGAAATGGTAAAATTAAGTGTTGAAGAAATAAAAGCAATCATTCGGCCCTGCGGACTTTCTCCAAAAAAATCACAAGCAATTTGGAATCTTTCCGCTATCTTAATTGCAAAATATAAAGGAGAAGTACCAGTTTCATTTGAATTATTAGAGGAGTTGCCAGGCGTTGGACACAAAACCGCATCTGTTATTATGTCACAGGCTTTTGGTTTCCCGGCTTTTCCTGTTGATACGCACATTCATCGATTATTAACCCGTTGGGGAATTAGCTCAGGAAAAAATGTAGTTGAAACTGAAAAAGCAGCAAAAAAAGTATTTCCAATTGAAACATGGAACAAGCTCCACCTTCAAATTATATTTTATGGTAGATTATTTTCTCCTGCTAGAAGCCCTAAATTTGCAATTGATTATATTACTAGAAGTATTGGTACTGCTCGTGCTTTAAAAGAATTAAAATGATATTAACAAGTGTTCATAAATAGCACTCAAATCTTTTTATAAAGTAATTGCATCTTTATTTTTTTGAAGGATTTTCATTTGTTATATTTGTTGTATGGATCCAATTGAAAACAATCGTAAACCAATTTCACGTATAAAAAGCCCTTCAGTACTTAGCGGAGATATCGGAAAACTTCCACCACAAGCAATCGAAATTGAACAAGTTGTTCTTGGGGCAATGATGCTGGAAAAAAGTGCGATTGATGATTGCGTTCAAATTATAAACCAAAGTAGTTTTTACGATCCAAGGCACCAAATAATATTTAGTGTTATTCGCGAATTATTTTCCACTAATAATCCTGTCGACTTAGTAACAGTAACCTCGAAACTTCAAAAAAATGGAGAATTAGCTGCAGCAGGTGGCGCAGGATATATTTCATCGCTGACAAATCGAGTTGCTTCCTCAGCACACATTCAATTCCATGCTCGAATTATCACCGAAAAATTTATAAAAAGAGAACTAATTCGTGTTAGTAGTGAAATAATTCGGGATGCTTACGATGAAACTTGTGATGTATTTGAATTATTAAATAATGCTGAGTCAAACTTGTTTCAAATTGCAGAAAACAACATGAGCAAACAAGCTCTAAGTATGAAAAATCTTCTTGGAGAAGCAATACAGGAAATAGAAAAAGCTTCAAAAAATAAAGATGGGATTTCAGGAGTAGCTTCAGGTTTTCATGATTTAGATAAAATTACTGCTGGATGGCAACGTTCAGATATGATTGTTTTAGCAGCAAGACCTGGAATGGGAAAAACAGCTTTTATACTTTCTATGGCTAGAAATACAGCAATTGATCATAAAATGGGTGTCGCAATTTTTTCCTTGGAAATGTCATCCGTGCAATTGGTAAAACGATTAATTGCAAGTGAAGCTCGAATTGATTCAGTTAAATTACGAAAGGGAGAATTAGAAGACCATGAATTCCAACAAATGCATTCACGTATTGTGAATTTATCAAGTGCTCCAATTTTTATAGATGATACCCCAGGATTAAGTATTTTTGATTTTAGAGCAAAATGTCGGCGTTTGAAAGCTCAGCATAATGTAGAATTAATAATTATAGATTACCTTCAATTAATGTCTGCTAAAGATGGAAAAGGATATGGAAATCGAGAACAAGAAATTTCTACAATCTCTCGGTCTATTAAAGAAATTGCTAAAGAGTTAAATGTTCCAATCATTGCACTTGCTCAGTTAAGTAGAGCTGTAGAATCACGAAGTGATAAGCGCCCGTTACTTTCTGACTTACGTGAATCGGGAGCTATAGAACAAGATGCAGACATTGTTTCATTTATTTACCGCCCAGAAACGTATGGTTTAACATCTAGTGATAGTGGAAATTCAACGCAAGGAATGGCAGAAATCATTATTGCAAAACATAGAAATGGACAAACTGGTAAGGTTAATTTACGATTTGTTCCTGAGTTTGCTCGTTTTGAAAATTTGCATGATTCAACTGAACTTGAATTATCAAAACCATTAAAAAATGATCTTTCAACTTTTAATCAAGATTCAAATACCTATACTCTTCCCAGTAAAATGAATTCTTCGGACGATCAGAATGAAGAATTTAATCAAAATGAAGATAATCCTTTTTAAAATAATGCTAAGTCGATTTTTTTTATTCCTTTTATTACTCATCTTTTCAAGCCAACTAAAAGCTACTAAGTTATTAGTTCCTATGGATGAATCCCAAACAAATCATTTAAAAGCATACGGCCTTGCATACTGGACTTTAGAAAATGAGGTTACGATAGAATGGCTTTTAAATTATAGAGGGGGATCTTTTTTAATGCCTCATTTAACCTTAATTGAAGAAGAGCTAATACTTCGAGGTATTCGGTATGAAGTTTTAGCAGAAGGGCAAGTCAACCAAATCAGAGCACAAATTGCAACTCCCGATGTAAACATGGAAATTGTACAGCTTGAAAAAGCACCAAAAATTGCAGTTTATACACCACCAAATAAACAACCGTGGGACGATGCTGTTACAATGGTTTTAGAATATGCAGAAATAAAATATGAGAAAATTTACGATTCAGCAATTGTCTTTGGAATGCTCCCAAAATATGATTGGTTGCATCTTCATCATGAGGATTTTACAGGACAACACGGTAAATTTTATGGATCAGCAAGATACCAATCATGGTATCAACAACAAGTTATCCAAGCAGAAAAAAACGCTAAAAATTTAGGCTTTACAAAAGTGTCAGAACTAAAATTAGAAGTTGCAAAAAATTTAAAAAACTTTGTGTTTGGTGGAGGTTTCTTATTTACTATGTGCAGCGGTACAGATAGTTTTGATATTGCCTTAGCAGCACAAGGTACTGATATTTGCGAATCTATTTTTGATGGAAACACCTCAGATCCTCGAGCTCAAGAAAAATTAGATTTTAGTCAAACCTTTGCTTTCAAGGATTTTCATCTTATAAAAGACCCTATGATTTATGAATATTCAGATATTGATGCAACTGATTTAAGAAATAATCGCATAATTACTGAAGAAATGGATCAATTTACACTTTTTGATTTTTCAGCTAAATGGGATGTAATTCCAACAATGCTAACGCAATGTCATGTTGATGAAGTAAACGGTTTTATGGGGCAAACAACAGATTTTAGAAAGGAATTTATAAAGTCAAATGTGATTATCTTAGGAGAAAATAAAAGTGCAGGAACGGCACGTTACATTCATGGAGAAATGGGACAAGGAACATGGACTTTTTATGGCGGTCATGATCCAGAAGATTACCAACATTTAGTAAATGACCCACAGACAGATTTGAATCTGCATCCAAATTCACCAGGATACAGATTAATCTTAAACAACATACTTTTTCCTGCAGCAAAAAAGAAAAAGAAAAAAACTTAATGTTTTTTTGTTGTTTATCAGAAAATAATAAGTAATTTTAACTTATACTTTTAACCTAAAGGTTAATCCTCCACAATTCATCATATTAAATTTTTAAATATTTTTCTCTGAACACTTTAAGTTTAAATTAATTCTCAACTTGCTCGTATCTTCAAAATAGCAGTTTAAAGCTGTATATCTTAAAACTAAAAATCCTTAACTAAAATAAAAAACATGGGTGACACCACAGCAAATGAAAATTCTGATTCGTCAGAAGAACAGAAAAATGACATCATTAGTAATTCTAGTGAGGGCGATAATCAAAAAAAACAACGTACTCGAAAGATTGTAAAAAAAGAATTGCCAATAGAAGAAAATCTAACACAGGACTTAAGTAATGATAACAAAGAAGAAAAAATTGATAAAGTATCTTCCGAAGTAACTACTGCTGACACTATCGAAGAAAAATCAAGTAAATCATCTGAGGAAAAGAATGATCAAGAAGTACGTGAGCAAAACGTAAGACAAGAAAGGCCAGTTCATAAATTTGATAATAAGCGACAAAATCAAAATAGACCTCATCACGCAAATCAACAAAACCAAGGGCATATTCCAAATGAAAATCCTGCTGAGAAATCAGATGAGAATTATGACTTAGTTGGTATTGTTACTGCAGAAGGAGTTTTAGAAGTAATTCAAGATGGCTATGGCTTTTTGCGATCATCTGATTACAATTATCTTCCCTCACCAGACGATATTTATGTTTCTCAAAATCAGATAAAATTATTTGGTTTAAAAACAGGTGATACATTAAAAGGAACTATCCGTCCACCCAGAGAAGGAGAAAAATTCTTCCCTTTGGTTAAAGTTGAGTCGATTAATGGTAGACATCCATCATACATTCGAGATCGTGTTCCATTTCAATATTTAACTCCTCTTTTCCCGTCGGAAAAATTCAAATTAACAGGACACAAGCAGGAAACACTTTCCACACGTGTTATGGATCTTTTTGCTCCTATTGGAAAAGGTCAACGTGGAATGATTGTGGCACAGCCAAAGACAGGAAAAACAATGTTACTTAAAGATGTAGCAAATGCAATTGCTGCAAATCATCCGGAAACCTACTTAATTGTTTTATTAATTGATGAGCGACCTGAAGAGGTAACTGACATGGCAAGAAGCGTAAAAGCCGAAGTTATTGCTTCCACTTTTGATGAACCTGCAGAACGCCACGTAAAAGTTGCTAATATGGTTTTGGAAAAAGCCAAAAGAATGGTTGAATGTGGTCATGATGTTTGTATTTTGCTAGATTCAATTACACGCTTAGCTCGAGCTTATAACACAGTTTCTCCAGCTTCTGGAAAAGTTCTTTCTGGAGGTGTAGATGCAAATGCCTTACACAAACCAAAAAGATTCTTTGGTGCTGCTCGTAAAATAGAAAATGGCGGTTCACTTTCAATACTTGCAACAGCATTAACTGAGACAGGATCTAAAATGGATGAAGTAATTTTTGAAGAATTCAAGGGTACTGGAAATATGGAACTCCAACTCGATCGCAAAATATCTAACAGAAGAATTTATCCTGCAATTGACATTACAGCTTCTGGAACTCGACGCGAAGATTTATTAGTTGGAAAAGATGTCTTGCAGCGGATTTGGTTGATACGAAAATTTATGGCTGACATGAATCCTGTTGAAGCAATGGAATTCCTTAAATCACACATGGAGAATACCATATCCAATGAGGAATTTTTAATATCAATGAATAATTAATGAAATTACCCCTTAAGGTTGGACTGCTTGCAGCTGCAATTTGGATTTCAATAAAATTAGCAGCATTTTCTCTTTCTCTTTCTCTTGATGATCTGAGACCATTTGTCTTTATCAATATGTTTATATTAACTGCAGCAATTACAATTGCCTTGTATTTAGTTAAAAGAAAAGAAACAGAAAGTAATTTATTGAATGATGTTAAAAATGGAATGCTTGCCGGAGTGCCTTATGCAGTAATTGTTAGTGTCTTTTTATATTTCTATTACCAAAAAATATATCCTGCTTTTAACGAGGGTAAAATGAATGAGATTGCCATGAAATTATCTAAGCCACAAACAATAAAAGAAATTCAACGGGAAAACCCAGAAATGGAAAATAAATCAGTTGAAGAAATAAAAAGAGATATTTTAGCCAAAACTAAAATGGTGTATAATCCACAATTTACGATGTTGGTATCGATGCTTTCATTATTGCTATATGCAACTCTGAATTCAATTGTTATTACCCTTATTTTCCGCCGCATCGTTTTTCGCAATTAAGGTCGCAGCTAGTTCGTCATAATTGATTCCATCAAAATTTCCAGAAGACATCATCAAAAGAACATTGTTTGACCATGAATGTGCGTTAAGAAAATTTAATACTTCTTTTGTATCGTTTAGTACGATAACATTTCCGCCAAAGCTATCAAAAACTAACTCTTTACTTATTGATTCTAGCTTTTTATGATGTACAACTTCAGGACTATAATATACGATAGCTATATCTGCTTTTGCCATTGAATCCTTGTAATGAGGTAAAAATTCCTTTTTTAGTGATGAAAATGTATGTAATTCCATACAGGCAATTAGTTCTCTATTTGGATATTGGTGTTTTACAGCATTTGTTGTTGCCATTAATTTTGATGGTGAATGGGCAAAATCTTTATACATTACAAATTGTTTATTTTCTGCAACTTTTTGCAGTCTTTTTCCGGCGCCAGTAAAATCATTCATTGCAGTAAAAAAATCAGATGATTTAATGCCAATAGATTCAGCTAAGCGCATAGCTCCCATCATATTTTGTAAATTATGTGGTCCAAATATTTGTAAATCGTAATTAATTCCGTCAAATACCATTGTTGTACCCTGTAAATTAGGCGTAAATACTGGAGTTTTGTAAGCAATTGTCTGTAATGAAGTCTTGTATTTTTCTGCAAGCTTCACAATCTCAGAATCTTCTTCGTTATAGATTAATAAACCCTTTTTTTCTATGCAATTACAAAAAATATCGAACTGTTCTAAGTAATTTTCAAAGGTTGGAAAAACATTGATATGATCCCAAGCAATACCACTTAACAAAGCAATTGATGGTTTATACAAATGAAATTTTGGGCGTCTATCGATTGGGGAACTTAAATATTCATCCCCCTCAAGAATCATTATTTTAGCGGAATCTGTAAGTCGTACCATACAATCATAACCTTCTAACTGAGCGCCAACCATATAATCGACATCAACTTTTAGCTTTTTACAAGCATGGAGTAACATAGAAGTTATTGTCGTTTTTCCATGACTTCCTCCGATAACAAGTCGAATTTTATCTTTGGATTGTTCATACAAGTATTCAGGATAAGAAAATATTGGGAGATTTAATTCCTTTGCTTTTAACAACTCAGGGTTATCAATTCTTGCATGCATTCCGAGAATTACAGCATCCAAACCAGGATGAATATTTTCAGTATTCCATTCAATTTTTTCTGGAAGAATTCCTTGTTTTTCCAAGCGAGAAAGCGAAGGTTCAAAAATTTCATCATCTGAACCAGAGACATTAAAGCCTTTTCGACTCAAAGCAATTGCTAAATTGTGCATTGCGCTTCCTCCTATTGCGATAAAATGAACGTTCATATTAATTTCCTTTTTGCGAAAATAAAAAGAAAGTAAGGGTAGATTATATTCTCACAAATTAGTTACTGACAACCGATTATTGATTTACAATGAGAATAATTTTGAAGAATCTGATGCGTAAGATTTCATACGACCTTTTTCGTTATAAATAAGGTAGACTGTTAAACCTAAATCTCGATTTTGTTTTAAAAAAGCAATTGTCTTTTCCTTACCCATTACCATAAAAGCTGTTGCAAAACCATCGGCAGTTGCGCAGTCTTTTGCAATAACAGTTGCACTCAATAAATTATGCGTAACCTGCAAACCAGTCTTTGGATCAATTGTGTGCGCATACTTTTTGCCCTTAACTTCATAAAATTTACGATAATTCCCACTAGTTGCTATAGCTTCATTTGAAATTGAAAGAACTTCACTAATTGATCGTTCCTTTGAACTTGATACAGGAGTATCGATTCCTATTTTCCATTTTTGATTTTCACGGTTTAATCCAGAAACATAAACCTCACCGCCTAACTCAATATAAAAATTAGAATATCCTTTTTCACGTATGAATTCAGCTAAAACATCAACAGCATATCCCTGTGCAATCGCATTAAAGTCTAATTTTACACGTTTATCTTTTTTTGTAAAATAAAGTAAGTTATTTTTAAATTTATAGCTAAACAATTTGTCTTTTTCAAAGGACACATAGGGTAAAATAGAATCTGCAGCTGCTTTCGATAATGGTGTTTTTTGATTCTTAAAAAATCCCCAGGCATCAATTAAAGGGAAAACTGTGGGGTCGAAAGCACCTTGAGAACGATCGTAAATAAATTGACTCTTTAATAAGCAATTTTTAAAATAGAAGTTTGAATCTGAAAACTCAATAGTATTATCTGCGGAATTAAATTGACTTATATTTGAAGAACTAACATAAGTTGACAAAACTGAATCAAAATTTTCTAGAATAGTAGTTATTTGATTTTTTGTTATTGTATCATTTGGGCCAATTAAAATAATAGAATAAGTTGTGCCTTGTGCCTTTCCACTAATTGTATAAAAATGTTGATTTTTATCATTAGAAGAGCATTTCCAAAATAATAAAGCTAGAATGACAAGAAAAAAACTACTTTTTGACAACATTTAAACCCGTTGATTCATTAAACCAAATAGTTTCTGTTATAGAAAAACCGTTACGAGTATAATAACTTTTACCTATTTCATTAGTAGTGCGCTCATAAACAATTCCATAACCATTTTCATCAACAACAATACGGCGGCAAATAATTGAAGAAACAAAACCCTCTATATTTTTTATTTTAAAATTTTCTTGAGTCATTTTATTTTTTTCATATAAAATCCCAGCCTCATTCTTTAAATTATTAGGCGTTGTTAAAGGTGGTTTGGGGGAAGTAGATATTTCGCGTGCTTTTTTCAATTCATTCTCAGATTCCAATTTTAAAATCAAGTCTTTTTGAGCTTTAGCATAATCATTTTTGCTTTTAATAAGCGCTGAATCTAACATAGTATTATTAGATTTTACTTGTAAATTTTGAATATTTATAATTGAATCAGAGGCAAGCTTTGCTTTTTGCATTTGTAATTCAAGGTCATTATTCACATTTTTTATAGAAATATTAATCTTTTTTATTTCATCTTCTCTTCTTTTTATTTCAGATTGATAATCTTGACTTATTGATTCTGCTAAAATCCTATTGTAATAAACCTCATAATCTAAATAATCTTTTATTTTATCAGTAGTGTTAAAAGATTGATTTTTATTGTATTGTTCAAATGCTAATAAATCCTGATATGCATCGCTAATTTTACCATTATAAATTTCTCCTGGTGCAAATAAAGTTGAGCCTTGATTTTGGGTAGTGGAAGAAATAACTTCAGGAGTTTTTTCTATTATAAATTTAGGATCTAAAACTAGTTGTAATGAATCAATCGATTTTTTTAATTGAGGAAATTCTTTAAGTGGCATAAATATTTTACATGATTCAGCTTCTTTTAAAGTTTTTTTAAGATCATCAATTGCTTCTTGATTCTTTTTTTTTGTCTTTACTAAAATATATGCAGCATCTTTCATGCTGTAGTATGACACCATTTTATCAATCTTACTAATTAAGTCTATTAACTCAGGATCATTTGCTCTACTTTTCATTGGAGCTGTACCCAAAATACTCTTTGCTTTTGCATAACCCTTTCTGCCTAGATCAAAATTTTGCTTAGCTTTTGTTAACTGCGAATTAAAAACTTGATCTTCAGAATTTTTTAGTTTAGATAACTTTTTCTTGTCACTTTCAATTTGAGATAACAAAACTGCCTTTTTTTTTGGATTAGACAATGAAGCTAATAGTAATTCAGCTTCAGCATATTTATCAATTGCAGCTTTATAATTCTTATCTTTTGAAAGTGATTTTGCATCATTAAAAATTAGATTTACATCTTTTATTACCTTTTCATCTTTAGTTTTTATGGCAGTACTGTCTATTTTCTCAATTAGACCTGAAGTTATATTATTAGATTCTTTTATTGCTTTTTCAATTTGAATACGATAAGCTTCGTCAGGTATCAAAAGAAATTCTGATTGACTCCAAACATATTTTTCAGAATAGTCAAGTACAATAGAATTTTTAAAAGGTGATAGAATAATCGTATTATTATTATTTAATTTAAGTGAAATTAATTTTTTTGATGTGAAATCAATTGTTGTTAAATCTATTAAAATTTTATAGTTAAGATAACCTTGTCTGTCAATAAGCAAATCAAATTTACCTTTATATGAAATCGGAAATTTAATAAAAAACTCACCATTTCGATTAGATATTGATTTTGTAATAAGGTTGCCATCTTGTGATAAATAAATTCTAGCACCTAATAGTTTACTATTTCCCTCTGAACTTAAAATACTTCCCTTAATTTTAATTATATCCTGAGAAAAAAAGATTGCAGAACTTGAAATAAAAAAGAAAAAAAATAGTAATTTTTTTAACATACCTTAATAATTATTTTACTGTAAAAAAAGTAATAATTGTATATTTATTGAATTAATACAAATTTGCTAAAAAAAGACGAAATAAAAAAATGCTAAACATCAAAGATTTAAGTTTTTGGGAGAAAACGCTCTATTTTGAGGGTCTTGATTTTACAATAATTGGCGCTGGTATTGTGGGACTTAGCACAGCGATTTTTTTAAAAGAAAAATTTCCTAGATCAAAAATTCTAATTTTAGAAAGAGGATATCTTCCAAGTGGAGCAAGCACTAAAAATGCGGGATTTGCGTGTTTTGGCAGCCCAACAGAATTGTATGACGATCTCTCAAAAATCATTGATGAAAAAGTTTGGAATACTTTTAGTCTGCGCTATGAAGGATTAAAAACACTATTTGAGTTAATCGACGCAAAAAAAATTGGATACGAAAAATGTGGTTCATGGGATTTAATTTCAAAAAAAGAAGAACTATTACAAGATGATTTTATAGCGTATATAAATGAAAAATCCTTCGAAATATGCGGCGTAAAAAATATATATAGAGAGGATAAAATGGCTATCCGTAATTTTGGATTCCAAAACATCTATAGCACATATAGCAATAGTGAAGAAGGAACAATAAACACTGGAAAATTAATTTCTGAACTCTATAAAAAAGCCACTAATCTGGGTATTCTTTCTCTTTTTGGGATTGAAGTAAAGACATTTGAATCAAATGGAAAGGAAGTTTTTTTAGAAACTAATTTTGGTGAATTTAAAAGCGCAAATAGTATAATTTGTACAAATGGATTTGCAAAACAATTTTTAGACGATGACATTCAAGCTGCAAGAGCCCAAGTACTTATTACTAAGCCGATTTCAGATCTAAAAATTAAAGGTTCTTTTCACTATGATGCGGGTTACTATTATTTTAGGAATATAGAAAATCGTGTGCTTTTTGGCGGTGGAAGAAATCTGAATTTTGAAAGAGAAGCGACAGACAAATTTGGAACGAGTAAAGATATTCAAGATTCTTTGCTTCATTTATTGCAAACTGTCATTCTTCCAGATACTAAATTCGAAATTGATTATGCCTGGTCGGGGATCATGGGAATTGGAAAAGATAAAAGTCCAATTATAAAAAAAACGAACAAAAATGTAGCTTTTGGTGTTAGAATGGGTGGAATGGGGATAGCAATTGGTTCCGAGGTTGGGAAATCCTTATCAAAATTATTTTAACTTGAAAGATAAAAAAAAACAAGCTGAGTTTATTAATCCTATAGATAAGGATAAAATTAGCGAAAATCCGCATAACCTTGAATACGCTCACCATGCAGGAAGCGCACTCATAAAACCAGAGGATCAAGGAAAATTAAAAAGTCGCTCAATCAATTCAATGGAGCAGCAAACAGACATGCAATTAGGTCAAATTTATGACCAAATGCAATTGCTTGCAGAACAGGCAAAAAAAATAAATGAGCGAAAGAAAATTTCAGAGTTTATTTACACTGCAGAAATGCGCTTTGAACCGTTCATAAATCATACATACCATTTATACCAAAAAGAAACTGGTGTTTTTTCGCTCTCACTCGTTGGACCAAAACAATGGGGAAAATCAGGGGCAAATTTAGAATTCGTTGGTACTGTAAAATTGCTAGCAGACCACACATGGGATATTTTAGAACGAAACGAGAAATTTGATTTTTAACGTACAAAAACCCATTCATTTTCACTTGATTGCCTTGCGTCGAAACTATAAGAATCGATAGAATATGACTTTAAATCATCAATATTATTTAATTGATTTTTTATAAGATAACGAGCCATTGCTCCTCGAGCATGTTTTGCATACATCATTACGATTGTAAATTTTCCATTTTTATACTCCTTAAAAACTGGACTTATAATTCTGTTTTTTATAATAGAAGTATCAATCAATTTAAAATATTCTTGAGAAGCTAAATTTAAAATAATCTCCTCTTTATTTAGTGAATCCAACAAAAAGTGATTTACTTTCTGTTTCCAAAAAAAATACAAATTCTTAGAACTAGCATTTGGGGCAAATTTTGTGCCCATTTCCAAACGATAAGGATAAATCATATCACATGGCTTAAGTAATCCATATAGACCTGATAAAATATACACGCATTTATTTGAAATCTCCTTTTCTCTTGCATTTAAGCTTTTATAATCTAAACCTCGGTAAACTTCTCCCGAAAAAGCATTAATTGCCTGCAATGCTTTGCTATCCTTAGCGCTATAAATATGCCAAGTTTTAAAACGCAGATAACTTGATTCAGCAAGGTCTTTCGATATAGATAGTAAGGATTCTAATTCTGATTTTGATTTTTCTCTTAATGAAGCCACCAATAAACTTGCCTCATTTTCAAAAATTGGACTACTCGGAGAATGGATATCTCCATCTCTTTCATTTAATGTTTTTGAAGGCGCTAAGAAAATCTTTATTGCATTTTTCATCTAAACGGAAAGGGATTACTAAAGTGACAACACTATCTAAAAAAAAAGTCGCTTATTTCTAAACGACTTTATAATTAAGAAAAACTAATTTTTAATTTTTTAATTTCTTAGTTAAATCGATAAGCATTGGAGTTGCAATAAGAAGCGATGAATAAGTTCCTACAACAATACCAACTAATAAAGCAAAAACAAATCCTTGAATTGCCGCACCACCAAATAAGAAAATAACAACCAATACAATAATCGTAGTTAAGGAAGTATTGATCGTACGAGATAAGGTTGAATTTAAGGCACCATTAATTTCAGTTTTATAATCAGCATCTTTCTTCCATGATAGCTCTTCACGAATCCTATCAAAGACAACCACAGTATCGTTTATCGAATAACCAATTACCGTTAATATCGCTGCAATAAAGGATTGATCAACATCCATATTAAAAGGAAGAATTCCATTAAATACAGCGAAAACTCCTAAAACAATCATAACATCATGAAACAAGGCAATAATTGCACTTAATGAATACTGCCATGTACCAAAACGCAATAGAATATAGGCGAAAATCATGATCAAGGATAAGACAATTGCAATAGTCGAAGATGAAATCAATTCATTTGACACGGAAGAGGAAACAAATCTAGAATCTGCTTCAATTTTATAAGATCCTAATTTCGATTTACATAAATCAAGACCTTTCTCTAATTTATCTTTTACCTTAGTTGTTGCTGTTTCATCAGAAACCAAGTAATTTGTTGTTATTTCAACGTAAAAATTACTGGATTTTGTCTTTACGTCAATTGAAGCGCCTTGCATCACTGAAGATAATTTCTCTTTTATAAATTCCATGTTATTATCCGCAGTTTTAGCGAATTTAACACCAAATGTTCTACCTCCAGAAAATTCTACAGAAGGCTTTAATCCGATAGTTAAAACAGCAAAAATCGAACCTGCGACCAACAATCCAGAAACCACATAATAAATATTCCGTTTCGAAATAAAGTTAATATTGATGTTCTTAAATGCGTTTTGGGTAAGCTTAGTTCCAAAGGAAATACCGTGTCCTTTATTTAACATCCAAGTGAATATTAATCTTGAAATTACCAATGCAGCAAAAACAGATGAGAAAATACCAATAATCAATGTTGTAGCAAAGGACTCAATTGGTCCTGAACCAAATATTTTCAAAACGATGGCAGTTAAGAGTGTCGTGACATTGGCATCAATAATAGAAGAAAGGGCCTTTTCATAACCTGTTTCAATCGCTGCAGCAATGTCTTTTCCTTTTGCCTGTTCTTCTCGAATTCTTTCATAGACCAAAACATTCGCATCGACGGCCATACCAATCGTCAAAACAATACCTGCAATACCTGCAAGTGTTAAAACTGCTCCAAATGAAGCAAGCGTTCCAAAAATAAAAATGATGTTTGCAAATAAAGCAATATCTGCTACAATACCGGCTTTTCCGTAATAAAGATACATGTATATAAATACAACAATCAAAGCAACTGCGAAGGAAATTAAACCTGCTCGGGTGTTTTCTGCACCAATTGTTGGTCCAACTTTTGTCTGTTCTTTAATAATACAAGGAGCAGGAAGTGCACCTCCATTTAACAAGCCAGCAAGATCTTCCGCCTCTTGAAAGGAAAAGCTTCCAGAAATTTGAGTATTACCAGTTGTAATAGCGTTTATTACTCGAGGAGCGCTATAAACAACACTATCCATTGTTATTGCTATAATTCTATCCTTATTGTCTGAGGTCATTCTACCCCATTCATCAGCGCCCTCAGGTGTCATTTCTAAGTCTACAGTAATTTTTCCATCTCTTTGATCGTATCCTGTACCCGCTTTAGCAATGTGCTCTCCATTCACGCGTGCTTTACCAGACTCAGGTATTTTACAAGCATATAAGAAATAAGCTGTTTTCTTAGATTTGTCATCAATTTTATCCGGCTCTGCTGACCACATAAACTTTACATCTTCAGGGAAAACAGAAGCAATATCACGACGACGCAACATTGTTTCTACTGTTCCTTTATTTTGAACATCTACATAACCCATCGCAAATCCTCCAACGGATGTTACTAAATCAGTTAAACCTTTCTTCTCATCTGTTCCAGTTAAACTCAAAGACGAAGACTTCTTTTTTAGAGTATCTGCAGTCTGAGTACTATCAGATACTTCAGAAGAATCATTAATTAATGATAAGTCTTTTTGCTCTTTTTCCTTAGAAAGGTTATTGGCTGTTGTCCATTGAATTTGAATCTGCTCAGGCATGTACGTTTCAAAGAATTCAAGATTTGCAGTTGATTGTAACTTTTTTGCTACAGTATATTCATCTTGAACTCCTGGTAACTCGATATATAATCTATTCTTAGCAGGATCTTTTTGGATGTTTGGTTGTGCTACACCAAACTGGTTAATTCGACGATTCATAATAATCTCAACGCCATCCATTGAAGAAGCAATTTGTGTTCTAAAATATGCTTCAACTTCAGAATCTGTAGATCGAATTCCAAGTTGAGCGCCTTTCAATAAATAATTTAACTTTAATCCTTTATTGATAATCTTATTTTGAGCGATAAAAAGACTCAAGAAATCTCCACCATTTTTTTTGTAGATTGCTTGTGCTGCCTCAAAAGGTTTAATAAACTTTAAATCTCTTGGATTCTTAGCATTATTTTTAATTAAATCAGAAATGGAAATTTCAAGCGTAACACTCATACCTCCAACTAAATCAAGACCAAATGCAAGCGAGCGTTTCTTAACCTCCGAAAAAGTAGATCCAATTAATGGATAAACCTTTTTTTCACCTTTTGAACGCAATATCTCATTTACGAATGCTGCTCTTGCTAATTCTTCAGATTCTGGTAAATTAAAATCTACAGTTGTGCTATTTGGAAGAATTGCAATGCCATTATTATCTTTAGCTTGTTTTCTTAGAGCTTGAACCTTAAGAATTGCTTCTTTTTCTGCTTTTCTCTCAACTCCACTTGCTACCCAAGTAAATGACAATTGATAAATACAAACAGCTGTTAACACAAGTGTAAACAACAAGAAAAAACCTTTTAAACGCATATTTTCTAAATTTTTGATTTCAATAAGGGTGCAAATATAGGATTTACATTGCTGAAAGCCAAATAAAATTGAAGTTTTGAATATGAAAATTTACCTGCTTCAGCTATTCTTTTTTAATGTATCGCAAAATTGGATAAGCGAATCTGAAAATTTAGTCCACGTGTCATTTAAAAGTAAATTTTCGATCTTTAAATTTTCTTCAACCTGAGTCAATTTATTTTCATTAAAAATCTCCTCTATTTTATTTTGAATTACTAAAGGATTTATGTCATTCAAGATAAATCCATTTTTTTCATCAACAATATCTTCTGCTAATCCTCCAACATTTGAAATTAAAACCGGCAAACAAAAAGAGTTTGCAAGTGCTTGAATACCACTCTGAGTTGCTGATTTATAAGGTAAAACACACAAATCTGCTACGCTAAAATAAAGCTTGACATCTTGCTCATCAATAAATTGATTGACAAAATGAATGTTTTTATTTTTAGATTTTGAAATTAAGTTAGTATACGTAATTTCATCACCATAAACCTCACCAGCAATGAGCAAAATGAACTCATTATTTAAATTTGAAAAAGCTTGCAATAATAAATCTAAGCCCTTGTAATTTCTTATCAAGCCAAAAAATAAAAGTATTTTTTTTGTTGGATCAAAACCTAAAGCTGCAGCAGCCTCTTTTCTCGCAATTTTTTCACCAAACTGATTGTAAGAAGGATGCTTCAACAAGCAATGCTTAGCAGAAGGATCAATAGCAAGTAAATCCTTTTTTACAGACTCAGAAAGGACAATAAAACCATCGTAAGATTTTACAAATATTCTATTAAAAAAGGTGTCAAAAAATCTTTTTTCGTGCGGTATCAGGTTATGAATAATTGCAATTTTTAAACAATCTTTTTTTAAAGATTTTGAGAAAAAAACATTCATTGGCGCAAAAAATGTCATCCAATAATTTGTAATAAAAATAGTCGGCGAAGATTTCTTAATTTGCCTTACGGCACTGAAATAACTTAAAGGATTAAAACCAGAAACAATTCTAGGATAACTTTTTGAAAGCTTATTCAGACTCAATTGTGTTTTTCCAGGAAATAAAAAATTAGGATATTGTTTTTTAAAGGTAAATGCCTTCAAGTCGCAGAGCTGTTCCATTGCGCAAACAACTAATTCACTAAAATCCGAAATGCCTCCTCGATAAGGAGGAAGTGCTGAAAAAAAGACTACTTTATGTGTTGATTTTTTCATTTTAATCATTTGGATCTATCCCATTCTTGGTGCAATTTTCAAAAAATAAATCTAATTCTTTTCCTTTCAATCTAGTGCCATTTTGAAAAAATACCTCAGATATTTTTAATCCGTTTTTATCGTAACTATAAACCCAAGTATGAAGCTTGTCGTTCTTAAATTTTGCTTTTTGAGCTATTTGCCCATTGGGATGGTATTCTAACCATTCACCATCCTTAAGTCCATTTTGAAAAACACCTTTTTTTTTTATTTTTCCAGTGCTAAAAAATTCAGTATAAAGTCCATTTAGTGTGTCTTTCTTATAATTTGAAATAGATAAAGGAATCAAAACATTATTATCGATTTGCCCCTCTGTATAATATATTATTGCTTCTCCGTTTAATTGATTTTTCTCAAAGGTTTCCTTACTTGATAAGGCGCCATAAAGATTATATGAATACCAAACAGAATCCTTTAAGTTATTTTCAAAAAACCCTCGAGAGAGTATAGCATTATTCTCAAAATAAAAAGTTGCAAACGAAAGATTTGAATTTGGGATGTGTTTAATAATTGATTTTATTTTTCCGCTTTCATAATAATAAGTAAACTCTCCAATTGCCTTATCATCTTTAAATTGACCTTTGTAAATAAAAGTATTACTTCCCGGATATTTTTTATTCCAAACGCCCTGTTTTTGACCTTTGGCATCTTTTTGATTGACTTGTGAAAAACTCAAAAATGGAAGGAAAAGTAGAAGAATATAAAGTAGTTTATTCATAGTAAAGCACTTAAATCAGAGAGAGAATTTAATGAAATATCGGGTTTTATACTTGTTTTTTCAGAAGTTAAAATCAATACAGTTTTCATACCGAGTTTCTTTCCAAAGATAATATCAGAATCTGTGTCTCCAACCATAATTGATTTCTTAAAATCTACAGATGGAAATTCCTTTTTTGCCATCTGGGCCATCATTGTATTTGGCTTTCGCATTTTACTAAATTTATTTTTTAATTCAGTTGCCGCAAAAACTTTAGTGATGAATCCACCATTCTTTGAAATTTCTTTTTGCATTTGAGAATGAATATTCTCTAAATCACTTTCTGAGATTTTATTCAGTGCAACACATTGCTGATTTGTCACTACGAAAACATGACTGAATTTAGCGCATAAACTAGAAAAAGAAGATAGTACATTTGGACGAAAATGAAATTTTTCCCATTCTAGAACATAATCATTTATTGGTCTTTCATTGATTACACCATCGCGATCGAGAAAAAGCGACCAGCTAGAATCAATATTCCAATCTAAACTCATTCAGAAATTTGCTTTTCAACAAGGTACTGATTTCGCGTACTTGAGTTTCTTCCAATTAATTCTGACACAAAACCAACTAGAAAAAATTGAACGCCAATAATCATTGCTGCTAAGGAAACATAAAACTCTGTCCGCTCTGCTAATTTAATTGCTGATTGATGAAAAAATAATTTATTAAGACCAAGGTATAAAAGAAGTCCAAAACCTATTAAAAACATAAGCGTTCCCATTCCACCGAAAAAATGCATGGGTTTTTTCCCAAATTTGCCCATAAATGCAACAGTCATTAAATCCAAGGGTCCATTTAAAAAACGATTTAATCCAAATTTTGTAACTCCGTATTTTCTAGCCTGATGCTGCACAATTTTTTCTCCTATGTTTTGAAAACCTGCATATTTTGCTAAAGCGGGAACATAACGGTGCATATCACCATAAAGTTCAATGCTTTTTAAAACAGAAAGTTTATATGCTTTTAAACCGCAATTGAAATCGTGCAAATGAATGCCTGTTATTCTTCGTGCTGCCCAATTGTATAATTTAGTTGGTAATGTTTTTGATAAAGGGTCGTGCCTATTTTTTTTCCATCCAGAAACTAAGTCAAAATTATCTTCAACAATCATTCGATACAATTCTGGGATTTCTTCGGGAGAATCTTGCAAGTCGGCGTCCATTGTTATTACAACCTGTCCATTTGCTAGTTCAAATCCTTTTTGAAAAGCCGCAGACTTCCCATAATTCTTTTGAAATTTTATAGCTTTGATGTTCTTGTCTTTTAGAGCTAATTCCTCAATTATATTCCATGAAGTATCAGTGCTTCCATCATCAATTAAAATAAGCTCGTAAGACAAGTTGTTCTTGGTAACAACATCATAAATCCAGCTATGTAACTCAGGAAGAGATTCAGCTTCATTTAACAATGGAATTACAATCGATAACTTATACATAGAACAAATTTAACTCAAAAATAAGATTTATATTTCGTTCGAAGAATGTTTTACTGAAGTTGCTTGTCTTCTACAATTTTATAAAACGAATGGTTTGACCTAAATTTTGAATAATATAAATACCGGCAGATAAGGACTGTAGATCAATTTCCATTTTATTTACTGAAACTTGAATCGTCTTTTGAACTTTTCCATTTAAGTCCCGAATATGGACATAACTATCTATTTCAGCGTTTTCAATTGTAATTTTATCATTCGAAGGATTCGGATACAAACTAAATTCCTCTTTGGTGTTTTCTGAAATGTCTGTAGTATTATAATTACTCACCCAAAAATGATCAAAAGCAGCTTCAGTTATATTGATATTTGGATTCTCATCTGAAATAGTAACTGAAATTTGCATCGTATTATTAATCGTTAGCAAGCCATTTATTGGAATACTTTGAAAAGAATAACTCATTTCATTTCCATGAGGACCACCGATCTGATCGAGCAAAACGCTTGTTGAACCATTGGAAATAAATACTTTTAGTGTATCGTCGATTTGACCTGGACCATGATAACAGTAAAAAGCACGAGCAAAATTAATGTGAGGATTAGTTAGATAAGTTAAATCCATTTGTGGTGAAATTAATGTCGTGTAACCTTCATCAACATCGTCGAAATCTGGATTTAAATTTGCAGCATTTCCTGTTACAAAACCAATTAATCCGCAGTCATAAGGTGCATCTGTTCCAATCATTGTATTATTTGTTGGATTAGGAATTCCACGCTCCCAAAGTCCAGTTGTAGCATTTCCGATGATTGTCCAAGAAAAATCAAATTCAAAATCATCATAATATCCTTTTTCAAGATACACGATTATTGAACCCGTTAAAGAATCTAATTGCATATCAAAACAGGAAGTAACAAATCCCCATTTTCCAACTTGAATAGTATAAAAAGTGCCATCTTGGTAATATAAAGTTAAAGACTCTTCTCCAATTCCATTAGTAATACCTTCATGAACAAGCAAGGGGTGAATTAATTTTATTTGAGCTCCTGAAATTGGAATTGTAGTTCCTAATTCATAAACTTTAATGTCTAAATTGAAAGGATTAATAGGTGTTAATTCGGTATTTTGAATTATTATTTGACCTTGAATCAATGTAACACTTTCTGTTTTGGGAAAATACCCCACCTTTTCATATGTCACATTATAAATTCCGGGAGAAAAAATCCCTGTTGCATAAAACCCGGTAGAATTTGTTAAATCTGATTGATCATCACCGACAATTTTCACCAAAACATCATTTAAGGGTAAGTTGCTTTGTTGATCGGTTACAATTCCTTCGAGGTAAGCCGCCTGTTGATAAGTTGGACCTACTATAAACAAGCCATTCGTAATATCAGCAGCTAAAGTGATTCCAGATGGTAAAAACGGATAAACGCCCCAACATCCGTCGTAACTAATTGTTTGTCCTTCATAGGTATCATATTCAGCAACTTTAATCATGTTATATGGATAAGTAATGTCGTGAATAACAACTCCATCAGAGTAATAACTTGTAATTAAATAATCTCCCTTTACATGGGTATTGTGAGGAATAATTCCTGAACCAGGGGAATTTTGAATGCGGTCAACTTCTACAATGTTTGTTGGATCTGAAATATCATAAGCGGCAATAAAAGCCCCAGAAATTTCATCTGTCGTAAAAACAAATTGCCCGTTATCTGAAGGCCAACTATTGTGCGTGAAACTGCTAGGAGTTGTTTTAGTTCCCAATAATACTGGATTCGCCTTATCGCTGACATCTACTAAACTAAAAAATCCGGCATAAATATTAGCCAAATACATGGTGTCATTTCGCACATAACCATCGTGACAATACCAATTATCAAAGACGCCAACTTCAATTGGTGCCATTGGATTTGTAAAAACATCTAAAATAATCACACCTCCATTACCCCGATTTGCTCCAAAAACATAGGCATAACCATTCTCATCTACAAAACAGGTGTGCGCAGATTGCCAAGGATTATTTGCAGGACCCGTATAAAGCGTTGTCGTTAAATTTGTAGCTTGTGGTAAAGGACTCAAATCAATAATTAACAAGCCATCTTCTGCCTCTGTGGTAACATATGCATAATCTCCATGTGAAGAAGGATCCCGCCAAATAGAAGTAGAACCGGGAAGCCAAAAAACCTCAACAGGATTCGTGGGAACTGTCACATCGACAATAGAAGTTCCTTTAGAGGTTCCAACAAGTGCGTATTCATTGCCAAACTCATCCACGTAACCCCAAACATCGTTTAAGTTTGCATCATGCAATTGCTGGTAATTAATGTGTGATAAAGAATCTATATTTAATTGCGTCAACGCTTGGTTTGGCAGGCATAGAAAAACAGATAAAAATCCAACAAAAAGAAATTTTTGAATCACTGAGAAAAAAAAGGTAGATGACTTCATAAGCTTAAAGTATAAAGATTGCGGCTAGAATCATAATCAAGATGATGACTAAATATTGCCAAATATCGGGAAAATAAGTCCGAATTGCTTTTTTCCAATTCATTGAGTAAAGATAGGAAGTTTTTTTAGAGTAAGTGAATCGAGCGATTTGTAATGAGAACTTGTGCCCGAACCTGCCGAGCTATACCGATGTAAATCGAGAATAATGGTAAAGGCGCGCTCAATTCAAATTATATAAAAAAAAATTGCCAAGGCACTTAACCCGGCCCCTCTTCGGAAAACGAAGAGAGCCAAATGCCTCGGCTGGCTCGGCACAAGTCGTAGCATTTTTAATCCCTGACGCAACGAACTGAAAAACCGTTCTTCTCGTCGTAGTCGTTCCGGGAAAGATAGGAAACGTTGAGGTACAAACCCCGAGACCAAGCACTCGACCCATCGTACTCCGAAGCACTCCACCAATCGCCGTCATAGCCAACATTGAGGAAATAGCCATCGCTGGAGCGAAAACCGCACGGAAGACCGGAGAAACCGCTACTGTTCGTGCCGTTTCCATTTTCAAACCATCCACTTGAACTTTTCATTTTTTTACCTGCCACATCCTCACCTAAAAAAGTAGAAAGTACTGTCCATTCTTGATCTGTTGGTACGTGCCAACCCATTGGCGCTAAACCACGTGCATCGTTTACCGCATACCAATTGTATAGTTTGCCGTATTTAGTTCCATTGGCAGTATTATTTTCATAATAACACCAAGCTGGCTGATTGTTTTCACCAGCAGCTTTCCATTCTTCATCTGTTTTAGCTTGTGGTATGGCATCGCCATTTCGAAAGGTGGCTACATCCAAATTTTTGGTAGTCCAAGTTTGGCTTCCAATGGTAACGGTTTGGGCAAAACCAAAACTTGAAATAGATACTACAGCGATAAAAAGTAATGTTGCGATTTTCATATTATTTAAGTTTAGAAATAAAGTTAGTAATTTTTTCACATCGTCGGCAAAAAATTGAAATTGTGTTAATTTGCTTAAATAAAAACATATATTTACATAGTTAATATAACATAAAAAAATATGGAGATTATAATTGGTATTATCGCTGTAGCTTTTCTTGTAGGATTAGTATCGCGAAATAAAGGGGATAATTTTTTGGACACTTTAGGTTCTGGTTGTGGAACGATAATAGGTATTATAGTGATTTTAGGTGTTATCGCGTATTTCGCAACCCAATAGCAGTTTAAAAAATCATTTATAATTTTAAGATGCCCTATCACTTAAAAACTGTTGCCGCTTACCAAAACGCCTATGAAAATGCCATGGCTGCTCCGGAGACTTTTTGGGGAGAAATTGCAGAAAATTTCCACTGGTTCGCTCCTTGGAAAAAGGTGATGGATTGCAAGATGGAAAAAGCAGAATTCGCTTGGTTTCAAGAGGGAAAAACCAACATTTCCTTTAATTGCTTGGACCGCCACTTAACGGAAAAAGGAGCACAAACTGCTCTTATTTTCGAACCCAATGATCCCAAGGAAAAAGCACAGCATATTTCCTACATCGAATTGCATGCTCGCGTTTCAAAAATGGCAAATGTGTTGAAAGCAAATGGAATTGAAAAAGGAGATCGTGTATGCATCTATCTTCCCATGATTCCAGAATTAGCGATCAGTGTACTAGCTTGTGCAAGAATTGGCGCTGTGCATTCTGTTGTCTTTGCCGGTTTTTCAGCAACTGCTCTTTCTTCTCGAATTCAAGATTGCACCTGTAAACTTATTGTAACTGCAGATGGTGGATTTCGCGGAAATAAAGAAATTAATCTCAAAATAATCGTTGATGAGGCGCTACTTTCATGTCCGAGCATCACTAAATGTTTGGTTGTAAAACGCACGCATTCGACCATAAATATGCTTTCAGGACGCGATAATTACCTAGAAGATGAACTTAAAAAAGTTTCTACTATTTGTGAAGCAGAAATTATGGATGCAGAAGATCCTTTGTTTATTCTCTACACTTCTGGTTCCACAGGGAAACCTAAAGGAATGTTACATAGCACAGGAGGATATATGGTCTATGCAGGCTATACTTTTCAAAATGTATTCGATTACCAAGACAAAGAAGTTTTTTGGTGCACAGCAGACATTGGCTGGATAACTGGGCATTCATACAGTGTTTACGGACCTTTATTAAACGGTGCAACTACCGTTCTTTTTGAAGGTATTCCCTCCTACCCTGACTTTGGACGTTTTTGGGAGATTATTGACAAGCACCAAGTAAATCAATTCTATACAGCACCAACGGCTATTCGCTCGCTTGCAAAAGAAGCACTTTCCTGGGTAGAAAAATATGACTTGGGAAGTCTTCGTATTCTCGGTTCTGTTGGAGAACCAATCAACGATGAGGCATGGTATTGGTACCACAAAAACATAGGGAAAGAAAATTGCCCTATTGTTGATACGTGGTGGCAGACAGAAACAGGGGGAATTTTAATTTCACCTCTTCCGAATATAACAAAACTTAAGCCGGCCTTTGCAACTCTTCCTTTACCGGGAATACAAGTTGCTCTAATGGGCGATACACAAAATGAATTGATTGACAACCAAGTAAGCGGAAGTCTTTGTATAAAATTCCCGTGGCCTTCTATTGCGCGAACTATTTGGGGCGACCATCAACGCTATCTGGAAACCTACTTCACCGCTTTTCCGGGATATTATTTTACTGGAGACGGCGCATTGCGTGACGAAGACGGATATTATCGCATTACAGGTCGCGTGGATGATGTTATCATCGTTTCAGGACATAATTTAGGAACAGGTCCCATCGAGGAAGCGATTAACGATCACCCTTTAGTTGCAGAATCTGCAATTGTTGGTTTTCCGCACGATATAAAAGGCAGCGCACTTTATGGATTTGTTATTTTGAAAGAAGAACATGCAGATCACGGAAAGCTACGAAAAGAAATCAATCAAATCATTTCAGATCAGATTGGTCCAATTGCAAAATTGGATAAAATTCAATTTACAAGCGGACTTCCCAAAACACGCTCCGGAAAAATAATGCGTAGGATTCTTCGAAAAATTGCAGAAGGAGAGCTCGAAAATTTTGGAGACATCTCTACCTTGCTCAATCCAGAATTGGTTGCAGAAATCCTGAAAGACAAGCGCTAAATTAGACCAAAAAAAAGCGGACTTTTCAGCCCGCTTTAAAAAACTATTTATAATTTTTTATTTTTTAATAACTACTTTCTGTGTAGAAACTGAAGTACCATCGTTAATTGTTACGAAGTAAACTCCTGAATTCAATGAAGCAGTATTAATAGAAGTAGATATTCCATTTAACGCTTGAGTTCTAACAACTTTTCCACTTATATCCAATAAACTAAGAGTAGCAGAAACTTCTTTGTTTAAAGAAATATTTATTACTTCGTTAGCAGGATTAGGGAAAACTCTTAGACCAAGGTTATTCTCAACTTCGTTAACACCTACAGAAGGATCAAAATTCATTCTTACCATTGGAGTTGAAGTAGTGTAATACCAAGTTGAATTTGTCATATCATAGTAATACGAAGTGCTTGCTTCAGATACTCCAGCTGTGGAAATAATTAAGTCATCTGTTGCTCCACCATCACCATAAGAACCTAGAACAACAACATAAGATACACCAGCACTCAAAGGAGCAGCACCAGCACTAAGAGCCAATGTAATTTTTTGGCCAAGATCTGCAGCAGTTAATATATAAGGTGCTGATTCATCAACGAAAACAAAAGCTGCTGCTGTTGTTGTAGCTGTTGGGTCAACAGAATATAGTTTTGCATAAACCTCAGCACCCACAACAGCATCTGCATCAATATATGCATCAATTCCTGAAAGATTTGCTGCAGCATAGATATCAAAGACATTTCCAGCTTCAAAACCATCTCCAGCATTGTAAGTGCCATTTGTAGCAGTTCCTTTATCACGAGCATAAATATAATTGTTGACAGAAACAGAAGCTGCAGCAAGGATAGAATTATCTGCTGGCGCAGCATCAGTAGCTGAAGAAGAAACTGACATGTTAATTACATGCGTTGCAACAATTGGAGGAGGTGTTAAAGCAGCTGTTAAACTAATTGTGTCAGTAGCACCTGCTAATACTGCTTCAGGAGCAGATAATCCAGACCAAACTCCACTTGCTAGAGCAGCTGTAAACACGACATCATTTTGATCTAAGGCACCGTAATTTTTTACTATTCCAGCAACATCAAGTGGTGCTAACTGAGAAAGTGGTATTTGATAGTACGGCAATCTAGCACCCCAAGCACCTGTAGAACCCCAATATCCACCTAGCATCACTAAGTCATTGTCTTCAGGAACAAATAATGCAACATCATCAACTGCCCAATACCATGCCCAATAATCATTATCGTTGTAATAAAAACGAATTTTTACTTGAGCTTGATTACCAGCTATTGAAGAAATATCAATAACAGTTTGTTCAGGGTTTCCAGCATTTTGATTTGGTAAAGAATAGTCAGTTTCATTAGACATCTCAAAATCAGTCCAAGTTGCGCCATTATCAGCAGAAACACTTACACCTCTGGTATCATGCCACCATCTGAAGTTATGTTGGTAACGTAAACGAACTACAGGTTGACCCGTTAAATTAATTGTAGCAGAAGTTGTAGCAGTTGTATTTATAAACGTACCGTCAAAATCAGCTGTATTATTCGCATCAGAATTTACAAATAAGAAACCATTTGCTGCTGTAGTTGAAGCAAAAGGACTCAATTGGGCAACTGGAATAGCTGCAGGATTTGAAGAAAATTCCCATCCAAGACCAGGAGTTCCTGCTGTATTGTTGATAACCCAATCAGATGGTGTATTAAAACTATTAGACCAAAGAATCGTTTCCTTCGTGTTTTGAGTCAACTTAGAAGGCTTAATTTGTCCAACAAGGTGACTATTTTTCCTCTCTAGAGGTGAAAAATTTGAGTTTTGTACCTGTGCAGTAAAAGCACTAGCAGTAAAAAAACCCAATAAACAAATGTAAATTTTTTTCATTTTTTTGTTTTTTAAGTTTAAATTTAGATTAATTATATATTAAAGGTAAATTTATTAAATAAATATTAAAAAAAAAAACTAAAAATCTCTAAAAAATAAAAAATTACATAAAGCTATAATATTTTCTTTTGAATTAGGAGTTTCAATCTTAGCAAAAGCACGGAAAGCTAAATCATTGTGTTTTTTCATCGTTTCTTCACAAATAGCTTTAACATTCAGGTTGTTATATATACTTCGAGTTTTTAAGACCTTCTGTTCTATGTTTACTTCATTAAGAAGAAAATCTAATTCTTTGCGTTCTGTATCAGTTGCCCTAGATCTAGCAACAATAGAAAGGAGTGTTTTTTTATTACAGATTACATCCCCACCAACTTGCTTACCAACTTTAGAGGGATCACCGTAAAGATCTAAAATATCATCTTGTATTTGAAATGCCAAACCTAAATGAAGTCCAAAATCATAAATATTCTTTCTATTTTCTTCTGAGGCATTTGAAATAATTGCTCCAAATTGCAAAGCACAAGCCAACAAAACAGCAGTTTTAAGTTGAATCATAGTGAGGTATTCTTGTTCAGATACCTCCATTCTATTTTCAAAATCCATATCCAATTGCTGCCCTTCACAAACTTCAATTGCTGTTTTATTAAAAACTGAGAATAAAGCAGACAAAATATGAGCATCATAATGAGAAAGCAACTGATAGGCCTTAACAAGTAAAACATCACCAGAAAGAATGGCAATATTTGAATTCCATTTTTCATGAATCGTAGCTTTCCCTCTTCGAAGAGGAGCAGCGTCCATAATATCATCGTGAATAAGCGAAAAATTATGAAACAACTCAATTGCGATAGCTGCTGGCATTAAATTTTCTTTCTTTTCCCCAAATAATTCTCCAGAAAGGATTGTCAACAGTGGGCGCATTCTTTTTCCACCAAGAGCTAAGAAATAACTCAGCGGATCGTATAAATTTTTAGGTTCATTGGGAAAAGAAATACCTGCGATTTCATTTTCAATTAATTCAGAATAATCGTGGATAAATTTCATTTTTGTTTTGCCAAAAGAAGAAGGTATTTTCCGTATCCACTTTTTACAAGTGGTTCTGCTATTTTCTTTAGTTGATCTTTAGAAATAAAACCATTGCGGTAGGCAACTTCTTCAATACAGCCAATTTTTAAGCCCTGACGTTCTTCAATAACTTGAACAAATTGCCCTGCTTGCATGAGTGAAGAAAAAGTACCCGTATCGAACCAAGCAGTACCTCTATCTAAAATTGCCACTTTTAATTTTCCTTGCTTTAAATAATTGGCATTAATATCTGTGATTTCATATTCTCCTCTCTCAGAAGGCTTTAGATTCTTGGCGATTTCAACTACAGAATTATCGTAGAAATAAAGTCCAGGAACTGCATAATTTGATTTTGGCTTAAGCGGTTTTTCTTCGATGGAGATTGCCTTCATTTCAGCATCAAATTCAACTACACCATAGCGTTCAGGATCACTAACATGATACGCGTAAACAACACCACCTTCAGGATTATTATTTTCTTTCAGTAAAGTATCCATTCCAATTCCGTAAAAGATATTATCTCCTAAAACTAAGGCAACCTTATCCTTGCCAATAAATTTTTCACCTATTACAAAAGCTTGAGCTAAACCATTCGGGATTTCTTGCGCAGCGTAAGAAAAAACACAGCCCAATTTTGAACCATCACCTAAAAGTCGTTCAAAATTTGGAAGATCAACAGGAGTAGAAATGATGAGAATCTCAGAAATCCCGGCACTCATCAAAATGGATAACGGATAATAAATCATCGGCTTGTCATAAACAGGAATTAACTGTTTACTTAGAGCAAGCGTTAGCGGATGCAAGCGAGTTCCAGAACCTCCAGCTAAAATAATTCCTTTCATTATGATTCTATTTTTTTATCATTTTCTTCCTCTATTGGAAGTGAATTCCAATCAATATCACTATCTTCATTATACGCTTCAAAATAGGGTTCTTTAAATGACTTTGTTGTTATTAGTTTATCCATAGAAAGCAACAAAGCGGGCAATAAAACAAGATTATTTACCATAGCTACCAATAGCGTAATCGAAATTAATATACCAAGCGCTTGTGTTCCACCAAATTGTGAAAATGCAAAAACAGAGAATCCACAAAATAAAACTATAGAAGTATAGAACATCCCAAGTCCAGATTCACGAATTGCAATAAGAACACAGCTTTTTAAATCCCAATGTTTATTTTTTAGCTCCTGCCTATATTTAGATAAAAAATGAATTGTATCATCAATAGAAATTCCAAAAGCAATACTAAAAATAAGAAGTGTAGATGCTTTGAGTGGGATGCCAAAAAATCCCATAATACCAGCTGTAACAATCAATGGGATAATATTTGGAATCATTGAAATAAGCACCATTCTCCAAGATCGAAACAAAAGCGCCATTAGTACTCCAATACAAATTATAGCAAAAATCAAACTTGAAATAAGATTATTTACTAAATAACGTGTTCCGTCAGAGGCTACAACAGATACTCCAGTATAAATAACATCAAAATATTCTCTGTAAATTGCCTTTCTTAAATTAGGCAAGAAATCTTTTTGAGAATAATATCTACGAATAAAATCTGGATTATTTGAAAACTGCGTTTCTAGCTTTGGGTATTTTTGAGCATAAATAGCTCCTACTCCACTAGCTATTGAACTATTGGCTTCAAAAATTGAGTCGATATAATTAGATCGTTTTTTCTGATTAGATGCTTTGCAACTTTTGTATAAGCGCTCAATATCTCTTTTAGTTGGATTTAAAATCTCATCAACCTGAATCTTTAAACTTTTTACTTTGTCATACACTTCATTTGAACCAATGTCCATCATTTGACAACGAATCCTAATTGTGCAAGTCGTTGTGTCAACTAGATCTTTTAATGAAAATCCACCACCATTGATATTGGAAACCGCTAAATTATCTACATATTTTTTTAAACGCAAACGATCTCTATTTGCAATAAGAGTATATTTATCTGGGTTATTTCCGTAATAAGACATATTGATAAGTTTTACAAAATCAACAGGTGAAATACTACGGGAAAAAAGAGAATCATTTTGCAAAAGGGCTTGAATTTCGGCGACTTTTGTAAGTGTTGACTTTGACATTAGTCGACCAGATTCTTTATAGGAAATCATGATTTCAAAAGGAATTGCACCACCAAAATGTTTTTCCATAAATTTAACATCCTTGTAAATCGAATCCTCTTTTGGTAAATCAGAAGTTATATTTCCGGTAAGCTTAATTTTTGTTAAGCCATAAAGACTAATAAGAACAATAATTAATGAAACAAAATAGATTAATTTTCTTCTTTTTTGAACTATTTCTACAATAAAATTCAACATTCCAACAGCAAATTTTCTATCTAAATGTTTAAGATGTCGCGCTTTTGGCGGATTAAAAAAAGATGTTAAAGTTGGTAAAATACAAAGAGACAATAGGAAAACCATCATAATATTGGTGCTAGCTACAATTCCAAATTCCATTAAATGATTTGAGTTTGTAAAAGCAAATGTCAAAAATCCAATTGCAGTTGTAAAATTTGTTAGAAAGGTGGCAGTTCCAATTTTCTGAATCACCAAAGACAAGGCTTTCACTTTATTTCCATGTTCCTTCATTTCTTGATGAAACTTGGTCATTAAAAAAATACAGTTTGGCACACCGATAACAATCATTAATGCTGGGAGGAGCGCCATTAAAGAAGATAAACGAAATTCTAAAAAAGCGACGGAGCCAAGTGACCAAATCACAGCGATGCAGACAACAATAAGGCAAATTAGCACTACTCGAAATGATCGAAAAAAAAGAAAAAGCAAACAAGAAGTTACAAGTAATGAAAGGACAACAAAGAAAATCATCTCTCCTAAAATCCTTTTAGAAATTTGCACACGCAAATGCGGAAGACCTGCGAAGTGAATTTTCCCAAAATTCACTTCGTATTTTTGCGAAAGCTTCTCTATATCCAAAACAACATTCATTTTGGTTTTATCAGACAAAAAAGTTTCATCAATAGCAACCATCATTAAGGAAACATTTCCTTTTTCACTGTACAGAAGCCCTTTGTACAACGGATTTTGCTTTATTTCTCTGCGAATTGAGTCGATTGATTTTTCTTGATAAGTAATATCAGAAAATATACGGTTAATCTCAAATTTAGCTGCTGAAGTATCATTTCGAATACTAAATAAGGTTGCCTCAGAGACAACAGATTCTACTCCATCAAACTGAAGTATAGAATCTCCTAATTCTTTCCATTTTAAAAAATTTTCTTCTGTATAAAGAGAATCTGTCTGTATGCCAATTATTAGCGCACCACCGTCTTCACCAAAAAGGGCTTTAAATTTTTTGTAATTCTCAGTAGTAGGTGAATTTTTTGGTAAAACAATGCCATACTTATTTTCTAACTTAAGACCTGTAATAGCATGATATGCAAAAAAAACAGTAATTAAAGTAATAAGACCTAGTATAAAGAATCTATTTCTTAAAATAAAATCTGCAATTTTTTTCCACATATTTAAACTCTTTTTGTTTTTATTTAATTGTAGTAAATTTAAGTAAATTGCTCGTATTACCCCCGAAAAATTTCGCTTAGAAAATTATAACCAACGAAATAAATCATCAAACATGCCTTTTCCCCATGGAGTATTACCGTATTCCTTTTCAATTTTCAGGCGAAGTTCTAGCATTGAAAATACTTTGTTTTTTCCAATTGGCAAGTCAAGATCTTCTTTTTTTGGAGAAATGAGTTCTACACTTTTAGCAAAATAAATAATTCCCCCATCTTCTGTTGCTAAACCTAAAATTGTACCAGGCAAACCACAAAATCCTTCTGGCCCAACACTTGGAATAAGCGCTGAAGTGTACCATGCATAAATTCTTGTAGTATCATTTTTTTGGTAGATTGCTTTTCTACAATCATAACCACTTATTACACGCTTATTATCTGTGATTTTCCATTGGCGGCTTGGCAGAGAGTCTTTTACATAAACGCTCTGACCAAAAAGCCCTAAAATTGTTAATTGACTTTTTTTCTGTAGTTGTTGGTAATAGGTATTTTTAGTTGTCATCCATGCCATATCATCGGCACCTGTATTTTCTACTACTAGTTTAAAAATTGAGCACGTATCATTAAACAAAAGAACAAATTTATCAGTCTTAATCTTATTTGTTTCGTTGATCATTCGTTTCATACGCTTATCCGTAAATCGTTTTTCTAAGTTTGTACGGCGTTCAAAAGTGATTTTCCCACTTGTAGCATATTGAGAAAAAACAGGACTTATTAAAAACAACAAGACACCTATTAAAAATAGCTTAATGCCAACCTTTAAATTCATCCTCTTTGGTTTTATTGTTATTAAATTTATAAGTTAATTTAAGTAAGAAATAACGAGAGATGATGGAAGTATAATTATCAGTTACGATATTTCCATTTACTTGACGAGATAAATTCAAGTTTTGATTTAGCAAGTCATTTCCTGCAAGAGCAATAATTAAATTTTCAGTTTTAAAGAATGCTTTACTCAATTCTGCATTAACAATAAAAATATTTCTATTGAAACCCTCAGCTCTTTGGGAGTTTATGGTATAATTTGCATCTATTTTTAATTTTATATGACGCTTCAATTGCCACTCTAAGTCAAATTCATAGCGTTGACTAGAATATGGTATGTTAGAAACTGAAGAAAGCGAACTAACAGGGTTAGTATAGCTATAGGTATTTCCAATCGTAATTTCCAAGGAATCTAATTGTAAGGAGAAATCAAGACCTCCTGAAAATGAGGTATTTTGAGTAATATTTTTTTCAGTATTAATAAAATTCGTATAGCGATTATAAGAAGCATTTGCATTTGGTTCAATTTCTAACTTGCGACTTAAAAAAGGTATTCCTGCTCCGAGATAGACATTACCAAATAAGTTTCCATCAACATTAACGGTTTTAGAAACTGTTCTACCAAAATTATCGTAAGTAGTCGAGTTTGCAAATGCATTATTGGTAACACTAGCATTGAAACCACTCCAAATATAGCGCCCTGATAAAGCCTGCCATGTATTAAAATTTCCATTTAAGTTGTGTACGTAATTTGGCTGCAAATCTGGATTTCCCTCTTGAGTTCGATTGGGATTTGAATTGTCTACAACCGGTTGTAAATCATTAATTGAAGGCTGAGATGAGGAAGTAGTATAATAAATTCCCATTCGCTTACTCATACTTGGTTTATACTGATAACTCAAACGAGGCAGTAAATTATTAAAATTCTGATTGATCACTGCAGAAGTTATAATATTGAAATTTTCAATAGCTATGTTACGAATTCCTAAACCTCCAGTTACAACATGTGATTTTTTCTCAAAAACACCAATGGCAGAAAATCGGTGCTGAATGCGCGAGTTATCAAATATATTTGACAATGGAATTACAAGCTCAGAATAGGAACCATCTCCCCTATTAAAAGTCTTTTTATCTTGTTTGTTAAAACCATTTTCAAATAGGTATTCAAACTGCAACTTCCAATTATCAGAGAGCGGCTCAGTATAACTTAGAATACCATAATTACTTATGGATGAATTATCATTGTTTTTTTTCTGGTTGATGGTATCACTTGTATTCAATAAAATTTTATCGGTGGTTGTAAGTAAATTACCAGCGGTTTCATTATCTGAAAATCCCAAAATATACTTTAATTCTAATTCACGGTTTTTCTTCATAAATTTTCTTCGAATCAAGGCTTGAGAATTACTTGATAGACCCTTTGATTCATTCGTGTTTTTAATCACAGTTTCTAATGATTGTGAATTTGTTTCACCAAAAAATCCTGTGGTATTGTTATCATCACTATTTGCAAAATCAAAGTTTAGATTTGGCTTAAATTCGATAAAAGTTAAGGAATCTAAATTTACAGAATAAGATAGATTAAACCGGTGTGATTGATTTTGAGAAGTATTTTGAATAGTATCCCTTAAAAAATAGGTGGTATCAGCAAGAAAATACTGAGATGAGCTGTTTGAATTTGCTATCAAGTTGCTTTCTGAATACGAATAATTAAATCCGATTTTTCCGGTTTTACCTATTTTATCAGAATAATAAATTCCAGCTTTTAAAGTTTGTGGAATACCACTAGTATTTGCTTGATTCCCTTGATTAAACATCGACATTCCACTCGCATTCCTCTCATTTTCCAATCCGAACTTATTCATATCACGAAAGCCAAAATTAGATTTTGGTGTATTTGATGACAAGAGAAACAAAGAAATTTTTTGTTTGTTATTAAACTTATTAAAGAGCATCTCGCCTTCATAAAAAGCATCCTTATTAAAAGCTGCAAAATCTGAGGCGCCCGAAATTTTTCCAAAATACCCCTTTTTCGCATCGTCCTTCAATTTTAAATCCAAGACCTGAATTTTCTCATCTTCGCCAACTTTTGAATTTTCATTTTTCTTCTCATATACCTGAACCGATGAAATACTCTTAGCACCAAGATTTCTTGTGGCAATAGTTGGATCAGAACCAAAGAATTCATCGCCATCAACTAAAACTTGAGAAATATCTTTTCCCTGCGAAGTCAAAGTCCCATCTTCATTCACTTTAATTCCAGGAAGTTTTTTCAACAAGTCTTCAACCACAGCATTTTCGCCAACTTTAAATGAATCTGCGACATAAACTAAGGTATCTCCACGGTAAAAGATTGGATTTTTATTTGCGAAAACAACCACCTCCTCAAAATCTTTAGTAAAAGCATTAAGTTGAATTCGAGGAATATTAATTTCTAAATTTCCTTTATGTCCAATAATATAATAGGTCTTCGCCTCGTATTCTGGATGCTCAATAATCAGTGAAAAAGTATCGATCGGGAAATTAGTTAGCTCAAAAGACCCATCTGGTTTAGTTCTAGTAAAATTTAAAAGCAAAGAATCTTTAATCCGAACAGTCAAAACTGAAATATTTGCTAATCTTTTATTACCCGTAGTATCGAAAACAACACCCGAAATATTCATTTTTTGGGAAAATCCAAAAAAGGAAAATAGAAAACAAACAAGAAGAAAAACTATTTTTTTAAGATGCATTAATTCATTAATTAGTTTCTAAAGATAAGGAGATTATTAAGATATTGATAATAAATAATTGAAAAAACTTTTTTAAAACAAACAAGTAAAACATCTATGGATTATTCTATTACATTCAAAATTTAATTTTAAACCTAATTTTTTAAAAATTACTTTTCACCTTCAAATTGAATTTACCAAAAATCCAAATTTTAAATTTAAAGAGCAAAAGATATAATGCAGAAATAATTACCAAGCATTGAAAATGCAGAAAATGATATAGATGCTTTATTCGTAATTAGCAAGTAGTTTCTGCTAAGTTTTTAAATCCAAATGCTTGGTAACACTTCGCACGCCGTGTCTTAAAATGACATAGATGCACGTGTTAAAATCTCTATTTTTTCTCATCCACGGCGCAAAGATAGGTATAAAGTAATTGTGGAAACTTTTTTTTCTAAAAAGTTTCTAAAATATACGTAGCTATTAAATTTAGCACAAAAACATAAATTCTAATTATCTTTGAAAATGCCAAAAATGTTAGGAATTGATTTTGGATTAAAAAGAACAGGAATTGCAATTACAGATGATTTAGGAATTCTTGCAGTACCACATACTTTTGTTGCTTCTAATCAACTTATGAGCTATTTAATAGATACAATACCAAAATTAAAAATTGAGGCGCTTGTTCTTGGATATCCTCTTCGTTTAGATGGAACAGATACACATATCAGCGAAAATGTAAGATTGTTAAAGGAAGCATTAGAAAAGCAATTTCCATCAATACCCGTTTATTTACAAGATGAACGCTATACATCTTCTCTGGCAATGGAAGCTATTCATCAAATTGGGAAAAAGAAACAACATAAGAACAAAGGATTAGTTGATAAAATCAGTGCAGCAATAATTCTTCAGGAATATTTGAAATCAACTGAAAAATAATTAATAAAACAATGTTTGCGCTTAGCTAAAAAAACAAATTCTTATTTTTGTAAAATAATTTGATTGAATGATATTACCGATTATAGCTTATGGAGATCCCGTTTTAAAAAAAGAAACGGAGGAACTTGCAGAAAATGATCCGAATTTAAAAACCTTAATTGCCGATATGTTCGAAACGATGTATAAAGCAAAAGGAGTTGGATTAGCAGCCCCACAAATCGGAAAAAGTATCCGTCTTTTTATTATTGATGGTTCACCTTTTGCAAATGAAGAAGGAGAAGAACTTGATACAAAAGCAATTGGTATTGAAAATTTTAAGAAAGTCTTCATAAATCCAATTATAGAAGAAGAAAGTGGAGAAAAATGGGCTTTTCAAGAAGGTTGCTTGTCTATTCCTAAAATCCGGGAAAATGTTATTCGTCATGAAAAGCTACTAATAAGCTACTACGATGAAAATTGGAAGTTTCACGAAGAGCACTACGATGGATATGCCGCAAGGATTATTCAACACGAGTACGACCATATCGAAGGAGTCTTATTTACAGATCATCTTCCACCTTTAAAAAGAAAAATGCTTACAAAAAGACTACAAAATATAACAAGTGGAAACATTGAAATAGATTATAAAATGCGCTTCCCAGACACTAAAAAATCAAAATTACTATGAGAAAAATTACCCTTATTTTAAGCTGTATTTGCATTCTATTTTACAGTTGTGAGAACAAGCCTAAAGTTGTTGAGAAAAGCCGTGAGATGCTAAAAGCCAAGATAATGGAAATGGAAGATTCAATATTGCTTATTAAAGATAATACTGAAGATAAAAATTCAGATATGCGCGGCATTAAAAATATTGAGTTAATTAATCGTTTGACAGCTTATTACACAGCTTTCCCAAAGGACGAATATGCAGCAGATTGTTTGTTTAAATTACATATGAAACTTACTGAATTAAATGCTGATGAAAAAGCACTTGGATATGGTGACACTTTATTGCTTAATTTCCCTAATTACAAAAACAAGGACATTATTTTAGAGAGTATGGGCAGCACATACGATTTGCTTGTTGAACCAAGAGACACAAGCAAAGTTCGATATTATTATTCGCTACTTTTAAAAGAAAAGAACTTACCCAAAGAAAAGCGAGATGGCATCGTTAATCGTTTAAAATACATCGATTTAGATTTCTTTTCATACATCGAGATGAAAGAAAAAGTTGTATCACGCTAAAAGCACATCAAAAAATGTTGGGTAGGATTTCTGAATGGCTTGAGCGTTTTGAATGCTTATTGGCCCATCAGAAATTGTTGCCGCAATTGCTGCAGCCATAACAATTCTATGATCATTATTTGAGGATATTTCTGTAGTTTTTACTTTTCCTGTTCCATGAATAAAAATTGTATCATTTTCAACACTACTTTCAACACCAAAGCGCAAAAGCATTTCTTGAACTGAGATCAAACGATTAGATTCTTTATTTAGTAATCGATGAATGCCAGAAATCTTTGAACATCCATTTGCTGCACAAGCTAGAATAGCAAGAACAGGAAATAAATCCGGGCAGTCAGTAATATCAAATGAAAAAGGTATGATTTTTTGTTTTTTATTTAGATGAAGAATTGAATCTGTAAAATAAAATTCACAGCCAGCAGACTTTACAACTTCTAAAATCGCTCTGTCAGCTTGCTTAGAAGTGGGATTTAATCCTGATAAAGCTAGTTTTCCAGAAATTACTGCACCAACAATGTGAGTAGCCGCACCACTCCAATCGCCTTCAATTTCATATGTATTACCGGTATAATGTTGCTTTCCGGGAAAATAGAATCCAGCATTTTTTTTCTCCAATTGAATGCCGAAATGCGCCATACTATCAAGCGTCATTTCAATATAAGGTTGACTTACAGGAGAAATAATTTTCAATGAAGACGGATTATTTAAAAGAGGAAAAGTCATAAGCATGCCACTTACCTCTTGAGAACTTTCTGATGCATCAAATACAATATTTGATGGATTCAATATACCACGAATTCTAAGTGGTAGGTGAAAATTAGTATGCGAAACATTTAGGCCAAGCTCTTCTAATAAATCTATAAGCTTCTTTTGGGAGCGCTTGAGCAAAGTTCCTGTTCCAATTACTTCAAAATCTTTACAAAATTGTGTGGCAATAAACGCAAGTAAGTGCAATGCAAGCCCTGATTCGCCGACATTCAAAATAAGATTTTCTCTAAATTCTCTCTTTGCAGGTATTACTTGAAATTCTTCAGGTGCAACTTGCTTGACTTCAGCGCCCAATTCTTTTATACAGTTTAGAACTGCTAATACATCCGCTGAATCGTCAATGTTTTTTAAATGAGATTCTCCAAGAGAAATAGCACTAAGAATGAGCGCACGTTGGGCGTAACTTTTTGAGGCATTGACTTGTATCGCAGAATTATATTTAAAAGGCTTTACAATTTTATTCATCCTTCTACAGCAATAAAAACATAGAAAATCTTTGTTCTATTTGGCAATACTTATCGATCTTTTTTCGCGGATAACTGTTACTTTCACCTGTCCTGGATAGGTCATTTCAGTTTGAATACGCTGTGAAATCGTAAAAGAAAGTTCCTCAGAACGTTGATCTGTTACTTTTTCTGCCTCAACCAGCACTCTTAATTCTCTTCCCGCCTGAATTGCATAAGCACTCGTAACACCATCATACGACAAAGCAAGACTTTCTAAATCCTTTATTCGCTTAATGTAAGCTTCAACAACTTCTCTTCTTGCTCCGGGTCGAGCGCCTGAAATCGCGTCACATACTTGAACAATTGGAGAAATAAGTGTGGTCATTTCAATTTCATCGTGGTGAGCACCAATTGCATTTAAAACTTCGCCTTTTTCCCCAAATTTTTCTGCTACTTTCATTCCAAGAATAGCGTGTGGTAATTCTGGTTCTTCGTCAGGAACTTTTCCAATATCGTGTAAAAGACCAGCGCGCTTTGCTAGTTTAACATTGAGTCCAAGTTCTGCCGCCATGATGGCACATAAATTTGCGACTTCACGAGAGTGCTGCAATAGATTTTGTCCATAAGAAGAGCGGTATTTCATTCTTCCAATCATCCGCATTAATTCTGGGTGTAAGCCATGAATTTCTAAGTCAATACATGTTCTACGACCAGTTTCAGCAATTTCCTCATCTAATTGTTTTCGGGTTTTTGCAACAACCTCCTCAATTCTAGCAGGATGAATACGACCATCAGAAACTAGCTGGTGAAGCGCCAAACGTGCAATTTCTCTTCTAACAGGATCAAAACACGATAAAATAATTGCTTCTGGCGTATCATCTACGATTATTTCAACTCCCGTAGCAGCCTCAATTGCACGAATATTTCTTCCCTCGCGGCCAATAATTCTACCTTTTACCTCATCAGATTCGATGTTAAAAACAGTTACTGAATTTTCAATAGCTTGTTCAGTTGCAACGCGCTGAATAGATTGAATTACAATCTTTCGTGCCTCTCTATTAGCATTTAATTTTGCTTCTTCCGTAATTTCTTTTATGGTTGCCATTGCACCTGTTCGCGCCTCATCTGTCAATGCCTCCATTAACATTTTCTTTGCATCTTCAGCAGACATATTACTAATCTTTGAAAGTTCCTCAACACGTTTTTGCTGTGTTTTATCGGCATCTTGCATGCGAAGTTCTAAAATCTCAAATTTAGATTCGTAGGTAGATTTTAACTTTTCTATTTCCTGTTCTTTTCGTTCAAATTCCTCTAATTTTTGATCGATATTTTTTTCTTTAGAACGAGCTCTATCTTCGTTTGACTGCAATTTTCTTTCTCGGTCCTTAATGAAAATTTCATGTTCTTCCTTCTGCTTCAAGAAAGTTTCCTTGGCTTGCAGTGCCCGTTCCTTACGGATGTTCTCTGCTTCGATTTCAGCATTCTTTAAAACTTTAGCTGTCTGAGCTTTTAGTGCTGTTTTTTGGATAAAAAATGTAGCAGCTCCGCCCCCAATCAAACCCAATAATATTAATACGATTTCCATACTACTTATTTTAAAATGAATAAATAGTTAGTGAAAAGAAGATGAGCTTTTTAAAGTTAATTGAGTTCCTCTATGTCATTAGCAAGTTGCGCCAATGCATTTTCTATGGAAGTATAATCTGCAGGAAGTGTAACGGTTTCTGTCTTTGCACTACTTTGGTTCTTGGAGAGCAATTGTAGGGCTGACATGGCCAACAAATCTTGAGGATCTTTTACAGCATAATTTGTTCGCAATAATTCAAAGGCCTTGTTGATATCCTCGGCAGCTTTCAATACTTTTCCTTGCTCCTCTTCAGAAACATTTAAAGGATATGTTCTACCGGCAATTACAACTTTTAATGAAACTACACCCATTTTTTTATTGCTTAAGCTGTTCAATACAGAATTCAATTTCTTTTACTAATTCATCTATTTCCTGTTCACTTTTTCCAATAGTTTGAACAGGATTTTCAATAACTTTATTTTCAGTCAAACTCAATGCTGATTGAACAGAATCTAAATTTTTTGATAGCAAAAGACATTCTTCGTTTTTCTCGCTAAGCAACTTATTTAATCGTTCAATTTCTATATTCAGATGACTATTTTTATCGCGTTCTTCAAGCACAATTTTATGTAAAAAATTGCTTTTACTGAGAATTTGGTCTATAATTTTTTGAATATTGTCAGTCATTTCATTCGACTTTACGCAAAGGTAACAATGTCTCAAATAAAACAATCTTTTTTACACTTAATTTTCAAAAAAGTTTAATTTTGAGGATGCGAAAAGGAATTATTATTTTTATTTTATTTAGCTCAAATTTATTTGGTCAAAATATAAAACACGATGCGTCTTATCATTCTCCATTAGGAATACCATTAGTAATTACAGCAAATTTCGGTGATCTCCGTCCAAATCATTTTCACATGGGAATTGATTTCAGTACAAATGGAGTAGAAAAAATACCGATCCATTCTATTTTAGATGGATTTGTTTCGAGAATAAAAATATCTCCATCTGGATATGGTCTTGTAGTTTATATTGATCATCCAAACGGAATTACAAGTGTTTATGCTCATTGTTCTGAACTAGCTCCCGAAATACAAAATGTTTTTTTGCCTTTGCAAGAAAAATTACAACTCAATGATATCAATATTATTTTAAAGTCCACAGACATTCCTGTTTCAAAAGGGCAACAAATTGCTTTGTCAGGAAACAGCGGTTCATCAACCGGGCCACATTTACACTTTGAATTAAGAGATACAAAAACAGAAGATGCATTAAATCCTTTTTTAAATGGTTTTACCCTAGCAGAAAATTTTCAGCCTGTAATTAACTCACTAAAAATATATGCGGTAGACGAAAAAGGCTATCAAGTAATAGGGAAAGCTTTAAAAATAAATGTTTTAAAAGGAACAAATGGCTATTATATCCCAAATAACACGATTATTCTACCTCAAAAATTTGTAGCGGCAAATGCTTATTTATCTATTTCTTGTTATTTCAAGGACCAAATTAATGCTAGTGGTAAAACTATATCTGCATTGGAAAGCACTTGTCTGATTGAAAACGACACCATTTTTCATACTGTAATGGATAGAATTTCCTTTGATGATACACGTTATATAAATAGCCATGTCGATTTTAAAGAAGAAAAAGTTTCAAAAATAAAATTTATTAAACTCTTTAAAACAGCAAGCAATCCGTTGTTTATTTATAAAAAAGGTAAAAAAGGATTAATTACTGTTAAGGGGCGTGATTCAATTGCAGTAGAAATCAGAATAAAAGATTTGAATGGGAACCAATCTAAGTTAAAATTTTTAGTTAAAAATCCCTATGGTATTTTAGAAGAAAATGCTATTCAATATGATGGTGAAAAGTACTTTTTACCCGACTCAGCATACACATTAATATCAGAAAAAGGACGAATTGAAATTGAGAAATTTACTTTCTATGAGCCAGCAAATAAAATTATAAAGTGGGATCCTATTGAAGTTGGAAGCAGTGATTTTCCTATTCAAAAACCGATAAAAATTTCTTTGAATGCAAGTAAAAAATTTCCAATAGAAAAACAATATATAAAGGTAAACTCGGAGGCTTTAAAAACGGAAAGAAAAGCAGACGTTTTGATTGCTGAATCTAAAAACTTAGGACGTATATCTATTCAAATTGATACAATTAAACCAACTATATCAACTCATAATTTTAAAGAAACCGATACTGCACCAAAGAATAAAATTTTATCTTGGAAAGTTTCAGATGGTCAAACCTTTATCTCCAAGTATCAACTTTTTGTTGATGATAAATGGACGCCTTTGCAATATGATTTAAAAAATAAAGTGCTACTTTTCAAAAAAGACAAACAAACTTCTGGAAGTCATACGCTGAAAATAATAATTCAAGACGAATGTGGCAACGAAAAAATTTGGACGAAAAAAATGTTGTTTTAAAAAATTCTTATTGAAATTCTTTAAGATATGTAGGTGTAAAATTAGATACATCTTTAAAGTCGCCAGCTAAAAATTTTGAATATGCAAGAAGCACTTGACCTTTTGCAGAGCAATGAATATCTTCTTCAAATGAAATTGTGCGGTTTACCCATAATTCTATGAGTTTAGGTAGTCCATCGCCAAAACAAACTAGAGGTTCAAAGTTAGAATATGAAGTCTCATCAACAATATCTGCACTTAAATCCTTTAAAACTTCACCTTTTGAGTTTTGAATTACGCTATATACTTCCATGCGTCTTGCATCAATTACTGCCAGTAAATTTTTAGTGCTATTTCGAATCTTGCCAATTTCTATTAAAGAATCTAAAGTTGGAACCTCTATCAAGGGAATTTGCAATCCAAAACACAATCCTTTAGCTGTAGAAACTCCTATTCTCAGTCCGGTATAAGAACCAGGGCCTGAAGAAATAGAAACAGCAGACAAAGCTTCAATTTTTAAATTTGCGCTTGCTAAAGCTTCTATTATAAATAATGTTAGACTTTCAGCGTGAATAAATGAATCCGAACTACTTTCTTTACATGCTACTAATTTACCATCAGAGGATAATGCAACAGAACACACTTTAGTTGCCGTCTCTAAATGCAGGATAACTACACTCATTTTAAGAGTTCAAATTTAAAACCCACACCATGAATATTTGAAATAACGATGTCTTCATCTTCTCTTAAATATTTTCTCAACTTAGTTATAAAAACATCCAAACTTCTTCCAACAAAATAATCATCTTGACCCCATACAGAATTTAAGATAACATCTCTAGGTATAACCTTATTTTTATATTTATTTAAGAGTTTAAGTATCTGAGCTTCTTTTTTTGTGAGAGATTTTATTTCCGTGTCACTTTTTAAAGTATGATTTTGAGTATCAAAAATAAAAATCCCAATCTTAATTATTGGATCTTCATCTGGTGTTATTTTAATATTTATGCGCTTTAATAATGCTTTAATTCTCATTTGAAGCTCTTCGATTGAAAATGGTTTACTTAAATAGTCATCTCCTCCAACATTAAATCCTTCAACTTTATCTTCCGTCAAACTTTTTGCAGATAAAAATAATATTGGTACATCTGTATTTATTTTACGAATCTCTTTTGTAAGAGTAAAACCGTCTTTTTTAGGAAGCATTACATCAAAAATACAAAGATGATATTTCTCCTGACTGAAGCGGCGCATAGCTTCAAAACCATCTGAACAAAGGGTAACTACATAACCATCTGATTTTAAGTGATCTGAAATAATAAAGCCCAGGTTTAAATCATCTTCAACTAATAAAATTTTAATTTTCATTTTAGAGAATTGTTTTTAAACAAAAATAATAATTATTTACAGTTAGCCTAAAATACAGAAGCAACTACCAGACCAAAAGAATTACCCTGTGCAATCACTCCTTAATTTTTCTCGAAACCATTAGTCCATCACGAATTGGAAATAGCACCTCCTCTACCCTCTCATCCTCGTGATTTAAGAGGTTATACTCACGAAGCAATTGGGTGTCTTTGTCATTTTGAGTAGAATCAACCACCTTGCCAGACCACAGAACATTATCCGCAATAATATAGCCACCAACATTTACCATTGGAAATACCAAATGATAATAATTGATGTAATTGTGCTTGTCTGCATCAATAAATACGATGTCCCACTTTTCATTTAAAGCAGGAATAAGTTCCAGCGCTGCACCAATTTTATATTCTATTTGTTCTGAAAATTCTGAAGCAGAAAAATAAGAACGCACGCGTGGGGCTAATTCTTCATTAATATCGATCGTAACTAATTTTCCATTAGGCGTCAATCCTTCCGCTAAACAAAGTGCGGAATATCCGGTGTAGGTGCCAATTTCTAATATTCTGTCAGGCCGAATCATTTTTGAAAACATACTCAATACACGTCCTTGAAAATGACCACTCAACATGCGAGGCTGAAGTACTTCCAAATGCGTTTCACGGTTTATTTTCTTTAACAAGTCACTTTCTTTTTCACTGTGGTCCCAAACGTATTTTTCTAAAAGTGGATTTAAAAATTCCATGATATTTTTTTAGTAAAAGTATTGAATTTGTTTCTTTATCTTATATAATAATCGTAGTTCTCAAATTACATGAAATTTTCTAACTTTGTAAGAATTAGTTAGAGGACAATGACCGTTTCTGAAATAAGGCAGCAATTTTTTGATTTTTTTGAAAGTAAAGGACATAAAATTGTTCCTTCAGCGCCCATGGTTGTGAAAAATGATCCAACCTTAATGTTTACCAATGCAGGAATGAATCAATTTAAAGATTTTTTCCTCGGATATCAGGTACCAAGTGATAAACGTGTCGCTAATTCACAAAAATGTTTACGCGTATCTGGTAAACACAACGACTTGGAAGAAGTTGGGGTTGATACCTATCATCATACGATGTTTGAAATGTTGGGAAATTGGTCTTTTGGAGATTATTTCAAAGAAGATGCGATTTCTTGGGCCTGGGAATTATTAACGGAAGTATATAAAATTCCTAAGGAAAATCTTTACGTTACCGTTTTCGAAGGAGATGCCTCCGATAATGTTCCTCGCGATGAAGAAAGCTATACTATTTGGAAAAAATTTATTTCGGAAGACAGAATTATATTGGCTTCTAAAAAAGATAACTTTTGGGAAATGGGCGATACTGGTCCGTGTGGTCCGTGTACCGAAATTCACGTGGATTTACGAGATGAAGCTGATAAAAAGAAAATACCTGGTCGCGATTTAGTAAACAATGACCATCCACAAGTGATTGAAATTTGGAACAATGTTTTCATGCAATTCAATCGAAAAGCTGATAGTTCTTTAGAAAATCTTCCTGCTACGCACGTTGATACTGGCATGGGCTTGGAGCGCTTAGCGATGGCTCTTCAAGGAAAGCAATCCAACTACGATACTGATTTATTTCAAACATTGATTCAACACATGGTTAAGGTCTCTGGGATTTCCTATGGAAAATCGGAAGAAACAGACATTGCCTTGCGTGTTATTGCTGATCACGTGCGAACGATTGCTTTTTCAATAGCTGATGGTCAAATTCCAGCAAATAATGGTGCTGGTTACGTAATCCGAAGAATTTTGCGAAGAGCAGTCCGTTACGGCTACCAAACATTGGGATTGAAAGAATCTTTTTTGAGTGACTTATCGCTCGTATTATGTAAATTAATGGGAGATCCTTACAGCGAATTGATTAAGCAACAGGATTTAATTTCTAAAGTTATTCGCGAAGAAGAAAATAGTTTCTTTAGAACGCTAGAGCTAGGCATTCGGAGAATGGATTTGCTAATGTACGAATGCAAGTCACAAAACATCAACGTAATTGCTGGAAATTCAGTTTTTGAATTGTATGATACCTATGGTTTTCCTGTTGATTTAACTTCTTTAATTGCACGAGAAAATGGCTTAAGCATCGATGAACAAGGTTTTAACAGCGAACTACAAATTCAAAAAGACAGATCACGCGCAGCAACAGCCGTAGAAACTGATGATTGGGTACAAGTAAATCCCGACGAAACAAGCAAATTTATTGGTTATGACCACACAAGTGCTGAAGTCCGAATTATCAAGTATCGTAAAGTTTCTCAAAAGCAAAAAGAATTTTACCAACTCGTTTTAAATCAAACACCTTTTTATCCTGAGGGCGGAGGACAAGTTGGCGATAAAGGAATTATCAGTAATGAAAACTGCCAGATTATCATTTTTGACACGAAAAAAGAAAATAATTTAATCATCCATTTAAGTGAAAAAATTCTTGGCGATTTAAGCGGGAACTTTACAGCTGAAATAGATGTCGAAAAACGCCAATTAAGTGCAGAAAATCATTCGGCAACGCATTTACTGCATCACGCTTTGCGCCAAGTACTTGGTAAACATGTTGAGCAAAAAGGCTCGCTTGTTAATCCTGCTTATTTGCGTTTCGACTTTTCACATTTTGCTAAAGTGACAGATGAAGAAATAGAGCAGATTGAAACAATGATAACAGACGCAATTCACAAAAATATTTCCTTAGAAGAAGGCCGTGCAGTTCCGATTGATGAAGCAAAAGCAATGGGCGCAATGGCCTTGTTTGGAGAAAAATACGGGGAATCTGTTCGCGTTATTAAATTCGGCGATTCCGTTGAATTATGTGGTGGAATACATGTACCAGCAACTGGAAAAATTGGTCTTTTCAAAATCACCTCAGAAGCCGCAGTTGCCGCCGGAATAAGAAGAATAGAAGCTATAACAGGACCAAGTGCTGAAAAATATTTCAAAGAAAAAACAGAGAAATTTGATGCTATTAGTTCTCTTTTAAAAAATCCACCGGATGTACTGAAATTTATTGACGAACTTCTAAAAAAGAATCAACAATTAACGAAGGAGATCGAAGTGCAGCAGAGAGAGAACGCAAAAAACATCAAACTTGAACTCAAAACAAAAATTACCGCAATTAATGGAATTCATTTTCTTGGAGAAATTCTTGATTTGAAGATGCATTCGATAAAAGATATTTTATTTCAATTGAAAGAAGAAAATTCAAATTTTATTGGAGTGATAGGAAACTCGGAAGGTGATAAGTGTTTCTTGAGTTTAATTGTTTCTGATAATTTAGTGGCAGAGAAAAATTTAAATGCCTCACAAATAATTCGTCAAGTTTCAAAACACATTGAAGGCGGAGGCGGAGGACAAGCATTTTTTGCAACTTCTGGAGGAAAAAGAAAGGAAGGTTTGGTAGCTGCTATTCAAGAAATAAAATCCCTTTTTTAATTTTTCAGTTTAATTGAAAACTCGTTAAATTTCTTGCAGAATTTTTCTTCACTCTAAGACCATTGCAAAACCCACAACTCTTCGTTATTCCAAAAATTTAACCACTTCATTAACAAGGGTTAACTCAGTTATGAAATTTTTAAAATGCCTCAATTTAAAGATTTTGCAACGGTCTTACTCTGTAGCGCTCAAAAAGTTTGAACCACCACTGACTATCCAAAAAAAATACACCGCTTACTCGGTGAGCGAAAAGAAATAGATAAATTGATAAATAGTTAAATAGTTAAACCTTCGACAGGCTCAGGTCTAGAAAGCCCGAACAGCACGCACATTGAGAGCGTTGAGCTTATAGTTGATGACCTGGAAGCCATCGTTGAAATGCTGTCTCCACGCATCGTTGAGATTGCTCTCCGTAGAACTCCAATAGTAGCTACCAGCAAAACCGCCAATAGCAACTCTGTTTAGATACAACTTGTTTAACTCATCTACACTTGGTAAATACCAATCACTGTAGCCACCCAATACTAAATCTCCACAAAGGCGTGCTGCTATTCCTGCTTCGCTGCAGCCATTCATTATATCTATGGTGTTTTGATTTCCAGTTCCAATGGCTGCTAGATCTGCTCCTGAAATTTCTGTGCCATAACAACCCCATTGTGCTCCAGTGGATTGGTCGCTCGGTGCTGCTATTAAGCCGTGTTGCACATTTGCATCATATCCAGGGTCGCCAGGTTGGAGAATATAGGCCATTTTGCCCCCTTGGTAGCTTTGGCCAATAGTGAGTGTTGTGGGTGTGGGATTCGGCGTAGGGTTTTGGGGTGTACAACTGTAAAAAATAATTATCAGTGAGAAATTTAATAATAAAATTAGGCTTGTTTTCATATTGGTTAGTTTAGAATTAAAATCATTACTAAAGTACATAAAAAAAGTTTATCAAATCTTATTGTGTTAATTTTGATGTGTCTAAATCTTGTTTTATGAAAAAATTAGTGTTTTGCTTAATGTTTTTAAATTATACTTTTATTTCCTTTAGTCAAGGAGAATACAAATGCAAATTTGATCTTAATGAAACAGATAAATTTACTAAAATATTAAAAATAGAAACAAGCTTAGAAATAATTCACAGAGATTTTAATTCTACAATAGCAATTAGTTTTTGTAAACATAATAATGAATATTTTATTAGATTAGGCCTTAATTTGACGAATCAAGTTTATAGTATAATAAAGGGCGATAAATTAATCTTTATTTGTGGTGATTCAACAATAACTCTTATTTCAAATGAAAGTAAAGTTGTTTCTGGTTATACAAGTATTGTTTATAATTTAACTGAAAATCAATTAAATTTATTAAAAATAAAAAGCATTTCAGATTTAAGAATTTATTTAATAGATACCCATATTGATAAAATAATTGACCCTAAGAAAGCAGAAAAAATGAGGTTTGCTGTTAATTGTATTTAACAATAAAATGTGTTATTGGAAAGTTTAAGAACTTAAAAAAATCATAAATCAAATATAGAAACTTAAAGAATAAGAAAGAATAAATTCGATTTAAAAATTGAAGGCGGAGGAGGCGGACAGGCATTTTTTGCAACTTCTGGAGGAAAACGGAAGGAAGGTTTGGTAGCTGCTATTCAAGAAATAAAATCCCTTTTTTAATTTTTTCTTCTGATTTTTTTGATCAGAAAATCCATAGAATTATTCACATAATTTACGGTTTCTTTTTCTAGCTTAAAGAAATAGATACTGCCAAAAAATAGTATGGCTACAAAACTTGACATAAAAAGCATTTGAATCCTTAAATCTTGGAATATATTTTGGAGATAATGACACAAGAAAAAGGTTAGTAAGCCAAGCGCTATAATTACAAATTGACCTTTTGTAAATGGATGGATTTTATACACCTTATAAACAAATAGCAGACGACCTAAATTGTAGCAAACTAATGCAATAGAAGTTGAAATTGCAGCACCAGAAATACCATAAGAAGGGATAAAGAGAAGGTTTAGCCCATAAACAGTTCCAATTAAAAACAAGGTGAAAATCATGTCGTATTTGTACTTTTTAGAAGTTGTAAATATTGCACCATTTAATCCAAAATACATGTCCATAAATCGCCCTATCATTAGGAAGAAAAACACCCAAATTCCAGCTTTAAATTCTGGCTTTAAAAAAGAAAATAAAAAATCAATATTGGACCAAATTAAAAGAAAAGAACCTAAACCAATAACCAAAGCTACAGAACTAACTTGAGTGTATAATTCTTTCATTTTCTCCATTTCTCGTTTTTTCCAATGATCAGCAATTAGCGGAGAACTAATTCTTACAATTGCTTTATAAGGAACTTGCAGGGCGCTTGTTAAAAAAACAACAGTGGTATAAACACCTGTTGCTTGAAGTCCTAAATAGGAAGCAATCATTATTACATCCAGTGAAATAACCAAAGTACTTCCCAAGGTATTTATATAATTAAAAGCAGAAAACTGGAAAATTATCTTGCGGAATTTCTTGGAAATATTAAAATTAGAAAGTCCCAAATGCAATTCATCTATACGATACATGTAAACAAGTAAAATAATGACAGGAATGAAATACACCAAGCTGTGCAGCACGACAAAATCGTCAAAAGTGATGCATTTAAACCACAGCAAGAAAAGAATACTTGTAACTGCTAATCTTAAGACGAGCTCCATTGCAAAAACAGAAACTATGTTCTTCAGAAGACTTCTCAAATAAACCTCTAAAACCAAGTAAAAAACATAGGCAATTCCAAGTGGGATTAACCAAAAATAATAGTTCGTAAAGAGCTGAGATTTTTCAAGATAAATGGACTCAATATCAGAGCGAAACCACAAAGCAATAAAAGTCATAAGAATTACTCCAATTAAGACTATGGAAATACTAAAAGGCAAAAATCCGTGGTGCTTTTTTTCCTTGTTATTAAAAAATGGGAAGAATTTCCAAACAGAATAGACCATTCCAAAATTTGAAAGTTGAGCAAATAAAATTCCAAGGGAAAAAATAAGGTTTACGACACCAATTTGTTCGGTTGATAAGATCAACAAGAATAAAAAAGCCTTGTTAATATATCCGAGAAACAATCCCAAATAGGAAATGAGCATTGTGCGCAAAGAATCTTTTTGAACTATTCCCATAATTGATTTGAACAAAGATAAGTGTTAACGGCCAATAAATTAGAGTCTTTAATTATTGTTACTTTTGTTCTAATTAAATCGTGTGAAAAAAGTCCTAATTATAACGTATTATTGGCCTCCAAGTGGCGGAAGTGGTGTGCAACGCTGGCTGAAGTTTGTTAAATATTTCATGGATTTTGGAATTGAACCAATTGTTTTAACTGTCGCTCCGGAATTTGCAGCTTTGCCAAATATAGATGAAAGTTTAGAACACGAAATTCCACTTGGAATTCAAGTACATAAAACACGTGCTAAAAGTCCCTTTGGATTTTATAAAAAAATCAAAAAAGGCACTATTCCAAATAGCGGATTTGCAGGTGAGGGAAAAGCGAATTTTTTTGATAACTTATTTCGCTTCATTCGCGGGAACTTTTTTATTCCTGATGCACGAATTGGATGGAATAAATTTGCCTTGGAAAAAGCACAAGAGCTAATTCAACTGCATGGAATCGACACGATAATTACAAGCTCTCCACCCCACTCTACCCAATTAATCGGACTCCAATTAAAAAAGGAATTTAACCTTAAATGGCTTGCTGACTTAAGAGATCCTTGGACAGAAATCTATTACAATAAACTACTTTTTAGAACAAACTGGGCGAAGAAAATAGATTATCGCTATGAACAAGCTTGCTTGCAAAATGCAGATGCATTAATTGTTGTAAGTGAAGATATAAAACGACGATTTGGAGAAGCAAGAGAAACTATTTTAGAGAAAATAAACGTTATACCAAATGGATTTGATGATGAAGATTTTTCTATGCCGCAAACAAAAAATGATACAGGCGTAAAATACATTTCTTATGTTGGAAATTTAGGTTTGCAATACCCAATTGAAGCTTTTTTAAAAACATTTTCCGAGTTAGTTAAAGTTGATCAGCAATGGAGAATTCGTTTTGTTGGAAATGTGAGTGATGTCGTTAATACTGAAATACAAAAATTGAACTTAGAAAAATGGGTGGAATTTATACCTTATGTAGAACATAAAAAAGCAGTTGAATACATGATTAATTCTGATTTACTCTTGCTTATTATTCCAAATACTGAAAACAATAAGGGGATTTTAACCGGAAAATTATTCGAATACATTGCAACAGGAAATCCAATAATTTACATTGGACCTGAAGATGGTGATGCAGTAGAAATTTTGAAAGGAAATACAGTTTATATCTCATTAAATTCCAAAGAAAAAGAAGCAGTTATAGATTTTATCTTAAATTCAAGCTCCAATCAACTAGAAGTAAACCCAAGCTCCAAAAACACATTTTCAAGGAGAAATTTGACGGGTGAAGTCGCGAAATTAATTTTAGAGTAGTATGTGTGGTATTCATGGATTTTTCACTTCAAATCAAAACCAGGACGAAAATAACCTTTTGATTCGAAACATGGTAGCTTCAACCAATCACAGAGGACCAGATTATAGTGGAATTGAAGTTTTACATCCGGTTTATTTTGGACATAATCGCTTAAGTATTATCGACCTAAATCCTGAAGCGAATCAACCAATGAATTTTGGAAAATATTGGATTGTTTTCAATGGAGAAATCTATAATTATAAAGAAATCAAGGATGAATTAATTCAAAAAGGAATTCAATTTTCTACGTCTTCTGATACAGAAGTAATTCTAAAAAGCTATGACTTTTATGGCGAAAAATGTATAGAAAAATTCATTGGAATGTGGGCGTTTTCCATATTCAATAATGAAGAAAATAGTTTGTTTTGCTCACGCGATAGATTTGGAATTAAACCCTTTTACTTTATTCATCAAAACGAAGAATTTTTCTTCTCATCTGAAATAAAATCATTAAAAACAACACCCTATTTCTCTTCTAATCTCAATCTTTCTCAAGTTAACAGGGGATTGCAATTAGGTTGGGTTGGTTATAAAAACGAAACTTATTTTTCAGAAATTCAAACATTAGAACCTGGACATAACTTGATGTTAAAAAACAAAAAACTTTCAATTTCTAAATATTGGACTTATGAATCAGAGCAAAATGCTGTTTCAAGTTCAGAAGCAGTTCAACAATTCAAAGATTTATTTGATGATTCACTAAAATTACATGTTCGAAGCGATGTTCCAATTGGCGCAACGTTAAGCGGAGGAATTGATAGTTCAAGTATCGTTTCTTCTTTATTGAAAAATAGTTTATCATCTAATTTGGAAACATTTTCGATTTATTACGATTCGACCAAAGGATTTGATGAACGCCCATTTATTCGAACAATCGTACAAAAATATCCAAAACAATTTCAGTTGAATTATTATTCGCCGAATGAACAAGAAGTTGAAAAAGATTTCGATGCAATCGCTTTTTCCATGGATTTTCCGCTTTCTGGCTCCTCACCTATTTCTCAGTATTATGTTATGAAATTGGCTAAAGAAAAAGGAATTAAAGTGATATTAAGTGGACAAGGCGCAGATGATTACATGGGAGGATACATGCATTCGTACTATCGACTTTATGCCGAATGGATGAAACATTTTCAATTTGGTAAACTTTCGAAAGGGATAAAAGAATATAAGAAAATTCATGCAGCAAGTAACTCAAAATTAACAAATGTATTATTGAAATCAACTTTGAGTTCATTCATGAGCGAAGATGCAATTTATAAATTTGAATACAAAAACTACTTGCCATTTCTTGGGAATCAAAAGAACGACTGGATTACTTTTGAAAATTTCTCATCCAGTAAATTAAATGATTTTCATTTTGCTTTAATGAACTATTCATCCTTACCAACCTTGTTGCATTATGAGGATCGCAATTCAATGGCGCATTCAATTGAGAGTCGCGTTCCATTTTTAGACCATCGCTTAGTTGAGTTATTGTTTCAATTTCCAGATGATTTGAAAATAAACAATGGCTGGACCAAATTTGTACTTCGTCAAGCAATGGAAGGTGTTTTACCAAAAGAAATTCAATGGCGCACTGACAAAAAAGGATTTGTAACACCAGGAGAAATTTTATGGCTAAGAGGTTCTTTAGCTCACTTGTTAGAAATCGACTATACACAATTATCATTTTTGGATAAAACAAAAACAAAAAATATAATAGAAGATTTTAAAAAAGGAAATAATAAATTTGCAACCTTAGTTTGGCGAATTGCTACATTGAATCATTGGTTAAAAAACAATTAAATAAATGGATAACGAAAAATATTACGAATCTTTTGATTGGTCTAGTTTTAAAGATTCTTCAAGCAACTTTAAAATTATTGCTCAATTGATTCCAGAAGATGTGAATTCAATTTTAGATATCGGTTGTGGAAATGGCTTGATTACTAATGAACTTGCAAAAAAATATCAAGTAGTTGGAGTTGATAGAAGCAAGGCTGCTTTAGAGTTTGTGAAAGGTGATAAAATAGAAGCAAGTTGCGATTCAGTTCCTGTTGAAGATCAATCTTTTGATATGGTACTTTCAAGTGAATTATTAGAACATTTAGATGCTCCCACTTTTGAAAAAACTGTAAATGAATTGAAACGAATTGCTAAAAAGTACATACTTATAGGTGTTCCGAATCAAGAAAGCTTGAATAAAGGAAATATTCAATGTCCAAAATGTTATACGATTTTTCATAGATGCTATCACCAACAAAGTTTCAGTGTTCAAAAATTTGAAAAATTATTTCCTGATTATATAGTATTAGATTCAAAAACATGTGGAATAAATGTACGAATCTACAAAGATTCAATTGCAAATATTAAACAAAAACTAACGCGAGCTAAAGCCTGGATTCCATATTATTGGGCTAAAAAAGGTGAAAGAAATGCGCATTGCCCCAAATGTGATACCGCCTTTAAGTATGAGTTTAAATTTAATCCAATAGCCTTAGTTATGGATTCTATAAATATACTTTTGACAAAAAAAATTCCTTTTCACATGGTTATTTTAATGCAGAAAAATAACTTGTAGAAATGAAAAAAATGCTTCTTATTTCATTTTCATATCTTAAAAGTGATCCGCGTGTAAAACGTCAAATCCATTATTTTAAAGATTTTTACGAAATCACAACTGTTGGTTTAGCTGATTCTGAAATTGAAAACGTGACGCATATAGATGTTTTCAGCCCATTCAGAAAACTCAATTTTATAATTCCTTTACCGAAACTTTTGTTAGGAATGTTTGAATCCTATTATTGGAATTTAGAAGAAATCAAATTGACACTTGAGAAAATAAAAGGGAAACAATTCGATGTTATCATAGCAAACGACGCGGATGCATTGCCAGTAGCCTTGAAAATTAAAGGAGATGCTAAAGTTATTTTTGATGCGCACGAATATTCTCCAGAAGAAAATAATGACAGTTTACGTTGGAGAATTTTATTCAAAAAATACAAAACCAACCTCATCAAAAAGTATGCGAATAAAGCAGATTTTATGCTAACTGTTTGTGATGGAATTGCTAAAAAATACAATTTGGAATTCGGTTTAAACCCAATGGTATTGACCAACGCTGCTGATTATTTTGAAAATACCAATTTGATGAAAGTGGGCAAAAAAATCAAAATTATGCATCACGGTTTGGCTTTACCTCAGCGAAAAATCGAAAACATGATTGAAATGATGGATTTTGTTGACGAACGATTTGAGTTGGATTTGATGCTTGTATTCAGAAAAGAGGAATACAAAAAAGAAATAGAACAATTGATTGGAACGAAAAAGAATGTGCGCTTGATTCCTCCTGTTTCTACAGATGAAATTGTGCCCTTTATTTCTCAATATGATATGGGAATTTACCTTTTGGAACCAAATAATTTTAATAATAAACACGCTTTACCAAATAAATTTTTCGAGTTTATTCAAGGTCGTTTGGCAATTGCCATTGGGCCTTCTCCAGAAATGGCAAAAATTGTAACTGATTTTGATTTAGGACTAATTTCTAAAAACTTTGAAGTAAAAAATTTAGCTGAAACAGTTAACTCTTTTTCAAATGATAAGATTATTTATTACAAGATAAAATGTGATTTAGCGGCTAAAGATTTAAATGCAGAAAACAATTATAAAAAACTTCAAAAAGAAATAAATTCTTGGAATTGAAATTAGATTTTATAACTATTTGATTTCATGTAATTTTTCTTTTCCCAACTTTTTATTTAACTCAAAACCAGAAATCCCTAAAAACAATATCAAAGTTAAAAATGAAAAAACAGAAGAATAAATCGATCCTTTTATGAAAGATTCAGGTTCAAATTTCCAAGTAATACTATGTTTTCCTGCTGGAATCATAGCGCCTCGAAGAATATAATTCGCTCTAAAAATCTTATCTGTTTTCTTACCATCAATGTAACAATTCCAACCATCTGAATAATATATTTCACTAAAAACTGCATTCATCGGGATTGTTGAATTTGAAGTATATGCCAATTCATTCACACCGTATTTACTGAGAGAAATTGTTGCTGTTGAATCCATTTTATCGAGAGGAGCTAAATACTTTGAGAATTCCTTGTTTACAATTGCAGTATTACTGAGGTTATTTTTTCCCAAAGCCTCCATTTCTTCATTGCTATTTTTAACTTGCTTTAAAGCAGATACAAACCAAGCTGCTCCATTTGCATTTGGATTGGAAGTTGCCTTAACCCCTTTACCAGAAATAAAATACTTAGTGTTTAACATATTCAAAACTGGCGTAAAATTCTCTTGTAAGACAACAGAATCAAAATTTGTTGCTTGGAAAAAACCCTCAATAATTTGCATTTGAGCTTGAGGATCTTTTGTCTCCTGATACTGCGCCATAATTTCAGGGCGCTTTACAATCTCTTTATTGATAAATTCCTGTCGAACTTTCATCATTTCATCATTGATATAAAAATCAACAAGCTCCTGATAACGCTTTAACTTAGCTCCGTGATAACCGCCAATACTTTTATGAAAATAACTTGTATTTGTCTCGGCAAATGGATTTGAAAACGATAGAACACGGAAATTGGTATTCAAATTTAAAACGCCAAAAGCCGCTAATGATTTTATATTTTCAGAATCTATATTTTTATAATGAATAGAAGGTAGCATTTTAGTTTCCAAAGAATTTACTTTCTCATTAAAATTTGGAATTGTGGACTTTTCATTCTCCAAAATTGAGAAATCTGCAACTTGCACAGGATTTGGTGTTGCAGCAAGAGAATTTTCCTCATAACTCTTGTATATTCCATCTTCCTCATCACTATTTAGGTAGCGACTACAGACAGAAATGTTATCAAAAGCAACAAGAGCAATTGCAATACCAATCAATATTTTATTTGAAAGCTTTGCATAAACTGCTGCCAAAACAATTCCACAAGCCAGAATAACTAAAAAGATTGAACGTGCGAGATCACTTTTGTAAAGCGAAATTCTTGTGTCAATTAAAGCTTGTTTTAAACCATTTAATTGAGAAACATCCTGGTTCCCTTTCATTGCATCGTTGAATTGTTTTACTTCATCTACGCGTAAAAATGAACCTGAAAGCGAAGGGAAAACATAAAGTAAGATCACACTGAATACGACACCACCAATAACATACAGGTAAACTTTCTTGTTTTCAATCAGTTCACTTTTCTTAAATAGACGATCTAGAAAAAGTATTCCCAAAGCTGGAATCATCACTTGAAGCAGTGATAAAATCATCTTTGAATCTCTAAATTTATTGTAAAGAGGGAATTTATTTATGAAAAAATCATTAATTCCTCCGGGGTCATTCGAAGCCAATAAAATCGCCAAAATACTCATTGCTAAAAATGACCACTTCAAACTATCCTTTATTAAAATCAATCCTAAAACAAAAAATGTGAGCATCAATGCACCAAAATAAAAAGCACCACCACTACTCGACTGTCCACCCCAATAGCGATTCATCTGAGCAATTTGTTCAGAATACTGGCTGTCTACATTTTCCATAGCAACTTCATCATTTCCAAGATAATCACCTTTTTCTCCTTTAGCATTTGGCGACAACATTGAAAGGAACTCTCCGGGTCCAAAGTTGTATTCTAAAATATAATTTTTATTCAAACCTTCTTGCGCTTGAGAATTACCAGGAGTTTTTGGTTTAATTGTCAAATCTGTTGCACCGCGTGTTGTATGCTTGCTGTATTCCAAAGTTGTCATAAGGTTACTTGCAGATGGTAAAACAGCTAGAATTGCCCCTACTGACAAAGCTGCAATAACTTTTCCCAACGTAATAAATTCTTTTTGTATAAGTAATCGGATACCTTCTCCTATGGCTACTGCAGTTAAAAGGAATACCAAATAATAGGTCATCTGAAGATGGTTTGCCGTTAAATTCAAACCGAAAAACAAGGCAAAAATGATACTTCCTAACAGCCACTTCCCACGAAAAGCCAAGAGCATTCCTCCAAGTGCGGGAGCCATATAAACAATGGCATTGACTTTTGTCATATGTCCGCCAGCTAAGTACAAGATATTGATTGTTGAAAATCCAAAGGCAATAGCACCTAGTATTCCGAGCCAGGGATTTATTCTCATACAAAGCGCAAAAATATAAAAACCTAACATCGCCATAAATAAAATTCCAATTGGTCGAGGCAATCCTAACTTGAGAATAGAATCTACTATAATCAAGAAATTTGAAGAGTGTTCAACAGAAATTTGATAGGCCGGCATTCCACCAAACATGGAATTTGTCCAAAGTGGATCGATATCATTTTGTAAGCGGCAATCCACAATTTCCTTTGCCATTCCTTGAAATTGCTTTACATCATTTTGCTTTAAAGAATAATCGCTGTAAAGTGGGGAAAAGTAAGCAGAAGCTAAACCAATAAAAATAACGACAGCAATAAAATGTGGTAAAAGGTTTTTTAATAATGCTTTCATGAGTATTATTTTTTTTGTGAAAGTAATAAGAATCTCTTATTTATCAAATCTGTTTAGGGTTAGCATAAAATTCAACATCTTTTTCAGTAATTTCAAAATCACATAAAATTACCATTCGCTCAATTATATTTCTTAATTCTCGAATGTTACCTGACCAATTAATAGTCATTAATTTTTGGAGAGCCTTTTTAGAAAAAGATTTTTTAGGAATGCCATGATCTTGACAAATTAAGGTCAGAAAATGTTCTGATAATACTGGAATATCACTTCTTCGATCATTTAAAGAAGGTACGTGGATTAATATTACTGCTAATCTGTGAAATAAATCTTCTCGGAATCTGCCTTCAGCAATTTCTTTGCGAAGATCTTTGTTCGTTGCTGCAATTAAGCGACAGTCAACCTTAACATCTTTCTCTCCACCTACTCGTTGAATTACATTTTCCTGTAAAGCTCTTAGAACTTTAGCTTGAGCAGCTAAAGTCATATCTCCAATTTCATCTAAAAATAAGGATCCTCCAGAAGCAAGTTCAAATTTCCCCTTTTTGTCTTTAATTGCGCTTGTAAAAGCACCTTTTTCATGACCAAATAATTCGCTTTCTATTAATTCTGAAGGAATTGCAGCACAATTAACTTCAACAAAAGGCATAGAATTGCGATTAGATAAATCATGTAAATACCTAGCAACTAATTCTTTTCCTGTTCCATTTTCACCAGTAATTAGAACTCTTGCATCAGAGGGTGCAACTTTCTCAATAATTGCTTTGATTTTTAAAATTTCTTCAGACTCACCAATAATCGTAGTTCCTTTAATTTTTTGAACTATTTTTTTTAGAACTTTAGTTTCTTGAACTAATGTTTGGCGGTCTTTAACATTTCTTAAAGTTATCAATATGCGATTAAGATCTAAGGGTTTTTCAATAAAATCAAAAGCACCTTTTTTAATCGCCTGAACTGCGGTTTCAACAGTTCCATGCCCACTAATCATTATTACAGGAACTTCAATTTCTTCTTTTCTAAATGCTTGAAGAACTTCAATTCCGTCCATTAATGGCATTTTAATATCACAAAAAATTAGATCAAAGGAGGAAGTCTTTGCTAGTTCTAAACCAACTTTTCCATTTTCTGCTTCAAAAACAAGGCATGCTTCAAATTCTAAAATTTCTTTTAAAGCACGTCGAATAGCAGGTTCGTCATCAATTATCAATACTTTCATCGTATTTACTTTACTGTTCTTTCTAGCATTGGAACAAATTTAAATGTTCCAAATTCTTTTATAGTATATTCTTCTTCTTGTGTTTTTATAATTTTCATCATCTTCTGTTCTTTCCCTTCTCCAACAGGAATAATCATAATTCCACCAATTTTTAGTTGCTTAATTAGTTCTGCAGGAATTTCTGGTGCACCACAAGTTACTAAAATTTTATCGTAGGGAGCATACGATAGATTTCCTTTATATCCATCTCCAAAATACATTTTCGCACTAAAATTAAAGAACCCAACCATCTGTTTTGCTTTCATAAAAAGTTCTCGATGGCGCTCAATTGAAAATACTTTGACTCCTAATTGACAGAGAATACAGGTTTGAAATCCAGAACCTGAACCAATTTCCAATACTTTCTCCCCTTTCTTTAGTTCCAATAAATCAGTTTGAAATGCAACTGTGTAAGGATGAGAAATTGTTTGTCCGGAACCAATTTGAAAAGCCATATTCGTATAAGCTTGTTCATCAAAAGCTAAGTCTAAAAAAAAATGGCGGGGAATGGCATTAAAAGCTTCCAAAACATCCTTGTTCTTAATGCCCATATCAACTAATTCTGCAATAAGAATCTTTCTTTTTCCTTGATGTTTAAACGTATCTTTTAGATGTTGCATTATTTAACTACTTTTAATTCTATCCCAACGGGACAATGATCTGACCCAAAAACATCATTGTAAATCGTAGCTTCTGATATGTTATCTTTAAATGAATCAGAACATAAAAAATAATCTATTCTCCAACCGATATTTTTTGGTCGCGCTCCAGCTCGATAACTCCACCAAGAATACTTTAGTGTTTCTGGATATTTCCATCTAAATGTATCAACAAAGCCATTTTTTAAAAAATTTGACATGCCGTCAATTTCTGCTTGCATATAACCAGCTGCTTTATTGTAATTTTCTTTAGGTCGCGAAAGATCTATTGCTTGATGGGCAACATTAAAATCGCCACAAACAACCACAGGCTTATGTTTTTCTAGTTTCTTTAAATAAATCAAGAAATCTGCATCCCATTTTTGTCGATAGGACAAACGTGCAAGCTCACTGCCAGAATTTGGAACATAAACACAAACAAGAAAAAATTTATCGTATTCTGCGCATGTTATTCGCCCCTCCTGATCGTGTTCTTCAAGACCCATATCAAAAGTGACGGAAAGAGGTTTTATTTTTGAAAAAATAGCAGTTCCTGAATATCCTTTCCGTTCTGCACTATTAGCATAAATATGATAATTCGTTAAACTAGAAATTGCTTCGATAACCTGTTCAGTACTTGCTTTCGTTTCTTGTAAGCAGATTATATCTGCAGCAACTTCTTCCATGTCTTGAACAAAGGACTTTCCTACAATTGCGCGAATACCATTAACGTTAAAAGAAATAATTTTCATAAAAAAGAAAAGCTTATAAATTTTGAAAAAATAAAAGTACTAAGAAAAATTATCCTTGGCACTTTTCTTCAGGACGAGCGCCACACAAACCACAGGATTCACCTTCTTTATTTAAAAGTGGATTATTAGATGCACAAGTGCCAGCAAATTTTCCGTCTTTTTTGAGCAAGAGTTTGATTGAAATTCCAGCAACTCCAATTGCCAATAAACCAATGGTTAATAATATTACAGCTAGCATTCTACTAAAATTTTAACAAAAATAGGAAACTATATTAGTTTTTATCGATAAGTCGCCCAGAATTATAATAATTCGTCAAAATAATTGATGGTACTCCAAAATAACCCACATTCCCTACTCCTGATAATTCTGCTTTAAGTTTGCAATTACTACTTTTTAGTTCGGAGTACAAAGAAGATGCATACTGCAAATAAATAGAATCCTTCACAAATAAATTTTTAGCTGAAAATGAGCCATTAGCAGTTATTGAAATTTTAAAAAAATCACAAAAACCTGAAAGTTCAATGTCTGGAAAACCATTGGGGTTATTCAAATAAATTGCTTTTGCCTTTAATTTCAAATTAATAGAACCTGAAGTTTCATTAGCATCTATAGTTAATGTAGATGCTGGAAAATCTAATGTATCCTTTGAAATTAATGATTCTGATCCATGGTAAAAAATAGAATTTAATGTTATAAAATGAATTTTTGCAGTTACTTTTTCTTTTTTGTAGCGTAAAAATCGACACTTATTATTGTTTTCAATAACCAACTTTCCATCTTCAATATCACTCGAAATAAAATTAATTATATTTTCTCCTGCGCTTATTTCTATAAAATTTATAGTATCTTGTATTAATTCATACTGAATATAAGGACCTAAATCTATTTTGGTAAAACTTCCAAGTGGAATAATCTTATCAATTATGCTTCCAGTAGTTTTAAAACAAGAACGATCTTCTTCTTTTTTACATGAAATAAAAAAAATCGGAACTAAAAAAAAGAAAAATAGTCGACTTAACATACTTATTTATAGTTAAATGTGTAACCCAATCCAAATTCTAAATAGTCAGCACGGCCAAAATGTGTTTTGAGATTAAAAGAACTTGTTAGTCCATTTTTAAACTGATACCTGCAGCCAATACGAGTATAAATAGGTTTATCTGTTCGGAATTTATCCTTTAAATAAACACCCATTCCCAAGACAAAATTAAAGTTATTCAATGAAACCAAATACGCAGTATAGAATCCGATTTGTAAAATATCCATTTGTGTTTTTGGGATAGAAGGTTCGTATGAAAAAATAACTTGCTTTGAGATAAAATCTAAGTCAAATTCTATACCTGCTTTCTGTCCAAAATACCTACGAACAGAAAATCCAGTGCCATAAACCGGATAACTTTTTCCGCCAATTGGCATTACTGAATTTCGGGAATACATTCCAAAAACATTGTACAGCCACTTATTTAATGGAAAATCAGAAGTAGTATTCTCGGTATATTCAATTTTTTTTCCAAGTCTTCTTCCATACCCAACAGAAAAATAAGGGATATTGATCCCGTAGTTAGGCATTTTAAATCCTCCATTACTAAAATGTGTCATGTCAATACCAAGACTTAGTGAACTATTCTTAAAGCGTTGAATACTTTTAATTCCAAAGCACATCATGGTGTTAAATTTTGTGCCAATCGCCACATTTTTAGGATTTTCAAAATAAGAGGAATTGGAATAGCCTAAACCGGTAGCAAATTTGAAATTCATTTCAAAATTTTTATATTTAATAAGTGGGAGTTCAGCAAATCCATACAATCCTGTATACGTTCCTAGCACTTTTGTATTTCCAACCGAACCAATAAAAAGTGTTGCGCCAAATGTTGGATAACGATACGCTTTATGCCAAAGTTTAGTCCCACGAGTATGATTAAAATAGCTAATTTCAAGTGCTTTTGCTGTTTCTTCAGGCAGATGTGACATTAACTTGTGTTGGATAGCTAAAAAACCGATTTTTGATTTGATTTCAAATCCTTTTTCATTAGTTCCTTGACCAAAGAATAAAAAAGGCAAGCAACTTATAATTAAAAAAAAATGAAGTTTCACTGACATATTTATCAAAGATAAACAAAGGTGAACGAGTATAATCTATATTTTTACAAAAAAAAATGGATTCACGACTACAAGCATTTGAAAGATTATTGACAATCATGGATGAGCTCCGTGAAAAATGTCCCTGGGATAAAAAACAGACCATTGAAAGCCTTCGCGAGTTAACAATTGAAGAAACATATGAATTAGCAGATGCAATTACCGCGAATGATTTAAACTCCTTAAAAGGCGAATTAGGCGATTTATTCTTACACCTTGTATTCTATTCAAAAATAGCTGAAGAACAAAAAGCATTTACTTTAACAGCTGTTTTAGATGGTATTTGTGATAAATTAATTTACCGACACCCTCATATTTACAGCGATACTATTGTAGCTGATGAAACTGAAGTAAAAGCTAACTGGGAAAAATTAAAATTAAAAGAAGGGAAAAAATCAATTTTGGAAGGTGTTCCAACTTCGTTACCTGCATTGGTAAAGGCAATTCGAATTCAAGAGAAAGTTAAAGGAATTGGATTTGAATGGAAAAAAAAGGAAGATGTTTGGGATAAAGTGAAAGAGGAATTGGAGGAATTCCAAGTTGAAATTGAGGCAAATTCTGGAAACATAGAAGAAGAATTTGGTGACCTATTATTTTCTTTAGTAAACTATGCTCGATTTATTGATATTTCTCCAGAAAATGCCCTAGCGAAGACAAATCAAAAATTTATTCGTCGCTTTCAATCAATGGAGGAAACAATTCGCGAAGACAAGAAAAAAATTGAAAATATGAATCTTGAAGAAATGAATATATATTGGGAAAAAGCAAAAATTAACTTAAAAAATACAAAATGAAAATAATCGAAAATCAATTGCTGCTAACATTTGGGCTCTTAATTGTTGCAGTAATCATAAAACTAGTGAGCCGAAAATCTGTTAATCGCTTTTTAAATCGCTTCGATTTTGACACAAAACGAAAACGAATTGTTCATAGAATTATTAATCTTTTTCTCTTTATTTTTGTAACTGTATCTCTTATTTCAATTTGGAATATTGACCAAAAAGATTTAATTGTATTTCTTACTTCTGTGGTTACTGTTTTAGGAATTGCATTTTTTGCACAATGGTCAATTCTTTCAAATATTACCTCAAGTTTAATCTTGTTTTTTAATCACCCTTTAAAAATTGGGCAAAATATCAGAGTATTAGATAAAGAATATGACGTAGAAGGAAAACTCATAGACATTTCCTTTTTCTTTATGTATATCAGAAATGAAGAAGGATATTTAATTACAATTCCTACCTCAGTTGCTTTGCAAAAAACAATGGTAACGAAAGACGAAGTAAAAAAGAAATAATTTAAGCTACCGGATAACACAAAAAATACTTTTCAACTGGCTGTGCCAAAGCTGAAATATTTAGATTATCAGAAGCTTTTGTAAGATCAATTATTTCTCCAGTCTTCATTAAAATATTAATATTTTCCTTGTCTTGATTATACGCTTTATTTGTTAGAATATCCGAGTACACAAAATAATCAAGAGCTTCAGGCGTCAAATTGTATAATGATTGTACACTCTTTTTTTCATTTTCAATTCTAGCTTTACTAAATGGCTCTTTTGAAATTTCAATTTTAAAAAGTTTGCGATTCACAAGTGCCTTAGAAAGAATCGACAAAACCTCATCTGAATTATTCTGCCACTCTTTGATTGCTCCCAAAATATCATAATCATCGAGCTGAGCAAAAAAATCTAAAACTTTAGGGTTTTTCTCAAAATCTTCTTGTTTTATATCATTTTCAAGAAAAAACTTTAAGGCAGAACTTGCAAAAATTACTTCCCCGTTTTTTACCAACTCTTTTGCCCTTCGTAAAGTATAAATAAGCATGTATTCCGCTGCAACAACCGTCTTGTGAAGATAAACTTGCCAATACATCAAGCGCCTTGCAACGATAAATTTTTCAATTGAATAAATTCCTTTTTCTTCAAGTACCAAATTTCCATTATGCACATTCAGCATTTCAATTAAGCGCTCGCTTCCAATAATCCCCTCACTTACGCCAGAATAAAAACTATCACGATTTAAATAATCCAAGCGGTCCATATCCAATTGACTAGAAACCAACTGGTGTAAATAAGGCTTTTCATACTTATTTTGAAAAATTAAAAGTGCTCTATTTAAATCTTCTCCAAATTCTGAACTTAAGCGATCTATAAAATAGCCAGAAATTTTCTCGTGACTAACTCCACAAACAATATCGTATTCTAATGCGTGACTAAAAGGACCGTGTCCGATGTCGTGAAGTAATATTGCTAAATAAACAGCACGCTCCTCCTCCGAAGAAATGTCATTTCCTTTTCTGCGAATTGTTGAAACTGCCTGTGACATTAAATGCATCGCTCCCAAGACATGATGAAAACGCGAGTGCATTGCACCTGGATAAACAAGATGGCTTAATCCTAATTGCATAATACGACGGAGTCGTTGCATAAAGGGATGTTCTATGACATCAAAAATAATTTCATCAGGTATGGAAATAAAACCATAGACTGGGTCGTTAACTATTTTCTTCTTGTTATTTCGATTTAAGTTCGGTCGCAATTGATTAACTTTAGAATAATTATTCAAAGCTATTAAAAATAAGGCAAATGCAAGGTAAAATTCTTTGGGCAGATGATGAAATTGAATTATTAAAGCCACATATTCTTTTTTTAGAGAATAAAGGTTACTCAGTTGACGGAGTAACAAATGGTTCTGATGCAATTGATAAATGCCATGAAAAGAGCTACGATATTATCTTCCTAGACGAAAATATGCCTGGACTTTCTGGGATTGAAACCTTATCTCAGATAAAAGAATCTTTTCCACTCGTGCCGGTTGTAATGATCACAAAAAGTGAAGAGGAACATATAATGGAAGAAGCAATTGGAAGTAAAATTGCAGATTACCTCATCAAACCTGTAAATCCAAATCAAATTTTATTGAGTATCAAAAAAATTCTTGATAAGAGTAAATTGGTTTCACAAAAAACAAATTCTAATTATCAGCAGGAATTTCGCCAGCTAGGAATGCTTTTAAATCAGAGATTGAATACCCAAGAATGGAAAGAATTATACGCGAAACTAGTTTTTTGGGAAATAGAACTTGATACAATTGAAGAATCTGGAATGCGTGAAATTCTAGAAATGCAAAAAAAAGAAGCCAATAAACTTTTTGCCGATTTTATAGAAGATAACTACCTTGATTGGCTTAATGGAACAGAAGAAGCTCCTTTAATGATTCAGAATGTTATAAAAAACAAAATAGCACCGAAAATTGGAAGCGAAAAAATAGCAGTTCTCCTAATTGACAATTTGCGCTTTGATCAATGGAAAATGATTGAGCCTATTTTTGCAAAGTATTTTGTTAAGGATGAAGAAGAAATTGTTTATTCAATACTTCCAACCGCCACACACTATGCTAGAAATGCATTTTTTGCAGGTTTACTTCCATCTGAAATTGAAAAACGCTTTCCTCAGCTATGGAAAAATGAAGATGATGAAGGTGGAAAAAACATGCACGAACAAGATTTCCTAGAGGCTCATTTAAAACGTTTGGGGAAAAATGTAAAGTGGAGCTATAATAAAATAACTAAAGTTGAAGCAGGAAAAAAATTAAGCGAGCAATTTCATCTATTAAAAGAGAATGACGTTAATTTCATTGTCTATAATTTCGTAGATATGCTTTCTCATGCTAGAACCGAAATGGAAATAATACGTGAATTGGCAGAAGATGAGGCGGCTTATCGTTCTATCACTGTTTCTTGGATTGAACATTCTCCACTTTTAGAAATCATTAAAAAAATTGCTGAAGCTGGAATAAGACTAATGATTACAAGTGATCATGGTACAATAAAAGTAACTAATCCCGTACGAATTGTCGGTGAAAAAAGCACTAATTCTAACTTAAGATATAAAGTTGGAAGAGGTTTAAACTATAATAAAAAAGAAGTTTTTTCTGTTCAAAATCCTCAGGAAGCTTTTTTGCCAAAACTAAAAATGTCTTCAGAATTTGTTTTTGCAAGAGGTCAAGATTTTTTTGTTTACCCCAACAATTACAACCATTTTGCTAATTATTACGAAAATACTTTTCAACATGGGGGAATTTCAATGGAAGAAATTTTAATTCCCTATATCGATCTCAAACCTCGATAACTAAAATTTCATTTTTTAAAAACTCTTTTCTGTTTAGAACGTTTCAAAATAAGGGAATTCTTAACTTTGTACTTAGCCATGACAGAAATCATTAAAAAGCCGTTTAATATTCGTGAAATCCAGGAAGAATTTCCTGCTTTACATCAGGAAATTTACGGTAAAAAATTAATCTATTTTGATAATGGGGCAACTTCTCAAAAACCACAGATAGTTATAAATGCAATCGATAAATTCTATTCTAAAGAAAATTCCAATATTCATCGGGGTGTTCATTATTTGAGTCAAAAAGCTACAACAGAGTTTGAAGAAGCAAGAAAGAAAATTCAACACTTTATTAATGCACAAAAAGCAGAAGAAATTATTTTTACGAAAGGAACAACTGACGGAATAAATCTTGTTGCATCGTCTTATGGAGAATTATTGACCGCTGGGGATGAAATTTTAATTACTGCAATGGAGCACCATTCTAATATCGTTCCGTGGCAAATGCTTTGTCAAAGAAAAGGTCTGATACTTCGTGTAGCTCCAATTAATTTAAAAGGAGAATTAATTGAAGAGGAATTTGATAAGTTGCTTTCGAAAAAAACAAAATTACTGGCAATTACCCATATTTCAAATACACTTGGTACAATTAATCCAGTGAAAGAATTAACACAAAAAGCACATGCTGTTGGAGCTAAAGTGCTACTTGACGGAGCTCAAAGTATTCAACATACAAAAATCGATGTGAAAGACCTAGATTGCGATTTTTATGTTTTTTCAAGTCATAAATTATTCGGGCCAACTGGCATCGGAGTTTTATATGGTAAAGAAGATCTACTAGATCGAATGCCGCCCTATCAAGGTGGTGGAGATATGATTTCACGGGTTACTTTTGAACACACGAGCTACAACGAATTGCCTTTTAAATTTGAAGCTGGTACACCACATATTGCCGGTGGTATTTGCTTGGGAACTTCTATTGATTTTTTAAATTCTATTGATCTTATCGGGGCTGAAAAACACGAAGGAGAGTTAACAAAATATGCCGAAAGTCTTTTAAATACATTTGAAGGATTGCATATTATTGGTGAAGCAAAAAATAAAGCAAGTGTTATATCTTTTACTGTGGATGGAATTCACCCTTTTGATATTGGAACCTTACTTGATAAACAAGGAATTGCTGTTCGCACTGGTCACCATTGCACGCAACCACTGATGGATTTCTATAAAATCCCTGGAACGACTCGCGCTTCTTTTGCATTTTATAATTCTAAAGAAGAAATTGACTTATTTGTGGAAGCAGTAGAAAAAAGCATAAACATGTTGAAATAATGGCAATTCAAACTATCCAAGAAAAACAAGAAGAAATCGTTTCAGAATTTGAGATGTTTGACGATTGGATGGCTAAATACGAATACTTAATCGATCTTGGGAAAGATTTACCCCTGATTAAAGAAGAATTAAAAACCGATGAGCGTCTAATTGAAGGTTGTCAATCTCGTGTTTGGCTAAATGCAAACTGTGAAAATGGAAAAATGCAATTTTCAGCAGATTCCGAAGCTATTATTACGAAAGGGATTATTGGGTTATTAATTCGCGTTTTAAATGATGAAAATCCAGAAACTATTCTGAAAACTGATTTAAAGTTTATTTCAGATATTGGACTTCAAGAACACCTTTCTCCAACTCGGGCAAATGGATTAAATGGCATGATAAAGAAAATGAAAATAGAAGCACTTAAATACATTTAATATTATAAAATGGAAGACCTAGAAAATAAAATTGTAAGTATGTTAAAAACAATCTATGATCCAGAAATTCCTGTTGATGTATATGAATTGGGTTTGATTTACGAGGTAAAAATAGATGAAGAAGGAAATGTTACAATTGAAATGACGCTAACTTCCCCAAATTGCCCTGTTGCTGAAAGTATGCCGAAGGAAATCGAAGATAAAGTCGCAACTGTTGAAGGTGTTCTTAGTTCTAAAGTGAACATTGTATTTGATCCACCATGGGACAAAGACATGATGAGTGAAGAAGCAAAATTAGAATTGGGCTTTCTTTAAACTACTTTTTTCTAAGGGTAAATCGCTTGAGTTTATAGTTTGGATAATCGTAGTATTCGATCACTAAAGCATCTTTAGTTAAAACAATAATTCTAAATTTATCCGAAAGACTTCCAAAACCAACTTGAAATACCTCCAATTCTCCTCCTTTATTATTTAAAATAAAAGCTGCTGAATTGTAGTCAAGTGTGTCATAAATTATCAATGGAACTTCTGATAAATTTTCATAAGAAAAAGCGAATGTTGCAGAACAAACTTTTGTATTCGATTTAAATTCTATTGTTCCTGTAGGAGAATCATCATAAAATGTAAATCCTTGTCCATCTATAATTCTCGCCTGAGTTACTTCCCAAATGCCATCTAGTTTATTATATGCTCGTTTCTCTTTTGAACAAGAGTACAAAACTAGAATAAGAAAAAGTATGCGAATCATAGAGCAGCTTGTATCATTGCAAGCATCCCCGTTTTTAAACACGCTGAATCTACATCAAACTTTGGATGATGGACACTATAAATAATTCCTTTTTCCTTGTTTCCAACTCCCAAACGGAAAAAACAAACTGGAATCGTTTGACTGTAAAATGAAAAATCTTCAGAAGTCATGCGAATTGCTAATCCCTCAATCTTTTCCGGACCAAAGAAAGATTCAAATTTTGTTTTTAATTTTTCTGTAAGCTCTTCATCATTCTTTAAAAAAGGATAACCTTTTGAAACGATCAAATTAACATTTCCTTTGTACTTATTTTCCAAGTTATTTGCTAAATCCATTAAAAGAATAGCTGCCTTTTGCCTCCATTCTTCATTCATAGTTCGAAAAGTGCCTTTTATTTCTGCACGTTCAGGAATTACATTTGTAGCACCAAGTGCGTCAAAATGTCCAAAACTTATTACACATGGAACTTCCTTAGGGCAAGATTTATGAATGATGTTTTGTGCTTCAATAATAAATTCTGAACCAATTAGAATTGGATTTATACATTTCTCTGGCATAGCCCCATGACCACCAACACCAATAATTTCAAGATGAAGTTCATCACAAGAAGCCATATTTAAACCTGGTCTTATAGCCAATTTACCAACTTCTAACTCAGGAAATACATGAAGAGCATACATTTCCTTAACTTTTGGGTTTTCTAAAACTCCTGCTTCAATTAGTAAACTTGCACCACCTGGATTTTTTTCTTCTCCTGGTTGAAAAATTAGTTTTACAGGATGCTCTAAGTCCTCACGCAATTCAAAAAGAATCTCTGCAGCACCAAGCAAAATAGATGTATGAACATCATGACCACAAGCATGCATTATGCCGTCAACTTTTGACTTATAAGACGCTGTATTTTGCTCCTGAATCGGCAAAGCATCTAAATCTGCGCGTAATCCTATACAAGCTTGATTTTCTGAATGTTTAGAAGAACGAATAATGCCAATAATTCCAGTTCCAGCTACACCTTTTTCATAGGGAATTCCAATTTCTTTGAGCTTTGCTGCAACATATTCCATTGTATTGAATTCCTTGTAGGAAAGCTCTGGATTTTGATGCAAATGCTCCCTGTAGCCCTTTATTTTTTCATAAATAGCAGAAACTTTAGTACTAAGTAATTCTTTTAGCTCATGATTCATCTGAAGAAATTGAAGTATAGCCTGAAAGAATCATTCGAAAAGAAATATATGCCATTAAAATTCCAAAAAGTAATTGCACAAGACCTGGGGAAATTTTTAAGGATAATTTTGATCCAAAATATGCACCTACTATAAATGTCATTGCGATTACTAGGCCATATTCCCATTTAACATTTCCACTTTTCCAATAATTTAATACTGCAAAAGAAACAACTGGAAGCATTAACACAAATAAACTTGTTCCCTGTGCTTGATGCTGCGTTAATCCCAAAAGAAAAACAAGTGCAGGAACAATGATGATCCCGCCACCCACTCCAACAAAGCCGCTTAGCAATCCTGCAAAAAGACCAATTGAAACGAGCATAAAAATTGTCTGTGGATTCATATGAATTATTTTACCAAAGATATAAATGATTTTTAAAACTTATACTTTTCAATTATTAGTACTAACTAATCTACCATTAAATTACAGCCACGTAAATCTGATTGTTCCATTCTGCCTTCCAAAATAAAACCGCCAGGCACATTTCTTCCTAAATCTTGTGTAGAAATAAAACTACAACTGTGAATATTTGCTAAGTCGATAACATTGATCGCTCCTTTTCCACTTCCTTCAATTAAAGTTAAAGGATCATGTACTTCTCTAAAAAGAACTTTCATCCATGGAGGACATGAAAAAATACCATCCTCGAAACTATAAGCCTGAGAAAGTAATTCTGTCATGCCGTATTCTGAGGAAACAAAGGGAACATTTAAACCTTTCATCAATTCAAGATGAAGTAATTTTTTAGATATTTCTTTTCGGCGCCCTTTCATTCCACCGGTTTCAATAATGATTGCTTCACTTAAATTTATTTTTTTTTCTGCTAAATCCAATAAGGCATAAGAAACGCCAAAAATCAGAACTTTTTTACCTGAAGCGCATGCTTTTTTATAGCGAATTTCGATTTCCTCAGGTTCATTTAACAAAAAGCCAGATAAGTTATTTGCTGTATCACTTATCAAAGTATCTACCATGTACACCAAACTTGAATTCCCCTGCTCTTGGTAATTTGGTAATAAAGCTAATATAACGTGATCAGAAATAGCACCATAAAACTGATGATAAATCGCTCTAAAATTAGATTCATACAAATTGATGTCACGAACAATGTGTTTACTACGAACACTATTTCCAGTTCCACTGCTTAAAAACAAAATATCATTACTGTTTTTTTGACCGCAATAAATTTCATTAGTCTTAAAGAATTCAATCGGTAAAAATGGAATTTCTTCTAAAGACTTTGCATTTTGACGATTTAATAGGTGAACATAATCTCTGTAAATACTACAATTTTTTAGTTGATAATGAAAGACCTCCAAGGCAATTCTCTCGAAATCTGCATCAGATTTTACTGCTAGTAAATTTGAAAAATCAACCATGTAGCAAAGTTAGGAGAATAAATTGTTCGAGAATGTGATTACCTTTGAACTTTCAAGAAACAAACTTGTTCTTAAATAGGATAAAATAATTTTAAAATGAAAAAAACAGGAGTTTTACTCTTACAATTAGGAACACCGGATAGTCCAAGCACAAGAGATGTGCGGAGCTATTTATCCGAATTCTTAAATGATGGTAGAGTAATCGATATTCCCTGGCTCCTGAGAAAAATATTGGTGAATGGTGTCATTGTTCCTTTTAGAGCACCAAAATCAGCAAAAATCTATAAAGAATTGTGGGAGCATGGAAAAGGTGTTTCTCCTCTTTTAGAAAACTCTCTTGCAGTTCAGGAAAAAGTGCAAGAAGCATTTAAGGGTGAAAATATCACAATAGAAATGGCAATGCGCTATAAAAATCCTTCAATGGAATCCGTACTTGAAAAAATGCGCTTAGCAAATTATGACCAATTGATAATTCTCCCTCTTTTTCCTCAGTATGCAAGTGCATCATCTGGTTCAGCAATTGAAAAAGCAATGCAAATAATCGGAAAATGGTGGGTAATTCCAGAAATTAAAATTATAAACCAGTTTTGGGACAACGAAGGATACATTGACTCTATCGTTGAGCGTGCAAAAGAATTTAATTTAGCAAGTTTTGACCATATACTATTCTCCTATCATGGTCTCCCAGAAAGACAAGTTGATAAAGTATACGAAGGGAAAGATTTATGTGGCGATCAACCCTGCGAGAGTGAAGTAAACGAAAAAAATAAATTTTGCTACAAAGCAACTTCCTTTGCAACTACACGACTCATTGCTGCAAAACTTGGTATTACTGAATCGCACTACACCGTCTGTTTTCAATCACGCTTGGACAAAAAGTGGCTAACTCCATTTTCTGATAAAGTAGTAGAAGAATGGGGTAAAAAAGGCGCGAAGAATCTATTGGTTTTTAGTCCTGCTTTTGTTGCAGATTGCCTTGAAACAATCATCGAAATTGGCACAGAATACCAAGAAATTTTTGAAAAACATGGAGGTAAAAAAGTTCAGCTAGTTCCAAGTTCAAATACTCACCCTCTTTTTATAAATGGCTTAGTTCAGCTAATTAAAGAACGGATTTAATAAAAAAAATATCTTAAATTTGCATTCTATTAAAATCAAAAAATAAATGAGCAACACATCAGAAAAATTAGCACACAAGGTAAAAGATATAAGTCTTGCAGCTTGGGGAAGAAAAGAAATTAGATTGGCAGAGGCAGAAATGCCCGGCTTAATGGCCTTACGTGAGGAATATGGTGCTTCTAAGCCCTTAGCTGGAGCGCGTATTGCAGGTTGCTTACACATGACCATTCAAACAGCCGTTTTAATTGAAACTTTAATTGATCTTGGAGCAGAAGTTTCATGGTCATCTTGTAATATTTTCTCCACGCAAGATCATGCTGCTGCTGCAATTGCTGCTGCTGGAATTCCTGTTTTTGCTTGGAAAGGAATGGGAGAAGAAGAATTTGATTGGTGTATAGAGCAGACAATTTTTGCTTTTAAGGATAATCAACCCTTGAACATGATTTTAGATGATGGTGGAGATCTAACAAATATGGTTTTTGACCGCTTTCCAGAATTAACTGCAGGAATAAAAGGACTTTCTGAAGAAACTACAACAGGTGTTCACCGTTTATACGAACGTGTTAAAAATGGTACGCTCGTAATGCCTGCGATAAACGTAAATGATTCTGTTACGAAATCAAAGTTCGATAATAAATATGGATGTAAAGAATCTTTAGTAGATTCCATTCGTAGAGCAACAGATACCATGATGGCAGGAAAAGTTGCCGTTGTTTGTGGCTACGGAGATGTTGGAAAAGGTTCAGCAGCTTCTTTGAAAGGTGCGGGAGCACGAGTAATTGTTACTGAAATTGATCCGATTTGTGCTCTTCAAGCTGCAATGGATGGTTTTGAAGTAAAAAGATTGGACACTGTTGTTCATTTAGGAGATATCATTGTTACAACTACAGGAAATAAAAATATCGTGGTTGGAAGACACTTTGAAAAAATGAAAGATAAGGCAATCGTTTGCAACATTGGTCATTTTGATAATGAAATTGATATGGCTTGGTTAAATGGAAATCACGGACATACAAAGAATGAAATTAAACCTCAAGTTGACTTGTACAATATTAATGGAAATGACATTATTGTTTTAGCTGAAGGCCGTCTAGTAAACTTAGGTTGTGCTACAGGTCATCCCTCTTTTGTCATGTCAAATTCATTTACAAATCAGACATTGGCACAAATAGAATTATGGCAAAATTCTGCCAATTACAAAAATGATGTGTACATGCTTCCTAAATATTTAGATGAAAAAGTAGCACGTTTGCACCTTGCAAAAATTGGTGTAGAATTGGAAACACTTTCAAGCGACCAAGCTGATTATATTGGAGTTGCTGTTGAAGGACCATTTAAAGCAGAGCACTACAGATATTAAGAATCGATTGGGAAGTAATAATTCCTGATTTTAATCAAAAAAAAGGCGAGTTAACCTCGCCTTTTTAATTTAATAAAGCTAAATACTCTTATGCATTTGCATTCATTGTATCCAAAACATTCATAACACCTTTAACCGCCTCTGCTGACTCTGCCAATAAGGCTTTTTCTGCAGCATTTAATTTCAATTCTATAATTTTTTCGATGCCGTTCTTGCCAAGAATAACTGGAACACCTAGATAAATGTCTTTCATGCCATATTCTCCTTGCAACCAAGCACAAACTGGAAATATTCTTTTTTGATCGCGAACTACTGCTTCTACCATTTGTGCAGCTGCAGCTCCCGGAGCATACCAAGCAGAAGTCCCCAATAATTTAACCATCTCGCCTCCACCAAACTTAGCGCGTTCGATAATTTCATTCAATTTACTTTCTTCAATTAATTCAGTTACCGGAATTCCACCAACTGTTGTATAACGTGGTAATGGAACCATTGTATCTCCATGTCCTCCCATCAATACAGCCTGAATATCTTTTGGAGAAACATTTAATTCTTCTGCTAAAAATGCTCTATAACGCGCTGTGTCTAATACACCCGCCATCCCAAATACTTTTCTAGAATCTGTTTTTGCGTGTAAATAAGCGCAATAGGTCATCACATCTAAAGGATTAGAAACAATAATTATGATTGCATTTGGAGAATATTTTACAATGCTTTCAGTAACTGACTTTACGATGCCTGCATTGGTCGCTATAAGATCGTCACGTGACATTCCAGGTTTGCGGGGTAGACCAGAAGTGATAACCACAACATCTGAATCTTTTGTTTTTTCATAATCATTTGTGGAGCCAACTGTTCTTGAATCATACAAATTTATGGGAGATGTTTGCCAAATATCAAGAGCTTTCCCTTCTGCAAATCCTTCTTTGATATCCAATAAAACAATTTCATTGGCAATTTCTCTTTGAGCGAGAACATCTGCACAAGTTGCGCCAACATTACCGGCACCTACGACTGTTACTTTCATTTTTATATTTTAGGTTGAAAATTACTTAATTCTGACTGCGAATTTAGTGAATTTAAGTAAAATTTGTTTTTTTATTCAACATAAATAATAAATCACTTAATTTAGAGGCAACCATTATAGAATTGATGCGTTTTTAAAATGTTGAAAAATTGGAGAATAAAGAACATTTAAAATTAATTGTCGAAGGCTGTGTCCGCGGAGAACGTAAATCGCAAGAGGCACTGTTTAAACAACTTTATGGTAAAATGTTAGTAGTTTGCTATCGGTACATTAACGATAAAGATGCTGCTCAAGATGTTCTTCAAGATGGATTCATAAAGGTCTTTGACAAATTGGGGGTTTTTGATTTTAGCGGTTCTTTCGAAGGTTGGGTGAGAAGAATTATTGTAAATACAGCAATTGATTCAATCCGAAAATCGAAGAAAAATCCATTTTTAAGTGATCAAGATACTGATTTTAAACAAGAAGCAGTAGACGAAATGATAGAAAAAGAGGAATTAGAATTTAAAACTTTAAAAGCAGAAGTAGCGCTTGAAGCAATCTCAAAATTATCTCCAGCCTACAGAACTGTCTTTAATCTCTTCGTTTTAGAAGATTTCTCACACAGAGAAATTGCAGAAATGCTAGGGATTAACGAAGGAACATCAAAATCCAATTTGGCAAAAGCAAAAATGAATTTGCAACGCATATTAAATGAAAAATTCAAATACATCGAATCATGATGAATAAGAATATTGATGAATTAATTAAAAGCGCACTCGAAGGGCATGAAATGCCTTACGATAACAATGCATGGAATTCATTTGAAAAAAAATTGAATAAACCGAATGCACCAATCAAACCTTTTAAATTTTGGTTTTTTGGAACTTCTATAATTGCAGTCATAACCATTAGCTCCTTGCTTTATTTTTCTTCTAAACAAGAAGAAAAGAGTGATAAACCAGTGGAGAAAAAAACGGAAGTTATTGAAAAATCAAACTCTCAGAGTACTACTTCTAAGAAAACTAAATCAGAAAAAACAAAGGGGATTCAAGATGAAAAGATTAGTTCTAATGAACTAGAAGCTAAAGAAGATGTTAAAAAGGAAACTAAAACAAACCTGATTTTACAAGAAGTAAATGAAGTTTTAGTGAAAGAAATCACTAAAGATTTGAAACTTGATGAGGAAATAACTAATCCAAAAAAGGAAAATGGTGTTATTACAAAAAAAGTAACAGAGCCTGATGTACCAAGTTTTTCAAATAAATGTCTTGGAGAGAATTTAAAGGTTATCAATAAAAATGATGAAAGCATGACACTTATCTTTCCAAGCGGAAAAAAAGTAAGTGTGGCCGAGTTAGCAACTGAGAATATTAAACTATCTGAAGAAGGAAAATATGAACTGCTTGTAAATTCAAAACAAAAAGAAACATACAACAGTTTCTTTAGCGTATTTGAAAATCCAAAGGCCTCTTTACTTGTGGAAGATGAATTAAATTATGAAACTGGATTACCAATAATTAGAGGAGAGGTTCAAACTTTTGAAGAAACTATAAATTGGAAGGTCGATAAAGTAGTTAGTGCAAGCTCTTCTAAAGCAAAAACAGCTCATTTTTATTTCTTTGAAAAAGGGCAGTTCGAGCTAGAAGTTATAGTTTCTAATGATAAAGGTTGTTCATCTACAGAAATAAAAACAATTATCATTTCAGAAGACTACAATTTATTGGCGGTTAATGCATTTAACCCACTTTCTGATGATAGAAGAAAAAATACCTTTATGCCTTATGCATTAACAAAGCGAAATAGTGCATTTTCATTAATTATAATTGATACCGACAATGGAGGGATTGTTTTTGAAAGCTCAGATGCCTCAGATCCTTGGGATGGAATTGACAAAAGAAATGGGCAGCTAGTAAACAAAAACAAAGCATTTATTTGGAAAGTGACTCTCTCTTCTCCAGAAAAAAATGAGAAATCTGTTTATAAAGGGACAATCACTCGAATATAAATCGGCCTTTTATTTTTTAGTATCAGAATAATCTTCGAAATCTTCGGTTAGTTCTTGAGTTACAACTTTTGTTACAGAAATTGGAATGAAATCTACTACAACATTTGTTTTATCCAATCCAAAATCTTCTGCAGGTTTAAGGCCTGTTGACTTAACAAAACGATACGTTTTTATACATAAAGTTTGAAACGCTGTTAAAGCATTGTCAGTTGATACTCGGGAATTGAGAACAACAAACTTAAAGTCAATTGAATCAATTTGTCCACGAACTGAGTTAAATATACTATCATTTGTTAACTCTCCTTTCTCTACCATGTGAGCATGAATTTTTCGCATCATGTACTCAATTCTGTGTTCCTCCTTAAAGCCCAATTGTAAATTAACATAATAACAAGATTTATCAATTATTTCTTTTACATGGTAGTGAACTTCCCATGGCTCATTTAAAATATCGACATGCAAAAACCAAATTACACCCGCTTTTCTAGGTTTTTTTCTAAATAATGAATAATAAACAGATATATCTAATTTATCTGAGGAATCACTGCGTGTTGGAAAAACAAGATTTGAAGCCTCATAAAGAATTTCCTTATCATTTCTAACAGAATTTAAAAGTGGAATTACCTCACTCATTGGAATATATTCTGTGATACTTGTCCTTAATTCACGTGCTTTATAATACAAATAAAGTATAGTAAAAAAGGAACTTGCTAAAATTAAGGTAAACCAACCTCCATTTACAATTTTACCTAGATTTGAAAGTAGGAATACCCCTTCAATTAACAAGAAGATAATAAACACAGCTAAATACAAATACTTTGCTTTTGGGTATTTTAGCATTAACAAGAAAGCAAGAAGGATAGAGGTCATCACCATATCGATAGTAATAGCCAGTCCATAGGTATGCTCCATTGCACTTGATTTTTTAAAAATTACAATTACCAACAAGCAACCTGCCATTAGAAACCAATTGATAAAAGGAATATAAATTTGACCCTTATGATCTGAGGGGTATTTAATCTTCAAATTAGTCCAAAGCTTTAATTTTATTGCCTCATTCATCAAGGTAAAAACACCTGTTATCAATGCTTGAGATGCAATAATTGTTGCCGCAGTTGCAATTGTTATGGCAAAAGGAAGTAGAAATTCAGGGACCATTTTATAGAAGACTGTTTTAGAACCTAATTCTAAGCCTGGGGTAAGGCATAAAGCAGCTTGCCCCAAATAATTAGTGACTAATAAAACAGAAACAAAACTCCAACTAATTCGGATGTTCCCCTTTCCGCAATGACCTAAGTCTGAATAAAGTGCTTCAGCTCCAGTGGTACATAAAAATACAGAACCCAAGACTGCAAAGCCACCATCAACATTGGCTACTAAATTATAAGCCCACCATGGATTAAATGCCTGAAGTACAGCTGTGTTTTGCGCTATATTTATGAATCCTATAAAACCCAAAAATGCAAACCAAATCAACATGATAGGGCCAAAAAACTTTCCTATTAAGACAGTTCCAAACTGTTGAATAGAAAATAAAACAACAACAATTCCAATCACGATAGGAATTACAGGTGTGTCGGGAAAATAAATATTTAATCCCTCTACGGCAGAAGAAATAGAAATTGCCGGTGTGATAAACCCATCTGCCATCAAAGTTGCACAACCAATTAAGGCCAAAATTATAACCCAAGAAGTCTTCTTATTTTTTAATAAGGCAAAGAGCGCGAAAATACCCCCCTCACCCTTATTGTCAGCATTCAGTGCAAAGAAAACATACTTCACAGTGGCTAATAAAATTAAAGTCCAAATAACGCAAGATAAACCACCCAAAATAAAATCAGGTGCAATTCTTGTTCCACCTCCAGTTATTGCTTGGAAAACATACAAGGGTGATGTTCCAATATCACCAAAAACAATTCCTGATGCAATTAATATTCCTGCTAGAGAAATCTTATGTGAAGAGTCTGACATTTAAAAATTTTGTTAAAATTAATTTAAAATTTAAAACAACACCTTATTTGAATGAAATAGTACTGCACTCTCCATACAAATAAATGAAAAACACTATATTTGCTCCCATTCATTGCCCACGTGGTGAAATTGGTAGACATGCCAGCTTGAGGGGCTGGTGCCTTCAGTGGTGTGCTGGTTCGAATCCAGTCGTGGGCACAAATATAGAACCTATCTTGTTGTTAATCAATGAGATATTTTTTTTATTTCCCCACTATTTCCCCAAACTTTCAAAAACGGCTATTTTTAGCAATAAAAAAGAGGCTAATCAATTAAGAAAAGCCTCTAATCAAGAGAGAATTAATCAAGAGACAATTAGTATTCGGATGCACATTTTCTTGAACAAAACCAATGATAACCTTTTGCATAAACATTAGTTCGTTTGGTGTCCATAAAATCACTTACTGCTTCAACTTTGTGCTGAGGATTTACTAAATACCCCTTACTATTATATTTTATATTGCACCATTCGCAAATATGAGCAGCTGAAGTTTCATCCGAAAAGAAACTCCCTTTGATAGCTAGAAATCTATCATTTTCCCATAAACCTTTTTTAATTGTACCATCAGCATAAGTCAGAGTTCCTTGTCCGTTCTTTTTACCATCCTTCCATCCTCCTACGTATTTATCTCCATCAGCCCAAGTATAAGTTCCTTGACCGGTCCTATTTTCATTCACAAATTCTCCTACGTATTTATCTCCACTAGGCCAAGTACAAGTTCCTTGACCATTTACACAGTTTCCCGAGATACATACTCTTTGACCAAAGCCAATCATTGGCAAAACAAGTAATACAAGTAGTAGATTTTTCATAGTTTAGTTTTAAGATTAGATGCTAAGGTATAAAAAAAAGAGGCTAATCACTTATGACTGCCTCTCTATAAAGAAATAGTTAAAAAGTTAAAAAGACCGAACTGCACGCGCATTGCTTACGTAGTCATTAAAGCCGTAGTTACCCACATCGAGGCTTTGCTGTCTATCATAGCCGAAATTCTTTCCCCACGCAGCGCCGCCTTTCTCAGTCGAACTCCAATAGTAGTTATCAAGGCTTTGTCTAAAACTGCCAATTTCATCTTTGTATTGATACAATAAATCAAGTTCGTCTTTAGTGGGTAGCCTCCAACCTTCTCCTAAAATTGCACAAGCATTTTTTGCTTCATACCAAGTCATCATTTTAGGAAAATCATTTTGTGCAACTTCTAGTTTTTCTAATTTAATTGGTGTACCTATAATCTTAGTAGATTGTCCAATTACCATACTACACATAAATAAGAATGGTATAAATAATAAATTTTTCATAATTAAAGTTTTAAGTTAAGTAGTAAAGGTATAAAAAAAGTAATCTCTTAAAACCTAATTATTTCTCAAGAAAAAGAAGTTTAGATTCGTCTTTTATTAGGCTAAATGGAAAGATGAATTGATACTATGGTAGTTTAGTATATAGACTGTATTTAGTTTATTTATTCTCCAACGAATTCATCATTTTTCCATAAACCTATTGTAATTGTACCATCAGCAGAAGTATAAGTTCCTTGTCCGTGCGCTTTACCATCCATATGTTCTCCTACGTATTTATCTCCTTCCCATTTTCCTTTCCCATAAGTATAAGTTCCTTGTCCGTGGGGCTGGTCATTCATATATTCTCCTACGTATTTATCTCCACTTGCATAAGTATAAGTTCCTTTTCCGTGCTTCATACCATCTTTATATTCTCCTACGTATTTATCTCCATCAGCAGAAGTATAAGTTCCTTGTCCGTGCATCAGACCATTCATATATTCTCCTTCTTCTTTCTTTCCATCAGCAGAAGTAAAAGTGCCTTGTCCGTGCGCTTTACCATTCATATATTCTCCTACGTATTTATCTCCACTTGCATAAGTATAAGTTCCTTGTCCTGTATATCCATCTTCCAACATTTTAGAAGTTAACTCTTTGTCTAAACTATCTCCACAAGAGAACAATAAAGGCAAAACAAGTAATAGCAGCAGTAGATTTTTCATAGTTTAGTTTTAAGTTAAGTAGTAAAGGTATAAAAATAACGAATAAAACAACTGTTTAATTATTGTTCTTTACAATAGTTCAATCCTTGTATTCATCTATTCTAAATAAGTCTTTAACATCAAAAGGTTTTTGTTCATCGACCATATCTTCCGTACTAATCAGAACATTGGGTAGAAGTAGTTGCAATAGCGAAATAAAAATAATAGTGATATTATTAAGGATAAATAAGTAATCCAAATCCTCTAAAAAGGTGTAGTAAAAACAGCTCAATTAAGACTCCCACATAACCAAACCAAACTATAGCGCAATAAAAAAGGGGCAAAAGCCCCTTTCTTATTAATAATTTATTTTTTAAACTTGTTCTAAAAGTTCATCGTAAGCTTCTTGAGAACCTACAATCATTTTTTGATATTCACGAACACCTGTTCCCGCAGGAATTAAATGTCCAACGATCACATTTTCTTTTAGACCTAATAAATGATCTACTTTTCCTGCGATAGCTGCTTCGTTTAACACTTTTGTAGTCTCTTGGAAAGATGCCGCAGAAATGAACGATTGAGTTTGAAGTGAAGCTCTCGTAATTCCTTGAAGTAAGGAAGTAGAAGTTGCAGGAATTGCCTCGCGCGCTTCAACGATTTGTTTGTCTTCTCTTTTCAAGCGAGAATTCTCGTCTCTCAATTTTCGAACTGTCACTAATTGACCTTTTTTAAATTCCGTAGAATCTCCAATTTCTTTTACAAACATCAAACCATACAATGCATCGTTTGCCTCCATAATATCTGCTTTATGAACAGATTGTCCTTCAAGGAAACGCGTATCTCCTGATTCGCTAATTTCAGCTTTCAACATCATCTGACGTACGATAACTTCAAAGTGTTTATCATTAATCTTTACACCTTGCAAACGATAAACCTCTTGAATTTCATTCACGATGTACTCTTGTACTTTCGTTGGACCTTCAATATTTAAGATATCATTTGGTGTAATTGCACCATCAGAAAGGGGTTGGCCAGCTCTAACGAAGTCATTTTGTTGAACTAGAATATGTTTTGCCAATGGAACCAAGTAATTTTTAATCTCTCCAAATTTCGAAGTGATTTTAATTTCTCTGTTACCTCTCTTGATATTTCCAAAAGTAGCGGTACCATCAATTTCTGAAACAACAGCTGGGTTAGACGGATTTCGCGCTTCGAATAATTCCGTTACACGAGGAAGTCCACCAGTGATATCTCCTGTTTTACCTGACAATCTTGGTATTTTCACAAGAATCTCACCTGCTTCTAACTTATCACCCTCAGCTACAGAAATGTGTGCATTTACAGGAATTGAATATTCGCGTAAAATTTCTTTTGTTTTAGGATCGATAATATGAATCGCTGGACTCTTCTTTTTATCTCTTGTTTCTATGATTACTTTTTCTGTAAATCCAGTTTGCTCATCAACTTCTTCGCGGTAAGTAATATTTTCAACTACATCATCAAAAACAACTTTACCTGCAACCTCAGAAATTATAACAGCATTGTATGGGTCCCACTTACAAATTACATCGCCTTTTTTGATTTTCGTGTTGTGCGACACAAATAATTCTGATCCGTAAGGGATATTAGTAGTCATAACTGTAATTCCTGTTTTCTCGTCTGAAATTTTCAATTCAGCAGAACGACCAACAACAATTAATTTAACAGAACCATCAGCATTTTTCTTTTCTATAGTTCTTAATTCATCTATTTCTAATTTACCATTTGCTTTCGCTTTTAAATCAGAAATATCTGTAGTATTTGAAGCCGTACCACCCACGTGGAAAGTACGCAAGGTTAACTGTGTTCCTGGCTCACCAATTGATTGAGCAGCAACAACACCAACAGCATCCCCAATTTGAGCTAGACGGTGATTCGATAGATTTCTTCCGTAACATTTAGAACAAACACCACGTCTCATTTCGCAGGTAAGAACTGAACGAATTTCAACTTCTTCAATTCCTTCTTTTTCAATTGACTTTGCTACATCCTCAGAAATAATTTCACCTGCAGCAACAATAATTGTTTCTGATTCCGGTAAATATATATCATGAACAGAAGTTCTACCTAAAATACGATCGTATAAAGGCTCAACAATTTCATCATTTTTCTTAAGTGACGTTGCAACAATTCCTCTTAAAGTTCCGCAGTCATTTAAATTAATAACAACATCTTGAGCAACATCGACCAAACGACGTGTTAAGTATCCTGCATCCGCTGTTTTCAAAGCTGTATCTGCAAGACCTTTTCGCGCACCGTGTGTTGAAATGAAGTATTCAAGAATTGATAAACCTTCTTTAAAGTTAGATAAAATTGGATTTTCAATGATTTCCTGAACAGAAGCACCAGACTTTTGTGGTTTCGCCATTAATCCACGCATACCAGAAAGCTGACGAATTTGCTCTTTCGAACCACGAGCTCCAGAATCAAACATCATGTAGATTGAATTAAAACCTTGACGGTCTGTCTTCAATTGCTCCATCAATGTATGCGTCAAACGAGAGTTTGTATGCGTCCAGATGTCGATAATTTGATTGTAACGCTCATTGTTTGTAATAAGACCCATGTTATAATTACCCATAACATCTTTCACATCACCATGTGCTTTTTCAACTAATTTTTCTTTTTCCTTCGGGATAATAATGTCATCCAAGTTGAAAGACAAACCACCTCTAAAAGCCATTTCATAACCCAAACCTTTGATATCATCTAAGAATTGAGCAGTTCGGGAAGTTCCACAAATTTTCAATACTTCTCCAATAATATCTCGCAATGCTTTTTTCGTAAGTACATCATTAATGTATCCAACTTCTCTTGGAACTTTCTCATTAAACATAACTCGTCCGCAAGTGGTCTCAATTAACATTAATTCAGGTTCTCCTGCTGCATTTAGGTCATATGATTTCACCTTTAAGTGAGCATGTAAATCTAATTTTGCTTCATTGTAAGCGATTATTACCTCTTGTGGAGAGTAAAAAATACTGTCTTCACCTTTTACGATTTCCTTATCAAAAGATCTTTTTCCCTTAGTTATATAGTACAATCCCAAAACCATGTCTTGAGAAGGCACAGCAATTGGAGCACCATTTGCAGGATTTAGAATATTGTGAGATGCAAGCATCAACATTTGTGCTTCTAAAATTGCAGCATTACCCAAAGGTAAATGAACCGCCATCTGGTCACCATCAAAATCTGCATTGAAAGCTGTTGTAACTAATGGATGTAAACGAATTGCTTTTCCTTCAATTAATTTCGGTTGAAAAGCTTGAATTCCCAATCTGTGTAGAGTTGGTGCACGATTTAAGAGAACAGGATGTCCTTTCAATACATTCTCCAAAATATCCCAAACAACTGGATCTTTTTTATCTACAATTTTTTTCGCTGATTTAACTGTTTTCACAATACCACGTTCAATCATTTTACGAATGATAAACGGCTTGTAGAGTTCCGCAGCCATATCTTTTGGTAAACCACACTCGTGTAATTTCAAATCTGGTCCAACAACAATTACTGAACGAGCAGAATAATCAACACGTTTTCCCAATAAGTTTTGACGGAATCGACCTTGTTTTCCTTTTAAGGAATCAGAAAGAGATTTTAACGCACGGTTAGATTCTGTTTTTACAGCACTTGACTTACGAGAATTATCAAACAATGAATCTACAGATTCCTGTAACATTCGTTTCTCATTTCGCAAAATAACCTCAGGCGCTTTAATTTCTATCAAACGCTTCAAACGATTGTTACGAATAATAACTCGACGGTATAAATCATTTAAATCTGAAGTTGCAAAACGTCCACCATCTAAAGGAACTAGAGGTCTTAATTCTGGTGGAATAACCGGAACAACCTTCACAATCATCCATTCTGGTCTATTATCAATTCTTTTTTGAGAATCTTTCATTGCTTCAACAACTTGCAATCTTTTTAACGCTTCATTTTTACGTTGTACAGAAGTTTCATGTTCTGCCTGATCACGTAATTGATATGATAGCTCCTCTAATTGCAAACCTTTCAATAAATCATGAAGTGCTTCAGCACCCATTTTCGCGATAAATTTATTCGGGTCAGCGTCATCTAAATGATGATTGTCTTTCATTAATGGATTATCAATAATGTCAAGGTATTCATCTTCAGAAAGGAAATCCATTTTCTTAAGTGTAAGTCCTTCAATAGACAAGGCAGAACCAACTTGAATTACCGCATAACGCTCATAATAGATAATTTGATCCAATTTCTTCGTCGGTAAACCTAAAAGATATCCGATTTTATTAGGAAGAGAGCGGAAATACCAAATGTGTGCTACAGGAACAACTAAGGAAATATGCCCCATTCTTTCACGGCGCACTTTTTTCTCGGTTACTTCAACACCGCAGCGGTCACAAATAATTCCTTTATAGCGAATACGCTTGTATTTTCCACAATGGCACTCATAATCCTTAACTGGACCAAAGATGCGCTCACAAAATAAACCATCTCTTTCAGGCTTATAAGTACGGTAATTAATTGTCTCAGGCTTCAACACTTCACCGCTTGAGTTCTCCAAAATTATCTCAGGAGAAGATAGTGAAATAGTTATCTTGTTAAAGCTATTTTGTTTTTTTGGTGTTTCTTTTTTAAAAGACATATTTATTGGAATATTTTCGTTAAATAATTCAATTAATCCATTGTTACATTAAGGCATAAACCTCTCAATTCGTGAAGCAATACATTGAAAGATTCTGGAATTCCTGGTTCAGGAATATTATCACCTTTTACAATTGCTTCATATGCTTTCGCACGGCCTGTTACATCATCTGATTTTACCGTCAAAATTTCTTGTAAGATATTTGCTGCACCAAATGCTTCCAAAGCCCAAACTTCCATCTCTCCAAAACGCTGACCTCCAAATTGAGCTTTACCTCCAAGTGGCTGTTGCGTAATCAATGAATAAGGTCCAATCGAACGTGCATGCATTTTATCATCTACCATGTGTGATAATTTCAACATGTAAATTATTCCTACAGTCGCTGGTTGATGGAAACGTTCTCCAGTTCCACCATCATACAAATAGGTTTTACCTGATCTTGGCACACCTGCTTTATCCGTCCAATCATTGATTTCGTCAGGTGTTGCACCATCAAAAATAGGCGTTGCGAACTTGATACCTAACTTCTCACCTGCCCAACCAAGAACAGTTTCATAAATTTGACCAAGGTTCATACGTGAAGGTACACCAAGCGGATTCAAAACTATATCAACAGGAGTTCCATCGGCAAGGAATGGCATATCTTCAGCACGAACAATATTTGCTACAATACCCTTATTACCATGACGTCCCGCCATTTTATCACCTACCTTTAACTTACGTTTTTTAGCAACATACACTTTCGCTAATTTTACAATTCCTGCAGGAAGTTCATCACCAACAGAGATATGGAATTTTCGACGCTTGTAGTTACCTAAAAGATCATTTGATTTGATGTTAAAATTATGAATAACACGACTAACCAATTGGTTTATAGTAGCATCACTTGTCCAGTTAAGTGGATTAACAATTGAATAATCCAATGAAATTAATGCCTTATTTGAAAATTTAGTTCCTTTTTTAACTAATTCTTCTTTAAAGTTATTAAAAACACCATTGGCTTTACTTTCGCCAAGAATTTGAATTAACTTATCTACCAATTTCTCTTTTAAATCAGCAAAATCTTTGTGGTATTCAGCATCAATAGTTTCAAGAACGGGTTTATCATGATTTTTAGATTTACGATCTTTAATTGCCCGAGAAAATAATTTCTTTTCAATTACAACTCCACGAAGAGATGGTCCAGCTTTTAAAGATGCATCTTTTACATCACCAGCTTTATCACCAAAAATCGCACGAAGTAATTTTTCTTCAGGAGAAGGATCTGTTTCACCTTTTGGTGTAATTTTTCCTATTAAAATATCTCCTTCTTTTATTTCTGCTCCAATTCGAATCAATCCATTTTCATCTAAATCTTTTGTAGCTTCTTCACTAACATTTGGAATATCAGAAGTTAATTCTTCCATTCCACGTTTTGTGTCGCGCACTTCCAAAGAATATTCATCAATGTGAACAGAAGTAAAGATATCATCACGGACAACTTTTTCAGAAATTACAATCGCATCCTCAAAATTATAACCTTTCCAAGGCATGAATGCCACTTTTAAATTTTGACCAAGAGCTAATTCGCCTTTTTGCGTTGCAAATCCTTCACAAAGAACCTGTCCTTTTTCAACTCTATCGCCTTTTTGTACAATCGGTTTCAAGTTGATACACGTACTTTGGTTTGTTTTCATGAATTTAGTAAGCTTGTAATGAATTACTTCACTGTCAAAACTCACTAATTTATCTTCAGCATTCCAATCGTAACGAATGATAATTTCATTTGCATCTACATATTCTACAGTTCCATTACCTTCAGCGTTTATTAGAACACGAGAATCACGAGCTACTAAACGCTCAATTCCTGTTCCAACAATTGGAGAATTCGGACGAAGAAGCGGAACCGCTTGACGCTGCATGTTTGATCCCATCAAAGCACGATTCGCGTCATCATGCTCCAAGAATGGAATAGAAGAGGCTGCAATCGATGCAATTTGGTTGGCACCAACATCCATTAAATGAAGTGCTTTTGGAGTTACAACGGGGAAATCACCTTCAAATCGAGCTTTTACAAGATCTGTTAAGAAATTTCCTTTATCATCAATATTCTCAATAGCTTGAGCAATAATTTTTGAGTTTTCCTCTTCAGCAGCCAAATAAATTGGCGTATCATTTAAAGAAACTTTTCCGTTTTCAACTTTTCTATAAGGAGTTTCAATGAAACCTAACTTATTTACTTTTGCAAAAACACAAAGCGAAGAAATCAATCCAATGTTTGGCCCTTCTGGCGTTTCAATTGTACACAAACGACCATAATGCGTATAATGTACATCTCGCACCTCAAATCCAGCTCTTTCACGTGAAAGTCCGCCTGGCCCTAGGGCAGAAAGACGACGTTTGTGAGTTACCTCCGAAAGTGGATTGGTTTGATCCATAAATTGAGACAATTGATTTGTGCCAAAAAATGAATTAATAACCGAAGACAAAGTTTTTGCATTAATTAAGTCGATTGGTGTAAAAACCTCGTTATCACGAACATTCATTCGTTCACGGATTGTACGTGCCATTCGAGATAAACCAACTCCAAACTGAGAATACAATTGTTCACCAACTGTTCTTACTCGACGATTTGATAAATGGTCAATATCATCAATATCCGCTTTTGAATTAATCAATTCAATAAGGTATTTAATGATGTTTATAATATCTGTTTTTGTAAGAACACGAGACTGTTCAGAATTGTCAAGTCCTAATTTCTTATTTAAACGGAAACGACCAACTTCACCCAAATCATAACGTGCATCTGAGAAAAATAATTTTTCAAAAACACCTTTAGCAGTTTCATAGTCGGGCGGATCTGCATTCCTTAATTGTCGATAAATATGTTCAACCGCTTCTTTTTCAGAATTGGAAACGTCTTTTTGTAAGGTATTATAGATAATTGTAAAATCCGTAGAATTAGCATCTTCTTTGTGAAGAATAACAGATTTTGTTCCAGAATCCATGATTAAGTCTAAATGCTCATCACCAATTACAATCTCACGATCTAGTATAACTTCATTTCTTTCAATAGAAACAACTTCTCCTGTATCCTCATCTACAAAATCTTCTATCCAAGTTTTTAAAACCCTTGCAGCTAGTCTTCTACCTACTAATTTTTTTATGTTTGCTTTACTAATTTTAATTTCATCAGCAAGTCCAAATATTTCTAAGATATCCTTATCTGTTTCATAACCAATAGCTCTGAATAAAGTTGTAACAGGAAGTTTCTTTTTACGATCGATATAGGCATACATGATATTATTAATATCTGTAGCAAATTCTATCCATGAACCCTTAAAAGGAATTATTCTTGCGGAATAAAGTTTTGTGCCATTTGCATGACGACTTTGACCAAAGAATACACCTGGAGAACGATGTAATTGAGAAACAATCACACGTTCTGCTCCATTCACAACGAATGAACCTTTCGGAGTCATATAAGGAATTGTACCTAAATATACATCCTGAACAATTGTTTCAAAATCCTCATGTTCCGGATCAGTACAGTATAATTTTAATTTTGCTTTGAGAGGCACGCTGTAAGTCAAGCCGCGCTCAATACACTCTGCAATAGAATATCTTGGTGGATCAATGAAATAATCCAAAAATTCTAATACGAATTGATTTCTTGTATCTGTTATCGGAAAATTTTCCGCAAACACTTTGAAGAGGCCTTCGCTGTCTCTATTTTCGGGAGTAGTCTCTAATTGAAAGAACTCTTTGAAGGATTTTAACTGAATTTCCAAAAAATCTGGATATTCAAACTGGTTTTTGCTTGACGCAAAGTTAATTCTGGTTGAATTATTTGATGTTGCCAATGCTTTTATTTTTTAGTAATTGGAAATTATTAACTCAGGTAATTGCTCAAAAACAGAAGTAGGCAGACACTAAATGTGCTGCCTATCCTGTAAATATTTAAAGATTATTTAATCTCAACTTCAGCTCCAGCTTCTTCTAAAGACTTTCTCAAGCCTTCAGCCTCATCTTTGGAAACTCCTTCTTTCAATGTAGATGGAGCAGCATCAACTAGATCTTTAGATTCTTTTAATCCATTACCAGTAAGTTCTTTTACAAGTTTAACAACTTGTAATTTGTTAGGTCCACCAGCCTTAAGGATAACATCGAATTCAGTTTTCTCAGCAGCAGCTTCTTCACCGCCGCCAGAAGCAGCACCACCAGCCATCATAACTGGAGCCGAAGCCGCAGGTTCGATACCATATTCATCTTTAAGAATTGTTGCCAACTCACTTACTTCTTTAACTGTAAGGTTTACTAATGTTTCTGCAATTTTGTTTAAATCAGCCATTTTATTTTATTTTTTTTAAAAAAGGTTTAATAAATAATAATTATGCCCGTTGTTCGAGCGTTTTAAGAATGCCAGCGATTTTGCCACCAGCACTTTGAAGTCCAGATAATACATTCTTAGCAGGACTCTGCAATAATCCAATGATTTCTCCAACCAATTCTTCTTTGCTTTTCAAAGATTCAAGAATTAGTAATTGATGATCACCGATAAAAATTGCTTCGTCAATGTATGCTCCTTTTAAAATTGGTTTCGCGTTTTTCTTACGAAAATCTTGAATTAATTTTGCGGGAACATTTGCAACATCACTTAACATAATAGAAGTTGCTCCTTTTAAAGTGTCGTAAAGACCTTCAAAATTCTTTCCTTCTACACGTTCCATTGCTTTTTGTAACAGTGCATTTTTTACAACACGAATTTTAATATTTGCTTGAAAGCATCTTCTTCGTAATGTATTCACTGTTTCAACTGTAAGTTCTGCAGTATCTGTTAAATAGATAATATTATTAGCTGTTAATTCAGCAGTTAAATCATCTATATACTTTGCTTTTTCTATTCTATTCATTTTTTTAAATGTTAAGCATTAACAGACTTGGCGTCAATTTGAATACCAGGACTCATTGTTGAACTTATGTAAATTGATTTGATGTATGTTCCTTTTGCAGCAGATGGTTTCAATTTAAGAAGAGACAAGATTAATTCATTTGCGTTATCACAAATTTTATCACCATCAAAACTTACTTTACCAACTGAAGAGTGAATAATACCGTATTTATCGACCTTAAAGTCAATCTTTCCAGCTTTCACTTCTTGCACTGCTTTTCCAACATCCATTGTTACAGTACCTGTTTTTGGATTTGGCATTAATCCACGAGGACCTAAAACACGGCCAAGTGCACCAACCTTACCCATAACTGAAGGCATTGTAATAATAACATCAATATCTGTCCAACCACCTTTGATTTTTTCAATGAAATCATCAAGTCCAACAAAATCAGCACCCGCTTCCTTCGCTTCATTTTCCTTGTCGGGAGTACAAAGTACAAGTACTTTAATATCCTTTCCAGTTCCATGCGGCAAAGCCACTGTGCCTCTAACCATTTGATTTGCTTTACGAGGATCAACTCCTAGTCGTACACAAATATCTACGGAAGCGTCAAATTTAGTAGTGGAGATTCCCTTTACCAAATCACAGGCTTCTGTCAGAGTGTAGATTTTAGTCAAGTCATACTTGGCTAGAATCTCTTTTCTTTTTTTCGAAATTCTCTTCATAACACTATTTTTTGGATTTTGGTGCCTCACCACCTTTAATTGTAACGCCCATACTTCGAGCAGTACCTGCTACCATCCGCATTGCTGAATCAACAGTAAAACAATTTAAATCAGGCATTTTGTCTTCAGCAATTGCACGAACTTGCGTCCATGAAACAGATCCAACTTTAACGCGATTAGGTTCAGAAGAACCTTTTTTGATTTTAGAATGTTCAATAATTTGAACTGCTGCGGGTGGGGTTTTTAAAACAAAATCAAAAGATTTATCACCGTAAACAGTGATAACAACCGGTACAACTTTCCCCATTTTATCTTGTGTTCTAGCATTAAACTGCTTACAGAACTCCATGATGTTTACACCTTTTGCACCTAATGCAGGTCCAATTGGTGGTGCTGGGTTGGCTGTGCCTCCTTTGATCTGCAATTTGATCAACGCTGCTACTTCTTTAGCCATATATATTCAATTTATGTAGTCAAACGTGCGCTATAATTGATGGGAAGCTTTAATCATCAGCACACTTCTACGGTTAATACATTTTAAGAATCTTTTTCAACCTGCATATAGCTAAGTTCCAAAAGATTTTTTCTGCCAAAAATTTTGACCATCACTTTTAACTTTTTCTTGTCCTCGTTGATTTCATCAACAACGCCTGTGAAATTATTAAAAGGACCATCAATTACCTTAACAGGCTCGCCAACAATAAAAGGAACTTTCATTTCTTCTTCATGTTCGGCTAATTCATCTACTTTACCAATAATTCTATTTACTTCTGTCATTCTCATTGGAACTGGTTCACCACCTTTTACAGTGCCTAAAAATCCAATTACATTTGGAATTCCTTTAATTACGTGTTTTACTTCTCCAACTAGTGCCGCTTCAATAATTACATAACCTGGCAAAAACACTTTTTCTTTCAGTGCTTTTTTACCATTTTGAATTTTAAAAACCTTTTCCATAGGTATTAAAATTTGGTTCACATAATCTCCCAACTTCATTCGAGAAATTTCTAATTCAAGATATTCTTTTACTTTCTTTTCTTTACCGCTAACAGCACGAATAACGTACCATTTTTTAACTATTTCTCCCATGTCTTTATCCTTAGAAAATTCCGTAAATAAATCCAATTAATCCTTTCCACGTTGCATCTTCTTCACCAGAAATACCGAAAAGAAAATCCATCACAAAAATTGTTAATGAGATTAAAATAGATGCTACAACTACTAGAATTGTATTATTCTGTAATTCTTGCCAAGTGGGCCACGTTACATTGTGAACCATTTCGTGGTAAGTCTCTTGAAAATATGATTTTATTTTAAACACGTATTTTATTTTATTTCAGCACGGGCGGTAGGATTCGAACCCACGACCAATGGTTTTGGAAACCACCACTCTACCAGCTGAGCTACACCCGTTTAAAAAGGGGAATTTTTCAATTCCCCTAACTTTAAACTATGTTATTATTTATTTTACTATCTCTGTAACCTGACCAGCACCAACAGTTCTTCCACCCTCACGGATTGCAAAACGAAGTCCTTTATCCATTGCTACAGGAACTATTAATCTTACATTAATTGAAACGTTATCACCTGGCATTACCATTTCACGACCTTCTCCTAACAAAATTTCTCCTGTTACGTCTGTAGTTCGGAAATAGAATTGCGGACGGTATTTATTTTGAAATGGAGTGTGACGTCCACCTTCTTCTTTTTTCAAAACATAAATTTCTGCTTTAAACTCAACATGAGGAGTTGTTGAACCTGGCTTACAAATAACCATTCCTCTTTTGATTTGAGCTTTTTCAATTCCACGTAATAACAAACCAACGTTGTCACCAGCTTCACCTCTATCAAGGATTTTACGGAACATCTCAACACCTGTAACAGTTGACGTTAATTTTTCGTCACCCATTCCAAGAATATCAACACCTTCTCCAGAGTTTATGATTCCTGTCTCAATACGACCAGTTGCAACTGTACCACGACCTGTAATCGTAAATACATCCTCTACTGGCATCAAAAACGGCTTATCAATTTCACGAGGAGGCAATTCGATATACGTATCAACAGCATCCATTAAATCTTCGATTGCTTTTACCCACTTAGCTTCACCATTCAACGCACCCAATGCAGATCCTTGAATAACTGGAGCATTGTCTCCATCATATTTATAGAAAGAAAGTAATTCACGAACTTCCATTTCAACAAGCTCTAACAACTCTTCGTCATCAACCATGTCAACTTTGTTCATAAAAACAACTAAACGAGGAACACCAACTTGTCTTCCAAGAAGAATGTGCTCTCGTGTTTGAGGCATTGGACCATCTGTTGCAGCTACAACTAATATTGCACCGTCCATTTGAGCAGCACCTGTTACCATGTTCTTTACGTAATCCGCGTGACCTGGACAGTCAACGTGAGCGTAGTGACGCGCAACAGTTTGATACTCGATGTGAGATGTGTTAATTGTAATTCCTCGCTCTTTCTCTTCAGGAGCATTATCAATAGATGAGAAGTCACGAACTTGTGCCAATCCTTTAGAAGCTAATACGCTAGAGATTGCAGCAGTCAATGTAGTTTTTCCGTGGTCAACGTGTCCAATGGTACCAATGTTAACGTGTGGTTTGGAACGATCAAAATTTTCCTTAGCCATTTTTTGTTTTTTTGTTACTTAGTTAATACTTATTCTATATAAAAAATCCGTCTTACGGATAAATTTCTTCTTCTTGAGCCAATGACGAGAATTGAACTCGTGACCTCTTCCTTACCAAGGAAGCGCTCTACCCCTGAGCTACACCGGCGCTCAATGGAATATGAGCGGGAGACGAGACTCGAACTCGCGACGTTCAGCTTGGAAGGCTGAAGCTCTACCAACTGAGCTACTCCCGCTTTTAAAACTTTCTGTGGGGAGAGCAGGATTCGAACCTGCGAAGGTGTAACCAGCAGATTTACAGTCTGCCCTCGTTGGCCGCTTGAGTATCTCCCCAACTTCATGAGCCGATGGAGGGATTCGAACCCCCGACCAGCTGATTACAAATCAGCTGCTCTGGCCAACTGAGCTACATCGGCAAATGATATTTTCGTTAAATAAAGAACGTTTCTTTAAGCCGAAACCTAAATTTCGGATTGCAAATATACGAAACTTTTTTGTATGACAAAGTCTTTTTCAAAAAATATTGCCATAATTTATTTAAAAAGTCAAGCTTGGATCTTGATGAAACTCATTTTACTACTTTTGTATTAGCTCAATGAAAAAAATAATTGTTTCAGTTACAAGTGATTTGTCAACGGATAACCGTGTAGATAGAACATGTAAAGCCCTTTTAGAGTATGGATTTGAGGTCGCTCTTGTTGGTCGCATAAAATCAGACAGCATTGACTTAGAAAACCGTGAATATCCCTGTAAAAGATTTAAGCTATTTTTTCAAAAAGGCGCCTTTTTTTACATGGAATACAATTTGCGCCTTTTTTTATTTTTACTTTTCAAAAAAAAAGATGTTTTATACTCAAATGATCTTGATACTCTTTTAGCAAATTATTGTGCTAAGAAATTCTCTAGGAACACTAAGTTAATTTATGATTCACATGAGTTGTTTACGGAAGCTCCAGAATTAATAAATAGAAAAAGAATTCGCTATTTCTGGTTACTAATTGAGCGCTTTATTTTTCCAAAACTAAACTTTATTATTACTGTAAATGAATCAATTGCAAGTATTTACAAAGCACTTTACGGAAAAGATATTACTGTTATCAGAAATGTTCCATTTTATTACGAAAGAATCTCAGCACTTCAAAAGGAAAAAATTGGTATTCCAAAAAATAATTTTACTGTAATAATTCAAGGCAGCGGTTTAAATATTGAAAGAGGAATTGAAGAAGCTATTCTTTCTATGCATTTACTAGAGAATGTTTCGTTATTAATTGTAGGAAATGGCGATGTAATTCCCTTGGCAAAAAAAATGGTGACGAAAGAGGGCTTAAAAAACAGCGTGTTTTTCTTTGAAAAAAGACCTTATATTGAATTAATGAGTTTTACAGAATTGGCAGATGTTGGATTGGCAATTGACAAACCAAAAAGCAAGAATTACGAGCTTGCACTTCCAAATAAATTATTCGACTACATGCATGCTGGCACACCTATTTTAAGTTCAGAATTAATTGAAATAACATCTTTAATTCAAAAATACCAAATTGGGATCTCTATAACTACTGTTACTCCTCAAGCCATTGCTGCAGGAATTAATTATTTAAAAGATCATCCAAAGGAATTAAAGCGAATGAGCGAAAATTGTTTGGAGGCCGCAAAGATTGAAAATTGGGAAAACGAAAAACAAAAGTTGGTAAGTTTACTTGACAGATTGTATTCTTGAAAATTCGATTAATTTATGCAAATCAAACATCCATAAGAAAAAAACTCCCGATTTTAAACACGAAAACAAAGTAGGTTTTATACACCAAAATATCGGTTTTAAAATTAATAAAAAACCAATCTTTTTTAGTGAAAAATATGTTTTTAACAATGGGATTTGCTTGATGAATTCTTTGTCATACTTAAGGATTTTCAACACCTCTACTAAATTTGCTAAAGCTTCTTTGGTTTTTTTTAAATAAACGTGATTTGTGTCTAAATGAGCATTTAAAACTGCATTATCACTTTGAATAACGGACACATTAGCACGAAATAAATCAAAAGCAAATAAAGTATCTTCGTGACCATAACCACATAAATTTTCATTAAAAGCTATCTTTTGAAGAAGTTCTTTTTCGATGACAAAGTTATTTGTTTTGAAACCCCAATTAAAATTTAATTCCCTATCCTGAATTGATTTACTTTCTTTATTTCTACTTGTTTTCCAGCGCAAAAGATATTTCTTTTCAGGGCGTTGTTCACTGTAAATACTACCGCCAAAAAGCACTTTTGGATTTAATCTATTAAGCTCCTGAATATACTTTGCTAAAAAAGTTGAAGAAATTATTTCAGAGTCACAATCCAAAAAAAGTAAATAGGGATTTTTACACTCAGAAACAAAAAGATTGCGGATTTTTGACCTACCAACATTCGTTTCTAATTCTATAATTTTGCAATATTCCTTTAGCAGTCGATTTTTTGCTTTAATTTCTATATCTGAAGCATCATCTATCAACACTATTTCGATGTTTTCATTTAACTCCTGAATTTGCGTGTGCAAGTCAGAAACTAATTTTGTTACATCAACATTGTAAACAGGTATGCAAATAGAAAGCATTTTATAAAGCTTAAGCCATTGTACTTGGAGTGCCAAAATTCATTGGTGGCATATTAGATTGTGGATCATCAATTAGACCAAAACTCTGCTCATATTTTTGGATATTTTCTGTAAGAGCAAATAAAAATCTTTTTGCATTTTGAGGTGTCATTATTACACGAGAACGAACTTTTCCTTTTGGCATTCCCGGCATAATCTGAACAAAATCACAAACCACCTCAGCTGGAGAATGTGTTATAATAGCAAGGTTTGAATAAATTCCTAATGCAATTTCTTCAGACAATTCAATGTCCATTTGATTTTCTTCATTTTTCATAGTTCTTATATTATATTAATTACTTTTTCAGATTCCGTGAATTCAATTCCATAACTCTTCAACTCATTTAAAATTGGCTCATAAACCTCTTTATTTATAGGTAAAGTTACACCTTTTTCATGCAAATTTCCTGAAAGAATCATTTTTGCAGCAATTCCCACAGGCAAGCCAACTGTATTAGACATAGAGGTATAAATCTGATCTTCCCCTAAATTTACCATTGAAGATTCAATTTGATATTTTACTCCGTTCAAACGGTATTTAAATTTATGATACATCACCAACATGTCTTTATCACCTGGCTCTAAATTTAATTTTTTTACTAATAATTCTTCAAGTAATTCGGCAGGAGAAGCATTTTCTTTCTTGAAATTTACATTCGACTCAAAAAGTCCTAACCAACTAAATTGCTCGAATAAATAATGTCTTTCAGGACGAAGAAATAATTTAAATTTTTCTTCAACAGAAACTTTTGCCTTGTATGGCAAGAAAGCGTTGAGAAAAGTTCTAGGACTTAATAAATGACTATTTTCTATTCTCGTTTGATCATCCGTCATTCCTAACTCAATAAAAACATCCCAACCTTGGCAGAAATTTGGACGCCTAAGTGTTCCCCTGTAAATAGTTGGAATCTCATCTATTCCATAGGTTTTTCTATACCTCAAAGCATCTCTATTAGCATAGCCTTCAAAAGCACCAAATTTCTGTATTTTAATTCGGTCAATCTTTTGAAATAAACGATTATAAGGCAAGTATTTATATTCATTTTTTTCGATAAAACATGCCAAGCCACCTTGTCCGGCAAGAACTACATTCCGAGGATTCCATGTGAATTTATAATGCCAAGGATTTGTATCGTATTTTGGAGCTATTAATCCCCCACAAAAAGATTTAAAACTAAGCAATTCTCCACCTTTTTTTTGTATCGCATGAATAATTTTCATTGCACTCATATGATCAATTCCAGGGTCGACTCCAATTTCATTCATAATTACAATTCCAGCCTTTCGAGCAGCCTCATCCAAAGCTTGCATCTCTTTTGAAATATAAGAAGGAGTAATAAGATCAACTTTTAAATCAATACAGTCTTGGGCAACTTCAACATGATAACGAGCAGGCAACATTGAAATTACTAAATCAGCTTTTGCAATTCTGATTTTACGTTCTTCAGAATCTATAGCATTAAATGCAAGCGCCTCACCTCGCTCATGGTTATTTATTTTGCGTTTTACTAATTCAATATCCTGATCTACAACTTGCACATTCCAATCATATTTTTTTGCATGTGACAAGAGGTACTTAATCAAAGAAGAACTCGACATTCCTGCGCCGAGGATTAGTATTGATTTCATTTTCAGTAAATTAAAATTTTAATGCCCTTAATGTAAGTATACAAAGTTAAGGAAATGACGCACTCTTCGACTTTCATCTATTTTTTTCTTTGAAAAAATTAAATCTATCCATGAACAAAAATGTATTAAATAAAGTTATGATATAGATTTTGATGTTATCAAAAGACATTGACTATTTTTGTATAAAAAAATAAATGCTTATTAAATTTCTCTCTGCTTTTTTTTCTATTCGTTCGGCTTCATTGGCCTTAATAATTTTTCTTACAAGCATTGCTGCAGCAACTTTTATAGAATCAATTCACGGAATTCAAAGCGCTAAACTTATTATTTATAACGCAACATGGTTTGAATTACTTTTAATCTACTTGTGTTTTAACCTGATTTCAAATATTTTTAAGCACAAAATGTTTCAGCGTGAAAAAATCGCATTGTTAACATTTCACATTTCCTTCATAATTATAATCATTGGTGCAGGAATAACACGTTTTTATAGCTTTGATGGACTCATGCTAATCCCAGAAGGTAAAACTTCTGATTTCATCTTTACCTCTGATCCTCATTTACTAGTCAGTGTTCAAAATCTTGAAACTGGAGAAGATTCAACCTTTGTAGAACAACATTATATGTCAGAAATTGCCAATAATAATTTTGAGCATAACTTTGATTTTTCTGGAAAAGATATTGCTATTTCCTACCTCAATTTTCAATCGAAAATGATTGATTCCTTTGTTATAAATAGCCAGTTTAAAGAAGAAGCTTTGGAACTTGTGACAGATGGAATGAAATCCAATTTCTTATGCGAAAATGATATTTTTATGCTGGGGGAAATTCCTTTGTCTTTTGAAAAAGAATTAGCTACACCAGGAATTGAAACCCGGAAATTTGGAGATTCTATTCAGGTAAAAACACTGTTGCCACTTCGTTATTTAGCGATGTCAGAAATGCAAAAAGCCAGACAAAGTGGGCAGAGTCCATCTGATTCTATGTTCACAGAAATTCCTCTTAATAAATGGGTTAACTTCAAAACAACCACATTGTACCAAGTTGGCGACAAGCAATTTGTATTCAAAAGAAAAATAAAGCATGCTAAAAAAATGCTGGTTTCTTCAGGAAAAAAGAATGTTGGCTCAGATTATTTAACTGTTTTGGTAAAATCAGGGAAACAAAGCATTGAAAAGCGCTTAGAAGGTGGAATGGGTGCAATTCCAACTCCAACTCGTTTTGAATTAAATGGCTTAAGTATTCAGTTGGAATATGGCAGTATTCGTCAAAAACTTCCCTTTGCCATTTTATGCCGCGATTTTATATTAGACAAATACCCGGGATCAGAATCTCCCTCTTCATTTGCAAGCGAACTAACAATTCTTGATAAAGCAAAAAAGTACGAGCGAAATCAACGAGTATTCATGAATAATATCATGGATTACGAAGGTTATCGTTTTTTTCAAGCTGCCTATGATTTAGATGATCCAAGCACTCCAGAAAATGAAGAGGGAACGAGACTCAGTGTAAACCATGATGCAATAGGGACAAATGTTACCTATTTTGGTTACTTATTAATGACAATAGGCATGGTTCTTTCATTATTTGCGCCAAAAGGACGATTTAGAGATTTAAATGAAAAATTGAAAAAATTAAAGATTCGTAGAGAGAAATTAACAACTATTCTCTTAGTTTTTTTATGTCTGAACTCATTTATAAGTCCTGCGCAGGAAAGTCACGATCATAAACACGAGCACAAAAATGAACACTTTAATCACAAGGCTAAAAAACCAGTTTTTAGAATAGTTTCAAAGGAACATTCAGAAAAATTAGCGAAATTATTGGTGCAAGATTTTGACGGACGTATTGTTCCATTTCATACCTTAAGTGATCAATTACTGCGCAAAATTTACCGTGGAAATAAATTCAGGGATTTGAATGCATCGCAAGTTATCATAAGTATGCACATGTATCCACAGTATTGGATGGATCAGAAAATAGTTCAAGTTTCAAGTAACCTAAGGGAAAGACTCCAGCTAAAAGAATATGCTAGTTCAAAAGATTTAATGGCAAAAGGAGGGGATTTTAAATGGTTGGCTGAATATAAAATTTCCCATCAGAAATTAGAATCTAAAAGAGATGAATTTGATAAAAAATTAATCAAGCTGAATGAAAAATTTGAGGTTTTACAGGGAATTTTTGCATGGCAATACATGCGAATTTTACCAAAAGTAAATGACAAAAACAATACTTGGTTTATTCCAATGGATATGGAATTATTAAAAATTGATACGCTTAGCTCAATCACATCTTTAAAATATCTTTCAGCAATTGATAAGGGAGCAAAATATAATGATTTCACTGAGGCAGAAAGTTTATTGGCTGAAATTTGTGCTTTCCAACGCAAAATTGGAAAAAAAGTAGTGCCAAGTGAAAATCAAGTGAACATTGAAGTTTCCTACAATAAAATGGAGATTTTTAAAAATACCTATCGTTCGTATGGCTTAATTGGATTATTAATGCTAATCCTCTTTTTTGTTCAACTTTTTATAGCTCCAAAATCTAAAATATTAAAACTCTTTAAAATCCTCCGAATAATTTTCTTTTTCTTACTAACTGTATTTTTTGTTTATCATGGAATAGGATTAGGATTCCGCTGGGTAATTTCGGATCATGCTCCTTGGAGTAACGGATATGAGGCAATTATTTTTATCGCCTGGGTTACCATGATTTTTGGTTTTGTTTTTTCCCGAAAAAATGCAGTGATTATTGCAGGAACAGCCATTTTAGCCTCTTTAATGATTTTTGTTACTGAAATGAATCTCTTAGATCCAGAAATAACGCCACTTGTTCCCGTTCTTAAGTCATATTGGTTGATGATTCACGTTGCAATAATCACTGGAAGTTATGGTCCACTTGGCTTGGCTGCTATTCTTGGACTTATAAATTTGTTGCTTTACATCTTTCGGACTCAAAAAAATGGAAAAATGATTTCTATTCACATTAGCGAATTAACCTACGTTTCTGAAATGGCGATGACAATTGGTGTTTTTATGCTTACAATTGGAACATTTTTAGGTGGCGTTTGGGCAAATGAATCCTGGGGTCGCTACTGGGCTTGGGACCCAAAAGAAACTTGGGCTATGGTCTCTGTTTTAGTGTATGCCGTGATTTTACATTTTCGTTTTATACCGAAGTTGAATGGTAAGTTTGTTTTTAATGCAGTTGCTCTTTGGGGTTATTCAGCAATATTATTTACCTTCTTTGGTGTAAATTTTATGCTTGTTGGCTTGCATTCTTATGCCCAAGGTGAAGGTCTGGGAGAATTTCCAAATTGGTTGATTGTATTAATTATTAGCTTCTTAATTTTTACGATTTTCTCTGGTATTCGATACAAGGCATATAAGAAACTAAACAAAGAAAAAATAGTGGAATAAATGGATTTGACAAGTATTCTTTTCGAAGACAACCATTTAATCGTCATCAATAAAAAACCTTCTGAAATTGTACAGGGAGATAAGACGGGTGATAAAACGATGCCAGATACAATTAAAGAATACTTAAAAGTAAAATACAACAAACCAGGGAATGTTTTTTGTGGCGTTATTCACCGTTTAGATCGACCTACAAGTGGAGCAGTTGTTTTTGCTCGAACAAGTAAAGGACTTGAGCGAATGAATGCGCAGTTTAGAGAAAAAGAAACAAACAAAGTTTACTGGGCCATTGTTGAACAAAAGCCAGAAAAACCCGAAGGCGCCTTGGTTCATTTCCTCAAAAAAAATGAGACAAAAAATAAAAGTTTTGTCACAGATTCCGAAAAAGGAGGTGCAAAAGAAGCGAAACTTACTTACAAACTTATCGCATCTTCAGAGCGCTATCATTTATTAGAAATTTCGCTTGAAACTGGAAGACATCATCAAATTCGTGCACAATTAGCTGCTATCGGTTGCTTTATTAAAGGAGATGTAAAGTACGGTGCAAAACGCTCAAATGAAGATGGATCAATCTGCTTGCATGCCAGAAGATTGACAATAAATCATCCAGTTACCAAGGAAGTCTTAACATTTACAGCTGATACACCAAATACTGCAATTTGGAAAATATTTGAAAAATAAAATGGGAAATACTCCTATTTTTGAGCCCTTAAATGAATTGAAAAACCTTTCATTTGCAGCGCTAACAATTGCACAAATTACAAAGGATTTTGCTAGAATTTCTGTGGATTTTAACTTTGAGAAAGATAAAAAAATAGAACTTAAGAACCAGCTAATCGCAGAAGTAGAAAAAACTATCTCAAATTTAACTTCTATTGAACTTCAACAGTTTATCTATTTAATTGACCTCAAAGAAACTGATTTTCATTCTGCAAGTCACCATGAAAATTTCCTTGAAATCCTTTCTGAGAAAATACTATACCGAGAAGCATATAAAGTCTTTCTTCGCAAATATTATAGATTGTAAAGTTTTCCGTTTCTAAAAACTATATTTTCTTAAAAGATGATCGAATTAAGTAAATAAATGTGTAAAACCTCATCCTTTTTTATTAATTTTGAATTAAATATTTTTATATGAATTTCATTACTTCAAGTAGCATTTTACTGCGTCATCTACAGAGCATTTCTGGTGTGATAAACACAAGCAATACATTGCCAATTCTAGATAATTTTTTGTTTGATATCCAAAATGGGCAATTAACTATTTCAGCATCTGATTTAGAAACTACAATGATTACAACTTTTAAAGTTGAATCAGAAGAAAATGGAAAAGTTGCCTTACCAGCTAAATTAATTTTAGACGTCTTAAAAAGTCTTCCGGAACAACCTTGCACTATTCGCGTAAATTTAGAAAACATGCAAGTTGAAATTGCTTATGACAATGGGAAGTCAAAAATGAATGGTATGAAAGGTGATGAATTTCCAAAATTACCTAGCATAGAAAATAAAAATTCAATAAAAATTTCAGGAGAAATCCTTTCTAAGGCAATAAATAGAACCTTATTTGCTGCAGGAAATGATGATTTAAGACCCGTAATGAGCGGCGTATACTGTCATTTTACACCTGGAGACATTACATTCGTGGCAACAGATGCTCACAAATTAGTACGTTATCGCAGAAAAGATGCTGAAGCAAATGGTAGCGCTGCATTTATATTGCCAAAAAAGGCATTAAACATGCTAAAATCAAATCTTAGCGGTGAGGAGGAAATTCTATTTGAATACAATGAATCTAATGCGATTTTTACCTTTAATGATTTAGTAATCGTTTGTCGATTAGTTGATGGAAAATATCCAAACTATGAAGCGGTTATTCCCAAGGAAAATCCAAATGTGTTAACCATTGATCGCCTGCAATTCTTGAATTCTATTAAACGTGTTTCAATTTTTTCAAATAAAACAACTCACCAAATTAAATTAAAATTAGCTGGTTCAGAATTATCTCTTTTTGCCGAAGATCTTGATTTTGCAAACGAAGCATCAGAAAGACTTACATGTAATTACGATGGTGACGATCTAGAAATTGCTTTTAACTCACGCTTCTTGATGGAAATGGTGAGTAATCTCGAAGCAACTGAAATTCAACTTTCAATGAGCGAAACAGGTCGCGCAGGAATACTAACTCCTTGCAATCCTGAAAATGCAAATGAAGAAGTTTTGATGTTGGTAATGCCTGTAATGCTCAATAGATAAAAATGCCTTATTCATTGAATTATGGCAGATGATAAAATTAATATTCGGGAATTATCTTTTGAAGAACTCCAAGAACATTTAAGCAAATTAAAGCAACAAGCCTTTCGTTCAAAACAAGTATTTGAATGGTTGTGGAAAAAAAATGCACATACATTTGAAGAAATGTCAAATCTCAGCATTGAATTAAGAAGTGTTTTGGACGCAAATTTCTTTATCGATGCTATAAGCGTTCAAGATGAACAAATAAGTAAGGATAAAACCATTAAATGTGCCTTTGAAATAGCAGAAGGAAAAATTGTTGAAGGTGTTTTAATTCCAAGTAAATCTCGAATGACTGCCTGCATTTCTTCGCAAGTTGGTTGCAGTTTATCATGTGTCTTTTGTGCAACTGGCCGTCTAAAATTATTGCGGAATTTGACTGCTGGAGAAATTGTGGATCAAGTGGTTTATCTCCGAAACCAAGCTGAAAATCGCTATAAAACCCCTTTGTCAAATATCGTTTATATGGGAATGGGTGAACCGCTTTTAAATTATAAAAATGTTCTTCGCTCAACAGAAATGCTTTGCTCAGAAAAAGGATTAGGAATTTCTCCAAGAAGAATAACCGTTTCGACAGCCGGAATTGCAAAGATGATACGAAAATTAGGTGACGACGAAGTTCGCTTCAATCTTGCTCTTTCTTTGCATGCTGCGAATGACGAAAAACGGAATAAATTAATGGAAATTAATGAGACGAATAATTTAGAAGAATTATCTGAGGCATTGATTTATTTTCATGAAAAAACAGGAACTCGTGTTACATTTGAATACATTATTTTTAAAGATTTTAATGACGAAATTGAAGATGCACAAGAACTTGCTCAGTTTTGTAAATGCGTTCCTTGTAAGATTAATATCATAGAATACAACCCGATTGATGACGGACAGTTTCAGCAGGCAGATCCTCAAAAAGTAATAGCGTTTGCAAATTATTTAGAAGCAAAAAATCTAATTGTAAATGTTCGAAGAAGTCGTGGTAAAGACATCGATGCAGCCTGCGGGCAACTAGCAAATAAAAATAAAGCAATTCCTTTACAAGAGAGGATTTTAAAAGGATTGAACAGCGAACTTAACGAATCAAATGGATAAACCCAGATTTTTCTCCGTTTTCATAAATCAACTTAAATAAATAAATTCCCTGTTGTAAATCTTGTCCAGTCTTAGTTTTTCCGGTAAATGGAAGTTCATTACTGACTTGTTCAAAAACTAAATTTCCCCAACGGTTATAGATAAACAATTCAAATGGCAAGCAAGTATTGAAATAATCATTTATGTTTAATGAATCATTTACACCATCTCCATCTGCGGTTATTACATTTGGAAAATCAAAATCATTAAATGTAAAAATATTTTCAATTAAAACATTGATCTGAGATTCAGGAGAAATACAACCATTTAAAGAAACAGTAGCAGTATAAATTCCGATATTTTCAATTTCAGCATTTAAGCTATTTTCAACTTGATTTGAAGTGAAGTTTGCTGGTCCTGACCAATTGTAAACTCCATTTGGAATATTTACTGCAGAAAGTGTGAGTAAATCTCCAGGGCACTTAAGTGGACTATTATTTGATAAACTTGGTGCAGGAGGAATAGGATTGACAAGCAAACTTACTGTAATAATTGAATCGCAACCATTAGCTGAAGGAATTGTAAATGGAAAAGATCCTGTTACACTTAGATTTTGCCCTAAGAACGTAAATGTTTCACCAGTACAAATTTCTTCTTGCATGGAAGAACTTGAAATTGGAAGAAAAGACAGTGTTAAAGTTATTAATGAATCACATCCTGCGACAGTTTGAAGTACATGTGTGTAATTTCCTGGAGAATTGAGTGTTTGACCATAAAAATTATAGTTTGAACCTTGACATATTTGAAGAACTTGGTTGGAACTTAAGGCTGGATTCACAGTTAATGTAAGTTGAATAATTGAATCACACGAATTTCCATCTGGAATAATCACTTGAAAATTCCCGGAAGAAGAAAATGACTGACCTCCTACTGTGTAAGAAGAGCCAGCACAAATTGAGGCATTCACATAGCTTGTAAGAATAGGATTTATCGTTACTGTTACATTATCATTAGACGGGCAAGAAGTTGGATTTGACAATAAAGTTGTTTGAACTGTATAGGTTTGTGAAATAGGACTTGTGCCGTTATTAACGATCGAAACAACTGGATTTGAAATCGTAGGGTCATTTAATCCATTTGAAGGCGACCAAGAATACAGGTAATCTGAATTTGGTATTGCCCCAATTTGTCCAGACTGCCCGTTGCAAATTGAAATATCTGGACCAGCATTTGAAAGTGCAATGTCGGCATAAATTGTTGCATTTTTTATAGAATGTCTGTCATTTGATCCACCAGTACTTGCTGTGAATCCCATATAACCAACAAATGAAACCGTATAAGTGGTAGAAAGCCATAAAGTGCCATTTACACTCACTGAAATAATTCCATTGTTGTAATTAATCTCTGCATGGTTATACGTATTTGATCGAAGAAAATTCAAATTTCCAGCTGTGTTTGTAACTTTCACAATACCAACTGAGCATTCATTATAGCCAATACCATTGTATATCTGTATTTCTGGATTTGCACCACAACCATTATCCCAAGTATCGAAAACTACTTTTATACCATTTGCAAATTCAGGAATTCCCATGCCACCTCCGTTAACAAATCCCGTTGGTGGAACATCTAGAAAACAAAAAGCAATTCCATCTGCAGCATTCCCGTCGAACATCCTAAAATCGAATTCTACATTCCATTGATAACAAGTTGAAAGATCTATTGGTTGAGAATAAAAAATCCCTCCACTGGAAGTTCCTACATTTTGAGTAAGAATTAGCTCATTAGGGTCAGAATCTGTATCTCCACCAGTATCTCCAATTGCTGCGGCACCTGTTAAATTCCAACCAGCTGTGCTAATAATCGGAGAACCTTGAATTTCTGCAAATACAAGTGTCTGAGAAATTAGTTTATAACTATTTATTAAAATAAGAAAGAAAAAGAAAATAGACTTTTTAAACATTAATTTATTTTAGTTATGTCAAGGCTAATTTACTAAAGTTTAGGTAAATTCTGATAATTCTATCCATCGATTGGTTTTCTCTTCGATTTCTGAAACAATTTCACCTAATTTAACTCCGAGTTCATAAACATCTTGATTACTTACTCCTTCAGACGAAATTTTAGCTAAAATTGTTGCTTTGTCAAGTTCTAATTTTTCAAGATTTTTTTCCAAAGATTCAAATTCTGCTTTTTCATTAAAGTTTAATTTTCGCTTTATTTCTTCCTTTACTTTTGGCTTTTCTTCAACAACTTTCTCTATCTTAACTTTAGAAACACCGTTTTTATCATCTCGCTTATCTTGAATTTGTTTCTTTCTAAAATCGGTGTAATTACCAACAATGTCTTTTATCACTCCTTCTCCTTCGAATACAAATAAATGGTCCACCATTTTATCCATAAAATAACGATCGTGAGAAACAACTATTAAGCATCCTTGAAAATTCCGCAGATAATCTTCTAAAACAGACATCGCAAAAATATCCAAATCATTGGTTGGCTCATCCAGAATTAGAAAATTAGGATTGCTGATTAAAACGCGTAAAAGCTTCAATCTTCGTTTTTCGCCACCACTTAATTTATGAACGAAAGTATAATGCATATCACGTGGAAAGAGAAAACGCTCCAATAATTGCGCTGCAGATAATTGTTTTCCTTTTTCCAAAGGAATGTATTCGGCGACTTCCTTTACGACATCAATGACTTTAAAATCATCTTTAACTTTTATTAAATCCTGAGAGTAATAGCCAAAAACAACAGTTTCGCCAATGACAATTTTACCTTTATTTGTGGGCTCTTCACCTAAGAGCATTTTTAAAAAAGTTGTTTTTCCGGATCCATTATTTCCAACAATCCCAAGCCGCTCTAAACGTTGAACATTGTAGGTAAAATCTTCAAGGATTTTCTTTTCACCAAATTCTTTTCCAACTTTATGAAATTCTACAATTTTCGAACCCAAACGCTCCATCTTAACGGGTAATTCCAATTCGTCTTCATCGGTGTTTTGAAGTGCTGTTTTCTTTATATCTTGAAATGCATCTACTCGGGCTTTTTGCTTCACGCTTCTTGCCTTTGGTTGGCGACGAATCCAATCTAATTCTTTACGAAAGGTGTTTTTTGCTTTTTCAATTGTGGATTGTAATTGGTCTTCACGCTCTGCTTTTTTCTCCAAGTAATAGGAGAAATTTCCTTTGTACTTGTAAAGTGTTTTATCTGCCAATTCAAAAATTGTATCGCACACAACTTCTAAAAAATAGCGATCGTGGGTAACCATTAAAATAGTAGATTTAGAAGTGGCCAAATACGATTCCAACCATTCAATCATGTCTAAATCTAAGTGATTTGTAGGTTCATCTAAAAATAAGAAATCAGCATCAGAAAGCAAAACCTTGGCTAAGGCAACACGTTTTTTCTGTCCTCCAGAAAGTGATCCCACAACCTGAGATGTATCTTGTAATTTTAAAACTGATAAAATTTGTTGGACCTTAACTTCAATATCCCAAGCATTCATCTCTGTAATTTCTTGGTACAAATGTTCTAAAGCTTTTTCATCGTTGTTGTCCATTGCAACATTGTATTCTTTAATCAACTTCAGTTCGGGTAAATCATGATCAAAAACAGCTTCCAAAATAGTTTGCTTTTCGTTCATCAATTCCGTTTGTTCCATGAAGGCAATTCGAATGTCATTTCTATAAACTATTCTACCTGAATCGTATTGCTCATAATCCATTAAACAGCGTAATAAAGTTGTTTTACCGGATCCATTTTTGGCGATGATAGAAACTTTTTGACCTTGGTCAATTCCAAAAGTTAAGTCAGAAAAAAGTACGCGCTCACCAAAAGATTTGGTCAGATTTTCAACAGAAAGATAATTCATGAATGATGTAATTAAGCCATTTTAGGCCTGCAAAGTTAGGAATTTAAATACTAAGATTTCAGAAATCCTTGTCCTAACGAAGGCGATTCAACGAATCGAGTAATTTTTTATCGCGTTTAATTCCCAATTGAGCTAAAAAACAAAAAGGAAATCCCAATACAAATAAGAAAAAACCGAGGCCTAATTCTCTTTTTGTTTCTTCGGCACTTAACATTCCGCCACCCATAATTGCAAAAATTACAAGTGAAACAATCAGTAAGAGGTAAATAAAGAAAATCGTTCGAGCTAATTTAAATTGACGGGTTAAATTTTTATATCCCATTAATGCAATAAAAATGAAAAGAATAAAACTTATGAGCGTTAAGAAAAAAGGCATTTTTGATAAGGGCTGTAAATTTCCATGTGGATCATTTACATTTCCTGATTCCAGGCCAAAAGCACTAAAAACATAATACGTTTTTGAACCTACAAAACGAAATATCTCCATTCCTGAAAGTAATAAAGACAGGCAAATCATTGCTAAAATGTAATAAATACTTTGAATACGTTGTATCATCTTTTAAAGTTTTCTTTACAAATGTACGGACTTATTGCGAAGATAAAAGTCTAAAATAACGATAGCAGCCATGGCTTCTACAATCGGAACAGCGCGTGGAACTACGCAGGCATCATGGCGACCTTTTCCCTCTAATTCTATTTTTTCTCCTTGTGTGTTTATAGACTCTTGTGTTTGCATAATAGTCGCAACTGGCTTAAAGGCAACACGAAAATGAATTGGCATTCCATTAGAAATTCCACCTTGAATTCCGCCAGAATAATTGGTTTGAGTTGTTCCATCTTCATTGAAAAGATCATTGTGCTGAGAGCCTCTCATAGCAATCGATTCCATTCCGCTTCCAATTTCAAAGGCTTTTACAGCATTTATTGACAGCATTGCTTTTCCCAATTCAGCAGGTAATTTATCAAAAACAGGTTCCCCTAAACCAGCTGGAACTCCCTGAATTACGCAAGAAATTACGCCACCAATAGTATCTCCCTCTTTTCGAACCTCACGAATAAGATTTTCCATTTTAGTTGCAGTATTCAAATCTGGACAGCGCACTAAATTCGTTTCGATTTCTTTTAAAGCAAAAAATTCATCTGAATGAAAGCGAATATCTCCAACTTGATCTACAAAAGTTGAGAATTTGATGCCAATTGAATTTAGAACTTGCTTTGCAAGAGCTCCCGCTACTACTCTACTCGCTGTTTCGCGGGCACTACTTCTTCCTCCGCCTCGATAATCTCGAATGCCATATTTTTTTTCGTAGGTGAAATCTGCATGAGAAGGTCGAAATGTATCTTTTAAATGAGCATAATCAGCTTCTTTTTGATTTTCATTTAAAATAATAAAACCAATCGGGCTCCCTAAGGTTTTTCCTTCAAAAATACCAGAAAGAAACTGAACAGTATCGCTTTCTTTTCGCTGTGTAACAAGAGACGATTGACCAGGTTTTCTTCTGTCTAACTCAAGTTGTATTGCAGGAATATCTAAAGGGAAATTTGCTGGAACTCCGTCAATAATTCCGCCAATAGCAGTTCCATGTGACTCGCCAAAAGTTGTTAATTTAAAAAGAGTTCCGAAACTAGAGCCAGCCATTTGTCAAAGATACAATTAAAGGATTAGTCCCCAAATGATTAATTTATCACTGCAAACTTCATTCGTCCTATTTGCCCATTCTTAGAAGCTTCTAAATAATACAAGCCCGAACGAACAAATGCTAATTCAATCTTTTCAGAAGACATATTCACTGTTCTTTGCAAGACTTTTTTACCATTAAAATCAAAAATTGTAAACTGTGTATTTTCATCTAATCCAGTTATTACAAAATTTCCATTGTTCGGATTAGGTCTTATAGAAACACCATTCGCAAGTAAATCAGTTGTAGAGACACACGATTCAATAGTAATTGTCTCACTAGTAGAATTAAATCCTGTAGCATTAGTAACTGTAAGGGATACGGTATAATTTCCAGGATTAGAATACGTATGTTGCGGATTTTGTTGAGTAGAGGTTCCGCCGTCACCAAAGTTCCAAGACCAAGAACTTGGAGAATTTGTGGAGAAATCTGTAAAGGTTATCGGGCTATTTTGACAAAAGCTATTTCCCGTTGTGCTAAAAGACGCAAGCGGAGATCCTATTTGATTATCTAGGTTGTAAAAGATTTTAAAATCATCAAAATAGAAACCATCGGCAACTGAACCTCCATCTGATTTAAGTTGAAACCGGAATTTAATTTGCTGTCCTAAATAATCACTCAAATTAATTTCTTCAAATACCCAATTTGGTTGATTTCCTTCATATATTGGCTGATTTTCCGGTTGAACAGAGCCATTTGCGCTAGTTCCAAGGACTGTATAATTTCCACATTGACCAATCCAAGTAGCGCCATTATCCGTTGAAACTTGAAATTGTACAAAATCATAATCTGCCTCAATTTCCCATTTTGCATAAAAAGAAACCATTGCGGAAGTCGCTGTGCTTAGATTAATTGTTGGAGCATACGTATATGTTTTGTTTGCATTATTAGAATAATTTCCTGTTGAACCGTCGTAAAAAGATTTAGTGGGAGAAACAAAAGTTGAGGTGGTTGTTCCCCAAGTTCCTGTCCAATTTATATTGGAAGAAGCATCATCTAAAACTTGTAATGTAATCGCACCATACGTTTTTGTAATCGTATCTTTCTTAATCCAAAGTCCATTGTCTGTTTTAAGAATGTATTTAATTTGATCTCCAAATTGAATTGCTGGATTTAAAACATATGAAATAGAACCTGGCAAACTTTGTTGTAAATTCAAATTATACGAAACAGGATTTCCAACTGATGAAATGTTCAAGATTGGCTCAATTGAAACAGTTACAACTCCAGCTTCTCGTCCTAAACGTTTTGCAGTATGATTAAAACTTCCTGTTAATGTCGCAATAGTGGATGGATCAGCATCTTTTACAAGTACATAATTACGCGTTAAATGAGCCAAAACCAAATTTGGAAAGACCATTTCTGCACTAGTAGAAAAAATTTCGTCAGAAGGCTGCCAAAATGCTGTTCCTACTTCAGGTGTGTGTGCGAAAACTGTATCTTTTTCTCCTATACCAAGATCCGATTTATACATGTAATCATCGGAATCTCCAGAAGCTGGATATAAATCAGAAGCTTTCATAGCAGTGTAAGCATTTATTTCTGCCATATGAAGCGTATAATCTTGAAAATAGTCGTGATGATCTGCAAATTCCTCATTTGTTACTCCAATCGGAAATAATATAGACCTGGCATAAGTATGCGCATTGAAAGCCATTGTAAAATTATGGTTTTGGACTAGCCAACGCAGTGCTTGGGTTTCAGGTTCTGAAAATGCTCCAGTTCCTGGATAAGTATCGTTATTTACATTTGTGCTGACACCAGTTGTACCCCAACCATAAGAATAGTTTCTGTTCAAATCAACACCTTTATTACTCGTTCCAACATTTCGGCGATTTTTACGATGCATTCCACCTCCTGTTGGATTAGTAGTTTCGTTGTAAATAAAACCATCGGGATTTAAGCAAGGAACAAAAAACATCTGAGTATTATTTACTAAATAAGTAACCTCATCATTCGTTCCATAATTTTCTAACAAATACCACATATAGAAAATAGTTTCCATCATACTCATTGGCTCTCTTGCGTGATGAATTGCAGTGTATAAAACTTTCGGTTCTGCTTCGTTTGTGTTGGGATTGTCAGAAATTTTAAGATGATAAATTGGTCTATTCTCGCTTGTTAAAAAAGTTGAAATTGGAGTTCTTGCAGATATTAAATTTGGGTATTGCGCCAACATTTCATCTAATTCAGCCAACATTTCATTGTATTTTAGATAACCTCCCATTGTTCCTAAATTAAAATTTGCAGGGATTTCTGGTGTAAATTGACTTGAACCTGATTCTCCAGAGCAATTTGCGTTTTTTAAAATTGGACCAGAATGTGAAACAGGATTGTTTAATAGTTGAATATAGTATTCCTGTACATCTGGAATTTCAATTTCATAAGAAAAATCATGGTCATGCATTATTTGAATTTCTTCTTTTGAGAAATCTGAAATAAAAAATACACCTTTTTTAGTAATTCCATGATCGACAGCTACACCTAATTGACCTAATCGATAGATTTCAGTGTCATTCCCAAAGACTTTTACACGAGAATAATTTTGAGAAAAGGACAAAAAATTAAGTCCGATAAGAAAAAAGAGTAGAGAGAAGTATTTCATTTTTAAAAAATTTGAGGGGAAGTTACCTTTTTTAAATCATTTAAAGAAAAAGTCAACAGATAATTCAACAAAAAAAAAATAAAAATGTTTAAGGCTTCAAAGCCAACTAAAAGTAAAAAATAGCGTTTAAAGTATATCTTTAATAAATTTTTCGAATAACAAAAAACAAAAGTGAAAAAAAATTTATTCTTTTTATTCTTTTTTCATGCTTTAAGCAGCTTTTCCCAAGTAGTTTGGATGACTCCAAATCTAGGGCAATGGGATGAGCGAATTCTATATAATGTTGATTTGAATGGCGGAAAATTATACATTGAAAATAAAGGAATGACCTTTTATTTGACAACTGCGATGGATCATGACCACCAAGAACAGGCAGAAGACCACGAAGAAGAAAGAACAAAATACCACGCTCTTAAACATGTTTTTCCTGCTGCCAACGAAAACTATAAAATTGAGGAAGTAGATTCAAGTGCTCATTACTCAAACTACATACTTGGATCTGATAAAGCAAAATGGAAATCACTAATTCGCAGCTTTTCATTTCTAAAATTTAAAAACTACTTTGAGGGAATTGACCTTATTTACAATGGTAAAAAAGAGCAATTAAGTTTTCATTTTGATGCTGAACCAGGTGCTGATTTACGGCAGTTAAATTTTATACTTGAAGGTGCAGAATCACTTTTTATAGATGAACGAGGAAATCTGGTAATCAAGCATTCTCTTGGTACAATTTCATATTCCAAACCAAAAGCTTGGTATAATGCTGAAAATGGAAATCAAACTAAAGTAGAAGTAGAATTTCTGGTGCAAGGAAACGAAGTTTCTTTTTCATTTCCAGAAGGTTATGATAAAAATCAACGATTATTTATTGATCCGAGTCTCACTTTTTCTACATTTTCTGGATCTACCACTGATAACTGGGGTTTTACAGCAACTCCTGATGTAAATGGAAATTTATTTGGTGGAGGAATCGTCTTTGGTTCCGGTTATCCAACAACTACAGGTGCCTTTGATGCATCCTATAATTCTGGTTCAGGTTCCTTTCCAATGGATGTTGGAATTACAAAATTTAATGCAGCAGGAACAGCATTACTTTATTCTACTTATATCGGAGGTACTGGAAATGAGACACCACATAGTATTGTATGCGCTCCTAATGGAGAATTGTATATTTATGGCGTTACATCATCTGCAAATTTTCCAATGGCAGGTTCTTCTTTTGATGCTTCGTTTAATGGTGGACCATATGAACTACAAAATTCTCTTGAATTTGATGGTTCAGATATTTATATCGCACGATTAAACAGTGCTGGTTCTTCGCTTATTTCTTCTACTTACATTGGTGGAACAAATACAGATGGATTAAATCCTGGAACGCTTCACTATAATTACGGCGATCAATTTAGAGGAGAAATAGTACTTGATGGCAACCAAAATGTTTATGTTTCAAGTACAACACAATCGTCAAATTTTCCAATTGTTAACGGAGCTCAGACAAATCTCAATGGAATTCAAGATGCAGTGATATTAAAGTTAAATTCTAATTTAAGTAGTATTTTGTGGAGTTCCTATTTTGGGGGATCTGGCTTAGAAACTGGAAATTCGATTACGATTGGAACAAATGGCTCTGTTTATGTTGCAGGTGGTACAAGTTCAAATTCTATTCCCGTAAATTCAGGTAATGACCTTAGTTTTAACGGAGGATTATCTGATGGCTATGCCTTACGCATAAATTCTGGCAATGGAAGTTTTCAATCAGGAACGTATATGGGGCAAGCAGAATACGATCAAAGTTATTTTATCCGTGTTGATGTAGATAATTTTCCATACGTTTTTGGACAAACTGAGTCAGCTTGGACTATTTCTCCAGGATGTTATGGCATCGCTAATTCAGGTCAATATCTTAGAAAATACAATGCTGATTTATCAACTATTTCTTGGACAACAATGATAGGAGCAAGTTCTGGTCATGTAGAAATTTCTCCTACAGCATTTTTAATTTCAAATTGTTATGATATCTATTTAGCTGGTTGGGGCGGTGTTTTAAATCAAGTTGGACAAGCTACTTTTTCTTCAACCAACGGATTTCAAACAACTCCAGATGCTTATCAAGGAGCAACAAATGGCTCGAATTTTTATATCGCAGTTTTAGATCAAGATGCAAGTTCCTTGAAGTACGCAACTTTTATGGGTGGAATGTCAAGTAGTTCAAACCATGTTGACGGAGGAACAAGTCGTTTTGATAATTCTGGAAGAATTTATCATGCAGTTTGCGGTGCATGCGGAGGAAATGATTTTGGATTTACAAGCACGCCTGGAAGTTGGTCGCCGCAAAACTCAAGTCCGAACTGTAATTTAGCAGTTTTCAAGTTTGAATTAAGCGCAATTGAAGCAGCTGCAGCCCAACCTGCTCCTTTAATCTGTATTCCACAATCGGTCTATTTTCTTAATAATAGTACAAACGGTAATTCATATATTTGGGATTTTGGAGATGGAACAAGTTCAACATTAGAGGAACCTATTCATCAATATACAACTCCAGGGGTCTATGATGTTGAATTACTTGTTTTCGATTCTACAGGTTGCTTTAGCCCCGATTCAGTTACAGTTACAGTGAATATTGGCTCCTTTACTGCCGGAGTTGTGCAAGCACCAACATCAATTTGTCCAGGAGATTCTTATCAGTTAAATGCTTTTGGAGGTGCTACTTACTTGTGGAGCCCCGCTAATGTTTTAAATAATGCCACTATCGCAAATCCGATTGCAACAATTTTTTCTACAACTACATTTAATGTTATAATATCAGATTCTTGTGGAACAATAACAACTCAGGTAACTCTGGATGTTTCAGCACCGAGTGTTTCAATTAACAACGATACAACTATTTGCCTCGGAGAATCTGTCAATCTTATTGCAAATGGTTCTGGAGCAATTACATGGGTTCCAAGTACTTTTTTAACAAATGCCAATACATTTACAACAACTTCAACACCTAATTCAAATATTACATATATCGCAAATGTTGTTTCAGCAAATGGCTGTACAGACTCAGATACGATGAGTATCCAAGTATTTTTTGATCTGCCAAGTCCAGTTTTAGATGATACTACTTTAATATGTAATGGTGCTTCTAGCTCTGTTAATATTACCGGAGGAACAAGTTACTTTTGGTATCCTAGTAATAATCTAATTGGGCAAAATAATACTAACGTTATCTTAAGTCCTCCAACTGAACAATATTATTACTGTGATGTCACAAATAGCTGCGGGACAACTACAGATTCTATTTGGGTAGAAATAATTATTCCACAAATTCTGGCAGGAAATGATACAATCGTTTGCCCAAATAATACAGCTGCAGTCAATGCCAGTGGTGCAGCATCTTATGTCTGGTCTCCGACTCCAATTTCCAGCAATGCAGATGGAAGTCAAGCGATTGTCCAAAACCAAACGACTACAAATTATATGGTTATTGGCACGGATATTTTTGGGTGCAAAGACACCGCTTATGTTCTTATTAGTACTTTTCCTCAACCTTTTGTATTTGCAGGTTCAGATGTTTATGCGCTTATTGGAGAACCGATTAATTTAGCTGCAACATCTAGCGGTCAAGGTACTTTTTTATGGACACCCTCAGCTGAATTTACCTGTGCTACTTGCCAAAATACGAGTGTTAACACCTCGCAAAACTCAACATATACAATATATTTTACCGACCTAAATGGTTGTAAAGCAACAAGTCAAGTAAGCATCTATTTTGATCCATTCTTTTATGTACCAAATACATTCACTCCTGATGGTGATCAATTTAATAATGGATTTAGTGCGATTGGAGGAAATTTTAAAGACTTTGAAATGACAATTTTCAACAGATGGGGAGAATTAATCTATACAATGAAATCTTTATCTGATTATTGGGATGGAACCTATAATAATGTATATTGTGAAGACGGAACGTATGTTTGGAAAATAGTCTATAGTGATTTCGCATATAGGAAAAAAGAAATCACAGGTCACGTTAATTTATTGCGATAGTATATTCTTTGCGCTAACTTTGCCTCATGGCACTTATAGTAAATGTATTTCAATTCAATGGTTTTCAGGAAAACACCTATCTTGTATCAAATGATAGTGGAGAGACCTTAATTTTTGATCCCGGATGCTATAGTCGTGAAGAAGAACTCTTACTTAGTGATTTTATTGAGAAAAATAAATTAATTATTTGTGCTGTTTTATATACGCATGCTCACATAGACCATATTTTAGGAGCCGAATTTGTTCGTGAAAAATATCAATGTGCCTCATATTTACATCCTCTAGATCATATAACCTGGACTTCCGTTGCAAATTATGCCCATGTTTATGGATTTGAAGGGTATAAATCTTCAGCTTTACCAGAAATTTTTTTGGAGGACGGACAAGAACTTCATATTGGCAACTTTAAAATTCAGGTCCGACATACACCAGGCCATGCACCAGGACACGTTATTTTTTATTTTGAAGTAGATAATTTTATCATAAATGGTGATGTTTTATTTAGAGAAAGTTTTGGAAGAGTTGATTTGCCTGGAGGAGATTTAACAACTTTAAAAAATTCAATTTTTAATATTTTATTCCAATATCCCGATGAAACAATCGTTTATTGCGGACATGGACCAAACACAACAATTGGGCACGAAAAGAAATATAATTATATCAATCAATATTAACTGAAGTGCGAATTGGAATAAATGCTCGTAATTTATTGGCTAAAAAACTAGAAGGTTTTGGTCAGTACACACTTGAAATAACCAAGCGAATTTGTGAGCAAAATCCTCAACACGAATTCATCTTGTTTTTTGATCGACCATACGACCCACAATTTATTTTTTCGGATAATGTAAAACCCGTGGTTATTTCTCCCCAAACAAGACATCCTATTCTATACATAATTTGGTTTGAGTGGTGTTTGAAAAATGCTCTAAAAAGAGAAAAAATTGACGTATTTTGGTCGCCAGATGGCTTTAGCTGCTTAAGTTCTTCTGTTCCTCATATTATTACAATTCACGATCTAAATTTTGAACACAATCCCAAAGATTTACCATGGATTGTTTCGCGCTATTTTCGTTTTTTCTTTCCAAAATTTGCAAAAAATTCAAAAAAAATTATAACGGTTTCGGAGTATTCAAAAGAGGATATTTGTACTACTTATGGAATAAAGAAGGAAAAAGTTGAAGTGATTTACAATGCCGCTAATACAGCATTTCGGGAATTGTCAGAACAAGAAATTTGCGATACCAAAAATGAATTTACTGCAGGAAATGATTTTTTTATTTTTGTGGGTTCTTTGCATCCTCGGAAAAATATACAAAACTTAATTTATGCCTTTGAACTTTTTTGTGTTTCAAATAAGTCCATAAAACTTGTCATTGTAGGAAGCGACATGTGGAAAGAGAATAATTTAGTAATTTCTGATGAAGTTAGAAATCAACTTATCTTTACAGGGCATATTGAAAATTCACAACTCACAAAACTTATGGGTTCTGCTCTCGCTCTTACTTATATCCCCTATTTTGAAGGCTTTGGGATACCGCTGGTTGAAGCAATGAATTGTGGAATACCAATTATTGCTGCAAATACAACATGCTTACCTGAAATTGCACAAGATGCTGCAATTTATTGCAATCCTTTTGATGTGAATGATATTGCAGAAAAAATGTTGCTAGTTAATAGTAATTCCATAATAAGAGAAGATTTAGCAACTAAAAGTTTGCAACGTAGTAAGTTTTTTGATTGGGAGCTAGCTGCAAAAAAAGTTGATTCAGAAATTAAAAAAATAGTAGAAACATTGCCAAAATAATACTGACTTCGTAGTTCAACGGATAGAATAGAAGTTTCCTAAACTTTTGATCCAGGTTCGATTCCTGGCGAGGTCACAAATCCTTAAAAGCCAATAAAACAGGAGCTTTTTTTGTAGATTAATTTTAAGCTCATATCACCTTTTTTTCAAGCTCATTTTTCATTAAAATTGAGCTATAAAGTTAATCATTATGAGCCCTATTGTACTATTTGAAGCTCAAATTCACAGCGTATATGGCTTATTAAAGTACTTTTTTGAGCTTTATTTTATATATTTGTGAGCTTAAAAGATAAAAAATGTCTGAATCAAGAGATCTTCGTAAACTCATTCTTGCATACCTTAGTCAAGAAGCACTAGTATCTTCAAAGGAAATTCATGAAGGTGTAAAGCAAATTGCTGCATATGCAACTGTGAAGCGAACTTTGCAATCACTGATTGCTGAGGGATTAATTAACACCAAAGGAAATGGTAAAGGAACTAAGTATCACCTTTCACCAGCCTATTTTGTTATAGCACCAATAGATTTAGAAACTTACTTTAGCAAAGAAATCGATGAACGACAAATTCGTACTGACTTTAACTTGAACTTAATAGATGAGGTATTGAGTTCGACACAATTATTTTCTGAAGCGGAAGTTAAGCGATTGAATAGCTTACAGTCTGTTTTCAAACAAAATACCTCCAACTTATCAGTAGAGGAGTTTAACTGCGAATTTGAACGCCTAGCAATTGACCTAAGTTGGAAATCATCCCAAATCGAAGGAAATACCTATTCTCTCCTTGAAACAGAACAATTACTCCGGGAAAAAAAAACTGCAGCAGGCAAAACAAAAGATGAAGCCACCATGTTGCTCAATCATAAAGAGGCATTGGACTTCATTCTATCGAATAAAGATTATGTAAAGCCCCTTACTATTTCCCGAATAGAAGACCTGCACAGCGTCCTCTTAAAGGAGTTGAAAGTGGGGAGGAATATTCGAAAACGAAGAGTTGGTATTTCCGGGACCAACTATAAACCAATGGACAACGAATTTCAGATCCGAGAAGCATTGCAGCTAATGTGCAATCTAGTGAATAGCAATTCAAATGTTTTCGAAAAAGCATTATTAGCACTTATTTTGATTTCTTATATTCAACCTTTTGAGGATGGAAATAAACGTACAGCTCGTATTATTAGCAATGCCATTCTAATGAATGAAAGCTATTGCCCTATTTCATTTAGAACGGTTGATTCCATTGATTATAAAAAGGCTATGCTCGTTTTTTATGAGCAAAATAATATTACGCCGTTCAAAAGGATTTTTGTAGATCAATTTGAATTTGCCGTGAAGACTTACTTCTAAATATAAAAATGATCTTTAAAGGCCTCCAAATCCTCCCTCAAAAAGTTCGATAATTTAGACCTTTGGACCACAAATAATCAATTTAATACAGAATGAAAATCTTAATAGCTTAATAATATACTTCCTTGTCTTAATACGAATTCTTAAAGTATATTTGCAATAGAATGCAGCATTGAACTCCTTGAGGTATACTTTTAAATTTGGCGCCGAAACCAGTGCAGTATTTACAGTCTAAAAAGTCAATGAATAAAGTTCTAGTATTTAGCTTGTTACTGCTCATCTCAAATTTATTGAGCGCACAGCAATTAATCATTAATGAAGTCTCCCAGGGAACTGGATCTAGTGAATATGTAGAATTTGTTGTTATTGGAACTCCAACTTGTATCACCCCTGTTCCCAGTTTAGACCTAAGAAAAGTGATAATTGATGATAATAACGGATATTTTGCTCCTGGTTCAGGAACAGGTATTGCTCCGGGTGCTATACGATTTGCAAATATTCAATTTTGGCAAAGTATTCCTCAAGGAACTTTCATTGTTATTTATAATGCTGGAAGTCCAAATACAAGTTTACCTGCTGATGATATCTCATTGATAGATGGGAATTGCCGGCTAATTATTCCTTCTAGCTCAACATTATTAGAGAAAACAACGCTCATTCCAAATACTAACGATCAAACTTATCCACTGAATGATAGCGATTGGACAAGCGGTGGATCATGGTCTCCATTGGCAATGTCTAATTCAGACGATTCGTTTCAAGTTCCTAATATTCCTTCTACAGGGGTGCCTTTTCACAGCGTAAGCTGGGGAAATAATACAAGTAATACCCTTGTTTATTTTCCTGGTTCTGCTGCAGGAATTGTTTATTCTTTTACAAACACTATTTCCAATGACTGGAATTTAGTTTCCAATTGGACAAGTGCAAATGAAGCCACTGGACAAACTCCTGGTACAGCAAATAGTGCTGTCAACGACTCATGGATAGCGAGCATGAATCCTCTTTGTAGTGTTAATCCTTGGATGACCCTCACACCTTTTATTTTAAATGAAACATGTATAAATTCTTGTGATGGGGCAATCCAGACAAGTGTTAACAACGGCCTTGCACCTTTCACCTATAGTTGGTCTAACGGTGCCACCTCTAGCTCAATCTCAAATAGTTGTCCGGGTACATATTCTGTGACTGTAACAGGAGCAAATGGTTGTTCGGTAGTTGAATCTTTCACCATAAGTGCAGGAAACCAAGTTGCTGATGCTGCAATTTCAACTGCAGGCCCCTTCACAAACCTAGACCCAACATTCCAAATACAAGCATTAAATAGTGGAGGAGTTTGGTCATCTAACTGTGGTATGTGTTTAACAAGTTCTGGAATATTCAATCCGCAAGTTGCAGGTATTGGTACTTGGGAAATTTGTTATTCACTAGGATCTGGAAGCTGTTCAGATTTAGAATGTATAAATATTCTTGTTACAAATGATTGTTTGCCTCAAATAACAACTGAGACCTTTATAATTTGTCCGGGAGATTCATTGCTTGCAAATGGTTTTTGGGAAACTTCAACTGGGCAATATTCTGCAACATACCAAGATATGAATCAGTGTGATAGTACACACATTGTGAATTTAAGTTTTTATGTTGTTTCTCCTTTGATAGAAGATATCCTTTTTTGTGAATCTGATTCAGTATTTGTATTTAATCAGTGGATTTATACGCCACAAACCTTAACGCAAGTTGAACAAACTGCTAATGGATGTGATTTTGAACACACCATCAATGTACAAACGGAATCCTGTATAATTGATGAAGCATATATATACATCCCAAATGTTTTTACGCCCAATGGAGACTTGGTAAATGACACCTTTGAAATCGTAATTCAAAATGGAATTGTAGAACGCGGTTGGATTTTGAACCGTTGGGGGAATATCGTTTGCACCTTTTCACCAACTCAATTAAAATGGAATGGAAGAGATGAGCGTACAGGAAAATCTGTTTTGGATGGTGTTTATACCTTTGTGCTTTATTTCAAGCCAGCAAATACCGCAACTAAATTGTATCAAGGTTTCGTAACGCTTATCAAATAATTTATTAGAGCTTTTTAGCTCTTTCTAATACTGTCATTACTAACTTATCTGAATAAATTTTTAGTGTAACGAGTTTACTATTATTCGTTTTCTGTTTTTATAGAAAATTCTATGCTGATCGAAAACATCTTTCGTACAATATTAGGTTTAAGTTGTTGCATTGTTATTTTGTCTTTAATAATTGACTTAATAATCAATGTTAACACATTTTTTTTAACCAAAAAACAATATTTTACCTGCTGTACTTACACAAAACTATGTAATGAGATAATGTTCTACACTTCAAATGACCTAGTAAAAATGGGCATTAAATATTATCCTAAGGTGAAAGTAAATTATTATAGACACAAAGAAAAATTAGGTCACTATTGTCCAAATAATAACGAAATTGTAATTTATTTGAAAAATCACATAGGGCAAAATAATAACTACGAAATAGGTCAAATTGTCGATACCATTTTACATGAAGTACGCCATTACCAACAACACAAAACAACGAAAGAATTTTTTGAGGAGCTTAACAGCATAAATTATGGGTATAATTCAAACATAGAGAAAGATGCAAGAAAATATGCAAGAAATAATTTGATAAATTGTTTAGCGTATCTCAAACAAAAAAATATAATTTATTAAATCCTATACACAATTACCTTAAGGGAATTAGTCAACAGGAATGAAATAATTACTAGACTAATGAAATAAAGCTGACTAATTCTTAATCAATTTTCACCACAATTAATACTATAATTTCGTTTTAAATGAAGCCTTGCACATTCAGCTCTTGTACCTGAATACGGATGGGTGCTTAAAAAATTTAAATCGCTCTCTGGACCGTCCTTTTTTTGCATTCTTTTCCATAGTGAAACAGCATTGCACGATTGATAGCCAGCACCTTGAGCTAAATCAATTCCTACCATGTCGCAATGAGTTTCATTTTTTTGGTTGAAAGACATTGTAAGTAAATTTGAAATAAATAGTGTTAATTCTCCATATTCTTTTCCGAAATAATAATCATACGTTTTAGCTTTTGAAATATTTTGTTTGATATGACCCAATTCATTGTGTGAAATTTCATGTCCTATAATTGATGCAATTTCATTCTTATCTAAGCAAAATTTATACATGCCAGAAGTAAAAAATATTTTTCCTCCTGCTGTAAAAGCATTTATCGTCTTATCGTCGATATAATAGATTTCATAATCAAATCCTTTTGGATTTTTAATTTGCGACTTTAAAGATTTTAAGATTTTTTTTAAATTATATAATTCAGATCCACTTTCTATGAATTTATATTCCTTTTTACATTCAGTTAATAATCTCTGACCTAATTCTTTTTCTTCTTTTAGGGAAACTTCAGATCCATAGGATTCAATAAGACTTTTTTCCATGTCACTTAACCAATTAGTAGTTGCACTCTCCATACAACTAAAGTCGTAGACTATTTTTTTCTTTTGACTAAAAATAAAAAAAGAGAGAAAGGATATTAAAAATGTAAAAAAAAGTTTGTTCATAATTTCAATTTATTCTTTAACAATATTAGTGAATATTAAAGAATACTTACTTAAAATAGAATGAATATTTTATTAAAAACATAAGCCAAATTACTATTAACAGAGTCTAATATAGTTTTTTATGTACTATTCTATATTATTAATTTAAGTTCTTGATTTATCATCTATTTAACATAAAATTATTAGGGCTTAAATCAGTGCATTTTACAAAAGTCATGAAGTAGAATAGTCCTTAGAGCTATATAAATAATACTATTACAATTTGTCACTGAATAAAAAAAGCCCTATTAGAGTAAACTAATAGGGCTTTTATGTAATTTATATTATTAATAATTCCAAACGTCTTGTTCCCACTTTCTTATTTCTTCCTTGATTCTTTCTGCCTCATAGAGTCTGTCTACACCAAACTTATAGTCTTCAATTTCTCTATCAAATTTATCCGTCGTTTTATATGCAGTAGATGAAAATCTTCTTTGGATAAATAAATCATCAAATGAATCAAATTGAGCATCAGATTTATCATTATAAACATAATATTTTATTAAGACATTTCTTAACTCATCAAAATAAAGCCAAAAAATTTCTTTCTCAACTATTTTTGCTGTTTTCATATCAATAGGTTCATTAAGTGAATTAACTAGTGCTCCATTATTATTTACGAAAACGAAATTTAAATATCTATCTAAATAGCCTTCTTTGTTAAACTCTGGATCAGCGTTATATCTTCCAACTGGAGCTATAGCAATAATTCTTCTTTCCAATTTTGAACGATTTTTATCAAAATACCAATCTTCTTTAATATTGTATGCTGTTATGCAAGCAGAAGATATGTATTTTCTTAATGGCGGCTTTTTTAGTGGCTCTTCTGGCTCGGCATCAGTCCATGAATTAAAAAATTCAAGCGTATCTTGAAATCCATTATCCTTACCTGCCATTATTTCACTAAATTTAAGGGGCAATGTTCCATCGCCAATGTAAGCATCTTTAAAAGTTTTTGCTCTTATATCTCCTTGAGTTAACAATCGTTTTTTCCACTGAGCCCAAGTTTCACCTGCTGGCCCTTTCCAATAATATTTCCTTAAAGGATCAATTTCTCCATTTATATCAGGTTTTTCATATGAAAATTCTCTTAAGAAATCTTTACTCTTAGAACCAGAGCTTATTAGTTTGTTTATATTTTCTCTATATTTTTGGTCAGTAAAATAATTTTTTGACCCTGCACTGGGTACTATAGGGTATTTGAAACTATAACCATCTTCAACTAACATATTTCCTGGATCTAAAATCATAGACCTATCTGGTTCAGGATTATAAACGGTTAAATAACCAAGCATAATATTCTCTAGTATTATTGTCCACAAAGACAAGTTTTTGTCATTCCTATACCAGTTAGGATCTTTCATATCCTTAATTGATTTTGGAGGAGCCCAAAGTTTATCTTTTTGGTCGTCTATAAAATAATCATATGGGAAAAAAATAGGGTGATTAATTTTCTCTCTTGGCTCTATTTGTGAAAATACGCGTTTAGCCCATGTATAATCCGCATGACGTACGTGAGAGTATTCCATTTTAGTTTGGCTAAGTACAGCATCATTCTTATCAGAACCAACAACACCATCAATAATACCATTTGTTAAAGGCAATGGGCCTGGCAGAGGGTGGTACTTTAGAGGATCAACTTGTGCTTGAAGCCCATAGGAGAAAACTATAAGTACAAAAAGAAAATTAAAAGGTTTCATAACTATAAATTTAAATAATATATCTATTGAAGTATTTTCAGTCGCCCTTGAATTTCACCTTCAGCTCCTGTTAATAAATTTTTAAAAAAGCATGTAACACCGACTTCTTTTCCAACTCTTAATTTAGTAAGATACGCCTTTGATATAGAGCTGCCATTAATTATTGGGTTTTCTAGACCATCAAGAAGAATAACTTTTGTAATACTAAATTGAGCAGGCACTAATGATTCTTGAGATGATTGTGCAGTTAAAGTCTGTCCTGATTTAGAGATTGAATTTTGAACAAGTACAGGTTTTGGAAAGTCCTTACATTTATAAGTTTTTGTAAAAGTAAATGATTTTTTTCCTTTTTTTCCGGTAAGAGTAAGCGTCATTGGCCCTTTGCTTGAAGGTTTTATGATATAAGCTTTTTTACCATCAATAGTAGTAGGAGTCCCAGAAGATAAACTATAATCATCAACACCCGATACAGTTGGTATTATTTTGTTAGCATAACCAACATATAAAACATTCATCTCAGCATTTTCAAATGATCCAGAAGCAGATGATCCTTCAGCAACAGCAATTTTAGTACTATAAGCACGCCACTCCATTTTTCCTTGTGCATTCATTGCACCAACTTTTCCTGAAATAATTTTTTGGCCACTTGCAGGTGCAGTCATATTAATAGTTATTTCTCCGTTTTCATTTTTCACAACAGTTCCACCTCCATTTTGTTGTATCTCAAGTTTGCCACTAGCTTGATAAGCAGCTAATGAAACAGTTGTTGTAAAAGATTCTCCAGGATTGAAGTTTAAACCACTAGGTGTAACAACAGCTTTAATCTCATCAAAGGCAAAAGGTGAAACATCAACTTTTCTTTTTGATAAAACAATAGCTTTAGTTCTAGCATTTAAAATTTCCGATTGGAGAGATGAAAGCGATGCAAAAGCAGCTACTATTGGAGATTCATTAAATGTTCTGCCAATCCAATGAATAGGCTTAGGTGTTTCGCCTTCAGCACCTTCATATAAATCAATAGCTTTTTTAGTGAGCTCTTGATAAATGGATGAGAGATCATTTAAATCTCGTTCATTTATATTACACAATGCTTTGTTTGTTAAAAGACTGTTTACCTGAACATTCAAATCAGAAACATCTTTGTAGTCGTTAATGTCTTTATTTAGTTTAACAACATAAGCTTGATCGTCAATTTTATAAGTTCCTGTAATTTCAATAAGCTTTTTTCTGAAGGTATTTAAAGCATCCCATAATTTTATACCTGCAGGTTTGTATGATTTAATATCTTTATGTATTTGAGAACCAACCAATACTTCCATTGTTACATCAAAGTTATCTTTTACCTTAATAGCATTTAAATCATATTTTCCAGGAGTCAATATGTCAGATTTATCATATTTTTTTATAACTAAAATTTTAGCATCTTTACCATCACCATCTTTTTTACCTTCTTCCGTTTCCTCATTTAGTGCTGTCAGCAGCTCCATTTTTATATCATCAATAGTTTCAATTGCTTTTCCAGCTTCTTTATCTATTTTTTTAATAACCTCCAAGAAAATTTTAATATTTTGCTTTTGTACTGCATCTGTCTCTGGCTTAGCCTGCGCAAGTGTCATATCAGTTACGATTCTATCTCCATTTTCTTTTTGAGTTATTGCTCCATTGGAAATATTTAACTCAATTGCAATGAATGCATCTAAAATTTGCTTTGATACATTTAAGGCTAGAAGAGCCGTAAGTACCAAATACATCATTCCGATCATTTTTTGTCTTGGGGTTTCCTTACCACCTGCCATAATTCCTAGTTTTTAAAATTTAACGTAAAAAAATATTCTGGTTACCAATTAACCTTTAAGAGCTCTTAACATGTTACCATAAACTGTATTAAGTTCCGTTAAGTTCTTAGACAACATGGACATATTTTCACGATAAATTTGAGTGTCTTGGGCAGACGAAGCCAAATCAGACATTACATTTTTGATGCTTTCTTGTAATTGATTCATTTGACTAGTAGAATTTAGATAGTCTTGTGATGATTTTAATTGTAGTTCATATACATTGTTTAGTGCTGCTATATTTTGACCTAGTTTTTGCGTCTCAACACCAAAATTTCCATCTGCGTCAGCAACTATTCCTGCTATTGCGCTTGCAGATGCTGCATATTGATCTGCAAGTTTACTTATCCCTAAGGATGCAGACTCGAGACTCTTAACATAATTATCTGTTGCACCAGCAGCTGAAGATACAGCTCCTAAAGAACTAGCGTTATCAGCTAAATTTGACATACTATTTTTTAATTTTTCTAATAGAGCTTGATCTATTCCAGCTTGTTCTAGTTGTTTTGCTACTGCGTCAGCCGCACTTCCACCACCTGAGGATTCATGTCCTGATTCTTCAAGAGGCATTATTGCATAAAGCGCAAATATAATTGCTTCAGTAATCAAACCAATGGTAAGCATTTCACTAGCACCTGGTCTGTGCTCAATTTTAAATAATGCTCCTACGATTACAACTGAGGCACCTAAGCCCGCTATAACATGTGTTGCATTTCTGAAACCTGAAGATCCAAACATTGCATTCCACTTTCTTTTTTGATTAACATCAGCACCCATAACTTTTGATTTTTTTAGATTAGTTTATACTTATTTTTTATTTTAATTGAATATCGCTTTGGATTTCTTCACCATTTTCCTTATCGATATCTTTTCCACCTCTGCCCAAAAAGGACATAACATTTCTAAATCCAATATAATTTTTTGCAGAATCTTGGTACTCGTATGTTCGAGTAGTATTCAGTAAGTAATAACCAATATCTTTCCAAGACCCACCTCTAATAACCTTACGTTTTTTTATGATAGGATCCTCATCTTTTGCTTGATAATCGTACTCGGCACTCATGTCATGTTGAAAATAATATGAAGACTCATTAAAAGAAGATGAACACCACTCTGCAACATTGCCAGCCATACAATATAATCCGAAAAAGTTTGGATTGTATGAATATACTTTTACGGTAGTCATTCCTCCATCTTCAAAATAACGACCTCTCATCGGCTTAAAATTTGCTTGGAAACAACCCGCAGAATTTCTAATATATGGACCTCCCCAAGGATATTCCATCATATCCATATCTCCTCTTGCTGCTCTTTCCCATTCTGATTCAGACGGTAACCTGAAGTCATTTACAAACATATCTCCATTTGATTGTAGCCAAGTATTGAATATTTGAGTACGCCATACTGAAAAGGCCTTTGCTTGTGGCCATGTTACACCTACAACTGGATAATTATCATAAGCATTACTATAAAAATAGCTTTTGGCCATATGTTCACCATTTGAAAATGTATTGTCTCTTATCCAGCATAAGGTATCTGGATAAATATTGATTTTTTCTTTAATAATAAAACGTCTTCTATCAGTATGCCCTCTGATTGCATTATGTTGTCCTTTACTATTTGTATAGCCCAAATCTAAGTCTTGACCTGGATTTTTGAGAATAGTAGTTGTATAAGATGAACTAGAATCTTCTCCCTCATCATCATCTTCTCCCTCTTCTTCATCATCTTCATCATCTTCATCATCTTCTACCTCAGGCTTATTATAATTTTTAGTCACATCAAGCCAAATATTTCCATTTTCATCTAGCACAGACCTATGATTATTATTTTTATTATCCTTACCTAAAGGTTCCCTACTAATATTTGTATAGTTGTCTTCTACAGAGCCTGCGTTACTTATTTTACCTCGTTTCGCTGCCTCTTTTAAATCAATCCAATAGTAATCATAAAATAATAACCGTGTATCTATTTCTTTTCTATTATAATATGTTTCTGCCGCACCATAGTACATGTCAGATAATAATAAAGCGGTTGTCGGGTCATCGTATTTAATCTCTTCTGTCCAATTTAACGTAAAGTATTTACGATTTTCAACACGGCCACTATTTACTACGCCTGGTTTTTTAGCTTTTTTAGGCTTCTTATTAGATTTTTTATTAGATTTATCATAATTATCAAAAATTCCTGCTAATTCTTCTTCTTCAATTGTAATAGTAGGGTCTTCTAAATTTGAAGTCTTAGGATTTGAAGTCTTAGGTGTCTTAGGTGTCTTATCTTTTTCAGCTTTAGGAAATAAACTAATATATGTATTGTCTATTTCTACATTCTTTGCTGAATCCATGAATGGCTCGAAAGGTGTATTACCTCCTTGAACGTCAGAACCCTTATCCATAAATGTACGGTATTCTTCGCTAAAGAAATTATCTGGTATGTTAACCCATTTTTTTGATTCATCACCATCTTGTCTTCTGTAAAGTTTTTCTCTTGCTATAGAGTCACGAACCCAATGAACAAATTGACGGTATTCATTATTAGAAATTTCTGTTTCATCCATGAAAAAAGCTGGAACTGAAAATGTTTTATTTTGAGTAGTGTGCATACCCATGATATCTTCATCATTATCTCCTGTTTGGAAAGCGCCAGAAGGAATGTATGCCATACCATATGGTATTTTGCTAGCACCAAAAACTTCTTCAGGGTAAAATGGCTTTCTTTTATCAACGCCACGAAGCTCACCTTGAACGGTTGGTTCACAAGCATAAGAGAGAAGAAAAAGGAAGGATAAATAAATTATTTTTTTCATTTTTTTGTTTTTTTTCTCAATTAATAACTTTATTTGAGATTTATCAATTTGTATGTTAACGTTTAACTATATAAATGGTTACAATCAATTTCAATAAAACTTAATTTATAGCCACCTAGGATTACGAGAATATGTCATTTTTGGCTCGGGTATATTAAAGCAGTATTTAAATAAAATTTCATGAGAGCCTCGGGAAACAGAAGATAACTTATTAATTGTTATATCATAAGAATAACCAACTGTGAATCTATCAATTGGAGAATAACCAAATAAAACAGCGATTGCATCTGAATTTCTATAGGATAATCCACCATATAAAACCTGATCATTAATTGTGTAAAAATACCGTGTATTTAAATCAAAGGATAATTTAACTAAGTCAGTTCTCATTAAAACTTGAGCATCTATCTTACCATTCAATACATCATCAAATGTTTTTCCTCCCATTAAATAATAATGACGGGCAGTTTGGTAATTTTGATCAGCGCCTGCAACTGATTTTTCAAGAAGAGATTCCGATAAATGTGTTGAGGAAAGTCCCGCATAAAAATCTTTTCCTTGAAAATAGGCTCCAAAATTTGCATCTAAATTGGTAGCAGCAAAACCTAATGGTAATGAAGGGTCAATAGTGCTTGTTGGAGGCACCCAATTTGGCTCAATACCATAATTTATAATTCCTATACCAAGTCCTAAACCCAAAACTCCTACGTTTCCAATTTGAATGGGGTATGAATAATTAAGTAATAAATTATTTTGGCGAGAAAAACCAATAGCATCATGATAAAATGCAAGACCAAGTCCACCTTTAAATAATCGAGAAAAATTTCCTTCAATATTTAAGACAGCTGAATTGGGAGCACCATTAACCTTATCCCATTGATTCCTGTAGATAGAAGTTGCACAAATACTATTATCCATATCAATTCCAGTTTTACCGGGATTAATACTCATTTTGTCATACATAAAATTCGTTATTAACTTATCTTGTTGCGCAACTAAGCCAGTTAAGGAATGCGAAAAAAACAATATTAAAACTACATTTTTTATTTGCATAAGTTAGAAATTGAAAATTAAAATAAAAAATTACACCTTTTTTTTTAAAATCAGATTGCTAAAATAAGCATATTATTTTAAAAAAATAAAAATTGTAAAAAAAATATTAAGTCTATGTTAATTTTTGGTATGTCTTCCACCATAAATTTGGCAATTCATTTTTCATTGCTTTTTGGTAATCTTCTTTGTTGCAAGGTATAATAAAATGACGTTCATTTTTCATTCCTTTAGTTGACGGATACGGAACCTCCATCCACCAACGCTCTGATTTGTTGCTTTTATAAAAAATTAATTCATGGTTAGTATCTTGCATAAAAACAGTAAATTTTTTATAATCTTCTTTTGTCCCCTTTGGAAAATCACCAAAACGAGATGCAATTCCATCAATAAAATACCAAATAATCTGTGCTAAAAGACTATCTCCTATTGGCGTATAATTTTTATTATTAAAAATTCCTAAAGAAGATACTTTATCAGATATTCCTGCATACTTAGATATCTGACAAATTTGTTCTGCATAAAAGCCATTTGGTATACCATTATTATCCATAGTTTCTGATGCCTTAATCGACTCAAAATTTATGCTAATTATATCAGAATTTCTCAAATGCGGCTCTGCTTTTTTAAAATCATCATTAAATTCTCCTAAACGACAGACATCAAAATAAAGTTTTTCAAATAGTTCTATTTCTTTTGGATTTGAATAAGGAACTTGCAAACCTATATTTGCGTGATTAAATAAATAGCAAGGTCTTTTTAATAGCAAGTGGCTTAAGTACCCATTTGCATTTTCTGGAACATCCGGAGACCCTAAATTTAGGGTATGATTTACAGAACAAATATTTATCGTCTGTTCTAATTTTCCATATGCATCATAAAGTGGCAACAAAAGATCTTGACTCCCTCCTATTATTATAGGAATAACCTTTATTTTTACTAATTCTGAAACCACTTGAGAAAGCGCAAAATAAGTATCTTTTAAATCTTGTCCAGGAAGAATATCACCTAAATCATATAAATCACTGTTCCAATTAGCACCGATTTGCAAGTCATAAAATATACTCCGAAAATTTGATTGATTACTAGGAGGCGTTTGCTTGTTATCGAGACCGCGGTATTCTGGCACATAGATTAAAGCGCAGGAATTTTTTTGTATTTCTGGGAAGGACTTATTATTTGCAACTATTTTTGCACCAATTTGATCATCGTGCCATTTTCCTGTAATATCAATAGGGCTAAAATAGATTGATATATCTTTCATATTATTATCTTACTTAAATTCTATTTACAATTAGTAAGTCAAAGCTAAGAATTAAGGATTTAACTATGTGCTTGTTTAATAAAAGTATTAAAGAGTACCACGTGAATAACTCTATTTTTCAAGAATTTCCTTAATGTTAGGGCGAAAATATAGAGAAGATTTAAGAACCTTACCATCTTCACGGTAAATTGGCATACCATTTATGTCTAATTTAGACATGTTAGAGCGTTGAATCTCATTGAAAACCTCTACTATTTTGTGCTGTAAGCCATGTTTTAAAATAGTACCACAAAGAATGTATAATTGATCTCCTAAAGCATCTGCAACTTCAACAATATCCCCATTTTTTGCAGCTTCAAGGTATTCAGAATTCTCCTCATTCATTAAATTATATCGCAATTCAATATCTTTTTCAGTTAAATCAATTGTTGGCTCATAATTATTTTTAATCCCAAAAGCGTCATGGAAAATTTCAACAGCAGAAATAGTTTCTTTTAATGTCATTGTACTTTATTTTTTGTTGCGAATATACTAATCTTTCCAGAACGAATAAAGACAGTAATTTTAAATATTTTCAATAAAATAGAAATAGTTTTATTAAATTCACAGGCGAATAAATTAACAATGAAAAAAAAAATACTCCTCTATTTAATTTGTTTTTTTGCATTACAAATTAAAGCTCAAATAATACCTCAAAACGGAACGATAGCTTCAAGTCCAGAATTTATTGCTTTAAAAAATGTTAGTGTTTACATACGTCCTGGCTTAAAAATTGAAAAAGCAAGCATCTTAATTTCCAATGGAAAAATCATTGATATAGGAAAAAAGATTATTATTCCTAAAAATGCAATAGAATATGATTTAGAGGGAAAAACAATTGTTCCGGCTTTTATAGAACTTTATACTAATATTGGTATGCCGAAAGGAAGCGAACAGAATTATTCCCCACGACCACAAATAGAATCTAGTAAAACAGGCCCATACTATTGGAATGAAGCAATTCATCCTGAAATTGAAGCTCATAATTTTTTCACTGTTGATTCAAAAGCAAATGAAAATTATTTAAAGTCAGGATTTGGTTTTGCAGTTTCTCATGTTCAAGATGGAATTGTTAGAGGAAGTGGGACCTTGGTTTCTTTGGGTGATGAAAATAGCAGTAAAAATACAATCAGCCTTAAATCAGGAATGTTTTATTCCTTTTCAAAAGGGACTTCTACGCAAAGTTATCCCTCATCTCAAATGGGATCTATAGCATTACTTAGACAATCCTTATATGATTTAAAATTTTATTCAGAAAATGAAAAACACGATCAATCTATCTCATTAGAAAGATGGAAAGAAGGCATTGGCTTACCAAGTTTATTTAAAGTCAATGATAAATGGGAAATTCTTCGAGCAGAGAAAATAGCAAATGAATTCCAACTGAAAATGAATTACATTGGATCAGGAAATGAATATGCTGCCTTGAGTTCACTGAAATCAGTAAAAGGAGCACTAATAATCCCTCTTAATTTTCCTGAAGCATATGACGTAAAAGACCCATATCTAGCTCGCCAGATTCCATTGAGCGATATGAAACATTGGGAGCTTGCAGCGTCTAATCCTTCTTTGCTAAAGAATAATGGGAATACAATATGCTTAACCTATAATGGCTCAAAAACTCCCGAAGATTTTTGGAAAAATTTAAGAAAAGCTATAACTCGTGGATTAAAAGTTGACGATGCATTGGGAGCTTTAACAATGGAGCCAGCAAAAATACTGAAGATGGATAGTGAAATTGGAAGTTTAGAGATTGGAAAGATCGCTAGTTTCTCGGTTTATAGTTCTGATCCCTTTACAAGCGAAGCAAGTGTTCTAGAATCTTGGTTATTGGGTGAACGAAAAGTACAAAAAAGCATTTCAGAAAACTCAATTATTGGGCAATATAACATTAATCTTAATGGTAAAAGTTACCGTATAGAAATTTCAGGGACAAATGAAAAACCTTTAGGAAAAGTAGAAACCTTTAAATCTAAAGATACCATTCAACAGAAAGCACTTCTAATTTTAAATGAAAATGACATTACCATTCAATTTAATTGCGATGATGATTCCTACAAGGGTAGCATAAGTCTTCACGGAAAAGTAGCAGGAAAAGGTGGCGTGTTTGAGGGTGACGGAACTCTTCCCGACGGAAAATGGATAACATGGTCTGCAATTCGCAGTGAAAAACAAGTAAAAAAAGGAGAAGAAAAAGAACTCAAATTAGATACTGCTATAATTACTAAACCTTGGTTACCAAATTTAGCCTACGGAATGGATTCAATTCCAAAATCCCAAAAGATTGCAATTAAAAATGTAACAGTCTGGACAAATGAACAAGAAGGCATTCTTAATAATGCTACAATTTTTATAGAAAGCGGAAAAATTAAAAGAGTAGAGATTGATCCTAAAAAAAGCGGTGAACTACCAAAAGACATGCTCATAATAGATGGAAAAGGAAAGCATTTAACAAGTGGTATTATTGATGAACATTCTCATATTGCAATTTCTCGAGGCGTTAATGAAGGAGGGCAAGCAGTTTCTGCAGAAGTTAGTATCGGAGATGTTGTAAATCCTGATGATATAAATATTTACAGGCAGCTATCTGGCGGTGTTACTGCAGCACAATTACTTCATGGATCTGCAAATCCAATTGGAGGGCAGTCTGCATTAATAAAATTAAAATGGGGGTTTTCACCAGATGAAATGTTAATTAACGACGCTCCAAAATTTATTAAATGTGCTTTGGGAGAAAATGTAAAGCAAGCAAATTGGGGCGATTTTAATACTGTCCGTTTTCCACAATCAAGAATGGGAGTTGAACAAGTTTTTTATGATGGCTTTACGCGGGCAAAGGCATACAAAAAGGAATGGGAAGATTTTCAAGTTAATCTTGGTAAAAAAGGTGCTTCTACTATTTTTGAGCCAAGAAAAGACTTAGAGTTAGAAGTCTTAAATGAAATTCTCGACAGTAAAAGATTTATCAGTTGTCATTCTTATGTACAGTCAGAAATAAACATGTTAATGCATGTAGCAGATTCTATGGGATTCAAAATAAATACATTTACCCATATTTTAGAAGGTTATAAAGTCGCTGATAAAATGAAAAAGCACGGTGCAGGAGGTTCAACATTTTCAGATTGGTGGGCTTATAAATTTGAAGTAAATGATGCTATTCCCTACAATGCAAAATTAATGCAGGACCAAGGACTTATTGTTGCAATTAATTCCGACGATGCGGAAATGGGAAGACGTTTGAATCAAGAAGCGGCGAAAAGTGTAAAATATGGCGGAATGAGTGAGGAAGATGCATGGAAAATGGTGACTTTAAATCCTGCAAAATTATTACACCTTGACGATCGAATGGGAAGTGTGAGAGTTGGAAAAGATGCGGATTTAGTTTTGTGGACAGAAAATCCATTAAGTATTGAAAGTAAGGTTGAACTTACAATGATAGATGGTTTAATTCTCTACAATAGAGACAATAATTTAGCCCTTGAAGAAAGAAACACGAAAGAAAGAGCTAGATTAATTAATAAAATGCTTGAATCAAATGAAAAGGGGGAAGAAACAAAACCTTTTATTAAGAAAGGAAGACGTCTCTATCATTGTGATACCAATGGAGAAGAAGGCGAAGAATCAGAAAATCAACATTAGTATTATGAAAAATAGACATATAATCTTATTATTTATATTGTGTCCATTCCTGCTATTTGGACAAGCAAAGAAAATACTATTTACCAATGGATATCTTCACGTAGGAAATGGACAAGTAATTGAAACTGCTCTTCTTGGTATTGTTGATGGTAAAATTTCTTTGGTCAAAAATGTACTAACTAGCACATATAAAAAAGGAGATTGGGATACAATCATCGAGTTAAACGGGCAGCATATTTATCCTGCGTTTGTTGCGCCAAATTCCACTTTAGGCTTAACAGAAATTGATGCAGTTCGTGCAACGCGAGATTACGCTGATGTTGGCGAATACAATCCTCATGTTCGAACACAAATTGCTTTTAATTCAGAATCCCGGGTAATTGAAACTGTAAGAACAAATGGTGTACTAATTTCTCAAGCAACACCAAGAGGAGGAAGTATCTCTGGGACATCTTCAATAATGTCTTTGAGTGCTTGGAATTGGGAAGAGGCAACAATACTAAATAACGATGGAATTCATGTTAATTGGCCAGAATCAAACCAAGGAGGAGGACATTGGACAGAACCCGAACCAAAAATACTGAATGACAATTACGTTTCCGAAAAACAAAAATTAGAGGTTTTCTTTGAAATGGCAAGCGCTTATTCAAAAGGCAAAAAAGACTTTGATAGGGATATAAGATTAGATGCTATGAACGAGTGTTTTCTTGGAGAAAAAAGGGTGTATTTTCACGCAAATGAGTTACAACAAATACTTGATATTATTGAATTTTCAAAGAAATACAATTTAAAGAAGCCCGTAATTGTTGGAGGATACGATGCTTACTTAGTTGGAAAACGACTAAAGGATTCAGGAATCCCAGTAATGTTAATGCGGGTTCACAGCTTGCCCGAGCACGAAGAAGATGCAGTTGATCTGCCCTACAGGTTACCCTCCTTGTTGCAAGCTCAAGGAATATCATTTTGCCTTCAAAATTCTGGAGAAATGGAAGCCATGAATGCACGTAATTTACCCTTCCAAGCAGGAACAGCAATGGCCTACGGATTATCTGAAGAAGAAGCAATCCGAGCAATTTCCTTGAGCACTTGTGAGATTCTTGGAATTGATAAAAATTATGGGTCCATAGAAGTTGGAAAATCTGCTACTTTATTTGTTTCTAAAGGTTCCGCATTAGATATGCGTACAAATCAAGTTTCAACAATCTTGATGCAAGGGAAATTTGTTCCTGTTGATAACTTTCAAACAGAGCTTTACAACAAGTACAAGCGAAAATATGAATCAAAACAAAAATAAATTTCAAATACGCTGTAACATATCTAATACGAAGTCGTCCTAAGAATAACTAGGATGAATATTCAAGATTACAATCAAGCTGTTGACCAGTTTTCGGATGGTTTGTATCGTTTTGCTTTAAAGAGCATTAATGATTCAGACCAGTCCCGTGATTTTGTGCAAGATGCTTTTGAAAAATTGTGGGTAAAGTTAGAGACAGTGGAAAATGCAAAATCGTATTTATTCACAACTGTTTACCACGCAATTGTCGATCATTCTAGAAAAGAACAGCGCAATAGAACCTATGAAAGTCAAGTGGAACAGAACCCAAGTCACGAGCTACAATCATTAGATTTACATGAGATTCTCAGTAGAGGATTAAGTGAACTTTCAGAAATTCAACGCAATGTTGTTTTATTACGCGATTACGAAGGATATTCGTACCAAGAAATTGGTGAAATAACAGATTTAAGTGAGCAGCAAGTGAAAGTATATATTTTTCGCGCTCGAAAATTTTTAAAAGAATACATTGGTACAATAGAGGCATTAATATGATGATAACAAAAGAAAATATTGAAGCCTATTTACTTGATTTTCTAGAAGGAAACCTAAGTCAATTTGAAATAAAAGAGTTGATGGATTTTATTGCCTTACATCCAGAATATAATAATGATTTAGAGCTGGAATCAGTTCCAATTGATGTATCTATTCAATTTCCCGATAAAGCAAGTTTAAAAAAGGGTTTCTCCGTTAAACCTAAAGTTTTTAAATCCTTAAATGAAAACGAAACAGCACTTTTCATTGTTGCTAAAATTGAAAATGAATTAAACGAAAAAGAAGAGTTACATTTCAATCGTGCACTTCAAGCAGATAAAAATTTTGAAGTACAGTTTATAGCCTTTACCAAAACGATAATACCTGTTGACATTTCTTTGATATTTGAATACAAAGAACAACTTAAACGGACTGCTTCTTTGGCGCCAATTTTCAATTTCCGTCGCGTTATTTCTTATGCAGCGGCTGCAAGTGTAGTTTTATTTGCAGGTTATTTGTTTTTCAAATCAAGTCCAAGAGGAACTGAGGATAAAAAAACAGCTCATAAAAAAGCATTTAAAAAAGATAAAAAAACACCATCTATTGCGCCAACTGAATCTAAAGAAAGTTATCAATTTGCAGAAGAATTAATTTTGTTAAAACCGTCTTTAAACATTGTTTTAGATTCAACTAAAAACGTGCAAAAAAAAGTCATCCCATCTTCAACTGAATTAATGGCTCAGGAAATTGAAACTATAAACAATGTAAAAAATGAAAACGAAGATGTTGCTTTAGTTTCACCAATTGAAGTGAATCCAATTCAAGAAATGATTGAAAATCTAGAGCAAGAAGAAACCTTGACAGTAAAATCTTTTTTTATTCAAAAAGTTAATAAAGTATTATATGGAATGAAAGATCCAAATGAAGACGAAAAATATGCTTCTGTTTCTCAAAGAGTTTCGTTCGCAACCGGAATTTCTTTTGATTTAAAAAGAAGAAAAAACAAGGAATTCCATTTAAAAATTGGAAAATTTTCAATCGACAGAAAAAAAAGTAACTAATCGCTGTAACATTTAAAAGTCGAGTTCGTCCTACAGCAAAACAGAGAAAAAATGAAAACAATTTTACTTACAATCGCAACAATGAGCTGTATCAGTTTAACTGCTCAAGTTACAGAGCCAATCAAACCTCAAGAAGGAACAGTTACAATTGATACGCTAACTCAAACAGTAACAGTTGACAATGGTGGAGACACAACTCGAATTAGACTAGGGAAGAAAAATATCGTTATTATTGAAAAAAAAGAAAACGGTAAAAACAGCGAAAAGAAAATAATCGAACGGGTGATTATAGAAATCGATGAGGATTCCGTTGAAATTGAAGATGATAAAGAAGATGGAAAAAAAGATAGAAAGGGCGAAAGTCACTGGGAGGGATTTGGAATAAATACAAACGGTTTTTTAAATACCGAAGGTAAAATCGCTACTGGAAGTGACGCTGGGTTTTTAGAATTAGACCATGCAAGAAGTATCGGATTTAACTTCAATTTAGTAGAAAAACGTTTCCCGATTTATAGAGAATATGTTGGATTAACAACAGGTTTAGGAATTCAATGGAATCGTTATGCATTAAAAAACAATGTCGACGTAATGGTAAGCGCTGATTCAACTTATGGAGTTGAAAATACTACAGTTGATTTTAAGAAAAATGTCCTTCGTTCAACCTATCTGCAAATTCCTTTATTGCTTGAAATCACAACAAATAAGGATAATGATAAAGCTTGGCACATTTCCGCTGGAGTTGTTGGTGGAATCAGAATTGGTTCTAGTTTAAAAACTAAATGGGAGGATGCTGGAAAAACAAATAAAGACAAAGTTATATCCAACTATAATTTCAATCCTTTTGATGCTCACGCAACAGCAATTATTGGATACGGAGACATTAATCTTTATGTAAATTATGGTCTAACTCAAGTATTTGAAAAAGATAAAGGACCGAATTTTTCACCAGTTTCAGCAGGGATTTTATTTAATTTTTAGGGATATACGTTTGATTAGTAGTTGAGAACCATGCATGGAAAGGAAATTATCCGTGCATGGTTTCTTTTTTGCTGTATTTTTCCATCAAACTTGCTTCAAATTCTAAGAAAGCGTTCCAACGTTCATCAACATTAATTCCTTCGCCATATTTTTTAGCAAAATGCAGAAATGTAGTGTAATGTCGGGCTTCACTCTCCATTAGAGAACGGTAAAATATTTTTAAATCCTCATCTTCTAATTGTTCTGAAAGAATCTTAAATCGTTCACAACTTCTCGCTTCAATCATAGCAGCAAAAAGCATTTGATTTACAAAAAGTCCTTTTTTTGAACTATTTGTCTTATTTCGCCGAAGGAAAACTGATAAATCATTCACATAGGGATCTTTTCTTTCGAAGCCCAATTTGAAACCACGCTCAATTAGCTTTTCGTGAACCATGTTAAAGTGCTGCATTTCTTCTTGACAGATAGCTGTCATTGCTAAAACTAAATCTGAATACTGAGGATATTGAACAATAATTGAAATGGCAGAACTTGCCGCTTTTTGCTCACAGAAGGCATGATCTACTAATATTTCCTCCAAATTTTTTGAGGCAACACTAACCCATCTGGGGTCTGTGGCCATTTTCAAGCCTAACATTTAAGAATTTTTTTAAGCTCAAAAATAAAAAGGATTATTATATCAAAATTGAAATAGCAAGAAATAAGCATAACTTTGCTAAAATTAAACGTATGTATCGAATATATCTATCACTTATTTTTATCCTTATTGTCCTAATTTACTTAATCTACGGATTCATCGCAAAGAAAGATTCTACCAAATATTTAGCGATTTTTAAAATCACTGCTTTTTTTTCATTGCTATGGTTCGTTCTATTCTTTGTATTTTTATTTTAGAATACTTGTAAAAAGATTATGGGAGAAACAATAAATACATCAAAATCAAATTCTATAGAGAAAGAAACCTTAATCAAGGCATTTCGATTGATGAGTACTGCAAAATTTTTAGCAGAAAAATACGAGGAAAATAAAGAGCTTACTTCAAAATATGTTCACGCCACATCTCGAGGGCATGAAGCAATACAATTAGCGCTTGGACTGCAACTTAAACCCCAAGATTGGGTTTCTCCTTATTACAGAGATGACAGTATTCTTTTAGGAATTGGTATTTCACCATACGAATTAATGTTGCAGGTTTTCGCAAAAAAAGAAGATCCGTTTTCTGGTGGTCGCACCTACTATTGTCATCCCTCATTGAACCGTGATGACATGCCAAAAATCATTCATCAATCTTCTGCAACGGGAATGCAGGCTATTCCTACAACGGGAATTGCAATGGGAATTCAGTACCAAGAAAATACAGGATTAACAAAGCCTGAAATAGGAGAAGCACCAATAGTAGTCTGTTCTTTAGGAGATGCAGCATGCACCGAAGGAGAAGTTTCTGAAGCGTTTCAAATGGCAACTTTGAAACAATTTCCGATTGTTTTTCTCGTACAAGACAATGGCTGGGATATATCCGCAACCGCCAAAGAAACAAGAGCGCAAGATATTTCAGAATATGCAAAAGGATTTAAGGGACTTGAAGTTATAACGATAGATGGAAGTGACTTTATTGAATCTTATTCTACCATTCAAGAAGTATTTAAAATCGTTCGAAATGAAAGGCGGCCATTCATTATTCATGCAAAAGTTCCTTTATTAGGGCATCATACTTCTGGTGTCAGAAAAGAATGGTATCGCGATGATTTAGATGAAGCTGCAAAGAATGATCCCTATCCAAAACTAAAATTAGAACTAGAAAAAAGAGGTTTTAGCCTAGCTGAATTTATAAATCTTGAAGCTAAGACAAGAAAATTAGTAGATTCAGAATACGAAAAAGCGCTTATTTCTGAGGATCCAAGTCCTGAAAGTGTAACAGATTATATTTTTGCTCCAACATTAATTTTGGAAGAAAGTGGCGTTCGAGAACCAAAAGGAAAGAAAAAAACTGTAATGGTTGATTCTGCCTTGTTTGCAATGAGAGAAATATTAGAGAAACATCCAGAAGCTTTATTGTATGGCCAAGATGTTGGTGGACGCTTAGGAGGAGTTTTTCGCGAAGCTGCAACTTTAGGGCAAACATTTGGTGAATTGCGCGTTTTTAATACACCCATTCAAGAAGCATTTATTATTGGTTCAACAGTTGGAATGTCTGCAGTTGGATTAAAGCCAATTGTTGAAGTTCAATTTGCCGATTATATTTGGCCAGGATTAAATCAATTATTTACGGAAGTTTCAAGATCTTATTACCTCTCAAATGGAAAATGGCCAGTAAGTTGCGTAATTCGTGTTCCAATTGGCGCTTACGGTTCTGGTGGACCTTATCATTCTTCAAGTGTAGAATCTATTTTATGCAATATTCGTGGAATTAAAGTAGTTTATCCTTCAACAGGCGCAGATTTAAAAGGCTTGTTAAAAGCTGCTTTTTACGATCCAAATCCAGTTGTAATTTTAGAACACAAAGGATTGTATTGGTCAAAAATTGCTGGAACGGAAGGAGCTATGTCGATTGAACCAAGTGAAGATTATGTGATTCCAATTGGTAAAGCAAGAATCGTTCAAGAAGCAACAAAGGAAAATATCTCAAATGGCACGTCCTGTGGTGTAATAACTTATGGACGAGGAGTATATTGGGCAGTTGAAGCTTCTTTGGAGTTTGCTGGTAAAGTTGAGATTTTGGATTTACGAAGTATTAATCCTCTGGATCACGAAGCAATGAATACCTTGTGTCAATCTCATGGAAAAATAATGATAGTTACTGAAGAATCGATCGAATGTTCTTTCGCTTTAGGATTGGCTGGAAGGTTACAAAGAGATAATTTTAATTTCTTGGATGCACCAATTCAAATTGTAGGTTCTGTTGATACTCCTGCAATACCATTAAATTCTAGTTTGGAGGCGGAATTACTGCCAAACTCATTAAAAGTAAAAAGTGTGATTGAATTACTTTTAAATTATTAAATTAGCTTCGTTTAAGTTTATTAAATGTTATTTGTGAAAGTTTATTTATTTATTTATTTTCTGTTTTTTACTTTTTTAGTTTCTGCGCAAACAATATGCAATGCAGATGGAAATCTTATTATTTACTCCAATTACGACGGCGGTATTTTAACCATTAATGTAGATCAAAATATCCCAAATTTAAAAGTTGGAATCTGTACTTACGAACCTATACAAGTTAGTTTCACAGGAGCTTTTGTTGGGAATATTACCCAAGTTATTTATGCGGGATTTAATTCAATTCAAAACAATAACAATTGTAGTCAAGGAAATTTTATTACATCTGTAACAGGTGTGCCAACGGGAATAATTTCAATTTTAACAAATCCACAAGTAGGATATACCCCAACTCATGGAAATGGCTCTGGTACATGGGGAGGAGGAATGATTGGAGTCTCTGGACAATGTGATACTCTAACAGATGCTGGAGGTGGAAATACACCTGATGAAGTAGTATATTATTTTCAGCAAGCTACAGGAGGGCAATTATTATTTCATAAAACTCAATATGCATGCTGGTTAAATGAAACAGTTAATATAACTGCAGGCGGCAACTGCTGTATCTTACCTCCAAATCTTTGTTACTTAAATGCTTCTGTTTCGGTTGTACAAAATACCATTTGTGAACCTTGCAGTTACAGTGGCCCGCCTATATTAATTAACGAATTAATGATTTCTCCTAATACTGGCGATGGATCATTGTCTGGTCCTGCTGTCTCGGGCGGAAGAGGAGAATGGATTGAACTTTATAATCCTGATTTATGTGATTCTATAGATATTTCATGCTATTATTTAGGAAATTCTACCACTGAAGGAACTGGGGGTTTTCGACTGCCCTCAGGTACAATTGTACCTCCAAATGGATTTGCAATGATAAGAGGAGCGACTGCAGCACCTGTTCCAAGTAATTTGTTATTGGCAAATGGCGGTAACGTAGTTGAAATTGTCGTTCCCCTTGATATTACTGGCCTTGGTGTTTGTTGTTCAGGAACAAGAGTTTGGTTTCCAAATCTTGGAGGTTGGTTTGCTTTTTATGATGCAAACGGAAATCCAATTGATGCTGTTAGTTGGGGCCCAGGAAATACAGCTTCCTTAGCGGGAAATCCTTGTATTTCAAATTCAAATTCTTGTAATTCTGCTTCTACTCTCTCAAGTTATAATCAAATACCAGACATCTTAAAATTTTATGCAAGTCCAGCGAATGGTAGTGACCATTTTGGTTTAAGTATTCGTAGATTTCCAGATGGACAAAATTGGCAAGGTGTTGGGAGTCCGACTTATGCTATTTGCAACGACCCAAATAACTGCCTAACAGGAACTTCAGTTGGATTTTGTAATGGACAAGGAACTGTAACTACTTCATCTGGAGCAGCTCCATTTACATATCAATGGAACGATGATTTAAATCAAACAACGCAAACGGCAACAAATTTATGTGAAGGATCTTACCAAGTTATAGTTAGTGATGCGAATAATTGTATAGATACATTATTTGTAAATGTTATCACAATTCCTTTTGATTTAAGTACAAGTATACAACAGCCAGGTTGCCTGCAAAGTAATGGGACTATTTCTATTGACCCCTATGATCCGAGTTATTCTTATATCTGGACGCCAAATGTATCTTCTTCAAATTCTGCGAGTAATCTTACTCAAGGAACCTATAACATTGTTATTTCTCAAGGTTTATGTACTTTAGATACGACAATAGTTCTTCAAAATCCAGTTCCTTTTTCTACTTCAGTTAGTGTAAATCAAACGACTTGTGGGAATGACAATGGTGTAATCGTTTTTACGAATACTCCCTCCGGAAACTACACTTATAGTTGGACAAATAATATTTCATTAACAAATAATGCTTCAGGAATTTCCCCTGGAATATATCAAATAAGTATTTCTGATAATGTTTGTGTTTTTGATACCTCAATAGTAATTCAACCTAGTATTGGATTAAATTCAACTGCACAAACACTCAACTCAAGTTGTGAACAAAACAATGGAGCAATTAACCTAACTATTTCCCCTTCCGGCACCTACTCATTTTCATGGAATCCGAACGTTAGTAATTCTGCTAATGGAATTGACTTATTAGCAGGAACATATGCAATTTCTTATACAGATGGTTTATGTTCAAATGATACAATCATATCACTACTAACTACTCCATTGCCAACATTAATACAAAGCACCTTTTCAAATCCATACTGTGGTTTAGAAAATGGTAATATGCTTATAAATGGAGCAGTCGGTGGAACAGCACCCTACTCCTACTCTTTTAATGGCCTTCAAGTTCAAGAAAATGATTCAATTTTAAATATTGGAATTGGAAACTATCCAATAACAGTTATTGATGGAAATGGCTGCTCCTATACTCAAACAAGTTCTTTTATTATGACTAGTGGAATTTCTAATATTTTTATTCCAAATGTGTTAACTGCAAATAATGATCAAACAAATGATTTATGGAAGATTCAAGCAAGTTGTATCGATAAAATGGAATGTCAGATTTTAAATAGATGGGGAAATAAAATCTTTGAGTTTGATAATTTAGATGCTGGATGGAATGGTAAAACAAGCGATGGATTTGAAGTTGAAGAGGGTGTTTATTTTTACAAGGTGACTTTCGATTACTTTGGAGATGATAAAGAGGAGGGGGTTTTTCATGGGCATATTACCGTAATTCGATAGAAACAAAGCAAGAAATAGTGTTTCTATTGAATAAAAAAAGGCAAATCATAAGCCGGGTTCTGTAATCTTTGTTGAACGAATCAACGCAGTTGTCTATCATTTATCTAGTTCCAAACTCACGCTTGGAATCAATCAACCTACCCTCCGAGATTGGGCGAGCAACCCTCAAGCCTCGGTATATTTGGTCTTTCAGTTCGTAAGGTTTACCTTGCCTTTGACATCACTGCCAAAGCGGTGAGCTCTTACCTCACCTTTTCACCTTTTCCTTTGAGCGAACTCAAGGGTAGTTTTCCTTTCTGTGGCACTTTCTGTTCCCAATGGATTGATCCACCAAGACCTTCCCGTTAGGAAGTACGACGCTCTGTACTGCCCGGACTTTCCTCTCCCTATTATAAAAACAAGCAGCGATAGACTGATTTGCCTAAAGCAAAGGTAGGGAATTAAAGTTTTATGAATTTAATTTTCTTACTAGTATTCTCTGAATTCAAAGAAATAAAATAGCTTCCAAGAGGAAGATCTGAGATATCAATATCAAAATTTGATGCATTTATTAAATTTTTCTGCAAAAGTAACTTTCCTGTTATATCGCTTAATTGATAGTTCCTCACTAAAGTTGATGAAGTAACAGTTAGTATGTCACTAACAGGATTTGGTGAAACAGAAAAATTTGAGGAGCTTTGGTTATCTTGCAAACCAACTAAATAAGAATCCTGGTAATCAATAGATTGAATTTGTTCAGAACCATTTGTAATTGAAGTAACAATTTTCAATAAAACATCTTTTTTGCTTTCTCCAATCCATTCGTATTCTACTGTTTGAATTGGGGGTGTACCAATCCAAAAGCCAGGAAAGCCAGGAATTACACTAACAAAAATAGAATCAATTTCATTTATTTGATGTTTAAGTCTCAAAACATTGTAAGTTCCATTTGGTAAAATTAAAGAACCCCATCCGTCAACAACAGAAGAGCGTTGGCGGTGTTGCTTGAACTTAAAATCTGCAACAGGATTAAAATCCACCAAAGTATAACCCCTTGAATTGTAAGAGTCATTATAATCTAAAGGCAAGCTATAGCGGGTTTCAATGGTATCTGATTTAAACGGTACAGCTTGAGAATTAACACTCAGGGAATAGCCAATAGAAGAAATTTTACTAGAAGATGAATGCGTGTAAGCATTCAAATCAGAAATTGCCACAGGTAAGAAACCACTCAATAAATCAATCGGTAAATCATTGTTTTGGGTAAAATAACTTGCTTGGTAATTCTGTGAAGCAAAAAAACCAAAAGTAGCTTGTACAAGTATAGAACCAAACCCAATAGGATTGAAGTTTTTAACGTATTGTCCAGTAGAAGTTAGCGAACTAAAATTCCAGGTATTATTTGGACCAGTAGTTGAGAAATCCATTCCTTGATCCATTGCTTGACTATAGCGTACCGTGTCATTTGGATTGGCAAAATCTGTTTCCTGTAATGAAATCTGCCCAAAAGAAAAATTGAAATAGAATAAAAACAGAAAAAACTGAATAAAAGATTGAATACTATTTTTCATAAATATGAATTTAAGCAAATGTACAAAAGAATCAAAACAACTTAAAAATAAATACTTAGAATTGGGTGATTTACAATTCACTCTTTGTTCTCATTCTTTTTTTCTGGAACGGGATCATAACCATGACCCCCACGAGGGTGACATGAAGCAATTCGTTTTATTCCTAAAAAAGTCCCTTTAATTGGACCCCAAACTTTTAATGCTTCTATCATATAATGAGAACATGTTGGCGTATATCTACAAGAAGCTGGTAAGATTGGAGAAATAAACCATTGGTATATTTTCACCAAGAAAATAAGAGGAGAAATAAGGATGGTTTTTAAGCGCATAGTTCAAAGATACTTTATATTTAAACACTTTTATGTTGCTAACATTTTGGTAACAGATTTTATAATCAAAGTTTGTTGATTATCTTTATAAATAAATTTCAAACTATATGCGAATTCTCCTATCATTACTTTTTCAGTTTTATCTTTTTCAGTTTTATGCACAGCCCTTAAATTCATGGTCAGACGAAAAAATTATGGTAAAAACGGCTGCAGATATAAGTATAATTATGAATGCTGAGCTAATCTTTAAAGAACGATGGGATCAACTTCCACAAACTCAATTTTGGAAAAAAATCATGCTTTTAACTCCCGATTCTTGCTTAGTTAACATTGCCTCATCAAGAGTCATTCTAAAGAAAATATGTTTGAAAGATTGGATGTTGCAAAGTGATATTGAAAAAGAAAAAACAAAAGTCAATTTGCGTCTAGAATTCGGCTTAAATAAAGATGAAACCATTTATGTTACATCAGGAAAAAGTGATTTCTTTAAATTCACAAAAGTATATCCATCTTTATCTAAAGGAGTTGCTGCATTTGAAAAATTTGGTGTTGATCCTTGGTATGCACAAGCAATTCTTCTTATAGAAAGTCCTGGTCAAATGAAAAAATCAGTGGCCGGTGCTTACGGTGCTTTTCAATTGATGCCGGATGTTGCAAGAGCGCAAGGTTTAACTGTAAATAACTACAGAGATGAGCGAGAAGATTTCGAACGTTGCGCTTACGGTTCAGCACGGTTAATACAAAGAAGTTGTATCCCTTCAGCAAAAAGAATTTTAGATAGCTACTCACTTGATTACAAAGAAACAGATTTATGGTTTCGACTTTTTGTATTACACATTTACCATGCAGGCGCAGGAAATATAGCGGCTGTTTTGGCAAAAATTCAACCCAAAATAGGATCTCAGCAAATTATTTTAGACATGTGGCAAAATACTGCTGGAAGTTTTGGGAATAGTTCGCAAAATTACAGTCAACTTGCATTGGCAGCGCAGCTTATTATACATGATATGATTTACGACCAATGTGATGAGATTTCTGACTGTACTTCTCGTTAAGCAGGAATAAATTTTATAGAAAGTGAATTGACACAATGACGTGTATTTTTCTCAGTAAAAAACTCTCCTTCAAAAACATGACCTAAGTGTCCGGCACAATTTCCGCAGATAATCTCAACTCTTCTTCCATCTTCATCTTTTACTCGTTTAACATTGTTTTCAAAGTCATCATCAAAACTTGGCCAACCACAGCCTGAATCAAATTTCGAGTTGCTAGTATAAAGTGGATGTTCGCATCTTCGACAAACAAAAATTCCATTCTGAGAAAATTTATTATACTCTCCAGAATTTGGATATTCTGTACCTTTTGATTCAATAATATACGATTCTTCCTTCGTTAAAGCATGCCAATTTTCTTTTTTCAATGTCATACACTCATTTTTAAAAACCCATCTTTAATAACAAGCTTAGACGGTAAATTGTTTGTGTATAATCCACCAGTTCCTAAACCCTGCGGTAAAATAATCGGATAATTTCCTGTAAACTGAGAAATTGCATTTAAGCCGATTGATGATTCTAATGCCGATGTAATCCACCACGAAATTGATCGTTCTTCCGCTAATTCAATCCATTCCTTGCAGCCATAAAAACCGCCATGTAAACTTGGTTTAAGAACGATAAATTGAGGGCAGACAAAATCCAATAATAATCTTCGTTCTTCTCGGGTTGAAATACCGATTAATTCTTCATCCAAAGCAAGAGGAATAATATTTCTTTTGCATAAAGCAGCAAGTTTTTCTAACTGACCAGATTGAATAGGTTGTTCAATTGAATGAACATCTAAATCTTTTAACTGCAGTAATTTCTCCTCTATTTCATATGGCGAAAAAGCCCCATTTGCATCAACTCGGATCGTTATTTGGTTAGCATTAAAGCGAGTACGAATTGTCTCAATTAAAGCTAATTCTTTATTAAAAGCAAGAGCGCCAATTTTTATTTTAATGGTAGAAAATCCTTCCTGAATTTTTGAATCAATTTGCTCTTGCATAAATTCCACATCACCCATCCAAACCAAACCGTTTATAGGAATTTGTGAAAGCCCTTCTGAAAAATTATTTTTATAAATCAATCCCTTCCCTCCATTCAGGAAATCTAAAGCAGCGGTTTCAAAACCAAAAATAAGTGAAGGATATTGCCGGAATCTGCTATAAAAAAGTTGGATATTTTCAGTAAATTCAACTGTTTTTAGTGAGATTAAATCATTTATCTCTAGCTGATTTTCTATGAATTCAACTACTAAATTAATTAGAGCGAGATAACTCAATTCATCTTTAAAATCTGGTGATAATCCAGGGATAATGCTGAATTCTCCTTGACCACAAGTTCCATTCTCGTCTGATATTTTTAATATCCAAGAAGGTTTTTCTTTTAAAATTCCGCGACTTGTTCCACTTGGAATCTTAAAATTCAATACAATTTTATCAATGGAAGCTTTCATGACAATATTTTCCTAAGCATGATGATAGGGTTCATTTCTAATAATTGAAAAGGCACGATAAAGTTGTTCTAAAAAAATTAATCGAACCATTTGGTGCGAATAAGTCATCGCTGAAAGAGACATTTTAAAATTTGCGCGCTTGTACAATTCATCATCAAATCCATAAGCACCACCAACTATAAATGTTATACAATTCGGCATTTCCATTGCTTTATTCTCTAGCCATGAGGCAAATTTATTTGAGGAAAACTGCTGACCATTTTCATCTAATAAGACAACAAAATCATTTGGTGAAATTTTACTTAAAAGTAATTCCCCCTCCTTTTTTTTTAGAACTTCTGTACTTATATTTTTTGGGTTTTTCACATCAGAAACTTCAACTCGAAGAAAATTACAATAATGAATAATTCTATTTTCGTAAATAGTTTCTCCCTCTTTTAGATAGGCAAAATTAGTTTTACCAAGGACTAAAAACTTTATTTTCATGAGATCTCTAATGGTTTGGGTCTACCTATAAGGTGGTATTTGTAACACTAAACTTACTATACTAAACCTCCTATAATTTCTAGTTCTTTAATTTCAGGACTGGAAAATATAAAAATACACCTTATTTGCGAAATTCACAACAACCAAATTTTTATCTGCTTAATTCAATTATGTACTTCAAAGATAAATAAGCTAACTTCACTAATAAATTTGAAATCATGAGAAGTATATTTTTAATAATATTTTTAATTTTTTGCAATAATAGTTTTACTCAAAAATCAAATAATAGAAGCTATCTTGAAGTAAATAGTGGTATAGCAGTATTCGAAGAATTTTCGTATTTTGGACCAACAAATGGAAGATTTTTTCCCGGAATATCTTTTTTAATTGGAAATCAGAGCTTTATTTTTCAAAATATCTTTTTTGAAAGCCAAATTGGACTGGCATTACCGTCTATTGTAACTGCAAAAATTGGTCTAGGATTTATAAATAAGGGTATTGGGGCTAGCATAGGAATGAGACTGTATCCCACAATGGCTTATGCACAAATTCATTTGCCAACTAGCAATGGGCAATTCAATATTTCAGCAGAAGTATCCCCATTTACAAACAGTTCCTTAGAGTCTTATTCTTTGGGCGCAAGAAATCTTTTTACTGTTGGATATCAATGGAATATTGGAAAGAGAAGAAAAAGATAAAAACTTAATTTTCTTGAGATAACTAACTAAACAGCTATAACAGCTTTTACGTCAGGGGCAGATATTTTTAAGGCTTCTTCTAATCCTGCTTTTAAAGTCATTTTGCTCATTGAACAGTCACTGCAAGACCCTAATAAGTGAACTTTTACAATTCCATCATCTGTAATTTCAACCAACTCCATATCGCCACCATCAGCATGTAAAAAAGGGCGTAATTGAAGTAAAGCGGTGTTTACTTTTTCAGTAATACTAGCTATATTGATTTCAGACATGTCAATTCGATTTTTTAGTAGCTATTAGATTATTTAATTCTTCTGTAAAGTTATGAACTAATTCATCAAATGCACGAGAAATTGGGGTATTTTCTTGATAAACAGCAGGTCGACCGGCATCACCGGCTTCGCAAACACTTTGAACAAGAGGAATTGAACCAAGAAATGGAACATTCATGCCTTGCGCCAGATTTTTTGCACCATCTCTACCAAAAATATAGTATTTATTATCCGGAAGTTCAGCAGGCGTAAACCACGCCATATTTTCTACAATTCCAATAACAGGTACCTTCAAAGTGTCCATTTTAAACATATTAACACCCCTGCGAGCATCTGCTAAAGCAACTTCTTGCGGCGTACTTACGATCACAACACCATCTAAAGGAACAGCCTGGACAAGCGAGAGATGAATATCTCCTGTTCCTGGAGGTAAATCAATCAACAAATAATCTAATTCTCCCCAATGAGCATCTGTAAACATTTGAGTAAGTGCTTTTGAAGCCATTGGGCCACGCCAAACAACAGCGTTATCCTGATCTGTAAAAAATCCAATTGATAGTAGCTTTACACCTTGTGCTAAAATTGGTTCAATCATTGAAATGCCATCAATATCAATCATTTTTGGTCTGTCACCAACAACATCAAACATAGTTGGCATTGATGGTCCGTAAATATCCGCATCAACAATACCAACCTTATATCCTTTTTTCTGCAGCCCGCCCGCAAGATTAGAGGTAATAGTAGACTTCCCTACTCCACCCTTACCAGAGGCAATCGCCACAATATATTTTACATCAGGAAGAATTTTTCTTCTCTTTTCTTTTGATTCACTCGGCATACCTTTAACAATGCAATCCACTTCTAAAGAAGAGCCAAAAACGCGTTTTAAATTAAATGAAACAGCTTCTTGCATCCGTTTTCTAGCATGAAGTGCAGGATTGGATACTTGAATTGATAATTCAATACGCTGCTCTAAGATTTTTAAATCTTCAATTAAATTCGAACTAACAATATCTTTTTTTAAATCAGGTTCAATTATATTTCCTAATACTCTAAGGACCTCTTCGCGATTTAATTCCATCTTATTTATTGTTTTTTTATTGATTTTACAGATTTATAAACAAAATCAATCACTTTTTTAGAATCTCCAGCCTCTCTATTTGTGAACTGATAATTTATCCCATTCATATTTATAACTGAAAACAAATGGTATGAAGAAGAGTTTACGTTCCCTAATTTTTTTCGAATAGTTCTTTTAAATAAAAGTAAATTTTTCTCTTCTTTGAGAATTTCTATTTTATAATATTTGTTGTTAGAAAATAATTTTTTCTTGAATTCAGGAAATAAATAAGGATAATCTCCATAATCTTCAATAAAAAGCTCGAAATTTTTGCCGACTGCTATTTTCCACTTATAATCTCCAAGCTCATGGATTACTTCTGGCATGAAAGTAGCTCCAATTCCAGCCGTTGCATCTGGAATTTTAATTGAAGCATCAATATCGTACTTACTAAGATTAATAGCTTGAAACTGATAATAATCAATCTCATTTATCGGCGGCGTTTCCGATTTACAATTTAAGAGAATAAAACTCAAAAAGAAAATTAATACAGTAAATGAATTTAATTTCATAGCACAAAGATACAGAATTGATTAATAGTTACTTTTTTTATTCAACTTTGTAAAATGATAAAAACATCACTAATTCTTGGGACTATATTGGTATGGCTAGCAATTATTTTAGGAGCCTTTGGAGCACACTTTTTAAAAACAATATTGGACACTAATCAACTAGCATCTATTGAAACAGGTATTCGCTATCAACTTATTCAAGGAATTGCAATTGTTATGCTCTCTCTTAATTCAGATAAATTTAAATTTCCACTTAAAAAAATACTTAATAGCATGATAATTGGACTCTGTCTCTTCAGTTTTTCAATTTACCTTCTAGTATTTTTTAATAAAATAGGTTTACATATTCCAATCTTAGGATTGCTCACACCAATTGGAGGAGCAATATTAATTGGATCATGGATTTACCTAACAATATGTCTCTTGCGTAAATCCTAATCATTCTTCTGAAGGCTTTACTATTGCTAGTATTTTATGAAACCCACATATTTTTTATTAAAAAATTTAAACTTTTTTTCATGTAATTGTTTCTAATATGAAAATAGTTATTACTTTTGATTAGAAAAACATCATTATTTAGATTATTTAATAAGCAAATATGGAAAAATTAACAATTGGAAGTAAAATTCCTTCTATTAAATCAAGCGATCAAAATGGCAAAGAAATCAATCTTTCTCAATTTATAGGTAAAAAACTTGTAGTCTACTTTTATCCAAAAGACGATACTCCTGGCTGTACAGCTCAAGCATGCAGCTTACGAGATAGCTTTGAAATATTAGTCGAAAAAGAAATAGTAATTCTTGGTGTAAGTGCAGATAGTGCACAAGCTCACACAAAATTCATTGAAAAATACAAGTTGCCGTTTTCTCTATTAGCTGATACGGAAAAGGAAATTATCAAAGCTTTTGGAGTATGGGGATCAAAAAAATTTATGGGGAGAACATATGACGGAATACACCGGACAAGTTTTTTATTTAATGAAGACTCCACTCTGATTGCTGTTTTAGACAAGCCAAATACAAAAGATCATGCAAATGAAATACTACAAACATACAAATTATGAGAAGGTCGTAAATAATTTACAATCATTGCAGCATAAATTTGTACTATAATAAAAAACAGAATACTTACACATTTAAAAAAATCAATATGTCAAAACAAGAATTAAACACAGAAAAGCTAAAAGCACTACAACTAACAATGGAAAAATTAGATAAAACATTCGGAAAAGGTGCAGTAATGAAATTGGGTGATTCTCCCGTTGAAAAAGTAGAGGTAATCCCAACCGGATCTATAACATTAGATCTAGCATTAGGAATTAATGGCTATCCAAAAGGAAGAGTAGTTGAAATATACGGTCCCGAATCATCAGGAAAAACAACGCTCGCAATTCATGCTATTGCTGAAGTTCAAAAGCAAGGAGGAATTGCAGCTTTTATAGATGCAGAGCATGCATTTGACCAGTTTTACGCTAAAAAATTAGGTGTTGATATCGCAAATTTATTAATTTCTCAGCCGGACAACGGAGAACAAGCATTAGAAATTGCAGACAACCTTATTAGGTCTGGAGCAGTAGATTTAGTTGTTATTGATTCAGTTGCAGCATTAACTCCAAAAGCAGAAATTGAAGGTGAAATGGGAGATTCTCAAATGGGACTTCAGGCACGATTAATGTCAAAAGCATTAAGAAAATTAACAGGTTCTATTAGTAAAGCAGGATGCTGTTGTATCTTCATCAATCAACTTAGAGAAAAAATTGGTGTTATGTTCGGTAATCCAGAAACAACAACTGGAGGAAATGCTCTTAAGTTTTATTCTTCAGTAAGACTTGACATTAGAAGATCAACTCAATTGAAAGATGGTGAAGAAGTAATTGGTAATCGAGTGAAAGTAAAGGTTGTTAAAAATAAAGTTGCCCCTCCGTTCAGAAAAGCAGAATTTGATATTATGTATGGTGAAGGAATTTCCAAAGTTGGAGAAATAATTGATCTAGGAGTTGAACTTAACATCCTTAAGAAAAGTGGTTCATGGTTTTCTTATGGAGAAACAAGATTAGGACAAGGTAGAGATTCTATAAAGACCTTATTACTTGATAATCTAGAATTAGCGGATGAACTAGAAGCTAAAATCAAAGAAGCAATAGTAAGCCCAAATTTAAAATTAGAAGTTCTACAAGATTGAATTAATAGTAGATTGGTTAAAATTGAGGGGGAAACTCCTCTTTTTTTTTGAAGTATAATTAACAAAATCTGTACTTCATAGTACTTTAATTATTTTTCTATTCATGCAAAACTATTGTATTTAAATAATTTAACTTCATTGGATTTTTAGTGTAACTCTTTTTTTTATTGTTCGTATTCAAACAGATTGGCTTAAAAACACTATTTTTGCCCTCGATTAATTAAAATTTAAATAGAAAAATATGAATGCAATTATGATTTATGTTCCTATAGCTATGGCTATAATTGGCCTAATTTTTATGGCTATTAAACGATCTTGGGTGTTAAAGCAAGATGCCGGCGACGGTAAAATGAAGGAGATTTCTGATTACATCTATGAAGGTGCATTGGCTTTCTTAAAAGCTGAATATAGATTGTTGGCGATATTCGTAGTTATTGCGAGTGTTGTTTTAGCAGCTATTTCTCAAATTGTTGAGACCTCTTCTATATTAATAGTAGTAGCATTTATTTTCGGAGCCTTCTTTTCAGCATTAGCTGGAAACATGGGAATGAAAATCGCTACTAAGACAAATGTTCGCACAACTCAAGCAGCTCGTACCAGTTTACCACAAGCATTGAAAGTAGCTTTTGGTGGAGGAACTGTTATGGGATTAGGCGTTGCTGGATTAGCTGTTTTAGGACTAACAGCATTCTTTATTATTTTCTTTCAGGTTTTTATGGATGGAGTTTGGGGTGCTGATGGAACCGATAAAATGACAATCGTTTTGGAAACATTAGCAGGTTTCTCTCTTGGAGCTGAATCAATTGCATTATTTGCGCGGGTTGGTGGTGGTATTTATACCAAAGCGGCTGATGTTGGAGCAGATTTAGTGGGTAAAGTAGAAGCTGGAATTCCAGAAGATGATCCTCGTAATCCTGCAACAATCGCAGATAACGTAGGTGATAATGTTGGAGACGTTGCTGGAATGGGGGCCGATTTATTTGGTTCGTACGTTGCCACCGTATTAGCGGCAATGGTTCTTGGCAACTATGTCATCAAAGATATGGGTGGCGATATTATTAAAGAGGGATTTGGTGGAATAGGTCCAATTTTATTACCTATGTCCATTGCGGGCTTTGGTATTCTGTTTTCAATTATTGGAACTATGCTAGTTAAGATTACTAGTAATGATGCAAAAGAAGCTCAAGTTCAAAAAGCACTAAACATTGGTAACTGGGTTTCGATTGTATTAACGGCGGTTGCTTGTTATTTTTTAGTTACGTGGATGTTGCCTACTACAATGAAAATGAGCTTTTTCGGTGAAGGAATTAAAGAAATTTCATCATTAAGAGTGTTTTATGCAACTTTAGTTGGTTTAGTAGTTGGTGGTGCAATTTCATCTGTAACTGAATATTACACAGGACTAGGTACGAAACCGGTAATGAAAATTGTTCAAAAATCTTCTACCGGTGCAGGAACTAACGTAATTGCAGGACTTGCAACAGGTATGATTTCTACCTTTCCAACGGTTCTTTTATTTGCATTTGCAATATGGGGATCTTATGCTCTAGCAGGTTTTTATGGTGTTGCTTTAGCAGCTTCAGCAATGATGGCAACAACTGCTATGCAATTGGCGATTGATGCTTTCGGACCTATTTCTGACAATGCTGGTGGAATTGCTGAAATGAGTGAATTACCGAAAGAAGTTCGTCAGCGAACAGATATTTTAGATTCTGTAGGTAACACAACTGCCGCAACAGGAAAAGGCTTTGCTATCGCTTCGGCTGCATTGACATCACTGGCTCTATTTGCTGCCTATGTTACCTTCACTGGTATTGATGGAATAAATATCTTTAAAGCACCTGTGTTAGCGATGTTGTTTATTGGTGGTATGATTCCTGTAGTTTTCTCTGCATTAGCAATGAATTCAGTTGGTAAAGCTGCAATGGATATGGTATATGAAGTTCGACGTCAATTCAAAGAAATTCCGGGGATAATGGAAGGAACTGGTAAACCAGAATATGGAAAGTGTGTTGAAATCTCAACTAAAGCAGCTCTTAGAGAAATGATGTTGCCAGGAATTTTAACAATCGGTTTTCCTATTGCGATTGTACTTTTAGGAAAATTAGTATATGGTGATAACAATCAATTAATCGCTGAGATGCTTGGTGGATATATGGCAGGAGTAACCGTTTCTGGTGTTCTTTGGGCAGTTTTCCAAAATAACGCAGGTGGAGCATGGGATAATGCAAAAAAATCCTTTGAAGCAGGTGTTGAAATAAATGGTGAAATGACTTACAAAGGTTCTGATGCACACAAGGCTGCAGTTACCGGAGATACGGTTGGTGACCCATTTAAAGACACTTCTGGACCATCAATGAACATCTTAATCAAATTAACGTGTTTAATTGGTTTGGTAATAGCTCCAATTTTAGGAAGCGGGCATCATGATGCAAAAAAAGCGATTGACTCCGAAACCAAATGTGAAATGGTAGACGGGAAATGTGTTACCAGCACTACAGGAAAATGCGATATGAGCCAATGTGCTTCAATGACCAAAGAAGAGTGCTCAAAAATGTGCGATTCTAAAGGTTGTTCTCCCGAGGAAAAGGCTAAGTGCTTATCAAATTATGGTGAAGATGGAAAATGGATTGGAAATCAAACAGGGAAATGTGAGAGTAGTAATAAAGATTGCTGCAAAAAAAAGTAATATAAATTATTGATATTTTAAAGCCAGGTTATCCTGGCTTTTTTTTATACTGTTTTTTATATCCACAAGTAAGAACAACCATATGAATACTTCACTAAGCACTAAAGATTTCTTTGAACAAGTGTATCAAGTGGTAAAACTGATTCCGAATGGGCGAGTTACATCCTATGGTGCTATTGGAAACTATTTAGGAGCTAGAAAATCGGCGAGAATGGTTGGCTGGGCAATGAATGCTTCACATGCACATTTGGATATTCCTGCTCATCGTGTAGTAAATAGAAATGGGATATTAAGCGGAAAATTTCATTTTGAAAAAGAAAGTACTATGCAAGAACGACTAGAATCAGAAGGAATAACTGTTGAAAAAGATCAAATTCAAAATTTTAAAATTATTTTCTGGGATCCCAACAAAGAATTAGCAATATAAATTCTATCCTTGCTTAGCAAAGAAAATTAAAGAATTCTATTAATTTTGCAGAAAAACTAAGCATGAAATTCGGTACAAAAGCTATACACGCTGGTGTTCATCCTGATCCGGCAACAGGAGCTATTATGACACCAATTTATCAAACTTCAACGTATGTTCAAGATGGTGTCGGAAATCATAAAGGATATGAATATTCGCGTACTCAAAATCCTACGCGTCATGCACTAGAAAAAAATATTGCAGCCATTGAAAATGGTAAATTCGGCGCATGTTTCGGTTCAGGTTTAGCAGCAATAGACTGTGTAATTAAAATGCTTAATCCAGGTGATGAAGTGATTTCTACTAATGACTTATACGGCGGTTCATATCGTATTTTTAAAACTATTTTTGAAAAATATGGCATCGTTTTTCATTTTGTGGACATGCAAAATATATCAGAGGTAGAACGAGTGTTAAATAAAAACACCAAAGTCATATGGGTTGAGACGCCCACAAACCCAATGATGAATATTATTGATATTTCTGCGATGGCAAAGATTGCTAAAAAATCAGGCGCACTTTTATGCGTGGACAATACTTTTGCAACTCCTTACTTACAAACTCCATTAGATTTAGGAGCAGATATTGTAATGCATTCAGTTACGAAATACTTAGGTGGGCATTCAGATGTTATTATGGGCGCATTGGTTACTTCAAATGATAAGATAGCAGATGAAATGTATCGAATACAAAATTCCTCAGGTGCTGTAACTGGACCAATGGATTCATTTCTTGTCTTACGAGGAATAAAAACACTGCATCTTCGTATGCAAAGACACTGTGAAAATGGAGAGAAAATAGCACATTACTTAAAAACCAATTCAAAAATTGAGAAAGTTTATTGGCCAGGTTTTGAAGATCATCCTAACCATACAATTGCAAAACAACAAATGCGTGGGTTTGGTGGAATGATTTCTTTTACATTAAAGGGAAATAATCTGGAAGATGCACTTGCAATTGTAAAAAAGGTAAAGCTATTTGCACTTGCTGAATCCTTAGGAGGTGTAGAATCTTTGATTGGACATCCTGCAACAATGACGCATGCATCAATCCCAAAAGAAGTGAGAGAAAAAAGTGGTGTCGTTGATTCACTTATTCGCTTAAGCGTGGGTGTTGAAGATGTGGATGATTTAATAGACGATTTAAAACAGGCACTTATATAATTAGAGCGTCTCCAACATTTTAAAAAATTGCTCCTTTTTCGCCTGAGAAAGAGGGATTTCAGTGCCATCTTTCATAATAACACATCCTCCTTCATGTTTGTCGTAACGGTCAACATAATTCATGTTAATCAAATGAGATTGTTGCACACGAAAAAAAGAAAGATCAGATAACAACATATCATATTCTTTTAGTGTCTTAGAAACCAAGATTTTTTTTCCTTCAGCAAAAAAGAAAAAGGTATAATTTTTATCAGATTCACATCTAACAATATTGTCAATATCAACAATAAACATGCTCTCAAGTGTTTTTAAAATTAATTTCTTTTTTTTGTGAGCTTGTATGTTATTATCTAAAGCAACAAAAGGGTAATTGCTTTTCTTTTGGTCAAGTGATTTTATTGCTATTAACAATGCAGTCTTAAGTTCATCACTCGCTAAAGGCTTTAAGATATAATCTAAAGCACTGAATTTAATAGCTTGAATTGCATATTCCTGATATGCTGTTATAAATATCACCTCAAATTTTTTGTCAGGAATAGCCTTTAAGACATCAAAACCGTTTCCGTCAGGCATTTGAATATCTAAAATAACTAAATCAGGTTGAATTCGTTCGATTGCAGAAATTGCTGTCTTAACATTTTCACCGTCAGTGTAAACATCTAAATTTAAACCAAAAGAATTAATCATTTTCTTGATTAATTGTCGCGTTGGATTTTCATCATCAACAATAAGAATTTTTTTATTCATCTTTTTTAAATTTAAATCAATTATTTTCAAACTTAAGAGGAATTTTTATAATAACCTCTGTTCCAATTTCATTTAATTCATCATAATCACGAATTTTTAAACTTCCTTTCGTCTTATATTTCTGGTTAATAATTTGAATTCTTTCGCGTGTAATATCAATAGCCATTGAATTATGACTCTTTATTTTTTGGGTATTTTTTGAGCCCTTTCGTCCTACTCCATTATCAGAAATAATTATCTGAAGCATTTTATTCTCCTCTGTAATTGAAATATTTATACAGCCATCAATAAGCGTGTGTAATTGTCCGTGTTCAATTGCATTTTCAATAAAAGGTTGAGTAATCATTGGGGGAATTAACGCTTGTTTATCAACTAAGAGCTCGTCAATATTTAACTTAAAATCAAATCTATCTTCAAAACGCATTTTTTGTGTTGTTAAATATTTTTCGATTATTTCTAACTCTAATTCAAGTGGTATAAACTCTTTCGATGAATTTTCCAATATAAGGCGAATCAATCTGGAAAAATTAACTAGAAATTGAGAGGACTTTTCTGGTTCGTGGCTATAAATATAACTTTGAATTCCTGACATTGCATTAAAAATAAAATGTGGATTCATTTGAGAACGCAACAAAGACTGTGATAATTCAGCTTCTTTTTGACTTTGTTTTAATTTATTTTGACGGCTCCTGAAAATCAGAAAAAACAATAGAAATAATAGTAATAAAGCAAAAATAACGATAATAAAAATCTGTCTGGTAAGCTGTATTGTTATCATTTCCTTCGCTTGAATTGATTCTTTTTGATAGGAAATCAACCTCTCTCGTTCTTCTCTTAAATTTGATTCTGTTAGTTGTAAAACTTTACTTCCCACTGTTGAAAAAGCATTGTCTTCCAAAATACTTAGGTATAAATTCTGATAATTGTAAGCTAATTGTAACTGATTCTTTTTAAAATATAATTCTGATAACAACTTATAATTTTGAGATGGCTCGCCTGATTTGCTTCCTTGGCTTAATACTTTTAACAAGTATAATTCTGCTTGTATTAAATCTCCCTTTTGTAAATAAAGTTTCCCAAGATTATTGAAAACTAATTCTAACTCCTGCTTCTCACCCGAAATTCCTAAATAATTTATAGCTGAATTAAAATAATTTATAGCTGTTTCATAATCTGATTTTTGAGTAGCTATTTGACCTAAAACATTAGTGCATGTGCTAAGATTTCTATAATCATTAAAAGTTTTAAATGTAGCTAATGCCTCGCTTATAGTGTTGTTTGCTTTAGTAAGATTTTCACGAGCAAGAAACAATTTAGCAAAATAAATCTTCATTTTTGCCTCCTCATAAAAATCCGATAAACGAGTTGAAAAAGTAGTTGCTTTCTTTAAATATACAGTGGATTCGTCAAAATTACCTACTTCAAAAGAAATTTCGGCAATAGACCTGTAGGATAAAGACTTAAAATAAGTGTGATCTAATTCTTCAGCAAGATAGAGGAATTTAAATTCTTCGTTTATTGCTTCAAGATGATTTCTAAAAAAAAATTGAACCTTTGCTTGGTGATGCAAAGAAAGTGCTAAACATATCTTTGTGTCTGAGCGTTTCGCGAAATCTGTTGCTAAATTGGCATAATAAATAGCTGAATCTTTTAACTGAGATTGCATGAAAAATAAAGAGCGAGAAATATAAGCTTCTGAAATGAACCTATTCTGCTTATTTTTTTTAGCAATTGCAATATGTTTCAATGATAAACTTGAAGCTAAAGCATCTTTTTTTGTAACTAGATATTCTATTGCTAATTGTCTTTGAATATGATTCTCTTCAAACCTCAAAAACTTTTTATTAGCAATGTTTAATTCATAACACTTTTTGAAATCTAGAATATTACCGAGCTCCAAATAGGCAGATCCCACAGATAGAAATAATCTTCCTTTTAATTCTTCTGATTCAATTTTTAGCGCCTCCTTGTTCAAAAGATCTATTGATTCAAACCATTTTTGTCGATTAGTAGTTGAGTAATAATTATGAAGTTCTATTAATTTGTCAATTTTTGAGTTTTGAGTTTTTGAAGAACTAATTTCTCGAAGAAGAATTTCTTCCTTGTTTTGAGCAAAGTTGCAGACTGGAACATGCAGGGCAAGAAATAAAAAAACTAAAATCTGCAATCCTTTATACATGAAACTAAGTTAAGAAAATACTTGAGTATAAGAAAGGTTGAATAAAACAAAAATTAAAGCTGTATGTAAAACCTACTTATTTTTAGGAATTAAAGTCAAAAAATACAAATATCCCTGAATTATATTTAGTTTTATTTCTGAAAAAGAAATAATGATTGAAGACCGCATAATTCTTGGAATTGACCCTGGAACAACCGTCATGGGTTATGGCTTAATTGAAGTGAAAAACGGAAAATTAACAATGCTTAATTTCGGAATTATTCAGTTAAATAAACTTGCTAATCATCCTGAAAAATTAAAACGGATTTTGGATCGCTTAAATGGCTTAATTGAGGAATTTCATCCGGATGAAATGGCAATAGAAGCTCCTTTTTTTGGTAAAAATGTGCAGTCGATGCTAAAATTAGGAAGAGCTCAAGGGGTAGCAATTGCTTCCTGTTTAAATCACAATATTCCTTTTGAAGAATATGCACCAAGAAGAATAAAACAAGCAATTACAGGGAATGGAAATGCTTCAAAAGAACAAGTTGCTGCTATGCTTCAAAAATTATTATCATTTGATGATATTCCAAAATATCTAGATGCTACTGATGGATTAGCCGTTGCTGTTTGTCATTATTTCTCAAAAGGAATTGGAGAACACAATAAAGGAAATGGAGGGTCCTGGAAAGGATTTTTATCTCAAAATCCTAAGCGAGAAAAGAAATGAAAATCATAAATATTTATACTGATGGGTCATCAAGAGGAAATCCTGGACCCGGTGGATTTGGAGTTATTTTACAATTTGGTGCTCAAGTGAAAGAGCTTTCTCAGGGTTTTCGTAGAACAACAAACAACAGGATGGAACTATTAGCAGTAATTTACGCCCTTGAAAATTTAAAAACAAACAAATACCCTGTTCATATTTATTCTGATTCCAAATATGTAATTGACGCCATTTCTAAAAAATGGGTTTTTGGCTGGGAAAAGAAAAACTTTAAAGGAAAAAAAAATCCCGATTTATGGCTGCGTTATTTAGAGCTTCATCCTAAATTCGAGCTAAGTTTTATTTGGGTAAAAGGACACGATGGTCATCCAGAAAATGAAAAATGTGATGTTCTAGCTTATAATGCTGCATCAAATAACCCGCAAAACATAGATTTCTTTTTTGAAGAGGAAGAAAAATAATTCCTTATTGATTAACGAGTGTAATATACCCAGTTTTATCAAATTCGGTTCCTCCTGTTAACAAACCTTTCAGGCGATAAAAATAAACACCATCACTGCAATTTTCACCACCATTAGTTTTTCCGTTCCATAAAAATAATGGGAAAGATGGATCCCTATCTTTTTCAAAAACTACATTTCCCCATCTATTCAAAGCAGTGAAAACATAAGATGAAAAATAGTCAGAATCTAATGCAAAAATATCATTAATACCATCTTCATTTGGAGTGAATACATTTGGTAGAATAGGAACGATATCTGGATTTACATTAATTATAAGACTATAAGTACTAGAGCAGCCAAGTGCATTTCCAATTGTTAAACTGATTGTATAAGGGTTAACAAGCGGAAAAGTTGTTGATGGAGGATTTTGAAGATTTGAAGTAGTGCCATTTCCAAAATCCCAAGACCAACTAATAATTGGTGATCCAGAAGTAGAAGAAGATTGATTAAGAACCGTTACAGCGGTGTTAATATCAACAGGATTGGGACTTGCTGAAAAATTAGCGCTAAGACCACTCGTGTTAGTTACTATTATTTGAGGATTTATAGGATAAGGAACATTACAACCTGCAGCATCGGTTAATATTACACTAGGCGAATAGGTTCCAATATTATAAACATAATCAAAACTTAGGTTTGTCTGAGTTGTCCCATTTCCTAAATTCCAAACTACTGAAGAAATATTATTTTGGTCTGTTATAAAAAAACTTGCTGTTTGAGTACAAACATCATAATTATATTGAGGATTCCCACTTGGACCTCCAACGATTATATAATCATTGAATAATGTATCATCTTGACAACCATATTGATCTGTAATTGAAAGAGACAAATCATAGTTTCCAGGAAAAAAATAGGTATTTGAAGGGTTTTGTAATCCAGATTGATTGCCATTACCAAAATCCCACAGCCAAGTATTTATCGTTCCATAAGAAGTTGATGCATCTAGATAAGCTCCTGTTATCGGAGGGCATGGAACAGAATTAGGTAAATTCTCTGTAAAATTAGCATTAGGAATAGAAGTAGTAAAGGAAATTGAAACAGTGTCTTTGCAGCCATTTATATCTTCTGCTATTAGAATCAAATTATGAATTGCACTTGTTTGACCAGGAGCTACATTTTGTTCAATATAAGGCTCATTTGGATTAAAATCTGTAGATAAGGTATCACCTATTGTATTATCAATATACCATTGATAGTTTACAGGTGAAACACCAACTGATAGATTGTCTGTATTTAGCACCTCGCCATTGCAAACAATATTATCCAATGTAAAAAAGGCAGTAGGTTTTGTAAGAATTATTTCTTTTGTAGAAAAACTAGAACAACCAAAATCATTATAAGCCGTTAAGGTTGCAACATAAACACCTTCACCATTAAATGTATGTTGGATTGATGTTTGAGGAGTTACTGGAACTGTTATAGGAACAGGTAAAGTAGTAATTCCAGGTGAACCATCGGAAAAAGACCAATCAAAATGATTCATTGGATTATATGATGGGGGTTGAACTGTCAAATTTAAAAATGTAACCAAATGAGGAGAACATCCACCCTCATCTGCAGCTGGTGTCGATATTACAGCAAAAGGTGGAGCTAAAACTCTTATAAATTGAGTGAATGAAGCTGAACAACCAACATCATTTGATGCTACTAAAGTAATAGCAAAATTTCCAGGAGCAGGATACGAGTATGTCGGATTTGGACCATTATTTACAAATTCTTGATTTCCCATGTTGTAAGCCCAAGAATCAATTGAATGAGAACTCCAAGATGAACTCGAATCAGAGAGTTGAATTTCGACTTCTTGGCAAATAGTATCATTAGGAATTGAGAAGTCGGAAGTAATGCGAGAAACATAAAAAAATTGTTTGCTTGTATCGCTGCAGCCTGTAGTAAAATTATTAATTACTTGCTGGATCTCATAGGTGCCATAATTCGTATAACTATGTGTAGTACTTCCTAAATTAGCGTCGTCTAGCTCAGCATCATTTAATTCTGTATTTGGTGAGCCATCACCCCACTGCCAAATCATTTGAACATTGTCACTTAAGAGTCCGTGAACAGAGGTATCACTTACTATCGCTACAGCTGGCCAAATAGCAGAAACTAAAGGAGTGGGATTACAGATTAGATTTGTATCAAGATCAAAAAATGCTATTGGAGCGTTGATATAGACCATATCGTTCATAACAAGCGTATCCGTACATCCTAAATAATCAACAACTAACATAACATCAAAATACCCTGAATCTGTTTCAAATTGATAAGTTGGGTTTTGAATAGTATCTGTTGATGAAGATCCATCGTTAAAATCCCAAAAATAGGTAATTGGAGCGCTTGGATTTGCAGGACTCACAACTACAGTAGGGGTAAATTCAACATCCGTTTTAATACAATTAATAGGAGAATCAACAGTAAAGTTCATTGAGTTTATCTGACCTACAGTTATAAAACTATCTAAAACCGTTGTCCCTGAACAACCTGACTGAGTTGTTACACTTAGAGAAACATTATAAAAACCTAAAGTAGTATATAATTGAGCTGGTGGATTTTGACCATTAAAAACTTGACCATTGCCAAAATTCCACGACCAAGAGGTAATAGGATTTAATGGCGAAGGAGGAATAGATTGATCTAAGAATTCAACAGTCAAGGGAGAGCAGCCCCCTTCAAAATCGGCAGAAAAAGATGGTGCTACATTGCTAATTGTAATAAAATTTGGAATTGAAGTACTTCCTGAACACCCTGCTGAAGTTGTTATCGTAAGAGAAACAGTGAAAGAACCATTAGTATTATAAGTTTGAGCAGGAGGGTTTTCAAGAATTGACGTTGAACCGTTTCCAAAATTCCATAAATAAGATGATCCTGCAACAGAAGGTGTAGTATTATTTATATTAATGGATGCAGGTGCACAATTACTACTTATTGGTGCTACAAATGTAGGATTAGGAACATCTTGAATAATTATTTGTTGAGATGCACTGGCGGTAAGTCCATTTGCGGATGTTGTAAGTAAGGTTACATTAAAAGTTCCTGCACTAGTGAAAGTATGAGTTGGACTCGTTGAAGTTGAAAAAGTAGTATCGCCAAAATTCCAAAGATAGGAAAGTGGAGCAGTTCCTCCGTTAGATGTATTTGTAAATACAGTTGCTGCTCCAATACAAGCAGTTGTTGGAAGAGCAGAAAAACTTGCTGTTGGAACTTGTGAAAAAGAAAAACAACTTATAAATAGGAAAGGGAGAGTAAATTTAAACATGCTTATCATATGAAAAATTAATTCGTAAAGGTATTTAATTTTAAGACTAAAAACAACCAATAAAAGTTGCAAGCAAAATAAAAAAATTAATTTCCTTTTTTTAAAATTAAAGTTGTAGAATACCCCGGAACAAAATCAACGGTACAAACTGCACCACCATAACTTCTAACTTCCTTTGAGCCTACAATGTATTTTATATTTGAGGAATCTTTCTCCGATGCATCATAATCAGCACCCTTGATAAGTACATCGGGCTGTAAATCTTTAATTAAATCAAGAGGAGTTACCTCATTAAAAACTAAAACTAAATCAACAAAACCCAAAGCAGCTATTAATAACATTCTGGCTTCCTCTGAATTAATCGGTCGATTATCTGCTTTATTTAATCTTCTAACTGAATCATCGCTATTTACTGCTACAATTAGACGATTCCCAAAATCTGCAGAAGCTGCTAAATAATTAACATGACCTAAGTGTAAAATATCAAAACAACCGTTTGTAAAGCAAATTTTCTCTCCTTTCAACTTCCAAGATATGATCCTTCTTTTTGCTTCTTCAATTGAAACCAATTTATTTTGAAGAAAATCAAATCGAGTCATTTTTTTTTATGTTGTTAGGGTTAAAACTAAATCTAATCTAATCTAATCTAATCTAATCTAATCTAATCTAATCTAATCTAATCTAATCTAATCTAATAAATTAGTTTGCTCATTTGGAAAAACAAGTGATGGCTTAAAAGTTTTTGCAAGTTCAAAATCCATTAATCCATAACCAATAATTATAATTATATCATTTACAGCTGCACGTCTTGCTGCAGGGCCATTTAAGCAAATCGTTCCAGAATTTCTTTTTCCTTTGATTACGTATGTTTCAAGTCGTTCGCCATTATTAATATTCACGATTTGAACTCTTTCGCCCTCGATTAAATTTGCAGCTTCCATCAACGATTCGTCAATGGTTATGGAGCCAATATAATTCAAATCCGCTTGGGTGATTTTAACCCGGTGAATTTTAGACTTTAAAACATTTATTAACATATTCTTAAAATAGCAGGCAAAAATAATTCAAATTCTCGAATTAGAGAACTATATTATCAATCAAACGCACTTTATTGCAATATGCAGCAATGCAACAAACATTTGTCGCTTGCCAATCTTCAGCAATAGTAAGTGTCTTTTCATCAACAATCTCTAAATATTCTAGCTGTAAATAACCAGATTTAAAAAAATCTGTGGCGCTTGTTTTTAAAGATTGAGGATTCATTTTTGATTTATTTTCTTTAACAAAAAGTAATGTTTTATAAATAATTAATGCCGCTTCAATATCAGATGAATTCAAGCGCATATTTCGACTACTCATCGCTAAACCTGATGGTTCTCTTAAGGTTTCGCACGAGACAATTTCAGTTGAAAAATTAAAATGAGCTACCATTTTTCGAATTATTGCAAGTTGTTGAAAATCTTTTTGTCCAAAATAAGCACGATTTGCTTTTATAATTTGAAAAAAATTATGAACAACATGAACTACACCCTTGAAGTGGCCAGGACGAAATTTGCCTTCCATTACAGCATCAATACCTTTAAAATCTATAGGTACAAAAAATTGACTTTGTGGATAAACTTCCGCTATTTCTGGATGAAATATGATACAATTATTCCTGGATCCTATTAACAATAAATCTGAGTCAAGCGTTCTTGGATATTGAGCTAAATCCTCCTGGTTATTAAATTGTGTGGGGTTGACAAATATACTAATTACCACCCAATCATTCTCGGACAAAGCTCTGTCTATAAGAGATAAATGACCAGCATGCAAGGCACCCATTGTTGGAACAAAACCAATTGACAATCCTTTTTCCTGCAATAAACTTAGTGCAGATCTTAAATCCCTTGAAGTAGTAAACAGTCTATTTTTTGGCATTTTAAAGTCCTAAATAATAGACAAAGCTATTGCTTTTCACGAAAGTTCATTTAAAATCCTTAAATTTGCACTCTATTCATTTATAATCTAATGGAAAAAAAGAAAATTCTATTCATAACTCAAGAAATATTTCCCTTTTCACCAAAGACAGAAATATCTTCCACAGCAAGACGCTTACCTCAAGTGATTCAAGAAGCAGGAAAAGAAATACGTGTATTTACACCTCGTTTTGGATCTATTAATGAGCGTAGGCATCAATTACATGAAGTTATTAGACTTTCTGGCTTAAATATTTGCATTGACGATAATGATCATCCTTTGATTATAAAAGTTGCATCAGTTTCTGCAGCAAGAATGCAAGTTTATTTTATAGATAATGAAGAATACTTTAAAAGAAAAACAAATTTACAAGACGAAAAAGGGAAATGCCACCCAGATAACGATGAGAAAGCAATGTTTTTCTGTCGTGGAGTGCTAGAAACCGTAAAAAAATTAGGCTGGCAACCCGATGTTATTCACTGCCACGGTTGGATGACAGGAATTATGGCCCTTTATGTAAAACATATTTATAATAAAGACCCACATTTCAAAGACACAAAAGTAGTTTACAGCTTCTATAATGATAAATTTGATGCTCCATGGGATAAAAGATTTTCTGAAAAATTACTTTTTGAAGGTTTCCCTCAAGATATTGCAGATAAGTTTAAAGACTCTAGTTTCCTAAATGTTTCTAAAATTATAACAGACCATTGTGACGGTGTGACTATAGCAATAGAGAGCCTTCAGTCAGACTTAAAAGATATTTATGATACTTCAGAATGTCACAAGATGGCATTTACTAATGAAGAAAATCAAGCAAAAGAATTGTCGCTGTTTTTTGATAAAGTTATTGAAAATGTTCTAGTCTAACTGACAATGAAGTCAAACAAAAAACTCTTTTTCTTTCTTTTTTTTATTACAGCAGTATTTATTTCTGCTTGTAAAAAAAAAGATACACTTGTTGGTCAAGGAGTCTTAAATCCTGATGACTATCTTAATGGAATAACCACAGATACCTTTGATTTAGAAACCTATACAATAGAAGAAGATTCAATAATTACATCAAACCCACCAAATACTGTTTTAGGAAGTTATAAGGACCCAAAATTTGGAGATTTCGATGCTTCTTTTTACACGCAATTTCGTTTAGGAAGTTTAAATCCTGATTTTGGTGATCCAAGTCAAATTGTATTGGATTCCTTTGTTTTGGCTCTTGAGTATGCAGGGTATTATGGTGATTTAAGTGCTCAAACTTTTGAGATTTATGAATTATCAGAAAATTTATCAATCGATAGTAATTATTATTCTTTCTCAAGCAAATCTGTTAATTCATCTAATTTAGTTCCAATTGGAATGGGGACTATTGTACCAAAACCAAATCAAGCTACAATAGTTGGAGGAGATTCTTTGGATGCGCAATTGAGAATCCATCTCGATACAAATTTTGCTAAAAGTCTAATTTTGGAAGCAAATAATGGAGGAACAACCTTTTCATCAAATGAGACATTCCTTACTTTTTTTAAGGGTCTTTACGTAAAGACAAACAATCCTGCTCAAGCAAATGGGCAAGGTGCAGCATTGTACTTTAATTTAAATGATGCAGCCTCAAAACTTACAATTTACTATAAATTAGCTGCTATTAAAAAAACATTTGACTTCTTAATTAATTCATCGTGTGCAGATTTCACGCATTTGGAAATAAATAATTCTGGAACTAATATTGCTGCTATTTTACAAAATCCTTCATTAGGGAATAGTGAATTTTATGCCCAAGCATTTAAGCATAGAGCGGTAGTAAAAATTAAACATATTGATGACTTACCTCCTAATACAATTATTCACAAAGCAAGTCTCACGCTACCTATTCAATATCAAACAGCTTATCGTTTTAAACCGGGTGTTAGTGTCTCTATTGCAACAAAATTAAAAAGTGTAGATAATTTCTATACCAGTTTGGGGATATTTGGGGGATTCGAAGAGTACGAAAAGCATTTTAGAATTGAGGTACGCGATTATATGCAAGCTGTTTTAAAAGGTACTATTGAAAATACTGGACTAATTGTCTCACCTAGATTTTTCATTAATTCAGCTGAAAGAATCATTTTCAATGGAAAAAATACTTCAAACAAGAAGAAACCACAATTAATTGTTACTTATACTACCTTCTAAACCATGTGTGGAATTGTTGCATATATTGGAAAAAAACAAGCTTTTCCTATTATACTCAAAGGATTAAAGCGTTTAGAATACCGCGGGTATGATAGCGCAGGTATTGCTTTAATAAACCAAGATCAACTAAACGTATTTAAAAAAGCCGGAAAGGTTAGTAATTTGGAGGAGTTTATGCTTCACCAAGACCATAGTGGGAATTCAGGCATAGGTCATACACGTTGGGCGACACACGGAGCACCAACTGACACAAATGCTCATCCCCATGTTTCTATGGATGGCTCAATAGCACTTATCCATAATGGAATAATTGAAAACTACAATGCTTTAAAGCAAGAGTTAATAAGACAAGGCTATTTGTTTAAAAGCGAAACAGATACGGAAGTACTTGTTCATCTAGTTGATTTCATTAGTAAGAAAGAAAATGTGTGGTTTGGAGAAGCCTTACGTTTAGCACTTTTAAACGTTGTGGGAGCCTATGCAATTGTAGCCATTTCAAAAAACTTTCCTGGTCAAATGGTTGCCGCTCGAAAGAGTAGCCCGCTTGTGGTAGGAATTGGAGCAAATGGAGATTTTTATTTAGCCTCAGATGCCACTCCAATTGTAGAATATACAAAGCGAGTTGTGTATTTAGAAGATGAGGAAATAGCGGTTATTAAGCTAGGTGAGGAATTAAAAATATACAACATCTCCGACCAAGAAAAAACACCCTACATTCAACAGCTAGAACTTGAGTTGGAAGCCCTAGAAAAAGGTGGCTACGACCATTTTATGCTGAAGGAAATTCACGAACAGCCTCGATCAATTCATGATTGTTTCCGTGGAAGATTAAATTCAAGCGAAGGTTGGGTTTCATTAGGAGGCTTAAAAGAGTATGAACAAAAGATGATACAAGCAAAACGTCTTGTTATTGTAGCATGCGGAACATCCTGGCATGCAGGGCTTGTTGGTGAGTACTTAATTGAAGAATTGGCTCGTATAAATGTAGAAGTAGAATATGCTAGCGAATTTCGTTATCGCAACCCAATTATTAGTGAAGAAGATGTTGTGATTGCAATCTCACAATCAGGAGAAACTGCAGATACATTGGCTGCACTTGAATTGGCAAAGTCAAAAGGGGCTACTATTTTAGGAATTTGCAATGTTGTTGGCTCATCTATTTCGCGTATCACAGATGCGGGTTCTTACACTCATGCTGGACCTGAAATTGGAGTTGCTTCTACGAAAGCATTTACTGCCCAAGTAACTATTTTAAGTCTACTTGCTCTTTCCTTAGCGCATAAAAAAGGAACAATTAGTGAATCAGAATTCCGAATATTAATAGCTGAATTGGAAGCTATTCCTGAAAAAGTACAGCGTGTCTTAGAAAATAATGCTCATATTGAGAAAATTTCCTCAGAATTTAAAGATGTAACAAATGCACTTTATTTAGGAAGAGGGAGTTTATTTCCTGTCGCTCTTGAGGGTGCTTTAAAATTAAAAGAGATTTCATACATTCATGCAGAAGGTTATCCTGCCGCAGAAATGAAGCACGGACCGATTGCTCTGATTGACGAAAATATGCCAATTTTTGTAATTGCAACTCAGGGGAATTCATACGAGAAAGTTGTATCAAATATTCAAGAAGTTAAAGCCCGAAAAGGGAAAATTATAGCCATCGTAACAGAAGGAGATGAACATTTAAAAGAAATTGCTGATTATCATATTGAAATTCCTAAATCTCATGAGTTTTTTGTGCCTATTCTTGCTACAATTCCATTTCAACTTATTTCCTATCATATAGCAGTGATGAGGGGTTGCAATGTAGATCAACCGAGGAATCTAGCAAAATCTGTAACGGTGGAGTAGAACGAACGGGTATTTGGTTGGTCTGTTAGTGTTTTAGAAGGCAAACGAACAACCCTTTTCCTAAAAATTACATTGATTTTTTAGAATGTAAAATGGGTTCTTTCGGTATTTTAAATTGTCCCCTTCGATAGATAAAAGTTGAATTAAACCAAACCTTTTCTTCTTCGGTCATCTTTTGAAGTATTTCTGCGGTATTATTCCCCAATTCAACGGGATCATACCCGAGTTGATTGATGTTAATGGTGTCTATGGATAGTTGTCCATAACTCAGTCCTGACAATAGAAAGGACAATACGAAGATTAATTTTCTCATATTACTATTTTTTTAGACTATCAGGTATAGTTGAATTTGGTGGATCGGGAAGTTGAATATCCATTTGTAAAGAATCTATTTTATTTAAAAAATTATCTTTTTCTTGTTCTGAAAATGAGCCATTAGATTTCCATTTGTTTCTTTCTTCTGGACCAAGAGATCGAAGGTAATAGGCAAAAGCTCGTTGATGTGGATTATATCCTGGTTCCAAAGTTGAATCTGGAATGACTTTGGAATAATCTCTGGTGTCCTCAATTATTATTGGATGAGTTACAACTTTTCTTCTTGTTGAACAACTGATCAATACCATAAAAGTCATCATTACTCCGATAATTAAAATCGAATTTTTCATAACGCGTGTACAGAAGAAAAGAATTATTTATTAAAAGAGCTTAAACAAAAATTTTAGTTTTGTTATTGTTTTAACGCTAATATATTGATTTGGTAACATATTTCCTATTTGCCAATATTTATTTAAAAAGAATAGTAATGGAAAAGTCACAAGTGATCCTCACCTCCAAGGTCAGATAATCGGATAGATTAATATAATTAACTTTGTTAGAAGTAATATTATTACCTATGAAAGAACTAATAGTCGTAGTATTAACCAATGTAGAGTTTTCCTCTACTGTAGAATAATTTCAGAAATGGAGGAATTACTGAATTATTTTGGGCTTTCATTCACTGCAAGTAAGTTTTTACCTTATTTTATTGCTGTTTTTCTTGGAATTGTTTTTTCAAAACTGCTTTACAGGCATATTTCTGCATCTAAAATTATACGCATCCTATTTATTACGCTAATTACTGTATTGCCATTTGGAATTTATTTTGCAATTCTTCCTATTTTTGAAGGCGACATATCTAATGAGGGAATTAATATTAAAAATAACTTAGACTTACCAAAGAACAAAGATTTATTAATTATTGCCTTGGCCGATTGCCCCTACTGTATTCAATCTCAAAAAACTATAAAAATTATTCATCAAAAAAACACAAAAATAAAAGCCGAATATTTAATTGTAAACGGAACCAAGCAAGACTCTATTAGATATGCGCGCATGTTGAATGGTTTTGCAAGCTGTAGAACTATGAAAAATAGCATCCCTTTATTACAGATTATTCAGGGGAGTTTCCCATCCTTTATTTTAGTTCGGAAAGGAAAATTAAATAAAGTTTGGAGTAATAATACTTTTAGCGTTAGAGCTTGGGATGAAGTTGTTTCTTGTATCCAATGATTTTTTTCTAAATTCTTAGTGAATTCAAGTAATTCATTTTTCAAAATGTTACTTTTGTGCTATGTCTGAAAAAAATGGGATTGCCATTCTTGGATCAACTGGGTCAATCGGAACACAAGCACTGGAGGTGATAGAAAATCACCCTGATTATTTTGACTTACAAGTTCTTACTGCAGGAAAAAATGCAGACTTATTAATTGAGCAAGCAAAAAAATATCAGCCTAATACAGTTGTTATTGGTGATGAGGATTCCTACCAGAAAGTAAAAGATGCTCTTTGGGGAGAAAACATTCATGTTTATTGTGGAGAAGACGCATTGTGTCAAGTTGTTGAAGCAACAAATGTGCATACTGTTCTTACGGCACTCGTAGGTTACGCTGGATTAAAACCAACAATTCATGCTATCGAAGCGGGAAAAACCATTGCCCTAGCAAATAAAGAAACTTTAGTTGTAGCTGGAGAATTTATCACAAAATTAGCAAGAGAAAAAGGCGTAAATATTTACCCTGTAGATTCTGAGCATTCAGCTATTTTTCAATGCCTAGTTGGCGAGTTTCACAATCCAATAGAAAAAATATATTTGACAGCTTCTGGTGGTCCTTTTCGAGGATTTTCGATTTCAGACTTACAAAAAGTAACTTTAGAACAAGCTCTAAAACACCCAAACTGGTCAATGGGAGCTAAAATAACAATTGATTCTGCTTCATTAATGAACAAAGGATTAGAGGTTATTGAGGCTAAATGGCTTTTTAATTTAAAGCCAGAGCAAATTGACGTAATCGTTCACCCGCAATCGATTGTACATTCGTTAATTCAATTCCAAGATGGAAGTATGAAGGCTCAAATGGGTTTGCCTGACATGAAACTACCAATTCAATATGCCTTGAGTTATCCAAATCGTTTACCAACTAATTTTCCGCGCTTTAATTTTATGGATTATCCCAACTTAACTTTTGAAGCACCAAATCGTGAGGTATTTAAAAACTTAGATCTTGCTTATCGTGTTATGGATGAGTTAGGAACAAGTGCATGCGCATTAAATGCCGCAAATGAAGTTGCGGTAGACGCATTTTTAAATAAAAAAATTAGCTTCTTGGAAATTGGCGAGCTCAATGAAACGGTTGTAAATGAGACAAAGAATATTTTAAATCCTAGCTACCAAGATTACGTTAACTCCGACCAAAATGCGAGAGAAAAAGCACTGCAATTACTCCGCAAATAATACATATGAAATCAATTCAATTCATAGCAATTCTTCTATTTTTTTGCTCTTGTAATAGCCAAAAATTAGCCATACATGTTGAGAAATGGAAACCCTATTGCGGAGGTGCTAAACCAACAGAAGAAATGTCAAAAGGTTTAAAAACTCCTTTTTCAGGTGAAAAATTTAAATTGTATTTTAAAGGTGAAGCAGCTTCAGAAAAAATTATATCGCTTGACGAAAATGGAAATTGGAAAGGTAAAATACCAAAGAATGTGAGCTGTGAAATTTATCGATTAGATAAAACAATAAGTCTTGATGAACTTCGCAAAAAATACACAAAAGAACTAGGGAAATTTTATACTACCATTGAAGATAAAGAAATAATTCTTTGGCAAAATCAAGCTGACTTTATTATTCCGATTGATTCAAAAAAACCAGTCAGTTTTGACATTCAAGATAAATGTTTTGTTGGATTAAATCCCTACATAAGATACATTGGTCCCTTGCCTCAATAGAATTAATTTTCAGGCTTCAATTCTTGAGTAGTGAAAAATTCGAAAGGAATTAGAATGAACTTCATTTTTTTCTTGGTAACCAATTTCTGTTTTAGACCAATTTAAAGCATCAAACTCCGGAAAAAAGGTGTCTGCACCAAATATGCCATCAATATGTGTAATAAACATTTCATTTAAAACAGTAGATGTTAAAGCCATACTGTAAATTTCACCACCACCAATTATAAAAATAGTTTTGTCGACTTCATTTTTAAAATGTTCTAAGCAAGTTTCAAAAGAATGAAAAACAAGGCAATTATCAGCAGTAAAATTTTTATTGCGTGTCAGAATAACATTCAAACGGTTTGGAAGAGGTCGGTATTTTTCAGGGATTGAATCAAAATTTTTTCTTCCCATTACTACAATTTGATTTTTAGTTGTTTCCTTGAAAAACTTCATGTCAGAGGGCAAATGCCACATAAGGTCATTGTTTTTTCCAATTCCACCTTCTAAATCAATAGCAACAATTAATGAAACTTTCATTTTAAATGGCTACTGCCGCTTTAATGTGTGGATGAGGGTCATAATTTTCTAATTCAAAATCCTCGTATTTGAATGCAAAAATATCTTTGACTTCAGGATTTATTTTCATTTTTGGAAGCGGTCTAAAATCTCGTGCCAATTGTAAATTTGCCTGCTCTATATGATTTGAATACAAGTGAGCATCTCCCAAAGTATGAATAAAGTCACCGGGCTTTAAATTACAGACCTGAGCAACCATTAAGGTCAATAAGGCATATGAAGCAATATTAAAAGGAACACCCAAAAATGTATCAGCACTTCTTTGGTATAACTGACAACTCAATTTCCCATCAGCAACATAAAATTGAAAAAAAGCATGGCAAGGAGGAAGCGCCATATTCTCAATTTCGGCAACATTCCAAGCAGAAACGATTATGCGTCTTGAATCTGGATTAGTTTTTAACTGAGAAATAATATTGGTAATTTGATCAATTTGCCGACCGTCTAAACAAGGCCATGAACGCCACTGAGAACCATATACCGGTCCTAAATTTCCATTTTCATCAGCCCACTCATCCCAAATTGAAACATTTTTCTCTTTTAAATACTGGATATTTGTTTCTCCCTTTAAAAACCAAAGTAACTCGTGAATAATAGACCTCATGTGCACTTTTTTAGTTGTTAAACAGGGAAATCCCTCGTTTAAATCAAAGCGCATTTGGTATCCAAAAACTGAAATTGTCCCAGTACCTGTTCGATCTTCTTTTTTTGCTCCCTTGTCTAAAATATGATGAAGTAAATCGTGATATTGTTTCATAAAATTTTTGAATTCTCAGAGACGAAATTACTTTAAAATCTTTTACTAAATAAACTGATTTAACACCTTTTTCTAACAAGTTACTAACTTTTTTTTTAAAATAAATAAGTTCTATAATCTTTATAGATATTAGGAAAATTGACTTTTTTTTTTTTTATTTTAAAAAAAATTTAATTTTGTTTAATCTTTTTTATAAAACATTAAACATTATTGTTTAACTTTACATCATAAATGTTAAACAAAAACTTTTTATTATGTCAACTTTAGAATTTAATGATGCCTTAATTGGAATTGAAAACAACCTAAAATCATTTGCTTTAAGTTTTACGCGCAATAAAGAAGATGCTTCAGATTTGACCCAAGAAACGATGTTAAAAGCAATTGTTTATCGTAATTATTACACTCCTCAAACAAATTTTAAAGCATGGGTTTTTACCATCATGCGGAATCTTTTTATTAATCAATACCGTAGAAAGTCAAAATCAAAAACAATTTTTGATAACTCAAAAGATTTATTTTTAATTTCAAATTCTGCAGGACATGAAGAAACTGCTTTAGAAATTATTTCTGAAAAAGAAATTCAAAGTAAAATTCGTACTTTAGGCGATGAATATAAAGCTCCATTTGAAATGCATTTTCAAGGTTTTAAATACAAAGAAATTGCTGATGAGCTGAATATTCCAATTGGCACAGTAAAAAGCAGAATTTTCATTGCACGCAAAAAATTAAGCGATTTACTTCCAGATTACTCGTTTTCTGAAAATTAAATGGCAAAAAAAATTACTATTCTCGGTGCCGGTATTTCTAGTTTATCTAGCGCATGTTTTTTAGCCAAAGAAGGTTATGACGTGACTATTCTTGAAAAGAATGCAACTATCGGCGGAAGGGGAAGACAATTTTCTGAAAATGGTTTTACCTTTGATATGGGTCCAAGTTGGTATTGGATGCCTGATGTTTTTGAACGATTTTATCAGCAATTTAACCACACCTCATCAGATTTTTACGAGTTAAAACGACTTGATCCTTCCTACAGAGTATATTGGTCTGATCAAAGCTATACAGATGTTCCAGCCAACATGAAAGAAATTGAAAATTGGTTTGAATCTTTAGAGCCTGGAAGCTCTAAAAAACTTCAGTTATTTTTAAAAGATGCTAAGTTCAAATATGAAGTTGGCATGCAGGACTTAGTTCACAAGCCAAGTTTGAGCATCTTTGAGTTTGCTGATAAAAGAATTTTAAAGGGTTTAATGAACATGCATTTGTTTTCTTCCTTTTCAAAATATATTCGAAAATATTTTAAGCATCCAAAAATCCTCTCACTACTTGAATTCCCTGTTCTTTTTTTAGGTGCTATGCCCAACGAAACTCCTGCGCTTTATTCTTTGATGAATTATGCTGATATTTCACTTGGAACTTGGTACCCAAAAGGTGGCATGTACAAATTTGTAGAAGCTTTTGAAAAAATAGCAAAAGAACAAGGCGTCAAAATTCGAACAAATGCAGAAGTCACTGGCTTTGTTGTGGAAAATGATAAAATTATTGCTGCAAAAGTTGGGGAGGAATTTGTTGAAGGTGATATCTTTGTTTCCGGAGCCGATTACCAACATACAGATGAAAAATTATTAAAAGAAAATGCAAACTATTCTGATAAATATTGGGACAAAAGAACCATGGCACCTTCATGTTTATTGTTTTATGTTGGAATTAATAAAAGAGTGACAAATCTTCAACATCACAACTTATTTTTTGATGAATCACTTGATTTTCATGGCAAAGAAATTTACATGGATCCAAAATGGCCAACAGCTCCCTTATTTTATCTTTGTGTACCCTCTCTTTCAGATGCTACAGTTGCTCCTGAAAATTCCGAAAATATGTTTTTCCTAATTCCAATTGCGCCAAATCTAGAAGACTCAGAAGAAATTAGAGAGAAGTATTTTACTATTTTACTTGAACGTTTACAAAAATTAACAGGAAATACAATTCAAGAAAATATTGTTTACAAAAAAAGTTATTGTATTTCTGACTTTAAAAAAGATTACAATGCATTTAAGGGAAATGCTTACGGCTTAGCAAACACATTAATGCAAACCGCTATATTGAAGCCGAGATTAAAAAGTAAAAAACTTTCAAATTTTTATTATACTGGTCAATTAACAGTTCCTGGCCCAGGCGTACCTCCTTCAATTATTTCCGGTGAAGTTGTAGCGAAAGAAATTATCAAAACACATAGTTTAAACTAAGTTTATGAAACAGATATTCGACGATCTTAGTCAACAAATTAGTGAGATAACAACAAAAAAATACAGTACTTCCTTTTCTCTAGGTATAAAATGTCTTCACTCAGATTTACATAAACCAATTTATTCGATTTATGGTTTTGTTCGATTTGCCGATGAAATTGTAGATTCCTTTGAGGGTTTTGATAAAGCAGAACTTTTGAAAGATTTTAAGATTCAAACATATAAAGCCATTGAAAGTAAAATTTCCTTGAATCCAATCTTAAATAGTTTTCAGTGGGTTGTAAATAAATACGACGTTCCACATGAATTAATTGAAACGTTTTTAAATTCCATGGAAATGGATCTTGAAGAGAAAACCTATGACACGGAAAATTATGAAAAATACATACTTGGCTCTGCTGAGGTTGTAGGACTAATGTGTTTAAAAGTATTTGTTGAAGGGAATGACACAGAATATCAAAGACTAAAGCCAAGTGCAATGAAACTAGGCTCTGCCTTTCAAAAAATTAATTTTTTACGGGATTTGAATGCTGATTTTAAAGATCTAGGTCGTTGTTATTTTCCAGGAATAGTCATGAAAGACTTTAATTCAGACATTAAAAAGCAAATCGAAGAAGACATAGAAAAAGATTTTATAGCTGGATATAAAGGAATTTTAGAATTACCTCGAAAAGCAAAATTTGGTGTTTATATGGCCTACAAATATTATTTCAAATTATTCAAGAAAATAAAATCAACTGAGCCAAATGTTATTCTCAATGAGCGCGTTCGACTTCCAAATTATAGAAAAGCACGCATCCTTCTAACTTCAATTATTCGTCTTAATCTCAACCGACTATAATGAATCCAGATTATGTTGTTCTTGTTGATGAATTAGATCAAGAAATTGGTGTAATGGAAAAATTTGCGGCGCATGAACAAGGCAAACTTCATCGTGCCTTTTCTGTATTTATATTTAATGATAAACACGAATTATTATTACAACGTCGGGCTTTGGGGAAATACCACTCAGAGGGATTATGGTCAAATACCTGCTGTAGCCATCCAATGCAAGGTGAGGAAATAATTGTAGCAGCTCAAAGAAGGCTCAAAGAAGAAATGGGAATGAGCTGTGATTTAAAACACACTTTTAAATTTATTTATCATGCTGAACTCGATAATAACTTAAAAGAACATGAAATCGACCACATTTTAATTGGTTTTTCTAATGAGACACCACATCCAAATCTTGAAGAAGTGATTGCTTTTAAATGGCTATCGCTAGAGTTTCTTCAAAATGATGTTGAGGTTAACGAAACTGCTTATTCTGCTTGGCTGAAATTATTAATTAGAAATCATTACTCACAAATTTTAAATAATTTAAAACCATGAGGGTTTGTAGAAGAGCAACATTTAATGCTGCGCACCGCTTGTTTCGTAAGGATTGGTCAGACGAAAAAAACAATGCTGTATTTGGAAAATGTAATAACCCTAATTTTCACGGTCACAATTATGTTCTCGAAGTATGGATTGAGGGACCTATTGATCCAGCAACTGGTTATGTAATAGATTTAAAAATTGTGAAAGACCTAATTAAAAATGAAATTACAGATCGTTTTGATCACAAAAACCTAAATTTAGACTGCAAAGAATTTTTAAATTTAAATCCAACAGCTGAAAATATTGCAGTTGTCTGTTGGAATTTGCTTCGTACAGAATTAGATGCAAAATATGAATTGAGTATCAAACTTTGGGAAACAGAAAATAACCTCGTAGAATATAAGGGCCAATAAATCACTTAAATCAAGAAAAATGACTGCTCTTTTTTGGCATAGACGTGATTTAAGAATTAATGATAATAAAGGTCTTTTTGAAGTTTTAAAGCAAAATGAGATTGTCCATCCAATTTTTATTTTTGATAAATCCATCTTAGATAAATTACCAAATAATGATCAGCGCATTTTATTTATATACCAAGAAATTGAAAGTCTAAAAAAAAGCTATCAAAATCTTGGGTCAGATTTATGGGTTTACTATGGTGAACCTTCAGAAATCATTCCGAAAATAGCACAAGAATTAAACTGTTCATCAGTTTATTTTAATAATGATTATGAGCCTTATGCTCTACAACGAGACCAAGAAATTCAAGTATCATTAAATAATATAAAAATTGAATTCATAGGAAATAAAGACCATGTTATCTTTGAAAAAAATGAGGTCTTAAAAGATGATGGAAAACCCTATACAATCTTTACTCCTTATTCAAGAAAATGGAAGGCAAATTTAAAAGAAGAGGACCTAAGAGAATATTCCATAGAAAAATACAGTGGAAATTTAGTCCAAAAAGAACAAGAAGAAGCCTTAATTACTCTTGAAGAGATGGGTTTTGAATCAAAAGTTTTGCATGATTTTCCAGATAGAATTGCCAAGAACGAAATTTTAAATAAATATCACCTTTCTCGCAACTTTCCTTCTGTGAAAGGAACTAGCAAGTTAAGTCTTCATCTTAGATTTGGAACGATTAGTATTCGAAAGTTGGCACTAATAGCTCGCGAACAAAACGAAACCTACCTCAACGAGTTAATTTGGCGTGACTTTTATCAAATGATTATTTTTCACTTTCCAAAAAGTGCTGAAAATTCATTTAAAGCGCAATACGACAAAATTATTTGGGAAAAAAACGAAGTCCATTTTGATTCTTGGTGTACTGGAAAAACAGGTTATCCTATAGTTGATGCTGGAATGCGAGAATTAAATGCAACAGGTTTTATGCACAACAGAGTTAGAATGGTTGTAGCTAGCTTTCTCACAAAACATTTGTTGTTAGATTGGCGCTTAGGGGCCGCCTACTTTGCTGAGAAACTTTTGGATTTTGAACTTGCAAGTAATACTGGAGGATGGCAATGGGCAGCAGGTTGTGGTTGTGATGCCGCTCCCTATTTTCGTGTATTCAATCCGCAAGCGCAGCAGGAAAAATTTGATAAATCATTCGAATACATTAAAAAATGGGTTCCAGAATACGGAACAAGTTCTTATCCTGAGCCAATTATTGAACATAAATTTGCAAGAGAACGAATTTTACAACGATTTAAATCTGCATTAAACGAAACCAATGCTTAAAATAGAAGATGCCTGTCCAATTTTTGAATTGCCAAATCAATTTGGAGAGACTATAAAAATTAGTGAATTGTTAGGCAAAAAAATACTTGTTATTTTCTTTTACCCAAAAGATTATACTTCAGGTTGTACCCTAGAAGCTTGTGCTTTTAGAGATAATTATGCTGAATTTCAAGGTTTAAATTGTGAGATTATAGGTATTTCGTCGGATAATGAAGACCGTCACTTAGCATTCTCAACAAAATATCTCTTAAACTACACCCTACTCGCTGATTCAAATAAAAAAGCACGAAAAGCATTTGAAGTTCCAACAAATTTATTTGGCCTAATTCCCGGAAGAGTTACATACGTAATTGGCTTGGATCAAAAAATTAAAGCAATTTATAATTCACAAACAAATCCCTTTGGTCACATTCAAAAAGCCTTGGAAATAGTTAAGGTTCTCAATTCCGACTCATAAAATAATTTATTGGTTATTTTAAGTTTCTTTTTGCCTGACAATGACACAAAATGTGTAACTTCACGAAAATTTAATTAGTAATGGACTCAGATTTAGAAAAAGTAAGTTACGCAGTTGGAATGAGTATTGGAGAAAGTTTAAAAGCCCAAAACTTAGAAGACATCGATACGAAAAAGCTTTCGTTAGCAATGGATACAATTTTCAAAAATCAAGACCCACTCTTTACACCTGAAGAAGCGAACGGTATTATTCAAGCTTATCTTGACACAAAAAAAAATGCGGCTTATGGAAGTCTAAAACTTGAGGGTGAAAAGTTTTTAGAAAATAATAAATCAAATAAAGACATTAAAACCACAGAATCTGGTTTGCAATATGAAATAATAAAAAGTGGAAATGGGGTAAAGCCTGCAAAAACAGATACTGTAAGCGTGCATTATCAAGGAACTCTTATAGACGGGACTGTTTTTGATAGTTCAGTAGAAAGAGGAACACCTGCTAGCTTTGGAGTTCATCAAGTAATTCCAGGATGGACAGAAGCATTGCAATTGATGGATATTGGCTCCAAATACAGATTATTTATACCACAAGAATTGGCCTATGGTGCAAATCCACATCCCGGTGGACCAATACAACCATTTAGTGCGCTAATTTTTGAAGTAGAACTATTAAACATTAACTAATGATCAGATATTCCCTAATTATTGCCCTATTCTTTTTCCTACAATCTTGTGGTGGAGAAGAGAAAGTAGAATTGAAAACAGCTAAAGAAAAATACTCGTATGTATTGGGTGTTGAACTCTCTAAACCATTTATTTCTGAAAGTCCGTTTAACAAAATGGATAAAGAACAATTAATCGAAGGATTCCACAGCAAAGTGGCTGACAGCGATTTGGAAGGGCTTTTCAAAACCGTGACAAAATGCATTGGAAAAAAAGGAAAAGAATTCAACGAAAAATTCAAAACCGAAGGATCATTGGCCATTGGAAAAATCAACCGTCAACGTTTCGAAGGATACTTCAATGACCTTAATGCAATGACCTTAATTGATATTAAAATGGTGGAGCGTGGTTTTTCAGATGGATTAAACAAGTTAGACATCGAAGTCTTAAAAAATGAAGATCGCAAGAAAATCATGGCAGCTTTTCAAGTGAAGATGGATAAAAAATACGCAAAAATCATAGAACAGTTCAAAGCAGCTGGAGAAGGTTTTTTAGCAATGAACAAATCAAAACCAGGAATCATCACAACTGCAAGTGGACTTCAATACCAAGTTATTCAAATGGGTAAAGGTCCGAAACCAAGTGCTATATCCAATGTAAAAGTTCACTATCAAGGAACGATTCCGGAAGGTGGAATATTTGATAGTTCAATCGGGAGAGAACCTGTTGACTTCATTTTAAATCAAGTGATTCCAGGATGGACAGAAGGTATTCAGTTGATGAATGTTGGATCTAAATTCAAATTTTTCATCCCTCAAGAATTAGCGTATGCTGGAAATCCACCACCAAATACGATTATCAAACCTTATTCACCGTTGATTTTCGAAGTGGAATTACTAAGTTTTGAAAAAGGTTCTGCACCTGATAACGCAAAAACTGGAAGCTTTGTAAAACCAGAAATGAATCCAAACGGACAATAAATAAAAGTTTATATATTTTCACTTATGCAAAAAATCAAGAAATACCTCTGTTTTATATTTATTAGTTTGGTTTTAATCGTCCTAAATTCATGTAACGAGAAAATTAAATTAATAGGAGATTTCGTTGAAACTGCTGTGGTTTATGGCTTATTAGATCAAGCAGATTCTCTGCATTATATTAAAATAAACAGGGCATTTATTGGGCCTGGAAACGCTTTAGAAATTGCACAAATAGCGGATTCAAGTTATTTCACCAATGTAGAGGCAACCATATCTGAATATCTGAATGGAAATCTTACAAGATCATGGTTGTTGAGAGATACTATTTTAGATAATAAAGATACAAATGGTGTTTTTTATGCTCCCGAGCAAAAAGTATATTACTTTAAAACAATGCCAACTGGATTTAATGGTGTAATTCAAAGTTCCACAAATCCACAAATGACTTCTTTAAATCCACAAGCAATTTATAAAATTGACATTGTTATTAATAATGGCGCATTTTCTGTTAGCGGAGAAACTGAATTGGTGAGAGGTATAACTTCTGCTGCAGCTACTCAAAACTTTAATTTTAAGTTTGCTATTAATCCTGGAGAATATACATCAACAGGAATAACAGTTTCATCAACAGGGAATTCTTATGTTTTAAATACTCAGCTGAAAATTGCTTTTAATGAATGGGAAAACAACACTTATTCAGAAAAATCATTCTTTTGGAAACTTGGCGAAGCAGATGTTCTACCATCATCAAGTAAAATATTTACAGCAAATGGTGAAACGTTTTATGATTTAATGAAGAGTAATTGTACTGAAAGTTCATCTATTTCAAAAAGAACATTTAAAGGTGTTACTATAAAAATTACAGGTGGAGCAGAAGAACTCTACAACTTCATAGCAGTTAATAAACCCTCATCTGGCTTAGCTCAAAGTAAACCTACTTATACAAACCTCACCGCAACAAATGGAAAGCGAGTGATTGGTGTTTTTTCATCCCGGCAAACAGTTGAAATCTATCATCCTTTTTATGTTTCACCGCAACAGTCATATTTAAGGGCACTTGATAAGAAAAGCACAAGAGAACTTTGCCAAGGACCTATAACTGGATTGTATTTATTTTGCTCTAATCATCCTGGAGATAACGTAGTAAATCAAGAAGAAAGCTACGCTTGTCAATAAGTTATTGTTCTAACTATTTAAAAATATAGGCGTTTTATTATTTTTACACTGTGAGTGATAGAAAAACTTTATTTGCAGATGTTTTACTGCCTGTTCCGATACACCAAGTTTTTACTTATCGTATTCCTTTTGAATTAAATAATTCAGTAAAATTTGGAGTCCGGGTAATTGTCCCATTCGGCAAAAACAAATTACAAACTGGAATTATTACAAGAATACACGAAGAAATTCCAAGTTCTTACCAAGCGAAATACATCGAACATCAGTTGGATGAACGCGCAATTATAACTGAAAACCAATTGCACTTTTGGCAATGGATTTCTTCTTATTATATGGCGCCTTTAGGAGATGTAATGAATGCCGCATTGCCCTCTAATTTTAAATTAGCAAGTGAAACAATTCTTGTTATTCACCCAGAATTTAGTGCAGAGATAGACAGCCTAGATGAGAAAGAACAGATAATTGTTGATGCGCTAAGTGCAAAAGATTCACTCGACTTAAAAGAACTTTCTGTAATTCTCGGAATAAAAACAATTCAACCACTCATTAAAAAGATGATTGAAAGAAGAATTGTTATTTCAAAAGAAGAAATCAACCAGCGCTATACACCAAAGACACTGACATGTATTTCATTCTCTGAGGATTTTTCAAATGAACAAAATTTAGCTCAATTATTAGAAGAAATGGAGCAAAATGCACGTATGCAAAAGCAATTTGACACACTCTTAATTTTAATAAAAGATGCAATGGATTGCGGTTCTATACTTACTCCAATTCCTAAAAAAATACTACTTGAAAAAGGAATTAGTGCATCAGCACTTTTAACATTGGAAAAAAGAGGTGTTCTTATTTCTGAGCGTTATCAAATTGATAGAATAAAAAATAAAATAGATGCCTCGAATGTATTTAAAGAGTTAACACAAGCACAAGCTCTTGCTTTAGAAGAAATTAAAAGTGCATTTGAGACAAAAAATGTTGCCTTGTTACATGGTGTTACAGGCTCTGGGAAAACTGAAATTTATGTTCAACTTATTCAAGAACAACTAGACAGCGGAAAGCAGGTTTTATTTCTTCTACCAGAAATTGCTTTGACAACACAATTAATTCAACGCTTATCTTACTACTTTGGAGCACAAGTTGGAGTTTATCATTCGCGGTTTAATCAAAATGAACGAATTGAAATATGGAACAAAGTACTTGAAAATAATGCAGAACAATTTCGAATTATTTTAGGTGCTCGTTCTTCGGTTTTTCTTCCATACCAAGACTTGGGATTAATTATCGTAGATGAGGAGCACGAAAGTTCCTTCAAACAATATGACCCCTCACCACGATACAATGCAAGAGATGCAGCAATTATTCTAGCAAAGCAATACGGCGCAAAAGTATTACTAGGAACCGCTACTCCATCGTTGGAAACATATTACAATGCAAAGACAGGCAAATTTGCGCTTATAAATTTATTAGAGCGATATAAGGGCCTAGAGCTCCCAGAAATTATTTGTGCCGATTTAAAACGCGAGAGAAAATTAAAAAATATGCAAGCGCATTTTTCATCTCTTTTAGTCGATGAAATGAAAATAGCACTCGATAAAGGTGAGCAAATAATTTTATTTCAAAACCGCAGAGGATACACACCACTTTGGTCATGTGAAATTTGTGCCTGGACTCCAAGATGCATAAATTGTGATGTTTCATTAACCTACCACAAACACAGTAACTTGTTAAAATGCCATTACTGTAGTTATTCATCAGCACCTGTTGGATCGTGTCCATCTTGTGGAAGCAATCGACTTAAAATGCTTGGATTTGGAACGGAAAAAATAGAGGATGATTTGGCCTTAATTTTTCCAGAAAATACAATTAAAAGATTGGATTTAGATAGCACAAGAAGCAAAAATGCCTACGAAGAAATATTGAGCAATTTTGAAAATCGAAAGATTGATATTTTAATCGGTACGCAAATGGTAACAAAAGGTCTGGATTTTGATAATGTGAGTCTCGTCGGAATATTAGATGCTGATATGCTTTTAAAAAGACCAGATTTCAGGGCATATGAAAGATCGTATCAACTGATGTCACAGGTTGCTGGAAGAGCAGGGAGAAAAGAAAAAAGAGGGAAAGTAATTATTCAAACCGCAGATCCAGAACAATGGGTTATTCAATTAGTAATGAAACACGATTATTTAGGTTTTTACAAAAATGAAATCATAGAACGGGAAAATTTTTTCTATCCACCATTTTATAAGATGATAACGCTAACATTGAAACACAAGGAAGAATTTCTCGTAGACCGAGCTGCATTGGAATTAGCACAATCCTTGCGAAATGTATTTAAAGAACGAGTTTTAGGACCTGAGTTTCCACTCATTAAAAGAATTCAGAATTTATTTTTAAAGGAAATAAAACTAAAAATTGAACGCTCTGCTTCAGATAAAAAAGTAAAGGAACGAATTGCTTTGACAATCGATGAGTTTTATGCTAAACCCGCCAATAAACCAATTCGAATTGTTATTGATGTTGATTCACTCTAAATTATCCCAAGTAACTCTTTAAAGTTCTATTTTTAGAAGTATGCTTTAAACGTCGAATTGCTTTTTCTTTAATTTGTCGAACCCGTTCTCGCGTTAAATCAAATTTAGTTCCAATTTCTTCTAAAGACATTGGAGTTGCACCTTCCAAACCATAAAACATATTTACAACATCGCTTTCTCTTTGCGTTAATGAAGTCAGTGAACTCCGAATATCAGAGCGCAAAGATTCTAAGACTAGGTTAGCTTCTGGACCAGGCAGTGAATCACCCACCATGACATCGTACATGCTCGAAGAAGATTCATCACCATCAACAAGTGGTGCATCCATTGAAATATGTCGACCATTCTGTGCAAGAGATTGCTTAACCTCTTCCGTTGTGCATTCTAAAAACTCTGCTAATTCATCTGCTGAAGGCGGTCGCTCGAATTTTTGTTCCAATTCAGAATAAGCACGGTTTATTTTATTTATGTTTCCAATTTTATTTAGTGGTAAACGGACAATTCTAGCTTGTTCAGCAAGAGCTTGCAAAATCGACTGGCGAATCCACCAAACAGCATACGAAATAAACTTAAATCCTCGGGTTTCATCAAAACGCTCTGCGGCTTTAATTAAGCCAACATTACCTTCATTTATTAAATCCGGAAGTGCTAAGCCTTGATTTTGATATTGCTTAGAAACAGATACAACAAATCGCAAGTTTGCTTTTGTTAATCGCTCCAATGCCTGACGGTCACCATCGCGAATTTTACGTGCTAATTGAACTTCTTCATCAGCTGTAATAAGATCAACGCGACCAATTTCTTGAAGGTATTTATCAAGAGATGCCGTTTCTCTGTTTGTAACTTGTTTGGCGATTTTTAACTGTCTCATTTTGGCTTTATTTGTAAGTGTTGGAGTTATGAAACGTATTATGATTAAAAAGGTTAGTGTTTTCACGCTTTTTTTTTGAAATAAAAACAAGAAGATTATAATTTGTGTATAAATGAGTAGTATTTGACTAGTTTGGTTGAATATTTAACTTCCTTTTAAAATTTAAAAAAGGGTATTTTAGCACGATTTTTTATCTTTTCTAGAAACTTAATCCCAAAAAAAATAAATTATTGATTTGGAAAAACTACTTATTTTTTCTAAACTTGTTATAATCAAGAAGATGGAAAAAAGAACTTGTTTAGAATGTGAGGCAAAATTATCTGGGAGGAAAGACCAAAAATTCTGTGCTGATTACTGTCGAAATACCTATAATAACCGACAGAATGAAGATGCCAATGCCACAGTGAGAAGAATAAACGGAATACTTCGAAAAAACAGAAGGATTCTAGCGCAGCACAATCCAAATGGCAAAAAAACACTTGATGGAATCACCTTAGCAGAAGACGGATTCAATTTTCATTATTTTACAAATACCTACAAAACTTTAAAAGGGAGCCACTACTATTTTTGCTATGATCATGGTTATATAAAGTTAGAAAATGACCAATATATGCTGGTGCTCAAACAAGATTATGTGAAATAGAATAAATGAGCTACTTTATTTCGTTCTCAAATTTGCAAAGAACTTCTATCTTTGTAAAGTCAATAAAATAATCAATGAGCTTAATAGAACTTTCTGAACAAGAAATACAAAGACGTGAATCTTTACAAAAATTACGCGACTTAGGAATAGATCCTTATCCTGCGGCATTATTTCCAGTAAATTCCTCCGCTAAGGAAATAAAGTGTGATTTCGAAGATGGAAAGCACGTTTGTATTGCAGGAAGAATGATGAGCCAACGAGTGATGGGAAAAGCATCTTTTGCTGAACTTCAAGACGCTAGTGGAAGAATTCAAATTTATATTAACCGCGATGAGATTTGCCCTGATGAAGATAAAACACTCTACAATGAAATTTTTAAAAAATTACTTGATTTAGGAGACTTTATAGGTGTAGAAGGAAAAGTTTTTAAAACGCAAGTTGGTGAAATTTCTATTCATGTTACAAAATTAACGCTATTAGCAAAAGCATTGAGGCCTTTGCCGCTTCCTAAAATTGATGCAGAAGGAAGAATTCACGATGCTTTTACAGATGCTGAAATGCGCTCGAGACAACGGTATGTAGATTTAGTAGTAAACCCGCATGTAAAAGACACTTTTGTAAAACGATCAAAAACGATTTCTTCAATGCGCCGGTTTTTTGATGGGTTTGACTATTTAGAAGTTGAGACACCAATTCTACAAGCAATACCTGGTGGCGCTGCAGCACGCCCCTTTATCACTCATCACAATGCTTTAGATATTCCGCTTTATTTAAGAATTGCGAATGAAATGTATTTAAAACGATTAATTGTTGGTGGTTTTGAAGGCGTTTATGAATTTGCGAAAGATTTTCGGAATGAAGGAATGGATCGCACACATAATCCAGAATTTACAATGCTTGAAATCTACGTTTCCTACAAAGATTATAACTGGATGATGGATTTCACAGAAAAAATGATTGAAAAGGTCGCTCATGATGTTTGCGGAAGCACAGAAATAGAAGTTGGCGGAAATAAAATTTCACTGAAAGCACCTTATAAAAGAATTTCTATGCGAGATGCAATTCTTGAATTTACTGGAAAAGATATCAAAGGTAAATCAGAAACGGAATTAAAGGAGATCTGTAAAGAATTAGGAATTGAAACAGATTCTTCAATGGGAAAAGGGAAATTAATAGATGAGATTTTTGGTGAGAAATGTGAAGCGCATTTTATTCAGCCAACATTTATTACAGACTATCCAATTGAAATGTCGCCTTTATGTAAGAAACACCGCGATAATCCAGAATTAACAGAACGCTTTGAGTTAATGATTAATGGGAAAGAAATTGCAAATGCTTACTCAGAATTAAATGACCCGATTGACCAACGAGAACGCTTTGAAGAACAAATGAGTCTTTCTGAAAAAGGAGACGACGAGGCAATGTTTATCGACCAAGATTTTTTGAGGGCTTTAGAATACGGCATGCCGCCAACTTCAGGGATGGGAATAGGAATTGACCGCTTGGTAATGCTTTTAACAAATAATATTTCCATTCAAGAAGTACTGTTTTTTCCTCAAATGCGTCCAGAAACTAAATCCGTTAAAGTCGAACTAAATGATTCTGAAAAAATCATTTTTGAAACGATGAAAGAATTGAAAGAACTGCAATTATTCCAGCTCAAAGAAAAATTTGAAATGAGTAATAAAGTATGGGATACAAGTATTAAAACTTTAACGAAACATAATTTAATAAAAGTTACGAAAGAATTGGAAGAACTTTGGGTTCGACTTTCGTAATACTTCATTTGCATTGCATATTCTTAGAGTAAATTATTCATTCTAAATCACTTATTGTTATGACTACAAAAGAAGAAATTGTACATAATTGGCTTCCGCGTTATACTGGAAAAAAAATTGAAGATTTTGGTCAGTACATTTTACTCACCAATTTCTCAGCATATGTTAACCTATTTGCAAAATGGAAAAATGTTGAAGTTGAAGGAATAGACCGGCCGATGCAATCTGCAACAAGCGAAGGAATCACCATCATTAATTTTAGTATGGGTAGCGCAATGGCGGCGACAATAATGGACTTATTATCTGCTATAGAACCTAAAGCAGTTTTGTTTTTAGGGAAATGTGGTGGATTAAAAAAGAAAAATGAAATTGGCGATCCCATATTACCAATTGCAGCGATTCGAGGTGAAGGTACTTCCAATGATTATTTTCCAGCGGAAGTTCCTGCCTTGCCATCTTTCAATCTTCAAAAAGCGATTTCTTCAACTATAAGAAGTAGCGGAAGAGATTATTGGACAGGAACAGTTTATACCACTAATAGAAGGGTTTGGGAGCACGATGAAAAATTTAAAGAATATTTAAGAACAATAAGAGCCATGGCAATTGACATGGAAACAGCGACCATTTTTAGTGTTGGATTCTTTAATGAAATTCCTGTTGGAGCATTGTTATTAGTAAGTGACCAACCGATGACGCCCGAAGGAGTGAAAACAGAAACAAGCGATGCAAATGTAAGTGCTAACTACTTATCTGACCATCTAAAAATAGGAATTGATTCCTTAAAAGAAATTCAAAATTCAGGAAATACAGTAAAACATTTGAAATTTTAAAGGCAAAGAAAAGACCTATAGCTCTTCACTAAAAGTGTAGCCGACACCTTTAATTGTTCGGATAACTGAATCCCCCAATTTTTCTCTTAATTTTCGAATGTGAACATCAATTGTTCGTTCGCCAACAATTGTATCATTACCCCAAACTATCGAAAGAATTTGATCTCTGTTAAAAACCTTACCTGGGCGACTTGCGAGTAACTCTAATAGTTCAAATTCTTTTTTTGGTAAGATTATAGATAAACCATCTACTTCTATTAAAAATTTTTCTCTGTCGATTTTTATTTTTTTAGAAGGTGAATCAACATCGATTCTTTTTGTATTCTCAAACCTTCTTAACAAAGATTCTATTTTAGTAATCAATAAACGCGGGCGAATTGGTTTTGTGATATAATCATCAGCACCAGCTTCAAAACCTGCAATTTGAGCATAATCTTCTGCACGAGATGTTAAAAAAACAATAATGGGCTGCGCTAAATTTAAATCTTTTCGAATCATTTGACATGCTTCAATACCGTCTATTTTCGGCATCATCACATCTAAAATTATCAAGGATGGCATTATCTGCTGTGTTAATCGAACTCCCTCTTCTCCATTTGAAGCGGTAAATACTTTGTAACCTTCTTTCCTAATCGTATAAGATAGAAATTCTAAAATATCTGGTTCGTCATCTACAAGTAAAATAGTATGCCCCCTTAAATTATCCATTCTTTTATTTTAAAAAAGGGCTGCCAAAACTTTTAACAGCCCTTACTATTTACTGTTTATTTTGCAACAATAAAGCTTTTTGTGAAGCTTGAATTTTGCCCTACAAAAAGTATTGAATACATGCCATTTGCTAAAGATGACACATTCATTGTTACAAAATTTTGATCTTCATCTTGAACATCTATTGTTTGAATGATTCTTCCAACTCGATCGCTTACAAGAAGTTTAAATGCTGATCCACTTTGATTTTCAAAAGCAACAACTAAACTTTCATTCGCAGGATTTGGATAAATCGTAATGTTATTTAATCCCATTAATTCTTCAATTCCAACTGTTATATTTACAGTAAGAAGAAGTGTATCAGTACAAGCACCATTGATTGCTGTTAAGATAACTGGATATGAACCATTTGAAATAAATGCATGACTTGGGCTAGTAGCAGAAGAATTCGTGAAATCTGAAAAATCCCAAGAGTAAGAAGATGCTCCAGTTGAAGTATTCGTAAATGTAACAACATTTCCGTTTGTTGAGAAAGAAGCTGCTGCAGAAGGAGAAGTTGTAAATGTAACTGTCGTTGGAACAGAATTACCTACACCATCACAAGCATTGGAATTTGTAGTTATGACACTAAAGTTGCCAGATGCAGTTACTTGAATCGCTTGTGTTGTATCACCGTTAGACCATAAGTAAGCGTCTGCAGTTGAAGATGTTAAAGTTACTAATTCACCAGAGCAAGCTTGAGTTGAAGAAGCAGATACTGTAGGTATTGGAGCAGAACTTACATTTACAGAGGTTGCAGTAGATGTAGAAGAACATCCGTTGGTGTCTGTCACAGTTACTGAGTAAGTTCCAGAAGATGTAACTGTAATCGTTGGAGTTGTTGCAAATATAGTTGCTGAAATCCAAACATTACCTGTTGTTGAACTAGAAGCTAAATCAACAGATCCACCTGTGCAGAATGATGTTGGGCCACTTGCAGAAATTATTGGAGTTGATGGGAGTGCATTAATAGTAACTGTTATTGCTACTCGTGGACTTTCATCATTATTAGAATTAGCTTGTGAAACGTAATAAGAGTATACTCCTGCTGTTGAAGTGCTCGGAACTGGTGCAGCTACCAATGGAGTTCCACCAGTTGGTAAATCATACCATTTCAAAGAATTACCATTAGAAGAAGTTGCTGATAAAATTGTAGCTGTTTCACCCTGACAATAAGTGTATGAATTTGTAGAAACAACTGGCGCAGCAACACTAAAGAATTTAGGATGTATAAATGCTGCACCTGAAGCTGCGGAAGAACCACTAGACAAACGTGCATCTGGAGTTGTTCCAAGTGGCGTAAATAAATTTACCCACGATACTTGAGCTATAGATTGCGTTGAGTCATTTCCATCAGCACCCCAAAAAGAAGTATAGAAAGAACTTGTTGATGCAGCCCCACCGCTTGTACCGGCATTATAAATAGTATTTGTATTATTCGTGAAACCAGTAAGAACATTATTAGAAAAAAGCAAAGTATCTCCATTTACATTATTTACAACTGGAGTCCCTTCGATTGATAATCCTTTTTCCCAACCTACAACAAGGGAATTAAAACATGAAACAGCCGTATTTCTTCTCAAACGAAACGCTTTTTCGAACTTCTCACCCACTGGAAGAACTATTGAACCATTTCCTTTAGGTCCAACTAATGTAACGTTAGAAAAAATAGCGGCAGTTTTTGGTTGACCAGCAGAACCTGCTGCATCATTATCTGATTCAAAACTATTAGAATCTCCAATTGCATCAGAAACATCTTTATCACGGATTGATAAGGCAAACTGTATTTTTCCTCTGAAACCAAAGTCAGTATCAAAATCATCATCTAAACCTCTGTAGGCAATAAGATGCTTACAGTTAACAGTTCCTCCAAACCATTCAAATGAATCATCCCCAGAATGAGAAACTTGAACAAAATCTATCGTTGTTGCAGATCCAACAGATCCACAAGTTAAACCATTAATCTCTTTGTTCGGTTCTAATGCAATACCAGCAAATTCAATTCGAACATATTTTATTGTGCCAGAATTATCGTTATCGAAACTTCCACCGTATTGTGTATCAGTTGTTGGAACAATTCCTTCAATATTTGCTACACCACCCGGTTGATTGTTTCTTGCTAATCCTAAAAGTACAATTCCACCCCAATCTCCTTCATTCCTGTTGCCTATGCCTTCGTTAGATGTAAAAATAATTGGATTCGCTAAAGTTCCAATTGCATTTAATTTTGCTCCACGTGTAACGATTAATGAACCTTGTGTCGCTTTGTCACCACGAATAATTGTCCCTGGAGCAATTGTTAAAGTTGCAGAGTTTCTCACATATATTTTATTCTGTAATAAAATAACACCACTCCAAGTTGTACTTGTTGTAATGTCTGTTGAAACTGTAGTTGTTGCTGCTGGATAATCTGTATTTTCTGCATCAAAATTTGACCAGCCCGAGGTCCAATCTGATGCTGCAGTATTGTCCGTTACAGGAAATGCACCTTTGTAGGTTGTTGGTGTCCAAAATGCATCTTGAGCGTGTAGGTTAATCCCCAAGCTTAATACAAAGCTTGCTAAGTAAATGTTTTTCTTTTTCATAATATTTTTTTTTTAGTTGGAACAAAATTCCACAGAAAAAGAAGTTGCCATGTTACACGATATTTAAATGTTCTTTAAGTTTAGGTTAAGAACTATCGGTATTTTGTTAACATTAGAAAAAGTGGGGGTTATTAGAAATTGTATTTTAATGACATAGAAACAGTTTGCCCAAACGTTATTTCTTGCCAAGCACTGTCAGTGCCTTTATCATACTTCTTGTTTTTATTTATATCTTGGAAATAGATTAAATCTTGTGCAAGTAAATCCTTAACATTTAATTTTAATTCTAATTTTTTCTTAAACATTTTGGAAATCTGAAAGTCAATTACATTTCTACCATTCTCCCAAACACTAGGTTCTTGGATACTACCAGCAATAGCAATTCGTTGACCAACTATATTATAAGACAAACTAAAATTAACATCCTTAGGAGCTGAATAATAAATACCCGCATTAATAATATAAGGAGATTGGCCTTGCAATGGTCTTGCGGAATTAGTATATTCTGCTTGACCTGCATACATACTTAAATCTACACTAGAACGAATAATTGAAGCATTTGCATAAAGTGTTATATCCTTTAAGAACGAAGTTGAATCCTTAGAATTTAAAAATCCAAGATTCATTCTGTATTCAAATTCAGCTCCATAATTCTTAGTATTTCCAACATTGTCATAATAAAGTTCTGGTGTTCCAGATGTTCCAGTTCGTAAAATCAATTCAATTGGATTGGTAAACTGCTTGTAGAATGCCGAGACACTAAAAATTTGTCCAGCACCAGGAAAAAATTCAAATCTAGCATCATAATTATTAATAGATGCTCGCTTTAATGTGGGGTCTCCTGATGTTAAATTATCATTCAAGAAATTGTAAAAGGAAAATGGCGCTAACTCTCTAAATTCAGGTCGAGAAACTGTTTTTGACGCACTCAAACGAAAATTTATTTTATTCGTAAGAGAATAAATTAAATTCACGGAAGGTAAAATATCTACAACAGTTGTATCAATATTTTGCTGAAGATTAGAACCAAATTCTATGTATTTAAAATTCTGATGATACGACTCTAAACGCGCGCCACCGACAATTCTAAACTTTTCAGTAATTTTTGTATCAAACATAGCATAAGCAGCATTTAATAAAGAAAATGCTTGATAACTGTCATCTACATTTGTTCCTTCTTCTAATTTAAAACCACCTTGACCATCCGCCATTAAACCTAAATTTGAATTTGAAAAGATTTGGTCTTCAGGTAATAATAATAATTGACTATTAAAACTTGAGTTCCCTGCTGGATCGTATTTGGAAAAACCTAAATTTCTCGATTCAAAAGAACGCGTTCGGTATTGATGCATCCCCCCAATTTTTAGTTCCGTCTTTGTATTCAAGAACTCAAGAGGAATAGAAAGATCGTATTTCGAACTTACTATTTTTTCATTTAGCAGCGACCAAAACATATTTCCAGCACCAAGAGTTGAAATATCATTATTTTGTATCACTGCAGCAAATGGAAGTGCTGTATCTGATTGCTGATAAACAGTTCTTCTTAGGAAAGGTATTTCACGTTTCACATCACTAATACCAGCTATCCATTTAAATTTTATTTTATTTTTAAATTCATGATTGCCAAGTAATTGAGAGCTCAGAAGCTTATTTTGAGTGTACCAAATATTTGTAGATTTCTCAGAGAAAACTGATTCAACATCCATGTCTCGCTTACCATTTCGAATATTCACTTTGTCATCTGAGGAAAGCGAATAAAGTGTTTTTAATTGAAGGGAATTATTTTTGTTTAGCTTGAATTTCATATTAAACATCGCACTATTTAATACAGACTGAGTAAATGCTGAATCTTTTAATTCATTTTTAGTGATAACTCCTGCTGTTGACTCTTCAAATTCTCTTCGTATAAGTTTATTAAAACTCATGTTACTTTGGTAATTGTAAGCAAATACATATCCGAAATTTCTCTCCTCAGTTAACTTAATTGTTTTCCCGATGCTGTATTGCAAATTTAGATTTGGTAAAGCCACACGATTATATGTCCCCCAACTATTTGGAATTGATTTCGCATACTCGGCTTTTTGAAGAGCGGAAAGATTATTAAATTCTTCTGTTGATGGTAAACCAGATGGAAGTGCCCTAGAAGAAGAACTAAAACCCAAAAAGTCTGTTTTGCTTCCATCGTATGTTTTAAAATCTTTAAAAGTTGTAATTAGATTGTAAGAACTTCCTATTTGGATACTTTGAAAATCATTTTCCTTGGGTTCAGTTGTATTAATATCAATTACACCGCCAGCAAATTCTCCAGGTAAATCGGGTGTTGCTGTCTTAATAATCACTAAATTATCTAACATGTTTGAAGGGAAAATATCAAAAGAGAAGGCCTTTCGATCGCTTTCAGAACTTGGCAAAGGGGCACCATTAATTAAGGCAAAATTGTAACGATCACTTAAGCCCCTTACAACAACAAATTTATTATCCTGAACACTTGCTCCACTAATTCTTTTTAAAACATCTGAAGCTTTTGAATCGGGAGTCTTTTTAAATGTCTCTGATGAAATTCCATCTACAACCGTTGCGCTATTTCTTTGTAGTCGTAATATTTCAGTTGTTGATTCTCTGCTAACTTTTGCTTTGACAGTAACAGGGCCTAATTCTAAAACAACTTTATCTAAAGGAATATTTAAAACCAAATTCTCGTTTTCTTTTAGTTTTATTTCCGTTAATATTAGGTTGTTGTATGTTTCATTTCTAGCCTCTAATATGTAAGTTCCTGAGCTCAAACCTTTCAAAGAATAATTCCCGTCGCCATCTGTTACAGCACCTTTTCCAAGTCCTTGAAGAATTACTTTAGCACCAAATAAAGCTTCATTGGTTTTAGAATCGGTTATTTTTCCACTTAAGGAAGCATTTTGAGAAAATGTATAAGAAATTAAAATACAAGTAAATAGAAGGGTAAAAAAAGATTTATAGTGCATAAGAAAGGAATATTAAAATTCTATGCAAAGAAACTACCTTATCGTAATGCTAAAATTAAAATAATGTTAAGGTTATATTAAGGAATTATTTAACCTTGGTAATATTAAAATAATCTAGAGTCTAAAAAACATCCTTTTTAGTTATTTTTTTTCAGCATTGCTTAAGCTAAATTCAAATAGAATAATAAATGCCAAAACATAAAATCACTAATTTTAAGGGATTTTTTAATGTTTTAACACAAAACGTTGAGGAATCAACTAACTATCTTTACCAAAATTATCTTACTATAAATGTCCTATTTAAATCTTTTATTTTTATCGCTATCAATTTTATGTTATTCAACTTCTTACTCCCAAAACAAAGTAGTATTTATTGAAGGTGAAGCACAAGGAACAACTTATCACATTACCTATTACGACAAGCAAGATCGAAATTTTGAAGATGAAATTTCAAAACTCTTATTTGAATTTAATTTATCACTTTCAACTTACAATCCAAATTCTATTATTTCTAAAATAAATAATAATGAAAAAGATGTTGTGCTTGATGACTATTTTCTAAGATGTTTTAAAAAAGGGAAAGAGTTATGGAAGAATACAAATGGGGCATTTGACCCAACCGTATATCCATTGGTAAATGCGTGGGGATTTGGACCAAAGAAAAAAATTGAGGTTACAAAAGAAAAAATAGACAGTATTTTAGCATTTGTCGGTTTTGATTTAATCAACATTAAAGAAGGAAAAATAGTAAAAACGGATCCCAGAGTTTCACTTGATTTTAATGCTTTTGCTCAAGGATATTCTGTTGATATTATTCGGCAATTTTTTAATTCTAAGAATATTGACTCCTACATCATTGAAATTGGTGGAGAAGTTTATGCAAAAGGACTAAACGACAAAGATTCTTGGTTAGTTGGGATAGAAATTCCTATTGCCAATCAAAAAAGTTTAAATTCTTATCATACAATTGTAAAACTTGAAAATAAAGCGATTGCAACTTCTGGAAATTATAGGCGCTATATTATAGAAAATGGCGAAAAAATAGTTCATCATATCGACCCTAAAACTGGATATCCAACAAAAAACAATTTACTAAGTGTTACAATTATTTCAGACTCATGTATTATTTCAGATGCAACTGCAACAGGGATTTTGGTTATGGGATTGAGAAAAGCAAGGAAATACCTCAAAAAACATAAGGAAATTGAGGCTTTAATAATTTACATGGATAGGAGAGGAATCTATAAAACTTTCCTTTCAGATGGTTTTAAAAAGTTTATTGTTAGCAGAGAAAAATCAAGTGCTTAATTACTTCTGGAGAAGAAATTGAAAATAGTTAAGCTTAATCTTTCTTTTCAGGATTTTCAATAATTTCTGCATTTAAAGGATTCCATGTAAGTGAAATCACATCAAAATTAGCATCTGCTGCTGGAGACTGTGCATCGGCATTTGGACCTTTCACAAATGAAAAAGACCTAACTACTGTTCCATTTGCACTGTGATTCCAAGTCTCTTCAATGGAAATTTTATAAATACCATCAGGGAGAAGATTCCCATTAACATCAGTTCCATCCCATGTAACAGATCTATTACCAAAACTTGCTAAAGTCGCACCAGTGGTTGCACTAACAACATTGCAGTTTGGAGCAATTGCATTTGATGCAGCACCACCTGAATTAACCGCCCAAGTTTGTAAATGATCTCTTGTAACCGAGCCAACATTTCTAGATATTGTTTTTACAAATTGACCTAAATCTGATTGAATCCAAACCGCAAGAACGTGTTTACCATAATTATTATACGTTGCAGAAGCTGGTTTACTTACTTCATTAAAACTAAATGATAATGTCCCTGCTGTTTGTGCTATTCCAGAAAATGTAAATCCTAATGAGATAATAAATGCGATTTTTTTCATGTTTTATTATTTTAAATTTAATTAATTATTTTTTTTGCCTTGATTTATCCAGCATTCTACACGTTGAATAACACTGTCTGGCAATGCATATCCAATATTAAAGCCATCTCTTGGCATCAACTTATAACCACTATTTCTCATTGCACCAATAATTGCAGAAGAATTAGATGAAATATTTGCATGATTTGTAAAAGAATAACCATTCTGATTGTCATGACAGCCTGCACAATTATTCTGAATGAGTGGTAGAATTTCATCGTTAAAAGAAACCGTATCTGAACAATTAGCATCTGCATAAAATTCAGCTTTATCTTTTTTGCAACTACAAAAAATTAATAGAGAAAGTATAAATATGCTAGATTTCATTTTTTTTGATTAGTGGTGAAAGGGCTAGCCAAAAAAGTGGAAAAATAAAGTACAAAGGAATTACAAATCCAGGATAAAATTCAGTCATTTCTAATGTCTCTGGAAAATCTTCCTTCATTATTGGAAATAGAATGCTACTTAGAGTTGCAAAAACAAGAACTATATTAAATATGATAGTGCCGAATTTTTGTGCTAATCGATTACTGAGAAAACATAAACCGGATACGCTTAGTCCTAGAGTAAAATAAGTTGCTATAATTTTCCAAAGAGGAAGTATCAGAGAAAAGTTTGCCATTTCCTCATAGTATTTTGTCACATAAACAGCTGCTCCGAGAGATGAAATTAAGGAAACTACTAAACCCAAAAGAAAATAGGACTTAAACATGTTATTTTTTTTCTGCAGGAAGATTAAAAGAAACTTTCATAATATCTGGAACGACATCACTCTTTTTACCAATGTTAAAATCCATTCTATTTACATTAATACTTCCAGAAAAAGAAATAGCATTTCCAGACCCGCTTTTCTTAGCCTTTACAACATAAACTTTGCTTGTCCCTTTGAGCGTTAAGTCACCTGTAATTTTATATAAATCATCTTCTTTTTCTACTGTTTTTGATACAAACTTGATATTCGGGTATTTTTTGGCATCAAACCATTCTTCTGTTTGAGCTTTTTTATCTCGCATACCATTACCTGTTTTTATTGACGAAATCGCGATTGAGAAATTAAATTTTGATGTCTCTAAACTTTGCTCGTTGAAATCTATTGTGCCTTCCATTTTTTTGAAAGAACCTGAAGGATCTGCACTCTTAAATTTAAGAGCGAAAGCGTCTGTAATTTCAAAACGATCTATTGGAAGAAAAGCTAGAGAAGTACTTATAACAAGTAAAAAAATGTAAGAAATGATAAGATAATATTTTTTCATAGTTTAAAGATTAAAATTTACGAGCTACACAAAAACCGAACCTAAATTGCCCTTTCAACCAATTTTCTGTAGTGTAAGGTATAAATTGAGTTTCACCTAAACCACCAGAATTAGTAAAATTGACAGTAAAGTTGTGCCCAAAAGTAAACCACTCCAAAGCAATTCCTAGACTATTCTTATAAAAACTTGAAGGGCGAAATTGTTCATTGTGAAAAACATGATAGTATTCAGCAAGTATTGCAAAGCGACTACTAATTTTCAAACGAAATGCGCTTCCAAGAGCAAATAGTGTATTTTGGTCATTTTGTGTAACATAATTTCGGTGAAGAAGCGTTGGAACAAGAGCAAGGGAAAATCGCTCACCAAAATGTTTTGCTAAATTAAGCTGAGTAAAATAAGCTAGTCGATGAGAAGCTTTTGGAAAAAAACTAACATCAGATTCAAGGGTTGAACTTTTCATGTAGGTAAAACTAGAACCTGAAATCACAGTCATAGAAAGAGGCATAATGCCTTTTTTTTGCTCAAGGACTTTGTATTTTAAAAATCCATCTAAAAGCGAGCGATAAGGAGCTCCTGTTCCTTTAGATCTTCCTAATCCAAGCATGAATTTATCACTTACGCCATATTCTATTGCTATTCTCATGTCTGAGAGGTAATCAAAACCAAACATATTTTGGTATCCACCATTTGGTCCTGAAAAATCCCCGAAGCGATGCTCAATTCTCATTTCATATGTACCTTTTGAAAGCGTTTCATTGGAATGGCCATTTATTATTCGAGAAGAGGAAAATGTTTTTGGTTCTTCAAATGGTATTTCGGATTCATCCTTAGTCTGAGCTAAAAATAAAGGTGAAACAGCTAGAAATAAAAATGTAAAAAAGGATAAGGAGAAATTCATTTTTTTTGGTAAAATTAAAAATAAAAAAAATACTATTGGTATAATTTTTAGATATAATGTCAAAGTCATTGACCTGTTCCAATTAAGAAAACAGTTGGAATTTTACTCAAGTCATAGGCTTTTTCTCGCCATTCAATTACTGAATGAGTTTGAATCAATGCATTGTGAATTGTTAAATTAGAAGCAATACACAATTGAGTGGTATCTATTAATTCATTCAATAAATCTTCTAAAACATTCATATTTCGAAATGGAGTATCCATAAAAATATGTGTCCCACCATGGCGCCGAGTATCCATTTCCATATCTTTCATTTTTCGAATTCGGTCTTTTCGTTCCTTTGGTAAATAGCCATGAAAGGTAAAATGCTGTCCTGAAAATCCACTACCCATTAATGCCAAAAATATAGAAGAAGGTCCAACAAAAGGAACAACTTGAATTCCTTGACTGTGAGCTAAAAAAACTAATTCAGCTCCAGGATCTGCAATTCCGGCGCAACCTGCTTCAGAAATAACTCCAACATCCTCACCATTTGTTAGTTTGAGGAGCACCTTCATACAATCCGATTCTTTAGAATGCTTATTCATGAGTGTGAAATGACATTCATCAATTGGAAATTGGCGGTCCATTTTTCGCAGCAAACGTCTGGCAGATTTAATTTCTTCGACTGCAAAGTGGCGCAATAGAATTGTTGATTTTATAACATCATCTGGGATTATGTCCGATATAGATTCTCCTCCTAAGGTATTTGGAATCAAAAATAATTTACCTAATTTCTCCATTTTTAATTTTCATTATGATAACTGAAGTTACTTTTTCTACTAATTCATAAACAGCTTTAAAATCCTCTAAGCTGCCATAATAAGGGTCAGGAACTGAAAGATTTGAATTGGAATCTAATTCATCTAAAATTAACCGTACTTTTTTTCTATCAGAATTATTTCTTGCTAAACTTAAAATATTTTGTCGATTAGCATCATCCATTGCATAGATAATATCGAAATCATCAAAATCATTTATTGTAAGCTTTCTAGCTACTAAATTTTTGATATTTGTGCCAAACTCTTCTGCTGTTGAGCACATTCTCGAATCAGGTGCTTTACCAATATGATAAGCAGCAGTTCCCGCAGAGTCAACAAGAATATTTAAGTTGTTTTCTTTTACTTTTCTGCGTAATAAACCGTCGGCGATAGGAGAGCGACAAATGTTACCCAAACAGACCATTAAAATTCGCAATGAATAGTTTGACTCTTGCTTCACAAATTAATGAATCGTCAATTTTTTCTCTAACTCCTCTAAATAATTTCGGAATTGTTTATCTGTCTCAGATAAATTAACAACTGTTCGGCAAGCATGAAGAACGGTAGCATGGTCTTTTCCACCACAGTGAGCACCTATATTTGCAAGTGATGATTTTGTCATCTTTTTAGAGAAATACATTGAAATTTGTCTTGCTTGAACAACTTCACGCTTCCGCGTTTTAGATTTTAGCATTTCAATTGGCAAATCAAAGTAATCACAAACTACTTTCTGAATGTATTCTATAGAAACTTCACGAGCTGTACTTCGAACAAATTTGTCAACCATTTGCTTTGCAAGTTCCAAAGTAATTGCTTTCTTATTAAGTGAAGCCTGTGCTAAAAGTGTATTTAAGGCACCTTCAATTTCTCGGATATTTGTATTTATTGAGTAAGCTAAATATTCAACAACCTCATTAGGCAACTCAATTCCGCTTCCGTACATTTTCTTCTCCAAAATTGCAATTCGGGTTTCAAGATCAGGTGTTCCTAAATCTGCAGATAAACCCCACTTGAAGCGAGAAAGAAGACGTTGCTCCATTCCTTGCATTTCTACGGGCGCTTTATCTGATGTTAAAACAATTTGCTTTCCATTTTGGTGCAAGTGATTGAAAATTGAAAAGAAAACATCTTGGGTTTTTTCTTTACCAGTAAAAAATTGAACGTCGTCAATAATTAAAACATCCACCATTTGATAAAAATGAACAAAATCATTGGTAGTATTATTCTTTATAGCATCTATAAATTGATGTGCAAATTTTTCAGATTGCACATACAAAACTGTTTTATTGGGAAAATTATCTTTTATCTCGATTCCAATTGAATGCGCTAAATGTGTTTTTCCCAAACCAACACCGCCATAAATTAATAGAGGATTAAAAGCTGTCCCGCCTGGTTTATTTGCGACAGCATAACCAGATGCACGGGCCAAACGATTACATTCACCCTCAACAAAATTTTCAAATGTATGAGATGCGATTAAATTAGATTCAATATTTACCTTCTTTAAGCCTGGAATAATAAATGGGTTGCGAATTTGCTTCTCATTTGTGTTAATCGGCATATTAATAGGAGCGTTTTTTAAGGAGCTAGTATTGTTTGTTGGGATTTTAACAGTGTAAGGACTTGAAGAATTTGAATTATTTTCCATAACAATACTGTATTCTAAACTCCCTTCGTTGCCTATTTCTTTTTTAACAACTTTTCGAAGCAGCTGAATATAATGTTCTTCTAACCATTCATAAAAAAAATGTGAGGGGACTTGGATCGTTAAAATGTTGTTTTCTAATTTAATTGGAACAATTGGTTCGAACCATGTTTTGAATGCTTGTAGAGAGATGTTGTCTTTGATTAACTTTAAACAAGACTCCCATACACCTTCGTGACTTTTAATCATAATTGAATTTTATAAACAGTTTATTTTTACTTTAAAAAAGTGATAAAAAAACACTTTCAAAGCGTATTTTTTTGGAGAGTACAAAGATTTGTATAAAAAAGTTAAAAAAAAAATCGATTTGCTATTGACTTTATAGTTTTTTTTACTTGTTTAAATTTAATCGTGTTTTTTTTACATTAATATGTACTTTCGAAAGTAGTTAAAAATATTAACTTACTGTTCTACTAATTGTTAAATAAAAAAAATAAAATTATAAAAATGCTTAGAAAATTTGAAGGCGCTCATTTTGTTAGAGTGAGATACAGCGAAACAGACAAAATGGGCTTCTGTTATTACGGGAATTATGCTGCATTTTTAGAGCTTGGTCGCGTTGAACTTTTAAGAGAAAACAAAATTGTCTACAAAGAACTTGAGGATTTAGGGATTTTATTGCCGGTTTCAGAATTAAGCATCAAATACCTTCACCCAGCAAAATATGATGACCTTCTAAAAATTAAAACTACAATTAGCGATCTTAAAGGAGCTCGAATTTTCTTTAACTATGAAATTTATAATGAAGAAGAAATTCTTTTACTAAGCGCCACAACTACTTTGGTGTTTGTCGATGCAAAAACTATGCGACCGATAGCTGCACCAAACTTTATATTAGATATCCTAAAATAAATAAAAAAGACTTCTTGAACTCAAAATCTTTTCTCTGAAGTGTCAAATCTAAAAGGAGTTCTTTAAGAGACAAAAATAAAATTAAATTTGTGGTATGAAACAAATAATAGAATGTGTTCCGAACTTTAGTGAAGGTTCTGACATGAGTATAATTAAACAGATCACGAATGAAATTGAAAGTGTTGAAGGAGTTCGTCTTCTAGATGTAGATCCTGGGAAAGCAACTAATAGAACAGTTGTTACTTTTGTTGGAGAACCAATTTCAGTTATTGAAGCAGCATTCCGCGCTATAAAAAAAGCTGCAGAGCTAATTGATATGCGCAAACATACAGGTGAACACCCACGAATGGGAGCAACAGATGTTTGTCCTTTAATTCCTGTGGCAAATATTTCAATGGAAGAAACCGCTGAGTGGGCAAAAAAATTGGGTGAGCGCGTAGGAAATGAATTGGCTATTCCCGTATATCTTTATGAAGCTGCTCAAAAAAATCCAGAACGCAAGAATCTTTCTATTATTCGTGCAGGCGAATACGAAGGTTTTTCTAAAAAAATTCTTTTGAGTGAGTGGGCTCCAGATTTTGGAAAGCCAGTTTTTAATGCTAAAAGCGGTGCAACAGTAATTGGCGCTAGAGATTTTTTAGTTGCATACAATATAAATCTGAATACAACATCCACGAGACGAGCAAATGCTATTGCTTTTGATGTTCGGGAATCAGGGAGAAAAATCCAAAATGAAAAAGGTGAAGAAATAGTACAGCCTGGCACACTAAAATCCGTAAAGGCTATTGGTTGGTTTATTGAAGAATATGGCGTAGCTCAAATCAGCATGAATCTTACAAACGTAAATATTACTCCCATACATATTGCGTTTGATGAAGTTTGTAAGAAAGCAAATGAAAGAGGTGTTCGTGTTACTGGCTCAGAATTGGTTGGTTTGATTCCTTTAAAGTCTCTGCTGGATGCAGGAAGGTATTTTTTAGAAAAACAACAACGAAGTGTTGGCGTTAGCGAAAAAGAAATAATTCATATTGCAGTAAAATCACTAGGCCTTGATGAACTTTCAGAATTTATACCAGAGAAAAAAATTATTGAATACTTACTAAACGAGGAAAAACAAGACAAACTTATTAATTTATCATTACAAGAGTTTGCAAATGAAACTGCAAGTGAATCGCCAGCTCCAGGAGGAGGGTCAATTGCAGCATACATGGGATCACTTGGAATTTCACTAGCAACAATGGTCGCAAATCTTTCAGCACACAAAAGAGCTTGGGATGATCGATGGAAAGAATTTAGCGCTTGGGCTGAAAAAGGTCAAAAGATAAAAGATGAATTATTGTACTTAGTTGATGAAGACACTAATGCATTTAATAAAATAATGGAGGCATTCTCACTGCCCAAATCCTCTGAGCAAGAAGTAAAATTTCGCTCTGAAGCAATTCAAAATGCTACAAAATATGCAACTGAAGTTCCGCTTAAGACAATGATTTTAGCTTATTCTTCTTTCCCAATAATAAAAGCAATGGCGGAGATAGGAAATCCAAATTCAATAAGCGATGCAGGTGTAGGTGCTTTGTGCGCAAGAAGTGCGGTTATTGGTGCATATATGAATGTGCGAATTAATGCAGCAGAACTAAAAGATGAGGCATTTAAACAAGAAATTTTGGCAAAAGCTGAAAAAATAAAAAACGATGCGATTAAAGAAGAAGAAGCGATTTTAAAAATCATTTACGCTGTTATTTGATTCTCCTAAAAATAATTTTTTGAGTGTACGCTTTCGAACCACTAATCATATTCAAAACGCGAACAATAATCTCAATTTAAGAAATTATTCTATTTTCCTTTCTTTTTTTCTTGACAAAAAAAGAAACAAAAAAGTCAAGGCTCTGAATTTCCATTTTGTTCGCAAATCATTATTTTACAACTACTTACAACTCATTTCGAACAAGATAACTCCTTTCTGAAACTAAAATTTTTCAAAAATGTTCTTGCAGAAATTTTAAAAATTAACAGTTTCAGCTCAGTAGCAAAAACCATGAAATTCAAGGCCGTATAGTGTTCGCTAATATTCACTAAATAGTTCTCACTTCGATTGAAATCTTGATTTTTAACAATAAAATATTTTACTAGTACGAAAATGAATACTCAAATAATTTTTCGTCTTTTCAACAAGATTTTGTTCTTCACATTTACAAGAAAAACGATAGTTTCAAAATTAACATTTGAACATTGATAAAGATTTAATTTTCTTAAAAATCAAAAAGTCCTTCAGCATAACTTTGCAAAGTAATGACTTTAGATAATTCTTCTATACAAGCCTTAGTAAAATTAATTGATGATCCAGATGACTCTATATTTGAGCACGTGCGAGGACAATTAATACAATTTGGACCTGATGCAATTCCTTATTTGGAACAATCTTGGGAAAATGATTATTATGGATTAATTTTTCAAACAAGAATTGAAAATATCATTCAAGATATCCAATTTGAAGTCATAAAAAATCAATTACTTGAATGGACGGCCTCATCTGAGAAAGATTTGTTAGAAGGCGCGATAATTATCGCAAAATTCCAATATCCAGATTTAGATGATTCTCAAATATATAATTCAATACAAGCTATCCGAAAAGATATTTGGCTTGAATTAAATGATAATCAGACAGCTTATGAACAGGTAAAAATCTTCAATCGTATCTTCTTTGGAATGCATCATTTTCAGGGTGACACAAAAAATTATTATTCGCCAGTTAATTCCTGCATCAATGTTGTAATGGAAAGTAAAAAAGGAAATCCTTTAGTAATCAGTTTAATTTACAGTATTATTGCTCAAAAATTAGATCTTCCCATTTATGGTGTGAACTTGCCGAATCATTTTATTTTGGCTTATATGGATGATAAAGGAACAGGATTTTTAAGTAATACCCAAAATGAATATGGCGTATTATTTTACATTAACGCGTTCTCCAAGGGCAGTGTTTTTGATGCTGCAGAAATTAAATCTTTTTTGGATGAACTCAAATTAAGCTATGAACGCACTTTTTTTGAGCCCTGCTCAAATACCAGTATTATATTGCGAATGATCAATAACTTAATCGCTTCCTATCAACAAATTGGAAATGCTGAAAAAGTGGAAGCACTTATTCGTTTAAAAGAGATTTTAGATTAGCATTCCATTGACCTCAATTCGGACAACTGCGTTATCTGTGGATTTATAAAAGGTACTTTTTGAGCTACCGCATCAAAATAAGAAAGTAAGCGTGTTTCATTTCCTTCTACCACTAAGACTTCCAGTCGCGTAAAAAAATCTATACCTAATTCTGAGCCCATTCGTTTTACAAAATGAACAGAGGAGTCAATTGAACATCCAGAGGCAGATTCGATATTTTCATCTACTGAAAAGATTAAATACTGCGAAAAAAGTAAATTTGCATTGCATTGTAATCTTTTGCCGTGAGCAGACCAGCTATCAAGAAATACAGTTAATTCCTCTTTTAAAAATTGCTCCTCTGAGGCTACTAATTTTCTATTAGCAAGGTGCAACCAAATGCGACTTGAATCAGGCAACTCAGGAAAAAGTGATTTAAAGATCTGCTGCATTGGCTATTAATTCTGCTACATCTAAAACTTTTATAGCATCTTCTTTTTCAACATTTTTAATGCCGTCTGTCATCATAGTATTACAAAACGGACATCCAGTTGCAATAATTTCGGCCGCTGTTTCCAAGGCATCCTCAGTACGCTCGATATTTATTTCTTTTGTCCCTGGTTCTGCTTCTTTAAACATTTGTGCACCACCTGCTCCGCAACATAAACCCTTTGATTTACAGCGTTTCATTTCTACCAATTCTGCATCTAATTTTTCAATCAAACTCCTTGGTGCTTCATAGACATCATTTGCTCGACCTAAATAACAGGGATCGTGAAAAGTGATTTTTTTTCCTTTGTAGGTTTCGCTGCCTTCCAATGCTAATTTGCCCGTATTAATTAAATCTTGAATTAATTGTGTGTGATGAACAACTTCATATTCACCTCCTAATTCAGGATATTCATTTTTTAAGGTATTAAAGCAATGTGGACAGGCAGTAACAATTTTTTTTACCTCATATCCATTTAATACTTGAATATTCATCATTGCTTGCATTTGAAAAGTAAACTCATTTCCAGCGCGTTTTGCAGGATCACCAGAACAACTTTCTTCTGTTCCAAGAACTGCAAAATTCACCTTGCAATGGTTTAATATTTTAACCAAAGCTTTTGTGATTTTCTTTGCTCGATCATCAAAACTTCCTGCACAACCAACCCAAAAGAGAATTTCTGGCGTTTCACCTTTGGCAATCATTTCAGACATTGTAGGAACATGTAAACTCATATCTTATTCTTCAAAAACTTGAATATTTGTACTTTTTTCAATCATACTGGTAAATTTTCCTGTAAAACGAGTAGCACGTACTATATGATTGTCAATCCAATGATAATTTCCTCCTCTTGGTTTTCCCATTAACAAAACATGATAATTGAATCCATTTTCCTTGAGCCACAGTTCCGTAACAATTCTATGTTCTTCTACTCTAGAAGTAAAAAAAGTGATAATATGCCCTTCATTAAACCATGTGTTAATTGTCTCTAAAGCGTCATCATAACGAGCGGCAGTAGCCATTCTTTCTGGTTCTTCATTTGGAATATCATCGCAAATTGTTCCATCAATATCGATAAGGTAATTTTTTATATGTTCAGGCAAAATAGGTGAAAGAGCTTTCCCATTTTCATTTATCTGAATTAAATCATTTGATACTAAATTACTCTTCATTTGCCCAATTTAAGCGGTCGCTCTGTGAAAATTGCCATGGAGCACCATTGTTTTCTATATTCGTCAACATCCCTGTTAATTCTGTTGGCATCTTTGATTCTTCCATTACCAAAAATCTTCTTAAGTCGATTATGATCGAAAGCGGATCGATATTAATAGGACATTCTTCCACGCAGGCATTGCAACTTGTACAGGCCCAAATTTCTTCTTCGGAAATATAGGAATGCAATAAACTTTTTCCATCGTCAAAATCTTTACCAAATTTCCGTTGATTATTCCCTACTTCAACCATGCGATCTCGTGTATCCATCATGATTTTTCTTGGAGAAAGTAATTTACCAGTTTGATTAGCAGGACAGGCAGAAGTACAGCGACCACATTCCGTGCAAGTATAGGCGTCAAGAAGATTTTTCCAAGTTAAATCTGTTACATCTTTTACACCAAATCTCAATGGAACTGCATTTGGATCAACTGCTACAGCATATGGATCTGCACTTGGGTCAAGCATTAACTTAACTTCACTTGTAACGGATTCTAAATTGGTAAATTTTCCTTTTTTTTCGAGATTAGAATAATAGGTGTTTGGAAAAGCTAAAAGAATATGAAAATGCTTAGAGTACGGGAGATAATTTAAGAAAATGAAGACCATGATAATGTGTCCCCACCACCCTATTTGTTCTAATAAATGAAGGGTTTCTATTGATTTTATTCCGCCAAAAAATACAGGTCCAATAAATTGACTTACTGTAAATCCATAACTGGAATTTGAACTCAATACATGAGCGGCTTCATCAGCACCATTCATCGTAAAAATACAGACTAATAAAATTACTTCAAAAATCAGGATTAAATTCGCATCTTTCGTAGGCCATCCTTTTAATTCACTCATCCTTAAGCGAGGGACTTTCAACATGTTTCTTCGCGCCAAGAAAGCAATTGTGGCAATAAAAGCTAGAACAGATAAAATCTCAATAAAACTTATCATGAAAGTATAAAATCCTCCCAAAGAAACACTTAATGAACGATGTCCTCCAGAAAGACCATCAGCAATAATTTCAATTAATTCAATTTGAGTGATTACAAAGGCGACATATAAAGCAAGATGGAGAAATGCAGGAATAGGTTTTGAAAACATTTTTTTTTGTCCAAATGCCACCAATGTCATTAGCTTTAAACGTTGCCAAAAATTATCAGAACGCTTAACATCTCTTCCCAAAAGAATATTACTTCTAACTTTCCAAATGTTGTATCCAAAGAAACCGAATCCAACAATTACAAGTAGGGAAAAGATAATAATTTTAACCATAAACAAAATTAATCTGGAATACTATCCAATAAATTAATTAATTTGATTTCTTCCTCTGGAGTTAATACAACACCTTTATTCTTTCTGCCAATTAACGAAAAATTAATATACCTCTCAGGATTAATTCTTATATCTGTAACAAGATTTTGTAGTTCATTGTTCGTTTCAACTAAATCATTATATAATTTATCATCATTTATCAACTTCCACAAAGTACCATTCCCATTGTCAATATTTTCGAGTATCAAGTTAAACTTTTCAAGAGCAGTATTAGCGTTTAGAACAACAGTTTTATAATCTGTAGTAATAAAATCGTCTGTTATTTTCTCTGCATTTCCTAATATAGCAGTTATTTGGTCATTATTTTTTCTTAAATTTTCTGTAATTCCCTCAACATTTGTCATAATTCTCGAAAATTGTAATTTTTCAGATGCAACAAAGCCCTGAATTTCATTTGCAACATTTCCAAATTTTTCGATAGTTAACTTTAATCGATTTAAACTTCCTTCAATTTGAGTAGTTGCTGATGTATCCCAAAAAGAAGAAAAAGATGTGATCATTTTATCAACCGAAACCATCATCCCTTGCAACTTCTGAGAAATAGGGTCTGCATAAGACTTAACTTGAGAGAGAATATCAACAGATACTCTTCCTGGAATAGTTTGTCCAGGCTTATAATTTCCTTTCGATATATCTAATGGTATTTGAATTAGCATGCCTTTACTAAATAAATCTAGTGAGCCTATTTCTATAATTGTTCCCTTAGGTAAAAGAATGTTTTTATTGTCAAGGGTGAAAGTGATTTTAACGCGACGGTCAATGGAATTTTGAGGTACATATACAATATTTTTAACCTTACCAACTATTACGCCATTAAGAGTAACGTTATTTGAAACGGAAAGCATTCCAGAATTTGGGAAATAAGATTGATAGTCAGTCTCAGAGGCAAAAAGGTTAATGCCTTTTAAAAAGTTAACCCCTATCACTAAAATAATGATGCATACTATTGCAATGAGTCCTACTTTTAATTCTTTCGCAAACTTCATTTTTTTAAATTTTTAGCTAAATTAATAGCTTTTTCAATACTAATTCTTTCTCCGTTCAAGAAAGCTACAACAAAAGCATTATTATATCCTTTTTCAATTAAGCTTTTTTTTAGGTTTTTAGCTCCCTCAAGATCATTTGGAAATACACCAGTACAATACTTATAAAATATATCTTGTTTATATGCGAATATATTTAAGTCTTTGAATATCTTAGCATTAGAAGTTATTTGTTTTTCAGATGACTCAATTTGAACTCGAAAAATTATAGCATTTGAATCATTTTCAGCTATAATTTCAGAAGTATTTTTCTCTAAATTAGGCTCATCTACTTTATCGAGAGTTGTGTTTTTTCCTTCGATTTGATTTCGATATTTTTCAAATGCTTGAAACATCAACTCTGCCATATTTTTTTGTCCTGACACATTCCCCAAAAATTTCTCTTCGTTTGGATTCGTTAAAAACCCAGTTTCTATTAATACACTTGGCATAGTAGTTTTATAAAGAACTAGGAATCCTGCTTGTTTAACTCCTCTATCATATCTCCCAAACTTTTTAAACTCCACTTGCAATTTTTCTGCAAACATAATAGAGTGGTCTAAAAACACCTTTAACTGAAGTTGGCGAATAATAATGGCATCAGTTGAAAGATCAATTTCATTGTATTTTGCGCCTTTGTCATCTTCTAAAGCAATGATAGAATTTTCTCTTTCCGCAACTTTTTGTTGAGCTTCAGTTCTGTGGAGGCCTAAGACATAAGTTTCCGTTCCATATGCTGCTTCGCTAGCTGCATTGGCGTGAATACAGATAAATAAGTCTGCTTTAGCACGGTTTGCAATATTAGCTCGTTCAATTAATTCTACAAATACATCCTTATCACGTGTATAGATTATTTTTATTTCTGGAAACTTCTCCTTAATCAAAGCTCCCAATTTCAAGGCCATAGATAGACATACTTCTTTTTCAGATGCAAAATTACCATGGCATCCAGGATCTTTCCCACCATGTCCAGCATCGATTACGACAGTTTTAATTTGTTGAGAAAACGTATAAGGTGAATAGAGAATAGAGAAAATAAAAAATAAAAGAGCAAATAGTTTAGAAACTGAGCCGTTGTTATTTAACACACTGAAAATTGGTAACTTTACACAACAATATTTCATATAACAAACTTATAGCATAGAAGTGGACTGCAAAAAATTAATTCAACAACTTTTCTTCGTTGCATTGTTAATAATGCTTTCTTTTTCTAATTTGATAGCGCAAATACCGATAAAAGATACAGTGATTAGCAAAAATAATTTATTAGGAAATGTAATTAAATATAGTGCTAATGATACAATTCATACAAATATAAAGACTAGGGAAGTTTACTTATCTGGCAATGCTAAAGTTCAGGTAGACGATGTTATTATCACTGCGGGTTACGTCTGGATTGATTTAGAAAAAAATGAAATAAAGGCTTCTTATCGTTTTGATAAAGACAGTAATAAAATTGAATTACCAAGTTTTACTAATGGTAATGAAGCAGTTGTTAGCGAAACAATACGCTATAATATGAAGACAAAAAAAGGCTTCTTGAAAGAATTAACAATTAAACAAGATGAATTTTTTTTTCAAATGATGGATGCAAAACAACATTCTAACAATGAAATTCATCTAAAACAAGGAAAGTTAAGCACCTGTGATTTAATTAATCCTCACTATCATTTTCAATTATCAAAGGCAATAATTATTCCCAATGAAAGAATTGTGTCAGGCCCCTTGAATCTATATATTAATGGTATACCAACTCCACTTGGTATACCCTTTTTAATTATACCTAATCAAAAAAGGCAAACATCTGGACTATTATTTCCTGAATTTGTTCCTTTATCCCAATTTGGATTTGGACTTCAGAATTTAGGATACTACATTCCGATTAACGATAATTTACAAACATCTATATATGGAAACTTATATAGTAGAGGAAGTTGGGGTTTGAGAAACGACTTAGATTACGCAAAAAAATATGGTTTTTCAGGTAAAATTTCATTAGGATTTCAGCAATTTCGGTCGGGATTTCCAAGCAATCAAAATAACAATAAGGTAAGTGTAAATTGGTCGCATAGAAAAGAAGTAAAATCAAATCCATATTGGGATTTCTCTTCAAACGTAAATTTTATTTCTGACAACAATTCCAAGAATAACTTAGACCCGATAAACCCTGAATATTTTAACAATAGTTTTAATTCTGATATCAATATCAATCGATTATTTCCCGGAAAGCCCTTAACGATGGGTATGAAAATCTCTGTTCGTCAAAATTCATTGGCTAAAAATATTTCCTTAATTAGTCCCATAATTAATGCCAATCTAACACGTATTTTTCCATTTAAAAATAGTTTTAAAATCAATAATACGGAATTTAAGAAAACCATTTCAAGAATTGGAATAAGTTATAACATGGAAGCACAGAATCGTTCTACATTTAAGGATTCGTTAATTCAACAAGCTGATTTTGGAGCTATTTCAAGAGAATTTTTTAATGGTGTTTCTCAGAATGCAACTTTACAGACGACAATGGGCCTATTTAGGAATACAGTAAAGATCAATCCTATTATGAATTATGGTAATAAAATCAACTTTCAACAAATTGAAAAAACATACAATTCCACTACAAACAATACAAATATTGATACCTTAAGGAGATTGGGAATGGCTCAAGAATTCAACATGAGTATAAATATGACAAGTATTCTATACTCCTATTTTCGAGTAATTGGAAAATATAAGCCCCTAATGAGGCATCTAATGACACCTAGTATTGGATACCGATACGTACCAAAACTAAATTCTTTGATAACTTCTAATGCTGGTGTAAATCAAAATACAATTGTTTATTCTCCTTTTGAAAGAAGCGTCTATACTGCAGGAAATACTCAAGCTTCTTCGCTCCTAACATTTGGATTAAATAATTCTTTAGAGTTAAAAGTTAAATCAGAGAAAGATACACTAACAGGATTCAAAAAAATTCGCTTAATCGATCAATTTTCTCTAACAGGATTCTATGATTTTTTAAAAGATTCTATGCAGCTCTCTAATATCGCTATGAATTTGAGAATCAGTCCAGCATCATGGATAAATTTCGTGTCTAATGCAACTTTCAGTCCCTACTCTTGGGATACAATAAGTGGGAAAACAACAGGTGCATATGCAAGTGCCAAAGGACAGGGAATTGGAAGGATTTTAAATACAAGTTTGACGACTTCTATTACACTAGCTCCAAAAAGTTCTCGGGCTAAAATTGCTGAAAGTGGAGAACAAAGGAATACAAATTGGGACAGTGACTTCAATTATTTTGCACTACATCCTGAGCAAGCTATTTATTTTGACATCCCTTGGAAAATTTCCCTTTCGCACGTTTATTCATTAAATGCTAATCAAGCAATATCTAATTTATCTAAAGAGAAGTTTTTTCAGACACAAACCTTAGTAATGAATGGTGATGTGAGTTTTACAAAAAAATGGAATATTTCAGGGAATTTAAACATCAATGTAAATTCGTTAAAATTAACAAACGCATTTATTTCATTAAATAGAAATTTACACTGCTGGGCATTATCCTTTTATTATGTCCCAGTAGGCGGAAATAGAAGTTTTTTACTAAGTATCAGAAATACATCTTCTATTTTTAAGGATGCTAAAATTGAGTTTAGAAAACCGCCAGGATTTTTATAGCGCTTATTTGATTTTTATTCCGTCCCGTTCAGCTAAAACAGCAGTAAATTTCGCTCCAAAAAATACAATTTGTGCAGAATAATGCACCCAAGCTAAGAAAATAAAAAGAGATCCTGCAATACCCATATTTCCTAGGAAAAAATAATTATGTAGGTAATACTTGATTAATAATTGGCTTAGAAACAATAAAACTGAAGTTACAAAAGCTCCTTTTATCGCCAATTTTATGGGAACAAAACCGTCATGTATGTATTTAAAAACAATGGTAAAAATCAAAATATTACTAAAAATTGAGATGAGCTGCTGAAAAAACTCTAAGGTAAAATCTACAAAGCCATTTTTATAATGAAACCAATTAGTTAAAGCTGAAAAAATAAAAACTTGCATAAAATAAAAAAGTATGATTATAAATGCAAATAATGCTAAAAAAGCAACTGATAAGAATCGGAATCCAATTATGCTCATTAAAATATTTTCTTCCTTTCTTTTCTTTTTACTAATATCAAAGAATTCATTGATGCTTCTCTTTAGAGAAACTAAAAATGCTGAGCAGCCATAAAGTAATATTCCAATACTTACTATTTCAAGGAGAAGACTGGGCTTATCAAAATTTACACTGTTTAAAAATTCCATTATACCTTTAGTATCAGAAATTCCAATTTGATTTTGAAGTAGATCCTCAATGATTTTTTGCATTTGATCTTTTCCTACCACTCGACCAAATATTGAAGTGCTCAAATAGACAATAGGAATAAATGCGAATAGAGTATAATAAGCTAAAGCAGCGCCGTGAAAGAATGCCCCTTCAGAAAAATAACCTACAATCGAATCTTTTAAAACACTTAAAAATGCGAACCAAGGTTGCTTTTTATTTTTTTGAGATAAGTCTGATGTATCTGAGGTCATGTTGTTTGTCAAAGCTATACAAAATTATTTCTTCTTGCTTTTCTGTTTTAAAATAATTGTGATAAAGCGAACCTACAAAAATTGAACGAATATAAGACAAACAAATACCATTTGAATCAGAAATTTGGTATTCGTCTGGTCTGAAGGTTATTTTCTCTCCCTTAATTTCTATACTATTTAAAGGACCAAAAAGAAAGGCCTGAGGATTATTTTTATTTTTATAATATAATTCTGTTGGACTATATTTTTTACTTAATAATCCATTACGAAGTAGACAAATGGAATCACACAAGCCAAGAACATCTTGACCTTCATGGGAAACCAAAACTATACTTACGCCCTCTTTATCCCGAAGATTTAATAAATGATTGCTTAATTTTCTGCGTAAAGTCGCATCTAAATGACCAAAAGGCTCATCTAGAAATAAGACTTTTGGCTTGTTTGAAATTGCACGTGCAATCGCCAAGCGTTGTTGTTCGCCTCCAGAAATCAAATTAGATTTTACAGCTTGTATTTTTGTTAACTCAAACAATTTTAATAACTGTAAAACCCTCTTTTCTCTTTGGTTTGTTGGTAAAAATAAAATTGATTCACGAATGTTTTCCTCAACAGTATGGTATAAATCTAATTTAAAATCTTGGTTTACAATTGAGAAGTCTTTAAACCCAGGAACTAAAAGTTGTGCAGCGCTTGGTAATTTTTTGGAATCAAATAAAAGTGTTCCTTCATCTGGTGTTAATAAACCCGCAGCGATTTTTAAGAGAGATGATTTTCCAGCACCACTTTTGCCAACTAAGCCAATTATTTCTGCAGGTAACAACTTAAGGTTTACCTTTTTTAAAATCGTTTTATCGAAGGAATGAGATATATTTTTTAATTCCAGCATCAAAATAGTAATTCCTTAGGAAATTCTTTTGATGCAATATAAATTCCAGGAATAGGATTTGCCATAGGCTCGAAATCCTTTATATAAATTTCGATAGTCCATTGATTTTTATTCTTATCAACTCGAACTTCAGATATAATACTTTCTGAGGCACCAACATATAAATCAGGAGCGTCTGAGGAAATAATTTTAATCAAACGCATATTTGGTACTTCTATAGAGAAATCCTTGCCATCTGCTGAGATACCGGCTAATAAATAGGAACTATCTTTTAATGGTATTACCTCAAGAACTGAGCTAGAAACACGTAATTCGTCTTCCCATCCATACTTCTTGTTATCAGGAGTTTGTTCACCATTATGTTGAGAGTCTGCTAATACTTGAGAATACAGATCATTTAATAAATAGGTGTGAATAGTGCAGATCATGGTTATTTTTTTTTATTATCCAATTCATTCTCCTTAAATGCAGAAGGCATTAAATCTGGAACTATTTTTAAAATTAATGGCAATAATAAGGCGCCACCCGGCAATAAAAAAATTCCAATCGAAGGAACAGATTTCAGAATATCCATAAATTGGTCCTTTACAAGTTCTTTCTCTTTTTTTGTTAATTCTGTTGTTGTAGATTTCTTTATCAAAGAAACTAATTCTTTACTTTCTTTTAATTCTGTGATCAACTTATCTTTATTTCGGCCTAAAATTCGAATCCATCGATTTGAAAACCCTTGGAAAGGTAAAGAAGATTTAGAATCAAAATAAATAGAGGGAGATTCATCCTGCTTTTTGAGTAAAAATAAATCGTAACGTAATTCCGCTTCAGTTATATCTTTTTCAGACAAACACAAAAATTCACCAAAGTCATAATGATACTTTCTATCTAATAAATATGATTCAGGTGATTTATGAGCTGTTAACAATCCCAATTCAAATGTAATTCCGTGTAAAAGTGGATTCTGAATAGTTGATATTTTAAAATTACTTTTATTAATTCCATTATTTATATAGAATTCCATTTTTAATCTAGCATCTTTTTCAAGTTGCGAACAATTCAAAAAATGAGTCAATAAGCGCTGTTCATTATCGTCAATCTTAGAGTCTTCATATGCCATATAAATAATCCCCTTCATTACAAAAGACACATAGTTTGAATACTCTGAATCTAAGGTGGGTATTTTTTTGTCTAAAAACTCTTGGAACAAAATTACATCCAAGAAAACAAAACAATTTGATAAATAATTGAGCCAATAATTCGATTCAAAAATAGTAGTTTCAACACGAATACGATTGGATAATTTAATTTCTAACTGTTCGACGTCAGAAGATTTAAAGACTTTATTAAACCAATTTGATTGTTCTTTTTCAAAATAAAAAGAATGAAGTAATTGGAGGAAGATATTTTTATCAAATGGCGCTTTTGTACTTTGCAAATAAGAATACAACAATGCTTCAAAAAGAAGTAATTTTAATTTTTCTTCAGTTGTGTACTTGTCGGTACTTATATTACTGAAATAAATAAAACTAGTTGGAACTCCATAAATCAAACCTGTTTTACTAGCTAAACTTTGAAAACTCTCCTCTTTTTGATGGTTTTCAGAAATAGAATCAAAAGAAAAAACCTTGTTTTCAAGGAGTTGAAAGTATTTTTGAATCCAATTTTTAGATCCTGGAGAAAATTGTTGCTTATCTGATGGCATAGCGCAAGGCGAGACCACCGCCCCATATAAATCCTATGTTAGGAGAAACAAAAAGATAAGGACCAGTATCAATTGAAATATTTAAAGGGATATCTTCAAAATTATATTCTAAACCTAATAATGCCTTTGGGGCAAGATGAAGAAAAGCTGCATTACTATTTGAAGTCATGCCTAAAAGTGCACCAAGGCCATAATAAAAAGAAAATCCTTCTTCTAAAGCCTGCATTCGCTCATAATCTAATTCTACATGAAATCCAGTACTGTAAGAATTTCTTCCAAAACCACCTATACTAGCTTCTAAATAATCTGATTTTGAAATTGACTTTTTAGCATTCAAAGAGCCATATCCTGGATAACCTCCTTTAAAGCCAAGAGCCATTTTATAATTTTGGGAAAAAGAGGTGCTTGCTAAAAGCAAAATAAGAACTGTGAAACTTGTTTTCATAAAAAAATTTAGAAACAAAATTATAATTTTCCTGCGACAGTAAGTGCTTTTCTTTGGGCAAAGAATAAACTACCATTTGTTGAAAAAGCCTCAAAAAATAGAACATATACTCCAATACTTGATTTAACAAAGTTATCTGTTAATCCATCCCAAGAAAGTGTGCCTTCTGTACCTAATAATTCATTTGAACATATCGTACGAATTAAACGACCCCGGTCATCATAAATCGTTACTTTTCCCAGCATTCCTGTCTCACTCATCTGGTAATTTAATTGAACAACATCTTGGTAACCATCATTGTCTGGTGAGATTAAGTCACTTGATAAATTAAAATTTCCATTTGTTAGTGCAGGTAAATACTGAGAGTTTTTTCTTCCTGGACTAGCAAAACCAATTGATTCGGCTGCGGAATGCCAATTAAATGAACTACTAGATAGGCCATTTGGATCAATACGTTCTAAAGAAACTCCGTCTGTATTATCTAAAAGTTTAAAATGCCAAGTGTCTAAATAAGAAACCTGATCTATTACCTCCGAATTATAAATAATATACACTGTACTAGAATCGTTATCGTAACTTGGTAATTCAGCATATAGAAATTTTCCTGGCACCGAAAAAGGATAGGTTTGTTTTACAAAAGAAGAGTCCTCTCCTAAAACAACAAAATCTTTTGGTTTCAAAAGATAATTGCTAGAAATAGACTTAAAATTTGAGATAGTGTCATCGTCAAAATTTGCAAATTGCCAATCTTTTAGATTGATGACTTTATTAGAGTTATTGTATAATTCGACCCAATCTTGTCCGCCATTTTTTGGGTTTTGTAAAATCTCATTGATGATTATATCGCCTTTCTGTGGCAGTTCGGGTAAAATAAATTCTCCATTCCTACCAATACTATTCAACCAGCAATCTGAGATAGGATTTATAGTGTAATTGTAAAGTTGAGAAGGCATAATATTTTCATTCAACTGAATTGTCATCATAGATGGATAAGCTCCTTGAATATATTTATTTTGTACTGTTAGACTTGGGTCAAAAGTAAGTGTGCAAAGTGCTAAAGATGTTGAATCCATTCCTTCATTAAAATAGAATTCCAAATAATTTGGTGCCAAAGCAAGAACTAAATCTATTTCTGGTCCTTCCATATCAATTGAAACATCATAAACAGAATTGATAAGTCCCGGAGTGCCCCCAGAGCTTGAATTTGAAGCAATCCAGTTGTCTTTGTCGGAGCAAGGATCATTTGGATTAATAAGTTCTAGAGAAAAGCCACCATCTCTTTTTATCTCATCTTGGTACCAATCATCTGTATAACTAAGTTTATCTAGGATTAGTCCATTATTATTTTTCAAGACAACATCGTCACCGGCATTATTTAAACTTGGAAAAGAAGTTGTCCCAACTGCTGAACTTAATGTAAATAAAGGGACATTTGCTGTTGCTGTTAAGATTTTATATTCACCTGGAAGTAACCAAGCCTCACCAATGGTTCCTTCAGAAGAGGCATCACCAATTTTCCAACCTTGAAGATTAAAAAACTTTGAGCTTTTATTATAAATCTCAACATATTCTATTTCTGGAAGCCCAATTACCGGTGTGGGATCAGCAAAAAATTCAGAGATTATAACATCCCCTTTTACAACAGAATCAGCGACTAAATATTGAAATTGAGCAATTTGATTGTTCGTTGAAGTATTGCCTGCTAAATCTGAAATTGAAGCTGCAAAAAGTGTATAGCTTACTCCATTTTGAAGCGGAAAAAAAGGAGTAATATGAACCAAAGCTGGATTTATTAAATCAACTGCTGCTGATGCTGCACTCTGAAATGGTTGAATATCATAATTATTTGTATTCTCAGCACTTAAGCTTGTAACTGCTTCATTGAATAGCACATCAATTTGTAGTGCTGAAATTGCAGTTGCACTAACTAATATTGGGGGACTTAAGTCAACTATTTCATTTCCAACATAAATATTATCGTAATAAAATTTATTAGCATTACTCAAAGTATAAACGCACAGCAGACCAAAATGGGAACCAACTAAATTAGAAGCATCATTTCCACTTGCAATCAATGAGTAACTATTTCCTCCGGTAAAGTCAGCAAAAATTGACCACAATCCAGATAAAGAACGAATTACTTTAACAGAAACAGCAAAACTATTTGCTATTTGAGCATCTGGCCCTGCGCAAATTTGAGTTGAAATGCCATTCACCATTTTAAACAAGCGGATTGCATCTAGGGCAAGAGCCTCACCAAATTGTAAATAATAGCCATTTTGAACCAAGGTTAAATTCGAATTATCAGCACTTAAGAAAACCCTTCCATAATTACTAGAAGAAGGTGAAAAAGATTGCTTTATTAAACATCGCCATTCCTTATTATCAAGTGTAGTTAAACTATGTGGTGTTGTCAGATAAGAAGTATCACCAAGTGTATTGTTTACTTGTAATTGTTCAAGCGTATTAACGATAAAATCCGTGTTAGTTCCGACCCAAATCGGGTTATTTATAAAATCTCCATCAGTAAAATCTTCATTGATTTGAGAATAAACACTTCCAAAAAAGAACAATAAGGGTACTAAAAAATAGTGTTTCAATGAATTTATTTTACTCCAAATATACTAGAAATTTTGTGGGGAGATCTAAGTTCAAAAAGATTTATGATGTAAAAAAAATAATTTCAATTTAAACAATACAAGACATTAAGGAGGATAATAAATACTAAATTTGCTGTAAAATTATTTGAAACTATGAGAGTAGCTGTTGTTGGTGCCACTGGAATGGTTGGAAATGTGCTTTTACAAGTTCTTAGAGAGCAAAATTTTCCAATCACAGAATTAATTCCTGTCGCTTCAGAAAAATCTGTAGGAAATATTATTTTATTTGGCGGACTTGAATTCACCGTAGTTGGATTACAAACTGCTCTTGAAATGAAACCTGATCTTGCTATTTTTTCTGCTGGTGGAGAAACATCTTTAGAATGGGCTCCAAAATTTGCAGCAGTCGGAACAACTGTTATTGATAATTCTTCAGCTTGGAGAATGGATCCCACAAAAAAATTAATAGTGCCTGAAATTAATGGGGAAATTTTGAGTGCAAACGATAAAATCATTGCAAATCCAAATTGCAGTACTATTCAATTGGTCTTAGTTTTGGCACCTCTTCACAAGAAATACGGTGTAAAACGCGTTGTTGTTTCAACCTATCAATCTATTACTGGAACTGGTGTTAAGGCTGTTGAACAAATGGAAAACGAAAGAAAAAGCCTGCAAGGTGAAATGGCTTACCATTATCCAATAGATAAAAATTGTATTCCACAATGTGACACATTTTTAGAAAATGGCTATACAAAAGAGGAAATGAAATTGACAAATGAAACTAAGAAAATTTTAGATCCTATTATAAATGTAAGTGCTACTGCTGTGCGTGTTCCTGTTGTTGGAGGGCACTCTGAAGCTGTAAACATTGAATTTGAAAAGGAATTTGACTTGACTGAAGTTCGTAAATTACTACACGAAATGCCAGGAGTAACTTTAAAAGATGATCCTACGACAAATACCTATCCAATGCCAAAATATGCTGAAGGAAAAGATGATGTTTTTGTCGGAAGAATTCGTCGGGACGAAAGCCAAGAAAAAACATTAAACTTATGGATTGTAGCTGATAATCTAAGAAAAGGAGCTGCAACAAATGCTGTTCAAATAGCAACACTTGTTCAAAAGCGATTTTTCTAAGTTGTTTTCTTCTTTTTTAACTTAGACGCATCTAGCCAATAAATAATCTTAAACGAAAAACTATTCATGGGGCCGTTTTCAAAGGTGTTTTGCAGATTGGTGAAATAACTTTCATTGACACGGTTATCAGAACTAAAAATAGCATTTTTCCACACTAAATTTATTTCACTTGCAGGCATGAAAACCCAACGATATTGTAAATCAATAGTAAAAGCATTGTAATTTATATTGTATGCAGAATTTCCATTAGCTGTTAAACCCGAATAAGTATCAAGGGGACTTAATCTACCATTTTCATTGAGTGAGAAAAAAGAAGCATATTCAATTGAAGAGCGATAATGCCTCAAGCGAAATGTCATACTCATTCGATTTGATAGAATATAATCCACAGAAATAGCTTGTGTAGTATTAATTCTATCGCGCTTGCCAAAAATAATTTCCGGAATGTTCTCAGCGGGAGTATCAAATTGCACAGCGTATGCCTGACTATTTAGCTCAAAATTTTGTTCCCAATTGTATTTTAAGAAAAGAAAATTTGTAATACGCACACGAGGGCTAAAATTATAATTCCATTCATTCCAATCTGCTCTATCAACAAAGGAATAATCTCCTCTCAAATCAAAGGCAAAGCGTTTTTGATAATTTGATGAAATCCATGCGCCAAGATTTGATGCAACTGGACGAATAAAATAACTCCCCCACTTTCTAGGCTCAAAAAAATCATAGCTCTCAACAAGTGCTAAATTTGAATTTAGTCCCAATGCGTCAAATGATTTAAAAACAAGTACAAAAGAAGAATTAACATAAGCACCTGTAAAGCGATTGGGATTATATAATCCTGTGATAGACGCAGATGTACTCAAGGATATTTTATTTAATTTCTGCCACTTTGGTTTAAAATTTCTATATGAAAAAGAAATATCTCCAATGCGTCGGTTGTTGTTATAATTAAAGCCTAAATCATTTGGATCGTACGTATCCGATTCTTCCAGGTAAAATAAACCATAAATAAAATTCCCTCTCTGTTTTCCAATATTAAGCGAGTAAGAATATCCAAATTCATTCTTTTCTGAAATTTTAGCGGAAAGCGCAGAATTTCCATTCATATAATAATTATTGTCTTTTGAATTCAATCTAAAATTTAAACCTGAAACATTGGCATCATACGTAGAGCCTGCGCGTAAAACATTTGTATTAGTGAAAGTTAGTGAACTATTATTCTTTAGATTTTGATCCAAAACAAAAACATTGTAATTCGTAAGTGGCGAGACGAGAACTTCCCTTCTCGAATTTAAACTACTATCAAATGCAAAACCCTTTTGTTCCATGGTTACAGCATTGAAAAACGCAATACCAAGTCCATTGTTTAATCTCCCTGATAACTTACTTGCATTTAATAACTGAGGTGGAGCAGGAGTTTCTTCAAGACTTTCATTTTCATTTAAAGAAAAAATACCAACTTCATAAGGAGCTTGTACACCTATTCTTCGACTATAAAAAAGTCCTGCTTTGTTAAACAACTCTGTTCCTTCTATGAAAAACTGTCTATTTTCATTGAATTGTATTTCAAAAGGACTTAAATTCAAAACATTCTGATCAAAAACTACTTGTCCAAAATCTGGAACTAAGGTAAGATCTAAAGTAAAGGCTTCATTTAAGCCATATTTAATATCTAAACCGCCATTTATTGAACCGGAATTATTAAAAGAATTTTCAGTTGGAACACGATCAAAATAAGAGGATAAATAAGGCATCAAAGCAAGTCTTAAAGGTGGATCAATATTTTTTAGACCTTTTAAATCTCCGCTATTAAGTAAAAAATTCTCAAGATCTGGTTTCACTTCAGTCCAAAAGGTCTCTTCTCTAAAACGACTAATATCTCTTCCGAAATTAATACCCCAATCTTGTACCTCATTCTTAGGAAAGCGCAAAGAGGAAAATGGAATTTCAATTTCAACTATCCAAGCATCGTCAACTATTTTCACAGAACTCTGCCAAACTAAATTTAATGCATCATCCCAGCCTGAGGCAAAAATTTTAGCGTCTAATTGTACACCTCTACTTGTAGCACCGAAGAAAAATCCATTTTGTTCGTCATTGTATGTGTCAATAAAAATTCCAAATAAATCCAAATTAGAATTATAATCATCTCGAGCAGAAAGAACGCGAGAAATTGAATCTGGATTGTCATAACAAATAGCCGAGAAATAAATTGCTCTATCATCATATAGAACACGCACCTCTGTTTCTTTTGTAGATTTTGCTCCGGGAATTGGTTTAAGTTGAATGAAATCTGAAACCATTTCAGCGGATTTCCATCCCGTTTCGTTTAAAGAACCATCAATTGAGATTTTTTCAGTAATCCGATTGGCAGATACTATTTTTTGACTTACTGCTCCAAGGGGCAATAAAAGACAAAGTAACAATCGAATTTTCATGCGGCAAAGATACAGTCATTTAATAATTATCAAAGACAATAAATAAATTATTCGGCCGAGATAGAATGAATGTTTCCTTCAGAAATTAAACTATCACCTTTCATTTTTAGGAATAATTGAATAAGTGCAATTACATCTTTTTCACAATATATGCGAATGCGATCTAAGTCTTTTTCTTCGTAATAAACCCGCGCAACATCTGCTCCTGAAATATCATCTTTTGGTGTTGGAATGTGAAAAATATGACAAAGTAAAGCCAAGGAAGTATACGCTTTATAATCGCCAAATTTCCATAAGTCCATGGTATCCAAATGATTTATTTCCCAAGGCTTTTTTCCAGCAATATCAAGACTTGGAGGAAGAGAAATTCCATTTACCAGCATTCTTCTACAGATATAGGGAATATCAAATTCCTTAGAATTATGTCCGCAAAGAAGGTAATCGCGCGCTTCAATTAAGCTTTTAAATTGTTTTAACATCGTCTCCTCATCATCGTGTGCGAAAGATTTCAAACGCATTGTTCTACCCAAAGAATTTTCTTGAACGAAACCAACGGAAATACAAATAATCTTTCCAAACTCAGCAAGGATTCCGCCCTTTTCATTGTAAAGCATTTCATATGATTTTTCATCATTTTGTGCAAAGCGATTTTTTTGATTAAATAGCTCTTTTGTTTTTTCATCTAAATCCTCGTATGCATAAGTTTGTGGGACAGTTTCAATGTCCAAAAACAGGATTTTTTCTAATTTTACTTTTTCTAACATATTTATATAATTTATACTTGAATTTAAGGAATATTATCACATAATCCAATAAAAAATTTAAATTTTACAAAATAATTTATTCAATGTCCAAAGAAATAGCGCTAAGTCAAGGAACTAAAAAAGAAAAATATAAGAATTTACTTCCTCAGCTTATTTCTCTTGTGGAGGGTGAAACAGATGCAACTGCAAACCTTGCAAACATAAGTGCAGCATTAAAAGAAACATTTTCATTCTTTTGGGTGGGATTTTATTTAGTTAAAGGTGATGAATTAGTACTCGGGCCTTTCCAAGGGACAATTGCATGTACGCGAATTAAAAAAGGGAAAGGTGTTTGCGGTAAGGCATGGGAAGAAAAAAAAATCCTACTTGTAGAAGATGTTTCCGTTTTTCCGGGACACATTGCCTGCAGTTCTATTTCGAAAAGTGAAATTGTAGTTCCATTGATTCAAAACGGAATAGTAATTGGTGTTTTAGATGTTGATAGTGAAGAATTGGCTAACTTTGATGCAACTGACTCACAGCATTTAGAAGAACTTTGTTCATGGCTCGTTACTATTTTATAATTCTTTCTATTTTTCTTGTGACCTCCTGTGCGCAGGTTGGTACAATTTCAGGAGGTGAAAAAGATATAATTGCTCCACAAATCAAGAAATCTTCCTTAAAAGATAAAACAGTAAATTTTAAAGATACTTCAGTATCTATTGAGTTTAATGAGTTTATTGTCTTGAATAAACCAACAGAAAACATCTTTTTAATGCCCAATGATGCAGCGTTAGTTTCCTCCATAAAAAAGAAAACTCTTACTATTTCTTGGAAGCGTGAATTGAAAGAAAACACAAGCTACAGCATCTATTTAAACAAAGCAGTAAAAGATGTAACTGAAGGAAATGATTCCCTAATGAAGCTCACTTTTTCAACAGGAAATATTTTAGATTCACTGCAGATTTTTGTGTCTTGTTTTGATGCTTTTTCCAAGCAGAAATTAAGCAATATCGTTGTTGGATTATACGATTCATTGAATGCTGAAAAACCAAGGTATTTTGCTAAAAGTAATCAAATGGGCTTAAGTGCATTCTCAACATTAAAAGCTGGGAATTATTTTGTAAAAAGTTTTAGTGATGAAAACAATGACCTAATCATTCAAAAAACTGAAAAACAAGGTTGGGAGTTCACTGAAATTAACATCTTGGAGCGAAAAAATGATACCTTAAAATCTTTACTTTCTATTCCCAAGAATAGCGATAAGATTAAAAATGCGCGCATGCTTCCTCCTGGTTTGATTGGTATTCATCTGCCTGAAGAAAAACAAGCAGCTAAGATTTTTCTAGATAGTATGGAAATTAATTTATCTGCTATTTTTCCTGTTTCAGTTAGTAACAAAGACAGTTTACTCATTTCAATTGGACAAACAAACAGCAACCCTTTGAAACTAATTATTGAAGCTGATACATTTAATTTAAGATATTCAGAAAAAGACAGGACAACGAAACTAAAACCTCGTTATATCGAGAATTTAAATAGTTCTGAAAAAATACTTGAGTTTGAAGTCAACGACAAGATAAAAAACATTGACAAAGAAAAAATTAAGATTTTAAATTCTAAAGATAGCAGTAGTATACTTTTTGATAGTGAGATTTCTTTTAACAAGTTACGCTTAAAAATAAAGAATACTAGCTCAAACGAATTTTTAATAGAATTAATGGAAGGAGCTATAACTGGAGAGAGCAGTGCGCAAAACAGCCCATTAAAACAAACTATTCAAGTAAAAGAAGAAAAAGAATTTGGAAAATTACTGGTTCATTTAAGCGGCAATATCTCTGCAGGAATTATCGAACTTATTCAAAAAGAAAAAGTGATAAAAGCACTTTCAACCAATGAAACTACCTCTGATTTCATCTTTGAGAATCTTTTGCCAGGAGAATATTCCTTCCGGATAATTTTAGATGAAAACAAGAATGAAAAATGGGATCCAATAGATGTTCAGCAACAAAAACAAGCTGAAGATGTTTTGTATTTTAATACTCCCGTAAAAGTCCGCGCAAATTGGGAAGTGGAAACAACATTAGAAATAAAGAAATAAATAAAATTAACGTTATGAAAAAAATTTTACTACTAGCATCCGCATTTTTAACAATGCAAGTAAATGCTCAAATTCAAATGCCAAAAGCAAGTCCTCTTGGAAAAATTGAACAAAAAGTTGGTTTAGCTGATATCAGCATTAGCTATTCACGTCCGGGAAAGAAAAACCGCGAAGTATTTGGGGAAGTTGTTCCTTTTGGAGAAACTTGGCGACTTGGAGCAAATGAAAATACGAAGATTTCAACGAGTGAAAATTTGATTTTTGGAAAAGACACCCTAAAAGTTGGAACCTATGCACTCTATGCAAAACCAACAAAAGAAATATGGGAACTTTATTTTTATTCGGAAACCACAAATTGGGGTATGCCAGAAAAATGGGATGATGCAAAAGTTGTTTTACGACTTAGTTCAGAGGTGAAAAAACAAGATAATGTAGTTGAAAATCTTACTATCTCACTGGATAATTTGCAGTTCAACGGAGCTACACTATCTATTTCTTGGGACAAAACACAAGTAGATTTTCCTTTTGAACTCGATACAAAATCAAAAGTCTTAGCGAGTATCAAAAAAACAATGGCTGGTCCATCAGCAAATGACTTTCACCAAACAGCAAGCTATTATTTTCAGGAAAAAATAGATCTTAAATTAGCGCTAGAATATTCTACGAAAGCCTGCGAGCTGCGAGGTGCTGAGGCCTATTGGATGAGTAGACTGAAAGCGCAACTGCAAGCAGAAAATGGCGATTTTAAAGGCGCTATTGAAACTGCTAAGCAATCTATTGAAGCAGCAGATAAAGATGGAGATCAAAACTATGTCCGAATGAACAAAGCTTCAATCGAAGAGTGGTCTAAGAAAAAATAAATTTTGTTCCAAAAATACAAATTTCATCTCTTGATGCACCTCATCATTTTTATGTGGGGTTTTACGGGTATTTTAGGAAAATTAATTCAGCTAGACGCCATCATAATTGTCTGGTATAGAATATTAATAGCAGTAAGCGTTCTTTTTTTATTTTTTATTTTAACGAAAAGAAGTTTTAAAATTCAGAAAAAACACCTCTGGAAAATTTCGCTAGTCGGATTGATTGTTGCTTCTCACTGGCTAACTTTTTACTATTCCATACAACTTTCAACAGCATCACTTGGAATTCTATGCCTCTCCACAACAACACTTCATGTAACGTGGCTAGAACCTTTAGTAATGAGACGGCGCTTTTCGTGGATAGAGTTTCTCTTGAGTTGCTGTGTTGTATATGGAATTTATTTTGTTGCTGGAGATTTTTCACCAAAAGAAATGACAGCACTTTACTTTGGATTAGTCTCCGCATTGTGTGCAGCACTCTTCTCTGTTTTCAATGCAAAAATTTCTCAGGAAGTTCCATCGACGCATATTACCCTTTATGAATTAATTGTTGGCTTTATTTTCGTCTCGATATTTCTGATTTCTATCGGAAGGATGAATGCAGCAATTCTACAAATGACTTATTCGGATTTTGGATGGCTCTTATTTCTAGGGATTTTGTGCACTTCTTTTGCTTTTTTAGTGACCATAGATATTATAAAACGCTTGGGAACCTTTACCGTTTCACTAAGTATTAATTTAGAACCTGTTTACACCATTTTATTAGCTATTTTTATCCTAAAAGAACATCAATTACTGAATTCAAATTTCTATATCGGGGCAATGATTATTATTTTTGTTGTTCTGCTAAATGGCCTACTGAAACATTATCAAAAAAAGAAAGAAACACAAAAAACAATAAACGAATCAATAAATGGAATATACTAATTTAGGGAAATCTGGCTTGCAAATTAGCCGCTTATCGCTTGGCTCTTGGCTAACTTTTGGAAAACAAATTGGAGATGATGTAGCTGAACGATTAATGGATATCGCCTATGAAAATGGCATAAACTTTTTTGACAATGCAGAAATTTATGCCCGTGGGAAAAGTGAAATTGTCATGGGAAATATTTTGAAAAAGAAAAATTGGTCCCGCGATAGTTATATCGTAAGTAGTAAAGTATGTTTCGGAACTGGAGGGCAATGGCCAACTCAAAAAGGATTGAGTCGAAAACATGTAATTGAAGCCTGTGAACAAGCATTAAAACGCTTTCAATTAGATTATTTGGATTTGTATTTCTGTCATCGACCAGATAAAAAAACACCCATTGAAGAAACAGTTTGGTCCATGCACCAACTAATTATGCAAGGAAAAATTCTCTATTGGGGAACTTCTGAATGGAGCGCTCAAGAAATAATGGAAGCACATCTTTTCGCAAAACAAAATCATTTAATTGGTCCGATAGTAGAACAGCCAGAATACAACATGTTTACGCGGGAGAAAGTAGAAGTAGAATTTTCACAAATCTATAAAACGGTTGGATTAGGAACAACAATTTGGTCGCCACTTGCAAGTGGTATTTTAAGTGGGAAATACAACCAGGACTTTCCAGCTGATACGCGCTTAGGTATTGAAGGACTTGAATGGTTAAAAGATAAAAATATCACTGAAGAAAGAATCGATAAAGTAAAAAAAATGGCGCTTTTAGCAAGCGAAATTAATCTGAGTTTACCTGTTTTAAGTCTTGCTTGGTGTTTGAAAAATCCAAATGTAAGTACTGTAATTCTAGGTGCTAGCAAGGAAAAACAACTCATAGAAAACCTTGAATCTATTGATGCACAAGAGAAATTAAGTGAAGAAATAATGCAAAAAATAGAAGAAATACTTGACAATAAAAAAGAACTAGCTCCATATTAATTTAATAACGAACTCAAAAAATCATGTTTACAGGTATCATTGAAGAAATTGGCAGTGTGAAAGCTATTTCGCGAGAAGCAGGAAACATTCATTTTACAATAGCAGCAAAAATGACCAAGGAATTAAAGGTCGACCAAAGTGTTGCGCACAATGGCTGCTGTTTAACGGTTGTAGCGATTCATGAAGAGTGTTATCAAGTAACAGCTATTCAAGAAACCTTAGATAAAACAAACTTAAACCATTGGGAAATTGGGACGAAAGTTAATTTAGAACGCTGTTTGGTCATGAATGGACGTTTGGATGGACACATTGTTCAAGGACATGTTGATACGGTTGCAACATGCACGCATTATGAAGAACAAAATGGAAGCTGGAAATACACTTTTCAATACAAAGACGAGCAATTAACCGTTGAAAAAGGATCCGTGACAATCAATGGAACCAGTTTGACAGTTGTTGATTCTCAAGAAAAGGGATTTTCTGTCTGCATTATTCCCTACACCTTTGAAAATACAAATTTTAAAAACCTAAAAACAGGAGATATCGTAAATCTTGAATTTGATATCATTGGAAAATACGTTGCAAAATGGATGCAACACGGTCATTAAAAACTACCTGAAAATTCAGTCTTATTTTGCGGCCTTATATTTTTCCGCTACAACATCCCAATTGATGACATTGTAAAATGCTGAAATATAATCTGGACGACGATTTTGGTAATTTAAATAATATGCATGCTCCCAAACATCCAGTGCTAAAATAGGAGCACCTGAGCAACCTTCTCCCATTAATGGATTATCTTGATTTGCCGTAGAGCATATTTCTAGTTTTCCATCAGAAACACAAAGCCATGCCCAACCAGAACCAAAACGAGTAGTTGCCGCTTTTGCAAATTCATCTTTAAAACCATCAAAGGAACCAAATGCTGCATCAATGGCAGCAGCTAAATCACCACTTGGATGAGAACTACCATTTGGTGCCATTATCTCCCAAAAAAGTCGGTGATTCCAAAATCCTCCTCCGTTGTTTCGCACTGCAGGTTTATCCTTGCAGACTTTCAAAATATCTTCTATTGACTGGCCTTCTAATTCAGTTCCAGCTATCGCATTGTTTAAATTTGTAGTGTATGCTTGGTGGTGTTTTGAATGGTGGATTTCCATTGTTCGTGCATCAATATTTGGTTCTAATGCAGCATAGGAATAAGTCAAGATTGGAAGTTCAAAGCTCATGATTGTCGGTTTAATTGTTCGTGACAAAAGTAGTAAAATAAGCGATAAAACTAAATTTATTGGGTTATAAACTCTTAAGACCAATAATGTAAAAAGAAAAAAAATGAAAAAGTTCTATGAGATAATAAATTATTATATTTATAAATTAAAAATGGCGACTAGAACCCACTCTACAAAAACAGGGTAGAATGGAAAAGCCAAATGAGTCTGAAAATTAAAAAATTTACAAAATGAAAAAAGCAGTAATAATCCTAACATTAACAAGTTTAGTATACACTTCTTGTGAAAACTCTAATAATTCTACAAAAGAAAAAGAACTTGAATTAAGGGAACTTGAATTAAAAGAAAAAGAAGAAGCTTTGTTAAATGACAAAAAGGAAGAACTAGAACTAAAAGAACAGGAATTAGTACAAAAAGAAAAAGAATTAAATTCGACTAGCAACGATAACAAACAACAATCACCAAACAAAAAATACATTGCAATTATCCAAGACCCAGATGGCTACACAAATGTACGAAATGGAATGAGTGCAAATTCAGAAATAATAGATCGATTATTTGAAGGTGAAAATTATGAAGTATTTCCAAGTTCAGACAATAATTGGTGGCTTGTAAATACAAAATCAAATGTAAAAGGATATGTACATAAGTCAAGAATTAAAATATTAAATCAATAGAATTACCCATGAAAAGTTACTAATTACAAGAGCGAATCGAAAAAATAACTTTCATAGTTTAAATTTATTTTTAATACTAAAACCTAATGTGGAGTCGAGATCCCACTCTAAAAAAAGGGGCAGAACTGAAAAGCCAAATGAGTCAGAAAATTAAAAAATTTACAAAATGAAAAAAGCAGTAATAATTCTAACATTAACAAGTTTAGTATACACTTCTTGTGAAAACTCTAATAATTCTACAAAAGAAAAAGAACTTAAATTAAGGGAACTTGAATTAAAACAAAAAGAAGAAGTTTTGTTAAATGACACAAAGGAAGAAATAGAATTAAAAGAACAGGAATTAGTACAAAAAGAAAAAGAATTAAATTCGACTAGCAACGATAATAAAAATCTCAGCCTAAACACAAAGCTGATACCTCAAGAAATTGAATATGATGGTAAACCATACATTGAGTATACAATTAATAATAAAATTATAGCTCTAGATTCTTATAGTGAAACCGACACCGAGGGTGAATATATAAGAATGAAATTTAATAACAAAGAAGTGATATTGAAAATGCAAAAAAAGAACTCATCAAAAGCTAAAGAAGTATATTCTAATACTGAATACACTGTTGCCTTTTATGATATTGTTGAGGGATATGTCGGAGAAGAAGGCTCCGTAGATGTTTCTGGAAAACTTTTAATTGAATCAAAGACGGAACAAAATACAATTAATTTCAAAGGTACTTATCTACACAAATATTGACTATGGATCAGGTGAATACTCAAAAGTGGATATGGTTTTATATTTACAAAGTGATATAAGCCAAAAAATCTATAAAATTTCAATTCTAAATAAATCTCAGATCACTGTATAACTTATTTTATTTTAGATGGTGAGGATAGTCAAATTTGGAATAGAACCTATTCAATCAATATTTATAATAAATGGAGCAAATCCAAATTTGAAGGTGACTGCAAATAATTATAGGAACAAACCAGCCAATAACAGCACAAATAAAAATTAGCAGTTTAGTTATTCGCATGAAAGTTTTATCTTATTTTTAACTATAAAAAGTGGAGTCCAGAACCCACTCTAAAAAACGGGGCAGAACGGAAAAGCCAAATGAGTCGGAAAATTAAAAAATTTACAAAATGAAAAAAATATTTTTAATTGTTATTTTATTAGTAGGTTTAATTTCTGCATGTAGAAAAGATTCTTCAGAAATTGAACAAAATAGAATATATCAAGAATATGAGGTTGTATTTAATAACAAAACAGGCAATACTGAAGTTTCAGCTACTTTTCGTGAAGATAATGCTTCTGGAAAAATATTAAGATTGACAGGTGGTGCAAAAGTTTATTTTAATGAACAACAAATCAATGGAAAAAGTAATTTTTCCAGAACTTATTCTGGATTTGTCAGTCCCATAAAAATTGAATTTGTAGACGGCGACGGAAAAAAGTATACCAATTATTCTTTTGGAATTAATTATGTAGATGTAAATCCGTTTGAAAACTTTATTTCAGGAACAAACAACTATTTTTCTTGGGGTGGCAGCGCTGTCGGGGAAAATGAATCAGTAACCTTTTATGCAAAAAATTCAGAAGGAAAATCAAATGATCAATGGGTCTCTCAACAAGGCTCTTCAGCCATCAATTTAAATTCGACGTTTTTTAATGATTTTCAAAATCAATTTTTTACCTATTGGTTGAAACGGGAACGGTATAGTTATTTGGGAGATTTTGCTGTAGTTGGCGGTCGTTTTTCTGTTTATTATCGCTCACAAGATTACGAAGATGAACTTTTTTAAATCGAGCTTTTAACAAAATAATAAGTAAAAATGATGGGGCCACAGGAGCAATACAGGGCTACGATCGCTTACACGCAAACCGTTATAGCTAATTAAAATTTTAACAAACTAATAAAAGAATTATTTACATGAAAAAAATTTTTGTCAGCGGTATATCTGGTTTTATCGGAACGCACATTACCATCGAAGGAATTAAGAGAGGGTATCAGATTACCGGAACAACGCGAAGTCAGCAAAAAGAAGATGAAGTAAAAAGAACTATTGAAAAAGTGCTCGGTGTGGAGGCGCTCAAGTCACTAAAAGTTGTTCATTGTGATTTAAATAGTCCCGATAAATGGCAAGATGCAATGAAAGGATGCGATGCGATATTGCACGTCGCCTCTCCTTTTCCATTAGGAATTCCAAAACATGAAGATGATGTGATAATGCCAGCACGCAATGGTGTTAAACATGTTATGGATGCAGCACTGGCGAATAACATTTCACGGATTGTTCAAACTTCTTCGATTGCTGCCATTTTGTATGGACATGAAAAAGGAAAAATAAATTTCGACGAAAGCGATTATTCAAATCTTAGTAGTGGGCATTTAGTAAGTGCTTACGCAAAAAGTAAGACGCTTGCTGAACAAGATATGTGGGTCTATGCAAAAGAAAATCCTGCCTTAAAAATAACAGTGATTAATCCAGGCTTTGTTTTGGGGCCTATTTTGAATAAGGAAATTGGTACGAGTGCAGATATTATCGTAAAGATGATGAAAGGAAAATTTCCAGGCACGCCAAAAATGGGTTTTCCAATTATCGATGTGAGGGATGTCGCTAAGGCTCATTTCAATGCTTTAGAAAACGAGATTTCCATTGGACAACGATACGCCATTGTGAATGAATCATTATGGATGAAGGAAGTTGCTCTTGCAGTCCTGGAGGCTTGTCCTGAATACAAAAATAAATTGAAGGCAAGGGAATTGCCAAATTGGATTGTAAAGATTGCTTCGTTATTTGATAAAACGATCCGCATGGTAAAAGATGAGTTGGGTTTACTTTATGATGTCAGCAATGAAAAAATGAAAAAAGATTTAAAGATTACACCAATTCCATCTAAAGAAGCAATACAAGCTACAGCAAAATCATTAATTGAGCTAAACCTGGTTTAATTGTTTTATTGGAGAAAGCAGCGATATAAGCTAGTATAATTTCCCCCATTTTTACGACAGAGAAGAGAATTAAATATTTAATAAAAAGATCAAAAAATGACTAAAAAACCAAAATTTATAATTACGACTGCATGGATACTTTTCAGTAGAAGTTATGATGCTTATTGCACAAACCAACTAACACCTGACCTAAGCAAAGAAAGTAATCCACTTGTTTCTGTTATCGGCATGACTTGGACGCCTCTTTTAATTACAATTGGACTGCTAACAATTTATTTGATTTATGCTTATTATATAAGTGTTTTCAAACCAAAAGACCTTCTTCCGAAAGAACAATGTTATACTTTTAGTGAATTCATCGCCTTTACCTATTTAGGGCGTAAAGACAAGTGGACCTCACTACTTTATAAGTTTCCAAAAGATATAAATAGATTCAATCAATGGATGGGACATAATTTGACTCAATGCCTTTCTTTTGCGGGTTTAGTCTCGACAATTATGTGGTTACTTATAAACCATACTGATTTTTATAAAAATATCCATAGCGTGGCACTAATTTATAGCATTTTAATAAGCGGTTGTTTGGCCATTATTTATAATTGGAACAGGTCAATGTATAAAGTATATTTGGGAAACACGAATGATCATTGATCCAAACCGCCAACTGAACCTCAGCGTCAGTTTTTGTGATGAAAAAACGGGTTTTGATAAATTTTAAGGTTAATTGAAAAAAATAGGTAATATACTATCTGTTTTTTTTATTTTAAAAATCTTCGTACTCTTGTTGTGTAAAAAAATACAATAAAAATGAAAAAAAAAATTGTTTTGATTTCCAGCATTTTTATATTCCTTACAATGTTTTTGTATTATGGAAAAGCTAAAGATCTTTTTAAAGAACTAAGTAAGCAAGAAGTTAACTATAAGAAACCGATTTCAACTGCCTCAAATCAGAATTACACATCTAATAATGATTCAATATCTATTATTGGTGTTGGAGATATGATGTTAGGAACAAATTACCCATCTAAAAGTTATTTGCCAATTAATGATGGAATAGATATTTTAAAGCCAGTAAAATATATTTTAGAAAATGCTGATATTACTTTTGGTAATCTTGAAGGTGTTATTTTATCAGAGGGCGGGACTGTTAAATCATGCTCAAATCCAAGTGTATGCTATGCTTTTAGAATGCCGAATCACTATGTAAATTATTTTAAAGATGCTGGTTTTGATATTCTTAGTGTCGCCAATAATCATGTTGGTGATTTTGGAGAAGAGGGAAGAGAAAATACCGTTAAATTACTTAAGGAAGTAGATATAAAATTTGCAGGTTTGTTAAAATATCCTTTTACAATATTTGAGAAAAATGGGGTGAAATACGGTTTTTGCGCATTCGCACCGAACAACGGAACTATTAGCATCAATGATAGCAAAAATGCAATTAGAATAGTTCAACATCTTGACTCAATCTGTGATATCGTTATTACTTCTTTTCATGGAGGAGCAGAAGGAGCTTCAAAGACGCATATTACTCGATCTGATGAGTTATTTCTAGGAGAAAACCGAGGGAATCCCTATGCATTTGCAAGAACTGTTATTGATGCCGGTGCTGATATTGTGTTTGGTCATGGACCGCACGTTACAAGAGCCATCGATTTATATAAAGGGAAGTTTATAGCATACAGCATGGGAAATTTTGCGACTTATGGAAGATTTAATTTAAGTGGGGTGAGTGGAATTGCACCAATTATTAAATTATATGTAAATAAAAAAGGTGAATTTATGTCAGGAATGATCTATTCAACAAAACAAATTGGTGAAGGTGGGCCCATTATGGATGATCAAAAATTAGTATTGGATGAAATAAGAAATCTGAGTAATTCAGATGTGCCTGAATCAAAAATTAGTATTGCCCCTGATGGGTATTTATCTATAAAATGATATTCTAATTCATAGAATTATTGATAAAACTTAGCGCCCTCTTTTAATTCATTATTGAACTTCCAAAAATCTATTTATTAGTGAATGTCTTTCTGTATGAATTCCCAGTATCTTGCTCTTTTCACATCAGCTATTTTATTAATTAGCATCTTTAATCTTGCCTTTGCGCAAGTTCCCAAACAATTAAGCAACAAATAGTTAGATTCATGGTGGACATAGATAAATTAAGAAGCGGTGAAACAAAGGAATTTAATAAATTAACCTTAATGTTGTCGGGAAAAGTACTAAATCTAGCCTATCATTTAACAGGAAACAAAGAAGATGCGGAGGACATTACACAAGAAGTTTTTCTTTCAGTATTTAAAGGATTTGCTAATTTTAAAGGAGAGAGTAAAATTTCCACATGGATCTACAGTATAACAGTAAATAAATGCAAAGAAAAAATACGGAGAGAGCTTCGACAAAAGCGAAAAGGGATTCACGTTCAACTTGAGAAAGTTGACTTTTACCTTAGTGCTCAAAATGCTGATGAAGGAATTATTCAACATGAAGAAGAAACAAAAATGAGAGATATTTTACAGCGTATTCCTGAAAACCAACGCATTGCGTTTACGATGTTTGCAATGGATGAATTTAGTTATTTGGAAATTGCTGAAGCCATGAATTTATCGATTTCAGCAGTAGAATCATTGCTTTTTAGAGCACGAGTGAATTTGAAAAAAATAATTAATTTAAATAGTGTTAACTAAAACCATAACAATGAAAAAAACAACTATTAACATTTTTCTTTTGACTTCTGCCCTATTTTCTTCTTTTACTAGTTTCAGTCAATGGCAACAAGCTGCTGGAACTGCTGGCTTAAATATTCAGTCATTGATAACAAATGGCATGTATAATTTTGCAGGTGGGTCAACAGGCGCTTACCTTTCAACAGATAACGGAGCAAATTATATTTTATCAAATAATGGAAACGATGCTGTAGGTCCTACACGAGGCTTTGCAAAAAATAGTAACTACGTTTATACTTGTACAAGTCAAGGAGTATTCAGAAGTTCAGATAACGGAGCAACTTGGATGTCAACAAGTTCAGGTATTTCCAACTTATTAAACCATGGAATAATAAATGTAGGCACAAAATTATTTCTTGTAGGTGTTGGAGGCGTATATAAGTCTGAAGACAATGGTGATAATTGGAGTGCTGCGGGTTTAACAGGAACTGATGTAAGGTCGATCTCCGCAATGCAAGATACTTTATACATAGGAACATTAAATTCAGGGATTTATAAAAGTACTGATTGGGGGGCAAACTGGGTGTCAATCAATAACGGTTTGGGAAGCTCATCCGGTTTTAGAGCTATGGAATGCAAGGGAAACACACTATTTGCAGCTGGTCCGATTGGCACAGGAGTATATCGGTCAATAGATTTTGGCGCTAATTGGACCTTACTTTCAGGTGGGCTACCAACCAGTTCTTATCGAGGTTTTGCTAGCAACGATCAATTAATTGTTGCTGGTTCCTTTGGAAGAGGGGTTTTCTACTCTACAAATAATGGAGATTCTTGGACACAAATTAATTCGGGTTTGACAGATACAACTATTTTTGATCTCGCGCTTAATGATAATTATCTTATCGCAGCAACAAATACACAAGGTGTTTTTCGTTTTCCCTTAATGGCACTTTTTAGCGGAACCGAACAATTAAATTCCAACGAGCCAATTGTACTTTATCCTAATCCAACTAAAAATCAGCTTAATTTCCAATTGAGTACAAAACAAGAAACAGCTTGTTATGTTATTTTCAATTATTTTGGGCAAGAGGTAGGAAATGGATCGCTTAATAATGGAGCTAATTCTATTGATACTTCTCCTTTGAAAGCTGGTGTTTATTATTTAAAAATAGGAGATGAAATAAGTCAAAAACATAAATTTATTATTCAATAACATGAAAGAATTAGAAGGGTTTAAATTTTCTTCAAGAATTGAAGTATCAGATGAATTAGCAAATAAATTAGCGGTCATTCCTAATCAGTCGCGCGCTCCAATTTTTCATTTTTATTATGCTGCAGCTGCCATTGTATTGCTAATTTCAATTAATGTATTTGCTGTTTTGTACTCAAATCAAACGAAGAAAATTAACATAGAAAACACAGAATATTTCGAAGAATGGACTTAAAAAATAAAGAAAATGAGAAGGCATAAACTTATAATTTGGATATTAGTAGTGATCAACATAAGCTTGATTACATTTATAATTCTTCATAATAGACCCCATAAACGTCCAAAAATCGTTGATATCCTTAATATTGAAGGAGAAAGAGCAAGTGAAATAAATTGTATGGAAATAATTCATTTTGAGGAAAAGAAAAAATTAATCGATAAATCAAAAAAACTTCGTGCAAAACTTCTCTTTTCTTTTGAAAATGAAATCCCTGAAAGTCAAGCGGATAGTATTCTACATCTTATTAGTGATAATCAATATGAACTGGATAAAATGACCTATCTTTTCTTTAAGGATATTAAAAGCAAATGCAGCGTAAAAGAAAGAGAGAAATTAAATGATTTTTTTACAAGGGTTTTGGAAGAAGGACCGCGAAATAAAAAATGAAAGTTATATTTTAATTAATAAATCGGTGTTTAGTAAGTCTAAAAAATTATTACATTTGAGGAGGAAATTCAATATGAAGTTAATAATTTTAACGTGCCTTCTTTTTCTTTTTTCATGTGGTGAAAATAAACCATCTAGCCAAAATGAGGGAGATCCTACCATTGTTAAAAAGGCAATTAAAATCAATGGACTAGTTGTTCAACCAATTATGTTAAGTGCAATCACTTTCTTGAACGGAGATAAAATCCCATTTGCTAGAACAAATATTGATTGGAAAAAAGCCATAGCTTTAGGGCAACCGGCATGGTGTTACGCCGATAAATTGAATGAAAAAGGGATATTATATAATTATTATGCTGTTTGCGATAAGCGAGGTATTCAGAAAGACACATATAAATTAACTCCTCAAAAGGCCTTGAAATTGTTGGCAGTAAAAGAACTTAAATGGAATAAATTCTTTGATGTAAATGATTGTGCTGAAAAAGGGCTCATGGGTAATGTATACAATCTTAATTATTTAAATTTATGGATTCAGGATACACTTATTCAAGGTCAAGAAATAAATAGCCCTTGCTTCATCATTGATTATAAAACAAATAAAACCTATATTAAAAATATTAATAAAGGAAATGGGTTCCATTTATTGGAAATAAATTAATACTTTACTTATGAAGATTAAATTACTTTTTTTAGCGCTAGTATCATCGGCAGCTAGCTCCTTTGGGCAAGTTGTTCATATTAAAATAGGTGAAAAATCAGAGGATAATAACGAAGTCGAATTAGTTTTAAAAAATAGAATTCAAAGCTACCAATCAAAGACTTCAAATGCAAACGATTATTATGAACCGTTAATAAATTCTCCTAAATCAGTGAATTATTCTTCTGATGGAAAAAAATTCTATATACAATCATTAGAAGGTGGAAACACCCTTGTTTTTGATGCTGTTACAAAAAAAAAAATTAAGTCAATTAAGCATGAATTTACTGCAGCAAATCAAAATTTGTTTAAAAATGGGGAGTCTAATGTTTTCGATTATAAGTATAACCTTACTAAAGCAAATTATAATATTTTTACTGGTAAACCCGTTGAAAGTTGCTTTTCTCATAACGGAAAATATCTTTGGGTAACCTATTATAGAAGAAATTATGACAGTAACGCATCTTGTCCTTCCGCAGTTGCAATTATTGATACAGAAAAAGATCAGATAATAAGGGTAATGCCTACTGGGCCTCTTCCCAAAATGATTGCCTGCTCTCCAGATAACAAGTCTATTGTAGTTACTCATTGGGGGGATAATACTTTGGGGATAATTGATGTTAGTTCGTCCGACCCCAATGAATTTAAATATAAAAAACATTGTGTGATCGATTATCAATTGAAAATGGAATTCGGTTCTGGTCATGTTGACAGAGATGCTAATTGTGGATACTGTCTTAGAGGCACTGTATTTACGCCTGATGGTCAATTTTTGCTAGTTGGAAAGATGGGCGGTGCCGGGGGCATTGCTGTTTTAGATGCCCTGACTTTTGAATTACTTGGTACTGTTCAAGGTATGAAATCAAATGTACGTCATTTAGTAATAAATGGTGATAATTTATTTATGAGTTCGAATGCACCGGGCTTTGTTCAAAAATGTAATTATCGACAGTTTCTGAAAACACGCATTGAAAACGAAGGGAATGAAATTAACTTCTCCGACTTTCAAAGTGCTGATGTTGGATCTGGGGCTCGTACGATTGTAACAACATCAGATGGTAAATACCTTTTTGCAGCGGTAAATAATGGTTCAAAAGTAGCAGTAGTTAGAACAAGTGATATGGTTGTTCTAACATCCATAAAAGCAGATTCATACCCAGTAGGAATGGATATTTCTCCCGATGATAAAGAACTAATTGTAACATCGCAAGGAAAAACTGGGGGTGGAGGAAATTCTGTAATGATTTTTTCGATTACGATTAAATAAAAATGAAAGTCTAAGGTGCTAGATAAATAAAAAATGAAAATTGTATTTTACCTCTTGTTCTCTTCGTTTTTCTTCTCTTTAACTTGCAATAGTCAACTTCTTATCATTCCGACTTGGAACATTAAGCCCCTTGAGCTACAGCGAATTTATTTCACGCCTCAGAATGATTCAATTTCCTTTTCTACACTAAAAATTTATTTCTCCGATTTTCGCTTTAAGGATAAAATAAGTGGCAAAATTACATCAATTGACACCCTAATTTTTTATGATTTATCTGATTCATCCACGCATAGTTTTTTTAATGATTTAAATTTATCAAACTATGAATCTGTCGCTTTTACACTTGGTTTAGACAGCTCAAAAAATGTTTCTGGTGAATTAGAAAATGCTTATGACCCTCTTCTTGGAATGTATTGGGCTTGGAATACAGGATATATTAACCTAAAAATTATGGGGGAAAGCAGCACTGTTCCTACGAACTCTCACGAGTTTGAATTTCACCTTGGAGGTTATCGTTCTCCTTTTGCTACTGCACAAACTATTCAGGTTGATTTAAATGACCAATACATTTATTTTGACGTGGAAAAATTGTTTTCCGAAAGCATAAACCTTACTAAAAACCATCATATTATGTTGCCGTGTAAAGATGCTTTCTTAATTTCGCAGGGTATTTCTGCCTGTTTTAAGTGAGTTATGAAGAGTTCAAGCTTCTTGTTTATTTGTTTTTTGGGTTTTTCAATTCTTGCTTTTACACTTAATAAAGGGATTCCTCATCCATTTTATCAACCTAAAGAATGGCCGAAGCCAACTTATAATTTCAAAGGTAATCCACTAGACTACGAAAAATTTGAATTGGGAAGGGCCTTGTTTTATGATCCGATTCTTTCGCGTGACTCATCAATTTCTTGTGCTTCTTGTCACTTGCAATTTACTGCTTTTGCACATGTAGATCACAAAACAAGTCATGGTATTGAGGGACGAATTGGAAAAAGAAATGCTCCAGGTCTTGCTAATTTAGCGTGGCGAAAATTATTTCATTGGGATGGTGGTGTCTTGAATTTAAATGCGCAAGCGATTAATCCCATCACGCATGTCGATGAGATGGATATGGCACTTGATTCCTTAATGTACCGCTTAGATCGCTCTCCAATTTATTCGGCAGCATTTAAACGTACTTTTGGCACGGACGATATTCGACCTTTTCACTTGGTAAAAGCCCTTGCACAATTTACTTTAGCACTGATTTCGGAGAATTCTAAATACGACAAGGTACAACGAGGAGAAGATGGGTCAGAATTTACAGACCAAGAGAAAAAAGGACTTATACTCTTTAATAATTTCTGTAGTTCGTGTCATAAACCACCATTTTTTGCAAGCGATGATTATAAATCCAATGGTCTCCCGATTGACCCAGAACTACTTGATTTTGGAAGAATGACAATAACTGGTAACAAACGTGATTCATTGCTTTTTATGGTGCCAACTCTTCGAAACATTGAATATAGTTTTCCATACATGCACGATGGGCGAATTTCAAAGCTGAAGGATGTGATTAAACATTATACCCTTTTAGATTATTCAAATCCATTACTAAGTAAAGAATTAAGAAAAAATCCCGTCAGACTTTCAGATAACGAACAGAAAGATTTATTAGCATTTTTAAAAACATTAACGGATAAATCCTTTCTTTTTGATGAGCGATTTAAATATTCAACAATTAAATAGATTTGAACGCAAGATGAATCAGAAAAGAGCTACTAATTAACAAACATAATTTATACAAATGAAAAAAATAATTCTTTCCTCGTTTCTAATGCTCACCATATCACTATTTGGACAAACAAATCCTGCAATAACGAATTGGTTAATTAACACAACTGGTCTTACCGGCAGGCATTATGTAAATGGAAATCCTACGCCTATTGTTGATGCAGTTTCTGCAAATGTTCAAACGGTTCAATATTCTGCTTCTTGGGTTTATGTTTCAACAAAAGGAATCCCGTCTTATATTACAGGACCATTTTTAGATGGAAATCCTTCGCTAGCTACGAGTCAAAATGCAATTTTTAAGATTTCCTTAAATCCAGTTCAAAATACAGGTAATCCGATAAATACTAATGGAGGAAATATCGGTATTTTTATAAATGGTGTTGCTTTATTTGATTACAGAGATGGTATTTCGTGGAAGAATTCTACAAATGCACTTGCCGGAGGGCCACTTGGAGGAATGGGAGACGGTGTTTGGAACAGAGATGCAATTCCAGCAGAAAAAGTAGGTTTTGATTGCGCTAAAGGTCATCCTGCTATGGGAAATTACCATCACCACCAAAATCCTAGTGCTTTTAATTTAGATCTAACGGTAATTTCAAACATTTGCGACATTTACGCAGCTGACGGATTATATGCGATTGATGCCACACAACATTCGCCACTTATTGGTTTTTCGTATGATGGCTTTCCGATTTATGGTGCTTATGGATATGCAAACACAGACGGAACAGGAGGTATTACCAGAATTAAATCTAGTTATCAATTGCGGAATATTAGTACGCGAACTACCTATTCTACGGGTGCAACAGTAACAGCAGGACCTGCGGTTTCTAGCACTTATCCTTTGGGCTATTTTAGGGAAGATTATGAGTACATCGCTCAAACAGGTCAAGATTATTTAGACGTTCACAACGGGCGTTTTTGTATTACCCCAGAATATCCAAACGGTATTTATTGCTATTTCACAACCGTAGATGCAAATTGGAACTCTGCTTACCCTTATGTTGTTGGACCAACGTTTTACGGAACAAAAACAGGAGCTAAAGTTACTTCAATTACAGAAACGGTTACCACTTATACTTCAACTAGCGAACTATCCGAAAATTCAGCTATCGAGCTTAGGGTTTTTCCGAATCCAACAAATGATGTGCTTATGGTTCAATTAAGTAACTTGATCAAAGAGAATGTTACGATTAAATTAATTGATTTGACAGGTAAAGTACTAGATACAAAGATCATTTATCAGGGAAGTACAATCGCTTATTTTGACGTGAGTACAGTCTATAGTGGGCAGTATATCATTCAAATTGGCGAAGGGAAGCAGCAGAAAACTATAAATGTGAATATCGCAGATTAATCTCTTTTTAGTAGTTTCCAATTCTCTTTGCGTACTTTTGCAGTATGTTACCTGAACGACCTATTTCTGATTGGATTCCAATGTCTTTAAAAGAAGCTCAAAAAAGAGCTTGGGAAGAATTTGATGTGATCCTAATTTCTGGCGATGCCTATGTCGATCACCCAGCTTTTGGGACGGCAGTTGTAAGTCGAATCATTGAAGATGAGGGTCTGCGTATTGGAATTGTTGCTCAGCCAAATTGGAAAGACGATTTAAGGGATTTTAAGAAACTCGGGAAACCAAAGCTTTTCTTCGGTGTTACAGCAGGCTGTATGGATTCAATGGTAAATCACTACACTGCAAACAAGCGCTTGCGCTCAACAGATGCATACACGCCTGGTGGCGAAGCGGGTTTTCGACCAGATTATGCTTCGATAGTTTATTCAAACATCTTAAAAGATCTTTTTCCAGATGTCCCAGTTGTTCTTGGTGGCATTGAATCGTCTTTGAGACGCGTAACGCATTATGATTACTGGAAAGATGCATTAATGCCAAGTATTTTAGTAGATTCAAAAGCTGATTTATTAGTGTATGGAATGGGCGACCAACCTTTGCGGGAGTTACTGCGACTTTTGAAAAAAGGAGTTCCTTTTGATCAAGCAAAAACCTTAAAGCAAGTAGCATTCTTACAAGAAAAATCGCTTCCCTTGCCGAAAAATAAAAATTGGGAAACGGTTGAATTAGCAAGTCACGAAGTATGTCTTGAAGATAAAATTAAATACGCTGCCAATTTTAAAATTGTAGAAGTAGAATCTAATAAATGGGAAGCAAATCGAATTACTCAGGAGGTCGGTGAGGAAATTTTAGTCGTTAATCCTCCCTACAAAACAATGGACGAAAATGAAATAGATCGCTCATTTGATTTACCCTACACGCGCTTACCTCATCCAAGATATAAAAAACGAGGTGCCATCCCTGCCTATGATATGATTAAGTTTTCAATCAACATGCACAGAGGCTGTTTTGGTGGCTGCAGCTTTTGCACCATTTCTGCGCATCAAGGAAAATTTATTGCATCGAGAAGTGAAAAATCTATTTTGGCGGAAGTCGAAGAAGTGGTTGCTCATCCAGAATTTCGTGGATATATTTCTGATTTAGGAGGGCCTTCTGCAAATATGTATAAAATGAAAGGCAAAGACGAGGCGATTTGTGCCCGTTGTACTTCGCCAAGTTGTATTCATCCCGTTATTTGTAATAATTTGGATACCTCACACAAACCAATGACCGACTTGTATCGCAAAGTTGATGCACATCCAAAAGTGAAAAAGGCATTTGTGGGTTCTGGTATTCGCTACGATTTATTAGTGGATGATTTCAATAAAAACAATGAAAACGGCAATCACGATGAGTACATCGAGCAAGTAATAACAAGGCATGTGAGCGGCAGGTTAAAAGTTGCACCTGAACATACATCTGATGCTACATTAAGGGTAATGCGCAAACCATCGTTTAAATATTTTCATAAATTCAAAGAGAAATACGATAAGATTTCGGAAAAACACGGACTCAAACAGCAACTTATTCCATATTTTATCTCTTCACATCCTGGCTGCGAAGAAGAAGATATGGCAAATTTAGCCGCTGAAACAAAAGATATGGGTTTTCAATTGGAACAAGTGCAGGATTTTACGCCAACACCAATGACCGTTGCTGAAGTTATTTATTACACTGGTGTTCATCCGTATACTTTAAAACCCATAAAAACAGTTAAGACAAAAGAAGAAAAGTTAAATCAAAATCGCTTTTTCTTTTGGTACAAGCGTGAAAATAAAGATTGGATTAAACAAAGACTTGAGAAAGCAAAACGGCCAGATTTAATTGAGAAATTACTGGGTGATTCCAATGCACCTTCTGTAAAAGCTGTGCCGAAATGGTTAGAAGAAAGAAGAAAAAAAGGAAATTAAAAAAATATTTGTGATCAATAAACGCCCGAGTTTACTTATCTTATTTGGAAGCCTAGTGTTTCTTGCAGCGAGTTTTCTTTTTACATTAATCGTTCATTTATTTATTTTTTCATTAAATAATTTAACAGTTGTTCTAATTCCTCTTATCTCTGGTGGATTAGCTTACCTAATCTTTTATTTCTTGCTAAAACAATTTATTAGCACACGACTTTCACAGATTTACAATTCAATTCAACTAAGTCAAAACACAAATTTAGCTTCAAATAACTCCATCGATACACTGATGGATAAAGCAGAAATAGAGGTTGCGAAATGGAAAAACGACAGGAATTTTGAAATTACACGCTTGAAAGAACAGGAGCAATTTAGAAGAGAATTTTTGGGGAATCTTGCCCACGAACTTAAAACACCTGTTTTTTCAATTCAAGGTTACATCGTAACTTTACTTGAGGGCGGATTAGAAGATAAAAAAATTAATCGCTCGTTTTTGGAGCGTGCCGAAAGGGCAACTGACCGTATGGCAAGTATTTTGGATGATTTAGATCAAATTACTAAATTAGAAGTAGATGAACTTAAGAATGAAATTCGTTCATTTGACTTAATTGAACTGGTAAAAGAAACTTTTGAATCGCTCGAAATTTTAGCAAAAACAAAAGGATATAATTTCAAGTTTGAGAAAGACTACTCAGCTATATTTGTAATGGCTGATCGCACAAAAATTGGACAAGTATTTTCCAACTTATTCGCAAATGCACTTGCTTATGGAATTGAAAAAGGCACTTGCACAATTACGCTCACGCAAATTGAAGAGTTTATAGAAATTGAAGTGAGTGACGATGGACCAGGAATTGATCAAGAACACCACAATCGTTTATTTGAGCGGTTTTATAGAGTAGAAAAAAGTAGAAATCGGCACGAAGGAGGTTCAGGATTAGGTTTAGCAATTGTGAAACATATTATTGAATCTCACGGACATACCATCTATTTAAAAAGCGAATTTGGAGTTGGAACGACTTTCTATTTTAACCTAAAGAAAAGCGCTGTGTCTGGTCCTGTAAGTTCTAGGGGAATTCCATTAAATTAGAAGCAATAAATTTGCTAGAAACATGAGCGAAAAACAAGTTTTTACCTTACAGCAAGTTGTTCGATCAATAAAAAAAACCTTAGAAGATCGCTATACCCAAAATTATTGGGTGAAGGCAGAAATGCATAAATTGAATAAATATCCTAGCGGTCATGCTTTTCCTGAATTGGTGCAAAAAGATGAAAATAAAATTGTGGCGCAAATTACGGGTACAATCTGGAAACAACAACTCGAGCGCATAAACACTAAATTTATAGAAGTCGTAAAGGAACCGCTGAGAGAAGGAACGACACTACTTCTTTTGGTGAAGATAAACTATAGTGAAACCTTTGGTTTAGGATTACAAATTTTAGACATTGACCCTTCTTTTTCTTTGGGAGAATTACAAAAGCAACGAGAAGAAACATTGCAAAAGCTTGCAAAAGAAGGCTTATTAAATCTCAATCAAAAATTACATTTTCCCTTACTTCCTAAACGCATTGCTATTATTTCAGCAGATTCTAGTAAAGGGCTCTCTGATTTTTTACAAGTATTACAAGAAAATGAAAAATCCTATTTCATATTTACACATCTTTTTAATGCCTATTTACAAGGAGATGTTGCAGTTCAAAGTATCATTTCTGCACTTAAAAAAATTAAAAGAGTAAAAGACCATTTTGATATTGTAATAATTGTCCGTGGTGGTGGCGCAGAAGTCGGAATGACCTGTTACAACAATTACGATCTTTGTAAAGCTATTGCTGAATTTCCTTTGCCTGTGCTTACAGGAATTGGACATTCTACAAATCTCAATGTCGCTGAAATGGTTTCTTTTAGAAATGAGATTACACCTACCAAATTAGCAGAATTCCTGCTGCAAACCTTTCGTGAATTTGAACAAGAAACAAAACGCTTAAATCGGGAAATGATTGCTCACTCCTTACAATTAATTGATAAAACAAAGCAAGATTTTAATGGCCAGGTTCGTGTTTTTAAGCACGCATCTCTTCGTTTTACTGATTCACTTAAAAATGAACTAAAGCAACAAATCATAGAACTTAAAAATACTACTCGTTATTTTTTAAAAAATGAAAATGATGCTGTGCTATCTCTGAAAAATGATTACCGTATTGTTACAAAAGAAATTATAACAGCTGAAAGAAATACCTTGTCGCTAATTAGTAAGCCAATAAAAGGCTCCCTTTTACACTTTTTTGAACGGAAAGAATCAGATTTAGAACAATTGGAGAAAACTGTTAATATTCTCAACCCTAGCAATGTTTTACAAAGAGGTTATAGCTTGACTTTATTAAATGGAAAAATACTATCTGCTAAAAACAAACCAAAAAAAGGGGATTTGATTGAAAGTAAAACAAATTCTTTGACACTTTTTTCCCGTGTTGAAAAAACGAGTGAAAATACTTAATGGGTTTTTGTCATTGACTCAGGGACACAAATTATAAAATCTGCTTTTCCCAAATTTTCTGCATCTAACTTATTGATATTTTTTTGACTTACAGTGGAGATTGTTAAAGCCTTTACGGCTGGTTTTTCTTGCTGAATGTACCAAAGTATTCCCTGGTAGTAATCAGAATGAAAAGCACCATTAAAATGTAAAACGACTTTATTATTTTTCATTTCTTTCATGATAAATTTCGCCATAGTTGCATCCTTAAATGCTTGCGCTTCAACCATTCCTTTTCCTTTACTTGGAAACATTTCTCGAACAGCAATGTATTGAGAAAGTGTAGTGTCGAGATTGAAATAGTTATCTGCCATTTGAGAACGAATCATGGGTGAGAGTGTATCAAGTGCAGCTCGTCCCTTTTTAAATAAAAGAGAAGCATATTTCCGCTCAACATTTGAAGCAATACACGTCAATTTTTTATCCTTCGCAAAATCTAACAAAGGTTTATAATCTGTTGTATAATTTTCCCATAAACGACAAGAATCCTTAAACTGTTTTTCGTTTAATTCTCCCGATAAATAGCGATCTACAACACCTTGCTGATCTTGTTCAAACATTTCAAATCCTAAAACTAGATTTGTTTGATGTACATCATAAAGTGACAACATTAATTCATATTGTAGCCAATGCGCAATTGGATTATCATGAAATTCTCCGAATAGCACGAGCTCTTTTTTTGAGGAAGATTCTTGCATTTTTTTATAGGAAATACTTTTTCCTTTGGCTGTGTAAATTTTAAAAGCTTGCTCATTTTGAGCTGATAAATTTGTAAAACATAAGAAAAAAAGGAAAAAAACAAGAGATTTCAATCCGAATAAATTTGTCATAAATTGTGCTATTTGATACATAAGTAGTATTTTTATTCAAATGTATCGATTCTTATTTACATATTTATTTTGTGCAAGTTTTCTGAATCTTTCCGCACAAGGATTTCAAGTAAATTTTCAAGGGCAAAAACAACAAGGAATGGGTTTTGCTGGCACTGCTTTATTTCAGGATGTTTCAAGTATTTTTTACAATGCTGGTTCTATTGCATTTTCAAATGAAAATTCTGTAAATGTTAGCGTTACGCCAATTTTTGCGAATGTTTTATATGTCGATTCTGCCACAGGAGGTGCTTATCGCACTGAAAATCCAGTAGGAACTCCTTTTTGTGCATATGGCTTGTTTCAGCATAAAAAAAATGCAAAATTTAAATTTGGCTTTGGTATTTATACGCCTTTCGGAAGTACTGTTCAATGGGAAGATAACTGGATTGGGCGCTTTGCGATTACAAGACTAAAACTACAAGCTATTTATATTCAACCTACAATTTCATACCGCTTGTCCAAAAAAATTGGAATTGGAGGGGGATTTATTTACTCAAAAGGAAGTGTTAATCTTCAAAAGGATATTCCTATTCAAGATAGTCTTGGAAATTATTCACACGTTGAATTAAATGGGAAAGCAGCAGGATTTGGTTTTAATCTTGGTGTTAATTTTCAAATAAATGAAATTTTTTCTTTAGGTCTTAGCTATCGCTCAAAAATTAAAATGAATGTAAAGCAAGGAGAAGCAGATTTTTCTGTTCCAAGTTCTTTAGCTTCAAATTTTCCAGATGGTTATTTCTCAGGAACACTTCCACTTCCCGATGTTGCAACAATAGGTTTTGCCTATAAAACATCTCCGAAATGCACATTTGTTTTGGATATAAATCATGTAGGATGGAAGTCTTATGACACGCTCGCATTTGATTATGAAGAAAATACTACTTCATTAGTAGATACAAAATCTCCTCGTAATTATAAAAATATAATTGCATTTAGAGCTGGTGCAGAATATAAAGTATCGGAGGTTTTAAGTTTAAGATGTGGAGGAGGTTTTGGCTTTACACCTGTTCAAGATGGCTATCAGACACCTGAAACTCCAGATGCAAATAGAATTTATGGAACTTTAGGCGTTTCATGTCAATTTAATAAGCGATTTTCAATGGATGCCTCTCTTTATTATACGCACATAAAACGTGCAGGAAGAAATATTGAAACAAATTTAAATGGTACATTTACTACAAAAGCTCTTGCTCCAGGATTTTCATTAATTTATAATTGGTAAAATGAACAGAAATCTTACCTATTTTTTACTGCCAATAGTTGCGCTTCTTTTTTGTGCATGTAAACCAAAATTTACGAAAGAAGAAGTCTCAAAAGGTGAAATTAATCCTGCGCGTTTTGTTATGATTGGTGGCGGTCATACTGCCGGTTATATGGATGATGCGCTTTATAACGAGGGACAAGAAAATTCATTGGCCAATTTAATTTCCAAACAACTTGCATTAGTTGGTGGGGAACAAACTTTCTATCAAGCACTAGTTTCTCCAAATTCTGTGGGAATTGGCTTAAGTGGTTCTGCCCGATTTATTTTAGGATTTAAGACAGATTGTAAAGGAGTTGAAGCTCTTTCTCCCTTGAGAATTAGCAGTGCTGGAGATGCGAGTATTCTAAGTGTAAATACCTACAATTCCATGCAGAAATTTCAAAATTTTGGCATTCCTGGAATAAAATTAAATTACGTTTCTACGCCGAATTATGGAAGTATAAATCCATTTTTTGGGAGAATGGCTTCTAGCGTAACAACAACTGTTTTATCGGATGCTCTTGCAAGTGAGCCGACATTTTTCTCCGTGTTTCTTGGAATAGAAGATGTTTTAGATTTTGCAAAATCAGGAGGCACAGACGATAATATGCCAACAGTAAGTGCCTTCGAAAATGATTATACTCAAGTGGTTGAATCATTACTAAATAATGGAGCAAAAGGAGTTTTAGCAAAAATTCCAGATATTACTAAAATGCCTTATTTCACTACAATTCCATGGAATGGCTTAAGTTTAGACGAAGAAAATAGTATATCACTAAATAATTTCTATAATCAATTGGGCTATTCATTTCAGATTGGAATTAATCCCTTTATGATTGTGGATAGTTCTGCAAATATTTTTGCTGTGCGACAAATCCTTGAAAATGAATTATTCTTGTTAAGTCTACCTTTGGATTCCGTAAAATGCCATAAAATGGGTACACTATTTCCAATTCGAGATGAATTTGTTTTGGATTTAAATGAACTTCAAACCTTGAGAAATCGTATTGCTGGGTACAATGCTGTTATTTCTTCTTTGGCAACGCAATATGGACTAGCAATTGTAAATTCTGATAATTTTTTTGCTAATTTAAATGATGGATTTATTTACAATGGTGTAAGTATGTCGGCAAAATTTGTTTCGGGAGGTGCCTATTCTTTAGACGGAATTCATTTTAATGCAAAAGGAAATGCCTTGCTAGCAAACGAATTTTTAAAATCAATCAATCAAAAATACAATTCAAGAATACCTTTATTAAATGCTAATTCATATGACGGAATATATTTTCCTTAATCTTTAACAAACAATCAAACATGAAAAAAACTACACTCTTTTTAATTTGCCTTATTTCAGTTACTATTTATGCTCAAACTCCTTGCGCTTCTGGAAGATATGCAAGTGATATTTTTCAAAATTTCACTTTAACTAGTAATATAACCTTCGGTCAGAACACATCTTTTACTGGAGGAAATACAACGCTAAAATTAGATGTTTACCAACCTACAGGAGACACTGAAACTGCGCGACCATTGATTATTTTTGTCCACGGCGGTAGTTTTGTAGGTGGAACAAAAACAGATGGCGATGTAGTTACTATGAGTCAAAAGTTTGCTAAAAAAGGATATGTGACGGCGTCTATTGATTACCGTTTAGGATTTTTTCCTTTTGATTCTGCAAATGCTGTAAAGGCTGTAGTTCGTGCCACGCAAGATCTCAAAGCTGCAATTCGATTCTTTTATAAAGACAAGCAAACTACAAATTCCTACAAAATAGATACAAACCGAATTTTTATTGGTGGAAGTTCTGCAGGTGCTATTACAGCGCTTCATGTTGCTTACCTAGATGATATTTGTAAGATTTCAGATTATTTAAGCACTTCAGCAATCACAAGTTTAGGAGGATTAGAAGGAAATAGTGGAAACCCTGGTTATTCCTCTAAAATTCAAGGAGTTTTAAATGGTTGTGGTGCATTGGCTCGTTACAGTTGGATGGAGGCAGATGATGTTCCTGTTGCTTCTGTTCACGGCACAAATGATGGAACTGTAAAATACAATCGTGGAATTGTAAATCCTGGCTCACCATTAATGTATCTCGATGGTAGTAGAATGATCCATGAGAGAGCTTGCGCACTTGGATTAGAAAACCAATTCTATACATTTCCTAATGCACCACATGTTCCTTATGCTGGAAGCACGGCATATATGGATACAACAATTAACTTCTTCCGAGATTTTTTAATCAAGCAATTGGGTTGCACAAATAGTATGCTTCAACTAGAAAATGCTCGATTGCAAAATGTTTATTTGTATCCTATCAACTATTGTGATGGAAGTCCTGTAAATGAGGTTTGTTCAACATCGAGTATCTCAGAAATTTCTATGGAGAATATTCAAGTTTATCCTGTGCCAACGAGTGGTGAATTAATTATTAAAGTTACTGACGAAGGTTTATATCATCTTAGAATTATTGATTTATTTGGTAGAACATTACTTGTTGCTAATTCAAGTTCTATTGAAACCTCTCTTGATTTGAGTCTTTTTGCAAAAGGAAGTTACATCTTAAGAATTACAAATCAAAATGGACAAACTGAGACTAAAACCATTATTGTTAACTAAATTAATTTGCAAAAATAATCTCTCTTTAAATTCTAAATTTCCCTAAAATGAAAGCACTTTTTATCTTATTTTCTATTCTTTTTGTTCAATTTACTGCAAACAGTCAAACATGGAGCGGCGAAGTCGCACAGTTATTTTATGATAAATGTTCAAAGTGCCACCATCCTGGAGGGCTTGCTCCAGTTTCCTTAATGACTTACGATGAAGTTTCTCCAATGTCAACAATAATAAGTCAGTATATAACAAATGACGAAATGCCACCTTGGCCACCAGACAATTCTTACCAAGAATATTTACATACTCGTTCCTTAAGTAGTACTGAAAAAACTACAGTGATAAATTGGCTTAACAATGGTTTGCCACAAGGAAATAGTGCTGCAATTCCACCACCACCCGTTTACACCAATAATACTATTTTAGGAAATGGTGACCTCACAGTTCAGATACCGACATACATGAGTAAGGCTACTGCAAACGACGATTATGTTTGTTTCTCAGTACCAACTTATTTAACGCAAAATCGCATTATAAAAGCCGTTGAAGTTGTTCCAGGAAACCGAGAAATCGTACATCATGCTTTAATTTTTATCGATCCAAGTGGTGTAGAAAGTACAGATACGCTTGATGGACTTTGTGCAAGTCCTAGTAACGCCTCAACAAAATTAGTAATCGGATATACGCCAGGTGCATCACCAATGATTTTACCTTCTGTTAGTCCGCTTGCTTTGGGTATGGATATTGGTCCAGGATCCAATATTTACTTCGCGATGCATTATCCTGTCGGTAGTTACGGCGAATTTGATAGCACAAAAGTTATTCTACATTTTTATCCACCAGGCACGACAAACATCAGGCAGATTTCTGCGAGTCCTTTGATTAGCAATAACAATTTTACACTTCCTGCAAATCAAGTCACGAATTTAACAGCACAATATCCTGCAAATGGTGGAGTACCAACAAATTTTTCGGTTCTATCCGTTTTTCCTCACATGCATTTACTTGGTGAAAACATTAAAGCCTATGCTTACAAAGCAAATCAAGATACCATCAAATTTGTAAATATTCCACACTGGGATTTTCATTGGCAAGATTTTTATTTTTTTCGGAATTTACAAAAAGTTGCTACAGGTTATAGAATTAAAGGTGAAGCAAAATATGATAATACTGTAAATAATCCCCATAACCCAAATTCGCCGCCTCTTAATGTGAGCAGTGGATTTAATACAACAGATGAAATGTTTTTAGTGTATTTTCATTTTATGCCTTACATGAATGGCGATGAGAACTACGATTTAGAAGAGTTAATGAGCGCAAGTTTAGCGGAATATCTCCCTGAAGATCCAAATGGAATAATGACATTTCCAAATCCATTTCGGGAAAGCGTGCAAATAGAATTCAAAGAACCATTGGAAAGTGGTGACCTTCTTTCTATCTATTCTAGTGCTGGAGATTTTATCTGTAAACTAACACCACTTATTGGCACAAAAGAGCTTATTTGGGATGGTAAAAATAGTAATAGAGAAATCATTTCAAGCGGAGTTTATTATCTTTCAGCGAGAATTAAGGGTAAAGCATATTCAAAGAAACTATTGAAATTTGATTAATTTAAAGTAAGATTTTAGATAATTTCTGTATATTTGCCGACCTACAAATTGGTCTCGTGGCCGAGCGGCTAGGCACCGGTCTGCAAAACCGACTACAGCGGTTCGAATCCGCTCGAGACCTCAAACAAAAAGCTTGATGAAAATCAGGCTTTTTTAATTTCTGCCAAGCAAAGATTGCTTGAAAAGAAAATAAAAAGCATGAATGGATTCGAAGAAGACGAAAGTTTTTTGATTGGTAAATAATACATTACTTCGGTTCATAAAATAATCCGCTCGAGACCTCAAACAAAAAGCTTGATGAAAATCAGGCTTTTTTAATTTTATACTTCGTATAAATTAACTTTTCATAAACCTAGTATTGAGTGTTCGCTTTCTTACCACCAATATTTAAAATTATAATCCTAATGAAAATCCCAAATTGAGCTAATATTTTCATTTTGCCATTCTTTTTCCTTGATGAAAAAGAATCAAAAAATCAAGGCTCTGAATTTCTTTTTGTTCGCAAATTATTGTAATACATGTATTTATAAATCGTAGCGAACAATTTTAACTCCTTTCTGAAACTTAAATTTTTTAAAAATGTTCTTGCAGAAATTTTAAAAATTAACAGTTTCAGTTCAGTAGCTAAAACCAAGAAATTCAAGGCCGAAATTAGTTTAGTTACTATTCACCAAATAGCCCTCACTTTGATTAAATTCTTGATTTTCAACATTCAAGTAATTTACTGGTACGATTGCGAACACTCAAACCTAGTATACCATTTTACTCAAAATCTACAAACTTTCAATAGATGAAAAATATTTTGGTGTTTGCAAACTATATCGTAATATTGCAATATAAAATTTCTACTTAGATAAATGGGTGCAACAAAAACAGAACACTTTACAGATTATCAAAATCACATTGCGATACTTGCAAAAGCATTAGGACACCCAGCAAGAATTGCCATTATTGAATATCTTATGAGTGTAGAAACTTGTATCTGTGGCGACATTGTAAACGAACTTCCATTGGCACAAGCAACTGTTTCTCAACATTTGAAGGAACTCAAAAATGCAGGACTCATTAAAGGGAGTATTGAAGGAAACACAATATGTTACTGCATAGACGAAAAATCTATTGAAAAATTATTTCGCTACTTTTCACAAATCACACTAGAATTAAAAACTAAATCTTGTTGTTAAAAATAAAAAACAAAGCAAAATGATATTATCAGAATTTAAACACTATTTAAAAATAGTTTCAGAAGTAACCTTTTTAAAACCAAACGGAAATAAGATTCCAAAACATTTTCACATTACAGAAGTGGGACAAACCAGTAAAAAATTTATTGACTGTGGAGGAACTGTTAGAAATGAAGAAGTAATCTCTATGCAACTTTGGGAAAGCGTAGATTTTTTGCACAGATTAGAACCAAGTAAACTCAATTCAATTATTGAACTTTCTGAAAAAAAATTAGAAATTGGCAACTACGAAATTGAAATGGAATATCAAGGAGAAACTATTGAGAAGTATGGAGTTGTATTTACAAATGGTGTTTTTCAATTAACGAGTACAAATACAGCTTGCCTTGCTTTGGATAAATGTGGTATTCCCTCATTGGGAAATAGTAAAGAAAAAGTGCAACAAGATTGCACACCAGGTGGAGGTTGCTGTTAATTAAAAAATATATGACTTTAAAAGAATTTATCATTAAATACAAGAAACCTATAATAATAACAGTTTCGATAACTGTATTGCAAATCATTTGGGGTTTTGACCCAAAATTTTGTATCATAAATATTATTTGGCTTTTTGTTTAAAATAGTAAAAAAGGAATGAAAAATATATTAGTTCTTTGCACTGGCAACAGTTGTCGAAGCCAAATTGCTGAAGGCTACTTACGACATTTCGCAGGCGAAAAAGCAGAAATTTACAGTGCTGGTATTGAAACCCATGGAGTTAATCCGAGAGCAATTTCAATAATGAAAGAGGATGGCATTGACATTTCTAAACATACTTCAAACAACATTGACGAATATCTTGACATTGATTTTGATTTTGTGATTACGGTTTGTGACAATGCCAAAGAACACTGTCCAGTCTTTCCAACCAAAGCCAAAAAGTTTCATCACAACTTTCCTGATCCTGCAAAATCAAAAGGGACAGAAGAAGAAGTTTTAGAGGAATTCCGTCAAGTTCGACAAATGATTAAAGACTATTCACAACAGTTTGTAAGCGATAATTTATTTTAAGAAATCTTGTTTTTTGTAGTTCATTCTTAATTATATAATTGAGTGTTCGCAATCGTACCAGTAAAATACTTGAATATTGAAAATCAAGAATTTAATCAAAGTGAGGGCTATTTGGTGAATATTAACGAAACTAACTTCGGCCTTGAATTTCTTGGTTTTAGCTACTGAACTGAAACTCTTAACTTTTAAAAATTTCTGCAAGAACATTTCTAAAAAATTTAAGTTTCAGAAATGAATTAAAATTGTTCGCTACGAGTTATAAATACATGTATAACAATAATTTGCGAACAAAAAGAAATTCAGAGCCTTGATTTTTTGATTCTTTTTCATCAAGGAAAAAGAATGGCAAAATGAAAATATTAGCTGAATTTGGGATTTTCATTAGGATTATAATTTTAAATATTGGTGGTAAGAAAGCGAATACTCAATTATATAATTGTACTCTCAAACATTTCCATTATTTTTGAGCAAACAAATCTAATGCCTTACAATCAGACCACAGAAGAACGCTTTGCACCTTATTTTCATATAGATAGTACTTCTTTTGCAGGCTCTCTTGCTTTTGAAACATTAGATAAACTTATTAAAATTTAGGGGAAATATTAAGATGGACCATAAACTTCTACTGAAAGAGATAAGAAATAAAAAATTCGAGAAAATATATTTTCTTCACGGAGAAGAGCCCTATTTTATTGATGTTTTAACGAAAGCAATTCAGGATATTGCCTTAGAAGAAAGTGAGCGCGATTTTAACCAATCGATTTTATATGGAAAAGATGCTGAAGTCCTTTCGCTTATAAGCGAATTAAAATCATACCCAATGATGGCTGAACGAAGATTGGTTATCTTAAAAGAAGCGCAATATTTTAAAGCTATTGAACAACTAGAATCCTACTTAGAAAATCCCGCTAACTCAACTATTTTCGTTATTTGCTACAAATACAAAACGTTTGATGCACGCAAAAAAACCTTAAAAAATGCGCTAAAAAATGGTGTGGTTTTTAAATCTGAAAAGGTGAAAGAATACCAATTAGCAGAGTGGATTCAGCAATATATAAAAACAACAGGTTACGAGTTGACTTCAAAAGCATGTATGCTATTGATAGAATCCTTAGGAAATGATCTAGGTAGAATTGTAAAAGAACTTGAAAAACTAGCAGTTTTAATCGAAAAAGGAACAATTATTAACGAAAATCACATTGAGGAAAACATTGGAATATCGAAGGATTATAATGTTTTTGAGTTAACAAATGCAGTAGCGAACAAGGATAATTTGAAAGCGCTTAAAATAGTGGATTATTTTGAACATAACCCAAAAGCAGCCGATTTGGTCTTTGTAATTTCAAATTTATTTAAGTTTTTCTCTCAAATTATGCGCATACATTTTTTACCAAATAAGTCAAGAGAAGCTGTGGCGCGAGCTCTCGGTGTTCATCCTTTTGTTGCTGGTGAATTGACAAATGCAAAAAATAAATACGATCCGCGAAAAATTGCTGCAAATATTGCCCTCATCCACGAATACGATTTAAAGTCAAAAGGTGTGGGAAATACGAGTGCAACTCAAGGAGAACTTATGCGAGAAATGGTTTATCAACTCATACACTAATGGCCCTATTTTACGCTTCTGATATCACTGATACTACAAAAACCTACACGCTTTCTGAAGAGGAATCAAAACATTGTATTCGCGTTCTTCGCAAAAAAAAGGACGATGAGATAGAATTAGTAAACGGAAAAGGCGGACAGTTTTTTGCGCTAATTTGTGATGCCCACGAAAAACGATGTCAGGTAGAAATAACCCGCACAATTTTTCATTCTCCAAGCAAAGCAATTCACATTGGACTTGCGCCTACAAAAAATATGGACAGAATTGAATGGTTTGTTGAAAAAGCAACAGAGCTTGGATTGACAAAACTCAGTTTTTTGAGCTGTACGAATAACGAGCGAACTGCTGTAAAATTAGAGCGCGTAAACAAAATTGCAATTGGTGCTATGAAACAATCCAAACGATTTTATCTTCCTGAAATTTGTGAACTTATTCCTTTTAATCTTTTTGTTACCAATAATCCTGGGGGTTATATTGGACATTGCTATGAGTCCGAAAAACAAGAAATAACAACACTGCAAAAAGATGCTGTTTTTTTAATCGGTCCGGAAGGAGATTTCACAGAAAAAGAAGTGCAACTAGCGCTAGAAAATGATTACACTGCAATTGCATTGAGTTCTTTTCGCTTACGAACTGAAACAGCTGCTTTAACGGCTGTTTTTGGACTGAATGCACGATTCTAATTATTGAATTTGCTCTCTAATATCTTTGATGTTAAACTGAATCATTTTTTTATCCTTGTACTCATTGGTTTCCAAAGTATAGGCCATTTCAAAAGGAAGGCCTCTTGCGACTTGATTTTCTTTAAGCGCCATATTAAAACCAATTGCATCGTAAATCAATCTTGAATTTGCTTGGGTAACTTTTAACTTCAAATGCGCTTCTTTCAAAACACGAACTTCTGTTGAATATAAATTTGAGGAATAAAATACGGGCTTCATATTTCCAGGACCATGAGGCTCAAAATCTTCAATAATTCGCTTCATTCTTGGAATAACTAAAGGCGATTCATTACCATGTATTTCGTTTAAATCGATCGAAATATCAAGAGCTTGAGTTGGAATTCTGTCTTCGATGGCTAAATTATTCTGGACATACTCTTCGAAACGCACTCTAAAAGCAGCTAAATTTTCTAGTTTCATCGACATCCCTGCAGCATGCGTATGTCCGCCAAACTGCTCCATAAGATCTTCGCAAGAAAGTAGTGCTTTATACAAATCAAAGTTCCGAACACTTCTCGCTGAACCACTTACTATTCCCTCAGATTCTGTTAAGACAATCGTTGGACGGTAATGCTTTTCAATAAGACGTGAAGCAACAATTCCTACCACACCTTTGTGCCAAGATGGATCAAAAACAACAGTAGAACAACGAGTTGAAAAGCCAGGATCTTTTTCTATTTGTTGAAGTGCTTCTTTTGTAATTTGTTGGTCTAATCCTTTGCGCTCTGTATTATCCGAATTTATTTCTAAAGCCAAATGTTTTAATTCATCTAAATCACTAGAAATCATTAATTCTACCGCCATTTTTCCAGAACGCAGGCGCCCTGCTGCATTTATTCTCGGAGCGATAATAAAAACAACATCTGTTAAACTGAGTGGCATTTCTTTTCCTGCTAAATCCAATAATTCTTGAAAAGCTATTCGCGGTTTTGCATTTAGCAATTTCAAACCATGAAAACATAGAATTCGGTTTTCAGCAACAATAGGAACGATATCCGCTCCAATGCTAATTGCTACCAAATCTAATTCATTGAACAATTTTGTAAGTGGAAACTTACTTTTCTGCAAAAAACCTTGGAGGAATTTAAATCCAACGCCACAACCTGATAATTCTTTAAAGGGATAAAGGCAATCCTTTCTTTTTGGATCCAAAACAATACAAGCAGGAAGTTCCTCTCCTGGTTCGTGGTGGTCGCAAATTATAAAATCAATTCCTTTATCGTTTGCATATGCAACTTTATCGTTTGCTTTAATTCCGCAATCGAGAGCAATAATTAATGTTTGTTTATTCGAATAGGCAAAATCTATTCCTTGATAACTTACTCCATAACCTTCTGCGTAACGATCTGGAATGTAGTATTCAATAGAAGGCAAATATTCCTTCAGAATACTAAAAAGCAAAGCAACAGCAGTTGTGCCATCAACATCATAGTCGCCAAAAAGCAAAATGCGTTCCTTGTTTTTAATTGCTTGCATTATTCTAGCGACTGCCTTATCCATATCTTTCATTAAAAATGGATCATGCAAATTGTCGAGGTCTGGCCGAAAAAATTCTTGGGCCTTTTTAAAGTCATCTATTCCACGCTGCAGAAGAAGTTCTGCAACAATTCTGTCGACTTTTAATTCAGCTCTTAAAGCTTCAATTTTAGATTGCTCTTGTCCATTTTTAATGAGCCACTTTTTTTCCATTTTTAACTTGTTTTTACATTAAGTTAATGAAAAATAGCAGAACTCGAGCAAGAAAAAGATATTTTTTAATTTATTTTATAAACTTAATCGATATAGCTTAACTTCAACATATTTGCACTTCCAAGTTCTTCTAAAGGAATGGAGGCAATATTAATTACTAAATCACCAAGTTTTAAAATTGAATCATTCTTCATTGTTTGTTTAATGTCTGCAATCGTATGATCGGTACTAATTCGCTTATTATAGTAAAAAGCACGAACTCCCCAAACTAAACTTAACTGAGTAAGAATTTTAGAATTACTTGTAAAGACAAAAATCTCTGTGTTAGGTCTTTGTGAAGAAATTTTATAGGCAGTATAACCCGAAAAAGACATGGTAATAATTGCCGCAGCTTTGACGCGTTGTGCCAAACGACAAGCATTAAAACAAATAGAATCCGATATAAAACGACTTTGATTTTCCTTTGGAATTTCTTCCTTATGGTAAATTCCGCTGTGCGTCTCCATTTCTTTAATTATGTTGCTCATCGTTTTTATAACCTCAACAGGAAATTTTCCTATAGAAGTTTCTCCAGACAACATAACAGCATCGGTACCATCAAGAACAGCATTTGCAACATCATTCACTTCTGCGCGAGAAGGCGTCATACTTGAAATCATTGATTCCATCATTTGAGTAGCTACGATTACTGGCTTTGCGGAAAGATTACATTTTGAAATCAACATTTTTTGAATAAGTGGCACATTTTGATACGGAATTTCAACTCCTAAATCTCCTCTCGCAACCATCAAAGCATCACTTTCAGCGATAATTCCGTCAATGTTTTCCAATGCTTCCGGTTTTTCAATTTTAGCAATAACTTTTGCATGGTGTTTCCGAGCAGAAATATGTTTTTTTAATTCAATAATATCGTGTGCAGAACGCACAAAAGAAAGGGCAATCCAATCAGCTCCATTATCGAGTGCAAAATGTAAATCTTTTTCATCTTTTTCAGTTAAAGAAGGTAAAGAAATTGAAGTGTTGGGTAAATTCACACCTTTTTTGGAAGAGAGAATTCCACCTTGAATAATTTTACATAAAATTTCAGTTTTTCCATCTGTTGCTATTACTTCCAGCATTATTTTTCCATCATCTAATAAGATTTTTTCTCCGGATTTAACATCTTGTGGTAGTTTCACATAATTAATAGAAAAACGCTCGGAATTTCCAACTATTTTCTCGACAAGAATTTTTATTTCCTTACCTACTTCCAAAAGAACGCCGTTGTTTTCCATTTCATTGGTGCGAATTTTTGGACCTTGAAGATCGGCAAGAATAGAGACATTCATTCCCATTTCAGCATTCAATTCTCTAATTTGTTTAATTGCAGTTAGATGGTCGTCATAGTTTCCATGTGAAAAGTTTAAACGACACACATTAAGCCCTGATTCAATCATCTCTCGAAGTACTTCTTTTGAAGATGATGCAGGGCCTATTGTTGCAACTATTTTTGTTTTTTTCATTTCTTAGAATGTTAAATGTTCTGCTAGTTCAAATTCACTATTAGCAATTGTAAACACTGCTACTATTCCATTTATTTGTCGCAACCGAGTTGTAAAGTCACTCATTTCAAAAATAAAATTATCGCGAATGAGTAAAAAATAATCAAAAGCTGATTTCTCTGGTAATAGGAATTTAAAATTCTGCTTGTTTTTAATAATATAATATTTTGTTAGATTTTCCTCATCAAAAAAATGGTAAACACGAAAAAAAGAAGTTTCTTTTGTCTTGGATTCATATATTTCTAACTGTTCTTCATGCAATGTAATTCTCATATCTAGGCAAGTGTTCAACTCCCATGCTAAACGATAGTCGTTAAAAGCTGTAGATAAACCAAGAACATCAAATTGCGTGTCTTCAGTTAGCGTAAATTTATGACTTTTGGACTTCAATTTTTTAATCAAAAGTAAACATTTTATTAAGAAACTTAATTAATGCATATGATTTCATAATGAAACTTTAATAGAAGGAAAATGAAATCATAATAATGAGTAAAAACAAATTGGAGCTTTAATCATTTTTTATTTGAAAACGCTTAATCGTTTTTTGTTCGCTTGTAACTAATCCAAAAAGATAGTCGCCATTTTTTAGATTTTTGGTGTCAAAATGAATGATGTGACCACCCTCAGAAAATTCCTCATTTCGTAATTCCAAAACTTTTATATCTCCTTCCCAAATTGAAAATTCAATAGGGATTTTATAGGGATTCACAAAATAAAAAGAAACTTCGCCACTCGCAGGGTTTTTATCCAAACTATACAAAGTGCAGTAATTTTCATTTTTAATTCTCCCTTTGCTGAGTTTTCTGAGAAGCAAGCGATAAAGAATTACTCCTAGTAAAAGCAAGAATGAAACAAATAAGATAGCCGTAATTTTCTCCATTTAAAGTGTAATTATTCCTTTTATTTTTGATACTTTTTCATATTTTTCAATAATTGATTGTGCATTCAACGCTACTTCTTTTGCGCTAATGCTAAGATAATTTCCTTTGCCGGAGGGAAGAAAACCAATTTCTGTATTTTCATCAAATAATGATGTTACCAATGCTATTTTTTCATTTTCATTCGGAACGATGAATTTATACAAATAAATATTTGGCCATTCTAAAAGCTCTAATTGAATTCGTAAATTGTCAAACTGATTCACTTTGCAAATGTAAGCAACAAGCATTTGAGATTTACAGCTTTTACAATTTTATTTTAAAAAGATAAAATCACTAATTTGTTATTGATATGCAATGTTATGTTTAGGTTAAGAAATTCAATCTTATAATTTTATACAACTACTTGCTTTATCTTTACTAAAAAAATAGTATGGCTGGAATTTTAAGTTACTTTTTACCGAAAGACAAAGTCTTTTATTCGCTTTTTGAACAAGCAAGTGATAACCTAGAAAAAATCGCAAAAAATCTTTTGCAAGTTGTTCATGAACCTGATTTCAATAAGCGTGGAGTCTTAATCAAAGGGATGGAAGATATTGAGCATCAAAATGATGAAATTACACATAAAATATTCATAGAATTAGGAAGAAATTTTATTACTCCTTTCGATCGTGAGGATATTCATAGTTTAGCATCAGCCTTAGATGATATTGCAGATTGTATTTATGCTGCAGGCAAAAAAATTAATTTCTATAAAATAGATCCTATATCAGATCAAGGAATTCAGAAAATGGCGGAAGCAATTAGTGGAGCAGTAAAAGCAGTAAAAGAAGCTGTTACGGAACTTCGAAACCTAAAAAACACACAAAAAATCATTGAATGTGTTATCAAAATTAATAGCATTGAAAATAATGCAGATGATATATTTGACATGAGTATTGAGCGTTTATTTGAGTCAGATGTTGATGCTAAAGAATTAATAAAACGACGAGAAATTTATCAAGTAATGGAAGTTGCAACTGATAAATGTGAAGATGCAGGAAATGTAATCGAATCAATAGTTGTTAAATACGCTTAATTCATAGTCATTTAAAATTTTATTTTTATGTTTACGCTACTTATTACAGTAATAGTTATTGCATTAATATTTGACTTAGTCAATGGATTTCATGATGCCGCAAATTCAATTGCTACAGTTGTGTCAACGAAAGTTTTAACGCCATTTCAAGCTGTAATATGGGCCGCTTTTTTTAATGTTTTGGCATTTTGGGTTTTTGATATGAGTGTAGGAAATACTGTAGCAAAAACTGTTGATAATAACGCTATTGACCTTTGGGTAATTCTTGCTGGATTAATCGCAGCCACATTTTGGAATTTACTAACTTGGCGACTTGGAATTCCATCCTCTTCTTCGCATACATTAATTGGGGGATTTGCAGGTGCTGCAATTGCTCATGCCGGTTGGGATGTTGTTGCGTCAGGTGAAATTTTAAAAGTAGTTCTATTTATTTTTCTTGCTCCTTTAATTGGGGGATTTATAGCATTTCTTATTTGTCTGGTCACCATCGCACGCTCTTTTTGGAAAAAAATGGCTTTTATTTTAATACTTTCAACTATAACAATTGCTTTCATGGAATATATGATAGAATACATGGATATGAAACCAATTATGCTTTACATTGTAATTGGAATGATTTCAGTATTTATACTTGTATATATATGGTTTGAGCTGAAATATGGTAGTAAAAACCCGTCTGCTGTGAAAGAGGCACACATGCATAAACGCTTACAATTACTTTCCTCAGCAGCATTCTCTTTGGGGCATGGAGGAGCAGATTCTCAAAAGGTAATGGGAATTATTTGTGCCGCACTTTTAGTTTATGGAAACATGGGGAGAGAAGGGAAATTAGAGCATGCTATTCCTAAAGAACTGCAAATTTCAGAATTGATGCAAATTGAATACCATAATGAAAAAGGAAAACTGGAGAAATTTAAGCCTGAAATTGCAGAAATAAATGGTAAAACTTATTTCGCAGATCACAAAGAGATTCTAGATGCAGAAAACGGAAAAACTGTCTACAATAAAAAAGGGGATTTAAATTCCGCATACTTGAAAAAATTAGCGCCTCCCTCATTTGATGAAATAGATAGCAAACTTTCAAAAATTGAAGTTTTTACCGTTGGAAAGATGCTCTGTGATTCGAAGTCCCGAGACACAATTTTTAATGATAAAACCCTAAATCCCAAGTATAAATATGCTGGAATTTTTTCGGCTTATACAGATCAAAAAACAGGAGATTTAAAAGAAGGATTTAAAATTAAAACAAAAGTTCAGTCAGAAACAATGCCCTTTTGGATTGCATTTGGTTGTTACTTGATGATTGGTCTTGGAACTTTAATGGGCGGTTGGAAAATCGTGAAAACAATGGGGACTAAAATCACCAAAGTTACACCACTTGAAGGTGTTTGCGCGGAAACGGCAGGCGCATTAACCTTATTTACGGTTTCTCAATTTGGAATTCCTGTTTCTACTACACACACAATTACTGGTTCTATTATTGGTGTTGGTGCAACAAAAAGATTAAGTGCTGTTCGTTGGGGAGTTACTATCAACTTACTTTGGGCTTGGATTCTTACCATTCCTGTTTCTGCACTTCTTGCTGCACTTATCTATTATGCTATTATTTGGCTAAAATAAAAGGGTTTTTTCTTAGATTATTTTCAGATTATAAAAATTTAACTTAAGTTTGATGCTAATTTAATTTTCACTATTAATATAAAATTTTATGAAAAAAATTCTACTTTCTTTTTCTCTTATTTCTTTTGCATATTTTACTAATGCACAAGTAATCGTTGCTGGTGTTTCTCCTAGCAATATTGTTGGTAATTATCCAAATGCTTGGGCAGATCCTGCTGGCGGATGGGGAACTCCTAATTTTTTAATTCCTGGAACCTATATTCAAGATACACTTATGATGGCAAATGATGGTTCTGAAGGTTTAAATGCACAAGGAAATCCTGTTTCAGCTGCTGCATGTAATCCATTACTAAATAACTTAAATGGCAAAATTGCAGTTATTTACAGAGGTGATGGCACGACAAATCCTACTTCTGGAGGTTGCGAATTTGGAGTAAAAGCATTAAATGCTCAAAATGCTGGAGCAGTTGGTGTTATAATTATTAATAGAGAGCCTGGAGTTATCACCCCAGGACCCGGAGCATCTGGAGCAACAGTTACAATTCCAGTTGTAATGTTAAGCGATACAGATGGTGCAATTTTAGTAAATCAAATGCAAAGTGGTGCTGTAGTAGTTTTCATTGGAAATAAAATTGGCTTATTTGCAAATGATATAAGACTTTCAACAGGTGCTGCATTAGCTCCAAAACAAGGTTTTGTTCCTGCATTATTAGCGCAAAACGCTTCAGAATTTAATTTTTCTGTCGGTGCACGTATCTACAATGACGGAAACCAACCACAAGGAAATGCTTCTCTAAGAGCAACAGTTACAAATCCAGCTGGAAATCTTGTTTATGACAACAGTGTATCAGGAATGTACATTGACTTTAATGATAGCATAGATGTTTCTTCAACTTCTAATTATAATTTGCCTGATTTCTCTTTGTCAACATACCCTGTAGGGACTTATAAACTAACCTATACTGCAAGTATGATGGATGTAAGTATGACGAATATAGTTGATGATGAATACGCTTCAGACAATTCAATTTCTTATACTTTTACTATAAGTGAATCTATCTATAGTGCTGCAAAAATAGATACTGCAACAGGTTTACCTAGTGGCAAGACTTTTTACCGACCAAGCACCAATAATCAAACCTATTCTATTTGTTCTGTAATCAATAATCCAAACGCAAGTAGATTGGCAGTAGAAGGATTATATTTTGCTGCAACTAAAGGAACTGCTGTGCCTGAGGACTCACTAATGGCTGGCGAAGAAATGAATTTAACACTCTACAAATGGGAAGATGCCTTTGCTGATATAAACGATGCTAATTTAGGTTTTACAACATTAACTGAAATGGCTCAAGCATATTTTTATTACACAGATGAAAGTCAAGAAGGGGAAACTGTTTATGGTGCATTTGCAGCTCCGGTAGTGCTAGAAGATAACCAGCGTTATTTAGCGTGTGTGCAAACAGTAAATATCAACTTGTACATGGGACATGATAATACAAATTACACATGGAATACGGACTACTACTTACAACCAATTTGCCCTAATGAAAGTGATGGTACATGGTTCGCAACTGGATTTGGAGTAGATGTTCCAAGTGCCGTTGGTATAAAGGTTATGAGTTCAGCTGGCATAGGAATAAACGAAATTAACACTGTTAATGGTAGTGCATATCCTAATCCAACTAGCGATAATCTTACAATTTCTATTGAAGGTGAAGGAGTAGCAAATGTAACAGTAACAGATATTTCTGGAAGAATTGCTGCTAAAAATGTAGTTTCACTCGTGAATGGCAAAGCTAATTTTAATGTTTCAAATTTAGAAGTTGGAATGTATATTTTCAATGTAGTTCTTGAAAATGGTAAAACATCTCAATTCAATGTTGTGAAAAAATAATTAGTTCTTAACTAATTCTAAAGGGTCGGCATTGTCCGACCCTTTTTTGTTTTACTACTTTTCTTATCTTTGTCGACAATGATAAAATCAGCATATACCGTTACTGCAGCTTTGCCTTATGCTAACGGACCTTTGCATCTTGGACACATAGCTGGCGTATATTTACCCGCGGATATTTTTGTGCGTTTTCTAAGAATGAACAAGCATGATGTTGTCTACATTTGTGGAAGTGACGAACACGGAGCTGCTATTACTCTTCGTGCAAAAAAAGAAGGGATAACACCCCAAGAAATTGTAGATAAATACCATACGCTTATTCGTGATACCTTTTCGCAATTTAATATCTCATTTGATATTTACCATAGAACTTCATCACAACTTCATCATGAAACTTCTGCTGACTTTTTTAAAAAATTACACGATAATAATCAGTTCATTGAAGAAAACTCCGAACAATATTTTGATGAAGATTTCCAACAGTTTTTAGCGGATCGCTACATTACTGGAACCTGTCCAAAATGCAGTTATGCAAATGCATACGGCGATCAATGTGAGAAATGTGGTAGCGACTTGAGTCCAACAGATTTAATAAACCCAATTTCTACATTAAGTGGGAAATCACCTATCTTAAAAACAACAGCACATTGGTATCTCCCGATGAATCAACAGGAAGATTGGTTGCGTGATTGGATTCAAAAAGGAGAATTAAACGGTGAACTACAACACGATCCGAAAGCTTGGAAGAATCAGGTAATCGGACAATGCATGTCTTGGATAAATGGAGGATTGAAACCACGTGCCATGACACGAGACTTAGATTGGGGAGTGAAAGTTCCACTTCCAAATGCTGACGGAAAAGTCTTGTACGTTTGGTTAGACGCTCCTATTGGATATATTTCTGCTACAAAACAATGGGCATTGGACAACAATAAAAATTGGAAAGACTACTGGGGAAATACAGAAGGAAAGGATCGAAAATTAGTTCATTTTATTGGAAAAGATAACATTGTGTTTCATGCGATTATTTTTCCAATCTTATTAAAAAATCATGGGGATTTTATTCTCCCTGATAATGTTCCAGCATACGAATTCCTAAATCTCGAAGGCGATAAGTTTTCTACTTCCAGAAATTGGGCCGTTTGGTTGCACGAATTCTTGGAGGCATATCCTACTAAAGTCGATGAATTAAAATATGTGCTTACAGCAATTGCTCCTGAAAATAAGGACTCAGAATTTACTTGGAAAGAATTTCAAAGCCGTATCAACAATGAATTAGCTGCAATTTATGGCAACTTTGTAAATAGAACTTTGGTTTTAACGCAAAAATATTATGAGGGAATAATTCCAGCACCAAATAAATTTAGCACTGAGGATTTACTTGTGCTAAAAGAATTACAAGAAATTCCTGAACGCATATCCAAAAATATATACGAGTATAAATTGCGAGAAGCGCAGGCTGAAATGATGAATTTAGCACGTTTAGGAAATAAGTATTTAGCAGACCAAGAACCATGGAAAGTTATAAAAACCGATGAAGAAAGGGTAAAAACAATTTTATATATCGCGCTTCAAATCACAGCAGCACTTTCAGTAGCGAGCTTCCCATTTATTCCAGATACGAGTAAAAAACTTCAAAAAATGCTAAACTTTAGTTCAGAAAGCTGGACAGATTTACTTCAAGAAGAAGTGCTACAAGCAGGAAATAAAATTGGAGAAGTAGCGATTTTATTTCCAAAAATTGAAGATGATTTGGTAGAAAATGAAGTTGTAAAGCTTCAGAATGCTAAAAATTAAGGACACATAGCATTATAATCAGCAATAGCTTCTTCAAATGTACATGTTTCATATTTAGGATTTGAATAATATTCCTTTTTATATTGCTCACATTCAAACATCAATTTTCTAATGGATTTCAATGCTTTAATTCCTTTTAGGCCAGAAACTTCATAAACAGTGAGATCCGGCATCGTTACGTATCTCATATAAATACCCTCTCTCGTTTCTTTCATGACACCTTGGCTATTGTATGAACCATCAAAATTTTCTTTTAATCTATAGCTTGTAGAAACATCATCAAATACATCTACAGTTATTTTTCCCTGAACCATTCTTCTTCCAAATCTGTAATACCCATCAGGTTTATTAATATTTAGTGGCATCCTTAAATACACAACGCCATCTTGACAGAGCTTTTGAATTTCAGGAATATCGTTTTTCTTTAAACGAATAGTTTCATTTTCATTATTTACGTATTCAAAATCAATCATTTTCCCTTGAGCATTTGTATCGAAAAAATTAATCTGATTACAAGCAGTGGAATCCTTTGATAAGGTAATAAAATAGTTCTGTGAAAAACATACTATTTGGGTGTATAGCATTAACCCGATAAGAATACATGGTGCTTTTTTGGTGTTAATTGTCATCCTAAAATTAAAAAAATTTAGCAAATATAATTATTTTAATTGTAATGATTGAACCTCAGTTCGTGCAAAAAGTCATTTCAAAATTAATGGTTGAGACCTTGCAAAGGTTGGGGATTAAAAGCATAAATTTTGATGCGAAGAACCAACTGTGAATATCAACAAATGTGTCTAAGGAGCACTAAACCGCTAATTTTGCTAATCTGCCGTTAATGGCAAAAAATTAAAACATACGACTAATTTTCTAGTTATGAAATAGAAGATTTGCTTACTTACTTTTAGAAGCAACCTTTTTGATTTATAGATGTCTTATATGTATATTTGAACTTGATACTAAAGTATGAATTTAAGAAGATGTTCTTTTGGTAGAAATATAATGATGCAAATTTTTCCACTTGCTCTATTTTTTCTATTTACAATTCAAAGCTGTCAAAAAGATAAAGTCTTTGTGCCAATAAGCACGCCCCCAATTGGAAATTCTGGAGTAAGCGTTGACCTTACGCAGGTTCCTTATGCTAAGCTTTCTGACTACGGTTTTTTTACAAGTCCAATGAAAAACCAAGTTCCAGTTGATGGTGTTTTACCATACGAACTTGCGAGCTCTTTATTTACAGACTATGCGTTAAAGAAAAGATTCGTTTGGATGCCTCAGGGTAATAAGGCAACTTATTCAGGTGATCATGAAATTCTTGAATTTCCTATTGGCTCGGTGCTCATTAAAACCTTTTACTACAACAATGTTCAACCTAATAATGAAACAAAAATCCTTGAAACCAGAATTATGATTTTAAAATCAACTGGTTGGATATTTGCCGAGTATGTTTGGAATGATGAACAAACTGAAGCTTATCTTGACATGGAGGGAAGCTATAAAAATATTTCTTGGCAACAAGGAGGTGTAACAAAATCAACGAATTACAGGATTCCTTCAGAAACTGAATGCATGACTTGTCACAAAGACAATAATCAGCCAATACCAATTGGAACTAAGCCTCAAAATATGAATTTTGATTACGCCTATTCAGATGGTACTTCCAACCAACTTTCTAAATGGATTCAAGCAGGTTTCCTGGAAAATAATTTGCCTTCTTCAATCGTGTCCTCAATTAATTATATGGATGAAAGCTATCCATTGAGATTAAGGCTTCGCTCCTATCTCGATATCAACTGTGCTCATTGCCACCGTGAAAATAGCCATTGTTCATATCGACCTTTAAGATTAGCTTTTTCGGAAACTATTAATTCTCAAAATATGGGAATCTGTATTGAACCCGATGAACAAATTAGTTCGCAAGCCCAACTAATTGAAATAATTGTTCCAGGAAATGTACAAAAATCAATGATGCATTTTAGACTTAACTCAACAGCGGAAAACAATCGTATGCCATTACTTGGAAGGACGATTGTTCACGAAGAAGGTGTTCAATTATTAAAGGATTTTATTAACTCAATCAGTACATGTGATTAAAACTAACAAAATGATAAAAAAACTATTTTCTCTATTGACATTATTTACAGTATCCAATGCTGTATTTGCTCAATCAACTTGCAACACTGCTCAAGTTATTACTGCAGGATCTTACATTATAGATACAATTAATGGAACTGGAGTTCCAACTCCTGTTTGCGCAAGTGGTGGTGATGGAGCAACTGCAGGTAAATGGTACAAATATACACCTACAGCAAATTATACGGTAACAGTAACTACTGACCTAGCTGTAAATCCAGATATTGACAACCGAGTACATATTTACACTGGCAACTGTGGTCTTTTGTTATGTCTTACTGGAGATGATGATAGTGGTACTGGATACTTATGTGTTGTTACTTTTCAAGTAATTGCTGGAACGGAATATAAAATTGCATTTGATAATAAATGGTCGTCAAATGGATTTACATTCGAACTCCAAGAGACTCCTCCAATAATTATAAATCCCAATGCATTAACTTTTACATCTCAAAATATACCAACAATAGCAGGGACTTACAAAATTGCAGTTGCAGATATGAATAGTGATTTATTAGATGATATTGTGAGTGTATCTTCAGAAAATGTTCAAATCCACTATCAACTTGCTACTGGTGGTTTTAATCAGGTAAATATTGCGACTACTCCAGCAACATTTTTGCCATCTTGGAGTATGGCCATTGCCGACTACAATAAAGACGGTTATGGAGACTTACTTTATGGAGGTGGAAGCGGTGTAACTTTTATGCGGTCGGCTAATAATGGAACAGAATTTACGCAAGCATCAACTTCCCAATATGTTTTTTCGCAAAGAAGTAATTTTATTGACTTAAATAATGATGGAAATCTTGACGCATTTGTTTGTCATGATGTTGCACCAAACGTATATTACTTAAATGATGGTTTAGGTAACTTACAATTTTATCAAGGTGGAATGGGAATTCATCCAAATGGCGGAAATTATGGCTCTATTTGGGTAGATTATAACAATGATGGTTTTTCAGATCTTTTTATTGCAAAATGTCGAGGTGGAAATACCACAGCAAAAATAAATGAACTTCACAGAAACAATGGTGATGGAACATTTACTGATGTTTCAATTTCATCAAATATGGCAGATCCCATTCAGACTTGGTCGGCTGCATGGAATGATTTCGATAACGATGGTTTCTTAGATGCTGTAGTTGGAGCTAGTTCTTTTACAGATGGCAATCATAAATTTATGCATAACAATGGCGATGGAACTTTTTCAGATATTACAGCTGGCAGTGGATGGGATGTTTTTCCAAATTTAAGTATCGAATATGTTTCTTACGATTTCAATAACGATGGTTGGACAGATGTATTCACAAACGGAAAAATCATGATTAACAATGGTAATAATACCTTCAGTCCCGTTACTTATTCAATAAATGTTGGAGGAGTTGGTGATTTAAATAATGATGGTTTTCTTGATATTCAAAACGGAAATACAATTTATTTTAGCAATCCTAATTTAAATAATTGGACAAAATTGCAACTTAAAGGAATTGAAAGTAACAGTAATGGAATTGGAGCTCGCGTAGAGCTTTATGGGGCTTGGGGAAAACAGATTCGCGATGTTCAATCAGGAATAGGATTTAAACACATGGGAACAATGAATGTACATTTTGGAATTGGTTCTGCAGAAGTAATTGATTCAATTTTGGTAAGATGGCCATCTGGTAGAGTTGACTTCATTTGTAATCCAGCAATCAATACACCAATGATTTTAACTGAGGGTTCTGTTCAATCCCCTGTTGCATCTTTCACAGCAAGTGCTACAAATTTATGTGAAGGAACAATCGTTAATTTTACAGATGAATCGACTATTTGTCCAAGTGCATGGAATTGGTCAATTTCTCCCTCAAACGGATGGGAATTTGCAAATAGCTCCTCTGAGAATTCACAAAATCCTGAAATATCATTTAACGAGCCGGGTTCCTATACAGTTCAATTAGTGGCCTCAAATACAAACGATCAAAGTGCAAATTTAATGAATGAAACAATCATCGTTACTGCAACGCCAACCGCAAGTATTAGTTATTCAGGATCTCCATTCCTTACCTCGCTAACAACAGATCAAACTGTAAATCAAATAGGAACAATCGGAGGTATTTACTCCTCATCAACTGGCTTAAGTATTGATGCAAATACAGGAGAAATTACTCCAAGTACAAGTACAGCTGGAACCTATACAGTAACCTATACTATCGCAGCTGAAGGAGGTTGTGAAGAAATAGCAACGTCTTGTAGTGTTACTATCGTTTTATCAACTATAGGAATTACAGAGTTTGAAAACGGACAGGTTAAAATTTTCCCAAATCCTGCAGAAAGTATTTTAAACATCGTATTTGATGCTAGTTTTAAACCTACATCAATCGACTTAGTTTCTATGTTAGGATCTTCTGTTAAACGCATATATTCAAACATGAATTCAATTGATATTTCTGAGCTTCAAGCTGGGGCATACTTTATTATTCTTACGAAAGAAGACGGAATAAAACTAACAACACGTTTTGTAAAAAAATAAAGGGCATATTTAAAAAGATAGTTAGAGAAAACCATAGAAGTCCAATATAAAATCATAAAAAATTAAAAATGTTATACTTCTTTTGCATACAATATGCTTAAGAAATAGTTAATTTTAAAAATTAAAAACTATAAATTTAATCATATGAAGCTTCAAAATTATTTTCGAGGAACAGAGCCACTAACTCAATACTACATTGTTATTATAAGGGTCGTAATGGGGGTGCTATTCATCTATCATGGACGTGAATTATTTGATTCAAAAGCAATGGCAGGTTTTGCTGCTTGGCTTGATAAAGATTTGCATTTTCCACTACCGCTTCTAATGACCTACCTGCGCACTGGAGCTGAGTTTTTTGGCGGAATTATGTTAATTATTGGACTTTTCACACGATTAGGATCGTTTTTAATCTGTTTTACCATGTTAGTTGCAGGATTTGTAGTTGATAAAGGCGACTTTTTCGGAGAAGGCGAAATGCCATTTGCTTATGCAGCGATTTTATTCACTATATTTTTAGCAGGTCCAGGTAAGTTATCATTAGATCATTACTTTTTTAAAAAGAAAATCTAAACCGCCTAAAATCTTTACGAATCATCGAAGTTTACTTCGAATATCAATCTTGCCTTTAAGTCTTATTTTGTAGAACAATAACTGCTCTGTCGTTGTTATTTTGTTATAAATTGAGTTTTAGTGGAAAATGAATTTACAGTTGAATATGCCTCTATTCTAAAAAAGATAGATGCCATTAATCCCGTCAAATATGCCCATTCAAGAAACTATATTGATGGCCAAGTCAACTATTTATCTCCCTATATTTCGCGTGGTGTAATAAGTACAAAGCAAGTACTGGCCAACCTACAGGGAAATGGCTATTCATTCGAGCAATTGGAACCCTTAATTCAACAACTTTGTTGGAGGGATTATTTTCAACGAATTGCCCAAGTAAAAGACATCAATACTGAAATAAAACAAGTTCAAGAGCAGGTTAAAAACCACGCAATTCCGCTTTCCATCACAGAAGGAAAAACGGGGATTCAAGCAATTGATCAAGCCATTGAAACCTTATTTGAATCGGGTTATATGCACAACCACAACCGTTTGTATTTAGCAGCATTGACCTGCAACATTGGCAAGTCGCATTGGCTTCATCCAGCAAAATGGATGTATTATCATTTATTAGATGGCGATTGGGCGAGCAATGCGTGCAGTTGGCAATGGGTTGCCGGAGCAAATAGCAGTAAAAAATACTATGCCAATCAAGAAAATATAAATAAATATACCGCTTCAAAGCAGCGAAATACGTATTTGGATACAAGCTATGAAGTACTTCCAGAAATGGAAATACCGGCCTCATTAACAACTACTGAAGAATTCAATTTTGAAATAACGCTTCCCGATGGCGACAGCATTCAAATTATTCCTGATCAACCAACATTTATTTATAATTACTACAATCTAGACCCATTGTGGCATAAAGATGAACCTGGAAATAGGATTTTATTGCTTGAACCTGAGTTTTTTCAAAATTATCAAGTCAGCAAGAATTGTATGGACTTTATGTTAGACTTGAGTAAAAATATACAGGACATTCAAATTTATGTGGGTTCATTTCAATCATTCTCAGCAGAGTATAAAGAAACAAGCATTTATTACAAAGAACATCCTCTTAATTTAGCTTATCTTGGAATCCAAGAAGAAAGAGATTGGATTTCAAATGATGTCGTAGGTTATTACCCCTCGTTTTTTTCCTATTGGAAAAAAGTAAAAAAACATTTATAATTAATAGAATATGATATTAACGAGAGATGATATTGCGCAATTTGAGCAACGCTACAGAACAGCTTTTGTAAATTCCTTAGCGGGTTTTAGACAGGCGGTATTAGTTGGCACAAAATCACTGGATAACAATTCAAACCTGGCAATTTTTAATTCACTTATTCACCTTGGTGCTAATCCTGCTTTACTGGGTTTGATAAATCGACCTGATAGTGTGCAAAGAGATACCTTGCAAAATATTATTGAAACAAAAGAATACACCCTAAACTACGTTTGTTCCAAAGAGTATGAAAAAGCGCATCAAACTTCGGCGCGTTACGACAAAGGAATTTCTGAATTTGAAAAGGTTGGGTTTGAAGAACTATATCATCCATTCTGTTTTGCACCATTTGTGAAAGATGCCGTGGTATCCATTGCGATGAACTTGGAGGAAATTATTCCCATTAAAATCAATGGCACCGTAATGATAGTAGGAAGTATTAAGCAAGTTTTAATTGCTGCAAAAATGATCGAAACAGATGGATTTGTTGCATTATCAAAAGAAGATGTGTTAATCAGTCAGGGACTTGATGCCTATTTTGTGTCAAAACCAATTGGGCGACTTCCCTATGCAAAACCATAAAGCTAATGGCAAGTATCGAGGTAGAAGTTCAGAAAAAGGAGATTGTAATTGTTTGGCTAAAACGAGATTTGCGTTTTACAGACCATGAACCACTATTTTACGCCCAAAAACAAGCTTTACCAATCTTGCTAGTGTACTGCTTTGAGCCTACAATAATGAAATATGATGACAGCGATGTAAGGCATTGGAGATTTGTATACCAATCCTTAACAGATATGCAAATAAAGCTTGAGAGTTTAGATTCAAAGATCGCTATTTTTCATAACGAAGCGCTATTTGTATTGTCTGAGATTGCGAATCATTATGCTATTAAAACCTTATTTTCTCACCAAGAAATTGGCAATAAATTAACATATGACAGGGATATTATCATTCATGATTTTTGTAAAAACAATCAAATTGAATGGAAAGAATACCAACACAATGGAATTGTAAGAAAATTGAAATCTCGAAAAGTATGGGAGTCTTTATGGAAAGAAAAAATGGAGGAAAAACCAGCCTTAATTGATGATGTAAATTGTAATTTCCTTAAAATTGATAAAGAACTTTACGATCGTTTAAAAGGTGAACCATTAGCAAAAGAAATTAGGACAAATAATGCCTCTTTTCAGCCAGGAGGAGAGACGAATGCATGGAAATATTTAGATGGATTTTTAAAAATTCGACACGTCAATTATTCTAAACATATTTCAAAACCCGCCTTAAGTCGAAAAAGTTGCAGTCGCATTTCTCCCTTCCTCAGTTATGGTAACATTAGCATGCGCATGGTTTATCAATACACGAAACAGCACTATGAATCCTCTTCCAATAAAAGAGCGCTTTCCAATTTTATTTCTCGCTTACATTGGCATTGTCATTTTATGCAAAAATTTGAAGACGAATGTCGAATGGAATTTGAAAATGTAAATAGAGCCTACGACTCCTTGATAAAACCAAAAAATGAGGCTCATATTTTAGCTTGGCAAACCGGTCAAACGGGCGTTCCGCTTGTTGATGCCTGCATGCGCTGTTTAATTGCTTCGGGATATATAAATTTTAGAATGAGAGCAATGGTGGTTTCATTTTTCGTTTTCAATCTTTGGCAAGACTGGCAAGAATTACATTTTTTAGCAAGGCAATTTTTGGATTATGAGCCGGGTATTCATTATCCCCAATTACAAATGCAATCTGGCGTTACAGGCATCAATACCATTCGGATTTATAATCCTATAAAAAATTCGCAGGTTCACGATTCTGATGGCACATTTATTAAAACCTGGTTACCTGAATTAAAGCAGGTTCCAATTGAATTAATTCACGAACCTTGGAAAATGAGCATGATGGAACAAGCGCTTTATTCGGTAAAAATTGGAACAGACTATCCCTTTCCAATTGTAGATATTGAAGTATCCCGAAAAACAGCAAGTGATATTGTTTGGCGCTATCGAAAAACCGATAAAGTAAAAAGTGAAGGAAAAAGAATTTTAAAGAAACACGTGAATACTGAAAGTGCAGCAAAAACAACCCCACGGAGTAAAAAATAAGAATGAAAAACATGAAAAAAACCGATTTACCATCAAAAATTTGCCTCGTTTGCTCTAGGCCTTTTACTTGGCGGAAAAAATGGGAAAAAGTTTGGGAAGAAGTAAAGTATTGCAGCGATAAATGTAGAATGAATAAATCTAAAGTATGAGTAAAATAGGCATTGTTTTTCCACATCAACTAGTTGAGCAAAATATACTTGCTAAGACATGTGACACCATCTATCTAGTGGAAGAATACCTCTACTTCAAACACTATAATTTTCACAAAAAGAAAATTGCTTTCCACCGAGCAAGCATGAAATTTTACGAGAATTACCTTCAATCCAAAAATAGTAAAGTTGTTTACATTGAATCGATTGATGAATTATCCGATATAACAAAGCTTATTCCCTATTTAAAAAATAAAGGAGTTCAATCTTTTGAATACATCGATACCACAGATTATTGGCTTGAGAAAAGAATTACTAACACTTGTAAGGAAAGTGACATTCACCCGATTAAAAAACCTACGCCACTATTTTTGAATACCTCTGAGGAGCTCGCTTCTTTTTTCGCTACTAAGAAAAGAATGTTTCAAACCGAGTTTTACAAACATCAGCGCTTGACTAAGAATATATTATTAGAAAAACAAGACAAGCCAATTGGTGGAAAATGGACATTTGATGATGAAAATCGCCTGAAATATCCCAAAGGAAAAACAGTGCCAAAAACCACCTTTTTAAAACCCAATGCCTTCTATTCGGAAGCAATTGCTTATACAGAAAAGCACTTCTCAAGTAATTATGGAGAACTAAACACAGATTTTATCTACCCAACTACTTATGCAGAAAGTAAAAGTTGGCTAGCAGAATTTTTTAAAACCCGATTTTCCGAATTTGGCGCCTATGAAGATGCGATTGTAGAAAAAGAAAATATTTTACATCACAGTGTTTTAACACCCATGTTGAATGTTGGCTTATTAAGCCCAAAATTTGTCATTGAGGAAGCATTACTCTATGCAAGTAATCATGAAGTTCCATTAAATTCACTCGAGGGATTTATTCGTCAAATTCTGGGCTGGAGAGAATTTATTAGAGCTGTTTATGAATTGAAGGGAAAGAAAGAACGAACCAAAAACTATTGGGGCTTTAAAAGAAAAATACCTGCTTCATTTTGGAATGGTACAACAGGAATAGAGCCTATTGACAGTTGCATTAAAAAAGTATTAGAAACCGGTTATGCTCACCATATTGAACGACTGATGGTACTTGGTAATTTCATGCTGCTCTGCGAGTTTGATCCAGATGAGGTCTATCGTTGGTTCATGGAATTATTCATTGATGCCTATGATTGGGTTATGGTTCCCAATGTTTATGGAATGAGTCAGTTTGCTGACGGAGGACTGATGGCAACCAAACCCTATATTAGTGGCAGCAACTATTTAATGAAAATGAGTGATTATCAAAAAGGCGACTGGCAGCCCGTTTGGGACGGATTATTCTGGCGATTTATGCATGTACACCGCGATTTCTTTTTGAAAAATCCGAGATTAGGGATGTTGGTAAGAACATTTGATAAAATGCCCGATGAAAAACAAAAATTACATTTGAACAATGCAGAACAATTTCTAGCATCTTTGTAATTAAAAATTTTCATCTTCAAACCATATTAATGGGATAGCAAAATGATATTAATATGCTAACTTTATTCAATGAAATTTTTTAAATTTCTTTTTCTATTTCTTTCTTCGTTTGCTTTTGCACAAACGGACTGTGAATTCAAGTATCAAAATAAAAAAGGCGGTAATTATCTTTTCTCTATTTACTACGAAACGGATTTAAAGACGCCTTTAAATGGCACGTGTGAAAGAAGATACAACGACAATCGCATCTTTGAAAAACGGACTTTTAAAGAGGGTAAATTGATTGAGGAAATACTGAACTATGAAAGTGGAAGTTCAAAAACGAAAGTAAATCCTACTTGGAATACGCGCGATACCGTAATTGCCACCTTGGAACTATTTTGGGAAAATGGAAATCGGAAACAAACAAATATTTATTATTGGGACAAAGCACAAAGGCGCTGTGAAAAATACACCGATTATCATCTCAATGGAAAAATACGATTTGTAAATTTTAACGCCTTTGTGAGATTGTCTGAAATCAATGAATACAACATCAAAGACTATCCGCCTCAAACAATTGATTACGATGGTTACACCACCTTGCGCGTTCCTTTTGGTTTAGCTTTGGAATACGATGATACGGGAATTTTGAAATCTAAAACTACCCACAAAATGATCTTAAATGGCGGTCATGAACATTCTTCAAGAGAAGGCTTGTATGAAGACTATCACCACAATGGAAAATTAAAAACGAGAGGTTACTACAAAGACGGAGATCCTGACGGAAATTGGTTAGTTTATAATTACTTGGGGCAAAAAAGTGAAGAACAATTCTACCAACGTAACATGAAAGTGGGCACTTGGAAAGGCTGGCACGACAATGGCTTACCTCGATTTGAGCACGTTTACGACACCTTGTCTAAGTACATTTTTCACGCCAATAAAAAAGAATGGAACGAAGCCGGTTTACTAGTTTTTGAACGTTTCATTGACCGAAAAGGAACGGGTTTTGAGAAAAAATGGGCTGACAATGGAATACTCATTCAGCACCTCGAATTGGTAAATAACACGAAAATAGATGGTTCAGAGAAAAATTGGTATCCCAACGGTCAATTGAAATCGTATTTGAACAATCTGAGAAATGTCGACACCACTTATGTGAGCTATTTCCAAAATGGAAAAATGGAGGAAATTCACTTGAAAACAAAAAACGAGTTGGACCAAGTAATTTCAAATAAAAAATGGAACGAAAAGGGAATATTAATTTCAGAAGTAAACAAAAAATCGCGACCAGAAAATGAGTTTATTGAATTGTATGAATATTGGCCAACAGGAAAAACAAAATCACACATTTACCAATTGAATGAAACAAGATTGGAAGAAAAATATTTTCAGAACGGGAGTTTGAAATCGGGAGCTCATTTTTTAAATGCAAAACTAGATGGCAAAACCCAACATTTTGATAGTTTAGGAACTTTGTTATTGGAAAATAATTACACCAATAATCTAAGAAATGGCTGGTGCAAACGCTTTGACAAAACTGGTAAATTGCTTTTTGCGCAATACTACGAAAACGCATGTCCGAAAAAGATGACAGGTGAATTGCCTGCCAAAAAACGGAACTTCGAAGAACTTTCAAAAGACGAGAGAGAATCATTTGTCAGCTTTATTTACAATAACTTAAGTCAACATGTTTCTCCAAATGAAACACAGTTATACTATACGAAAATACAAGTAGATTCAATAGCAACGTATTATATGTATTTGTTTGATACTTGGTCGAAATACGCTCCTTTCCCTTTTCCTGGACATCAAATCACAGCTCAAGTAATCAGTTTTCGATTGCCAAGTGTTTATCTAACAGGACTTGTAAAAGGCGATACTTCGGATAAATACGTAAAGGAGGTCATTACAGCTTTTGAAAAAAATGGCTGGAAAATCAGCAACTTAAAATCTGAAAGTGGTTACCACAACTGGGATTTAAAGGTAGAAGGGTTTTATACTCAAAAGTTTATTCAAACCCATTTTCCATTGCTTCAGTCCTTTATTTACATTTTGCCTCAATCAAAAAATGCCGAGCCATTAGAAACATTCATCAAAGTTCGTCATTCGCGTCCGCTAACAATTGCCCAATATTCAGATTGTGTTGCGATTGCATCCTCCAGTTCTTATGAAAGAACGTTTCAATTTTTAATTTACTCCGATGGAGAAGTGGATTTATTGAACGGATTATCATGGGAAGATGTAAACGAAATCAACGACTTTTCAAGAGAATTACCGTATGATTAAAATCAAATATTTCTTGCTATTACTGATTTTCGCAATTAGTTTTTCAGTAAAAGCTGACTTGCGTCCGTGTTTTTTGAAAGTCTCATTGAGCGCTTCTAAAACGAAATTTACCACCACTGAACTTGTACAAATAAACGTCATATTAACCAATGGTGATGACAAATCCCATTCGATTCTTGTGCCTGGAAGTCAGTATCAGGGGATGAAATTGATTTACTTTTCATGGTATAAAGTAGATGAAAAAAACTTTTATACGGAAGTTCACCGTGATTCGAGAGTAATTTCAATGGACACAAGTGTAAAAGGTTACGTCAATTTTAATCGACTGGATTCAAATGAATCCACTACGATTCCATTTTTCTTCAACGATACTAAAAATGCCAAGAAACACATCAACTCCAATTATGAAATTCCAAAATTGCCACCCGGAAATTATAAGATTATAGCTTGGTACTATCCTTGGGACGAAGAACTCGCCAAATATGCCTTCAACAAATACGATTGGAAAGGTCAAGATGAAAATCCAGATAAGAATCCAGAATTATTAGACCTGTCTGAATCTGGTACACAAAGCACTTATTTTGATGTGGAAATTATAGAACAAGCTGAAATTAACACTCCAAATTTTACCAATAGTTGTGAAAAAGCGTGTAAATTGTGTCGAACGATTGAACATGAAAACTGGAAGAGAACCAAAGGTATTATTCGTCGTGATTCTAAAGATTATGAAGAAAATAATTTGGGGAAAAACACCAAAGGAACTTGGCAAAAGGCCCATCGAAACATCGCTTTTTTAGGTGATAATCCCGATGCGATTTTAGCTTCTTTGCCCGCTTTTTTATCACGGGAAATAATCTTTCAAAACACAAATGGCATTCATTATTTTGGACTTACATGGCAACTTGGAAAAATAAGTAGAGTAGGTTCTCGAATAAACACCGTCTTGTATATGATTGGAATTAAAAGAATTAGAATTAAAGACTCAAATGTCAACTATTCAAAATTAAAATATTTGAGGCGAATAGGAATATAAATTCTTTCTGAGCCTTTGAGCATAGAAGTCTTTTTAACGTAATTTTATAAAAAATTTATCATGGAATCTAAGGAAAGAAAAAGTTTGTCACTACTTATTAGCCAGGTCCTTCCTGAGTGGACAGAAAAAGAAAATTTCTTGAATAGGGATTTTAAATTCAACGATTTTACATCGGCTTTTTCCTTTATGAGTGAGGTGGCTTTAGCATGTGAAGAAATAGATCATCATCCCAATTGGGAAAATACTTACAATCTTGTTCGAGTGAACCTTCAAACACATACTTCCTCATCCATTACTGACAAAGATTTGGATTTAGCCAAGCGCATGGATTTAATATATTTGAAATTCTCATCGTAGAGACCTTGTTAATGAATACCTCAACATTGAAAACATCAGAAGCACTTTTGAGGAACTCTAACTAAATTTTATTACCGATCTATTTTTTTGGGTGAGTTTTCTTGTTGCCTACAAAATAAAAATAATTATATTTGATAACCCTCATAAAATGAGGCTTAGCCAACCCATTTGCGAGGTAAGCCTCAAAAAATGGGGGTTATATATAAGTTAGTGGCAAGTGCACAAACGACAATAAATAAAAACAGGAAAATGACAAAAAAAGATTTAATAAAACGGTTAAATTGGTATTATCCAATGGAACGGATGCACGCATTTATTACTTTCCCATTAATTGCAATCTATTTGCTCTTTACTAATTCATTTCTTGATATAATATTTATTTTATATGGCTTAGTTCTGTGCATTTTCATATTGTTTCAAGGACAACATTATTGGAAGCTAAAACTTAATAGGCTTACAGGAAAGCCATTTGACCAAAACAAGAATCTAATATTTTTTAGAAAATCGAAAAAAAACAACCTTTTTATGATAGGTTTAAT
>JBIKNN010000008.1:0-127500 GCA_044358575.1 Crocinitomicaceae bacterium
AAAATTACAAAAAGAACTGGTTATGAACTTGAGAAATGGCATTGGTCTTATATGCCTTTGTCAAGTAAATATTTAAAAAGATATAACGAGCTAATAAATTATTCTATGATTAATGGCTTTAAAGGTAGTAACCTTGCAAAAAAAATTGACCCAATTGAATTATATGTTAATGGGATTAATAAATTCTGCCAGTAATGAAAAAGACAATTACTCTATTATTACTATTTTTTACTTTGTTTTCTTGTGAAAGTCCTGATGAAAATAAAAATGATCAAGGAATAGACAGTAAGTCTGATTCATCGAAATCATTTAGCTTCTCAAAAAGTTTTTTGCTGGGTAAATTTGATTACAGAGAGCATCCTGATTTTGTTTTAGTTTCAGAAAATTGGAGTGATAAAGAAATTTACTTACAGAAAAAAGCATATTTAGCTTTTGAGCAAATGGCTGAAGCTGCGGATAAAGATGGCATAGCTTTAATTATTCTTTCTGGTACTAGAAATTTTGATGAACAAAAAGTCATTTGGGAGAGGAAATGGGAAGCAAATAAGCTTGAGATGCAAGATGAAGAAGATATCGCCTTAAAGATTTTAATGTCGAGTTCAATGCCATCTTCTTCAAGACACCATTGGGGTACAGATATTGATATAAATTCTGTAGAGGAAAGTTATTTTCAAAGTGGACAGGGAGAAAATGTTTATAATTGGCTTAAAAATAATGCTTCCAAATTTAATTTTTGTCAAGTTTATGATGATAAAAAAATTACAAAAAGAACTGGTTATGAACTTGAGAAATGGCATTGGTCTTATATGCCAATTTCGAGTAAAATTTTAGATGAGTACAAAAATCAAATAAAAAGTAAAGATATTAATGGTTTCCAAGGATCTCATTTAGCTGGTAGCAAAAATGTTCAGATTATTAATAATTATGTTCTTGGGATAAATAAAAATTGTAATTAAAATAATAAGAAGTTTAAATAACTTTTAAGCTAATCTTCTATATTTTTCATTCAATATTTTTCATCAATTTCTTTAGAAAAGGAGCAGCGATAATAACAACAATTCCTGTGATTATCCCATAAATTGCTAATTGATGATACCCTTCAGTATAAAGATCTAATTTTACACTTGCGCTAGCATTATCATCGGGAGAAGCCATTCCAGCTCCTAGAATTCCAGCAACATACTGACCGTAAGCACTCGCTAAGAACCATAAGCCCATCATAACTCCCCACAGTTTTTTTGGAGAAAGCTTTGTCATCAAGGATAAGCCAATTGGAGAAAGCAACAATTCCGCTAGCGTTATAACAAAATAGGCAGCAGTAAAGACAAGAAGTGAGGTTTTACCGTCAGCATCAGCAAAAAAGCGGTTCACATAAAAGACGTAGAAAGCACCACCTAAAAATAAAAATGCCATTCCAAATTTCACGAAATAATTAGGTTCAATTTTTCTTTTTTTCATCCAAATCCAAAGTAATCCGATTAAAGGACTAAAAAGAACTACAAATAACGAATTAGAAGAATTATTGATGACATTTGGATCCATGTTAAAAAAGAATAAGTCTGTATGTAAATTGTCTTTTGCAAATAAACTTAAGGAGCCACCACTTTGCTCGAAGAATGCCCAAAATAAAATTGATAGCAGAATAAATACGAGTGCTGCAAGCATTTTTTTATTTTCTTCCCAACCTAGTTTAAGCATTTCATATATCAAATAGATCAGAGTTGCAGGTCCAATTACATACATAAAAATATCTGTATAACGAGTGTTTGTTATCATAAGATAAATACATGGCAGAATTAAAATTGAGCCAGCATAAACCATCCATTGATTTCTTTTTGCAGTGCTTGGGTTACTTGTAGCAGGTGGCAATCCAATTGGCCCAAGCTTTGATTTTGTAACTAAAAATGTAGCTAATCCAAGAATCATAAATCCTCCTGAAAGTAAAAAAGCATCATCCCACGAATATTCTTTTCCTACGTAAACACATATCGCACCTCCGAAAAGCGCACCAACATTTATACCTGCATAAAATAATCCAAAGCCAGCATCTCGTCGAGCATCACCTTCTTTGTACAATTCTCCCACCATTGTAGAAATATTCGGTTTAAAAAATCCAGTACCAATAATTAAAAGGCAAATGCCATAATAAAAATAATGTTCCGCTGAAATCCCCAAAATAACACTTCCAGTAATCATAAGAATACCACCCCAAAGCAATGATTTTTGGAAGCCCAAAATTTTATCAGCAAATAAACCACCAATAAATGTAAAGGCATAAACAAATGCTTGAATTGCGCCATATTTTAGATTTGCACTCTTATCACTAAGCAATAATACATCCACCATAAAAACAGTGAGCATACCACGATTTCCGTAGAAACAGAAACGCTCCCACATTTCTATAAAAAACAAATACCACAATTGCTTGGGGTATTTGCCTTTAAAATCCTGTATTTGTTCTAAGGTTAAATTATTTTCCATATCAATTAATTCCTTTTTCTTTCATTACTCGGTTAAGTTGCTTCAATAAAATAAACATCAATAGCGTAGCAAACATTAATAAGATAAAATTAATCCAAAAGAAATTTGCTTTATCATCGTAAGTATCCCATAAACTAGCTAATACACCACTTAATTTATTTCCAATGGAAGTTGACAAAAACCATCCTCCCATCATTAATGAAGTTATATTGGTTGGACTTAATTTAGATACAATTGATAATCCCATTGGACTGAGGAATAGTTCCCCAATAGTTATGATGCCGTAATTAGCAACTAACCACCATACTGTTACTTTTTCCGAACCATTTCCACCAATATTAACTGCTGCAATCATCACTAATACAGAAAGCGCAGATATTAGAAGTCCAAATGCAATTTTAGTAGGTGTACTCGGTTCTTTTTTTCTTCTTCGTAAAAAGGTAAAGAATGCTACAATAAGAGGTGTTAAAATAATCACCCATCCTGGATTTATTGATTGACTTAAATTCGTTGCCCAAAGTGATACTTTAGCACCTTCTTTAGGTAATTTTTCAGGAGTCACATTTCTAAAATAAATTGGATAATCAATTTCTTTTTCAACTATACCATTTTTCTTTTGAAGTCGAAAGCTAGCATCATATTTATCTACTGAATCAAGTTTATATTCGACTTCTTTTGATAATTTGAGTCCATTAAAAATATTTTCTGTTTTACCTGAAATTTCTCTGTCAGTATAGCGATCTGCCCATGTATTTAAAGCTGAACCGTTTAATTTGAATACCGCCCAGAATAAAATAACAACAGCAAAAATAGTCAGTAAAGCTCCTATTGGACGTTTATCTTCAACTTTGGCTTTAAAGTATAAACTCCCGTAAAAAAATATAACAGGAATACAAGCAAAAATAAATGCATCAGTACTATCAGAGCCAAAAATAAAGCTGTTAGGATTTGCCTCAGATTGTATTCCTCCAAGTAACCAACCAATTACACCGAATACTAATGAGGGTAAAAGTATAAAAAGTACAATTTTATAAAATGGCATGTCTCCTTGTTGGAATCCTTTTTTATCTGTTTTATCACCATAGTATTTTGATCCGAGTAAAAAAACAATTACTCCAACAAACATTCCAAGTCCAGCAGCCATAAAAGCATAGTTCCATCCTAATAAAATTTGCAATGCTGCACCAAAAAAATTACAAATAAATGCACCAATATTTATTCCCATATAGAAAATATTGTATCCTTCATCTTTTTTGTCTTTGTATTTATCATCGTTGTAAAAATTCCCAAGTAAAGTGGAAATATTTGGTTTAAAGAATCCATTTCCAACAATGACTAAGGTCATTGCAATGTAGAGCATCGTAATATTGTGAATGCCCATTAAAAAATACCCTGCACCCATCATTAATCCACCAATTACAATTGATTTTTTATATCCTAAATAACGATCAGCAATTAAACCACCAATAAATGGCGTTAGGAAAACTAAGGCTATAAAAGTGCCATATAAGTCAGACGCTTCTTTTTCGGTCATTGCAAAACCAGATTCAACATCTTTAAGGTACAAGGTGAAAATCCCTATCATTAAATAGTACCCGAAACGTTCCCACATTTCAGATAAAAACAAAAAAGGCAATGCTTTAGGATGTCTCTTCCACATAATTATATTACTTAAGTGTTATAAAAAATTTAGATTAAATAATCAATCTTATTTTACTTGAGTCTCAATATGGTCGTTATGCATTCTTTTTTCCAACCAAGAACTCAGAATAAAAAGAATTGCAGCAGCAAAGCCAGACATGATAATAAAGAGAATAAAAAACTCGTATAAATTCGTAATCTGAAATCCTACAAAACTAGTAGCTCCTCCATTACCATCTTCACCACCAGGGATAAGTGCGCTTAAAGTTCCTGCAAATTTATTTGCTGCGGCATTGGCCAAGAACCAAGTTCCCATCATTAATGAAGATAATCTTAGCGGTGCTAATTTAGATACCATTGATAAGCCAATTGGTGACAAACACAATTCACCAATCGTGTGAATAACATATAAACCAATTAACCACCACATTGACACTTTATCACCAATTCCCAAGCCTTTAACTGCAATTGCAATTACTACATATCCTAACGCAACTAATCCCAAGCCAATTGCCATTTTCTTTGGAGATGACGGCTCAAGTTTCCGAGCATATAAAAATCCCCATACAATTGTCATAATTGGGGCTAGAGCAATTACTGCTAATGGATTTACAGATTGAAAATAAGATGCCGGCATTTCCCAACCAAATAAAGTTCTTTCAGTTTGTCTATCTGCAAATAGGGTTAATGAAGCACCAGCCTGTTCAAAAGCACCCCAGAAGAAAATAACGAAGAAAGCCAATATAAAAATTACAGAAATTCGTTGTATTTCAATTTTTGATAAGCTTTTATCGCTAAAAATTAAAATAGGCATTAGGACCATAGCGCCATAGATAAAGTAGCTAATGATATCTAAATCGCTTTTAAACCATTGTTTAAAGTTTAACATAAAAAAGATAATAAATATTGATCCAATTATCATTCCAATGCTTTTGGGGTCTAATTTTTTTACTTGAAGTCCAATAGGAACTCCATCTTCAGAGACCAGGTATTTTTTCTGTCCTAAGATAAATGCAACAAGTCCAATTAACATCCCTATTCCTGCGCATAAAAACCCCCATTTAAAATCCATCGAACCACAAACCAGAGGGGAAAAAAACGCGCCTAAATTAATACCCATGTAAAAGATTGTAAATGCACTATCAATTCTTCTATCATTGGCCGGGTATAACTGTCCAACCATTGTTGAAATATTTGGTTTAAAAAAACCATTTCCTATAATAATTGCTGTCAAACCCATCCACATCAGTGAAACACCTCCATCAGCACCTGCAGAAGCACTAAAAAACATAAAAAACTGACCAATTGCCATTAATAAGCCTCCGATTATAATACTTCTTCTATTTCCTAGAAATTTATCACATAAATAACCTCCTAAAAGTGGTGTTAAATAGACCAAACCTGTGTAACTACCATATATTTCAGACGCATCTGCGTCTTTCATTAATAGTATTTTAGTCATAAATAAAATAAAGATTGCTCTCATTCCATAATAACTGAATCGCTCCCACATTTCAGTGAAAAAGAGAAAGTAAAGTCCTTTAGGATGACCGGTTTTTATTGCTACACTGTCTGTTTGATTTAAGTCTGCCGCCATAATTTTATATTTAGTTTGAAGCCGAATATAATAATAAAAATTATAAAGTGTCTAATATTAGTTTTTAACAATATAAAATATCCAAAAACAATTCCTTATTTTAGCAAAAATATAAACTACATAAACCATGAAAAATATTACATTTCTATTTGCTTCTTTTTGTTCATTCGGCATTTCATTTGGGCAACTTTTTTCTGAAAATTTTGATTCCTATGCTGTTGGTTCCTATTTAGGACCACAATCTACTTCTTGGTCTACATGGAGTGGAACGGAAGGTGGTGCAGAAGATGTTACAATTACAAATAATAGTGCGAATTCAGCGCCTCATTCAATTTACTTCTCATCAACTGCTGCAACTGGCGGTCCTCAAGATGTGATTTTAAAATTTGGACAAGTTTACAATTCAGGAATTTTCACATTTGAATCTGATTTTTATGTGAATTCTGGGAAAACTGGCTATTTTAATTTTCAAGCTAATCAAACGGTTGGACAAGTCTGGGCACTTAATGTAAATTTCGATTCTGGAAATATGTATATAGATGATGGTGCGACATCAAATTTAGTAGTTTCAACTTATCCTCAAGCTACTTGGTTTAGCTTAAAAATTGAAGCTAATTTAACACTTCATATCTGGAAGGCTTATCTAGACGGTATTTTAGTTGGCACTTGGACAAATGGTATAAATACCCTTGCATCTACAGATTTTTTCCCTGTTTCAAATAGTCAGTTTTATGTTGATGATGTGATGTTTAATCATGTTCCTTATGTGCTTCCTACTTTAAATGCTCTTGTTTCAAATGTAGCTTTAGGTGGAGAAATAGCTGGTCAAACTGCCACTCCAGTAATTTCAATTCAAAATGGAGGTGCAACAACTATCAATTCATTTGATGTCTCTTTGTCTTATAACAGTATTTTATATAATTCAAGTGTTAGTGCGCAAAACATTGCAAGTCTTGCAAGTTATAATGTTACAATGCCTTCATTTCAATTAGTTCCGGGTAATCAAACTTACACAGTTGTAATTTCAAACATCAATGGTGGAAATGATGATATTGCTGAAGATAATACACTTTCTAATTCAATTAATCCTGTTGTTCCTGCTCCAGGAAAAATGGTTATTGGTGAGGAAGCAACGGGAACATGGTGTCAGTGGTGTCCTCGTGGTGCAGTTTTTATGGATCAGTTTGAAACGAAATACAATCAGTTTTGGGAAGGAATAGCTGTTCATAATGGAGATCCTATGACAGATGTTGAGTACGATTCTGGAATTGGAGCATTTATCGGCGGTTACCCAAGTGCAATTGTTGATAGGGGTGCTGAAGTAGATCCATCTGGAATGTCTCCTGACTTTTTTGCTCGTTTGCAAATCCCTCCGGTTGCAACATTAATTAACGGTGCAACTTGGGATCCAATAAGTCGTATTTTAAATGTTTCAGTAAAAGCTGATTTCGCTCTAGCTGCAAATAGTTCATATAAGTTAGCTTGCGTTTTAACAGAAGATGACGTAACTGGAACAGGTTCAGGATATAATCAATCAAATGCTTACGCTGGTGGAGGGAATGGAGTTATGGGTGGATTTGAGTTGTTACCAAGTAGTGTTCCAGCAGCACAAATGGTTTATGATCATGTTGCCCGAGCAATTGCTCCGAGTTTTACTGGTGAGGCTAATAGTTTTCCTGCAACTGTTCTTGCTGGTCAATCTCACACCTTGAATTTTTCTTTTACACTTCCAGCAACGTGGGATGAAAACAGCATTAATATCATTGGTCTTTTACTAGATCCTCAGGGAAGAATAGACAATGCAGGAAATGCTACTATTGCAGAAGCGGTAGCAAATGGCTATGTTGCAGGTTTATCAACAATTTATGGAGAGAATTTAGAGAAAATGGTGACAGTTTACCCTAATCCAGCAAGCAGTATGACAACAATTCATCTAAACTTAGAATCTCAAGCACCTGTTGTCTTAAGTTTATTAGATGTTTCTGGAAAAGTATTAAGTTCAAAAAATTACGGATCGCTGAATGGTTCATGGAACCTAGATTTAAATACATCAAATTACACTTCAGGTGTATATTTTATCACTGTCTTAATAGATGGAAACAAAATAACAAAGCAATTGATAATCGAATAAGTTAATTTTCACGATAGTTTTAAAGGCTTCCATTTCGGGAGCCTTTTTTTTGATTTAGATTGTGCCGAAACAAAATCAAAGACTATCTTTGCCCAAAAAATAAAAATCATGGCAACAACAGCAGAAATAAGAAATGGTTTGTGTATTCGTCACAACGAGAAATTATTTCAAGTAATAGAGTTTCAACATGTGAAACCTGGAAAAGGTCCAGCTTTTGTGCGCACTAAAATGCGTCAAATCGAAACTGGTCGTGTAATTGACAATACTTTTTCTGCAGGGCATAAAATTGAAATTGTGCGCATCGAAAACCGCGAATACCAATATCTTTATCAAGAAACGGAGTCGTATGTTTTTATGAATAATGAAACGTATGAGCAAGTAAATATTCCATTAAAGATGGTTGAGAAACCGTATTTCTTACAAGAAGGAATGATTGTAAATATCTTGTTTCATGCAGAGGAGGAAACACCCTTAGTGGTAGAATTACCAATGTATATTATTTCTGAAGTTACGTATACTGAACCTGGTGTGAAAGGAGATACTGCAACAAATTCAATGAAAGCAGCAACAATTGCAACAGGCGCAGAGGTTAAAGTTCCATTATTTATTGTTAATGGTGAAGTAATCAAAATTGATACGCGAACAGGTATTTATGTTGAACGAGTAAAAAAATAAGTGTAAGCATGAGAAATACTGCATTATCACATAAACACATTGAATTGGGAGCTAAAATGGTTCCTTTTGCTGGTTACAACATGCCCGTTCAATATGAAGGTGTAAATGCAGAGCACCTTACTGTTCGAAATGGAGTAGGGGTCTTTGATGTTTCTCATATGGGAGAATTTATTCTTCGTGGACCAAATGCCTTGACTTTAATTCAAAAATTTTCATCCAATGATGCTTCTGTTTTATTTGATGGTAAAGTACAATATACCTGCATGCCAAATGGAAAGGGTGGAATAGTTGACGACCTTTTAATTTATAGTGTAAGTGAAAATGAATATTTCTTGGTTGTAAATGCTTCAAATATCGAAAAAGATTGGGCTTGGATTTCTTCATTGAATGATTTGGGTGTTGAAATGGAAAATGTTTCTGATGCTTATTCTCTTTTGGCTGTCCAAGGTCCAAAGGCAGCTTTAGCTTTACAGGAATTGACAGACATCACACTTTCTGAAATGGTTTATTACACTTTTAAGCATGGAAATTTTGCAGGAGTTGAAAATGTATTGATTTCAGCTACTGGTTATACTGGATCTGGAGGTTTTGAAATTTATGTGAAAAATGAAGATGCAGAAAAAGTTTGGGATGCACTATTTAGAGCTGGTAGTGCGTTTGGAATAAAACCAATTGGCTTGGCAGCAAGAGACACTTTGCGTTTAGAAATGGGTTTTTGCTTGTATGGCAATGACATTGATGATACAACTTCTCCTTTGGAAGCAGGCTTATCTTGGATTACAAAATTTACAAAAGATTTTACAGATTCTGAATTTCTATTGAACCAAAAAAAATCAGGTCTAAAACGTAAATTAGTTGCTTTTGAAATGATTGATCGTGGAATTCCAAGACACGATTATCTGATAAAAGATTCTCTGAATAATGTTATTGGGAAGGTGACTTCTGGAACCATGTCGCCGAGTAGGCAGATTGCTATTGGAATGGGTTATGTAGCAACTGAGTTTTCAATTGTAGGAACTGAGATTTTTATCGAAGTTCGAGAAAAAAGTATAAAGGCGAAAGTAGTTGCCCTACCTTTTTATAAAGAATAAATTCTGGTTTTTAGTTACAAGCACAATTTACCTGGAAATCTTTGTGTTTCCATTGAATCCAATATTCTTGAAAGTTTTCAGGTGTCTTAATTAAAGGACTTATTTCTAATTCTTCACAAAGGGCAATTCTTGAAAGTTTTTGTTTTCGTTCTTCAATTTCAGGATCATGGTCCCAGCCTCCAGAATGATCAAATCCTGTCATTGCTTCACATGGGTTGTTTACACGTTTAAAAGGGATGAAGATTTCAAGTTTAACGGAACCTAAATTATTCATGTCGATTGAAGTCATTCTGATCTTTTTTAAGTCAACCTTAGCGTATTTTTTTTTGTCAAACAGACTTTTAAGTTTTTTTCCAACCTCTCCTGAAATTAAATTTGACATGCGATGTGCTGTATCTATAATCTCACCTTTATGGATTGTAAATTCAGGACCTGAATAGTTTACTTTACAGAAAGAATCGTTGCAGACAAGAACAAGATCTTTTTCAGGTTTTACATCACTTTTATTAGCTGTAGTAACTTTTTGTTCTATGGTGTCCGTACATGAAAATAGGAGTAAAGTAGAAAATGCTATAACTGAAAGTATACTCAGAGAATTAGCCTTAGAATCCAAAATTGTCATATCCATTTTGTGTTAAGAGTTGGTAATTTTCCTCATTGAATTTATACAATTGTGATGGCTTATGAGGAACACCGCGTTGTTTTTCTTTTAAATTAGTTAAAATATTTAATTTTTGAATCTTCCTCCTAAAATTTCGCTTGTCTAGGGGTTTTTCAAAAATACACTCGTACAATTTATGCAATTGACTTAAGGTAAATTTTTCTGGAAGCAAGTTAAAACCAATTGGTTGAATTTTAATTTTTTGTTTTAATTTTTCTTTTGCTACTTGAAGTATTTCAAAATGATCAAAAGCTAATTCTTCTATTTCTTTAAGCGGAATCCATTCTGCTTTTTTTGCAAAGGAATGTGGTTTTGGAATAAAGTCATCAATTTTTACGAGGGAATAATAAGCTGCAGTTATTACGCGCGCATTCGGTTCATCTCGAATAGATTTTAACCATTCACGGTCAGATTCTTTGTTCACACGATTAGGATTTCCAAAAGCACCCACCTGCTCCAAATAAATATCTTTAATTCCTGTTAATTCCTCCAAAACACGATAAGCGGCTTCATCTAAATCTTCCTCCTCATAAATTAAATTTCCAGGCAATGCTCTTAAATTTTTTGAATTTCCTAAGTTTTGCCCACGATCAATTAGTAAAACATTGATTTGTTCAAAGTCAAAACCAAAAATCACGCAGTCAACTGAATTATTTGGATTGAGATCTGTTTTTTTTCTAGTATTACCAACCATATTTAAGATTAATGATTATCTTTGAAAGTGTCTAAAAGACAATTTGACATTAATTCATTCATAATTATTTTATGCATTTTATAGTAGAAAGTGGTTCAACAAAAAGCGATTGGGTGCTTGTTGATAGTAAAAATAATCAAAGTTTTCATACAACAATCGGCTTCAATCCATATTTTCATTCTTCAGAATTAATTACAAGTGAAATAAAGAAGAATTTAGATATTATGAACGTCGCTCCTGAGATAAAAAGTGTTTATTTTTATGGTGCAGGCTGCTCAAGTTCTGAAATGAACGCAATTGTCGAGGCAGGCTTAAAAAAAATATTCGTTAATGCTTTTATTTTAGTGGAGCATGATTTGTTAGCTTGCGCTTATGCAACATATACCGGAAGACCAGTGATTTCTTGTATTATTGGTACAGGTTCTAATTCTTGTTTGTTTGATGGTGAAAATTTAAGCGAAGTTGTTCCTGCTCTTGGTTATATTCTAGGTGATGAAGGAAGCGGAAGCTATTTTGGCAAGCAGTTAATTTCTAGTTTTTTGTACCATCTTCTTCCAAAAGATATTGAGGCAGATTTTATTGAAACCTATCAATTAGATAAAGAAACTTTGGTGAATCGTATCTATCGCGAACCAAATGCGAATGTTTTTATCGCCTCGTTTATGCCTTTTATTGCAAAACACAAGGATTCAATATTTTTTCGTAAAATGGTTACTGATGGATTTAAAAAATTCATGGAAATTCATGTTTGTTGTTATCAAGATTACAAGAATAAAGAAGTAAATTTCGTAGGCTCAATTTCATTGATTTTTGAGCGAGAATTAAATGCCGCTGGCAAGGAACTGAGAATTGAAATAGGTCGAATAATTCCAAAACCAATTCATGCTTTAGTTCAATATCATTTAGATTATGTTTTAAAGCAACAAATAATTTAATTGCACTCAGTTAGTTATTTCCTATGAATTACTTTAAGAAAATCTTATTTATAATTCTAGGTCAGAGAAGCTATTTAAAGCTCCTGCATCGCGTTTTTTATCTCTTATATGATTTAAAATTTCTTGGTTTTAATCAAAAATTTAAGTTCCATTATGCTGTTAAGAAGATTATAAAACCTGATTTTATTGTTCTTGATCTTGGAGCAAATTTGGGTTATTTTGCTAAAATTTTTTCCCGGCTTGCTAAAAATGGAAAAGTTATATGTGTTGAACCTATTCCTGATTTTTTCTCAACTTTGACCTATTTTTTAGGGCATAAAAAAAATACTGAGATTTACAATTTTGCTCTAGGAAATGAAGCTGGAGAAACAACGATGGTTTTACCTGAATCTAACGGATTTATAAGAACAGGATTACCCCACATTGCTAGTTCTGAAAAAGAAATCGCCAATAATAAATCTCAACTTGTGGAAATTAGGAAAGCTGCAGATTTTATTTCTCAATTCCCACATATTGATTATATAAAATGCGATATTGAAGGGTATGAAGCTATTGTTTTTGAAGAATTTAAATCGTATTTAATGAAAGTGAGACCGCTTATTCAAATTGAAATTGGACAGGAAAATGTAGCTAAAATTTTGGAATTATTTACAGAACTTGATTACCTTCAATATGGAATTGCGAATTTTTCTTTTGTCTCGGAAAAAGGAGATGGATCACAACAAGAACCTGGTGATTTTTTATTTATTCCAGCTGACAAAAAAGCATACTTTGAAACTCTTATAAAATGAGGATAATCCTAGTTTTACTTCTTCTTCCCCTTGTATTCTCCTGTAAAAAAGGAACTGGAAATTTTATAATTAAAGGAAAAATTACAGACGAAACTTTCTCAACTGGCTTAGATGCTGCCATCATTAAATTATACAAAGTTCCTGCGGCTTCAAGTTCACGGATCTTAGTTGAAAGTTCTACCCTACAAGAAGATGGCAACTATTCCTTTATTTTTCCTCGCGAGCGGATGGAGAAATTCATTGTAGTAGTTGAAAAGAATCTTTATTTTAAATTGGAAAAAGAAATTTACTATTCAGATTTGACCGTAAACGAGCCTTTGATTTGTAATTATGGTACAAAGGCTAAAGCTTGGGTAGAATTACGTTTTGTAAATGCTGATGTTCAGCCAAGTGATCACTTTCGGTATATAAAACAAGCTGGACTTGTAGGCTGTGAAGAATGCTGTTCAAATACAGAAGAAAATATCTACGCAAACCCCTATTTTTCTCGAATTTGTATTAATAATGCGAATGAATTGTACTCCATTCTTTATTGGAATATTGGCACTTTTCAGCAAGGATATAAGGAAGCACTGACGGTTCCTTTTGATACAACTCTTCTCTTGATCAATTATTGAGCTAGGTTAGTGCTTTATGATTTCTTTCTAATATAACTACCTTTGTATTTAGTAAAAAACAATGAAAGAGAAAGAAGCGACAAGAATCAATAAATACTTAAGTGAAATTGGCTATTGTTCGCGAAGAGCAGCAGATAAATTAATTGAGGAAAAACGTGTTTTTGTAAACGGAGTAATTCCCGAAATGGGCACAAAAGTTTCAGATTCTGATGAGATTGTTGTTGATGGTGTAAGAATTCAAAAAACGGATATAAAACCTATTTATATTGCTTTTAACAAGCCAATAGGTATCGTTTGCACGACTGATACAGGAGTTGAAAAAGATAATATTATCGACTACATTAATTTTCCTTCGCGCATATTTCCAATTGGACGCTTGGATAAAAACAGTCACGGACTTATTTTTCTTACCAATGATGGCGATATCGTTAATAAAATTTTACGAGCGAGTAATAACCATGAAAAAGAGTATGTAGTGCGCGTAAATCGACCTGTAACTTCTGAATTCATTCACAGAATATCAAATGGAGTTCCAATTTTAGAGACAACAACGAATAAATGTGCTGTTCAACAAACCGGAAAGGATGAATTTAAGATCATTTTAACGCAAGGTTTAAATCGGCAAATTCGAAGAATGTGTGAGTTTCTAGATTACCGTGTTGTATCGCTTAAAAGGATTCGAATTATGAATATTAACTTAGATATTCCGCTGGGGAAATGGCGCTACTTTTCTTCAGATGAATTGCAAGAGCTTAATCGCTTAGTTGAAACTTCAGTTAAAACATACAAAGAGGAAATAGATTCCGATACGGAATAGTTTATTTTATTTTTGAGTGTTCGCAATCGTACCAGTAAATTACTTGAACGTTGAAAATCAAGAATTTAATCAAAGTGAGGGCTATTTGGTGAATAGTAACGAAACTAATTTCGGTCTTGATTTTTTGATTCTTGACTTGTACTGAGCTTGTCGAAGTATCAAGGAAAAAGAATGGCAAAATGAAAATATTAGCTCAATTTGGGATTTTCATTAGGATTATAATTTTAAATATTGGTGGTAAGAAAGCGAATACTCAATTTTATTTTCACCTGAATAATTTCTTGGTCTCCAGTTTTTGATACTGCTCTTCTATCAATGCAAAAACCGGGGCAGGCAATAATTTTTTCTTCGTCTACTAATACAAGTTGCTGTTCCCGCTCCAAATTCGGCACTTTGGCACTTGTTAAAACATCAGAAATTAGTTTCGAGCCTTTTAAACCAATGGCATGTATTCTATCTCCAATCTCCCATTTTCGCAATGAGATTTTACCTGAAATTTTTTCTGGATTTAAATAAAAAGTATATTTATTAAAGTCTTTAGGGACTTCTATAACTTTACATATTTCTATGCTCGGAAGCTTAAATTTTTTGGTGTTTGTTGTATGAAAAACTAGGCTATCAGCTTCTCGAATTACAGAATTAAAGGGGCCACTTAAACTAGTCCAGCTTCTCTTACTTCCTTTTTGAGAGTTTACGAGTGCTAAAATTGCAGGTAAATTATACAGTGGAATTTCAAGTAATTTAAAAATTTCAACTAATTGATAAATAGGAATTTGATTAATTTCATTTAAAGTAAATTTAGAAGTTTTAAGAATCTTTTTTCTCCATTTATCATTTTGGATTTTATCGGTCTCTAGGTGTTTTTGAAAAATATCCTGAATCAAATTAACCGATGCTGAAAGTGTTGGAATTTTAGCATTTAAAAATGGCAGGTATTCGTTTCGCCATCTATTGCGCGAGTAATCATTTTTAGCATTACTGATATCTTCTCTCCATGGAATTTTATTTGTTTTTGCAAGTGTTTTAAGTTCCTCTTTCGGAAGACTTAAAAATGGCCGAAGATAGCGATCATTTTCAGCTTTCATTCCAGAAAGTCCTGACATTCCAGCTTGACGTAATAGTTGTAACCAAAAGGTTTCCATTTGATCGTCAAAATGATGTGCTAAAACAACTTTAGATTTGGGATATTTTTCACTTACTTCATTAAAAAAAGCATAGCGTGTATTTCTAGCTTCTTGCTGAAGATTTCCACCATTTTTTTTTAAGAATTCTTTGAAGTTAACAGCGTGAATAGTAAGTGGCACTCCTATTTTTTTGCAATAATCCTGTACTAAATTTGCATCTTCAATGCTATCTGTTCCTCGAAGATTATAATTGACGTGTAAGACGTGTAGCGGTAATTTGAGTTTGTTTAAGACCCAAAGCAAGCACATCGAATCCAATCCGCCACTTACTGCGACTAGATAGAGTGGGGCGCTTTGTTTTTTAAAAAAATCAGAAAGAAGACCTTGAATATTAGGATTCATTGAATGCATTTATAATTTTTCCAATTTTTGTCTGGCATTCGGCATATTCTTCTTCAGGTTCAGAAAGAATGGTAATTGCCCCACCAACTGCACAGGACAAATACTTATCTTCTTTATTGAATAGCAAACTACGAATGATTACATTAAAATCAAAATCTCCATTTGGTTCAATGTATCCAATTGATCCAGCATAAATGCCGCGTGAAAAATCTTCTAGTTCATCAATATATTTCATTGCATTTAGCTTTGGAGCACCAGTCATAGATCCCATAGGAAATGTAGCACGAATAATATCTGTAAAACTTGTATTTTCTTTTACCTCGCAACTAACGGTAGAAATCATTTGGTGAACAGTTTCAAAGCTGTATATCGCACATAATTCATCTACTTTAACACTGTTTTTTTGAGCTATTTTTGAAAAGTCATTTCTCACCAAGTCAACAATCATTATATTTTCGCTTCTTTCTTTCTGCTTGTTTTGAAGTATTTCTTTATTCGCCAAATCCTCTTTTTCTGAATTTCCTCTGGCTGCAGTGCCTTTAATTGGTTGTGAAATAAGTTTATTTCCTTTTTTTTGAAGAAATCGTTCTGGACTTCCGCAAAACACTTGATGATTTTCGGTATTTAAAAAAGCAGAAAAAGGTGCTTTAGTGATAGTATTGAGTTTGAAATACATTTCAAATGGATTATTGATTTTGATGTTTTCAGCAAAATATTCTTGACAATAATTCATTTCGTAAATTTCTCCTTGTTGCAGCAAAGATTTAATTTTCACAACATTTTTTAAGTAATTTTCTTTATTTGTTCGAGCTGAAAATGAAATAATTTCTGATAAAAAGGTTTCTTTCTTATCCTGTTTAAAAAAATCATTGAGTAATTCTTCTGACTCAGATGTTTTATTGCCTTTAAGATAGTGACGACTTCCATTTTCTATTTTAATAACAAATTCAGGAATCCAAAAATTCACCAAAGGAAATCTAAGAAGGTCATCATTTTTACACTGAATTTCTTCAATTTCGTTTTTTAAATTGTAGTTTAAGCATCCAAAAATATAGTTGCTTTTGTTTTCATCTAAAAAAACTTGAAGTTTTGCTAATGCAAGTTCAGATGAATCATAAATGCACGCTACGCTTCCAAAAGTGAAAATTCCGCAGTTGTTGTTGCTGTTTAAGAAACAAATAGTTTTTCTCAAAAAATATTTTTTGTCAAATTTAAAATGAATTATTGAAGTCAGCGTTTAAATTTTTTGCTATTAACAAAAAATAGATGTCTTTGCGAACCTTTATATTCAATACTTGTTCTTAATTTTACAGCACTTTAAAACACCAATGAAATTATTTTTATTTTTCCTCTCTATTTTCTTCACTTTTTTAAGTTATTCTCAGTCAAAATATACGCTAAGCGGCTATATAACTGACGCAAAAAATGGTGAAGTATTAGTTGGGACAAAAATCTTTATACCAAGTATAAATCAAGGAACCGTTTCTAATAATTATGGTTTTTATTCATTGTCTGTACCATCTGGAACTTATCAGGTTGAATTTAGATCAGGGATATTCCCTACAGTAACTAAAAGTGTTGATTTATCTAAAAATTTAGTTTACAATATTGAAATTGCTGCTGATGCTGTTCAAGATTTAAATGAAGTAGTCATTAACGGAAAAAAAACCGAAAATACTAATTCTACAAAGATGGGACAAGTAGAATTAGAAATGGATAAAATCAAAACTTTACCTGCTTTTATGGGAGAAGTTGATGTCATAAAAATTATTCAATTACTTCCTGGAGTTTCATCTGTTTCTGAAGGCGGACAAGGATTTTATGTCCGTGGCGGTGGTCCCGACCAAAACTTAGTTTTACTAGATGAGGCAGTTGTTTACAATGCCGCACATCTCTTTGGTTTTTTCTCTGTTTTTAATTCTGATGCCGTAAAAAGTGTTACGCTCACAAAAGGTGGAATGCCTGCTAATTTTGGCGGTAGACTTTCTTCTGTACTTGAAGTAAACATGAACGAAGGAAATAACAAGCATTTTAAAGTAACGGGTGGTATTGGTGCTATTTCTTCTCGTTTGACAGTTGAAGGCCCAATTGTTAAAAATAAAGGTTCTTTTATTATTTCAGGTCGCAGAACGTATATTGATGTTTTAGCGAAAGCATTAATTCCAGATACATCTCCTTTTGCAGGTTCTGGTTATTTCTTTTATGATTTGAATTTAAAAATGAATTACACGCTAAGTAAAAAAGACCGAGTTTTCTTGAGTGGATATTATGGAAAAGATGTTTTTTCGTTTGCCAATAAAGAAAGTGATTTTGGTGTTCAAATGCCTTGGGGAAATGGCATCGCAGCACTCCGTTGGAATCATTTATTTAGCAGTAAATTATTCATGAATCTTACAGCTACAGCCACAGATTATAAATTTCAATTTATTTCTAATCAAGACCAATTTCGTTTCGGCCTAACATCTGGAGTTAGAGATATCGGATCAAAATTAGATTTCTCCTATTTCCCTAATACGAAACACAAAATAAAGTTTGGCGCAAACTATATTTTTCATACGTTTACTCCATCAAGTGTCTCAGCACAATCTGATAGCGTTGTCTTTGATACAGGAAGCCCACAGCAACTATTTTCTCATGAGGAAGCACTTTATTTCTTGGATGAATTTGATGTAAATGAAGCATTGAAATTTAATGTAGGATTACGCTATAGCATGTATCAGCAAGTCGGACCTTTTACTCGTTATATTAAAGGTGGAATAGGCTCACAAGACACAGCAATTAATTACGCACCTGGAAGTTTAATAAAAAATTATCAAGGTTTTGAGCCACGTTTGTCTATGCGTTGGATGTTACCCGATAAAAGTTCCATAAAAGCAGGTTACGCTTATAATTATCAATATGTCCACTTAACATCTTTAAGTGCCGTTTCTCTACCAACAGATATTTGGTTCCCCTCTACAGATAAAGCAAAACCACAAACTGGTTGGCAAGGATCTGTTGGATATTTCAAGAATTTTGACGATGATAAATGGGAAACTTCGGTGGAAATTTATTACAAAGGAATGAATAATTTAATAGAATATAAAGAAGGTGCTTTGCCGGGAGATAATATAAATGATAATACAGATAATCTCTTGGTTTATGGAAAAGGTTGGGCCTATGGAATAGAATTTTTTGTAAAAAGAACAGTTGGTAAATTTACAGGGTGGATTGGTTATACCTGGTCGAAAACAGAACGAAAATTCCCAGATTTAAATGAAGGTAATATTTTTCCTGCAAAATATGATAGAAGGCATGATTTAAGCATCGTTGGAACTTACACTTTAAATGATCGTTGGACATTTAGTTCAGCATTTATTTATGCCACAGGAAATACATTGACATTACCAACTTCGTGGTATGTTCAAGAACAAAATTTATTGTTGAATTATGGTGCTCGCAATTCTACTAGAATGGCCCCTTATCATCGCTTAGATATTTCTGCAACCTGGTATGATAAAGCTTTTAAAATCAAAACAGATGCTATTACAGGTCAGGAAATAAAAGTAAAAAAGAGATTTAGACAAAATTGGGCTTTTTCTATTTACAATGTTTATAACCGAGCAAATCCATTTTTCTTGTTTGTCGATCAAGATGGAGAATTATTAGATGGAGATTTTAAGTTAGCGGTAAAACAAGTTTCGCTATTTCCAATAATACCCAGTGTAACATGGAATTTTGAATTTTAAATAAAATAAAATATGACATCTTTTATTCAGAAAATAGCTTTTTTATTACTTCTTATTATGGGACTAAATTCTTGTTCCAAGGAAGTTAAAATTGACATACCTGGTTTTGATGAACAAATTGTAATTGATGGTTCAATTGAAACAGGAACACCAGCAATTATTTTTTTATCAAACTCGAAAGATATTTACGCTCCAACAGATATTAATTCTTATTTAAGCGGATTCATTTCTGGAGCAACTGTAATTGTATCTGATGGAACAATTACTGACACTTTAATGGAGATATGTACTGATAATCTTCCAGCAGGTTTTGAATCCATTGCTGCAGCATTTTTTGGCCTTCCCATAGAACAATTAGTTAATTTACATCTGTGTGCCTATGTTTCTACAGGAATAGTTGGTGAAGTTGGAAAAACCTATACCTTAAAAGTACTTTACAATAATAAAACTTATACATCATCCACAAAAATTGAAAATCCAATGGCCTTAGACAATCTATTTTGGAGAGAGCAAGCTAATCTTCCGGGATATGGTTTTTCTTGGGCGAAAATAACAGATTCTCCTGTAATGGGAGATGCATATCGCTGGGAAGTAAAGAATCTTAGTGATTTATTTTATTCAAAACCATTTCAACCCTTTACGGACGATCGTTTTTACAATGGTAAAACTTTTGAGTTTTCAGTTGAAAATCCCATGAGTTTTCAAGACCAAACAATTGAAAATCAATACAAGGGATATTATAAATTAGGTGATACAATTGTTGTAAAATTCTCTAAACTTGGAAAAAAAGAATACCAATTTTTTGAAAAAAAATACAATCAGATTTATTCTGGTGGAAATCCATTTGCGACTCCAACAAATATCCCTACAAATATTGAAGGTGGAGCTCTTGGAATTTGGGCTGGCTTTTCGCCGTGGTACGATACGCTTATTTGCGTCCCATAAAATTTAATGCTGCCGAATATGTCCCGGTTGGTCTTTGGGAATATCTAAAGTCCAAACATAATTTCCTACAAAATGACTACCGAGATAGCCCATTTTTTTTTGAAGTCCCATCGGAAAATAAACATGATCTCTCATACTTAATCCGCTAATATTACTCTGTGGAGCAATTCCATCTTGCAGACAGGCAGGAGCCTTATTTTTTGCACTTAAATTACAGCCATAATGAACAATATCCTTCCATTCTGAAACTTTCACTTTCCCAGCTTTAGCGTTTTCAGGAGCAATAATATAAAAGCCACCAAAATTTATTTTTCCCCGTAATTCATTTAAAATTCCTAATGAATAAGCAAATCCCATACTATGTGCAACAATGAATAGTGTATCATTTTTTGATTGATTGGGAAGTTCATTTAAAATTTGCCTTAGATTTTTACCTGCAATCTCACCATTTTTTTTCCGCATTTTAAACCCATCAACGTTACTATTTGTTGCAAGAAGTTCATAGCTATTTACTTTCTGTTTTGTTGTATTTTCTGAGAATCTACATTGGTGTTTATTTAAATTTTTACAAGGTTTCGGATAAATAACTGAATTAGTTGAAAAATTAAGAATCGATCGGTGATTTGATGTTGCTACAGAATGATGTCCGTCGGCATACCAAATATCGTCTGCATTTAAACGAGCTTGAAAAAGTAAATCGATCTCTCTCCAAGGTCTCCAATAACTATAACGATCAAAATTAAAAAGATGATTTTCAGAATTTGGATATTCTAAGCCTTTTTGCTTAATGTCATCCATGTTCTTTTCAAAGTCGCTACTAATTGAAACTGGACGGTAACCATTAACAAAAATTAAAATTCGCTTAATCGGATCTTTTTTTAGAAGGTGTCTGGTAATTTCTATTCCCAAATGATTAAAAATACGCTCGGAAATAATTTTACCCTGCTTGTTTTTTTTTCGTATGACAATGTAATGAGTTCCTACAACTTTTTTTATTTTCTTCCCTTGTATTTTTAAAATGTTTGAAGAACTAGAAAATTTCATTTTTGATGCAGAAATCTGATTGAAATACAAGACTTTTTCACCTTTTTGAACTAAATAATGCTTTTGCGTTTTAATGTAAATTTGACTCTGAATTTCTGTGGTTCCTTCATTGGAAAAAAGTGCGGTATTTTTTAGATTAGCTATTAATTTATTTAGAGAAAATGTATTTAAAGCAGGTATTTTACGCGATTTAAGATAACTATTTCTATAGTAGTAATTTACTGCTAAAAAGGAGCTGTAAACGAGAAGAATTCCGATACCCCAAATGACAAGTTTTACTAGTCTAAACGACATTCTTTGTATAAATGGACTTTTAGTAATTTTTAGATTTATTTTTCTTCGAAAAAATAAGAGTAATAAAAGTGTTAGGGAAATACCTGTCAAATGCGCAATACAAATTTGCTTTTTAAATACAGAAAATTTGGGTTTGAAAAACCAGTTTGAGATATCTAAATAACGATAAACTGTATTGGTTTTAAAAGGCCGAATTACTGCTTTTAAAGGGTTTAATGGATCTATCCTAATTTCTTTATTTTCATTTTCTTTCCAGAAATAATATGCAACTAAGCCGTTATTTGTTCTTACAAATTCATAATCGTCATGAATTCCAAAATGGATACTATTATTCCTTAATTCAATGCATTCTTTCCAGCTTAAAAATATGCTTGAATCGATTTCTTGATCTACAGAATCTTTCTCCCGTTTTATTCCAAATGAATTCTTTAATTGTTCTGCAATTGAAGAAGATAGGTTTCCTGTTGGAGAACTAGAAACAAACATCAAGCCTTTCGTTGGAATTGAGAAACCACTGAGTGCTGGATTATTAAATCCGGGAATTACAAAAACATAAAAAGCATTTGGTTCTCTATTTTTAAATGAGCTAAAATAGCTATCCCTTATCTTTTTCATCTGTTCTGTATAGCGATTTCCATCAGAAGTTGGATTCCTCCATTTTTCAATAGATTTAGAGTTGAATTCTGAAAAAACAAATGGGGTTAATTTAATTTTTGCTTTTTGGAAATAGGAGGGGAGAAGATTTACTTCTGCTCGTTTTAATTTTATGCCTACTGGAATTATGTAGACATTTATTTTTTTAGTAGAAAAAGATAAGGAATCAAATCTAAGGGAATCGTTTTGCTGACTTAAAAAAACTTGATTGATTAAACATATTAAAAAACACGAAATCAAGATTTTTAATTTCATAAGAAATTTTTAAGTGATTACTACAAATGCATAAAACTCTTTTTTGCCAGCAATTCATCATTTGATTCTCTGTAATCTGGATCGTCAACACAACAATCAACAGGGCAAACTGCAGCACATTGTGGTTCATCATGAAATCCAACACACTCTGTGCATTTGTCATGCGTTATGTAATAGACATCTAAATTTACGGGTTCAAAAGCATTGTCCGCTAAAATCTCATCGCCATTTAAAGTGGAAATTATTCCTTTTAAACTTGTGCCATCGGAATATTTCCATTCGGCACCACCTTCATAGATTGCATTATTAGGACATTCAGGTTCGCAAGCCCCGCAATTAATACATTCATCGGTAATCATTATGGCCATATCTCTACTATTTAACTGCAAATATAAACATGCTTTGTGATTCTTTTGTTTTCTATTCATAAAAATAAGAACATTCTTATCTTTACACTGTGAAAAAAGATAGAATTATCAGTGCTTTTGCTCAACTTGGGAAAATAATGAACTGCTTGGGTCAAAACCATGCAATTTCAGATTTTGAATTGGGAATTACACCCTTAGAATTTGAAAACCTTAATAGTTTAATAAGTCGTCAAGTTCATCACAATGGTTGGTTTTCTGAAGACATGGTCCGTAAAGCATTCTGTTCCTTAGCTGCTATGTTAGAAAAAGAAAAATTGGAGGCTTGGGCAAAGAACTATAAATTCAATGAAAAACCCTTGACTGTTGCTGTTATAATGGCTGGAAATATCCCGCTAGTTGGATTTCATGATTTTTTATGTGTTTTGCTTTCTGGAAATAGAATCCTTTGTAAGTTGAGTTCAGAAGATAAATTATTACTTCCTGCACTAGCTAAAATATTAATTCATTTAGATTCTGATTTTGAAGGGTATATTTCTTTTTCAGAAGGTAATATTTCAAATTTTGATGCTGTAATTGCTACTGGAAGTACAAATTCATTGGATCATTTTATTCAGTATTTTTCAAAGTGCCCACATTTGTTTCGCGGAAGCCGAACTTCTTTGGCAGTAATAAATGGCAGTGAATCAGACGAGGAATTAGTCGAATTAGGAAAGGATTTATTTCACTATTATGGTCGTGGTTGTCGGAATGTTTCGCATCTTCTTCTTCCAGAAAATTATAGTCTGAATCGAATTTTTGAAGCGATTGTAGGTTATGGAGAAGTAGTTAACAATAAAAAATACGGTAATAACTATGATTATTACAAATCCATTCATTTGATGAATCTGGAAAAGTTTTTAGATAACAACTTTGTTTTAGTAAAAGAAAGCCAAGAATTATTTTCTCCGCTTGCAATGATTTATTATTCATTTTACAGCAATGAAAATGAAGCAAAGGATTTCATCACTAAGAATGAAGGAAACATCCAATGTATTGTTGGTTCTAATTTTATACCTTTTGGCAAAGCACAAGCGCCAGCTTTAACAGATTACGCAGATACTATTGATACAATGGCTTGGCTTGAGAATTTGAGAGTTTAAAAATTTATTCAGGGCACTAGCGATTTACAATAATTAAAATTTTGAATCAGCATGAATCCTCAGCTTAAGTTACACAACTTAAGTTTTAAGACTCTTCTTCGCCTTTAAATATTTTTAGTCCAAATCCTTTACTGGAATCAAGTTTATTTAATTAAATTCTAAGATTAAAGCGCCTAAACTTAATCCTGCTCCTGAACCTAAGATCAATATTTTTTTGTTTTTAGTGTCTTGCGAATTATTTATTAATAATTCTAAACCTAAGGGAATTGATGCCGAAATACAATTTCCATAAATTGATAATGTATCGACCATCTGATCAACTCTTGGATGGTAATTTTTCAAAAAGAATTCATTACCAAATTTACTTGCCTGATGTGTAATAATAAAATCAAAATCTTTTATGCTTTTGTTTGTCATTTCCTTCATTTCATTAATAAATCCGTCAAAGTGTTTTTTTACAAGCCGAATCAAACCACTACCATCCATTTTAAAAAAATATCCTAAATCGTTTATTGGATTCCCCATACCTCTATTGACAGCCCCTCCAAGAGGAACGCATGCATGAAATGCTCCTGATGGAAAATTCTTAAAATTGGCAAATGTCTGTTTATATCCTGAAGTTGAAGATGATTCAAGCAGGATTGCTACAGCCGCATCACCAAATAATCCGAAAACTTTCTCATCATGTGGACCTAAAGCCTTAGATGAAATTTCAGAACTTACAATGGCGATTCGTTTATATCTTCCTGCTTCAAGATATAATTGTGCCACGTCTAGTGCATTCATAAAACTTAAACAGGTGCTGTCTATATCAAAGCAATGAAAATTAACTTCATCGTTTGTAATTTTCGATTTTATGATCGCTGAATTATGTGGGACAGGATAATCAAAAGATGCCCCCGAAAAAATCATTAAATCAATATCTTTTGGTTTTAAAGATGCTTTTGTCAGCGCTTTTGTCAGCGCATTAGCTCCCATCTGTGAAATAGTTTCACCTTCCGAAACATGATGTCTATATTTTATACCAGAATTTTTTTCAATTCTACCTATACAACCATTTACAACCCTATCCAATTCTTCAGATGAAATCCGGTTTTTAGGTAAATATTTTTCAATTGCAAGTATTTTAATTCCCATAATTCAGTCGTTTAATTTTCCTTAATTTATTCCCTGTAGAATAGTCTACACTATTGTGAAAATCATATTTCACGTTTGACACCCCAAATTCTTCAAATAAAGTATGAAGAACAGCTTGAAAATCAATCTTCAATGAATCATAGACTGTTTGATTACATTCTATTCCTATTTCAAGTTTCATTGGTCCGGTTTGAGTGATTGTATATTTTGTAAAAACATCTGTTTTTAGGGCAATCCGTCTCGAAATTAAATCAGGATAAATCTTTTTTCCAGAAAAAATAAGGATATCATCCTCTCTACCGATTATTTTTTCTAGTGCAATTAACTTTGAGCCACACAAACAATCATCCTTCTTGATTTTTAAAATGTCGTTTAATTTATACTTTACAACTGGCTGACTTTGTCTCGAAAAATCTGTAATGATTGGATAAAACAACTCTTTGTCAATCCATTCTTTCTCAAAATAAATAAAATCTTCATTTAAATGCATTGTTCCGTATGCACAAGTTACACCTAAAAAACCTTCTGTACATTGATAGACTTCACTTAATTTTGAATCAAAAACATTTTTTATCTCTATTTTATCGGACTCGTGTAAAACTTCGGCAAAAGAAATTATTTGAATAGGTTGAATGGAGATAATCTGTTTTTTTTGAGCTTCAGCTATATCTATTAAGATAGAAGGTTGAGAAGCAAGAATATCAGGTTGATATTTACTAAGCTCTTGCAACAATTCTGACATCGGTTTAAAAATATCAAAATACTTAAACTCGAATAAACTTGATTCAACCGATGAATACAAATTACTATTTGCTCTAAGAAAGAATGCTATTTTTTGTCGCTTAAAAATTTTTGGTTTTATCACCCGACTCATCACGAGGGCTACCCACATTGCACGTTCATTCTCCGAAACCAAAAAAACACCTCTTTTACCGCTGGTTCCGGTGGATAAGCCAATTGTTGTACCGTTGATTTCACTTTTAAAATTTCTTGAATTTTCCGCCTCAATAGCAATATTTAAAGCTTCGTCCAGTAAAATCTCTTTGGTATTAATTTCATTAAAAGAAGACATGAATTCCGTTTTCGAAATCATTGGTATTGCACTCCAATCAAATTTTCCATTTTGAATAAATCGTTTGTAATAATTTGATTTAGAAAGCACATTTCGAGCAAAATTTTCCAGTTTTTTTGCTTGGTGTCTTTCAATTACTTTTCTAGAATTAAATCGAGGTAGAGATAAAATTTTAAACCAATAATAGATAATTTTAAACTTAAATCTCATTTGAAATAAATGATAAGGTTTTAGGACAATGGGTAAAAAGAATTGTAATTTCTTCTTCAGACTCCTCCATTTTTTTTAATTTTTCAATGGTCATTACAAAATCATTCCAAGAATCAAAAAAGAGTTTTACGATCTTTGAAGGTAAAATACCATCTCGGTAATAGTTGTAATTCCATGAAGCATCTGTAGCGAATAAAATATTTTTTTCGGGACTTATGAAATGAAAACCTAACATTCCTTTTGCATGCCCTGGCAATAACAAAAGTTTAAAGTTTTTTAAACCTAAAAATGAAAATTCGGTAATTCCGTATTTATTTATACTTGTGTTGTCAGCAATTTCTTCAATGTATTCTAACCTTTCCTTAAAATCAGCCGGAATTAGCTCATGTATAATTCCTTTACTCACTGCTTTCACACCTGATGATTTTTGCACTTGTTGGTATGCTATTTTAGAACAAATAAATTTAGCATTTGGAAAATCAACTAAAGCTGATATATGGTCAGCATGAAAATGGGAAATTATCACATAATTAATATCTTTTGCATCAATACCTTTATCACGCAGAATATTTTTCGCAGAATCTTTTTTATTAAAAGTTACAGGAGTTGCCCAACGATAAAAACGATTGGGAAATCTATTAGTAGCAGCAGAAAATTTTTCGCTGTAACCAGTATCAAACAAAATATTACCTACACTTGGAATTTGAAGAAAAGCCCAAACAGCATAGAATTTTGTTTTTCCTCTACCATTTATAGGGTTGACAACTCGTGCATGAGCCTCACAATATCCTGAAGCATATAAGCTCAATTTTATTTCTGATTCTTGTACCATTCTATATATTCATTTATACCTTCGTGAGTAGTCATTACAGGAATATAATTTAATTGCTTTTTCGCTTTTGAAATATCTAATGTCATGCTTTTTGCTAGAATTCCAACACCATACTTTGTGAGTGATGGTTCTTTACTGCTTTTAAATAATCTTGATTTCATTTCCACAAGACCTGCTGCAAAAAGAGCTAGAGACAAAGGAACTTTTTTTGAAGGCGGCACTAAATCGAGTGCAGTGAGTACATAATTTAATGATTCCCAAAAAAGTAAAGGTGTTCCATCTGTAATATTATATGCTTGCCCATATGAGCTTACAGGGGCATTTATGGAACAATTTATCGCCTCAATAACATTTCGAACACAAGTAAAATCGCACGTATTTTTTCCGTTTCCAATAATTTTTAATTTACCCTTGTTATAGGCTACTAGTATCCTTGGAAAAATTACAGTGTCTTCTGCTCCAATAATTGCTCGGGGTCGCAAGGCAATGGTTTGTATCTGTTTTCCATTTGCGTCCAAAACATATCGTTCGGCAAATAATTTTGTTGTTGCATAATGATTAACAAGAGGAGAAGGAAGAAGATCTGATTCCTTAACATTAAAACGATCATTAAAATCAAAATAGATACTTGGTGTTGATATAAATATAAATTTCTTGACTCCATTTTTAATGCTAGCATCTAATAAATATTTGGTTGCCAAGAAATTAGAATCGTAAAACGCACTATAATTTCCGAATGGTGAAGAAAGTGCCGCACAATGCACAACGATATCAGTATCTTTGGTTAAGTCATGACAAAAAGCAGGGCTTAATAAATCCCCTTCAATAAATTGACACCCATGGGCTTCTAATTCATCTTTTCTCTTTGTTTTTCTTGCAGTTGCAATGATCGTGTTATTTACACTGTTTTCAGCAAAGTATTTAGCTGCCCTTCCTCCTAAAAAACCAGCTGCTCCTGTAATAACAACATTGGCACTATCTATCTTTTTCATTTAATCTTTTTAATTCGAAATGGTTCACTTAATTTTCACGAGTACATTTCTATTTTTAATGGCATCACAGGAAAATGACCATATCGCATTAGACTTAAGCATCTTTATGGCTTGTTAATTTGCTACTCTCACTTTAAGCGTGTTTAGAGTAGTTTTTATTATCTGTATTTATAAAGATAATATAAAAACTTAGTTTAGAGTAGTTCAGAAATAATAAAAGTAGAAACCCGAACGGTTTCTCTACCTGTTTATTAACGAGTTCACAAATCATATACTTTAAATTAAAAACTATATCATTTAAGTTTTTTTTCTTTATGCATTTTGCCGTTTAAAAATAATTCAATGAAAGTACCTCTTACAAAATACTTGTAACTGGCAAAACAAAAAATACTTGTAACTGAAAATGTAATTACAAACTTTATACCTGACGGTAATGGAACCCAGGCTAATAACCCAGGTATCAAAGCCACAATTGGCAAGTGAATTATATAAACCCAATAAGCTGAACTCATTATATAAGTTACTCTAGGAGAATAAGTATTAAAATAAGTAAGAAAAAAAGCAATTAAGCCAAATATAAATAAGTTACTATAAATAGCTGTAAGTGCTAGTTTGGTATTTAGAAACCATACGTCATCTAGCCAAGGCGAAAAAGTGGAAATAAAAAATAATAATACAGCAATACTTATTTGCCACATTGGATATTGTTTTAAATTTTCCAAACTATTTGTTCGATAAAGTAGCCACCCGGTTCCAAAAAAAACAAAGTGAGTAATAAATGAAGCTGGGTCTATTCTCCATGTATTGTAAGTTTTTAAATAAGGTGAATCCATCCAATAAAGACATAAAAATAATAGGAAGGACATACACAAAAGTCTCAGCCAAAAATTTTGCATAATATATGTAAATGCTTTAATAGCCCATATTGAAAAAGTAGTTTTCTTATTGAATATAATGGCAAATAACCACCCAACAATTGCATACATGATCAGAAAATATAAAAACCATAAATGAATAACATTGAAAGGAAGAAATTTACCAGAAAATATTAGGTTGAAAGCATTGTTAAATGGAGATATATCATCTGTAAATGCAGCTATTGAATATTTAAAAGCAAAAAATACAAATGGGTAAATAATTAATACACCCAGGAGAAAAGGAAGTAAAATGCGTTTAACTCTATTTATCAACATTGCCTTTGGTCCCTTTTTGTAGAATAAGAGTGCCCCAAAATATCCAGCTGATATAAAAAATACAGGCATTCTAAATGAATGAATTAAAGCAACAATTACATCAAACACTAAGCTGTTATTTGGATCTTTCAAAGGCCATGATGTAATATCACCAATACTAGCATATGTTATTGATGAATGAATTACTATTCCTAGTAACATCATAACAGCCCGAATTGCATCTAAGGCATATACTCTTTCAGAACTTTCTTTAATTTGATTTTGCATTGACTTAGCTTTAAATATTATGTTAGTTTTACGTAGTTTGTTTAAAATTACTAACAAGGTCAGTTATTATAATAACCGATTTTATCTTTAATTCGAACTAATTTCAGCTAACATAACTCTTTTTAAGCAACAATAAGAAAGTTTTAATATAACTTTAAGGAAATTAAAAATGAACGACATCATCCTTACATTCCCTAAACAAGACAATCTAAAGTTTTTTAGAACACTTAATGCAAGGGTGAATAACTATTTTAAAGAAAACAAAATCAAAAAAACCGGCAACTGGAAAGTTCATTTGAAAACAATTATTCTTTTTATCATTTTTCTAACCCCATTTTTTTTGATACTATACTTAGCTATGCCTTTTTGGACACATTTACTTTTGACGATTGTTATGGGAATCGGAATGGCAGGAATTGGAATGAATGTGATGCACGAGGGCAATCACGGTGCGTACTCAACTAGAATTTGGGTTAATAAATTTATGGGAGGAACCATGTACATATTAGCCGGAAATGTACACAACTATCAAGTGCAACACAACCTTTTACACCATACTTACACTAATATAAACGGTCATGACGAAGACTTAGAAGCTGGAAGAATTATGCGTTTTTCTAAAGAAGCTGAATGGCGAAAATACCATAAATTCCAACAGTATTATGCTCTATTTTTATATGGTTTATTGACAATTAATTGGGCTATCACTACAGATTTTAAACAGATGAGCCGTTACCAAAAAAGAAAACTTTATTATGGCAAACCAAAAAATCCTAAAATGCTTTGGACAAACTTAATAATCACAAAATTAATTTACATAGCAATTTGGATTGTTTTACCAATGTTTATTGGGGTTACTTGGTGGAAAGTTTTGCTTGGATTTTTCGTAATGCATTACACTGCCGGCTTAATCTTGAGCCTTATATTCCAATTAGCTCATGTAATAGATGAAGCTGCAAATCCGCAACCCGATGAAAATGGAGAAATGGAAAACAACTGGGCAATACATCAATTGCTTACAACAGTCAATTTTGCTCCAAAAAACAAAATTGTGAATTGGTATACAGGTGGTTTAAATCGACAAATAGAACACCATCTTTTTCCTAATATTAGTCACATTCATTATGGGGAAATAGCAAAAATTGTGAAAGAAACGACAGAAGTATGCCAATTACCATACTACGAATACAAAACAATGACCGCTGCAGTCATTGCCCATTTTAAACATTTGAAACAACTTGGAATGAAGCCCTCGGCTTAAATATCAGAAATACATCGTATTGTTTTTAAAAACAAGATCAACTATAAAATCAAGACTTTAGTTGGGGGTTTATCCGGAGTCCACTGACCTATTTTCGAACCCCTTTTTGGAGGATGTGGAAAAGTTGGTGACTTTAAATGTGAAACAAATGGATAGGATATTTTAAATTAAATCTATTTATTTAAAGTCCTAGTTTTTCTAGTAATTGTAAAATGATATTTGGCCAAAAAAGCTCATTTTATATTTAATATTACAAGTGATTTTAGATTACTTATTTTATCTTGCTTAAAAAGAAGTAGTTTTAGCTAAAATAAAGCTTGATTAAATACTGAAAGTCGCTTTTTGACTTACTGCATTTATGGGCAAGTTTAGAACATCAGTTTTAACCAACTTAACAGTTAATATCATATTATAAGGCAGACATAGCAACTTGCTTTTATTACAATTTTAATATAATAAATCAATCATTAAAATGAGAAAAAAGTCCACATTGCTGAAATACTTATTTTTGATTTGTTTAGTTCCATCTACAATTTTTGCACAAATATCCTCTAAACAAATTGATTCATTAGTAGCCGATGCCTTGTTAAAATTTAAGGTAGCCGGTGCTGCGGTTGCTGTTGTGAAAGATGGAAAAGTAATTCATTCAAAAGGCTATGGCCTGGTGGATATCACTACTAAACAAGCGGTAAATGAAAACACTAATTTTCAGATAGCGTCCAATACCAAAGCATTTACAACTACAGCACTTGCTATTTTAGAAGAGGAAGGCAAACTAAAATGGACAGACAAAGTAATAGACCATATTTCTGAATTCAAAATGTATAATGATTATGTTACGGAGAATTTCAATATCCTAGATTTATTAACGCATCGCAGTGGACTTGGCTTGGGTGTTGGCGATTTGATGTTTTTTCCTGATGGGACAGATTTTACAATTCAAGATGTTGTAAGCTGCTTTCAATATTTTAAACCTGTATCAGCCTTTCGGACACAATTTGATTATGATAATTTATTATACATGGTGGCTGGAGAAGTAATTGCAAGAGCAAGCGGGATGAGTTATGAATTGTTTGTGCAAAAGCGGATTATCGAACCTCTTCAAATGAATAATACCTTTGTTGGTTATTTGCAGAAAGACAAAAGCAATTTGGCAGCGCCACATTCATCTGAATCCGGTTTAATAAAAACAATAGATAGTTATGATATTGGAATGGCAGATGCGGCAGGTGGTATCTTCTCTAATGTTGCCGATATGTCAAAATGGATGATTGTGCGATTAAATAAAGGAAAGTATGGAACTGATTTAAAAACTCCTTTGTTCTCATTAAAAAACCACAATGAAATGTGGCGAATTCATACCGTACTAGAAACAAATGATAATCCAAGATACAATTCCCATTTTAACGGTTATGGCTTGGGTTGGGTATTAACGGACGTAGTTGGAAAATTTGAAGTTTCTCATACTGGAGCTGTCCCTGGAATGCTTTCTATCGTAACAATGTATCCAGATTTGAATTTAGGAATCGTTATTTTAACCAATACTGAAAATGGAGGTGGAGGACTTTTTTCTTCCGTCACTAATACCATTTCCGATAGTTATTTAGGCTTAGATGATTTTGGGTGGATAGATAAAATGGTCGCGTGGAGTAATGAAGATAAAAATGAAGGTGACAGTGTCACAAAAAAAACGTGGGAACAAGTTGAATTGGCGAAAAAAATCAAGGTGAAAAATGAAAATTTTATAGGGATATATTCCGACAAATGGTTTGGAGATGTGGAAGTGTTTGAAAAAAATAAGCAATTATGGATTAAATGTTCTCGTTCCCCAAAATTAAATGGACCGATGGCTTTGTATAACGAAACTACCTTTGCCATAAAATGGGAATACCAAGCCATGAATTGTGATGCCTTTGCACTATTTTCTTTTGATGAGACAGGTAAAGCACAATCTATTAAAATGGAAGGTATTTCGCCAAATATTGATTTTAGCTTTGACTTTCAAGATTTAGATTTGAAAAGAATCAAAAAATGAGAAAATCTGGATAAACATTTTTGTTTTTGATAGGTTTTTTTATGGAAAAACACATCTATTGTTGATCACTTTCTAATTGTTCTACTTGTTTTTAATGGTTCTTATTACTAAAATTCACAAATCGCAATTTTTTATTTGCGAATTTTAATAAAAGTTTAAGGATTTTAATACATACATTTGATCAACAACAACATGATAATTAGTGTGATGGATTTACTTGCTAATTCATCTCTTTGATTCTCTATTTGTAAGTGAAAGGTATATGAATTTTCGATTGATTAATTATAAAACAAAACCACTCTCAGCTAAATACTTAACTGATGTTTATGATTTGTCTAATGGAAACAAAGAATTTATTTACTGTTGTGTTCCCAATGGAGAATTAGGGATAACGATTGTTTTAGAAGGTGTATGCCACATAAAAACAGACGAGGGATGGCAAAAGCAGTCCAAAGTTCATCTTTACGGACTAATTGATAAAGTTCAATTACTGAAAATGAGTCCCAATTACAGAGAAATTTCATTTGGGTTTTACCCACATTGTTTACAATTGTTTTTAAAAGACTCTTTGCATTCGACCTATAAAACCAATGGAACAGATTTGTTTGATTTATTTAATAAAGAGGAAGTCAATAAACTGTATGAGAATTTATGTCAATGCAAAAATGATAAAGCCTTAATGGTGAATATTGAAGCCTTTTTGAAAGATAACATACTTACTGATGAATTGGATAAAAGGGTTTCAGCAGCACATCATTTAATTACTCAAGAAAATTTTTATAAGGTTGATGAAATAAGTTCAATCTTAAATGTTACGCCTACCACTCTACGAAACCTTTTTAATAAACATATTGGGATTTCACCAAAAGACTTGATTAAGATTCATCGAATTAAAAAGGCCTTAGACTTTGAGATAACTTGCGAAGAATCACTCTCTCAAGTTGCCTATCATTTACAGTATTTCGACCAAGCTCATTTCAGTAAGGATTTTAAAGATTCAACAGGAATCTCTCCCAAACACTATTTTTTAGACAGCAAACTCAGCGCTGATTTTTCCGATTTTCAACATTGGCGCTATGATAGTTTTGAAAATATAATCAAATAGGCATAAATTCTTTCTATTATGAAGATACAGAAGGTCTTTCTCCTCCATATTTTTTTTTGAGTATTCGTAATCTTACCAGTAAAATATTTTAATGTTAAAAATCAAGAATTCATTCGAAGTGAAAAGTATTTAGTAAATATTAGCGAACACTATTCGGCCTTAAATTTCATGGTTTTCGCTACTGAACTGAAACGGTTGATTTTTAAAATTTCTGCAAGAACATTTTTGAAAAATTTCAGTTTCAGAAAGGAGTTAAAATTGTTCGCAACGAGTTGTAAGTTGCTGTAAAATTATGATTTGCGAACAAAATAGAAATTCAGAGCCTTGACTTTTTTGTTTCTTTTTTTGTCAAGAAAAAAAGATAGGAAAATAGAATAAAGTCAATTATTAAGAATCCCAAAAATAAACCTTTAATTAAATTATCACTCGTCTAGATTTTGGTAGTATTTTATTATTTTTCAACAATAAAATTGATTGATTGAGAATGATTATCAGTGGTAAGTTTAATCACATACATTCCGTTTTTTAGCGAGATTTTATTGGCTAAATTGATTGAATGATTTCCGGAAGTTTGATTTTCTTCTTTTGCTTGAAATAAAGACTCACCAGCTAATGAAAACAGTTCAATCAAAACATCAGTGTTCTTTTCAATTGAATAATCTATTTGAAAATCAGAGACAACTGGATTTGGTATAACTTTTAAGTTTAGACTTCCAATTTCATTTATTACAGGAGTACCAAGTGATAATAAACCGTTGATTGCCGTTTGAACACCAATAGTGCTTACCCCACTGTTCTGATTGTAAACAATTCCATGATTTGCTCCTCCCAAAACTATAATCTTAGGCATTCCGGGAGTCCTGTAATCATCCATATTAAAAGCCGCATCTGAAAATTTTGTTGCGAGTGGCATTGCATTAGAATTTCCCCAACTTGTTAAACTAGCGCATGTGGTGTTAGCTGCATCATCTACTAGATAGAAATAAACGGTGTTTGGATTTGAAACAGCATAACTTTGAACAGCATTATAAGCAGCTAAAGAAGGCGCCGAGCACGATCCACAAGGCATTACAAAAGCAGCAACAATTATTTTACCAGCATCTAATTCTGAAAACAAGGTGTGAGATACTCCAGCACAATCATTCGTTGTGAAATCAGTTGCAGTTGTTTGAGCGAATAAAATACCACTACAAAGAATGGTAAGAATAGCTATAGAAAGTTTTTTCATGAGATGAGGTTTTATGTTTTGATTAATTTATAAAACAAATAATTTATTGAAGTTATTAATTTTTAAAACAAGTCTAAGCTGTTTCTTTTCATTTTTATATTAAAAATTAACTCACTTTCGATTTTTACAATTTTATATTCTTTAGTCGCGATAGTTTTGTAGAATATTAATTTAAAAATTTTAAAAATGAAAAAAATAATACTAGTTACAATTTCCTTTTTGTTTTCTTATTCTTTAGTATCTGCTCAAAAAAAAGAGTGTGGAACAATGGAATATCTTGAATATTTAAAAAGGCAAGATCCACAACTGGAAAATCTTATGTTGAAAAATGAGCAAGCAATACAAAACTGGATCAAAACACATCCTAGCTCAAAATCTACGAAGACTACTGTCATTACCATTCCAGTTGTTGTTCATGTAGTTTATAATAATCCAACGGATAATATTAGTACTGCGCAGATTTTATCAGCAATAGATATAATAAATAAGGATTTTAGAAGATTAAATGCGGATGCTTCAGCTACTCCTTCAGTCTTTGCCGCAGTAGCTGCGGATTGTGAAATCGAGTTTTGTCTTGCCACAACAGATCCAAATGGAAATGCCACATCTGGCATAACTAGAACTCCAACTTCAACAACTAGTTTTGATCCTGGGACTTCTAATGGGGTAAGTTTCTCAAATGATTTTGTTAAATATACATCACAGGGTGGTATTGATGCCTGGAATACCTCACAGTATTTAAATATTTGGATTTGTGATTTGAGTACTCTTAACGGTTATGCTACATATCCTGGCGCCCCCGCAAGTCTGGATGGTGTAGTTGTAGATCTTACAAGGTTTGGAAATATCGGCACAGCAGCTGGCAACCCTTTTATCATAAAAACTGCATCACATGAAATAGGACATTGGTTGAGCCTAAAACATATTTGGGGTGATGTTATTGGACAAACTTCTAATTGCGGAGATGATTATTGTAATGATACGCCAACGGAGTCATCATCAACTTATGGAATTCCAACATTTCCTTATAACACAAATAGCATCTGTAATCCAGGGCCTAATGGTGAAATGTTTATGAATTTTATGGATTATACAGATTGCAGAAATATATTTACACAAGATCAAAAGACTAGAATGATAGCTGCTATAAATTTATTTAGACCTGCTTTTCTTAACACAGTATGTCAGGCGGGAGTTGTCTATGGTTGTACTGATCCTTTAGCATGTAACTATTCTGCATCAGCTACTGTAAATGTTGATTGTAATTATACTGCCTGTGCGGGTTGTATGGACGAAGCTGCATATTCTTACGATCCTTTATCTACTATAAGTGATACTGCTTCTTGTTCGTACTGTGATGTTTCAGCTTCAACAGTGGTTGTTGGTGCAAGTAGTACAAGCGCATTAGATGGCTCTGTTGATTTATCAGTGGAGGGTTGGAATTGTACAACACCAACTATTTTAGCTTCAAACTTTGGGGCATCTTCGGGCGATGCTGGAATAATTTTCAATATGATAAATACTTCGGAAAATCCATTAACTATTACAGGAATTTCTCAAGGTAGTTATGGATACAACTTTGGTTCAACTAGCAGTTACAGTATTTATTATTATCCTGGTTCATATGTTCCTCACATGAGTAATCAAAATGGTTGGGTAGCACTTGCAACGAATGCAAGTGCAACAATTCCATCAGGAGGAACTCTAACGGATCCTGTATATAGTGGTGCAATTCCAATGACAGCAGTGACTATTCCAGCTGGTGCAATATACGGTTTTTACATAGGTCGCATTGGTAATTTATCATATACAATTGCTACTGGAACAGGTGGTGTAACTCCTTGGGGAAGTAATGGGGCACTTACTATTACTGTTGGACGTGGTGGTGATTTTCCATATCCAATTTATTCTCCAAGAGCTCCTCTTATTAAAGTTCATTATGGAACGAATACTTCCACACTTACTTATGCATGGTCTAATGGTGCAACAACTGAAGACCTTACAGGAGTTGCTCCAGGAACTTATTCTGTAACAGCTACTGATTGTAATGGCTGTACAGCTTCTGCAACAGTTGAAGTAGGTGTGATTTCAGGTTTAAGCGAGGAAAGTTTAAACGCAGTTTTTATACATCCAAATCCAGCAAACGATGTACTTTATTTTAGTAAACAAGCTGATAAAGCTGAGGTTTTAGATTTGCATGGAAGAATTGTTAAAACCACTGTAAATGCTAACAATGTTGATGTTAACTATTTAGCCGCTGGTGCTTATTCAATAAGGTTAACTATTAAAGATGCCGTAACAGTTCATCGATTTGTAAAAGAGTAAAGTTCTTTATTATTTTTTCAATAAATAGTTAGCAACTTTCGATTTTTACAATTTTATATTCTTTAGTCGCAATAGTTTTGTAGAATATTAATTTAAAAAATTTAAAAATGAAAAAAATAATACTAGTTACAATTTCCTTTTTGTTTTCTTATTCTTTAGTATCTGCTCAACAAAAAGAGTGTGGAACAATTGAATATCTTGAATATTTAAAAACTCAAGATCCAAAACTAGAAAATCTTATGTTGAAAAATGAGCAAGCAATGCAAAACTGGATCAAAACGCATCCTAGCTCAAAATCTACGAAGACTACAATCATAACCATTCCAGTTGTTGTTCATGTAGTTTATTCAAGTCCAGCGGAGAATATAAGTGCTGCACAGATTTTATCAGCAATAGCTATTATAAATAAAGATTATAGAAGATTAAATGCGGATACTTCAGCTACTCCTTCAGTCTTTGCAGCAGTAGCAGCAGATTGTGAAATTGAGTTTTGTCTTGCTACAACAGATCCAAATGGAAATGCCACATCTGGCATAACTAGAACTCCAACTTCAACAACTAGTTTTTCTGGTGGAACTTTTAATGGGGTAAATTGGTCAAATGATGGAGTTAAATATACATCACAAGGGGGAATTGATGCATGGAATACATCACAGTATTTAAATATTTGGGTTTGTGATTTAGCTAATCTTAACGGATATGCTCAGTTGCCTGGCGGCCCCTCTAGTTCTGATGGCGTAGTTATTGATTATACAAGGTTTGGTAATATCGGTACAGCAGCTTGGGCCCCTTTTATAATAAAAACTGCATCACATGAAATAGGACATTGGTTAAACTTAAGCCATATTTGGGGCAACAACATTGATCAAACTTCTAATTGCGGTGATGATTATTGTAATGATACACCAACGGAGTCATCATCAACTTATGGAATTCCAACATTTCCTTATAACACAAATAGCATCTGTAATCCAGGGCCTAATGGTGAAATGTTTATGAATTTTATGGATTATACGGATTGCAGAAATATATTTACACAAGATCAAAAAACTAGAATGAGAGCGGCTATAAATTTATTTAGACCTGCTTTTCTTAACACTGTATGTCAGGCGGGAGTTGTCTATGGTTGTACTGATCCTTTAGCGTGTAACTATTCTGCATCAGCTACTGTTAATGTTGATTGTAATTATATTTCTTGCTCGGGTTGTATGGACGAAGCTGCATATTCTTACGATTCTTTAGCTACTATAAGTAATACTGCTGAATGTTTGTACTGTGATGTTTCAGCTTCAACTGTAGTTGTTAATGCAAGTAGTACAAGCGCATTAAATGGTTCTGTTGATTTATCAGTGACTGGTTTTAATTGTATAACGCCAACTATTTTAGCTTCAAACTTAGGAACAGCTAATGGCTCTACTGGAATTATGTTCAACATGATAAATACTTCTGGAAATCCATTAACTATTACAGGAATTTCTCAAGGTGATTATGGTTCCTACAATGGATCAGCTTCTAGCTACAATATTTATTATTATCCTGGCTCCTATGTACCTCATGTAAATAATCCAACTGGTTGGGTAGCACTTGCATCTAATGCAAGTGCTACAGTTCCATCAGGAGGAACTCTAGCGGTTCCTGTATATAGTGGTGCAATCCCTATGACAGCAGTAACTATTCCAGCAGGTTCAACATACGGTTTTTATGTTGGTCTAAATGGAACATTATCATATACAACTGCTACTGGAACAGCTGGTGTTACTCCTTGGGGAAGTAATGGAGCACTTTCAATTACTGTTGGACATAGTAGTTCTTTTCCAATTGTAGTTAATACTCCAAGAGCTCCTCTTATTAAAGTTTATTACGGAACTAGTACTTCCACACTTACTTATGCATGGTCTAATGGTGCAACAACTGAAGACCTTACAGGAGTTGCTCCAGGAACTTATTCTGTAACAGCTACTGATTGCAATGGCTGTTCAGCTTCTGCAACGGTTGAAGTAGGTGTGATTTCTGGTTTAAGCGAGGAGAGTTTAAACGCTGTTTTTGTACATCCTAATCCTGCAAATGATGTGCTGTTTTTCAGTAAAACAGCCGATAAAGCTGAGGTTTTTGATTTGCATGGAAGAATTGTTAAAACCACTGTAAATGCCAACAATGTTGATGTTAACTATTTAGCCGCTGGTGCTTACTCAATAAGGTTAACTATTAAAGATTCCTTAACAGTTTATCGATTTGTAAAAGAGTAAAGTTCTTTATTATTTTTTTAATAAATAGTTAGCAACTTTCGATTTTTACAATTTTATGTTCTTTAGTCTCTATAGTTTTACTTAAATATTATTACAAATTTAACGATTAAAGATGGTTTTGAAAGTCAAAATCAGCTAGCTCTTTCTTCTAAAAATAATTTCATGAAAATAAAAAATTTACTATTCACAGCAATGGCAAGCATTGCCTTTATTGGAGTTGCATATACCCAAAATGTAACAATTCCAGATGCCAATTTTAAAGCGGCATTGGTGAACAATTCAATTATTAATACAAATATGGATACAGAAATACAAATTACTGAGGCTAGTGCTTTCAACGGAATGATTGATGTTTCAGGGTTGGGTATTACGGACCTTACAGGTATTGAAGCCTTTGTGTTACTCGATTCTTTAGATTGTAGTTTTAATTATGTATGCTTTGGTTATCCCGGGGAACCTGGTTATTACTGTATTAATTTAGTAAATCTGAATATCTCGGCTAATATTGCGCTAACTTACTTGAAATGTTCTGATAATGTCTTAACAAGTTTAAATGTCTTGGCTAATACAGCACTTACTTCTTTGGATTGTTCTGGTAATCCAATAACAAGTTTAGATGTATCGGCTAATACGGCACTTACTTATTTGAATTGTTGGGGTAATCAATTAACAAATTTAAATGTATCGGGTTGCATTGCACTTACAACTTTGGAATGTGGCTCATGCGGTAATAACGGCGGTGCAGAATGCTGGGTTAATCAATTAACAAGTTTAGATGTATCGGCTAATACTGCACTTACTGTTTTGGGTTGTTCTTTCAATCAATTAACAAGTTTAGATGTATCTTCTTGTACTGCACTTACTTATTTAGATGTATCTGCAAATACTGCACTTACATCGTTAAATTGTTCAAGTAGTCAAATTCAAAATTTAAATGTAGCTTCTTGCACTGCACTTACTACTTTGAATTGTGCATACAATCAATTATCAAGTTTAAATGTATCGTCTTGCACTGCACTTAATTCTTTAGACTGCAGTTCGAATCAAATAGCAGGTTTAGATGTATCTGCTAACATAGCACTTACATATTTAGATTGTAGCAGAAACATTCAGATTATCCAAGAAACTTGGCCGATCTCCATCACCACCACAACTTACTTTATGGACAGCCTGGATCTTTCTGATAATGTGGCACTTACTACTTTAAAATGCAATAATAATGGCTTATTAAGTTTAAATACAACAGGTCTTACAGCGCTTACTTATTTAGATTGTAGTGAAAATCGAAGAGGTTTTAATGAAAATGGCGGTTGGTTACTCATAGGTTTTCCATTTTTAGATTTCACAAGTAATACGGCTCTTACTACATTAATTTGCAATGATAATGGATTAGAAAGTTTAAATTTATCGGGTTGTACCTCACTCTCTTCTTTGTTTTGTTGGACCAATCAATTAACAAGCTTAAATTTAACTGCTTGTACTGCACTTTCTGAATTGGATTGTTCTAATAACCACTTATCAAATTTAAATGTATCGGCTAATATTGCACTTACTTTTTTGGCTTGTTCTGAAAATCAATTATCAGGTTTGAATATATCAGCTAATACTCCACTAACTTTTTTGAATTGTTCTTATAATCAATTACCAAGTCTAAATGTATTGGCTTGCTCAGATCTCACTTTTTTAGATTGTTCTTTTAATTCATTAACGAGTTTAAATGTTTTGGCTTGCACTGCACTTACTGGTTTGGAATGTTCTTTTAATCCATTATCAAGTTTAAATGTTTCGGGTTGCACTGCACTTACTGGTTTAGGTTGTGGTTACAATCAATTAACAAATTTAAATGTATCGGCTTGCACTGCACTTACCTTTTTGAATTGTGGTGGTAATCAATTAACAAATTTAAATGTTTCGGCTTGTACCGCACTTACAAATTTGGGTTGTAGTGGTAATCAATTAACAAATTTAAATGTTTCGGCCTGTACTGCGCTTTCATATTTGTTTTGTGCTGGTAATCAATTAATAAATTTAGATGTTTCGGCTTGTACTGCTCTTTCATATTTGGATTGTTCTTACAATCAATTAACAAGTTTAAATGTATCTGCTAATACTTCACTTTTTGTTTTGTATTGTCTTAACAATCAATTAACAAGTTTAAATATTAAAAATGGTAACAATATAAATTTTTGGGGATTTGATGCTACGGGTAACCCAAACCTAAGCTGCATAGAAGTAGATAGTGACCAATGGAGCACAGCTAATTGGCCTAATATAGATGCTATAGCATCTTTTAGTGAAAACTGTAGTGGAGCAGGAATTTCAGACATCAATAGTAATGCACCAATGTTTTACCCAAACCCAACAACAGGTAATCTATTCATAACAGAAAAAGCTGATATTACCTTAACTGACCTTTCAGGCAAGCTGCTTTTAGAACAAAAAAATACGAATCAATTGGATATTTTAGCACTACCTGCAGGTATTTATTTTTTACATTTCAGCGAAAATAAAATGCAAACATTTAAAGTGATAAAAGAATAAAAACTCAATTATTTTATTAGAAATTCTAAAAACAAAACTATGAAAACAAAAACTCTACTTTCAACAGCAATTGCAATCTTTTTATTATTTACTTCTACGCAAAGCGTTAAAGCCCAAACAGGTGTTTATTCTCCTTCACTTGTCAACTTTGATGTTGCCATGACAAATCTTTTGAATGATTTTGATATTCCCGGAGGACAATTAGCCATTACTTATCAAGGTCGTTTAGTTTACAGTCGAGGGTTTGGATTTGCAGATTCATCAACCAATACAGCCGTTTGCCCTGATAATATTTTTAGAATTGCAAGCTTGTCCAAGCAAATTACAGCGATAACTATCATGCATCTTTACGAGCAAGGCAGAGTAGGTTTAAATGATCTCGTTTTTGGTCCAAATGGAATATTAAATGATGGTATTTATCTAGATATATTGGACCCTTTGGTTTATGGTATCACAGTGAAGCATTTACTTTCTCATCAGAGTGGAATGACTAGTTCAAATTATTATCTAAATAGTCAAATGCTTAATTTTACACCGGGAACAAGTGCTGAGTATTCTAATATGGGTTATGTCTTTCTTGGAAGAGTGATTGAAAAAATAACTACCCAGGACTATGAGACGTATGTGCGAGATACCATATTAGCTCCTATAGGTATCACGGATATGCACTCTGGAAAAAGTCTTTTAATTGATCAGTTTCCAAATGAGGTTCATTATTACGATTATCCGGGTGCGCCCCTTTTTCCTTCAATTTTTGATGCTTCTATATTGGTACCAAGACAATATGGTGGAACATTTAGTATGGAATTTAGCAAAGCATGTGGTGGATGGATTGCTTCGGCTCAAGATCTATGCAAATTGTTGTGTGCTGTGGATAAATTTAGCTCTAGACCAGATATTCTCTCACAAGCAACCATTTCTACCATGGTTCAACCTGTTCATTCTTTTTTGGGTAATCCTTATGCGCTTGGATGGTATATTAATACAAGCGCTAATAATTGGTATCATTCTGGTGGCTTAACTGGTACTATGACCTATCAAGCTAGACGAAATACTGAAATAAACTACGCTCTTTGTGTAAATTCCAATTATAATAGTGGACAATATACTGCTCTTAGCAATTTAGTTAGTTCTATTATACCACTTATAACAAGTTGGCCTACATTTGATTTATTTGATTCGACAGTTGTTTGCTCCCCCTTATCCTCTGTTAATAATATTTCCCAAAATCCATCCTTATTTACTGTTTATCCAAATCCAGCAAAAAGCCAAATCACTGTAAAAGTAGATGCACTGTTATTAGGTTCGAATTACATTATTTATGACTTCACAGGGAAATCTGTTCTATCAGGAAAAATAATCTCGGAAGACTCGCTAATAGAATTAGGAAATTTATCAGGTGGTATTTATTTTTTAAGTGTTGGAGAAAATATGGATCAGACTTTTAAAGTGATAAAGGAATAAATCCCAATCTTAATAGCAAATTTGTAAATATGGGACTTATTTAGATCGTAAATGACGGTATTCTAAAAGTAATTTTCTGAGGATAATACTTCTTTTTAAAACTAGTTTAGCATCTTAGTTCTCCTCCAGATTTTATTAGTTAAACTATTTAAAATGCAATACATTGTACTATTCTGTTAAACAGGGCGAATTACAGATGGATTTTTTCCTAAATATATAAATAAAGCTTTTATTTGAAAATGCAAAAAATCCTTTATAACACCACTAACTTTATTGTTTTTGATGTTGTTTGATTTTTGGTATAACGAACGAAATAGACACCTGAATTGAGATTTTTTAGCAATTTAGTGTTCGTTGGAAAGCTATATTGCTTAGATATAACTTGCCCCAAAGCACTAATTAGTTCTAGTGAGATTAATTCACCAGACCAGCTAATTGTTACATCCCCATTTGAGGGGTTAGGATAAGCGTGAATATTAAAATAGTCAACTTCATCTAAGCCATCACTTTGTCCCGTTGTATCTTCAGATATCTCATAAAAAGCAGCTAAACTACAACCTGCTGAATCCGTAACGGAAATAGAATAAACGCCTGCAATTAAATTAGAGAGATCTTCAGTTTGTTGGTTATTGTCCCAATTATATAAATAAGGTGGTGTTCCTCCTGAAACAGTAACATCAATCGCACCTGCATTTATTGAATCTATATCTGTTATAAGCGCAGTTATCGATAATACATTGGGGGACTGAACCAATTCAGATTGCATAATAGAGCAAAGACCGTTGTTGTAAGAAATTGTTGCATCATAAGTTCCTACCGACAAGTTGCTTAAAAAAGTTCCACTTTGACCATTGTTCCAAGTAATATTCGTTATTTCTTGAGGATTTGTAAAAAGTAATTCAATCTGACCAGAAGAATCACCGAAGCAGGCAACATTAGTAACTTGTGAGTTTAGAATGGGTTCTTGAACATCAACGACGTTAAATACTTGATTTACTGAACAGCCATGGGCATCAGTTATTGTTATTTGATTGATTCCAAAGCCAAGTGAATCTAAACTCAAGGAATTAGCTCCATTTGACCATATCAAAGTATGTGGCGCTTGTCCACCAACAAACGATACACTTATGGAAACATCATTGGCTGTACAACCGTCAACTAAGGCTGAGGATAAAGTTAAATCACCAAGGTGTGCAGTCGTCATGACGAGTGCTTCGTGTACATCTAATCTTCCCTGTCCAATCTTTCCAGAATAAAGCGGGTTCAAAGAATCAATGTTCTGAGAAGAATTTTTTAAGATCAATTCGATGTCTACATTTGAAATACATTTATTAAGCGATAACATCAAGCCAACCGTTCCGGTAACATAAGCTGCGGCCCAAGAAGTCCCAGAACTATTTAAGTACCAGTTTGATGAAGGTGAAATAGTGACATCATACCCCGGGGCAGAAACATCAACTGCTAAATTATGTTGATGCGTAGATGAAGGGTCTCCAATAAAACGTTCATGATTATTCGAAGGTCCCACACTTGTCACTGAAAAAACGTTGGTATAAGAAGCAGGATAAACCAAACTATCTGCACCACCACAAGTAGTGCCATTTCCTGCAGCAGCAATGATAAATGAACCATTATTATACGCTTCATTTATTACATCTTGTTGAGTTTGAGTGTAGTAACAACCTGAAGTCCAACTAATATTTATTACATCAGCACCAGCATATGAAGCAACTAAAATTTCATTAAAAGTCATCTGATACAATGCCAATTTACTTTCAAAACCTATAGAGCTTAAGCCAATACCATTATTCGTATTTCCTGCTGTAAGGATTGCAACAGCGGTTCCATGTGTTTCCGTTGCTAAGTTGGTTGAATCGTAGTAAGCAATTTTCCCTTCTAATTCCACATGGTGTTGATAATAATTTTGATCACTGATTGCAATTACAACACTGTCACTTCCATGTGAAAGATCCCAAGCAGCTTGTGCATTAATTAAATCCAAGGCATATTGATCAATAGTATCATTATTTATTGATAAGGCAATATTGTAGTCATCTGGCGCATATAAAACTTGATAATCTGGCGCTTTTTCAACAAGACCAATAAATGGCAACTTACTTAATGAGATAGAAACATCCTCATTGTTTCCAAAAAAAGAAACTTCATAAATATTTTGTAAATTTTTAGATTTAGAGTCGGGTAAGGCTTGAATAAAACCAGTCATCCCATTATCATTAATTAATTGATTCAACTCTTCACTTGTTGAAATTAACCGACCAACTGAATTAACATGTGGCAAGAAAACGGTGTTGTCAAAACGCACCCATAATTTACTTTCTTGCGAAAAAGCAAAATTTTCCATTAAGAAAAATGCTAAAAGACAAATAACTTGCTTAATAATTATAGATTTCATACTGTCTTATATTTTTTTGTTTGTTATTAAGTTAAAAGTGACCTACTTAAATTTTACGAGTAAATTTATCATTTTTTTTTGATTACTACTAATTCAGATTAATTATGCTGAGATTTGTTAGGTAGTATATTCTAAAAAGACTTTTTAAAATATGGCTTTAAGTGCTTGTCTTTTTTTATATAAAAAACAAAGCACTATTAATTTAGTGGTATGTTAATCGTGGAAATATGAAAAACAAAAAAATGAAAACTTTGCCTTTGAAACAATATTATCGACAAAAAGCTATAAAAACAAAATTATTGAAGCTAAAAAACGAGGTTATTGGAATGTGTCAAATAACAGGAGTCAATATTAAGCTATATAAGTAAATTTAAGTTTTATAGGCTTAAAATTACAAAAAGAACGAGCATTATAAACCTTTATTTTCGATAACAATACCATATTTTCTTTTTAAAGCATCACAATCAAATGAATTTCCAAAACATCTCAAATAAGTTAAAGCAGTATTTTTACTTACGTCCAAGCTTGTGAGTTTATTATAATAACAACTCAAATCAAATAAATCATTATTTTTACTTACATCCAAGCTTGTGAGTTTGTTACTATAACAACTTAAATTAATTAAAACAGTATTTTTGCTTACATCCAAGCTTGTGAGTTTATTTTTATAACAACTCAAATCTTCCAAAGCAGTATTTTTAGTTACATTCAAGCTTGTGAGTTGATTGTCATAACAAGACAATTCAGTTAAAGCAGTATTATTAGTTACATCCAAGCTTGTGAGTTGATTCTCATAACACGACAATTGGGTTAAAGCAGTAAAGGCTTCTATTCCTTTTAAATTAGAGATATTCATTTTATGACAATCAATATTACCATTAAAGGCACTTGCTTCACTTACTTGTATTTTTTTATCTCCATTGCTATTTATAGCTGTATTGTTAATTAAATATGCTTTAAAGTTAGCATCAGGTATGTTTACATTTTGTCCAAAGCTAATAATTGGTCCAGCAAGAAGTAAAAGAAGAAGTTTCATAATTAAAGTTTTAATTTAAGTAGTAAAGGTATATTAAAATTTTAAGTGATGTAGTAAAGGTATAAAAAAAGTAATCTCTTAAGACTTGATTATTTGTCAAGAAAAAGAAGTTTAGATTCGTCTTTTATTAGGCTGAATATATGGAAAGATAAAAGGTTAGTTTTTGAAATTTATTTAATAAAGTAAAAGCACAAAATCAAGAAAAGTCACTAGTCCAATGACTATTGAAGACACAAAATCAGATAGACGATTTAAGGTTAAATTCCCTAAATGGCATACAGAAACAGAGGATTAATTAAAAACTTTAATTGTTATATACTACAGTTAAATTTAAAGTAGCATAAAACCCATTTCTACCATTCCAAATACCATATTTTGTTGATGCACCTGACATTATGAATATTTCGTGATTAGTTTTTGTAATCTTTTTATTGTAGGCATCCCTTACAACAAAACAGTGATCGGGTGATGATTCCCATAAATCAACAATAGATAGTGCAATGTCACCGTATGTAACTTGTTTATATGTCTTCATCATAAATAAACAAATTTCAAAAGAGTCATTCACATCATCACCTCCATTATTACCGTATGAATTGAATGATTCTTTAATAATCTTAGATTCCAATTTCTCAGTAAACAAATTTTCCCTACCATCTGGATGATAAACGTGTTGTTCTTTATACATTATATCACAAGTTCTTTTAGACACATTGTCACTTACGACTTTAGAATAGTTCATTTTACAATTCCCTAACGAATCTCTAACCTTATTTATCTCAACAATAATTAGACTATCCAAAAGTCGGTAATCAATATTGTTTACATCCATTACCTTAGATCCGTCTCTTTGGGAGAAACCTACTGATGGCAGGATAAACATCAAAATTAAAATTAAGTTTTTCATAGAATAGATCATTTGTTTCAGGAAAATGTAGTAATAAATATTTTTCTTTAGGTTATATCCAATCTAATAGATTTCTTGATTTAGTTTAGGACAGTATAAAGACTACAGGATAGGGTGCCATCCTTTTTTACTCTAAGCTTGTCTAACTCTAGATTTAATCTTGCCAAATGGATGAATATTATGGCAGCTTGTTCTCAAAAATTTACGGCATTGAATTAAACTAAAGAAATTTCTTGAAGCTTTATTTATTGTTTGAAAGACTAATCGTTTGGTTTAATCTATAATTCGGATCGCCTGCAAACGCAATTGAATAATTTTTTGGTCGAACTATTTGTTTATATGTTTTTACTTCGTTTATTATATGGATTATAGTAGACTTTCCTCCCTCTTTTTTTGATGAAATACCAATTTCATAGTTTATATTTACTCGATTATCATCAATAGGTTCAATCAGTTCAATTTTCGTCCATTTGGTGGCAGTAATTTCATAGGCTTCTCCCAATGTTTTATTTTCGGACAATAACTTTAAGCAACTTAAAACTCCAGACTCATAATTATTAGCATAATAACCTTTTGCTCCAACCAATAAAAAAGGAAGGGCTGAACCAAATACACGATTCTGAGCCTCAGAAATTCCAATGTCAGTTTCATCGCCTGCAGATGAACCAGCACCACCACATACGGAAATAAACATCACTAATGGACTGTTTTTAAATTTTAATTCATCAGCGATTCTTTTTCCTGAAACAAATTCATCGATCACGATGCCACCAAATCCACCATCTATTCCCAAATGGGTTCCATGTCCCTTATAAATGAATATGGAAGCATCTTCGGAAGCTTTTTTAATTTCATCCCAAGAGTTGTATGGGTCATAAAAAGTATGAACTTTAAAATCAATTGAGTCCAAAAAAAGTTCAATTTTTTCCATTTGAGATTCTGAATCGTCTGAATCCATACGCGATCCAATAACCAATACGGCTGTTTTTTCTGCTTTAACAGATACTTTTCTTTGACCGTTTACTACTGGACAAATTACTAAAAAGAAGATATAAACTACAATCGATTTCATGACTTTTAAATTTTTATGAATAAAAATTGATTAAGTAGATATTAGCCATGTAATGTGTTTAATTTAATAACTGGAATTTGCAATAGTTGTTACATTTTTTATTTGCTAGTTTATTCTTTGTCGTTATATTAATTAAAATCAATGGGTTATGAAAAAAAAGGAGGCTTAGTTAGATCAACAGGAAAAGAAAAAAAAATCGTGGTAAAATATTATTGGAATAGTAATTCAAGTTAAAAAAGACAGAATTTATATCATTTGTAATAATACCTACTTTGAAGATGAAATGACATTGGAAGAAGTTGTACCTTTTAAGATATCGTTAGAAGTTTCTCAACTCAAATTCTCTGACTGAAGAGAAAATAAATCTTGTTGAATATTTCATCGTAACTGTTTTAGGCAAGAATTTTATTTGAATTTGACGGAAATCATCGTTTACATTGAATTCTATCAAACAGACGAAAAATTAGTTTAATTAAACTTTGTTACAATGTATGAATCCAAATTTTCATACATGAGCAAATTATTTGTAACGCATAGTTTAACCTGCGTTAGCTTAAAAAAAAGATAAGTTAATTTAAATCCTAAATCTTATGAAAACTCTATTTTTTTCTCTTATTATCATTTTTGGCTTTTTTAGTTTTTCTCAAGTATTGAAAGACAATCGTGATGGCAAAAAGTATTATATGGTTACCATTGGTGAACAAAATTGGATGGCAGAAAATCTGGATGCTACAACCTTCAGAAATGGTGATAAAATCTCAATAGCAGAGAATGAAGGTGATTGGTGGAAAGCATATGAAGAAGGGAAACCGATGTGTAGTTATTTTAGATTTGATAAAAAGAATGGGGTTGAATATGGTAAAATTTACAACTGGTATGCCGTAAACGATCTAAGAGGTTTATCCCAAGAAGGGTGGCATATTCCTTCAGATCAAGAATGGACTATTTTGGAAAACTATTTGGGTGGTGATGAAAATGCAGAAAAAAAATTAAAATATACAGAATATTGGAATTCTAACGGCAATGGAACAAATGAATCGGGTTTTTCAGCAATTCCGGTCACTAGGTTTAATCTAGATGGTGGATTTTATTTTGAACACGGAAGCGAAGGTAATTGGTGGACATCCACCGATTCAAACTCAGATTTAGCTTTTTTACGTTCCATGAGTAATGAAAATGAACAACTAATTAGAAATGAACTAGATAAAAGTTCTAATTTCCGTTCGTTGTGTTAAAGATTAATACTTCCGAAAAGAGTTTGTTTCACTTAAATAATACTACCATGCAAAAGATATTTTTTCTATCCCTACTAATGATAACACAAACCATTGCAATATCTCAACCTGTATTAGATTCCTCCACAACCAGAGGAGATTCAATCCAAAAGGAAAAAATGTATGAATTGGTTGATGGTACTTGGATAAATCAACAACAATTGGATTCCATTTTTCAAAAAGCATGGGACAACAGCTTTGGTAAAATGACGGAGGAGGAAAATGAGTTACTCTTTGGAGGAATTACCATAACTGTAGAAACCCAACCGATTAAAAAAGAAGATGAAAATTAAAAATAGATAAATTATGAAAGCAATTATTTTATTGAGTTTTATTGTTGTTTATGCAGTAAATTGGTATTCACAAAACACTCTATCTGAAACAAATTTTGAGAATACAGAAAGGGATTCTGTTTTAAGTTCAATACAATCATTTTCCTTGGATTATAGTAAAGAAATGGAAACATGGTCACCTGAACATAGAGCTTGGTTTACAAAAACCTTTGCCTATACGAGAGGTAATTTCACAATCCCCAAAGAACCTATTCAACCTTGGAAGGAGTAGGATTACAAGTTGATTACATTGAATTTATTAAAATCAAGAAAAATATTTTATATTTAACTTTGTAAATTTAAAATAAAATTTATGTTATGAAACTTATTTTTTATAATGGTTATTCAATCTGATTTTTACAAAAAATAATTCGTTAAACGTCAGAAAATAAAAGAAAAAATTATGAAAAAAATTCTTGGCTTAGTTATAGTAATTTCAATTTCATCTTGTACTAATTCAACAAATGAAATTAAAGACTCAAGTGTGGTTATTGTAGAAAACAAATCAAAGGAAAAAAAGGATAAATCAATCGATGAGGAGGATATTAAAATAAAAAGTATTCCTAGTTTTTCAGGTAAGTGGAATTGGAAAGAATCTAGTGGATATGGGAATTGGGGATTTTCTATTAACATTAATCAAAAAAATGATTCAATATATGGAATATTTGATGCTTACGCTCAAGGAGGAAATAAAATGGATCAAGGAAGAGAAATTATTCAGAAATACAATATCATTGGAATTGTAAAAAAAAATGTTGCCTATTTGAAATTTGCAAGTGCATGGTCAGATGAAGGTGAACTTGGGGGCGCAACTCTTGAAAAAAAATCAGATTCAATATTGGAATGGAAAATCACAAAACGCCCAATGACTTTATATGGAGATTTTTGGATAGTTGAAAATTGTATTTTAAAACAAAAATAAAGGTGGGTTTATCGATTTGATATATCTCCTGACACCAAAGAAGTCTCTTAGAACAGTTCATTATTTATTCCTAACGGAGAAACGAAACTGGGGAAACTCCTTTTCGCAAATGATGCCTCAAAAAAGTTTATTATTGTTTACGAATGGCTGAATAAAAATCAGAATACCATTTGTAATGATTCATTATCATTTAATGACAGCAAATATTATTATGACTTGAAAAAGAGAACAATAATTATATGGAGGATTATGATAAGCTACTGAATGTTCAGTTCTTCAATGAAGATGCAACTAGCGAGAATCTGAAAAAAAAATCTATGATGTGAAGACCAAGAAATTAGTAAGCCGCAATAGCGATAAGAACCTTAGTGTAAATAGCCTCAACGGACTTAATAGGATTATTATTGATTTGAAGCATTATGAGCTCAACCCTGGAGTGCTGTATCTGCTAATTGTTTCAGATTCCAACATTAATTACAATTTCAACTATAAGATAATCGATAAAATAATCAACAATCGTGAAAAATAAAATCATCATATTAATGCTATTGTTTGCCTATTGACCATTTCATCAAAAAAAACCAGTACACTCGTACTGGTTTTTTTGTGGAGTCGGAGGGGTTCGAACCCTCGTCCAAACGACGAATACTCTAGCTTTCTACATGCTTATTTCTTGATTGGTTTTAGATTGTGAGACGGACAAGAACACCCAAGCTCCCAACTTAGTTTCTAAAGTTTCACCAGCGCTTAGAAACATCACACCGGCTAGCCTGATGGGATGAACTTCCGATTGGTAAATCTAACAGGCAGAAATTTACCGGAAGTACTCGTCCAACCTACTATACTTCGATCGGATAAAGCCAACTAACTATCAGTTAATTAGGCAGCAAGTGCGTATGACGTATTGTCAATTATTGTTCGAGACAAGATATTTAAGAGGTTCATCTCAACCCTCTGCATGCTGACACTTGACTACCGCTATCGCTGTCAAATCCAATGTCGACCCCAAAGAACGTTTTCTTTAATAGGAATCACAAAGATAGATGTTCCTACTCAATCTTTTCTGCATAAAAGCATTTTTTATTTTTGTAAAGCAATTACTAATGCCGAAACAAACATTCGCAGCACGTCATTAGAGTTAATTGTTTCAGATATGGTCTTTTCATCCGTATTTTGAGCTAAACCTTTAATTCCATATGTTTCATCGAAGGTTTTAGATCTTAATTTTTCAAAGTCTTTTAAAACTACATCTTTCGTTTCAATCAATTCTTTCTCTTTGTTAAATATTTTAATTGATAAACTTAATTTGGGTTTAATTTTAGAATATGAATTATTGGAAAAAGTAATTTTCTCGCCTCCACTTGCAGAAATATAACAGGCTATATCTATAAAAATATTTAATGAATCAAATGTTTTTGCTGCCTTTTTGAAAAAATTTGCTGGTAAATACATAAGATGTTGTGGTAATGCACCCATAAGAAATTTTTCTTCCGGCACCATACTCACAATTTTGGCATCGAGAAAAGCCCCCAACATATTTTCACTAATTAAAACTAGCGTATCCGAAAGCTCTTTTGGCATATCCTCAATAGTTGAAAGATTAAGAATTTTGTAATCCTTATTTTGAACTTTCATTTGTGTAATAAGTTCGTCATCTATTCTGAAAGAAAAATTGTAAATTACTCCTGTCTGAGCATTTACTATAGAAAAAGATAATGTTAGAAGAAGTAGTAAAAGTGAATTTTTCATAAGTTATGAATTTTGAGTGATAAATATACAAAATTAGTTTCAGGATTATAAAATCAAATATTTTTTATTCGCAAGGCTCTTAGTAGTCTAAATAAAACATAATAGCAGCAAAAAGAGTAATTATAGTCCAAAAAAATAGATCGTCTTGTTTGATAGGAAACTATTCTCAATCTGAGTTTCCTATCAGAGAGTCTATTTTTGAGCTAATTTTCCTATTTCCTTTGGGATTCTTACTGAAAAAGCTATCTTTGCAAATTCAATTTTCTAATAAAGTAAAATGATTCAAATTACCTTGCCAGATGGCAGTGTGAGGGATTACAATAAAGGTGCTTCTGCAATGGATGTTGCCTTGAGCATATCTGAAGGTTTAGCACGAAATGTATTAGCGGCAAAAGTTGATGGATTTGTTCAAGATGCAAATTTGCCGATTAATCAAAATTCACATCTTCAGCTACTTACATGGTCTGACTTAGAAGGGAAATCTACTATGTGGCATTCTTCTGCGCACATCATGGCTGAAGCTTTAGAATTTTATTATCCAGGTATTAAGTTGGCTATCGGCCCACCAATTACAAATGGTTTTTACTACGATATTGACCTTATGGATTATTCTATTAAGGAAGAAGATTTAGCAAGAATTGAAGAAAAAATGAAAGCATTGGCGAAAGAAAGAAACCCTTTTATTCGCAAAGAAATATCAAAAACTGAAGCGCTTGCTTATTTTGAGAAAAAACAAGATCCTTATAAATTAGAACTGCTGTCTGAATTAGAAGATGGGACAATTACTTTTTATACTCAAGGGAATTTTACCGATTTATGCCGTGGTCCACATATTCCTGATACTGGTTTTATAAAAGCAGTAAAATTAACCGCTATTGCAGGCGCATATTGGCGAGGAGATGAAAAAAATAAGCAGCTAACTCGTATTTACGGAATTACTTTTCCCAAGCAAGCTGAGTTAACTGAGCATCTTGAAAAATTAGAAGAAGCAAAACGAAGGGATCACCGAAAATTGGGGAAAGAATTGGATTTATTTACCTTTTCTCAAAAAGTTGGTCAAGGTCTTCCTCTCTGGCTTCCAAAAGGCGCAGCTTTGCGAGAGCGCTTAGAGAATTTCTTGAAAAAAGCACAGCGAAAAGCGGGATATCAGCAGGTAATTACGCCACACATTGGAAATAAAGAATTGTACGTTACTTCAGGACATTACGAGAAATATGGAGCAGATTCTTTTCAGCCAATTAAAACTCCAGATCCAAATGAGGAGTTTTATTTGAAGCCAATGAATTGCCCACATCATTGTGAGATATTTAAGTCTCGACCTCGTTCATACAAGGATTTACCTGCACGCTTTGCGGAATTTGGGACAGTTTACCGTTACGAGCAGTCAGGAGAATTACACGGACTTACAAGAGTTCGCTCGTTTACCCAAGATGATGCGCATATTTTCTGTACGCAAGAACAAGTAAAAGACGAGTTTAAAAAAGTAATCGATATTGTTCTTTACGTTTTAAAAACATTGGATTTCCAAAATTTTACAGCGCAAATTTCTTTGAGAGATCAAAAAGATCGTTCGAAATATATTGGTTCTGAAGAAAATTGGGAGAAGGCAGAAAATGCCATTATAGAAGCAGCTGCAGAAAAAAATCTTACTACAGTTGTAGCATATGGAGAAGCTGCATTTTATGGCCCGAAACTAGATTTCATGGTGCAAGATGCACTCGGAAGAGAATGGCAATTGGGGACAATTCAGGTTGATTACAATTTACCAGAGCGTTTTGAATTGGAATTTACAGGCGCTGACAATCAAAAACACCGACCTGTTATGATTCACAGAGCTCCATTTGGTTCGATGGAACGATTTGTTGCAGTATTGTTAGAACATTGTGCTGGAGATTTCCCACTTTGGCTGACTTCAGATCAATTTATTATCCTTCCAATTTCAGAAAAATTCAACGACTACGCAGAAAAAGTTTTAGATTTCCTAAATAATTCCGATATTCGCGGACTTGTTGATGACCGAAATGAAAAAATAGGCAAGAAAATACGAGATGCGGAGCTTGCGAAAATTCCATTTATGCTCATTGTTGGAGAAAATGAATTTACGAATAATCAAGTATCAGTAAGACAAAGAGGAGGAGGAGACATGGGTGTTGTTTCTTTTGAAGAATTTGGAAAAATCGTACAGGAAGCTATTAATAAGGAATTGACAGTAGAACTTTAAATATATTAATGAGAAGAAATTCAAAACCGTTTGTAAAAAGAGAAGAGGAAGCGCAACACCGTATAAATGATAAAATTAGCGCACAAGAAATCCGCTTGGTAAATGAAGGTGAAGAACCGAAAGTGTTGACGCTAGCAGCGGCACTTGAAATGGCAGAAGCACAAGATATGGATTTGGTAGAGATTTCACCAAATGCTAAACCACCGGTTTGTAAGATTATGGATTACAAGAAATTCTTGTACAACCAAAAAAGAAAACAAAAAGAATTAAAAGCAAAACAGAGTAAAATAGTTGTAAAAGAAATACGTTTCGGACCTAACACAGACGATCACGATTTTAACTTTAAATTGACACATGCAAGGAAATTCCTTGAAGAAGGAAGCAAAGTAAAAGCTTTTGTGTTTTTTAGAGGTCGCTCAATTGTTTTTAAAGACCGAGGAGAAATATTGTTATTGAAATTCATGCAAGAATTAGCAGATGTTGGGATAGTAGAGCAGTTGCCAAAATTAGAAGGAAAAAAAATGATCGTAATGATCAACTCAAAAAAGAAATAAAGAAGCTGATATAGTTGTTTAACTCAAAAAAAAGAAGAAAAAATGCCTAAAATGAAAACTAAATCCAGTGCGAAGAAGCGATTCACAATCACTGGGAGTGGAAAGATAAAGCGTAAGCACGCTTTTAAAAGCCACATCTTAACTAAAAAGGCTAAGAAACGCAAACGTAATTTGACGCACGCAGGACTTGTACACAATGCAGATCTTTCGAATATCAAATTACAATTATGTATGAAATAGTCCTTTAGAGGTTTATCTATTGTTTAACCAAATAACGAGTATACAAGTCTTCTGAAACAATGTTGCACTCCTTATTAAAAAACTTAAAATTATGCCAAGATCAGTAAATCACGTCGCATCAAGAGCTAGAAGAAAGAACTTGATGAAATTAGCCAAAGGATACTTTGGTAGAAGAAAAAATGTCTGGACAGTTGCAAAAAATGCAGTTGAAAAAGGACTAGTTTATGCCTACTCAGGTCGTAAGCAAAAGAAAAGAAATTTCCGTTCTCTTTGGATTACCCGTATAAATGCAGGTACTCGTCAATACGGAATGAGTTATTCTCAATTTATGGGTGCTGTGCACAAAAGTGGTGTTGAGTTAAATCGTAAGGTTCTTGCAGATTTAGCGATGAATCACCCTGAGGCTTTTAAAGCTGTTGTGGACTCCGTAAATAAATAAGTGTAAAAAGTATCAGCAAAAGCCATTAGTCCTTGATTAATGGCTTTTTTTTGTTGAAAAGTAATCAGTTCCTATTTATTTCTTCCTTTATTTGAATGTAATTTTGAAAAAAAAAGTCATGTTGAAAATCGGTCTTATTGGTGCAGGGCATTTAGGAAAAATTCACCTTAAACTTATCTTGGAATTATCTGATTACTTCGACTTAGTAGGTTTTTATGATGAGGACAAAGAAAATTCCGCTAAGGTTTCTGCTCAATTTAATGTGAAATCTTTCGGCAGCATTAATGAATTACTTCAGCAGGTAGATTGTGTAGATATAGTTACTCCAACGCTAGTTCATTATAAAACAGCTGCCGAAGCTTTGCGAATGAGAAAACATGTGTTTATAGAAAAACCCTTGTCAGAAACAATCGCTGAAGCCCAAAAATTAGTCTCGCTAACAACAGAGGCAGATGTTAAAGTTCAAGTTGGACATGTGGAACGTTTTAATCCAGCATTCCAAGCAGCTCTTCCTTATTTTGATAATCCCATGTTCATAGAAACTCATCGCTTGTCGCAATTTAACCCACGTGGGACAGATGTTCCAGTGGTTTTGGATTTGATGATTCACGACATCGACATTGTGCTTAGTGTTGTTAAATCTCGTGTGAAAAAAGTTTCAGCATCTGGTGTGGCAGTAATTAGTGATACGCATGATATTACAAATGCTCGCTTAGAATTTGAAAATGGAGCAGTAGCAAATCTTACAGCTTCTAGAATTTCGTTGAAGAACATGCGGAAATCACGGTTCTTTCAAAAAGATGCATACATCAGTGTCGATTTCTTGACAAAAGAATTAGAGGTTGTAAGAATGCAAGATGTTGTTGGTGAAGCTGACCCTTTTGATATCGTTCTGGATTTAGGGCCAAACAAAGCGCCAAAAAAGATATTTATAGACAAGCCAGAATTGCAAGAAATAAATGCTATAAAAGAAGAATTAAAATCTTTTTATGATGCCATTACTCAAAATGTAAGTCCTAAAGTTACTGTGGAAGATGGTTGTGCTGCAATGGAAGTGGCAATTGAAATAATTGAAAAATTAAAGCAAAATCAAATTCATTTTTAGGCAATAATTTCTCTTTTACTTCGTTTTTTTTCAATGAGTCGTTTATCCTTTTTCTTACTCCTTCTTCTCGGTTTTACAGCCTGTGTTAAAAATAATCCAGATCCATCTTGGTTGGAAGTAACAGCATGGACGCTTCAAAGTAATATTGATCTTTCAGGTGATGAAGGAGAATTAAGCCATAACATTACTGAGGCTTGGGTTTTAGTAGATGATAAATTAATTGGTGTGTTTCAAGTCCCGTTTAAAATACCAATTTTAAAAGATGGAATGTGCAACATTAAGATTTATCCTGCAATAAAAAACAATGGTATTTCAGCAACCAAAAAAATCTATCCTTTCCTAGAAGTTTATGAAGTAAATCAAACATTGACTAAAAACCAAACATTGACTCTAAATCCTGTTACGAAGTATAAGTCAGTAACTCAATTTTGGATCGAAGATTTTGAGGGAGTTAACATTTCATTAACGGATGATCCAAATACCTCCTTGTCAAATTATGAAATAGTAAACGAAAATTTACAACCTTTTAATGGAAATTTATATGCAAAAATAAGTTTAAATTCCGCAGATTCTTTATGGGTTGCGAATACAGAAACACAACTATCAATTTCTAAGGGAAGAGAAGCATATCTAGAAATTGATTACCATAATACAAATTCCTTAACGACCGGCTTAATTTATGTCTCTCCTGCTGGTGTTACTAATAATATAAATATTCGCTTAAATGCTCAAAACCCTGAAACAGTTGTCTGGAAAAAAATATATATTGAACTCAGAGAATTAATAGGAGCCTCTCCAAATTCTAGTAATTTTCTGCAATCATTCTCCTGTTATTTAGACCCCGGGCAAATCTCGACAGAGATTTTAATTGACAATATTAAAGTTGTATATTTTAATTAGTATGAAGGATAGATTTTGGGTTGTAGTATTTCTATTTTTTGATTTTTTAACGGCTTTAATTGCTTGGTCCTCTTTTTTCTACTTACGTCAAACAGTATTAGAAAAATCTGAATTTAAAGTAGACTCGAATTTTATTTATGGTGTTCTTTTTATTCCATTAGTTTGGGTCTTGTTTTATTATGTTCAGGGAACTTACATTTCAATTCGGCAGATGTTTCGATTAAAAATGCTAAATCTGACCTTAATTGCATCATTTTTTGGGGTAATTCTGATATTTTTTATCTTACTTCTAGATGATGAAGTTAAGTCCTATGAGATTTATTATCAGTCTGTCATCTTACTTTTCTCTTTGCATTTCATGTTAACGATAATTCCTCGCCTAATTATAAATTCCATTATGATTTGGTCTATTCGTAAACCTGGTAATGGTTTTAAAACAATTATTCTAGGTGGAAATGAAAAAGCCCTAGAAATTTATAACGAAATGATTTCTCATCCACTAAATGTTAATTCATTTATTGGGTATGTCAATCTAAATGGAAAAGATTATCTCTTAAGTGAACATATAAATTATTTAGGTCATGAAACTGATCTAGAGCGCATTCTAAGTGAGCATAAAGTTGAGGAAGTGATTATTGCTATTGAAAGCTCAGATCACAATCGCTTAAAAGATCTTTTGCTTCGTATAGACGACGGACATATTAGAATTAAATTATTGCCGGATGCTTATGTTATCTTATCTGGAAGTGTTAAGATGACGAATATATATGGAGCACTATTACTTGAATTAAAATCTGATATTATGCCATTTTGGCAACAAGCGATAAAACGCGTAATGGATTTTTTAATTTCATTCATTGCTGTAATTCTTCTCACTCCCTTTTTTATTTTCTCTGCGATTGCTGTGAAATTTTCTTCTCCAGGCCCTATTTTATATTTGCAAGAAAGAGTGGGACTAAAGGGGGCAATTTTTAAAATCATAAAATTCAGAACCATGTACATAGATTCTGAAAATCTGGGTCCCCAACTTTCTTCAGAAAATGATCCGCGTATCACTAAGATTGGTCGTTTTATGCGCAAAACAAGGCTAGATGAATTTCCACAATTTATAAATGTTCTTTTTGGACAAATGTCGCTTGTTGGACCAAGACCTGAACGACAATTTTATATCGATCAAATTGTAAAACTTGAAGCGCAATATTTGCATCTAAATCGTGTACGACCAGGAATTACCTCTTGGGGACAAGTGAAATTTGGCTATGCAGAAAACGTAGAACAAATGCTGCAACGAATGAAGTTTGATCTGATTTACCTGAAAAATAGAAGTTTAGCACTAGACATTAAAATAATGTTTTATACTGTAATTATCGTTTTAAAAGCAAAAGGAAAATAATATCCTGATAGAATTTGATAATTCAAATAGTATTTCTATCTTTGCACCCCGAATAAATTATTTATAAACCAAGGTTTCGGACCTTAAATTGTAAAAGAAAAATGGCAACAAGAATCAGATTGCAAAGACACGGTAAAAAAGGAAAACCGTTTTTTCACTTAGTAGCAGCAGATAGTCGTGCGAAAAGAGATGGTAAATTCATTGAAAAATTAGGAACATATAATCCAACTGCTAATCCAGCTGTGATTGATATTAATTTTGAAAGAACATTGACTTGGGTTCAAACTGGAGCAGAAATGTCCGATACAGCTCGCGCAATTCTTTCTTATAAAGGTGTACTTTATAAAAGTCACCTAATCAATGGTGTTAAAAAAGGTGCTTTAACAATGGAACAAGTTGAAGAACGTTTTACACTTTGGGTAAATGAAAAAGAATCTAAAATAATAAATAAAATTGATGGCTTAGCTGCAAAAGCAATTGCAAGTAAAAATGCAAAAATGAAGTCAGAAGCTGATGCAAATATTGCTAAAGCAGCTCAAATTGAACTTAAAAATACAGTTGTTGAAGAAGTTGCTGCAGAGGAAATACCAGCTGAGGAAACAGTAACTGAAGAAGTTGTTGCAGAGGAAACTCCAGCAGAAGAAACAGTAACTGAAGAAGTTGCATCAGAGGAAACTCCAGCAGAAGAAACAGTAACTGAAGAAGTTGTTGCAGAGGAAACTCCAGCAGAGGAAACAGTAACTGAAGAAGTTGTTGCAGAGGAAACTCCAGCAGAGGAAACAGTAACTGAAGAAGTTGTTGCAGAGGAAACTCCAGCAGAAGAAACAGTAACTGAAGAGGTTGTTGCAGAGGAAACTCCAGTAGAGGAAACACCAGCTGAAGAGGTTGTTGCAGAGGAAACTCCAGCAGAGGAAACACCAGCTGAAGAAAAATCAGCAGATACAGCTGAATAAGCTTAGATGACTATAAAAGATTGTTTTTACTTAGGTAAAATAGCGAAACTTCACGGATTTAAAGGTGAAGTTTCCTTGTTTTTGGACGTTACTAATCCGAGTGATTACAAAGACTTAGAATCAGTTTATGTTGATGTTGACGGTGTACTAACTCCATTTTTTATTGAGTCTGTAAAACTCAAAAACAAAAATTTTATCGCTGTAAAATTTCAAGGAGTGAATGATGAAAGCTCAGCGCAACGCTTACTTAAAAAATCACTCTACTTGCCTGAAGAAATTCTCCCCAATCTTAAAGGAACTCAGTTTTATGATCACGAAATTATTGGCTTCAAAGTGCTAGATGATGTGCATGGTGATATCGGAGAAGTAGAAAATGTAATTGATCTTGCTGCAAATCCATTATTACAAACTATTTGTAAAGGAAAGGAAGTGCTAGTTCCTATTTTTGATGGCTTGGTACAAAAAATAGACCGTAAAAACAAGATACTTTACATCAAAGCGCCTGAAGGCCTAATCGATTTGTACTTATCTGATAGTATTTAAAAGTCCCAAGGAAAGCTTCATTCGAATAATACGTTTTGCAGCTGCATCTACTTTCGCTCTAAACACTTTATCTGTTTTATAGCTCGCAAGTAATTCTGAGTGAGTTTTCTTTGCATCTAAAGGCATTAAAACAATGTCACAGCCTGCTGAAATTGCTTTTGTCGCTGCATTTGGTACATTTACAACTCCTCCCATGTTCATTGCGTCTGTTACAATTAAACCTTTAAAACCAAGGCTATCACGCAACAAACCTTTTACAATTGTTTCAGAACAAGTAGAAGGCAAACCTTTTGTATCAAATTGACTGTTGTTTTTAACTGCAATGTGTGCAATCATAATTGACAAAACCCCATTTTTTATAAGAAGGGGGTAATTTTGCAACTCTTTTAGTGGTCCATCAATTACTTGAAGTGCTTTATGTGTATCACCAGAAACTAAACCATGTCCTGGAAAATGCTTAGCTGTTGCAAGGATATTATTTCGCTGTGTTTCTTGAATAAAAGCATTTGACCATGGAATAATATTTTCTGGTTTAGCGCCAAAACTTCTAAATCCAACAGTCTGATTTGCCGACATATCAACTACTGGAGAAAAATTGTAGTTAATTCCAATAGCATTTAAGTCTTTGGAAATAGTTGCGGCTACACTGTTTACTTCTTCTATAGAAATTAATTCATTTGCTTTTTTAACAGGCGCAGAACCAATTATTTTACGGTTTACCAAACTTGGCTCAGCATCTGCGCTATATAAAAAAGGTAAATTACCTCTTTTCTTATTATTAGTTTCAAATTCCTTAATCCACGATGTGAATTCTTCTTTGGTTCCATTTAACATCAGAACTCCACCAATTACTCTATCTTTTATGTGCTGATCAATTGTTTCTTTTTTTTGTCCCAAACGACCAACTGCAGGCATTATTAATTGTGCCACAATAGCTGTATCATCCATACTTTCAAAAATTCTATTCACCTCTTTATCTAAAGCACTATTTTCTGCTAAGTAATCACTTAATTTAAATTTAATGGCTTCTGTTTCTGTATTTACGAGTTCTTGAAGTTTTAGTGGTTCTTGTGCACAACCACAAAAAATAAAATTGCAGACAACAGTAAAAATTATAATTGATTTCATTTTATATTTTATTTATGACAAATCTAATTTATTTTCTTTCTTTGGCTTATTATTTTTTATAAAATTACAAACAAAAAAATATCAATAACTATGCCTAATCTACAGAATTAAATGCTTTTATAATTTTTAGACTTTAAAATTACATTTTAACAAAAGGCAAGGTAACACTTCTATTTTTTTGTTTTACCTGAACATAATACATTCCTTGCTTAAAATCTTGAAGATTGATTTCAATATTTGTAAACGTTTCTTGTGTGTTTACACTTCGTTTCTCTAAAATACTTCCATTGAGATTATAGATGATTAATTCAGTTTTTTCATCAAATGTTAAAGCATTTTCAATAGTCAAAGTGATCGATGAAGATGCAGGATTTGGAAATAAACTCACAAAGCGATCAGTATTATTATCACCTTGATCTATAGAAGCAGTACATGAAATAAATTGAGTTCCAGGAGATCCTCCAGGGCAACCCACAAACCAAGAAAGACCGCTGTTTTGATCTAAGTAACCATTATAGAAATTGTATTCATTTGTGAAGTTAAGTGCTGAGGGGATAGCCGACCAAGGAGCAAGTGTGTCATAAGTAAAACTATTTATTAATGTTCCGGTATTATCATAAATTCGTATGCCATCATCTGAGGAAAGACCAAAATTAAATTGCCCAATAAAATTAGATACCAATGGATGTTGTTGCGAAAACAATAAAAGGTTGTTAGAAATGACGATAAATGAATCAGGAGCAATACTTACAGATGGAAAAATGTATTCATTGTTGTTTTTTGAATCTTTAAAAACGTATGAATTCAGGTTGATTGTAGCTGTTGTATTATTGTATAATTCAATCCAATCTCCTGCATTATTGCTAGGATTACTATTGTTGTAATTAAATTCACTAATAATGATAGGTTCTTCGCAAGGCGAATAGGCTTCACCAGGTGATCCTCCAATGCAACCGCAAAACCACGTTAGAGAATCTAAAGGAAGTAGTGAAATGTTTTTATTTTCTAAGGTTCTGCCCCAGCCATCAGCACATTTTGGATACGGTGATTCATCAGTGTACACCGCAGAAACTCGAATGTCTTCAAAGGGGTTATACAATTTAATAGAATCCCATTTGTTACTCCAAACGAAGCCCGTTCCTCCAACAAAATTAGTTACTTGTGGGTACATTTGACTAAAAAGATTTGTGTTTTCACAAACGACTAAAAATGCTCCAGGATTCAGAATAGTCTGGTCTTCAAAGGTAAATTTATCCCAGTAGTTTTTTGATTTTATTGACCAAGCAGTTAAATCGATTGGAGCAGTTCCAAAGTTGTGTAATTCTATCCAATTTCCTCCATCAATTGTTGGGTCGGGATTGTAATTTATTTCTGAAATGGTAATTTTTTCTTGTTTTGGAGAACCTGAAAAATGGGCTCTAAATAGATCGTTGTTTTCTATATTAATTGTTATGCTGGCATCAGTGTAATTAAAGAGTGAAAGTGTTAAGTTTTCGTTCCAATGTTGAAAGGTGTATCCGGGATTGGCAACTGCTGTAATTTTGACGGGATTCCCATTGAAATATACGCCTGTCCAAGGGAGGTTTTCAGGTACGATTGTGGAGATTTTTATATATCCTGCTCCAACTGGAAAAACATCCAATGTAACATCAACTTTGTTATCCAAGTTATATTCACTAACTATTTGATCTCTCACAAAGTTATTTCGATTGGCAAACTGATCTAAATGAATGTTGTGTATATTGTTGTAGTTGTCCATGCTGCTGTTTCCTGTCCAAAGCAGCAATGATCTAGGATAATCAGCTAAAAGCTCGTTGTGCATGCTATCAACTATTGCTTGGTAATGATCTGCTTGAAATGTTGTATTCATTAAATCTGCATACCGATTTATGAAGTAGTTTTTGAATTCTGGATTTTGGATAAGACCATTGTAAATATCCCAAAAGGCAGTTCCCTGACTTTGTCCTTCGAACCAATCAAACATATTTGATGTATAATTTGTCCAGCCACCAAGTCCCCATTCTAAGTCCTGAAGAAAAAATCGCCATTTATTATCAAAGGTTCTAGTTCTTGCCATCTTCATATTATTGTAAATCCAATCGGCATTGCCAAACCAATTTTCTCCAGCCATATAATCTGTAAAATTGTAAAGATCTAAGCGTTTATTGCATTCAGAAAAATAATTTGGTAGATATGGATTTGTATTTGCAATGTAATCGCGCATAGAATAAAAAGAAGTGTCTGAACCTTTTACAGTTCGAATAACTCCTGCGCCATAAAAATAACTTACTGATAGTAAATCAACACTGTCTCTGTCATTTCCATAGTTATTTTCGAAATAGCCCTCATTTGCCTTTTCTCGGATCTCATATACTCCAAAATATTCGCCATTTAGGAAAACTACTGCGGGTGTATAAGCTTGAGAATTCACATTTGTTTTACTCATCATTCGATTAAATGTAGCATCTCTTTGTGGGTATTGATTCCAGAAATTACTTCCATTTCGGATATACAAAGCGTAGTAATCAGTTATATATGGTTTGTTTGGGATAATAGGATAATGTATTGGTTCTCCTTCTCCAAAGATTGTATTTGCTGGTTCAATGGTAACACTGTGTTGTGGATTTGAACGACTGCCGCCGGCTCCACCGTCAGGTTTTACAGATGATCGTGATTCAAATTTTTTGATTCCATCTTTATCAAAATATTCTACAATACAGGGTTTTTTCCAATCTGTCCACCAATTGTCAAAAATACCATTATCACCGTATAAATCTGCAGGGTCAATTGTAAGTAAAACAATTGGTAGTTCAAAATCCTCTGAAAATAAAAAAGTTTCACCTGCAATGATACTAGGTAACAAATTTGAACTTCCAGATGAAAAACAGGTAACTTTTAAAACAGTATTTACATTGATGTTAATTGGTCCAGTAACAAGTGGCGAATTAATTGTTGGATTTGAGCCGTTTATTGTGTATCGTAAAATTCCATTTGAAATAGAATTATTTATAACCGAAACAGAAATCGGACCTTGAAAAACACCTCCTATATTTACAATTGTTGGTTGTGCTTCATATCCATTGTATGCTAAAGCACCATTATTTGATGCATTTGGTGTAGGCATTGGAAATGTAGAAATAGTACTGCTTCCATTTGGTAACTTTCCACAGGACATGTTTGGTTCTAAATCTGAAACTACTAATGAATCTATTAAGACACCTGCAGGATTTGATAAGTAGAGCGTTTCTCCAGCTGTGCTAATTGAAAAATTTGCTTCTAAATTCGTTCCGAAAGATGTTTCGAAATAGGGGTGAACAGTATTATTGTAGAATATATTTCCTTGATTAAATCCAAAAGTTAAGTAAGGTTTACAAGTCAGGTCGGACGAGTTTTCATTTACGTTATGTAATTCTATTGCCAAAACATTTGTACCTATAATGAGTGCGGATTGAAGCACATTAATATCAATGTCAAAAGAGGAAATTGCTCCTCCTTGTGGAAGTGTTGCTTCATGGTCTGTTGAAAATTCATTCCACAAAGGCTGTGAGCCCATAAGTCCAGCTCGTGCTATTTCAACTCCATTAATATACGCAACAAACCCATCATCATAATCAATGTCTAAAAGTGCTTCACTTATTGCTGTTATATTTGTGCATTGAAATGTAATAAGTGAGTAAATTGTCGTAATTGGAGCGTTTAATACTGTGGCGTCATCTCCATCTCCAAATCCGATACTTGCGGCACCAGTTAACCAAGAGCTACTGTTAAATGAGTTACTTTTCCAATCAGGAATTTCTGCAGTAGGTATTTTGTATTTCCAGGTGCTTTCTGCAAAAACAGCTGTTTCATAATGATTAATTAGATTAATAGCATTATTTCCAGTGGCAAATACGGTTAAAAAATTCAGTGCTCCAATTGAAGTAGTAGGAAAAACCCATTTCATTAAATTGCTTGGATCATCGCTTAGTCCATACCCTGAAATATTTGCAGAGGAAGAACTTGCATTGTAAATCTCAATCCAATCTGGGCTATCTCCGTTTGGCAGTAGAATAGTATTTCCATTTGAATTACTCGCCTCATTGATTTTAAATTGCCCAAAACTTGACAATGGAAAGAGTAAAAAAAGTAAAAAATATTTGGTCATATTTAGATTATATTCTCCCAAATTTAAACAAAAAACGCAACAATTTGATGTATTTCCAAAGTGTTTCATTAATAAAATTCAAATAACTACCTTTACAATCAGTTTGAGAATGTATGGCACAGAAATTTATAACAAGGGCAGAAGATTATTCGAAATGGTATAATGAATTGGTAAATCGTGCTGATTTAGCAGAGCACTCTGATGTTCGTGGTTGCATGGTTATTAAACCATATGGTTACGCAATTTGGGAGAAAATGCGAGATGTTTTAGATGCTAAATTTAAGGAAACGGGACACCAGAATGCTTATTTCCCATTATTTATCCCAAAATCTTACTTGAGTAAAGAAGCGAGTCATGTTGATGGTTTTGCTAAAGAATGTGCTGTTGTAACTCATTATCGTTTAAAAAATGCCGAGGATGGAAGCGGATTAATTGTCGATCCAAGTGCTAAATTAGAGGAAGAGCTAATAGTTCGACCAACTTCCGAAACGATTATTTGGAATTCCTATAAAAAATGGATTCAGTCCTACCGAGATTTACCAATATTAATAAATCAATGGGCAAATGTTGTTCGTTGGGAAATGAGAACACGTTTGTTTTTGCGTACTACCGAATTTTTATGGCAAGAAGGCCATACTGCACATGCGACTAGTAAAGAGGCAATTTCTGAAGCAGAACAAATGTTAGATGTCTACGAAGATTTTGCTCAAAATTACATGTCAATGCCTGTAATTAAAGGACGTAAAACTGAAAGTGAACGTTTTGCTGGAGCTGAAGATACTTTGTGTATTGAAGCAATGATGCAAGACGGTAAAGCATTGCAAGCGGGCACATCTCATTTCTTAGGTCAAAATTTTGCAAAAGCATTTGAAGTAAAATTTGCCGATAAAGAAGGAAAATTAGAGTATGTTTGGGCAACATCTTGGGGAGTATCAACGCGCTTAATGGGTGCTTTGATTATGACGCATTCGGATGATGAAGGTTTGGTTTTACCTCCTGCTTTAGCGCCAATTCAAGTAGTTGCTATTCCAATTTACAGAACAGAGGAAGAACTGAGTGCTATTTCAGAAAAAATGAAGGAATTAGCATTGAAATTAAAGTCCAAAAATATTTCTTTCAAATTTGATGATGACGATCAACGACGACCAGGATGGAAATTTGCAGAGTATGAATCTAAAGGCGTGCCTATTCGACTTGCGATGGGTCCTAGAGATTTAGAAAATGGAAAAGTTGAGATTGCAAGACGCGACACGAAAACAAAAGACATTATTGATTTTGATGGTTTAGATTCTTACATTGAACAATTACTTTCAGAAATTCAGTTAAATTTATTTCAACGTGCAAGTGAATTTCGAAGTTTAAATACCAAAAAGATAGATTCTTATGCTGAGTTTAAAATAGAAATTGAAAAAGGTGGTTTCTTCTTAGCACATTGGGATGGAACAGCTGAAACTGAAGCTAAAATTAAAGAGGAAACTCAAGCAACGATTAGATGTATAGTGCTAGATCAAGAAGAGGAGGAAGGTCTATGTATGTTTTCTGGCAAACCATCTGTTCGCCGTGTTATTTTCGCAAAAGCTTATTAATTGTCAGTTTTTAAGTTCAAGGAATTTACGATAATTCAAAAAGTGAGTCCACTTAAAGTTGGAACGGATAGCATGCTTTTAGGCTCTTTCATTTCCAGCGATTCAAAACTCCAAGGTTTAGATTTAGGAGCTGGCACTGGCGTTTTATCCTTAATGTTAGCTCAGAATAACCAAAAATTACAAATTGATGCAGTCGAAATTGATGCTAATGTTGCTAATGAGTGTGATCTTAATTTCCAGAATTCGAAATGGAGAAAAAATTTAAAGTGTATTACCGCTGATTATCTTCAGTTTCCATTCAAAAAAAAATACGATTTGATTTTTTCTAATCCTCCTTATCATTTTGAAAATATATTAAGTCCAGATAATGGAGTCAATATCTCTAAGCATTCCTTACTATCAGATTTCATTCAATTTTTCAAACTTGTAAAGCAGCTGTTAACTGAGAATGGTGATTTTTGGATTATTCTGCCGTTTTCTTCTTCAGATCAACTAACTAAATTGGCTAGTGAGCATGGACTTTTCCTAAAAGAGTATATCTGTATTCATTCAAAACCATCCAAAAAAAATATTCGTGTGATTTTAAATTTTTCAAGTCAAAAACAAGATGCTATTCGAGAGAGAGAATTTGTTATTCGAAATGAAAATAATCTATACTCTGAGGAGTACATTGCTTTAACAAAAGACTTTCATTCTAAGGATTTGTGTTAATAGGAAAAGCATATTATTTTTTCTTCCAATCTCCTAAATTTGTACTCAATCCAATAGAATGATTTTGACCTGCCTTGGAGTAGTATAAAAATCCGTATTCAAATTTTATTTTCTTAAAATTTAGAGCAATTCCAGTTGAGAAACCTGCCATTCCCGGTCGATCAAGTAATTTTAATTGTTGTCTCCTATGGTAATCAAATCCTAGTCTAAACGTAGTATTTTTACTTGCTAATAATTCTACTTGGAAGTTAAGATGATGCATGATCTTAGTAAAAAAAGAGCTTGTCTTTACGGGAATTGTATCTCCAGTTAATGCATCATACGTTGGCTTTAAATTCGGATCTTCGTAAACAATATTCCATTTATTCAATTGCTGTCCCAAAACAGAAAATCGAAAAGGTGCATACTTTAATTTATAGGAAATTCCTGCTTGAACATTGATTGGCAACATACTCTTTGAACTTGTTGTATAATCTTTAAAAGTAAAGCCAATATTTTTAGCTGAAAATCCTGCAGAAAACAATTCATTTGGATGTTTAATAAACGCTCCAAATCCAAAAGTCATTCCATAGGCTGAGTATGTTTCTAAATTAGATCCTAAAAAAGTGAGTGAGCTGCCAATGCTAATTAATTTGTTTACAGTTCTACCATAGCTCATACCAATTGAATAATCACTCGCTGTAAATGTTCCCAATCGATTTCCAGCTTCATCGTACGACTCAAATTTTCCGTAACTAATGTATTTTATAGTTGGTGCAAAAACTCCATATTTTGTGTTGAAAGCATAATTTAGCATTCCGATAGAAATTCCATTTGGCAGAATACTTTGGTTTATTTGGAGCATCCTCACAGATTTTGAATTTAGTAATGCAGGATTTTCTGCTGCCATAGACAAATCATTGTCCTGAATTGCAATTAAATTTCCTCCTAAGGCATTACTTCGAGCAGAGTAATTTGCATTTAAAAAAGCAAAGGCATTAGATCCTACATAGTTTTGTGAGAAAAAGATTACAGGGTATAAAATTATTAGAAAAGCAAGAAATTTCATAGTTAAGAAACGTTGCTAAAATGCAAAAATTGTCACTAAAATACTTATTGTTTTGAATTTATTGTTACTTTCAGCTAAGTTTTACGTTTTGTAAAAAAAACAAACTATGGAGAAATCTACTATTAATAAGCTTTTGCTTATAGGAAATCATGCTTTATCTATTAATAAAAGAATCAAAAAAATAGATGATTTAGCTTTAATAAAGCAAACATTAATGTATAAAACTGGCGATCCATTTTTAGAAAACTTTGATAATTTTGTTCAGATTGATACTATTAAACACTCGTATAAAAATGCTTATAATTTCGACGATTTAACCTCTTTTTTAAAGTTAAAATTTAAGGAGAATGCTATATTAGATTCCCCAGCTCTTGTTATCGGAAATCCATCTGAATTACTTTTCCAGTCTGCTCTTACAGCCTTAATAGAGAATGAAAATAAAGCAATAAAATCGTCTATAATTATCTTGTTATATCCTATTGGCATGGTAGGTCATGATACCCGAAAGGAATTATCAAGTTTGATTTATCTCTTAAAAAAGAATGCTATTCAAACACTATTAATTAGAAATTCAGAGACAGAAATCGAAGCTGTTCATAAAATTATTTTAAATGATTTCTCTATGCATTCAATTTATGAATTAGAAAATCACATTGAAGGTTTAGAACACTTAATCGGCAAACCTAAGGAAGTCCTATTTTAGAATGAATAAAAGATTGCAGGATGTTGTGTTTACAGAAATACTAAATCGTTACAATCGATATTTTATTTCATTAATTCGACTGAAATTTCAAGAGCCAGAGGAAGTAAAAGATGTTTATCAAAATTTCTCTATTTTTCTTTATGATAAGATCGGTAAGCATTATCCTCTTTCTCCAGATTTATTTGATACAAAATCATGGTTGAGGACTATCGTATCAAATTTTTGTATTTCTGAGCTAAGAAAAAAAAATGCCATTCGCCAACCTCTCTTAATTCCTGAAGCTAAAACAGAATTTATTCGCACTAATTATTCAGATAATCTAGATGATACATCGGGTTTATATGATTTCAACAAAAAAAAATCGGTAGACGATGGAATTGCTATATTATTTAAGCTTTTAACCAAACGGGAGGTGTTAATTCTTAAAATGAAGTATTATTATAATAAACCCTCTGTATTCATAAGTTCAAAAATGAATGAAACACACGTTGATGTTTTAATTAGCAGAATCAAGGAAAAAATTAAGAGAAAATCTGGAGTAAAAGATATAAATCAGTTTATTAAAAGCTTTAATATTAAAATTTAAAAGTCCATATGTCGTTCCTTTTTCTCAGGATAGATGTCTGAAATAGTAACCATAATTCCTGTTTCTTCCACATTTCCAAAATCTGAATTTATGGCAGTTCCAAATGTTTTCATACTGGGAGAAAGTCCCATATAGATATTAATTAATGGGGGTATAAATTCTCCTCGTTCTCGTAAATAAGAATTTAATACTTTTATTCCCTCCTTGAAATCTAAGTTTTGTAAAAAAACTGAATAATCGATTTTATTTTCATTGTGTAAAAGAGGGTGGAAGGGCCGCATTAATTCTTCCCTGTCAGGAAAATAGTAATCCAAGAAATACAAGAGTAAATCCCTGCATTCAATATTGTAATTTGGATACATTGTTACTTTACCAAACAAGTAGTTTATTTCTGGATTTAATTTTACAATTGCGCCTAATCCATCCCAGATATTATCTAAAGCAAAAAGTCCCTTTCGAGGATTGATGTTTGGTTGAAAATTTGGCTGTACCCAGCTTCTTCCGAGTTCAATAGTTTTTGCAAGATAATTTTCTGTGAATTCAATATTAAAATTAAAATAATGAGCTGTAGATAAATGGATTTTTCCATCTTCATCAATAGCGTCAGCACATTTTATGAAGCGATAACCTCCAATAATTTCTTCATCTTCAGGCGACCAAACAATTAATTGTTGATAGCAATTTTTATGGGTGTCAAAGTCATCGATATCAACTTGTTCTCCAGTTCCTCCTCCCGAAGCTCGGAAAGTAATTTCTCGTAATCTACCAATTTCTATAAGCGTATTTGGTGCAGAAAAATGGTCAAGAATATAAATTTCATTGTTTCCTTTTCTAGTATTTCTAACAAATAAATCTTTTGTCAATTCTGATTTTAGCAGAGCTCGAGAAATTGGTTCTATAAGTGTTTTCAAACTTTATCTTTTAAGTCGTAGAGTGTTTCTCTAATTTTTAATGTAGTTTCAGAGTCAGAAAGTTCAGGATATTCTTTACATATATTTATTGGCTTACCAATTATAAATTTAAGGGTTGTATTTTTTTGCTTGTACATTTCATCTGCTAAATAAAACATTTCAATATTTGATTTGATACCTATAAATTGCCTAAAATTTGAAAGACGGTAAAAGAAATTTGATAATTCACCATCAATAAAAATGGGTATTATTTCTCTATTTAATTCTCTTGCATACAATACAAAGGTTCTTTTCCATTCTAAATCTTCAACATTTCCTTTCACTCTTCTACTTACTTTTCCAGCCGGAAATATGCAGAGTGCATGATCAGCATTGAATGCAGAGCTAATTTGTTGCCGAACTGAAGTCTGATTTTTCCCAAATTTATTTACACCTACAAACATGGTTTTTAAAAAAGGAAGATTTAGTAAAAGATCATTAACAATGAATTTGAGGTCTAGTCGGTGTTCTTTTAATCCAGAAATCAATGCAACAGCATCCATTCCTCCTAAAGGATGATTCATTGCAATAATGACCGGACCATTTTTTGGGATATTATCGATTCCTTGAATATCTACTTTAAGGTTTAGGTTGTCTAATAATTTTGAACAGAATTCTTGATTTTGAAGATTTTTATTTTCTTGAAAAAATTTATTTAATTCTTTTTCATGCAAAATTCTTCTAAAGTAGCGTATAACAAAAAATGGGAGCCATTTTGCTAATCGAGGATTTTTACTCCTTATTAATTCTTTAATATCAATAGTATTTTCTACTTCCATTTTTTCGAAATTAAGTTTTATATTTTAGTGTGAAGGAAGATTCTATGTTTTTTATCAAAATAATGGTGTTAGTAAGCAAATGGAAGTTTTAAGCCATCATAAGCTACAAATATATTTTTTGGTAATTCCTTTTGAATATCCTCTTGTTTTCCGAATAAATGAGAAATATGTGTTAGGTATGCTTTCTCTGGATTTATTTCCTCGATCACGCGAAGTGCTTCCTCTAAATTAAAATGAGACACATGACTATTTCTATGCAAAGCATTTATAATTAAGGTTTTAGTTCCTTTTACTTTGTTGATTTCTTCTTCAGAAATTGTTTTTGCATCTGTGATGTAGGTGAAATCTCCAAATCGAAATCCGAGAACAGGAAGTTTATGGTGAAAAACTTGAATTGGAATTAAGGTAAGATTTTTTTCAAGAATAAAGGGAGTTAAATCAATCTGATTTATTTCAATTTTTGGTATTCCTGGATAACTGTATTCTTCAAAAACATAATGAAATTCGCGCCTAAGTGCTTCTTCTACTTGTGCAGTGGCATAAACTTCCATTTTTCGTTTTTCACGGTAATTAAATGCACGCACATCATCCAAGCCTGCAAGATGGTCTTTGTGTTCATGTGTAAAAACAATGCCTCTTAATGTTTTCACTTTTTCGCGGAGCATCTGCTGCCTAAAATCTGGACCAGAGTCAATTACATAATTTTCTTCTTCTACAGAAATCATAATTGATGATCGCGTTCTGTTATCTTTTGGAGAATTTGATTGACAAACATTGCATTCACAAGCAATTACTGGAACGCCTTGTGATGTTCCAGAACCAAGAATTGTAACTACACCGTTTCTCATAGAACGAAGGTATAAATTTGGATTGAGAAACTTTAAATTTCGATCATTCTTTCAATTTGACCTTTACGAATAAATTGATTGATAATTGTTCGAATATCTTTGTTTTCTTTTTGTTCATCGATGTATTTTTTCCAATCTTTTGCTTCTTTTCCATGAAAATGAAAAGGTGCAAAACCATGACCTCGATAGGTTCCGTTTTCAATTAAAACTAAACTTTTTTCTGAATTATTTCGTCCTTTATCTACGATATAAAAAGTTTTATTCTCTAAGGTTATTGTTGTCACAAAATCATTTACTCGTTGATTATATTCGTTTGGATTTATTTTATTTATACAGGCGCCATCACAAGTTTTAACAGAATACTGAAAACAGCCACCAGAAGAATTGTATAAATCACACAATTTTTGGCATAATTTATATTTCTCTATGATTTTCAGTAAATAGGAGGTCCCTTCTTTTTTGGAAGTAAAACTGGCGATTGGGTAGGCAGTTTCTTTTGCACTAGATTTTACCTTCAAAAGAATGTATCCATTTGAATCTAGCTCATCGAAAAGTCCAAATGGAAAGTAATTTTTTCGGAGTTTTCTATTATAAATGGGTTGTTTTTCTTTAATTAATTCGGATTCACGAAGTAAAGCGATCAGTTCTGAACCACAAAGTTCAAATTTTACACTTGCAATATCTTGAATAAGTTTTAGACCTTTCACTGATTTTAGATTTCTTAAGTGTTGCTCTACGCGTGTCCGAATATGAATACTTTTTCCGACATAAATTAATTCGTTAAATTCATTGTGAAAAAGGTAAACTCCTGTTTTATTTGGAATGGCTTCAATCGTATCCAAATCTAAATTTGGATGTAAGGATTTTGGATTTAATTCATCTTGAATAAATGACCTCAGTTTTTGCTCATCTATTTTATAGATAATTTCAAATAATTTGCAAGTCGCAAGTGCATCTCCACCGGCTCTATGGCGACCAACAATTGAAATTCCTAAATCGCGTGTAATTTTCCCTAAACTATAAGAAGCATGTCCTGGAAGAATGTTTCTCGAACTACGAACTGTACACAAATGAGGTAAGCGGAAGTCGTAGCCCAAGCGTTTAAACTCACTTCTAAACATTCCATAGTCGAAAGATACATTGTGAGCTACAAAAACACAATTATTGGTGAATTCAAGAATTTGTTTTGCAACCTCAAAGAATTTTGGTGCATTAGCAACCATTTGATCTGTAATTCCAGTAAGTCGGACAATAAATTCCGGGATTTCCATTTCTGGATTAAGCAAGGTTGTGAATTCTTCAATGATTTTAGTACCATCAAATTTATACATCGCTAATTCAGTGATCTTTGAATTTTGTGGACTTCCTCCTGTTGTTTCGACATCTACAATTACAAACATTCACTCACTAATTAATAGGTTTCTTAAGAATTTAAAGGCTATTTGTTCTCTAATTTGTTCTACCAGGATAAACTTCCAATGCCTTTTCTAAACAAATTACCGCTTTTTTCAAATCTTCTTGGTTGAGAACATACGCTATTCTTGCTTCTTGTAATCCAGCTCCTTTTGTTGCGTAGAAACCATTTGCTGGAGCCATCATTACAGTTTGACCTTCGTGTGAAAAATCTTCTAGTAACCATTGGCAAAATTTTTCAGCATTGTCAACAGGAAATTTTGCAACACAATAAAAAGCACCACTTGGATTTGGACAAAAAACTCCTGGAATAGAATTTAATCCTTGAATCATAATATTTCTTCGCTGTACGTATTCACGAACAACATTATCAAAATATGATTGGGGAGTCTTTAAAGCAGCTTCTGCCGCAATTTGATCGATTGTTGGTGGTGAAAGTCGCGCCTGTCCAAATTTTAAGGCAGCAGCCATTACTTCTTTATTTTTAGAAATAAGCGCACCAATTCTAGCTCCGCACATAGAATATCGCTTAGAAACAGAGTCAATCATAATGACATTGTTCTCAATCCCTTCTAAATTCATTACGGAGAAAGGAACAGCACCATCATAGCAGAATTCACGATAAACTTCATCAGCGAATAAGAATAAGTCGTGTTTTTTTACAAGATCTCTTAGTTGTTCCAATTCCTCTTTTGAATAAAGATAACCAGTTGGATTTCCTGGGTTGCAAATTACAATACCTTTTGTCTTTGAGGTAATTTTCTTTTCAATTTCAGTAATCGGCGGAAGCGCAAATCCTGATTCAATTGTCGCTGTTACAGGAACTACATTTATTCCAGCAGTTACAGCAAAGCCATTATAATTTGCATAAAAAGGTTCGGGAATAATTACTTCATCTCCGGGATTACAAGTTGTCATAAATCCAAAAATCAATGCTTCTGATCCACCTGTTGTGATAATAATATCTTCTGGGGAAACCCGAATACCATTTTTTACATAGTAAGCAGATAAAGCGTTTCGATAACTTTCAAAGCCGGCAGAGTGACTGTATTCAATTACTTTTCTATCTAAATTTTTTACTGCGTTTAGAGCTACTTCTGGAGTTTCAATGTCTGGTTGACCAATATTCAGGTGGTATACAGTTATCCCTTGTGTTTTTGCTTTTTCAGAATACGGAACAAGTTTCCTAATTGGAGAAGCAGGCATTAAAATCGCCTTTTCAGATAGTATCGGCATAAACTTAATTTAAGATATCAAATTTAACAATTCTTAAGTGCTTTAGTTCTTTTTTTTAATACGATTTAAAATTGATCCATTTAGTTTTGAAAGTCTTGGGTTAAGGAACAACCAAGTATAGTTTGCAGTAAATGAACCAATAATTGAGCCTGCTAAAATATCTTCAACAAAATGCTGCGACAAATAAACGCGAGTAAGGGCAAAAATAATAGAGCAAACCAATAAAGAGATTTGCAGCCAGATTTTTGAGCTCCAATAATATGCTAAGATTGTAAATAACACAAAGCAAGATGTGGCATGACCAGAAGGGAAACTATTGTAAAAATAATAGGTGAATCCTTCAATTTTATGGAATAACAAATCATTTTGAAAAAAAAACATTGGCCTATTTACATTCTCAAAAATAATATGCTTAAGAAACTGAACTAGTCCTGAAGAAATTAGAAAAGACACGAATAGTAAAATTGCTATGCGAATTTCAATAAAGAGTAATAAGAGTGAAATCAAAATTAGAAATAATCCATCGCCAACATTTGTAGCGATTGGTGCAAAGACATCAAGAAATGGAGAATGAAAACTATTAATTATTTTGTGAAGCTCAAGTTTGTTGCTTAAGAAAACAAGTACAAATACTAAAATCCAAATAATGCGGAGCCCTGAAGTGTAATAAAATCCTGTTGTGCTTTTCATTTGTTACAAAGATATTATTTAGATTTTGTTTCGTTTATCATAAAAGTAAACAAAACTGCATCGTAGGAAAAATGAGCCGCAATACAAAACCAAAGTCCAAATTGATAATACGCTAGCGAAATTAATAAAATAAAAGGCAGAACAATAAGGCCGTAAACAGAAAAACGCCAGTTAAATGGATTCAAATAACCATGCAAAGCAACAAATAAGATAGCGGTAATCCACCACCCCATGTAATGTTGAACACCAGCTCTAAATAATAATTCTTCGCCAACTCCGGCACAAAGTGAAAGAAAAATACCTTGGTAAATTTTGAGATTTAATTCCCCGATAATCTTGTCGATTTTTGTAGGGATTTTATCAAAAAAAGGTGCTTGCATGAAAAGATATGCGATAAAAGCATAGATAATTCCAAATTGTAAACCAAGTCCAATTGGTAAGATTTTAATATTTTCAATTTGAATAAACTCCAAAAAGGAAAGTCCCTCTTTGAAAGTTCGAAAAAGAAATGCCGGTAGCGGAAAAAGTAACAATGTAATCCATCCCAAAAGTAAAATTCTTTGCTTCATCTTTGTTTAAAATAATTTTTTTTGCTTTTTTATTTTGAATTGTTACAACTTTATTAATATATTAGCAAAAAAATACAAACGCCTATAGTCCAAATTTACTTTTAAATTGTTGAAGTTAACAACACAAAATGTAAATTATGGTATATTCTCAAATGAGCGATTGTGATTTAATCCAATTGTATTTATCCGGAAACGAAAAGCCCTTTGAGGTTTTGTTATTGCGTCACAAAGATCGTTTGTTTCGTTTTATTAATTCCAAAGTGAAAGACGCTGCTCTTGCTAACGATTTGTTTCAAGACACCTTTGTTAAAATAATTAATACCATGAAATTGGGGAATTATAACGAGGAAGGAAAATTTCTACCTTGGGCTCAGCGAATTGCTCATAATTTGGTGATTGATTATTTTAGAAAAAAGAACAAGGTTCGAATTATTTCAGAATGTAATTCATTTGATGAGGAATATTCTATTTTTTATAAAATTGCGAGCGATGAGAAAAATTATTTGCAAACACAGTCATATTATGAATTAGAAACGCAAATGGTTAATTTGATATCTCATTTACCGAATCCTCAAAAGGAAATGATTGAAATGAGAATTTTTCAGGACATGTCATTCAAAGAAATTGCAGAATTAGAAGACATTAGCATAAACACAGCTTTAGGAAGAATGCGTTATGCGCTTATAAATATGCGAAAGTTGATTGATAAGCACAAGATGGTAACTGAAATTGGTTAATAACGTTTTCCATGTAAATTTCAATAAAAATAGTTGCTTGCCTCTTAATTTTTTTTAATATTTTTTTTAGTATGAAAATAAAAATAATCATCGTATTTATTGTTTTAATAAACAACATTTATAGTCAAAGTAATACTTGGCAGCAACATGTAGATTATACAATATTAGCAAGTCTTGATGACCAAAATGGTATCGTAATTGGAGAGGAGACCATTGCGTATTCAAATAATTCAAAAGATAGTCTTTCAGAAATTTATTTACATCTTTATTGGAATGCCTTTAAAAAAGGCAGCCATGCTTTCAACATAATTAGTACTGATCAGTCAGAGATGAGCCAAACTGATTTTGGACAAATTGACATTTTATCAATTATGATAAATGGTGAACTATACACCGCTGAAGTATTTGAATCAATCGGGAAAATTAAATTAAAAACACCTCTTGCACCTTCTTCAAAAACACAATTAATCATAAAATTCTCATCAAAAATACCAGCTTGTATTAGTAGAACTGGGAAAAACAATGCTGCTGGTACAGATTTCACACTTACGCAATGGTATCCTAAAATTTGCCGTTACGATTCTCAAGGCTGGCATACAGACCCTTATTTTGGAAGGGAATTTGCTGGGTCATTCGGGAACTTTAATGTAACTATAAACTGTAATAAACGATATGTAATAGCGGGGACGGGCTTGTTGTTAAATAAATCTTACACATCTAAAGGTTGGCTTGATACAGGCAAGGAAACTGCAAATAGCGAAAATATACAATGGAAATTTAAAGCAGAAAATGTACATGATTTTGCTTGGGCTGCTGACACAGAATGGCTACATAATACCATAAAGATTGATCAAATAGATTTTCATTTTTTCTATCATGCAGCGTATAAAGTAGAATGGAATAATTTAATAAATAATTGGCCAAAAGCCTACGCAATATGCAAAGAAGAATTTGGAAAGTATCCTTATCCACAATTTTCGTTTATTCAAGCTGGTGAAGGGTACATGGAATATCCAATGTGTACAATGTTGGAAGGAAGCAGAATTGATTTTTTTAATACAGCTTGCCACGAATTCATGCACAACTATTTTTATGGAATATTTGGAAGCGATGAAAATTTACATCATTGGATGGATGAAGGAATTACGTGTTATGCTGAAGCCCGAATTTCTGTAATTGATGGGCAAGATAAAAATTTTACTGAGGAAGCTATAAGCAGTTATGGTTGGATTCGTGAATCTTACCTAGAAGAACCGATTTCAACGGCAGCTAATCATTTTGCTCATGATTATGCTTATTATAACGCGGCCTATTATAAGGGGCAATTATTTCCTGAACTTATTAGGTATATGATTGGAGATAAAAAAATGAAGCAGGGTTTTCATCGTTATTATACTAATTGGAAATTCAAGCACCCGGAACCAAATGACTTTGTGAAAATATTTGAAGATGTTAGTAAAATGGAACTTACTTGGTTTCAAAACTATTGGGTGAATACAACTAAAACAATTGATTTTGGCATTGATAGCGTTAAAAATTCAAAAGGTGGCTTGAAATTTAATTTAACAAAGGAAGGTATTCCGATGCCAATTGAACTGTTAATAGAATTAAAAGACGGGACTAAAAAATATTTTTATATTCCCCTAGATCTAAATAATAATATTAAAACTGATTTTTATAGAGCTACTGAAATCTTACCTAAATGGTCATGTGGAGATAATATTTATTCGTTTTTTTTACCTGGTCTTGCTCTAAAAAATATAGCTAAAATAAGTTTAGATCCTGATGGCTTTTTACCAGATATATTTCCAGAAAATAATACTTGGCCTTTAGAAAAGCAATAATGCGTTTTTTGTGCTATAGCTCTGTGATATTTTTAATTAAGACATATTAAATCAAGTTAGCTGAAAAATGTCTAAATAAACTCAGTAACTAGATCCTCCAAAAAATTACTTGAATAAATTTAATGTGAAATTTTCAAATCTTAAATTTAGTTTCGTTTTCTTATCTTTGCTCTATAATTTATTTTAATCATGTTTGAAAATTTAAGCGATAAGTTCGAAAGAGCATTTAAGGTTCTAAAAGGACAAGGTCAGATTACGGAAATCAATGTTGCAGAAACATTGAAAGAAGTTCGTCGCGCATTATTAGATGCCGATGTTAACTTTAATACAGCAAAAAATTTCACGAATACAGTAAAAGAAAAAGCGTTAGGACGCGATGTTCTCAAAGCAGTTTCTCCTGGACAATTAATGATTAAAATTTGTCATGAGGAACTTGTAGCTTTAATGGGCGGCAATGAATCTGAAATTAACATCAAGGGGAATCCAGGAATTATTCTAATGTCAGGGCTTCAGGGTTCTGGAAAGACAACTTTTTCCGGGAAATTAGCATCATTCCTAAAAAATAAAAAAAATAAAACGGTACTTCTCGTTGCATGTGATGTTTATCGGCCTGCAGCAATTGATCAATTACAAGTTCTAGGAGAACAATTAGGAATAGAAGTTTTTGCAAACAAAGAAGATAAAGACCCTGTTCGAATTGCAAGTGCTGCTGTTCAATATGCTAAAAGTAAATCTTTTAATGTTGTTATAATCGATACCGCTGGTCGCTTGGCTATTGATGAACAAATGATGGATGAAATTGCAAGGGTAAAAGCTGCAGTAAATCCTACAGAAACTTTATTTGTTGTCGATTCAATGACTGGTCAGGATGCTGTAAATACGGCTAAAGCTTTTGATGAGCGAATTAATTTTGATGGAGTTGTATTGACAAAATTAGATGGCGATACAAGAGGTGGTGCAGCTTTATCCATAAAAGCAATTGTAAATAAACCAATTAAGTTTGTTGGAACTGGTGAGAAAATGGACGCTTTGGATGTTTTTTATCCAAGTCGTATGGCAGATCGTATTCTTGGAATGGGAGATGTTGTTTCGCTTGTTGAACGTGCACAAGAACAATTTGATGAGGAGGGTGCAAGAAGATTGCAAAAGAGAATTCTAAAAGATCAATTTGATTTCAATGATTTTTTAGCACAGTTGCAACAAGTAAAAAAAATGGGGAATGTTAAAGATTTAATGGGCATGATTCCTGGAGTGGGAAAAGCGATGAAAGATGTTGATGTTCCAGATGATGCATTTAAAGGGACAGAGTCAATGATTCTCTCTATGACACCTAAAGAAAGAGCTAACCCTGCTTTGTTAAATATGGCTCGTAAAACACGAATAGCAAATGGCTCAGGAATGAACATACAAGAGGTGAATAAATTAATAAAACAATTTGAGGAAATGCGAAAAATGATGAAATTAATGAGCAATCCACGCAATGCAATGTCAATGATGAGTAAACTAAAAGGGATGGGCGGAATGCCTGGAATGTAAATGGAAAACTACGATATTTATCCTGCAAAACCGCATATTGAGAAAGTAAAAATCGAGAGTAATTGGGGTTTAACAGCTTTTTCATTAGTGCTTTTTGTAGGTGTTTTTTTACTACTTTTTAAAGATGAAATAGATTTTGTCTTATTTCTTATTTTGGTTCTTTTTATTCATGAGATGGGGCATTTTACCTTCATGAAATTATTTAATTACGAAAATGTTCGAATGCTTTTTATTCCATTGATGGGCGCTTTTGTACAAGGAAGTAAAGAGAAATATTCACAAACTCAAAGTTTTATTGTTGTTGCTGCAGGTCCTTTCCCTGGAATTTGTATTGGCATTATCACTTTATTTCTATCTTCTTTTTATCAACTAAATTGGCTTCTTGAACTTTCTTTTCTCTTTCTTTTTTTGAATATAATTAACCTTATTCCAATAGATCCTCTCGATGGTGGTCAATTGTTTAAGCTTTTAGTGCATAAGAAAAGAGATCTTTTTTTAATCATCTTTGCTTTTATTTCTTCACTTATTTTAATTCTTGTTGGGTTTTTAATTTGGTCATGGGTTACCATGATTTTTGGCTTTTTTATGGGGGTTAGAGTTCGAGGAATGCAGCGCAATTATCAAATTCGAAAATTATTAGATGAGCAAAACATCAACTACATTTCTACTTACGATGACTTGTCAAATCGGGATTATGCTATGATCCGAGATGTAATCGTAGCTGAAACTCCTTCATTAAAAAAGTTTCTTGCTCTTTCAGATGATCCAAATGACGATGTTTTAGCTTCTCATGTAAATTCGATTCTTCTAGCGCCAGTAAAATACGATGCTTCATTTTGGCTGAAATTTACAATTGTTGTCTCATGGATAATATTAGTTTTTTTACCTCTGTTTCTTTTGGTCTTTTACCGACATATTTTTTTGGATTGGTATTTTGAAAAAATATAGTTTTTCAGAATTTATTTTTAAATAATAATCTCTCTAATGAATAAACTGTTTTTATTTTTGGGTGTCTTACTTCATTCTTTTTTTGGAGCCACTCAATGTGATCGTGTTTTTGTCTCAGGCCGCGTAATTGATTCACTCAGACCTCAAACCTTTTACAACTTGATGGTAATTAATAAAACTGTTGGTCGTGGAGTTTTTGGTCAACCAAATGGTGAATTTTCAGTTTATGTTAGTCCAAATGACCGCATAGCCCTTTCTACAAAAGAATATCCGATATATGAGTTTATTGCCACGCCTGATGAAAATTGTCAATGTCATATTATTGCCTACATCGAAAAAATCCCCCAAGAAATTCAAGAAGTAATTGTTCGTCCTCTAAAAACTCTTTCACAAATTAAGGAAGACAGACAAGCACTTTCTATGCGAGAAACACGCTTGGTTACTGGTATTAGTATTTTGGAAAGTCCAATAACTGCTTTGTATCAAGCTTTTTCAAAAAAAGAACAAAATAAGCGTTGGATTCAGGAACAAAAATATAAAGACGATCAAAGACGCGTTGTCAAAGAGCTATTGCGCTTGTATGTTGCTTTCGATATTATAAATATGACAGAAGATGATTTCGATGACTTTATTCAATTTTTGAATATGGATGACGATTTCTTAAAAACTTCTTCTGAAATGGAATTGATTTTATTTATAAAGGACAAGTACGAGCATTATTCGTTCTTAAAAAAGTAGAACTTTCTATTGATTTCTTCTTGTAGGCTCCCAAATACTGCTTTTCACTCCTTTTATATAGTTTAAAAATCCTATAAATAAAGCCACATTCATCAGAGTAAAATGTGTTAAAAACCGCAGAAGTTTAATATTAACTTTCAGTGATTTCAATAAAAAATCAATTGTTACGAAAGAAAAGCAAAAGATTATCCCCATTAAGAAATAAAAATAAAAACTGTGGTTTTCAATTATAAAGGGTAAAATTGAAATAATACTAAGAATAAAAAAGGGTGTAAGCCATCTTAGCACTTTGTGAGAAAAAAATGAAAATGCAATCCATGAAAAGTCAAATAATAGATGTTTGTAGTGAAATAGATTTTGAAAATTCCCACTTGAAATTCTAATTTTTCTTCGAAATTCGTCGCTTAAATCGTTTGATACATCTTCGAATACGATTGCATTTGGTTCATTGATAGACTTGAATCCTTTTTGAAGCACAAGCATATTTATAAAGAAGTCATCAACTAAAAAATGCGAGGGGATTTTCTCCCACAATTTTTTTCTTAAGGCAAAACAACCACCGAAGGGCCCCATCATCGTTCCCCAAAGTAAACTCTCTGCATTTTTACTCGCTACTTCAGCAGATATATATGTTTTTTCTTGATGTGATATGCCGTCTTTTTTAATTCCAATATTTATCATATTTGAATCAACTAAACCAATTTCTTCGTTTTTAAAATGCTTAACAAGCTCAAAAATTGTTTGCTGATCAAACATAACATTTGCATCAGTGAGTAAAACGAGTTCATATTTTGCCTTTTCAATTAGCGAGTTGATGACACCAATTTTTCCGGTTCGCTTTTCAAATTTTACGATGCTAATGCACTCATATTCTTTAATCAGCTGTTCTATTATTGTATTTGACTTATCCGTTGAGCAATCAGAACCTACAAGTACTTCTAATTTTGTTTGTGGATAGGAATTGTTAATAATACTTAGAATTTTAGTTCGAATAACACTTTCTTCATTATGTGCAGCAATAAGAATACTTACATTGGGCAAATCATCTTCGGCTGAATAAACTTGAGTATTTCCATTTCTATTTAGCGCGAAAATACGGATTAAGAGATGGTAGAATAAATACGTATGAAGTATGGAGATCAAACATATCCAAAATATGATTTCAAGAAAAATTTGGATGTCCATTGTTTTCATCTACTAAAGATATTAAACATATTTTTGGAGAATATATTTTATTTTGGTGTGCTTGAAATAAGACATTCTTTTAAATCACTATTAATTTTATTGTCAGAAAATTTAGCTTTGATAAAAGAGTAGGCATCAAGTCCTCTTATTTTTCTATCACTTTCATTATTTATTAATTGTAGTAGATCATTTGTAAAGTCATCTGCTGTTTTTGATATATTTATAGTAGTAGGAAGGTCTAAACCCTCAGCAGCAATTTCAGTTAAAACACAAGGTAATCCTAAACTTAATGCTTCCAAAACTTTTATTTTTACTCCTGATCCTGAAATAAGTGGTGCAATAAAAATTCCATTTTCAAGAAGAAAATCACTTGAATTTTTAACAAAACCTTTTACATTAACTCCATCAAGACCTTTTAATTCATTAATTTTTTCGGATTCTCTTCCTGCAATATTGACGCTAATTTCCGGGTAATTTTCCTTTATCCTAGGAAAAATATTTTTTATGAACCAGACTATTCCTTCTCTATTAGGAATCCAGTTAAATGATCCGATAAAACATAATGAAACACTCGAGAAGTCTATTTTTTGTTTTTGATTATCGATGGAAACTGGGATGTGGAAACTAGGATTTCGACTTATTTTTTTAATATTCACCTCGTCTTTTGAAGAAAGAGGAAGGATAAAATCTACAGAATTTATCAATTCTAGTTCTTTTGTTTTTAAATTTTTTGCTAATACTTTCAGGAAATATTTTTTGATAGAATTCCTTTCTTTTTTTGCTAATTGCTTCCAAATTTCATGTTCAATATTATGAGCTCGGTAGCCAAATTTAGCATTGCTAAAGCCTTGAATATCTTTTTGATAAATAGTTGTAAAAAGCCCTTCAAAAATAACGATATCAAAATTCATCTTTGTGCAAAGTTGCTCTAATTCTTTCTTTACAGATTTTGAATAAAAGCGTGAAATATTATAGGATTTCTTTTTGATTATGGAAATCAAAGCATCAATAAAATAAATTTTTGTATCCACAAAGGAACTAGAAAAATTGACATTTTTAATTTCCGGAAATTCCTCAGTTATGAAAGGATGTTTGTGCGTATGAATCGAAAAATATTCAATCTTTTCAATGGTTTCAATACTTGAAATATTTTTTAAAAATTGAGTCATAGCAAAGCAACCCCCATCAATAATAGGAAAGGGCGGTTTATGACTTAAAATTAAAACATTCATTTCTTTTGAATTAATTTCATAAATCTAATCCGCCATGCTTCCAAATTAAAGATTTGTGAATCATTTGCTGCTGCACGTGTTATAATTAAAGCAATTGGTGTAAAAAATATACCTGACATCCACATTCCGAGAAATGGAGAAACTACATGTTCATTTGCTAAATTATTTCCAATACTAATAATTATAAAATAAATCATGAAAATAATTGCTGCAATTACAACTGGTGCTCCAAACCCCCCTTTTTTTATGATTGCTCCAAGAGGTGCACCCACAAAAAATAAGACCATTATCGCATATGTTAAGGCAAATTTTCTATGGAATTCAATCCAGTATAGAGCTGCTTCATTATCTAATACTTTTATATATGATAGTTGATTTTCAATGCGTGTATTACTATTTCTTAGGTCACTTATTGTTTGCTGAATAATTTTTGACTTTTCAATTTTTGGTATTTCCGCCCAACTTACAGCTGGACTTCCATTTTTTTTCATGATTCCCGTAAGTGAATCAATTTTTTGGGGCTTGTTAAATAAAATATGATCTGTTAATAAGCCTGCAGTAAATAATGCTTCTACTTTTTTCTTTTTTAAGGAGATAGAATCCATTGCTTTGCTAATCTGAAATACATTCATCATTTCGTGTTTATCCGTAAACACATCCTCATCGGATCTACTTAAGCTATATCCTATAAGATTTATTTTATATGTACCACTTTGAAAAGTAGCTATTCGGGCTGGTTTTCCCTGATTTACATTACTCTGAAGTTCACCATTTGCTTGAAAATTAGGACTTTGAATATCTAATTCTTCATAAATATTCCCATTTTTTAATTTAAAAAATAAATACTTGCCATTTACTGATTTATAAACTCTCGCTTCCTTTGCTTTTACAGTTCTTAATTGAGTAGTTTGAGTATGATCATGTATTGTTATGTCATAGTAGACACTATCTTTTTCTTTTTTAACTTTAATAGCAAAACCGTCAAATTCTTTTGTATAAACACCAGGAGTTAGTAAAGTTGCAATTTTTGTATTTTGTATATCGTAAATCAAGGAGTGCCATTTTAAATTGGCAACAGGGATTACATAATTCGCAAAATAGAATGTTGCAAAAGAAATAAGTAAAACAACAAAAAATAAAGGGCGCATTATACGATACAAAGAAAGTCCACTAGATTTAAGTGCTGTTAATTCGTTTTTCTCTGATAAATTCCCAAATGTCATAAGGGATGAAAGTAAAATTGCAAGAGGAAGGGCGAGTGGAATTAGACTAGCAGAAACATAAAAAAGCAGCTCTAGGATGACAAAGACACCAAGTCCTTTCCCCATTAAATCATCAATATATAACCAGAAAAATTGAAGGATAAGTATAAACATTGAAATAATCAATGTAATAATGAATGGTCCTATAAAAGAACGAATACTGAAAACATAAAGCCTTTTCAATCCTATATTTTATAACAAATATAGGTATTTAACATATATTAGAAATCTTGTGAACAACAATTATGCACCTAAAATTCGTTTTAAATCTGCAACTTGTTGTGTCCAAAGAAGAATAGCACTTTCTTTATCTTCAGGATAGGCAAAATCTATTATCTGAAGTGAAACAGATGCTGTCATTGGGTCTACAGTTGAACTAATTTCGAAGTAAGTCTCCAAGTCACCATCGTCATCATCAACCCATTTAAAGCGAACTTTAGAATTATTTTTGTTAAAAAGTAAATTTGCTTGTTCAATATTACCATCCCATTCAAAAGAATATAAATCATCTTCATGATTAACATCATCTGCAAACCACTCTGCTAAACCTGTAGGTGTACTGATCATATTTTCAAGAACACGTGGTGATGTTTTAAAAAGAAACTCCAATTCAAATTTTTCTTTCATGGTAAGATGGGTAAATAATTTTAATTTTACTATGATATTTACTTGCAATATAATCTTTATTTTCCAATGACAATTAAAAAATCACTTGAAGTTTCCGGAAATTTCTTATTTAAATACCGTGGGCATATTCCTTTGATTGTTTTTGTATTAATAGTTCCTATTTCTTTTTTTACTCCTTATGATATCTATTCATCCTATGATGGACTAAATGAAACTATTTTATTATCTGCTCTTATTTTAATCTTTAGTGGTCATCTTATTAGAGCTCGAACTGTTGGTAAAAGAACGATTCAAACATCTGGGAGAAATAGAAGTCATCAAGTAGCACAAGTCCTTACTAAAACCGGTTGGTATTCTCTTGTTAGGCATCCACTTTATTTTGGGAATTACTTGATTTGGTTGGGCTTGGCAATTTTCTTATCTAATTTTTGGTTTTTAGTTATTTTAAGTTTATTGTTTTGGATATATTACGAACGTATTATGTTTGCTGAAGAGGTTTTTTTAGAAGGAAAATTCGGCGATGAATTTCAAGATTGGGCTATTAAAACTCCATCTTTTCTTCCTTCTTTTAAGAATTATATTCCAAATCATTGTCCTTTTTCGTGGCGTGTAGTTATGAAAAATGAATATCCTGGAATTATTTCAAGTGCAACGTCGTTTCTATTTATTCTTATTTTGAAACGTATAGTTTTACTTGGTTATTTTTCTTTTTGCGCCTCAGATGCATTATTTCTACTAGTAATAGTTGTTTTTGGTGTGAGTTGTAAACTCCTAAAAAAGTTTACGGCTGTTTTTGAGCAAATGGACTAATTGATTTTGAATACTTGCCTTTGTAGTAAGGATTTTCCCAATGTTAATTCATCAGTATATTGTAATTCTGAACCAACAGCAACTCCTCGAGATAAAGTAGTAATATAGGGAGAGTAGGGTTGGAGTTTTTTAAAAAGATAAAAATTTGTTGTGTCACCTTCCATGGTAGGACTCAGGGCAAAAATAATCTCTGTGATTTTTTCACGAGCGATTTTATCAATCAATGATTGTATATTTAAATCTTGCGGTCCAACACCATCTAAGGGAGAGATCAAGCCATCTAGAACATGGTAGATTCCTTTGAATGCAGATGTTGACTCGATAGCCATAACATCACGAATATCTTCCACTACACAGATTGTGCTATGGTCACGATTTGGATTTATACAAATTGAGCATGTCGGCTCGTCAGCTATATTTCCGCAACTTGAACATGAATATAGTTTATTTTTTAAGTCAATTATTGCTTGTGTGAAATCCATTACTTCGATTTCATTTTTCTTGAGTAAATGCAATGTTAGCCGCAGTGCTGTTCTTTTTCCTATTCCGGGTAAAGTCCCTAATTGGTCAACTGCATTTTCTAGGTATTTAGAAGGTATTTTCACGTTCAAAAATACCAATTAATTAAATGTTTCTGCCTATTTCTTTAAAATATCGCATCTTAAAATACTAACTTTGTTTTATATGTCTCAAAAAGAATTAAATATCAAAAATAAAAAGGCACGCTTCGAGTATCATTTGGAGGATGTGTTTACTGCAGGCATTCAACTAAGTGGTACAGAAATTAAAAGTATTCGAGCGGGTAAAGCAAGTGTAATGGAAGCTTATTGTATTTGTGAGAACAGAGAAGTTTGGATACGTAACATGCACATTTCGGTATATGAAAATGGTTCTATTTACAATCACAAACCACGATCTGATAGAAAACTTCTATTAAATCAGAAAGAGATAATTCAGATTGAAAAATTTTTAAAGACAAAAGGAAATACCCTAATTCCTTTGAAGTTATTTTTATCAGACAAGGGTTGGGTAAAAGTTGAGATTGCCTGTGCAACAGGAAAGAAAAACCACGATAAAAGACAAGATTTGAAGGAGAAAGATGATTTACGAGAAATGGATCGCGCAATGAAACGTTAATCTTTTATTACAGAGAACCCTGGATATTTTTTTTTGTCAAAAATAAATTTCGTGTCATCAACGGCAAGATTGACTGTCAATTTTGTTAATGAAAACGTCATTGTAGTATTGTCTTTTAATTTCATTATAACTTTCTTTAATTCATTTTTAGATTTTGAAATATACAAAACTATTGAACTGTAGTCTGATTTGTCTAATTGTTTTGGGGTAAGATTTATAACGTGAACAAGCTCGTTGTTTAATTTTCCTTCCTTTGTATATTTATTTTTAAAGTCATTTTCCCAAATTGTCATTAGTTTTTTTGGATTTAGGCTTTCTTCACTATCATCAGAATCAGCTTCATAAACAGATTTATCTTCTTTAACAATACTCCACGTTGTTACACCATTAGAAATTATAGTATTGTCGTTGTAATTCGCAAAATATTTATCTCCTTTAACCCATCCTTTTCCAATCTCATTATCATTTTGACCACTTGTTGTATTTTTTATAAGCGCAGAGAATTCAATATAGAAAGTCTTATAGCTTTTCATTTTTAATGATAATTTATCTAAAATAGCCTGTGATTTAGTATCCTGCCCAAATGAATTAGAAACGAGCAAGAGTATTAAAAATGAAAAAAATAATTTCATAATTTTAGTTTTGAGTGCAAATATCTTAAATTAATATAAATAAACATAATTAGATTTTAAATCTAACTAATAATTTTAATCGCAAATTCTCCCCTTATGTTGTTCATTATGGAAATGCGCGTCTAATTCTTTAAATTCTTTTAGTAATTCAGGTGAAGGTTTTTTTTCTTGAAGTTTTGATAAATCAGGTTGACCTGCATCAACCCAGGCCGTAAACCAAACCGAACCGATAGCAGATATTGCAGCACGCATTCTTCGTTCTACCATACCATTTAATCGCTCATGATATATAGCACAAAATTCTTTTGAATATACCGAAACCGTTGTGTTTCCTCTTTGTTCAAAACTGTATTTTTGATCTGACGGAAACTCGATACTTAGTTCTTTTTCAATTCGTAAAACAGAATCTAAAGCTAGGTGAGAGGATTCAACGACATTCCAAGTGTAATCTAGAAGTTTTGGGATATACACTCCTTTACCAACGAAATAATCGTAATTCTCGGCATTTATCTCAACTAAGCGACTTTCCCACAATCCATGAATTCCTCGTTGTCCGGTAAATTGACCATTATAATTTTCTGTAGTATGAAGTGGGACATGAGCATCAGCAATGTAGTGCCCGATTTCAGCAGAATATTTTAAAATTAGATCCACATTTTTATTTTCAAAAGCATATTGCAATTTACTTTTCATTATTTGAATGTGCCATGGAACTATTCCATATGCTTGTATGGTGTCCTCTGAAAATTTCTCTACAGCATCTTTCCATTTCCGAGGAACATTAATAAACGGATTTTCACCAATCTTATAGTAATGATCTAGATCAATGTAATGACATTGTGCTTCTCCTTCAACGGCATAGCGACGTTTATCAGGGTCAACAGCGTGATCAGTAAGAAATTCAATATGTTCTTTGTAAAACCCAAACATTTCTGGAGGCAATGTGAAAACAGCAATTCGATTGATTCGTTTATGACCGAAAAACCCCCAATTTTTAGCAAACTTATTTTTAATTGAATCAGTTCCTGAAACAAGAAATATAAAAATAAATGTAAAAAAAATAATTCGTCTCATTTTTTTTGCTGAATATCTAAATAGGCTAAAGATTAAAATAAATTATTTAAAAAAATTAGTTTTCTTTTAAATGAGTTTCTACGTGTTGAATAGTAATTTTTCTGATTAGTATTTCATCTCGATAATATTTATCAGTTTTCTTATTGATTTTATTTTTTTTTGTTAGTCCAAAAGTCAATAAATTTGAGGTTTTATCTCCAAAATTTAAAATTGGGGTGTATTCAACTTCAATTCTTCCAATTTTGTTGAAACTAGAGTTTATTTCATCAGATAAATCCATTTGTAAGATTTGTAAGCGGATTTCCTCACATCTTAAATCAAATTGCGTTAGGTAGTCTAAGTCTATTTTTTTTGATTTCAGCATTCTTTTAGCTTGAAATTCAATGTCTTTAAAGGAATTTAGTAATTCAATTATCGTCATATCTTAGTTGAGGATTAAATTGATATTATTTATTAAAAACATAGGTAATTCTTTCTCCCCAGCCATCTAAAGACAAGTAAATTTCACTTCCATCTTCTTTCTTATACGCTAAATCACTGATGTCAATTACAAGATTTTCAATTATTAGCTTTTTACAAGCGTCGTTATTTCCATAGTGAATAAGTTTAACAGATCTTATTGGAGGTAATGATTTAGATAGTAGTAAATCACCAATAATTTTGAAACTGTGCTTTTCACATCCTCCTGAATAAGAAACATTCAAGAGAAGTTGGTTTTTACTAATTTTAGCATCTAGAATTTTAATAGCGTCTGAAATATTTTCTTTTTTTGTGGAATCGGTTGATGAATCAATAATAATGGCTTTTAAGGTAGTTTCGGTTTGTTCCTTTTTTTTCTTCTTTAAAAAACATTTTTGATTGACTTTTTGAGTTTTGCAAGAAAAAATTACCGATGCGAAAAAAAACAGAGCTATAAATTTCATTGAAAATCATTATTGAATAGTCCATCAAAAATACTACCAATTTTCCTTTTATGATTAAAAACACTAACTTTTTATTATAAAAATCATAAAAAGGATTCAATTAATTTAGAGATTTATTTATCTTATTTGTTAAAACTATGATATTTTTGTGCTCACATGAAAACTAAAACGTTAAAAAAAAACAAGGTTAATGTTGTAACATTAGGTTGTTCCAAAAATATTTTTGATTCCGAAGTATTAATGGCTCAATTAAAAGCAAATAATTTTGATGTAGAGCATGAGTCAAAAGAAGATGATGCAGAAATTGTCATCATAAATACTTGTGGATTTATAGACAATGCGAAGCAAGAATCAATTGATACAATTATTCGTTATGCGGCTGCAAAAAAAGATGGATTAGTAGATAAGGTCTATGTTACAGGCTGTCTTTCTGAACGCTATAGCGATGATTTAGAAAAAGAAATTCCTGAAGTTGATGCATTCTTTGGAACAAGAGAATTACCCCGTTTATTAAAAACCTTGAAAGCAGATTACAAACATGAATTGGTTGGCGAACGATTGTTGACAACTCCAAATCACTATGCTTATTTCAAAATTGCTGAAGGTTGCGATCGTCCTTGTTCTTTTTGTGCAATTCCGATAATGCGAGGTAAGCATTTGTCAACACCAATTGAAGATCTTGTCTTGCAAGCAAAAAGTCTTGCAGCAAAAGGTGTAAAAGAATTGATGTTAATTGCTCAGGATTTAACCTACTATGGTTTAGATATCTATAAAAAACGCGCCCTTTCGGAATTATTGAAGCATCTTTCTGATGTTGAAGGAATAGAATGGATTCGATTGCATTATGCTTTTCCAACTGGCTTTCCGATGGATGTTTTGGATGTAATGAATGAAAGAAGTAATATCTGTAAGTATTTGGATATGCCTTTGCAACATGGTTCTACTAAAATATTACAAGCTATGCGCCGAGGTACAACAAGAGAAAAGACAGAAGAGCTAATTGCAACGATTCGCTCTAAAGTCCCTCGTATTGCATTAAGAACAACATTGATTGCTGGTTATCCTGGAGAGACAGAAGCGGATTTTCAAGAAATGTACGATTGGGTTGAGAGAAGTCGCTTTGATCGACTTGGAATTTTCACCTATTCTCACGAAGAAAATACACACGCTTTTGAGTTTAAAGATAATGTGTCGCCGAAATTAAAAAAGAAACGAGCTGATTTAATAATGGATTTACAAGCTGGAATTAGTTATGATTTGAACCAACAAAAAGTAAATAAATCTTTTAAGGTTTTGTTTGATCGTGCCGAAGGAGATTATTTTATTGGTCGTACAGAATTTGATTCTCCTGAAGTTGACAATGAGGTCTTAGTTAAAAAAGATAAAACCTATGTTCGTATAGGAGATTTTTCAAAGGTGCTAATTCAAAGTGCTGATCATTATGATTTGTATGGCGATTTAATTACTGAATAGTCTTTAAATAATTCTTTCATGTACTCGCTTCTTGTTTCAGAATTATAAAAAAGTAGAGGGCTAATAAATATCATCTTAAACATTTTCTTTGTTGTATTGTTATATTCAAAATTTACAACCATGTTTAAAAATTTCACTTTATCTGATAAATTACTTTTTTTAGCTGCTATGCTATCACTTTTGTATTCTGAAATTTTATATTTCCTGCAAAAGACTGATGATGCAATTTTTATTGGTATTTGGGTACCTTCAATATTAGCCTTCGGAATCTATTTAAGGATTATTAATAATTCAAAAAATGGTTGATTTTATCCCGTATTTTGCTGGTTTTATAACTGTTCTTTTTGGAATTGCTTTTGGCTTATCGTTAATTAATGCTAACAAGAAGGATAAAAAATAATTCTTAAAATAACAAATTCTTTTTTTACCTAATTTCTGTGGTATAACTTATCACTTGATAATTTATTTTGTCAGCACTATCTTAGTCGTTTCCCCTTCATTCTTTAGTAAATAAAGACCTGCTGGAAAATCCATTCTTAATTCACTGATAGATTCTGGAATAGTGCATATTAAATTTCCCTGAAGATCATATAAATTATATGTTTTGGAGGATGGTAAATGAAGCCATTCACCACAAGCTAATATCGTAGGAAACACTTTATTTGTCTCTATTTCTGTATTCAATACCGAAACAGTTGAAAGTAAACAATCAGAAGTGACCGAACCACAACTATTAGTAGCCACAACCGCATAATCTCCGCCATCACTTGGTACAAAAATCGTCTCAGTAGCGCCATCAAAATCAATTAGTTCAGGACAAATTACCCACTGATAATTTACACCATTTTGAATGGAAGAAGGTAATATAGAAAACTGATTGCCATTGGAAACACTTATTAAAGGTTCCATTGGAGCGGTTACGATAGTTAGATTTAAATTGGTCAAAGAATCACACCCTCCAGTATTTGGAAACAAAGTACTATAAGTGCCACTTGTTGTAAGTGTATCTCCATTCCAAATGTAAGAATTACATGCAGTTTGGTTGATTGTAGAGGATGAATTTGATGAAACAGTTATCACACTACTTACAGTTGCACTAGCTCCATTTTCAGTTGCGGTGCAAGTGTAAGTTGTGGTAATAATTGGACTTACAGTTATACTCGCTGTGGTTTGCCCTCCAGGACTCCATAAGTAACTTACTCCTGCGGTCGAGTTGGCTGTTAAGGTTGTAGACGAGCCGGCGCAAATTGTACTATTGCTTGTAGAAATAGTTAAAGGAGGAGCGACTGCAGTGAAAGTAGCATTTACAACACCACGGTTTGTACTGCCGTGGCCCGAATAAGCAAAAGAATTTGAACTTCCCCGAGCCCATATTAAAGAAAGGGTGCCATTTGCAGTAGTGAACGCATAATCATTGGCATCTCCTGTATTTAATGCACGAGTTGCTATTATGGTTCTAACTCCAGCAGCCACTTGATCTGATGTGATGGTCCAGTTTTGTTGAGCGTCTGTAACTGGTGCAGCATTACCCGTTAATTTAGCATCGAAATTAGTTAATGCACCTGCAGAATGAATACCAACAACGTCTGTTCCATTAGCCATATTTACAGCACCAAATCCAAGGGCAAACCATCTTAATGATGGCCCAGTTATGGTCATGGTTACGTTTGTACTAATATCAAGTTTGACAGACATTGTTAAACCTGCAGTTGAGGATAAATTGACAACACCTGTTGTGAATGTTTGCGAAAAAGACCATTGAGAAAATAAAAGTAGAAATAAGAGTAGTGATTTATTTTTCATATGCTTCAAAAAGTTTAGTTAATTGTTCGTCTTTATAGAATAGTAGTAAATCTTTCAGGTTTTGTCCTTGTGAATTTAGATTGTCAGTTTTGGCTCCATATTTTAGTAGCATAGAAATAACAGAATACCGTCTCAAACTCATCGCAAAGTTTATAGGAGATCCAAATTGACTAAATTGACAGGTATCATTTGGAGAATATCCTTTTTCCAAAATGTAATTTAAAATTTCTAAATTATCTTTGAAAATCAAGCCAAAAATTGCAGTCCCTTCTGAAGTGCAATACCCAACATCAGCTCCTTTTTCCATCAACAATTTTGCAACAGCATTATTTCCTCTATAACAAGCTAAAATAAAAGGAGTAATGCCTTGTTCAGATAATGCATTTAAATCACTTGGAGTTTTTTTCAAATGCTGCTCCATTGAAGTTACACTTCCAGTTCTGGCAAGATCATGTATGGATTGAGAATATCCAGTTTGAGATGCTAAAAAAATGCTAAGAAAGACTTGAATAATAAACAATGACTTCATAAAAGTATAAAAAAATTATTTTTTTTATTTGATAATTATTCTATTTGTTTTAACAAAAATACAACCAAAAAGTTGAAATAATTTTAAAGTAGCGAGTGAAATTATCATTACATCAAATAAAAGTAATAAAATTAAAGTTTTTATTTTTTATTTTAGATAAGTGGAATTTAAGCTACATACTTTTAATATAACTATCAAACACATCATTAAAAAGAATGCCATTCTCAGTTCTTTTCTTTGAAAGCTGCTTAAGTTCAACTAAGGCCCAAAGTATAAATTCCTTCAAGAAATTTACATCCTCTTTAGCCAGTTTTGGTTGATATATGCTCAGTAGTTCATCAAGTGGCTTCAATGTTGACAATACTTTTTGATAATCCTTATTCGTGGCTTCATCTGAAAGTTCGATGTTATCAGCTTGTATGAACCAATCTACTACTGCATCATATACTGTAGTTTGATTCGGTTTTTTAAGTTTTTCAATTTTTGGAAAATACATTAAAAATAAGGTTTTGGTAGCTTCACTTATCAGGTGATTTGCTACAAAATCACTACCTTCTTGTTCGCCTTCATACACTAACTCAACCTTTCCTGTAATAGATGGAATCATGCCCATTAGATCACTGAATCGGACTGAGGTTTGTGTTTCGGCATTCAAGAGTGCGCGTCTTTCTGCGGTGCTAATTAAGTTCTCATAACCTGTAATGCTCATGCGAGCACTTACACCACTTTTTGGATCAACGAATTCGCTAACACGCGCTTCAAAAGCAATTTGCTCAAGTAAATCTTTGGCAAGTTCAGGAACATAAACTTCAATTGCTCGACTGTAAGATTTTTCAGTTTCTTGTTTCGTTATCCGTTTTGCAGTCGGTAAATCATACGCGTAATGTGTGAGTATTTGCGAGCCGATTCGATCCTTGAGGGGCGTAACAATACTTCCCCTGTTGGTATAATCCTCGGGATTGGCAGTAAATACAAACTGAACGTCTAGGGACATTCTTAATTTGAAGCCACGAATTTGTATGTCGCCTTCTTCCAAAATATTAAAGAGCGCAACTTGAATTCTAGCTTGTAAATCTGGTAACTCATTTATTACAAAAAGACAGCGATTTGCTCGTGGAATCATTCCAAAATGCAAGACCCTATCATCGGCATAACTCAGTTTCAAGTTTGCTGCTTTAATGGGATCAATATCGCCAATCAGGTCGGCAATTGTGACATCAGGAGTTGCCAACTTTTCAAAAAACCGATCATCCCTATGCAGCCATTCAATTGGAGTTGCATCTCCTTTTTCACGGATAATATCTTTAGCATAACGACTAATTGGAGCAAAGGGATCATCATTGATTTCACTTCCTGCAACAATTGGAATGTATTCGTCTAATAACTGAATCATTAGCCTTGCTATTCTTGTTTTCCCTTGTCCTCTCAAGCCCAATAAATTGATATTATGTTTCGATAAGATTGCTCGTTCTAATTGTGGTATGACAGTTTGTTCGTAACCGTGCATTCCCTCAAATGTTTTTTTACCTGCTTGAAGTGCTGCAATCAAATTATCCCTTAACTCTGTTTTGATAGATTTGGAAACATATTTTGCTTTTCTTAAGTCACCTATTGTTTTTAAAGTAGTATTCATAGTTTTAATTAATTCGTTTTTTTCGGTTGCTTTCATAATCGTGAAAAATCATCTCTCCTAGTCCTTTTAGTCCTGTAAAAAAAGCCTTTCCTTTATTTGATTTAGTAAATTCTTCAATAAAAGACTTAAGATAAGGATCTTGTGCGATCATAAATGTTGTAATTGGAATGTGCAATTTTCGCGCTTGAGCTGCCATTGTGTAGCACTTATCAACAATAAATTGATCCAAACCGTTGCTATTTTTATAGTATTGTCCATCCGGCATTCGAACACAGCTGGGCTTTCCATCTGTGATCATAAAGATTTGTTTATTGGTATTTCTTTTTCGCCTTAAAATATCCATTGCTAGGGCTAAACCAGCAACAGTATTGGTATGATACGGACCAACTTCAAGATAAGGTAAATCTTTGATCTTTATGGGCCAAGCATCATTTCCAAATACAATTACATCTAAGGTATCTTTGGGATAGCGCGTGGTAATAAGTTCTGCTAATGCCATGGCTACTTTTTTGGCTGGTGTGATTCTGTCTTCGCCATATAAAATCATACTATGACTGATATCAATCATAAGGACTGTACTCATTTGAGATTTGTGATGTGTATCTTCAATAATCAAATCCTCTTCAGATAATTTAAACTCACCAATTCCATGATTGATTTGTGCATTTTTTAAGCTTTCAGTAATTGATATTTGTTCAATACTATCTCCGAATTGGAAATTCCTGAATTCACCTGTTGCTTCATCTCCCTGCCCACTTTTCTTCGATTTATGATTACCAGAACCACTTTTTTTAATATTTCCAAATAGCTGTTGCATCGCATTTTTACGAAGTGCACGTTCTGTTTTTGCTGTAATTTTTAAGGAAGCTGGACCTTTTGCTTTAATTTCTTCCTTGAGGTAACCTTTCTTTTTTAAATCTTCCAAAAAATCATCTAGTGTATACTCGTCATTTGTCAATTTATATTCTTCATCTAAAATTTTAAACCAATTCAGCGCTTCATCGACATCACCTGATGTGTGCGTAATTAATTCACTAAAAATGTCAAAAAGTCTCTCAAAATTAGATTGCTCAGGTGCTTTGTAAGGGGTAAAAATAAAACCTGACTTGAAATTTTCATTCATATTTTACAAACAAAAAAAAGGATAAATAGTTTTCAAATGCTAAGTGCTTTAGTCGAGAAATGAAATAGAGTATATCGTATTTGCTTTAAAAACTAAAGATAGGCAATTTTGTAGGATAAAAATCTCTATACTTTGATATATATTATTGATTAAAATAGGCCAAAATAAGAAATTATATTATCCTTAAACAAAAATAGAATTTTCCTTTTTTTTATTTAAAAAGGATTACTATTAAAAACTTCTTCTTTAATGAAAAACCTGAACTTTTTTACGAACAATAGTTTTTTCACTTTTAATTTCAAGGTAATAAAAGCCATTTGATACGTTTGCTATTGAAAGTGGAAGCGTATGTTTTCCAGGATTTAAATTAACTGTAGGAAAAGCACTTATTTTCTTAAGATTTACATCAAAAAGTGAAACATTTATTTCCAAGGGATTTTTAGTTTGTAAGTCAATAGTAAGGTTATTTGAAGCTGGAACTGGATAAACCAACACATTTTCAAGCTCGTCCTCCAAGTTTGCAAGTGAATTAGAATTGTTCGCAGTCAAATATATTCTGTAAATTGTATCGTTAGCCGAAGATGCTCCAAGATTTGGAACTTCAGCACGAATTCCGCCATAAAGATATCCGATTAAAGTTTTTGTATTCGGAAGACTGCGAATGTCAATTACTTCATTTGAAAAATGGTTGATTCCTGTATTTAAAATAAATTTTGCGTTTGAGCCCAACAAACCAGGAAGTTGCGTTGACATTACTGTTTCATCCATAGCACCTCCGGGATGCGTTGTCATAGTAGTAATGTCAGAAATAAAAGGAATTAAAGAATCATAAATAAATTCATTGGTTGAGGGCATATAATTGTACAAACTCATTCCCCCAAGAAAAGTAGTATACATTTTTTTTGTAAGTGTATCAAAAATCGGAATCATCGCACAATTGTAATGACTCATTACTTGCTCATAGCTTGTATTTATATCATTTGTGTCTTGCGTTATTGTGATCGTCTCTCGAAAGGGCAGATTACGTGTTTTTTGAAATACACCACTATAAGCTTTCAATCCAAATTCCCCATTTTCCATAATAATTGGACCAACATTTAAATCTCTTCTGTGAAAATAATTTGTATCTATAAAATCCACAAAACTTTGAGGAGAGATTGTAATTCCATCATCTAACAATGAAAATTTTGTGATTCTGTCTGTGTAAGTTTGTGTAAACATGGGAGTAGGCGGATCTGTATACCTCCCACCAAAATTATGTCCAAAAAGTAAATAGAGTTCTTGACCAATATTCCCTAATTCTCCGCCACAAACTTGAAACCGAGAATCTGTTATCTGTCGAATGTGTGGTGCAATGCTTTCGCCGTTTAAAACCGCATTTATCATGCTATCAACATGAATTGCTGTTAATTTCGGAAACGTAACAAATATTCCAGCTACATTATCACGTCCATAACCTCCCACCATATACAAATATGAGCCCATTTGAATGTATTCCATATTAGTTGATCGCAAGGGGTCGGCAATGGATGCTGGTAATTGATTTAAAGACGCAATTGATTCTATCCAAGTGTTAGTATCTAAAACAATAATGAACTCATTGGCAAGTTCCGTTGGAAATCCATCATTACTATTTAGTCCATGCAAACCATTTATTCTTCCACCAATAACTAGCCATTTATCTCCAGACTTTGCAATCGCAGATGAATGTGTGCCGGTAATAAAAGTTCCCTGAATTGGCTCAATACTTAAACTAAATGGAACTCCAGGTCCAAGTTGAGCAAGTACTATAATGTTTTGAAAACAGATTATAATTAGAAAAAAAAACTTTTTTAGAAATGGAATCATTAATTTTTAATTACTAAATCACTTTACAAACTTAAAAATAAACAAGCAATAAGTTCTTTTTGTTTATAAGCGATATGTTACATTTATTTTAGCGTTCGATTTTTTTTTAGTTTATTTCAATTTTCCACCTTTTTTAACGAAACTTAAAAATTCCTTAAATTGTTTTTTTGATTGAAGAATTTTAAAAAATTCTTTGAAAAACGATTTCTTTTGAATTCCAGATTCTTCTTTTATTTCTGGCGCATTATTTTCTGAAATAGGAGTTTGTTTAATAAAATTATCTTCCTGTTCTTTAGAAATTTCATCAGCAAGCTCAAAGTTTTTTTGTGCTTTTTGCTTATACCCTAATTTTTCTTGAAGTAGACCAATATTATTGTATGAAACTGCATCTTCTGGATCGAGTTCAATCGCTTTTTCGTAATCTAAGATTGCAGCTTTTGTATCACCAAAAAAATCTCTAGCATAAGCTCTAGAAGCATAGCGATATCCGTAAGTATCTTCTAAAAAAACTGCTTGATCAAAATCTTTCAGGGCTTCTTCTTTTTTATTAAGATGTATAAAAATTACTCCACGTTCACTTAATAAATTAGCTTCATTTGGAAAGAGGTAAATTAAATCATCAAAGATTTTTAATGCTTGTTGATAATCCTTCTCCAGCATTAAATTATATGCTTTTTCGTGCTCTTGATTTATAAATTTTTGCATGGATAATAAATTTTCTGCAAATATAACGAGACTTGTTGAATAGGCTTTGTAATTTTGCTGCAATAAGATTATGAAAGAAAACGACCAATCCTCTTTAGATAGTGCAAAATTGGCAATTCACGCCACGAAAAAGATTTTTCGTAAAATGAAACAGGCAAAACCGAATGATTTAGATCAGAAGTTTCACAAAGGTCATGAAGCTGAATTTAAAAAGATGGATTGCTTAAGTTGTGCAAATTGCTGTAAAACAACCAGTCCAATTTTCAGAGATGCTGATATTCGTCGTATTTCTAAGCATCTTCGTATTAAGGAAGGAAGGTTTATCTCCGATTACTTAAGAATGGACGAGGAACAAGATTATGTTTTAAAAAGTTCTCCTTGTTCATTTTTGGAAAAAGACAATAGTTGTTCTATTTATGATGTTCGGCCACTAGCATGCAGAGAATACCCTCACACAGATAGAAAAAACATGTTTCAAGTACTAGAAATTACAGCGGAAAATTCATTAATATGCCCTGCAGTTGCGCGTATTGTTCTCGCGATTACTTCTCCAAAAATTTAGGCGTCTTTTTCTTTTGTTGAAATCATTGCTTGGATTTGCTTCATAGTTCTTTGCATTCCTTCTGCACTTCCATCGAGAAATATTGTATTTCCGTTTCCATATTCTGCGAAGTTCTTAATTGCTTCTGTCCACATTGAAAACAAAATAACATTGGTGTCTAGGTTCGCTGCTTTCATTTCATCAGCAGCTTCACTCATACCTTTAGCCACTTCTTGACGGAATAATGCAACTCCTTGTCCACGAAGCATTGCCGCTTCTTTTTCAGCTAGTGCAGCAATTTTTGTAGCATTTCCATCAGCTTCCGCAGCTTTTGTTTTTGTGATTAATAGCGCTTGACCTTCATTTTCAGCAGCAGCTTTTAAATTGTTTGAAGCAACAACTCTGCTCATACTCTCAATAATCGCTTGATCAAATGTAATGTCGTTAATTTGCAAGTCAATTAAATGGTAACCCCACATTTCTAAGGTGTTGTCTATTTGATTTTTTACACTGTCTACTAATTCATGTCGGCGACCAAGAATTTCAGACTGTTTTTGACTTGCTACATAGGCGCGAATTGAACCTTCAATTGTGCGGATCAAGGCCTGCATTAAATCTTTATTACTGATAAATTTAAAGGCAACTTTTTTGATCGTCTCTTCTTCGGAGTCCAATACGCTGTAGAGCAACATACTTTTAAAGTAAACATTTGCTTGGTCAATTGTTACTGCTTGAAATTCCATTTCGATACTTTGGTTTTGAATGGAAACCCTGCGGTAAATTTGTTCAATTATTGGGATTTTAAAACGTAAGCCAGGCTGCAATATTCTGCGGTATTTACCAAAAAGGGTAACAACAGCAATGGTTCCTTGTGTTACTGTTAGTAGGGAGCTGAAGATTATTAAAGCAATAACTCCGAGAGCAATTAAAAGTGGACTTTCCATATTTTTTTTTTATAAAGTTAGATATAATTGTCATAGGAAATGAATAAATAATTCTTTTATTTTAATATATTTCAATAAATTATCTCATGCTGAAAGAGTCTTTTAATTTTTTAACTTTGCTGTATGAAATTTAAAGATTATCCAATTTCACAATCTATCAAGGCACAACTAGATGTAATGGGCTTTAATCGCCCAACAGATATTCAGTTTCGGGCAATTAAGCATATTTTAAAGGGTGAAGATGTAATGGCTGTTGCGCAAACTGGAACTGGAAAAACAGCTGCATTTGTCATTCCTATGCTCAATCATTTTTTGGTAAAACCACGAGGGAAATATGCTGGAATTAGAGGTCTTATTTTGGTGCCAACGCGAGAGTTAGCGAATCAAATTTCAAAAGTTGTTGCAGAAATTGCCTTACAAACACATTTGCGAGTTTTAGGTTTGTATGGAGGTGTGGAGCAAGAAAATCAAATAAAAACTTTAAATGAAGGAGTTGATGTACTTGTAACAACACCAGGACGAATGTTTGATTTAATATCTCAAGGTTTTGTTGATATCTCAAAATTAGAGATTTTTGTTTTGGATGAAGCAGACCTTATGTTAGATTTAGGTTTCAACAAAGATATTCAGGATCTTATCCGTAAAATCCCTAAGAATCGTCAAACCTTATTTTTTACAGCAACAATATCCAAGAAAATAAAGTCTTTGGCTTATGATGTGGTGAGAGACGCTATTCGAATTCATGTTTCCCCGCAAAATCCAGTTTCTAAAAATGTGGACCATGCAGTAGCTTCCATTGAAATGGATGATAAAAGGTTTTTCTTAGAAAATATATTGAAAGAATATCCAGAAAAAAAATTCATTGTTTTTGCACGCACGAAAGTTCGAGTAGAGAGAATTGTTGCAGCCATGGCTAGAGTGACAGTAAACTCTGAAGCCCTTCACGGCGGAATAGAGCAGAATGATCGCTTTGCCATATTAGATCGTTTTAGAAGTGGAGACAACAATGTACTAATTACTACTGATGTTGCTTGTCGTGGAATTGATATTCCAGATATGGATTATGTAGTGAATTATGATTTGCCAGACAATCCCGAAAATTATGTGCACCGCTGTGGTCGAACTGGTCGAGGAAATAAACGCGGGCAGGCGCTTTCCTTTTGTAGTAAGGATGAAAATTTATTGTTAGATGCAATAGAGTCATATACTGGAGAAGAAGTTCAACGATTTAATATTACAGCTGATGATTACAAAGAAATCCTAAGTGATACTGAGTTAAGCGACTATAATTGGAAAAAATTAATAGCAGAAAATGAAAATTCTGAGGATTGGGATGATTAATTTTTATAATTTTAAAAAATAATTAACTAAATACTAAATCTAAAATAATTATGAAAACTACTAATTTTTTATACTCAAGTCTTTTTATTTTTTTAAGCTTTTATAATTTCTCTCAAAATAAAACAACTGTTTTACATGGTGTTACTTTTTATTCAGAAATAAAACTAGGAGCTAATAATCTAGTTTTAAATGGCGGTGGCTTACGGGAAAAGTACTTTTTTGATTTGTATGTTGGCGCATTATATTTAGAACAAAAATCTAAAGATGCAGGGAAAATTTTAAATGCTGATGCACCAATGGTAATTCAAATTAAATTAGTTTCAAACAGTGTTACCCGTGAAAAATTTGTGGAATCTGTCAGAGAAGGATTTAAAAATGCCAGCCATGGAAAAGCAACAAAAGAGCAAATCAGCAAATTCATAAATTCTTTTTCTGGTGCATTTAAAAAAGGTGATAAAATTAATTTCGAATACCTTACAAATAAAGGAGTTACTGTAGAGAAAAATGGAACGCAGTTATGTGTAATTGATGGATTAGAATTTAAAAAAGCCCTTTTTTCAATATGGCTTGGTAATGTTCCTGCAGATTCAAATTTGAAAGATGGAATGTTAGGAAAGGAATAAACTAAATTATTCCTTTAAGAATTTCGAATAATAAGTCCTTTCTGGTGTTTTAACCTCAATATAATAGAGGCCTTTTGCTAAGAAATCAATTTTTTGATTTGCAGTAAATTTGTGTTTTGCAAGCAACTTTCCGTTTAGGTCATAAAAGGAAACCGATTCGCCATTTATTCCATTAATGTTAATTTCATTTGTTGCTGGATTTGGATATACTGAAAAGTTTGACTCAGCTAATTCATTGGTGTTTAATAATCCTAAATAAACTGAATCAGAATATTCACAGTCATTTGAATCTAAAATAGTGAGCGAATACCATCCTGGATTAAGATAAACAAGATTAGATTCTGTACTTTGCTGTCCTTCCCAAATAAATGAATAGGGTGGAGTTCCACCTTCAACAGCCGAAAATATCGAGCCATCGAATGAATTTATGGCACTTGCAAGTGTTACAGTAAAAGTATTACTAAGAGCTAAAGGTTCATCTAATGTAATTTGACTTGTTGGACTCATACATCCATGTGAATCAACCCCATAAATTTCGTAGTCGCCCGTTGGAAGTTGATTTAGAATTACAGGGTCAATTATTTGATTGTTTAGAAAAATAACATAAGGAGCAGTTCCTCCACTAGCTGAGGTAAGAATACTTCCATTTGATTCTCCGTTGCAAAGCACATCGTTCCCTTCTAAATTAATTAAAAAGTTTTCAGGCTCACTTACTATAAATTCTAGCGTATCAATGCAAACGCGTGTATCTTCTGCAATTAATTGATAGGTTCCAGCAATTAAGTCAGTTATTGTGTTCGTTGAGAAGCCATTTGACCAGTTATAAATAACGGAAGTACTCATAGGTCCATCAAAAACTTGTATGTATCCTGTTGCTCCATTGTTACACAAAACATTTCCTATAAATGAAGAATCAATTACAGGAGCAGAAAAAGGCACAAATACAGAATCTGTAACAAGGCAACCATTTGCATGGGTAATAATAACTGAGTTCCATCCTTCTACTAAGTTATTATTAGGTTTTGTTGTAATTCCATTTTCCCATAAAAATGTACAGGTACTAAACATACATTGACAACCAGATGAATTTACTACTGCAGCTCCATTTTCATCTTCGGGACAAGTTGGCGACATTATTCCTCCAAAGCTAATTACGAAGGGGTCAATTAGAGTAAAGTTCATTATTTCAAAACAATCCAATGAATTTGTAACCTGCACCCAATAGTTTCCTGCGCTGAGATTTTGAAGAGAGGAGTTTGTACTTCCAGTTGACCATAAATAGGTGTGAGGTCCGCTTCCATTTACAAGTGTTAAATTAATTGAGCCATCTGCAAATCCGTTACAACTAGGTTGAATTATTGAAGCATTTGAAATTACGCTTCCAGGTCCACAATCGGTGCTAGATAAATAATATTCTCCATTATTATTTGTTCCTAAATAAGAACCCCAGGCAATTCCAGCATTTGGGATACTACTGCTTAATTCTATAAGATTTAAATAAATTCCTTTCCATCCAACGGGGTTTAAACTATCTTTTTTGTAGCTATAAATTAGATCGATGTTATTATCTTGATCAATATCTCCAAAATAAGGAGTAGAACCAAGATTTACGCCAGCTCTAGTATTTCCTAATTGTGAAATCAGTCCATTAGCAAAATCAAGCGCATGAATTTTATTTTTGTAGTGCCCATTTTCAAAATAATTTACTGAAATTACTGCTTCATCAAGTCCATTGTTATCAAGGTCTAAGGCAGCGGCAGCGGCATAATTTGATTTTCCAATACTATCTTTAAACAAGACTTGGCCTGTTTCTCCATCTAGCATAACTTGATAGAAATCTGAATACGAAGGAGCAATACCTTTGAATAGTACTAAAAAAACATCTTGATTCAAATCACTTGAAAATCTTCCAATTGTAGGTGCTGCACTAGACTCTGTTCCTTGAAGTTGATAATTCCAAGTAGTAGAAAAATCACTTCCTTTAATTTTAGAAACTTTACCTCCGAATGCCTGAATAAATATGTCATATGAATTATCTTGTGTTTTACAAATTGATGCAGGAGCAATAAATCCTTTGCTAAGATCACTTGCTAATTCAACAGAGTTTATAAGTGTATTATTTAATAAGTCGCTAAGCTGACTTGCCCAGAATGAACCTCCTAAATTTTCACCACCTGTTCCATAAAGAATCCATTGTGTTCCATTATTTTGAATATCTGCAACAATTGGAGAACAATAAGTCTCAGCACTATCAGGAACAACGGCTTTTGCAATTAATGCGCCATTAAGACCATTTACAACGATTAAATATCCTGGTGGACGATTTGTTTCCCATTCAGGTGCAGAATGATCTCCTCCATTGCAAACTAAAATATCTGGAAAAGAGTCGTTATTTACGTCATCAATAAATTGCGGGTTATAAAAATTGTACAAACCGCTGTCTGCAGGATTAACACTATAAGGAAAATAATCCCAAATAAGTGAGCCGTTAGCTCCGTTAATGGCTAGTAATTGTGCTTGGCGACCAGTGATAAAAACATCTTTAATTCCATCGCCTGTAATATCTTGAAATATCGCGCTACCAAAAACTTCATTTCTTGATGGCCTTTTCCACAAAAGAGATCCGTTTAAGCCATTGTAGGCCATAATTCCATTGTTGCTATAAACACCGTCTGTTCCTCCACCGATTACAATATCTTCAATTCCATCTTGATTTAAATCGCATGTTCGTGGGGATGATAAGGTCGGAATTGAGTCTGTAAACGCTTGCCAATTATTAAGTTGAGCTATTACATTTAGATTTAAAAGAAAAATTGTTGCGAATAAAAAAGTTGATTTCATTGTGTTTTTTTTTCAAAGTTAAGAAAGTTAAGAAATAAATTTTTAAAAAGCTTTTCGTTTGTTATATTATTTTAACAAAAATAACCCTCATAAAGTTCCTTATTCTTACTTTTGCAGAAACAAAATTGAATGAAAATCTACAATAATATTCTGGATACAATCGGAAATACTCCAATTGTTCGCATTAATAAATTAGCGAAAGATGTTTCCGCGCAAGTTTTTGCCAAGATTGAAACAACAAATCCAGGAAATTCTGTGAAAGATAGAATGGCAATAAAAATGATTGAAGACGCTGAAAAATCTGGTTTGCTAAAGCCTGGAGGCACAGTAATTGAAGGTACTTCAGGAAATACAGGAATGGGATTAGCACTCGCTTGCATCATCAAAGGATACAAATTAATTTGTGTTTTAAATGACAAGCAATCAAAGGAAAAAATGGATATTTTACGTGCGGTTGGATCTGAAGTGGTTGTTTGTCCAACAGCTGTGGAGCCAACAGACCCTCGTTCGTATTATTCAGTTTCAAGAAGATTGGCAACAGAAATTCCTAATTCTTGGTATGTAAATCAGTACGATAATTTATCCAATAGAACTGCACATTACGAGCAAACAGGTCCTGAAATTTGGGAGCAAACAGAGGGTAAAATCACACATTTTGTTGTTGGTGTTGGAACAGGCGGAACAATTTCTGGAGTTGGAAAATATCTAAAAGAGAAGAATCCCAATATTAAGATTTGGGGAATAGATACTTACGGTTCGGTTTTTAAAAAGTATAAGGAAACTGGAATTTTCGATCAAAATGAAATTTATCCATATATAACAGAGGGTATTGGCGAAGATATTCTTCCGGCAAATGTTGATTTTGATGTTATTGATTTATTTGAAAAAGTAACAGATAAAGATGCTGCAGTTTATACGCGTCGTTTGGCTCGAGAAGAAGGGATTTTTGTAGGTAATTCTGCTGGTTCAGCTATAAAAGGTGTTTTGCAATTAAAGGATAAGCTCACAAAAGATGACATTGTTGTTGTTTTGTTTCATGACCATGGAAGTCGATATATTGGAAAAATATTTAACGATGATTGGATGAGAGAGCGTGGATTTTTAGAAGAAAACTTAAATTCCGCCAAAGATTTAGTAGCTAAAAACAAAGATATGTCACTTGTTTTTTTGTATTCTGAGGAATTAGTTTCTCACGCAATTGCAAAATTGACTAAGAATGGTATTTCACAAATTCCTGTATTAAAAGACAATAAATTTGTAGGTTCTATTGATGACAATCAAATCTATAAAATTTTGGTAGAAAAACCTGAATTGCGAGACGCTCCAATATCATCAATTATGGGTGCGCCTTTTCCAATAGTTAAAGAGGAAACAAGTATTGCAGATATTTCAAAATTAATTTCAAAAGATTCTGCAGCTGTTTTAGTTGAACTATCTGATGGTAGCTTTCAAATTCTAACTCGCTACGACATTATATCAGCAATGTCCTAATGACAAAGAAGGTCATTATAGATCAAATGCAACGAAGTGTTGAACTTTCTTTTCCGCTAAAGCGTATTGTATCTCTTGTTCCTTCTCAAACCGAATTATTACATTATTTTGGACTAGAACAGGAAGTTGTAGCAATCACAAAGTTTTGTGTTCATCCAAACAATTGGCATGCTAAGAAACAACGAATTGGAGGGACTAAGAAATTAAATATAGATCAAATTATTGCTTTAAAACCGGACTTAATAATTGGGAATAAAGAGGAAAATACAAAGGAAGATATTTCTATTTTGGAAAAGGTTGTTCCAGTTTGGATGAGTGATGTAAACACATTTGATGCTGCTTTGGATTTTATTCTTGATATAGGATCACTTTTCGGAAAAATAGAAATTGCCAAAACTCTAAATACTGAAATTACAAGTAGATTTCAAAAATTAGAAACGATAGGTCAGGGCAGAAGTGTCTTGTATTTTATATGGGATGAACCAGCTTATGTTGTTGGCAAAAATACTTTTATAGATGCGATGATTTCTAAAATTGGATTTACTAACGTTTGTAAAGCAGACAGGTATCCTGCTTTAGCTGATTTAAAAAACATACATCCAGATTTTGTGTTTTTAAGTTCGGAGCCCTTTCCTTTTTCTGAAAATCACAGCAAAAAATTCCAGGAATTATTTCCCTCATCCAAAGTGATTTTAGTAGATGGCGAGATGTTTTCCTGGTATGGCTCTCGCATGTTGTTAGCAAGTGATTATTTCAAGTCTTTTTTAAAATAAATATGCGCGACGAAAGACATATTCTTTTTTATGATGGCACTTGCGGAATTTGCAGTCGCAGTGTTCGTTTTATTTTAAAAAATGAATCTGATGAAAGACTAAATTTTGCAGCACTTCAAAGTGATTTTTCAAGTGAATTCCTTGGTAATTTTGATATTGAAAGTAGTAATTTAACAACGCTCTATTTTTATTCAAATGGAATTATTTATTCTAAATCTCGTGCACTATTTGCCTTACTCCCTTTTTTAAAATGGTATTATTCTTTTTTTTATTTGGGATTTATAATTCCTAGGTTTATTCTTGATTTTTTCTACGACATACTTGCAAAGAATAGAAAACGTTTTTTTTCTAGTACCTGTGAATTAAATATGTTTTCAAAAAGTAGATTTATTCCTTAATTTTTTTACCACTGAAACGCTTTTTCATCTAGCCATTTATCCTGAACGCGCATTGTTTGTTCAATAATATCTCTCGCGCAGCATTTACCACCATCATAAGGTGATTGATAATAAACAATCATTTTCACATCTATTGCAGCATCTTGTGGGCAGGTAGAAAGACCTACTTTTTTTAAAACCGGAATATCTGGAATATCATCTCCCATGTATAAAATTTCAGCATCTTTAAGTTTGAACCTCTTTTTGATGTCTTCATAGCAAGTTAATTTTTCATGAACAGATAAATGAACTTCAGTAACACCAAATTCCATGAGTCTTGTTCTCACTTCTTCAGAATTTCCGCCAGAAATAATGAAAATATTGTAGCCCATTTTAGCTGCATACTGAAAGGCATAGGCATCTTTTGAATTAATTGTTCGGACAATTTCATCTTTAAAAAGGTACACTTTTCCATCAGTCAAAACTCCATCAACATCAAAGATAAAAGTGCTAATAGTGTTTAATTTTTCTTTGTAGCTAATCATTTTTATATGTTTCAATAATACTTTTTGTTAATAGTTTATATAGTTCTAAGCTTGTGCCAGTTAATAAATGTTCGTGTTCAGCAATAACTGATAAGTCCATTCTTCTTGCAGGCCCTGTTTGTGCGTTTTTTGCTCCTAATTCCTGAATTTTTGAGAATGTTTCATTAAGAATTGGCTTAAACAGCTCCCAATCAAGATGATTCTTTTGAGCTTCCTGTTGTGCAATATAAACGATGTGATTTGCGAAATTATTGACAATCACTGCGGATAAATGAATTAATTTTCGCTGTTCTGAATTGCTAAATTGAAAGGAGAAATCAAGTTTTTCGCAGAGTTCTGAAAGTAAGCCAAGAAGGTGAATATTCTTTGCTTCTAGAAGAATTGGAATTTGATCAACTTCTAGCGTTCTATTCTCTGTAAATGTTTGAAGGGGGTAAAAAACCCCACAATTTGGATGATATATTTCTGCCAAGTCAATCGAGCCAGCAGTATATGCGATAAATTGCTTTTCTGGAAAGGAATTAATAATTTCTATTACAGAATCATCATTTGTAGCTACAAGAATTAAATTTGCTTGAAGTTCCAGGTAGTTTTCTGTATAATGGCAATTTAGTTTATTTGCTAAAGGAATTCCGGTGTCATTATTCCGACTAGAAACAGCAAAAACTTCAATGCCTTTTTTATAAATTAGGTTACCAAGTGTATTTGCAACTTTTCCAGAGCCTATTATAGCAATTGATTTAATGTCGTATATAGACATCATTTCCCATGACATTGCTTATATTTCTTTCCACTTCCGCAAGGACAGGCATCGTTTCTTCCCACTTTAGGATCTACAACAATTGGCTGTCTTTTTTCTTCTTGATGCATCGAATTTTCAATTGCTTGCTGAAAACCTTGTCTTCCCTGAAATTGAGGAAGTGGGGTGGAAGAAGTACGATCAGAATTCGTTTGAGATTTTTCGTAGTTACTCTGTTTTTCGTCCTGATTTGTACTTTTCAATTGCTGTTCAACAGGAATATCCATTCGCATTAATAAATCTACAGCCTCTTCATTCAAACGATTCATCATAGCTTTAAACAACTCATACGACTCAAGTTTATATACAACAAGCGGATCTTTTTGCTCATACGTTGCGTTGTTTACAGCGGATCTCAAATCATCCATTTCGCGTAAATGTTCTTTCCACTCATCATCAATTTTTGAAAGGATAATATTTTTTTCAAACGATTTAGAGATGATTTTACCTTGAGTAGAATAGGCATCTTCAAGGTTAACAATCAGTTCCATTTCTCTTCTGCCATCACTTAACGGGAATACAATATTTTTGTATTTATTTGACATTGTTTCGTAGACATGTTTTATTTGTGGAAGCGCTTTAGCTGCGATTTTATCGCACTTTCGATCGTATTGTTCTCGCATTCCTTGGTACACTTTATCGACTAATAACCCTTTATCCATACTTAAGAATTCAGCTTCATCTACTGGGGAATCAATACCAATCAATCGAACTAATTCCAATTCAAAATCCTGAAATGTTCCTTGTCCGTTAAATGAAACAACGGAACTGCAAAGCTCATAAAACATGTTGTCAACATCAATGTCCATTCGATCACCGAAAAGTGCATTTTTACGTTTCTTGTATATTTTTACGCGCTGAGCATTCATTACATCGTCGTATTCAAGTAGACGTTTACGCATTCCAAAGTTGTTTTCTTCTACTTTTTTCTGTGCTCGTTCTATAGATTTTGAAACCATGCCATGGGAAATAACTTCTCCATCTTTCAGTCCCATTCTATCCATTAATTTAGCAATTCGTTCAGAGCCAAATTTTCGCATTAAATCATCTTCAAGTGAAACAAAAAAGCGAGAAGAACCTGGATCACCTTGTCGACCAGCTCGACCTCTTAATTGTCTGTCTACACGTCTTGAATCATGTCTTTCAGTTCCAATAATTGCTAATCCACCTGCTTCTTTAACACCTTCACCAAGTTTGATGTCTGTACCACGTCCCGCCATATTTGTTGCAATTGTAACAGCTCCAGGTAATCCAGCATTAGCAACAATTTCAGCTTCTTTTTGGTGGTATTTTGCATTTAAAACTTGGTGCTGAATTTTCTTCATTTGGAGCATTCTACTTACCAATTCTGAAATTTCAACTGTTGTTGTACCAACTAAAACAGGTCTTCCAGCGGCTACAAGAACTTCAATTTCCTCAATAACAGCATTGTATTTTTCGCGAGCAGTTTTATAAACAAAATCGTCTTGATCTTTTCTAGTTACAGGACGATTTGGAGGCACCACAATTACATCTAATTTGTAAATATCCCAAAATTCCTTTGCTTCAGTTTCAGCTGTACCAGTCATTCCAGCAAGCTTATGATACATTCTAAAGTAATTTTGTAGTGTAACAGTTGCATAGGTTTGTGTAGCAGCTTCTACCTGAACATTTTCTTTTGCTTCGATTGCTTGGTGAAGACCATCAGAATACCTTCTTCCCTCCAAAATTCTTCCAGTAGATTCATCTACAATTTTAACTTTTCCATCTAAAAGAACATATTCTACTTCCTTTTCAAAAAGCGTATAGGCTTTTAATAACTGACTAACAGAATGAATACGTTCAGATTTTATAGAATACTCTCTAACTAAAGCATCTTTTATTTCGAGGTATTTTTCTTTATCTAAATTTTGTTTTTGAATTACCGCAATTTCTGCTCCAATATCAGGCATAATAAAGAAATTTCTGTCTTCAGAACCTGAAACAAGATCAATTCCTTGGTCTGTTAATTCAATAGTATTATTCCTCTCATCAATTACGAAAAACAAATCTTTATCTATTTTTTTCATTTGTTTTCCTTGCTCCTGCATGTAAAAATTTTCTGTTTTCTGCAAATGGACTCTGATTCCTGGTTCAGATAAGAATTTTATGAGTGTTCTGTTTTTTGGCAAACCTCTAAAAGCACGCAACAAGGCAATTCCACCATCTTCAAGCATCTTTTTTGCTTCATTTTTATCTTCAGGCGGCGTATTTATAACAGTCAATAATTTTTTTGCTTCGATAAGACATTGTTGCACATACTGTTTTTGTGCTGCTACAACTTTTTCAATTCTTGGTTTCAGTTCATGAAACTCATGCTCATCTCCTTTTGGGGTTGGTCCGGAAATAATTAAGGGAGTACGAGCATCATCAACTAATACTGAATCGACCTCATCAACAATTGCATAATGGTGTTTTCTTTGAACTAAATCATCAATATGTCCGGCCATGTTATCTCTTAAATAATCAAAGCCAAACTCATTATTTGTACCAAAAGTTATGTCAGCGGCATAAGCATTTCTTCTTGCACTTGAGTTTGGTTGATGTTTGTCAATACAATCAACAGTAAGGCCGTGAAATTGATAAATTGGCCCCATCCATTCAGAGTCGCGTTTTGCTAGATAATCATTAACTGTTACAATGTGAACTCCTTTTTCAGCGAGTGCATTTAAGTAGACTGGTAAAGTTGCAACAAGTGTTTTTCCTTCACCTGTTTGCATTTCTGCAATGTTTCCTTTGTGAAGACAAGCGCCTCCCATAAATTGAACATCGTAATGCACCATGTTCCAGATAATTTTCGTTCCTGCTGCCGTCCATTCATTATGCCAAATAGCTTGATCATCTTTTATCGTGATCCCATCTTTTTTTACAGCTAATTCACGATCAAAATCTGTTGCAGTTACAACAAGTTGACCATTGTTAGACCATCTGAAAGCAGTTTCTTTAATTACAGCGAACGCCTCTGGAAGAATTTTGAGTAGACTTAATTCAATTTGTTCATCAATTGCTTTTTCAAGCTTATCAATTTTATCAAATAAATCTTCTTTATTTTCTATTGGTGTTTCTAAATCATCAGCTTGGGTTCTTATCTGAGTTATTTCATTTTCAAGGTCTAATTTCTCAGCATTAATTAACTCCTTAAATTTTTTTGTTTTTTGTCTTAACTCGTCATCACTGAGGTTTTTAATTTGAACATGAAAAGCTAGCGCCTCCTCAACAAACGGCCAATAAAACTTTTTATCTTTAGCATTTTTATCCCCAAAAATTTTTTTTAGTAAGTCCCCTATCATTTATTCTTTTTTTATAGTCACCAAAGTTAATCATTTAAATAATTATATTTTTTTTTAGGCTTCTTATTTTTTCATAAGCAATTTAATTCTATTCCTAATTTTAGATTTGGATTTTAATCCAAAGTTAAATTTTGTTGTGTTTTTTTTATGTTAAAAAAAGTGGCTTTGCCATGTAAAATATGTATATTTGTATTGTGCATCAAACAATATTGATATTAGATTTTGGATCTCAGTATACTCAGTTAATAGCTAGAAGAATACGCGAATTAAATGTTTATTGTGAAATACACCCTTGGAATAAAATTCCTAAAATTGACTCAAATATCAAAGGAGTTATTCTTTCAGGCAGTCCATTTTCTGTAAGAGATACTTCTTCGCCAATACCTGATTTAACTCAAATAAAAGGAAAAATTCCATTACTAGGGATTTGTTTTGGAGCACAATTTTTAGCTCATAATTTTGGAGGTGAGGTTTCACCATCATCTATTCGTGAATATGGTCGAGCAAATCTTTCTTTTGTTGATTCGAATAATATTTTAACAAAAGGAATGACAATTGATTCGCAGGTATGGATGTCACACGGGGATACAATTTCAAAAATACCATCTAATTATAAAATTATATCAAGTACTAAAGATGTTTCTGTTGCAGGATATGCGATAAATGATGAGCAAACATTCGGTATTCAATTTCATCCGGAAGTATATCATACCAGCGAAGGAAAAACACTACTTTCTAATTTTGTAGTTACTATTTGTAAGTGTAGCTGTGATTGGACCCCTGATTCATTTGTGGAAGAAACAATTACAGATTTACAAACTAAAATCGGAAATGATAAAGTTATTTTAGGCTTATCTGGAGGAGTTGATTCTTCTGTTGCAGCAATTTTATTACACAAGGCAATTGGTGAAAACCTTCATTGTATTTTTGTTGATAATGGTCTTTTACGTAAAGATGAATTTACAACTGTTTTAGAGTCATACAAAGGAATGGGCTTAAATATTAAGGGAATAAGTGCTGCGGATAAGTTTTATGAAGCACTTAAAGGACTTACTGATCCTGAATTGAAAAGAAAGGCAATAGGAAAAGTATTTATAGATGTTTTTGATGAAGAATCAAAAAAAGTTAGTGGTGCAAAGTGGCTTGGGCAAGGAACAATTTACCCTGATGTAATTGAGTCTATTTCTGGAACAGGTGGCCCGTCTCAAACAATAAAATCTCATCATAACGTTGGTGGTTTGCCTGATTACATGAAATTACAAGTTGTTGAGCCATTACGTTTACTTTTTAAAGATGAAGTAAGGAGAATTGGGCGATCTTTAAAGATCGATAATAAACTTTTAGAGCGTCACCCTTTTCCTGGACCAGGGTTAGGGATAAGAATACTTGGTGAGGTTAGTTTGGAAAAAGTAAAGATACTTCAAGAAGTTGATGCGATTTTCATCAACGGTTTAAAAGAAGATGGCTTGTATGATTCTGTTTGGCAAGCAGGAGCAATCTTTTTACCAATTCAATCTGTTGGAGTGATGGGTGATGAGCGAACATATGAAAATGCCATTGCACTTAGAGCAGTTTCTTCTACAGATGGAATGACAGCTGATTGGTGTCATTTACCATATGATTTTTTAGCAAAAACATCAAATAAAATTATTAATCAGGTTAAAGGAATTAACAGAGTTACTTACGATATTAGTTCAAAACCTCCAGCAACAATTGAATGGGAATAAAATTTAATAAAATGAAAAATATCTTTTTTAGCTTTTTTGTGCTTGTATTTTTATCTGAAATAGTGGCGGCCCAAAACTTTTCTCAAATTACTACAATCGGTGGAAAAGTTTATTATGAACATAGGATTTCAGTTGGGGAAACTCTTCAGAGTATTCAAAAGTTATATTCTTGCCCTACTGGAGAAATTTTAAGTGCCAATCCTGGACTAGAAAAAAGTTTAAATGTTGATAAAATAATTTTAATTCCTGTTAGGAAGAAAACTTTTTTTCATTCAATCAAACCGAAAGAGACCCTATATTCTATCTCAAAATTATATTTTGTTTCGATAGATACTTTAGTAAAGTACAACGACATTTCTCAGTCTGTTTTGAGTGTCGGCAGAAACTTAAAAATAGTTGGGGGAATCCAACCAATTCCAATAGGCACTTTATTGAACTCAAATGATAAAGATTTAATAGTAGAAAAACCACAATCGCACTCAAATTTTATCGTCAGTGATAAAATACTTTCAGATACAATTATTTCCTATTCTGTACTTGCTAATGAAACATTATATTCAATTTCTCAACGATTTATGGTTTCAATAGATGATCTTCAAAAATTAAATTCTATGACGACCAATAAAATTAATTCTGGTCAAATAATCAAAATACCAATTAGGGCAGATAAGATTGAAACTTTAAAAAGAAGATCTAGTAACTCAGAGGATACAACTAAAAAAATACAAGCTGCAGTTTTTGCCAATCAAGATTCTTTTAATATTTTGATTTTTTTGCCTTTTTATTTAGACTCTACCTCAGAACAAATATCAAAAATCAAGCAATTTGCTTTAGAATATTACAAAGGTGCAAAATTAGCGATTAATGAACTTAAAAAGATGAACGTAAAAGCAAACGTTTATGTATATGACTATGAATCTAAAAGTATGAGTATTAATATGCAATTGGAATTATTTGCTAACAAAAAAGTTGATTTGATTTTTGCGCCTTTTGACAAATATGAGGCGGATATTGTATCTGAATGGTCTAAACAAAACAAGGTGCGAGTAGTTTATCCTATTTTAAGTTTCCCAGAATTGTTAATTGGAAATGAATATGCTGTTTCAACTACTACAGATAAAGAGGAACTTATTAAAATTATGGCTAAAGAATTAGTGATTAATCATGTTGATCAAACAATTATACTCATTAAAAATGATAGTATAGATGATAATTTAAATTACGCATGTTTTTTAGATGCTTTTCAAAAAGAATCTATTAAATCAAAAAAAATTGAAATTATCGAAGCTACATGGAAAAATTATCATGAATTTAGTAAGTCAGGTAAACAAACCCAATTTGTTTTCTTATCTTCTGATAAGAAAAAAGTTTTAGCGCTTCTTGATAGAAATTATAGTGATACCAATTCTCAAATATTTGGATTAAAAGAATGGTTAAATAATACTTTAATTACAGCTGAAAAAAGTAAACCTTATAATTTTATTTATTATTCTTCTAAATTTATTGATGAATCAGACCCAAATTATATTCAATTTTCTTCTTCTTTCGCAGCTAGTTACAGCCAATCAAAACTCTCAGAATTCGTTTGTTATGCCTATGATGTTACTTTGAATTCCTGTAAATATCTATTTACAGGAATTCAAGAAAATATGGGCTTGAGTACAAAGTTTTCATTTGTGAAAATTTTTAATGGAGATGGATTAAAAAATACTGGTTGTTTTCGTTTAAAGTTTGAAAATTACAAATCCAAAATTTTTAATGGAAATAAATAAATTTAGAATTGAAAATGAATTTAGAAAACTACAAATAGTTATTTGTAATGAACTAGAAACATTAGATAAAAAAGGTTTATTTAAGGAGGATGCCTGGAAAAGAAAAGAAGGCGGTGGTGGTTATACTCGAATTATTTCAGAGGGGAATATTATTGAAAAAGGAGGTGTAGCTTTTTCTGCAGTTCACGGAAACGTAACTGAGGCTATGAGGAATCAATTAGCAATGGCTGATGGTGATTTCTTTGCTTCTGGAGTATCTGTTGTTTTACATCCAAGACATCCAAGACATCCAATAATTCATATGAATGTTCGCTATTTTGAGCTGGATAATGGAACTTATTGGTTCGGGGGAGGGATTGACTTATCTCCTCATTATGTTGACTTTTCTGCCGCTCGAGCGTTTCATCTTGCTCTAAAAAAAGTTTGTGACCAGTATAATCCTGAATTTTATTCAATTTTCAAATCGCATGCAGATTCTTATTTTTTCTTGCCTCATCGTAATGAATCAAGAGGAGTAGGCGGTATATTTTTTGATAATCAGAATAAGAATTCCGGACTTTCCAAAGAACAATTATTAAATTTCTGTTTGGATTTAGGTCGGGAATTCCCTGTTATTTACAGAGATCAGATTGAATCAAAAGTTGTGCAAATACCAACTTTAGAAGAATTAAAATGGCAAGCGCTAAGAAGAGGGCGTTATGTTGAATTTAATTTATTACACGATAGAGGGACTAAATTTGGTATTTATTCTTCAGGAAGAACTGAATCAATTTTAATGAGTATGCCGCCAATGGCAAATTGGGAATATGATTTTACGCCTAAAGAAAATTCTGAGGAAAATAACACTCAAAATTTCTTAAAAGAAAAAAATAAATCGTTTTTATGAATTTATAATTTATATTTGTTAAAAGTAAAAGTATGTTATACAAAATTTTGAGAAATAGTATCTTAGCATTCATATTTTTGTTTCATGCTAATTTATTTTCTCAAACTCCAACAGCATCTTTTATTTCGCTTCCGGCAAGTTCAAGTGGAACAGTTACTGTTTGTGTCGGACAAGCTGTTACATTCGTAAATACTTCATCTAATACGCTTTCAGGTTCTACCTACACTTGGAATTTTGGAGTAGGGGCAATTCCAGCTACAGCAAGTGGTATAGGCCCTCATACGGTTGAATATAGTAGTCCAATTTCATCTACTACAGCAAGTTTAAATGTTAACAATAATAATGGACAACAAAGTAATTCGTCTTTAACTGTTGTTGTTAATTTATCTCCGATTTCCAATTTAACTTTGCTAAATACGGCCTCTAGTTTTGGAACAAGTACAACAAATGGACAAATACTTTTTAGAAATTGTACAAGTGATTCTATAACATCATTTCAATTTAGTAGTTCATATGCTTCATCTGTAACTCAAACTTTTAATTGGGGAGATGGAAGCCCTAATTCAGTTCAAACTGATTTATCTGCAACGAATCAAATTTCACATGATTATGGTTTAGGTCAATTTTTACTTACACACACTGTAGTTTTAGCAAATGCATGCCAAGTTGTAAAACAATATTTTATTTTTAATGGTGAGGCTCCAATAATTACTGTTTCAGGTTCAGGGCAGACAACCTGCCTGCCTTTTCCATACTCTATAGACGTTTTATCTAATAATATTCCTGGTACTGTTTATACAGTTTCTTTTACTGATGGGAGTCCAGCAAACATTTTTTCATCTACAAACGATACAACTATTTCACATGTTTTTAATACTTCATCTTGTGGAGAGAGTTATCAAGTTGGACCGATTACTATTGAAAATGCATTTCAGTCTACAATAATTGCACAAAATGGTTGTGGTACTAGTTTTGCTACTCTGGGCCCAATTACTATTTCAACTGGTACAGACGCGATGTATAGCTATTCTCCTGCATCTCCTATATGTGAAGGTGAACCTGTAACATTTACAAATCAATCTTACAGCGGAGAAAATGTAAATCAAAACGGGTGTACAACCAATTATGGTTTTTATTGGTCTGTTTTGGAATCAAATGGTTGGAATGTAACGTCTGGTTCATTGGGCTCAAATAATGGTGCTATAGGTTCTTCTTATGATTTTGCAACTTGGAATACGCCTGTTCAGAATGAGCTTGAAATTACTTTTGACACTCCGGGTGATTATCATGTTTGGCTATATACAGGTAACGCGTGTGGTATTGATTCAGTAGAGCACTTAGTTACAATACTTCCAAATTCAAGAGTCAATATCAATCCAATCAATCCTTTTATCTGCTCAGGAGATTTGTCGGATACAATCTTTATGTCTTCGAGTATAGAAGGTTATTTGATAACTTGGGAAGTAACTGATGTATTGAATGTTAATGGATTTAATCCCGTATATGGTTCTGGAACAACAACTGATACTATATTTCCTGTGCAATTAATAAACACATCAAATATTCTTGGATATGTTGTTATAAATGCAAGCGTTGGTTGTTCTGATTTGCCTCCAGCTATTGACACTTTATTTGTGTATCCTCAGGGAAATTTGATAGTATCGCCCTTACAAGATTATTTATGTAGTAATGAAACTACTGATATTGATATATCTAGTAATCTGCAAAATGCAACTTTCACTTGGACAGCATCATTTCCAAGTATAATTTCAGGGGCATCTTCTGGATCTGGGAATAATATTTCACAAACTTTATTTAATTCAGGTACTACCATAGCAAATGTTACCTACACAATATATATTGATAATGTTACTTGTCCCGGAGATTCAATTGTGGTAATTGTTGCAGTCCAACCAGGGATTAACTTGAATCAAAATAATGACACTACTCTCTGTCCTGGATCTCTTTTAAATCCAATAGACTATATATCTTCTCCAGTTGGAGCGACTTATACATGGACTAATAACAATACTTCTATTGGTATTGGAGCCTCCGGGAATGGACAAGTTCCTACTTGGACTACTCCAGCTAATAATACAGGTAATCCAGTTGTTGGAACAATTACAGTTACTGCACTTCTAGATCCAAGTTGTCCTCCTTCAGTAACTGATTTTATTGTTACGATTTCTCCTTCAGCAAATTTAGAAGTTTCAACTCTTGATACATTGGTTTGTAGTGGTCAATCTCCTGATGTTATTGTTCAAAGTAATGTTTCATCGGCAATTATTACTTGGACTGCAATTGCTCCTCCAAGTATTTCAGGTTCTTCAAATGGAAATGGAAACCCAGGAAATATTGATGACATTTTAATAAACGACGGTTTAACTTCAAGTAATGATACAGTTTTTTATACTATTTCTATTTCAAATGTGCAATGTCCTAGTTCAAATTTAATTGTTAGTGTGACTGTTCAACCTCAAATTTCCATGAATGATATTCCAAATATTTTAGTTTGTCCCGGTCAACCCTTAATTAATCCTGTAGATTTTTCTACAATACCAAGTGGTGGAACTTTTACATGGACAAATTCTAATACTGCTATTGGTCTTCCTTCTTCAGGTTCTGGTCAAATTGCATCTTGGACTGCTCCTTCAAATACTACTTCTAGTGCTATTGTAGGAAACATTACAATATCTGCACAACTCAATGGATGTCCAATTGTTCAAGATGTCTTTAGTGTTACGATTAATCCAACTCCAGATTATGTTTATACATTAAATCCTTCAGATGGTATTTCATGTATTTCAACAACCGCCTCAATAAACGGCACAGTTTCCATCCCAAATTCGAGTATAGTGTGGTCGGGTCCAAATATTATTTCTGGTCAAGGAAATGACTCAATAATAGTAGGAAGTGCCGGAACTTATGTTATTTCAATGACGGATAATGCAACTGGATGCAGCGCAAATGAACTGATTCAAATTGATCCACCTACACAAATAAATATAACGGATTCTTCATCTGAAAATATTACTTGTTACGGTTTATCAAATGGTTCTATTTCTATTTCAACAGATAATTTTAGTCCTTTAACTTATACCTGGAATCCAAACGTAGGTTCTGGACCTATTATTTCAGGATTAGCTCCAGGCTCATATACTGTAAACGTGTCGAATAGTGATTTATGTGAAGATCAAACTACAATTATAATTACAGAGCCAAGTTTAATTTCTATTACTCCTGTTGACAGTATTGGTTCAGAATGTGGTGAAGCTAATGGTTCACTTTCTGTTATCGCAAGTGGAGGTCAAGGTCCTTATTCTTATAATTGGGATAATGGTAATACTGGAGCTAATAATACTGAAATTGATGCTGGAAATTATAGTGTAACTGTAACAGATAATTCAGGATGTTCAGTTTCTAATTCTTTTGATTTAGGGTGCACAGAATTAATTCCAATTATTATACCTCAGTTTATTTCTCCAAATGGTGATGGGAAAAATGATACTTGGATTATTCAAAATTTAGAACTTTATCCAGATAACAAAGTATGGGTATACAATAGATGGGGTAATTTAGTTTTTAGTTCAGAACCCTATGAAAATGATTGGGATGGAACATACACTGGACTAGGAAAAACAGGGCCTTTGCCAGCATCTACATATTTTTATTTAATTGATACGATGAAAAAATCTCAAGATGTGTATAAAGGTTATTTAGAAGTTCAACCGTAGACTTATGAAGAAAATACTTCTTATTATATTTATAGTAAGCTCACTTGTTTCAAATGCACAACAAGATGCTCAAGCATCTATGTATTTTTTCAATCCCTTGAATTATAATCCAGCTTATGCCGGCACACGAGGATCTTTAAATTTAACAGCTGTTCATCGCTCTCAATGGGTTGGCTGGGAAGGTGCCCCTCGTACTCAGTTTTTATCGATTCACGCTCCAATAGTAAGAAAAAGAATTGGACTTGGTGCAAATGTGAGTTACGATAATATAGGTTCACGCTCAAATGTAAGCGCTATGGGTAATTTTGCCTATCATTTACAACTAAATTCTAAAAGTTTACGCTTGTCATTTGGTGCTTCAGTTGGAATTAATTCGAATCAATATGATTTTAATGGTTTAATTGTGAATGATAATACTGATATAAATTATCTCACCTCAAATAAGTCTGTATCTCCGAACTTCGGTGCTGGAATTTATTTGCATTCAAATAAGGGCTATTTAGGTTTTTCTCTTCCTAGATTAATTGAAAAGTCAATTGATAATAATACAAGTAAATCATTTTTACAAAGACACTATTATTTAACTTCTGGTTATGTTTTTAATGTAAATAGTGTTACTGACATAAAACCTTCAATATTAATTAAGTACACACAAAATGCTCCAATAACAGTAGATTTTAATTATTCTATGCTTTTTTATAATAAGCTATGGATTGGATTAATGTATAGGGCGAATGAGTCAGTAGGATTTAATAGTTCTTTCCTTGTAAAAGAAGCATTTACACTGGGATATTCATTTGATTACCCAATAAATAATCTCCGATTGAATAATTTTGGTAGCCATGAAATATTATTTTCATTTGATTTGAGATCTAAAAACCGCGCATTTATTAGTCCAAGATATTTTTAAATATGAAATTTCAATTACTATTTAGTTTATTTTTTGCGTTTCTTGTTAATTCAATAAATTCTCAAACCTATAAATTAGAGTATGCACAAAAGCTATCTAGCCAATTCAATTTTGTTGAAGCTTATCCAGTTTGGGAAGATTTGTCAAATGTATTCTTGAAAAAACAAAAAGGAGATTGGGAATATTTACGTCAGGCAGCAAAAGCTGCAGAAAAATCAGAGCAATACGAAAAAGCATTGTATTGGATTAAAATTTTGGTAGATAAAAACAAAGCATTAGCGAAAGACTACCCTTCTTATTTTTCTTTATTATGTATTAATAAGAAACATAATTTACTAGAGACCGCTGTTCAAATTGCTCTTCAAAGATTTCCTTTAGACAGTTCTATTTTATTATGGTCAAAAAATACTGGGAAAATTATTGAAGCAAATTCAAAAATCTCAGAATACAAAGTTGAAAATTTTAGATCACAAAAAAGAGGCGAGGAATTTGCAGCAGTTCCATATAAAGAAGGTCTTATTTTAGCATCAAATAAAAGAAATACTGGTTTTATTAATCGTCTATATGGAAGAACCAATCAACATTTTTTAGATTTAATATTTATTCCTAATCCCATTTTAAAAAAGAATAAAGATGTATTATGGAAAGAAATAAAAAGAACTAATTCTCATGATGGTCCAATTTCTTTTTCTCCAGATTATTCTCTTGCAGTTATTACAAGTAATCAAAAAGAAATTTTCAAAAAAGATAAAATTAAGTATGCTAATTTAGAACTAACTATTTTTAGATCTTCTGACAACAAATGGTCTGCTACAAATTTATTTAAATGGAATAATTCTTCTTATTCATGTGGACATGGTGTTATTGATGTTATAGGTGATTTATATTTTGCTTCAAATATGCCGGGAGGTTTCGGAGAATCTGATTTATATAAATGTAAGTGGAATGGTACAGAATTTGAAGCACCAATTAATTTGGGTAATACAATAAACACGAGTAAGGACGAGCTATTTCCATTTCTTACAGACGATGGAGTTATATACTTCTCATCTAATGGATGGCCAAGTCAAGGCGGTTTGGATATATTCTCATCAGATTTATTAACTTTTGAGCCTGAAAATTTGGGTAGCCCAATTAATACCTCTTCAGATGATTTTAGTTTTTTTCTAAATACTTCAACTGATAAAGGTTATCTTTCTTCAAATCGCATCGATTGGAAGGACAAAGTATTTTTAATTGCTAGGTCAACCAAAAAACCCAAACCTTCAATTTCTGTTATTGCATGTGATAATACGCCACTAATTAATATTCCAATTAGAATTACAGACTTAGAGACTTCTTTAAGTGTCGTTCGTACAACAGATAAATTAGGTAAATTATATTTTAATCCAAAATTAAATTCTTCATATTCTTTATATTATGCAGGTGACGATGAATATGCAGCAGATAGCATTCAATTTGACTTTAAAGAAAATGTAAGTTCTGAATTAAAAATACAGGGAAAACTCAAAAATCAAGTTATTAGAATAAAAATTTCGGATGAAAACAATAATTTAATGCCGGGGGTTCAACTTTCAGCTTTTATGGGGGGAGTTTTTAAATCTAAATATATTTCTAGTCTTGCTGAAGAGGATATTGTTATTCAAGCTGATGAATTTTATAGTTTAGATTCAATTGTTGTGAGTTCAATTAATTTTCAAGCTCCAGAATTTTATAGTTTGGATTCAATTGTTGCAAGTTCAATTAATTTTAAAGATACCACTCTTTCGATTAACTTAATAAAACATCAATGTGGAAACACCATAGACATCACTCTTAAAATGACTCAAGAATCTACTGAAAAGTGGATAAATTTGGGTTTAATACTATATGATTTTGATTTGTATAATTTACGTCCTGAAGGTAAAATAGAATTAAATAAATTGGTTCAATATTTAAAAGATCATCCTCAGGTTTTTGTTGAATTACAGTCTCATACTGATAGTAGAGGGACTCACGATTATAATATTTGGTTGTCTGAGAAGCGTTCTCAAAGTTGTGTTAATTATATATTAAACCAAGGAATTTCAAGTTCTCAGATAATAGCAAAAGGTTTCGGTGAAACACGACTTAAAAACCGCTGTGCTGATTCAATTATTTGCTCAGAAAAAGAACATCAAGATAACAGAAGAACAGAATTATATATCAAATTAACAAAGACTGAAGTAATTGATCCTTCGTTTAATTTAAAGTTAAAAGACTAGTATTTTTTTAAAAAGTACAGTTCCTTATTTAGATATTATAATTATATCATAACTAATTTGAATATTAGGATTCAAACTTGCTTTTACTGAGCAATATTTCTCAATTGAAAGCTTAATTGCACGATCTACTTTATCAGATTCAACTTCCGCATCTATTTCTATATTAAGATGAATTTTCTCAAAAGGGCTAGGAATACTATTTTTTTTAATTGCATCTAGATAAACACCATATTTTTTTACTTCAATTTTTTGCTTGTTTAGAATCATTAAAATATCTATTGAAATACAGGCCGACAGAGCGCCGGCTAATAGTTCCATAGGTGTTAAACCCATGTTTTTTCCTCCAATATCTTTTGAAGAATCAATTTTACAAATAGTTCCAATTTCATTTGTTAACTCAAAAACATATG